>NZ_JBISCA010000004.1:0-401527 GCF_046635825.1 Modestobacter sp. SSW1-42 | reverse complement strand
GCGGGGTCGGGCAGCGCGGGGTCGGGCAGCGCGGGGTCGGGCAGCGCGGGGTCGGGCAGCGCGGGGTCGGGCAGCGCGGGGTCGGGCAGCGCGGGGTCGGGCAGCGCGGGGTCGGGCAGCGCGGGGTCGGGCAGCGCGACCTCGGTCGCGACCGGGGTCACCGCGTCCAGGCCGGTCGCGCCGGACCCCTCGTCGGGGGCCGGCGCTGCCGACGACAGCTCGGCGGCGCCGGGCCCGGACGGACGTGGTTCCGCGGGACCGCCCTCGTCGACCGGTGCCGCGACGGCAGGGTGCTCAGCCGTCGGGGACCCCACCGGCAGCTCGCCTCCGTCGCGGCGGGACTCCCCGACCGCCTCCGGCACGGCCGGCACGTCGTCCCCGCCGGCCACGTCGGCGCCGCCCTCGGCAGCGCCGACGGTCTCGGCCGGCACGACCCCGACGTCGGGCAGGTCCTCGACGGACACGTCGTCCCGGGGCGTGTCCTCGGGCGTCTCGAGGGCTGACGTCTCGAGGGCGGGCGTCTCGACGACGGGCGCACCGGCGTCGACGGGCTCGACCGCCGCCACCTCGGCCACGCCCGGCTCCGGCGTGACACCGACGGGCGTGCCATCGGCGGGCGTGGCCCCCGCGGCCGGCGACGTCCCGGTGGGCGCGTCGACGTCCGTCGCGTCGACGTCCCCGTCAGGGTCCTCGTCGACGTCCGGGACGCCGTCCGCGGGCGGTGCGACGGGTGCGGTCACCGCGTCCGGCGTCGTCACGACGGGCTCGGGAACGGTCCCACCGCCACCCACCTGGGGGACCTCCGCAGGTTCGTCGTGCGGACCTGACGAGATGTTCTCCACCCCCCGGAGTGACCTCCGCCCACACAGCGGCCCGTCGTAGGTCACACTATCGGCGTGCAGTTCGACGTGACGGTAGAGATCCCCAAGGGCCAGCGGAACAAGTACGAGCTGGACCACGCCACCGGACGCATCCGGCTCGACCGGATGCTGTTCACCTCGACCCGGTACCCCGCGGACTACGGGTACATCGAGGAGACGCTCGGGATGGACGGTGACCCCCTGGACGCGCTCGTCATCCTCGAGGAGCCGACCTTCCCGGGGTGCCTCATCACCTGCCGGGCCATCGGGATGTTCCGGATGACCGACGAGGCGGGTGGCGACGACAAGGTCCTCACCGTCCCGGCGACCGACCCGCGGGTGGCGCACCTGCAGGACATCACCGACGTGTCGGAGTTCGACCGTCTGGAGATCCAGCACTTCTTCGAGACCTACAAGGACCTCGAGCCGGGCAAGTCCGTCGAGGGTGCCGAGTGGGTCGGCCGCGCCGAGGCCGAGGCCGAGATCGAGGCTTCCCGCAAGCGCGCACTCGAAGCCGGCCACTGACCTCCCGGCGGCCCCTGCCGCCGAACGCGCACCGACCAGACGGCGGCGCACCCCGGCCGGGGTGCGCCGCCGTTCCGCGTCTCCGCCGCCGATCAGGCGGCGGCGCGCTCTCCGACCGGCCGGCGGCGCAGGGCGACCTGCTGGACCGCCGGCGGGTCGTAGGCCATGTCCAGCCGGCCCACGTCGGTGCCCGGGGGCACGACCGCGTCGATCGCGTCCAGCACGTCGTCGGCCAGGACGACGTCGACCCCGGCGAGCAGGTCCTCGAGCTGGGCCGTCGTGCGCGGGCCGATCAGTGCCGATGTGACGCCCGGGTGCGCGATCGCGAACGCCATCGCCAGGTGGGTGAGCGGGACGCCGGCCTCGTCAGCGACCGGGACGAGCCGCTCGACCGCGTCGATGCGCCGCTCGTCGCTGAGGTGGCGGAAACGGGCCGCGCGCCGCAGGTCGGTCTCCTGCCCCCGGCGCACACGTCCGGTGAGCATCCCCTGGGCGAGCGGGCTGTAGACGATGGTCCCCATCCCGTACCGCTGGGCGACGGGCAGGACCTCGCGCTCGATGCCCCGGGTCAGGATCGAGTAGGTGGGCTGCTCGGCACGGAACCGCTCCAGGCCGCGGCGCTCGGACACCCACTGCGCCTCGACCATGTCCGAGGCGGGGAAGGACGAGGTGCCGATCGCGCGCACCTTGCCGCTGCGCACCAGGTCGGTCAGCGCCGAGAGCGTCTCCTCCACGTCCGTCGCCGGATCGGGCCGGTGCACCTGGTAGAGGTCGATGTGGTCGGTCTGCAGCCGGCGCAGCGAGTCCTCGACCGCGGTCATGATCCAGCGGCGGGAGTTGCCGCGCCGGTTGGGGTCCTCCCCCATCGGCAGGTGGAACTTGGTGGCCAGGACGACGTCGTCGCGACGGCCCTGGAGTGCTCTGCCGACGATCTCCTCCGACTCCCCGTGGGAGTACATGTCGGCGGTGTCGACGAGGTTGATCCCGGCGTCGAGGGCCCGGTGGACCATCCGGGTCGCCTCGTCGTGGTCGGGGTTGCCCATCGCCCCGAACATCATGGCGCCGAGGGCGTAGGGGCTGACCTGGATCCCGGTGCGGCCGAGGGTGCGGTACTGCATGAGACCTCCTGGGGACCGTCACGTGCCGTACAGTGACGATGAAGTGGGACGTTGTCCCGGTACGTCGCCCAACATACGGGACAGTGTCCCGTTTTGCCAGGAGGTCCCCCGTGCCCCGCGTCGACGCGCAACGGAACATCGACGCCCTCGTCGAGGCGGCGAAGCAGGAGTTCGCCGCCTCGGGCGTGGACGTGAACGTCCGGGCCATCGCCGCCCGGGCGGGCGTGGGGACGGCGACGCTCTACCGGCACTTCCCGCTGCGCTCGGACCTGGTGGCCGCGGTCTTCCGCCGCGAGGTCGACGCCTGCGTGGCCGAGGCGCCCCGGCTGGCGGCGGCCCACGACCCCGGCGAGGCCCTGGAGCTCTGGCTGCAGCGGTACACCGAGTTCGTGGCCACCAAGCGCGGCCTGGCCGCGGCCCTGCACTCCGGCGATCCTGCGTTCGACGGGCTGCGGGCCTACTTCGAGGACAGCGCCGGCCCGGCACTGTCCACGCTGCTGGACGCCGCGGCCGCCGCCGGCGCCGTCCGGACCGGGGTGGACCCCATCGACCTGCTGGGGGCGGTGGCGAACCTGAGCGTCTCCCCGCCCGGGACCGAGGGCGCCGAACGGGCCCACCGGATGGTCTCGCTGCTCGTCGACGGCCTGCGCTACGGAGCGGGGACCCGCTGACCCAGCGGGAACGACACAGCGGCCCCGCCCCTGAGGGCGAGACCGCTGAGGTGAGAGCCGCCTGTCGGAATCGAACCGACGACCTTCTCATTACGAGTGAGACGCTCTACCGACTGAGCTAAGGCGGCGGACTGCGCGGGTGAGCTTACGGCACCGCCCCGGCCGGGCTGCGACGCCCCCGCCGGACCGGGCGCGCCTCAGGCGGGCAGCCGCAGCGCCACGGTGAGCGCCTCGACCGCGATCTGCGGCTTCACGTTCTGCTCCAGGGCGGTGCGGGCGGCCAGGACCGCGTCGATCCGGCGCAGCGCACCCTCGGCACCGATCCGGCGGGCGAGCTCCACGGCGTCGGCCCGCCGGTCGGGGTGGGCCAGCGGCACGGTCAGCTCCGCCGAGGCTGCGGTCGCCGAGCTGACGACCAGCGCGTCGCGGTACATCGCCGCCAGGTCGACCAGCGCCCGGTCCAGGGAGTCGCGGCCGATCCGGGTGGCGCGGGACTTCTGCCGCTTCTCCAGCTCCTTGAGCTGCCCGGCGCCGCGGCTGGCCGCAGCCACCCCCGGGCCCCGGGCGCCCATGCCCAGGCTCGCCTTGACCGCCTCGGTCTCGGGGACGTCGACCTCGGCCACGGCCTTGTCGGTCTCCTCCTTCGCCGTGCCCACCAGGTCGTCGGCGGCGTTGAGGCAGGCGGCCAGCGAGACCAGCGACAGCGGGATGTCCAGCACCGCCTTGCGGGCCAGCCGGGCCGACTCGTCCCGGGCCAGGTGCCGGGCCCGGCCGACGTGCCCGGCAGCAGCGGCCGCTGCCCACGAGGCCAGCGCCGGATCGATGCCGTCGCGGCGGACCAGCACCTCGGTGACCGCCTCGATCGTCGGGGTGCGCAGCGGCACGACCCGGCAGCGCGACCGGATGGTGACCGAGACGTCGTCGGGGTGCAGCGAGGGCGCGCACAGCAGGATCACCGCGCGCGCCGGCGGCTCCTCCAGGGTCTTGAGCACCGCGTTGGACGCCGCCTCGGTCATCCGGTCGGCGTCCTCGACGAGCACGATCTGCCAGCGGCCGCGGGAGGGGGCCCGGGCCGCGGTGCCGACGATGGCCCGCACCTCGGCGGCGCTGATCGACAGGCCCTCGGGGACGATCCGGTGCACGTCGGCGTGGCTGCCGGCGAGCACCGTGCGGCACTCGTGGCAGGTGCCGTCACCCCCGTTCGGGCACTGCAGGGCCGCGGCGAACGCCCGCGCGGCCACCGACCGGCCCGAGCCGGGCGGCCCGGTGAACAGCCAGGCGTGGGTCATCGCCGCCGGCGAGGCCACCGCGGCCTGCAGCTCGGCGACCACCGCCGGCTGGCCGACCACGTCGGCCCACACCCCAGTCGCAGTCACGCGCCCATCGTCCCTCAGGGGTGCAGCTGCGGCGTCGTCCCGGTCTGGACGACGTGGTCGGCGTGCCGGCGGCTGCGCGGCAGCTGGGCGTCGGGGGGCAGCTGCTGCAGCGGCAGCCCCTCGAGCAGGGTGCTGACCCGCACCCGGATGGCGGCCGCGAGCTCCTCGGGCGTCTGCCCGGCGTCGAGCACCAGGTAGCGGTCGGGCTCGGCCTCGGCCAGGGCGTGGAAGGTGCGGCGCACCCGCTGGTGGAAGTCGATCGACTCCGACTCGAGCCGGTCCATGGCGGCGCGCCCGCGGGCCCGGGCCAGCCCGACCTCGGGCGGCAGGTCGAGCAGCACGGTGAGGTCGGGCCGCAGGTCCTGGGTGGCCCAGCGGGAGATCGACCGGACGTCGTCCATCGGGATCGTGCGACCGGCGCCCTGGTAGGCCAGCGAGCTGTCGACGAACCGGTCGGTGATGACCACCTCGCCGGCGTCGAGGGCCGGGCGCAGCACCTCGTGCACGTGCTGGGCGCGGTCGGCGGCGTACATCAGCGCCTCGGCCCGCGGGGACAACCCGGTGCTGGCCGGGTCGAGCAGGATCGCGCGCACCTTCCCGCCCAGCGCCGTCCCGCCCGGCTCGCGGGTCGTGCGGGCGACCAGCCCCTCCTCGGTGAGCCACTCCTGCAGCCGGCGGACCTGGGTGGACTTGCCCGCGCCCTCCCCGCCCTCGAAGGCGATGAACACGCCGCCACCGGCGAGGCGGCGGCGGGCGGTGGTGTCGCGGCGCAGGGCGGTCACCACGTCGGCGACCAGCGGCACCGGCCTGCCGTCGTCCATCTGCCGGTAGGCCACGAGGCCGACCACGACCGCGAGCAGCGCGGCCACCAGCAACATGACCCGCTCCCCCGTCACCGGGACGGTGACCACGCCCAGGTCGAACCGGTGCTGACCGATCAGCGCGACGCAGATGGGCGCCAGCCCCAGGGAGACGATCAGCGCCGCCCGGACCAGCGACTGGACGAGGGCGAACGTGCGGCCGCGGATGGCGTCGTCGACCTCGGTGCCCAGCAAGGTGAAGCCGGACAGGTAGGCCACGCCGGCGAAGAAGCCGGTGAGCACGACCAGCAGCAGCGCGATCCACAGCGCGACCGCGGTGCCCAGCAGGAACAGGGAGACCCCGGCGCCGACGATGGCGATGCCGAAGAGCCGCTCCCGGGACAGGTCGCGGGCCACGCTGGGGCCCAGCGCGATGCCCAGCCCCAGGCCGACGAAGACCGCCCCGAACAGGACGCCGTAGGCGGCCTGCCCGCCGCCGAGGGCCGCGACGAAGGCCTGGCCGGTGGCGATGACCACCCCGGCGGCGATGAACGCACCGGTGATGCCCACGACCAGCCCGCGCACCAGCGGGGTGTGCCCGGCGAAGGAGAAGCCCTCGCGCAGCGACCCGAGGAAGCTGTCGCCGGTCACCTGCACCCCGGCGGCGCGGCGGCCGCTGATCGAGGGCAGGTTCCAGATGACCACGGCCGCGACCAGGAAGGTCAGCGCGTTGAGGTAGAGCGCCAGGTCGACCTCGTCGACGCCGGGCAGGACGTCGCTGAGCCCGCCCCCCAGGGAGGCCAGCAGCGCGAACACGGCCGCGGCCACGACCGGGGTGAGCCCGTAGGTGGTGACCAGCGACAGCTGGTTGGCCGGCTCCAGCTGGTCCTTGCGGAGCATGTTCGGGACGGCGGCCTCCTTGGCCGGGATCCAGAACAGGCTGATCGCCTCGATGAGGAACTGGGCGATGAACAGCCACACCAGGTCGTCGACGATCGGGATGGAGGCGAACAGCCCGAACCGCAGGACGTCGGAGACCACCATCGTGCGGCGGCGGTCGAACCGGTCGGCGAAGGCCCCGGCCAGCGGCCCGAGCACGATCGCCGGCAGCAGCCGGAACAGCAGCACGCCGCCCAGGGCGAAGTTGGCCGCGGCGAACCCCTCGACCAGCGAGGTCGCGGTCGCGGTGATCGCCAGCAGGCCGAGCCAGTCGCCGAAGCTCGACAGCGTCATCGACAGCCAGAGCCGGCGGAAGTCGCGCACCCGCAGCACCGCCCGGACCTTGGCCGCCAGACCGACGGCGACCGCACCGTGCCCCTGGTCGGCGGCGTCGGGAGGTGTCGCGCCGGAGCGGTCCGCCGGGGACGAGTTGCCGTCGAGCAGCTCGGCCAGCGGGACGCCCGCGCCGTCGGGGGTGGGCGTGCCGGCCGGAGGCAGCCCGTCGGTGGGGACGGCGCCGGACGAGGAGGGCCGGGGGGCCGAAGCCGGGCCGGCGACCCCGCCGGAGCCGGCGCCGGGCATGGCGCCACCGGGTGCGGGGCCGGCGGCGGACGGGCCGTCAGCCTGGTCGGAGCTGATCGGGACCCCCCGGGGTGTGGGTGGCGCAGGGGCGCGCTGTGCCCGGCCGGGTCTCGACCGGACCCGGCCACCGTACCGGCCGGGTCCGACAGGACGGACCCGTCTCGTCGCGGGCCGGGGCGCGTTCACCGGGCGTTCCACCCGGCCGCGGGCCGTTAACCTGCCGCGGTGGACAGCGCCGCGGGCTGGGACCCGACCACCTACCTGCGCTTCGCCGACGAGCGGGCCCGGCCGTTCGGCGACCTGCTGGCCCGGGTCGGCGCGTCGGCCCCCGATGTGGTGGTCGACCTGGGCTGCGGCGACGGCTCGGCGACCGCCACGCTGGCCCAGCGCTGGCCCGGTGCGCAGGTGAGCGGTGTGGACAGCTCCCCGTCCATGCTGGCCGCGGCGGCCGCGCTGGCGGTGCCCGGCCGGCTGGACTTCTCCGCCGGCGACGTGCGCGACTGGCGGCCGGCCGGCCCGGTCGACGTGCTGGTCAGCAACGCGGTGCTGCACTGGCTCCCCGGGCACGCCGGGCTGCTCACCCGCTGGGCCGGTGACCTCGCCCCGGGCGGCTGGCTGGCGGTGCAGGTGCCCGGCAACCAGACCGCGCCCACCCACGCGCTGCTGGCCGGGCTGGTCAGGGCACCGCGGTGGGCTGCGCGGCTGGCCCCCGGCGAGGACGTCGCGCTGGCCGCGGACGCCGTCCTGGACCCCGTCGGCTACCTCGACGTCCTCACCGGCGCCGGGCTGGTCGCGGACTCCTGGGAGACCACCTACCTGCACGTGCTCCGCGGCAGCGACCCGGTGCTGCGCTGGGTGTCGGGCACCGTGCTCCGCCCGGTGCTGGCCCGGCTCTCGCCCGGGGACGCCGACGAGTTCACCACCGAGTACGCCGACGCCCTGCGGGCGGCCTACCCGGTGCGCCCCGACGGGACGACGGTGCTGCCCTTCCGGCGGGTCTTCGCCGTCGGGCACCGGCCGGACTGACGCTCAGAGGCCGCGGAGCGCGCGCAGGTACCGACGGCGGTACCAGCGCTGGGCGACCAGCAGCGCCGGGAAAGCCAGCCGCCACACCCCCGGGGAGGACCGGGTGAGCGAGCGGAGGGTCAGCGACACGGTGCCGTCGGGCGCGCGGGAGACGACGAACGCCTCCTCCCCGGCCACCAGGTGCCCGGGCAGCGTGCCGTAGGCGAAGCCGCACCGGTCGGGCTCGGTGACGACGGCGACGACGCGCACCGGCTCACGGACCCTGAGCGGGCCGACCGCGGCGACCAGCCACGGGTCGGTGCCCGCCACGACGCGGCGGCTGCCGTCGGCGGCCGGCTCGACGGCGAACCCGCTGCGGGTCTTGACGCCCCACTCGAGCACCGCGGCCGACGCCGCGGCCCAGTGCCCGGGGCCGGAGCCGGTGACCGCCGTGCGCTCGTACCCGCGCCAGCCCGGCGGCGGGGTCCAGCGCTCGTCCTGGGGACGGGTGGCGCCCGCGGGCGGGCCGGTGAGCGGCGGGGTCACCGGAGGGTGAGCCTGTGCGCCCGGGTCGTGTAGGGCAGCTCCATCCGCTCCCGGCCCCGGGTGTCGGGGTGGGTGGCCAGCAGCTCGCGGACCCGGCCGAGGAACTCCGCCCGGCCGGCGGCGTCCTTGACCGCGACGTAGCTGCGGGTGCCGATGCCGCCCACGACCTGCTCGGGGGTCAGCGACTGGACCACGGTGGCGTCGTACACCTCGACGTCGGCCGGCAGCAGGTCGGCGAACCCCGCGACCACGCCCTGGTCGGCCTCGTGCCCGCGCGCCTCGTCGGCGATCAGCTCGCCCAGGGCGCGCACCCAGGGCACCCGCTCGTCCCGGGTGTTCCAGACCAGGCCGACGACGCCGCCGGGCCGCAGCACCCGCCGCAGCTCGGCGGCCGCCGGCTCCGGGTCGAACCAGTGGGCGGCCTGCCCGGCGACGACCGCGTCGACGGAGGCGTCGGCCAGCGGGACCGCCTCGGCTCCCCCGAGCTCGGCGCGCACCTGGGGCAGCCTGGCGCGCAGCTGGTCGAGCATGCCGGCGGAGACGTCGACGGCGACCACCTCGTGCCCGGCCTCGAGCAGCCGGTCGGTGAGCAGCCCCGTGCCGGCGCCCAGGTCCAGCACCCGGAGGGGTGCCGGGCCGAGCAGGAACGGCACCACCTCGGCGGGGTAGCCCGGGCGGAGCGCGGCGTACTCGGCCGCGACCCCGCCGAAGGAGGTGCGTCGTTCCTGCCAGCCGGCCACGGTGGTCAGCTCGCGGCGACCGGCTCGGTCACCGTCGCGACGGTGGCCTTCTTCTTCGCCGGGGCCTTCTTCGTGGTCCCCGCCGCGGCCTTCTTGGCGACGGCCTTCTTGGCCGGCGCCTTCTTCGCCACGGTCTTCTTGGCCGCCTTCTTCTTCACCGGCGCCCGCTCGCGGCGGTCGGCCAGCAGCTCGGCGGCCCGCTCCAGGGTGAGCGTCTCGATCTCGTCGCCCTTGCGCAGGCTGGCGTTGTGCTCGCCGTCGGTGACGTAGGGGCCGAACCGGCCCTCGCGCACGGTCACCGCACCGCCGCTGACCGGGTCGTTGCCCAGCTCCTTGAGCGGGGCCTTCGCGGCGGCCCGGCCGCGCTGCTTGGGCTGGGCGAAGATCGCCAGCGCCTCGTCGAGGGTGACGGTGAACAGCCGCTCCTCGCTCTCCAGCGAGCGGGAGTCGGTGCCCTTCTTGATGTAGGGCCCGTACCGGCCGTTGAGCGCCTGGATCTCCTCGCCGTCGGCGTCCTTGCCGATGGTGCGCGGCAGGGTCAGCAGCTGCAGGGCCTGCTCGAGGGTGACCGTCTCCGGGGTCATCGTCTTGAACAGGCTCGCGGTGCGCGGGGTCTCCTTGCTGCCCTCGGGCAGCACGGTGGTGACGTAGGGGCCGTAGCGCCCGGCCTTGACCGCCACCGGGAACCCGGACTCCGGGTCGGTGCCCAGCTCCCGGTCGCTGGAGGGCGCGTCGAGCAGCTCGGTGACCTTCTCGCTGGTGAGCTCGTCGGGGGCGATGTCGTCGGGGATGCTGATCCGCGCCCCCTCCTCGCCGCCGGCCTGCAGGTAGGGGCCGTAGCGCCCGACCCGCACGACGACGGGCTCGCCGTTGGGCGTGACCGCGCGCAGCGGGATGGAGTTCACCCCGCGGGCGTCGATCTCCTCCAACCGCTGGCCGACGACGGACTTCAGGCCACCGGAGGCGCCGATGCCGCCGGCGTGCCCGCCCGCGCCACCGAAGTAGAACTCGGTCAGCCAGTCGACCCGGGCCAGCTGCCCGGCCGCGATCTCGTCGAGCTCGCGCTCCAGCAGGGCGGTGAAGTCGTAGTCGACCAGCGCCGCGAAGTGCTGCTCGAGCAGGTTGACCACGGCGAAGGCGATGAAGGTCGGCACCAGCGCCGAGCCCTTCTTCCACACGTACCCGCGGTCCTGGATGGTCTGCATGATCGACGCGTACGTCGACGGGCGGCCGATCTCCAGCTCCTGCAGCCGGGCGGTGAGGCTCGGCTCGGTGTAGCGCGCCGGCGGGCTGGTGGTGTGGCCCTTGGGGTCCAGCTCGCGGGTGTCGAGGGTCTGACCGCGCTCGACCCGGGGCAGCCGGCGCTCGCTGTCGTCGGTCTCGGCGTCGTCGGTGTGGTCCTCGTCCTTGCCCTCGACGTAGGCCCGCAGGAAGCCGGGGAAGGTGATGGTGCGGCCGGAGGCGGTGAACTCCACGGCCTCGCCGGTGCTGGAGCTGCCGGCCAGCCGGATGCTCAGCGTCTTGCCGACGGCGTTGGCCATCTGGGAGGCGATGGTGCGCTGCCAGATCAGCTCGTAGAGCCGGAACTCGTCGCGGGCCAGCTGGGCGGCCAGCTGCCCGGGCGTGCGGAAGGAGTCACCGGCGGGGCGGATGGCCTCGTGCGCCTCCTGGGCGCCCTTGGCCTTCTTGTCGTAGCGGCGCGGCTCGGTCGGCACATAGGCGTCGCCGTAGAGCTCGGCGGCCTGGCGGCGGGCGGCGGTGATCGCCTCGTTCGACAGGTTCGTCGAGTCGGTGCGCATGTAGGTGATGTGGCCGTTCTCGTACAGCCGCTGGGCCACGCGCATCACCTGGGCCGAGGACCACCCGAACTTGCGCCCGGCCTCCATCTGCAGGCTCGAGGTGATGAACGGCGCGTAGGGCTTGCGCGTGTAGTCGCGCTCGTCGACCCGGCTGACGGTGACCGAGCGGCCCTCGAGCCGGGCGGCCAGGCCGCGGGCCCCGGCCTCGTCGAGGTGGACGACGTCGCTGGTGACCGTGCCGGTGTCGGCGTCGAAGTCCTTGCCGGTGGCGACCCGGCTGTCGTCGACGCTGACCAGCCGGGCGCGCAGCGTCGTCGGCTCCCCGGCGTCGGCGCCGGCGCGCTGCTGGGCGACCTCGAACAGGCCGTCGAGGCTCCAGTAGTCGGCGGCGGTGAAGCGCATCCGGGCACGCTCGCGCTCGACGACGATGCGGGTCGCGACCGACTGCACGCGGCCGGCCGACAGCTTCGGCAGGACCTTCTTCCACAGCACGGGGCTGACCTCGTAGCCGTAGAGGCGGTCGAGGATGCGGCGGGTCTCCTGGGCGTCGACCAGCGCGGTGTCGAGCTCGCGCGGGTTGGCCACGGCGCGGGCGATCGCCTCGCGGGTGATCTCGTGGAAGACCATCCGGCGGATCGGCACGGTCGGCTTGAGGGTGTCGATCAGGTGCCAGGCGATGGCCTCGCCCTCGCGGTCCTCATCGGTGGCCAGGTAGATCTCGCTGGCGTCCTTCACCAGCTGCTTGAGCCGGGTGACCTGCTGCTTGCGGTCGGGGCTGACCACGTAGAGCGGGGAGAAGCCGTGGTCGACGTCGACGCCGAGGCGGGCCCAGGACTCGCCCTTGTGGGCGGCGGGCACGTCGGCGGCGTTGCGCGGCAGGTCGCGGATGTGGCCGACGCTGGCCTCGACGACGTAGTCGCTGCCCAGGTACCCCGCGATCTTGTTCGCCTTGGTCGGCGACTCGACGATGACGAGGGGCTTGCCCCCGGCGGCGGCCGCGCGCTTGCGCGGCGTGGCGGTACCGGTGGTGGCGGCGGACTTCGTGGTCTTGGTGGGCGGCACGGTGCTCCTGTCGGGGTGCTGGTGCAGGCGCCGGGAGGACCCGGGCGCACACGGGGCAGTGCGAGCTGCACCCGTTCGGCGAGGCCACGGTAGGCCACCGCCCGTAGAAGAGCCCGGGCGGCGACGTCCACCGGGCGTGCCGCTGCCCGTCCAACGCACGGCAGCGGCGGCTGTTCCCGCCCTCATCCCGGCGGGCGGGTGCCGGCGACGACCTCGCCGATCGCGGCCAGGGTCGGGCGGTCACGGTCGTAGTAGCGGGTGTGCCACTGGGTCGGGTCCGTGGGCAGGTCGACGTCGCCGAAGCTCCGGTCGGCCGGGGTGTCGCCGAACCAGTCGAGCAGCGACACGGGGTCGGCCGGCGACCACGCGCCGTACACCTCCGCCGCCTCCAGGTCGTCGGCCCCGCCACCGGGCACGCCCGGACTGCCCAGCAGGACGACGGCGTCGGCGGCCAGCCGGCCCGGCGCCCGGACCGCCTGCCCGGTCACCACGGTGCCGTAACTGTGGGCGAGCACCGTGGTCCGCGGCGGCGCTGCCCGGACGACGGCCGGCGGCGCGGTGCGGGCCGCGGCCAGCCCGTCGAGCGCGCGGTCCAGCGCCGGCCCGCCGCGGACGGCCGCGCCCGGTGACCACGCGGTGCGCCAGCCCGGCGTCCGGTAGCCCAGCCAGGCCACGGTCGCCACGGCCAGCCCGGGTGCGGCGGCCGCCGCGACGGTCGCGACGTCCCGGGCGTCGCCCACCAGGCCGGGCAGGTCGTCGGCCGGCGTGGTCTCGATGCCGGGGACGAGCACGCCCACGGCGGCCGCGGTGTCGACGTCGCCCACGGCCAGCGCCACGAGGTCGCCGGCCGGGTCGAACTGCAGGAGCTGCGCCACCGCGCCGGCCGCCTCGACCTCGGCGAGCTGGGCCTGCACGGCACGGGCCGTGGCGGCACCGGGCGACCCCGGCGGGAGGTGCTGCGACGCCGTGGCCAACCCGAGCCGGTTCGCCTGGTCCCGGGCCCAGCCGGGCAGCCCGTCCAGCGCGCCGACGGCGCCGGGCTGGGCGGCGATCACCGCCTGCTGCGCGGCCGCCGACAACGACGTCCACCAGCTCGCGACCGCCTGCGGGTCGCCGCCGGCCGGCACCTGCGGGACCGACGTCCCGGGCAGCCGGGTCACCAGGTCGGCGAAGGAGACCGGCGCGGCGACCACGCCCAGCACCGCGAGCGGCCCGGCGGCCGCCCGCGCGCACTCCCCCGCCCGGGCCGCGGCGGCGAGGGCGTCCTCGGCGGCGGCCTCGGCCCACCCGGCGGCCCGGGCACCGGCTGCGACGTCGGCGGCCTGGTCCGGGGACATCGCCGCGTGCGCGGGCGGGACCCCGACGGCGTGGCCGGCCGCGTCCAGGCCGATGCCGGCCGAGGCGGCCAGGGCGCGGGCCCGTTCGGCGCGTTCCTGCGCCTCGGCCGCGGCCCCGGTCAGCCCCTGCAGGTCGTGCAGCGAGCCGGCGACCGCGCCGGTGACCGCGCCGGCCACCGTGGACAGCTCGACGAGCGCCGCCGCGGCCGCCGTCCCGGCCGGGCCGGACCAGCACTCGGCGTCACCGAGGCGGCGGCCGAGGTCGTCGAGCCGGTACCGCCAGGGCAGCAGCCGCTCGGCGACCAGGTCGAGCGTGCCGACACAGCCGCGCAGCAGCGGGAGGTCCCAGTCGGCGAGGGTGGTCAGCGGGGTGGTCAGCGGGGCGGTCACCGGGGCACCGGGACCCGGCCGGCCCACCCCGGGTCGAGCTGCCCGGCGAGGCCCGCGTCGGCCGTGCGGTAGGCGGCCACCGCGGCCTCGAGCGTCGCCGCGACCGCCAGCGTGCGGGCGGCCAGGGCCGTGACCAGCTCGGTCCAGCCGGCACCGGCCGCCGCGGCGTCGGCCCCGACCGGGCCCTCGAGCGCTGCGGCCAGCGAGTGGCCGGTGGCCGCGCACAGCTCGCCCTCCCGCTGCAGCTCCACGCCCAGCGCGGACAGCTCCGCCAGCAGCGCCGTCAGGGCGTCGAGCTGGACGGAGATCAGGTGGGACACGGGGCCTCCCGGCGCGACAGCGGCCCCTGGAGGGGGCCGACGCCGAGGACGCTAGGAAGGCCCGGGGACGCCGCGGGCGCCGTCGTCCACACCCGGGACCGCACTCCACAGCCCTCGCCCGGGAGGTCGTCGGCGGCGCCGGGCTGTGATCTCGTCGACAGCGGGCGGGCCTCCGCCCAGGACGGCCGTGCCGGCGGTTGCGCGGCGGTGTGAGAGTGGTGGGGTGACGTCCACGCGCCCTCCCCGGCCGGCCGCCGACGCCGATGCGGAGCAGGCCCCGGCCGCCGTCGGCGGCACCGAGCTGCTGGACGCCCTGCTCGCCGGCACCGACCCCGACGACGACCCGGTCACCCACGTCCACCGGCTGCCGGCGCGGCCGAGCCGGACGGCGGAGTGGCCGGCGTGGGTGTCCGCGCCGCTGCGGGAGAAGCTGGCCGAGCGCGGCGTGCTGGCTCCCTTCAGCCACCAGGTGGGCGCCGCCGAGCTGGCCCGCGCCGGCCAGCACGTGGTGGTCGCGACCGGGACGTCGTCGGGCAAGTCGCTGGCCTACCAGCTGCCCGCGCTGACCGCGCTCGCCGAGGACCCGCGGGCCTGCGTGCTCTACCTCGCCCCGACCAAGGCGCTGGCCCGCGACCAGCTGGCCTCGGTGACGGCGCTGGCCGACCCGTCGGTGCGGCCGGCGGCCTACGACGGGGACACCCCGCAGGAGGAGCGGGAGTGGGTCCGGCGGCACGCGCGCTGGATCGTCACGAACCCGGACATGCTGCACCGCGGGATCCTGCCGGCGCACCAGAAGTGGTCGAGCACGCTGCGCCGGGTGGCCTACGTCGTCATCGACGAGTGCCACGCCTACCGCGGCGTCTTCGGGTCGCACGTCGGGCACGTGCTGCGCCGGCTGCGACGGATCTGCCGGCGCTACGGTGCCGAACCGGTGTTCGTGCTGGCCTCGGCCACCGTGGCCGAGCCCGCCGCGGCGGCGACCCGGCTGGTGGGCGCCCCGGTGACGGCGGTGACCGACGACGGGTCGCCGCGGCCGGGGGCGACCTTCGCGCTGTGGGAGCCGCCGCTGACGGAGAAGACCGGTGAGCACGGCGCGCCGCTGCGCCGCTCGGCCGCCGCTGACGCCGCCGGGCTGCTGGCCGACCTGGTGGAGCAGAACGCCCGCACGCTGGCCTTCGTGCGGTCGCGCCGGGGCGCGGAGTCGGTCGCCGAGCAGGCCCGGGCCGTGCTGCGCTCGCGCGGCCGCTCGGACCTGGTGTCCCGGGTCGACTCCTACCGCGGCGGCTACCTGCCCGAGGAGCGGCGGGAGCTGGAGCGCTCGCTGTCGACCGGGGTGCTGCTGGGCGTGGCCACCACCAACGCCCTCGAGCTCGGCATCGACATCGCCGGGCTGGACGCCGTCGTGCTGGCCGGCTACCCCGGCACGCTGGCCTCGCTGTGGCAGCAGGCCGGGCGGGCCGGCCGCGCGCAGACCGAGTCGCTGGTGGTCTTCGTCGCCCGCGACGACCCGCTGGACCACTACCTGGCCCACCACCCCCGCGCGGTGTTCGGCCGGCCGGTCGAGGCGACGGTGACCGACCCGGCCAACCCCTACGTGCTCGGCCCGCAGCTGTGCTGCGCGGCCGCCGAGCTGCCGCTGGCGCCGGCCGACCTGGCCGACTTCGGCGGCGACGTGGCCGCCGCCCAGGTCGAGCAGCTGGTGGCCGAGGGGCTGCTGCGCTCCCGGCCCACCGGCTGGTACTGGGCCGGCCGGGGGCGCCCGGACGTCGACATCCGGGGCAGCGGCGAGGCCCCGGTGTCGATCATCGAGGGCGCGACCGGCCGGCTGCTGGGCACCGTGGACGGCGACGCCTCGCACGCCACCGTGCACACCGGGGCGCTGTACGTGCACCGCGGCGAGACCTACGTGGTCGACGAGTTCGACGTCGAGGACGCCTGCGCCGTCGTGCACCCGGAGAGCCCGGAGTGGACGACGGTCGCCCGGGACACCGTCGACCTGTCGATCGTGGCCGTCGACCGGACCCGCCTGCTGGGCGCGGTCACCGCGCACACGGGGGTGGTCGACGTGACCAACCAGGTGGTGGCCTACCAGCGGCGGCGGCTGGGCACCGGCGAGGTGCTCGCGGAGTTCCCCCTGGACCTCCCCGCCCGCCAGCTGCGCACCCGTGCGGTGTGGCTGACCCTCGACGACCGGGCCGTGGCCCGCGCCGACGTGGACGACGTGGCGCTGCCCGGTTCCCTGCACGCCGCCGAGCACGCCTCGATCGGCATCCTGCCGCTGCTGGCCACCTGCGACCGCTGGGACCTGGGCGGGATCTCGACCGCCCTGCACCCGGACACCGGCGCGGCGACGATCGTCGTCTACGACGGCCACCCCGGGGGCGCGGGCTTCGCCGAGCGCGGTTACGCGGTCCTGCGCGAGTGGCTGCAGGCCACCCGGGCCACGGTCGCCAGCTGCGAGTGCGAGTCGGGCTGCCCCTCGTGCGTGCAGTCGCCCAAGTGCGGCAACGGCAACGACCCGCTGGACAAGGCCGGCGCGGTCCGGGTGCTGGACGTCGTGCTCGACGAGCTGGCCCGCGCCCCGGAGCTCACGCCCGAGGAGGCGGCGACGACCCGGCCGCCGGCGCCGCGGTCGGGGCTCTTCGGCACCGCCGGCCCCACCGCACCGGCGGCCGACGACGAGCCCGGTGCGGCCGACACCGTCGTCCCCGAGCCGGAGCCGCAGCCCGACCCCGAGGACCTCGTCTTCTGACCCTCCCGGCACCGCGCCGGGCGGCACCGGACCGGCGTCCGGTGGTGCCGGACCGGCCCGCGCCCGGGCCCGCGCGTCGAGCACGCCGAGCGGGCCCAGCCGGACCGGGACGTGGACGTACAGCTCGACCACCGCGCCGGCGGTGACCGTGCACGAGTCGACCGTCGCCGCGTTGGCCGCGGCGACCTCACCGGCAACCGCGCAGGCGCCCGGGTCGCCCTGCACGGCCGCGCCCGCGGCGGCCAGCGCGGCCAGGTCGGCGGCCGACGTGGCCCGGTGCCGGGCGACGACCGCGGCGCCGACCAGCACCGCGGCCGCCCCGACCAGCGCGAGCACCGCGGCCAGCGCGACCGTCCAGACGGTCGCCGATCCGCGCTCGCGGTCCTCGGCCGCGGACCCGGGGCTCATGGCCGGGCCGCCGGCTCGAGCACACCGGTCGCGGTGGCCGAGACGTCCAGGCGCCAGGGCAGCGGCCCGAGCGGGGAGACCGTGGCCGAGACGGTGACCTGCACGATTTCCTCCGTCGTCGTCACGTCGGTGACCGCGCCGGCCGGTGCAGCCCGGCCGGCGACGCCGGCGACCACCCCGGCCGGCTCGCCGCGGGCCGCCGCCCGGGCCCCCTCCCGGGCGGCGTCGACGCAGCGCAACTGGGCACCGACCACGACCACCGCGGCCACGGCGGCGGCCAGCACCATGAGCAGCACCGGCAGCACGACCGCGGTCTCGGCGGTGACCATCCCGGCCTCGCGGTCGGGGTCGCGGCGTGTCGACATGACGACAGGTCGACTCAGGACAGCGTGGCCAGCGCCGTCTCGACCAGGTCGCCGAGCGCGGCGACCACCGAGCCGCCGGTGACCACCTGGTACAGCACCGCGGCGAAGGCGCACGCCGCGACCGTCCCGACCGCGTACTCCGCGGTGCTCATGCCGTCCTCGTCGGTGGCCCGCGCCTGCGCCCACCGCCGCGCCAGCGCCGTGCGCCACGTCGTCCCGGTCTGCTCGTCCTGGTCCATGTCCCCACCTCCCGCGGACCGCCTGCCGGTCCGTCGCTCCCGACCCTGCTGCGGCCACGGCCGGCGCTCCAGGGGCCGGCGCCGACTGTGGAGGGAGCCCGCGGTTGTGGACGGCGGCGAGCACGGTCAGAAGACGTCGGTGGCGATGCCGAGCACCAGCGGGACGACGCCCAGGCAGAGGAACGCCGGCAGGAAGCACAGCCCCAGCGGTGCCAGCACCCAGACGCCGGCCCGGTGGACGGCGGCCTCGGTGCGGCTGCGCGCGGACCCGCGCAGGTCGGCGGCCAGCCGCTGCAGCGCCGGGACGACCGAGGACCCGGACTCCCCCGCGCGCACCACCGTGCGGGCCAGGGCGTCGACCGGTGTCGGCACGCCGGCCCAGGCCCGCTGCGGGGACGCCCCGAGCCGGTACAGCCCGCCGACGCCGGCCAGGCGCTCGCCGAGCGGGCCGGGCACCGAGTCCGCGACCGCGGCCACCGCAGCGCCCACCGGGGTCCCCGCCTGCAGGCACACGGCCAGCAGGTCGCAGGCCACGGGCAGGTCGTGGGCGAGCTGCCCGCCGTCGTCGGGCGGCGCACCCGACCGCCGCAGCAGCCGGTCCACCCCGGCGACCACCCCGGCGGCCAGGAGCGCGGCCGGCAGCCCCCCGCCGAGCAGCAGGAAGGCGGCCAGCCCGGCGGCCACGGCCTCGGCCCAGCGCCGCCGGGCACCCGGTGGCCCGCTCGGGCTCCGGCGCGGGCGGTCGGCAGCGGGAGGGGGCAGCAGCGCACGCAGCCGGTCGCGCCTGGCCGTCGCCGCCGACGGCCAGGCCAGCAGCGCGGCGGCGAGCAGCACGACGGCCCAGGCGCTCACGGCGCGGTGACCGCGCGCCGCACCAGCCGGCCGGTCCACGCGATGCCGGCCAGCTCCAACAGGACGCCGAGCACCAGCAGCACCGTGCCCGGCGTCGTGGTGGTCAGCACCCGCCACGGGTCGGCGCCCACCCCGCTGCCCATCAGCAGCCCGAGCACCGGGAGGCCGGCCAGCACCGTCCCGCTGGCGCGCGGCCCGGCGACCGCCGAGCGCAGCTCCTGCTCCGCGCGCAGCCGGGCCTGCAGGTCGTCCTCCACCGCGGCGGCGACCCCGGCCAGCGAGCAGCCGGTGCGGGCGCTCAACCGCACCGCCGCGGCGATCCGGACGAGCGCGGGGTCCGCACCCGGGGGTGGCTCGCCGAGCCGCAACACCGGGCCCAGCCGGCCGGCGGTGCCCGGGTCGGTGCAGCCGTCGACGGCGGTGGCGGTGGCGTCGACCAGCGGCCGGCCGGCACGGAGCTCGGCGACGAGGACGCCGAGCGCCTCGACCAGCGCCCGGGTCCCGCGCTCCCCGGCGGCGGTCCGGCCCCGCTGCTGCACCGCTCGCCCGGCCGCCGCGGCACAGGCGGCCGCCAGCCCGGCGACCACCGGGGTCGACAGCACCAGCCCGACGGCGGCCGCCAGTACCGCCGGGAGCACGACGCCGCCGCGCCCGGTGGGCAGCCCGGTCAGGTCGAGGCGCCGACCGGGCGCTGCGGCGAGGCGGCGACCCCGTGCACCGGGCGGCCACAGCAGCAGCGCGCCGCCCAGGCACAGCAGCGCCGCGGTCATGCCCGGGCCCCGAGCAGGGCCGCGAGGTCGTCGCGCGCCGGGCAGTCGCCGCCGTCGGCCCGCCACCCGGCGGCGACCTCGATCAGCTCGCCGCGGCGCCGCACCACGCCGAGCTCGGCGACGTGCCGGCCGGCCGCGCCCCGCTGCAGGTGGACCACCAGCGACAACGCGGCCGCGACCTGGCTGTGCACGGCCGCCCGCCCGAGCCCGGCGGCACCGCCCAGCGCCTCGAGCCGGGCGGGCAGGTCGGCGGGCCGGTTGACGTGCACGGTGCCGCAGCCACCGTCGTGGCCGGTGTTCAGCGCGGCCAGCAGGTCGACGACCTCCGCGCCGCGCACCTCCCCGACCACCAGCCGGTCCGGGCGCATCCGCAGCGCCTGCCGGACCAGGTCGCGCAGCGTCACCGCACCGGCGGCCTCGACGTTGGGCGGGCGGGTGAGCAGCCGGACGACGTGCGGGTGGCGGGGCGTGAGCTCGGGGGCGTCCTCGCACAGCAGCAGCCGCTCGGCGGGGTCGGCCAGCCCGAGCAGCGCCGACAGCACCGTGGTCTTGCCCGTGCCCGTCCCGCCGGTCACCAGGAACGCCAGCCGCGCCCGCACCGCCCGGTGCAGCAGGTCCGCGGCGGCACCCGGCAGCGCGCCGCGGGCGGCCAGGTCGGCGACGGACAGCTCGGCCCGCCGCAGCACCCGCAGCGACAGGCAGGTGCCCGACCCGGAGACCGGTGGCAGGACCGCGTGCAGCCGCGTGCCGTCGGGCAACCCGGCGTCCACCCACGGCGAGGCGTCGTCCAGCCGGCGCCCGGCCGCGGCGGCCAGCCGGACGGCGAGCCGGCGGACCGCGCCCTCGTCGGGGAAGCGCACGTCGGCGGGTTCCAGCCCGCTCCCCCGGTCCAGCCACACCGAGTCCGGGCCGTTGACCAGCACGTCGGTGACCCCGGGCAGTCGCAGCAGCGGCTCGAGGACGCCCGCGCCGGCCAGCTCGTCGGTGGCGGCGCGCACCGCGTCGAGCACCGCCCGGTCGCCCAGCAGCCCGCCGGACTCCTCGCGGACCAGCGCTGCGACCGCCGCCGCGCTGGGCGCTGCGGCGGAGGCGGCGAGCCGGGCGCGGACCCGCTCGACCAGCGGGGCCGCCGACTCCCCGGTCACGCGGCGCGCCCGGCCAGCCGGGCCAGCAGCTGCCGGCTCAGCACGCCCAGCGGCGAGCGGGCGGCGACGGAGGGCGGCTCCCCGCGTTCGCTGCGGGCCGAGGCGGACCGGTCGGCGGCGAGTTCGGCGGAGACCGGCCGGCCCAGCAGGGCCGCGACGTCGGCGCGGTCCAGCCCGCCGGGCACCGGCCGGCTGACCACCAGCGCGGACGACCACGGCCGGGAGCCCTCCAGCAGGGCACGCGCCGCCGCGACGGCCCGCAGCCGGGCCGGGACGACGAGCACCGCCAGCTCCGCCTCGGCCAGCAACGGCTCGGCGGCGGCGCTGCGGGCCGGCAGGTCGACCACCACGCCGCAGCCGCTGTCCCGGGCCCCGGCGGCGACGGCCAGCAACGCCTCGGGCGGCACCTCCTGCGGGTGCTCGCGGGAGGCCGAGAGCACTGCCACGCCGGCGGCCTCGGGCAGGGCGGCGGCCAGCGCCGGGCCGGACACCCGCCCGCTGGTGCCGGCCAGCTCCGGCCAGCGCAGGCCCGGCGACCGCTCGGCGCCCAGCAGCAGGTCCAGCCCGCCCGCCCACCCGTCGCCGTCGACCAGCAGCACGTCGCGGTCCCCCGCCGTCCGGGCGGCCAGGGCGAGGGCGGTGGCGACCGTGCTGGCCCCGGAGCCACCGCACGCGCCGCCGACGACGACCAGCCAGCCCGGGGTGGTGGGCGCCCGCACCACCGCGGCCACCCGCTCGACCAGCCAGGTCTCGTCGCGGGGCAGGACGACGACGCGCTCGGCCCCCAGCTCGACCGCGGCCGGCCACACGTCGGCCGGGGGGTCGCCGACGGCGACGACCAGCAGGCCGGGCCGGCGCGGCAGCGACCGCACCGGCGCACTGCCCACCACCTCGGCGCCGACCAGGACCAGCGGCGCGGAGCGGTGCGCCCGGCGCAGCGCACCGCCGCCGGAGGTGAGCTCACCGGTGCTGCCGGCGGCGGCGAGCAGCCGGAGCAGGTCGTCGAGCAGCACCGGGTCGGTGCTGACCACGAGGGGACAGGTGGGGGCGGCCGCCCCAGGGACGGAGGTGCGGGAGACAGCGGACACGTCCCCCAGCGCAGCCGCTCGGGCCGTCCGCCGGGAGGGCATCGGCCGATCTGTGGACGGACCGACCGGGTGTGGACGGCGGTGCCCCCGTCGCCGGGCTGTCGCCCACCCTCGACGCCCATGGGTCCCCTCCCGACACCTCCGGGCGCAGTGGCGTGCAGCTGGGCCGAGCACCCGGCGTGGCCGGCGGTCCGGGACGGACCGCGCGCACAGCAGTCCTGGTCGGTCACGACCCGTGACGGGACACGCCGCGCTCAGGATCCTCCGCGCGGCCGGGTCTTGACGCTCGTGCCGGTGAGGGCCACCGTGCGGACGGTGACGAACCGGGGGGTGAGCGCCGCTGCACCTGGTGCGGTCGCCGCCCGGGGTCTCTCCCCGGGGGTGCCCGCCCGGCTGCTGGCCGCGGTCGCGCTGGCCGTCGGCGCCTGGCTGCTGCTCGCCCTGCAGGTCTCCCCCGCCCGCGCCGGGGACGCGCCGCAGACACCCCCGGAGCCGGCCACCGCGTCGTCCACCCCCGCGCCCGTGCCGGACGCCGGTGCGCCGGGTGGCGCGCCCCCGCCGGAGCAGGCGCCCCCGGTGGACGAGGTCCCCGACGGGTCCGTCGGCGAGGCGCCCACGCCCGCGCCCGGCGGCGACCCGTCCGGGTCGGAGGCCCCCGGTGGAGAGCCGACCCCGGAGCCCCGCGGCGGGAGCGGCACCGCCACCGGCACCGACGTCGCCCCGTCGCCCGTCCCGGTGGACGCCGAGGAGCCGCGCGCCACCGAGGGCGTGGCCATGCCCGAGTCCGTCCCGCAGACCACACCCGAGGACGAGCCCGAACCCGCTCCCGCGGTCGAGCCCGGGTCCGCGCCCGAGCCGGCACCGGAGCCCGCCCCCACTCCCCCTCCCGCAGCCGAGCCCGAGCCGGTCCCGGAACCCGGCCCAGCGCCCGTCGGCCCGACACCGACACCGACGCCGGTGCCGACCCCGACCCCCACCCCGGCGCCGGCCCCAGCCCCAGCCCCAGCCCCCATTCCGTCACCCGCTCCAGCCCCCGCTCCGGCCCCGACCCCGCTGCCCACTCCGACCCCGGCCCCCAGCCCGGTCCAGGCCCCGGCCCCGGCCCCTGTACAGGCCCCGGCCCCGACCTCGACCCCGACCCCGACCCCGACCCCGTCGCCGTCTCCGGCGACGCCGCCCGTCGCGGGGACCGCGGCCACCGGCACCGGGGCCACCACCCCGCCACTCCCGAGCGATCCGGTCCCCGCTGCACCGACGCCCGGCGCGTCCTGCCCGGCCGCCCCCACCCGCGGACTCCAGGCTGCCGCAGCGGACGCCGCCGCCCCGGCTGCAGCGTCGCCCACCGGGGAGTCGCCGGCCGGCTCGTGCCCGGCTGCCGGTGCCGTGCCCCCGGTCGCCGAGGACACGGACACGGACACCGACACCGACACCGCACCGGAGCCGAGCACGACCGCGGGCACCCCCACCGCCGGCACCCCCACCGCCGGCCTCCTCCCCGCCGGCCCCCCCTCCGCCGGCGGCAACGCCGCTCGTGCGGCCACGCCCGGCAGCACGCCGCTCCCGCAGGCGATCGGCCGGCCAACGGCCGGTCCGCTGCCGACCGGCGACGCCGCGAGCGCGACACCGCACCGCGCCGGTCCACGACCGGTCGTCACCGCCCTCGCCTGTCACCCCACTCGCCCGTCGACCGTGCCGGACAGCGCGGGGGCCGGCACCGGGCGGCGTCCGGCCACGTCGGGCGAGCCGCGCACCACGGACCCGCCGCCGGCCCCCGCCCCCGTCGCCACGCCGGCCCCGGTCGCCACGCCGTCTCCCGGCGCACCCGAGGCGCCACCGCCTCCGCCCGCGCTGCCGTCGCCGGTGACGCCGGCCAACGCCGGCGCCGGCGGATGCAGCCCGGGGGCGTCCGGGTCGGGCGAGCGGGTGCGCCCGGGTGACCTCTCCGCCGTCCTGACCGCCGGCGCCCGAGCCGCCGACGGGACCGCCCGGGACGTCCGGGTGCTGGCCGCTGCGGAGACCCGGGCGACCGGCCGGGAGGACGACCCCGCCACGCGGCCGGGCTGAGCGGCCGCCGTACGCGACCCCGCCACACCCGGCCGGTCGTGGCCGTCGAGCCACCGCCGGACCCCGTCGTGCGGCTGCCCGTCCAGGACAGCCGGTCGACCTCGCCGCCGGACGGGTCTCCAGCCGTCCGCACCCTGCGCACGACAGCGGTCGCACCGCCGTCCCCGCACCCCGTGCACCCCGCCCACCCCGGGAGGACCACGTGTCCCTGACCGTCTCCCACGGCCTCGACTCGCCCCAACCGCTCCCCCTCGCCAAGACCGTCCTGGACCGCTCGGTGGCCGCCGTCCTGCTGCTGCTCGCCGCACCGTGGATGGCCCTGCTGGCCGTGGCCCTGTGGCGCCACGACGACGGTCCGGTCCTCCGCCGCGACCTGCGGCTGGGCCAGTGGGGACGGCCGTTCCACCAGCTGCGGTTCCGCACCACCGGCCCGGGCGGCCCGGTCACCGGACCGTGCGGCGCGCTGCTGCGGGTCGCCTGCCTGGACGAGCTCCCCCAGCTGGTCAACGTGCTGCGGGGCGAGATGTCCCTGGTGGGTCCCCGCGCGAGCACGCCGACGGACGGCCGGCGGACGCCCACGACCCTCGCGCGGGTGGCGCTGCGGCCCGGCCTGGTCGACCCGGGTCCGCTCGACCCGGTGTCCACGGGCGCGCCGGGCTCGGCGGTCGACCGTTACGTGCGGGAGTGGTCGCTGCGCCTGGACCTGGTCATCCTCGGTCGGGCCCTCGGGCGGGCCGTGCGGGGCCCGGCGGCCTGAGCGCGGCGACGCCGGTTCAGCGAGCGTCCTCCGGACCATCGTCGGAGGGGTCGCGGCGGCGGTCGCCAGGTGCCGAGCCCGTGCGGTACCAGTGCTCCAGCTCGTCGACGGACGGCGCGGGGTCCGCGGCGGGCACCGCGCCGGCCGACCCGCCGGTGGTCCGGCTGCGGGACCGCCGCGCGGCCCGGGAGCCCACGTCGTCCGTGCGGTCGGCAGCGCGGATGGCCCGGCCGACCACGATGCAGAGCACACCGGTGAGCCCGAGCCAGATCAGCCCCAGGACGAGAGCGGTGGTCACGGCGGCTCCTCGGTCGCGTGCCAACCGGGAGGACGGTCGGTTGCGCACCATGATCCCCTGCACCGGTCACCCCGACAACAGCGGCCCGCGCCCGCGGGGAGCCACCGGTCCCCCCGCCGCCCCCCGCCACGCCCGGGGCCGTTGACGCCGGTGCGCGCAGCCGCTTAGCTCGCCAGGACGGCGTCCGCACCCGACGGGAGACCCCGTGATCTCCACCGCGCTGTGGAAGACCAGGCAGGCCACACGACGGCTGGCCACCGCCTGGGGGGACACCGGGAGCAGGGGCCTCGCCGCCGAGGCCCAGCGGCTGGCCCGCGAACTGACGGGGATCCCGGCGGCCCTCGGCCGCGAACTGGCCTTCGACCTGCGGCGCGGCACCCGCACCCGTGGGTTCGTGCGCAACGAGGCGCACGTGGCCGCCCGCTCGGTCGGCGGCGACCCGATCTTCTACCAGCCCATCGGGTTGCGTCCGCTGGGCGAGGCGCTGGCCACCGTCCCGGTCGACCGGCCCGGCAGCACCCTGGTCGACCTCGGCGCAGGACGGGGACGGGCACTGCTGCTGGCCGCGGAGGCCGGCTTCGGCCGGGTGCTCGGCGTGGAGCTCGACGAGAGCCTGGCCGCCGAGGCACGGGAGAACGTCCGGCGCTGGAGCCGCCGCGCCGCACCCGGCGCCGCACCGGAGGTCCGGGTGGTGCACGGGGACGCGGCGACCGAGCCGCTGCCGTCGGGACCGCTCGTCGTCACGATGTTCAACCCCTTCGGCGCCACCACGCTCGACCTGGTCCTGCGGTCGCTGTGCGACGCGCGCCGGGGCGACCCGGACCCGGCCTGGGTGGTCTACGTCCACCCCGTGCACGACACGGTCTTCGCCGCCTTCCCGCGGTTCACCGACCACGCCCGTGGCCGCGACTGGGTGGTCCACCGGCTCGCACCGGAGCCCGCCGCGACCGGCGGCTGACCCGCCGGCGGGCGGCTCGCCGCGGATCCACGCGGCACCGGATGCCCGCCGGCGCGCCGCGCGACCAGGGACGTCGCTGCCGGACGCAGGTCAGGAGCCGGCGGCCAGCTCGTCGGCCTGGGGGCCGCACCGCTCCTCGTCGACCCCCTCCAGCTCGTTGTCGCGCACCTCGACGTCCTGGACCTCGGCGGCGGCCGGCCACTCCGCGTACACGGCGCAGGACCCGTCACCGTCCCCGGTGACGCGGACGTCGTTGTCCGCGAGGGTGATCGCCCGGGCGTCGAACGCCTCGCGCGCCGGGGTCGTGGAGCTGCCGTCGAAGGACAGCGCCATCAGCGGCGCCCCGCGGCTGAGTCGCCACGTGACGGCGTTGCCGGCGAACACGACGTCGGTCGTGTCCCACGGTGAGCTGTAGAGCACGAAGGCCGACCCGACCACGTCGTCGAGGCGGTTGCCCGTGATCGTCGCCCCGTGGACCTGCGAGAGGCGCACCACGGCGTCGCTCCACGCCCCGTCCCCGGTGACGGTGTTGCCGCGGACGGTCAGCCCGGTGATGAGGTGGTGGTACGTCCAGTTGCCGTCGGGGGGCATGTCCTGGTCGACGGCGCGGGTGGGCTCTCCCTCGAAGGCGGCGAACGCGGCCATCCGGAACTCGTTGTCGGCGATCTCGACGTCCGCGATGGCCCCGGTGCCCAGCGCGTTGAACACCACCCCGCGGCCGCAGTCGAGGAACCGGTTGCCGGAGACGGTGACGTCGTCCTGCAACCGCAGGTCCGACGCGACGTCGGGGCCGATGTAGACGGCCGGCCAGCTGTCGTGGACGACGCTGTCGGTGACGCTCTGGCGCGCGCCGTGCAGCTCGACCCCACCGCTGAACCCGACGGGCTGCTGGTCGTGGTCGACGACGATCCGTTCGACGGTGACGTCGGAGGCGGTGAAGTAGAGCGCCGAGAAGTCGTCCTGGTGTCGGTTGCCGGGTATCGACGTGCCGCCGTTGAGGAACGTCGAGTCCCGGACCGTGATCCTGCTGCCGCCGTCCTGGGCGACGACGTAGTTCTGCCCCGGGGTGTCGCGCATGGTGACGCCGTCGAGTCCCACGTCCTGCGCCCGGTAGAGGTAGAGGCCGTACCCGGTGATGGTGCGGCCGGCGGGGACCAGGTTGCCCGAGCCGTTGAGGTCGACCGTCAGCCCGGAGATCCGCACGTCGCTGACCGAGTCGCCGAGGAACACGTTCCCGCCCCACTCGGCGCTCGAGGCGGCGATGACGCCGTCGGCCATGACCAGGACGGCGCCCGGGTCGGCGGTGACGCGCTGCCCGTCCCGCAGGTGGAACACGAAGTCCGCCCCGATGACGTCGTCCCGGGGGGTGGCGTAGGAGCCCAGGAGGTAGGTGCCGGCGGGCACGTGCACCGCCGTCGCCTCGGCCAGCGCCCGCCGCAGCGCGGGGGCGTCGTCGGTCACGCCGTCGCCGGTGGCACCGAAGGTCCGGACGTCGACCGCGCCCGGCGGCGGGGGCGCGGCGGTGCCGCGTGCGCCGACAGGCGGCGGGGCCGACGACGTGGCCGCGGACGGCGGGGGCTGGCCCCCCTCCTCCCCCGGGCCGCCGGTGAGGACGAACAGGCCGGTCCCGGCCAGGACGGCGACCACCACGGCGACCGCGGCGCGCACGAGCACGCGTCGCGCGGGCGGCCGGCTCCCTCCCGCGCGCGGTCCCGCCCCGTCCTGGCGATCCGGGTCGGCCGGCTGTGCGGACGTGCCCTGGACGGTCGGCACCGCCGCCCGGCCTGCTGCGCTCCCGTGCTCCGGGCTCACGGCCCTCCGCCCGGCCCGCTCGCCGCGTCCGCGGCGCCCGCCGGGACCTCGGGCCCCGTCCCGGCCGGCAGGTGCAGCGCATCGAGGAACCTGCTGCGCCACGCCGCGTAGCTGTAGTGCTCCTCGACCGCCCGGCGGGCGGCGTCGCCGCGCGCCCGCCGGGCGGACTCCGGTTCCTGGAGGACGGCCAGCAGGGCGTCCACCCACTCGTCGGTGCCCGTGGCCGCGGGCGCGCCGAACTGGTCCAGGACCTGGGCGTTGACACCCACCGGGGTGGCCACCGAGGGCAGCCCGGCCGCGCCGTACTGCAGCAGCTTGTAGGCGCACTTGCCCCGGGTGAAGGGGGTGTCGGGCAGCGGCATGATCCCGCAGTCGGACGAGGCGAGGAGGGCGTCGGTCTCCCGGCCGGCCCACGCCACCCGGTCGGCCATGACCTCCAGGTCGCCCAGCGACCGGTCGCCCGAGCTGACCACCGTGAGCCGCGCCCCCGTGCGCCGGTGCACCTCCAGCAGGGCGGGGGCGACGTGGGCGAGGTAGGGCTCGGTGGAGGGTGACCCGGCCCAGATGATCCGCGGCACCTGACCCACGGCGTAGTCCCGCTTCCGCGGGTAGGCGTCGGGCTGCACACAGCTCGGGATGACCCGTACCTCGGGGTTCAGCCGGCCGGCGGCCTCGGCGAGCCGGTCGTTGCCCGCGATCACGAGGTCCGCCGCCCGCACGGCCGTGGACCAGCCGGCAGCCTCGCCGAAGACGCGGTGCACACCGCCGCGGTCGTCGGCGAACAGGGCGTCGTCGAAGTCGAACACCCCCCAGCCGGAGCGGCGGAACAGGTCGGCCTCGACCCGGCCCCGGGTGAACGGGCCCAGGGAGCGGGAGATGAGCAGCCGGTCCCAGCCCGGCCCGCGGCCGGTCCGGCGCAGCCGCCACTCGGCCCGCGCCACCTCCCGGGGACGGCGCAGCAGCGTCCCGGGACGGACGTTGGGCGTGCCCATGTACTGCAGCACCGCCTCGGCCTCGAGGCCGAGGAAGCGCAGCCACTCCAGCACCCGGACCCGGGTGCTGGCTCCCGCCGGCCCGTAGGACGAGCCGACGGCGATCCGGGGAGGCGGCAGCAGGGCGTCGGAGGCGGTCATGTCAGACACACTCGACGGGCTCGGTGAAGTCGATGCGGATGGTGCGGTTGAGGGCCGCGGCCGCCGGCAGGAGGTGCCCGGTGGCGTCCCGGTCGGGCACCCGGCCGGCGAAGTCGCTCCCCAGGCCGAGCACGTGCAGCTGCGGGATCGGCACGCCGAGGTCGATCAGGACGTGCGCCACCTCCTGCGCCCGGTCCTCGCTGACCTGCCGGTCCACGTCGGGTTCGCCCACCGCGGGCGACGTGCCGAACACCTCGGCGATGAGTCGCGGGCGGGCGATGAGCTGCTCGGCATAAGGGCGCAGCAGCTCCGCCGCCGTGTCCTCGTCCAGCAACGTGGGCTCGCCGGGGTGGAAGGCCAGCGGCCCGCCGGTCAGCGTCAGCACCTCACCGGTGCAGCGCATGCCCGGGTCGACCGCGACCGGCCGCACCGCGGGGAGGGCCGGGTCCGGGACGCCGACCAACCGGACGTCACCGCGCTGCACGACGGTGGCACCGGACCGCTGCAGGACGGCGGTCCAGATCGAGGCGAGCTGCGTGCGCCGGGCGGCGTCGAGCGGTTGCTGCGGAGGCGCGGTGTCCGCGAGGCCCTGCAGCACGACCGACCAGCCGCGCAGGTCCGGGAGCTGGCTGAAGTCGGCGAGGGTGTCGGCGACCTGACGCGGGTCGGCGTCCAGCATCCCCGGCACGGTGAGGTCCAGCGCCCCGGCGGTGGCCAGGCCGGAGTCGACGACCACCAGCGTGCGCACCCCGGTCGGCGTCCCGACGGTCTGGACGCCGAGGTCGATGGCCGCCAGCAGGTCGCTCTCGGGGGTCCTCGCCCGTGCCCCCGTGACGGCGTCGTCGATCCGCGCGCGGTTGGCGGCGTACTGCTCCGCGCGCGCCCCGGCGTCCGTGGCGTCAGCGGTGAGCGGCACCGCCTGCTCGACGGTGAAGGGTGCGCCGTCGGCGACGACGAGGGAGAACACCGACTGCTGCTGGACCGCGAGGTCCCGGGCCGAGGCGGCGACGCCGGACAGCACCGGCGGCGCCGCGTTGGACCGCCCGCCGACCACGACCACGAGGGCCCCGCTGGGCTCCGTCGCCGCCTGGGGGCCGGCGGCGCACGCCGCCGAGCTCCCCACCACGGCCAGCGACGCCAGGGCGGCGACCCACCGGGCCGGGCGGGGCGTCCCCCGCGCCGCCCGCACGCCGCCCGCACGCGGCCCCTCGTCCGTCGGGGCGGCCGCCGGGCCGTCCACCGCGCGCCTGGTCAGG
The DNA here is from genome assembly GCF_046635825.1 of Modestobacter sp. SSW1-42. Classification (NCBI taxonomy): domain Bacteria; kingdom Bacillati; phylum Actinomycetota; class Actinomycetes; order Geodermatophilales; family Geodermatophilaceae; genus Modestobacter; species Modestobacter sp. SSW1-42. The sequence continues at coordinate 371,560 of NZ_JBISCA010000004.1, read as the reverse complement.
GTGTCCCGGCGGACCGGCGAGGTCACCGTCCCGGCTGCGGGCGTCACGAACGTCCATCTCCGCACGGCGGGGATTCTGGCCGCAGGCGTTCCTGCCGTGCCCCTGCCCCGATCCGGCCCGGCTGCCCGCACGGCTGGATGCCCCCTCCTCATGGCGAGCCGTGACGTTGAGCAGGTGGACGGTCACGAAGCGCCCTCCCGTCCGGGTCGCGGTCATCCGGTGGCGCCCGGCCCGGCCGGCGACCGGGCTGCACGAGGGCGGGCCGAAAGGGGTTATCCGAGCTGGTCGGTGCCGTTACCGTGTGGCCGCTCGGGGGTCCGGCAGGGGCCGGACCCGTGCCGGCCCGCACGGGCACGGCACTCCCATGGACGACGGGGGGCGTAGTGGAACTGCGGGACGCGCGACGGGCGCTGCGTGCCCGATGGTGGTCCCCGGTCCTCGGGGTCCTCGTCGGCCTCGTGCTGGCCACGCTGGTCGTGGAGCGGTCGAGCCCGACCTGGTCGTCGACCACGAGCGTCTTCGTCACCGCCACCGAGGTCGGCGACCTGCCCCAGGCGCACGCGGCGGAGCTGTTCGCCATGCAGCGGCTGGCCTCCTACGTCGAGCTGCTCGGCAGCGAGCGGCTCGTCCGCGGGGTCGTCGAGGACCTCCGGCTGGACGAGACACCCGCCGAGGTCGGCTCGCGCATCCACGCCGAGGCGGTCCCCGACACCGTCGTCCTCGAGATCACGGTGACCGACCGCACCGCCGAGCGCGCCCGGCAGCTGGCCGAGGCCGTCGCCGCCGAGTTCACCGAGCAGGTGGCCACCCTGGAGCAGCCCCCCGGCGTCGTCGAGTCGGCGGTGCAGGTGGCGACCGTCCAGCCCGCGACCTCCGACCCCCGGCCGATCAGCCCCGACCCCGCCCGCGACCTCGCCCTCGGAGGCGGGCTCGGCCTGCTGATCGGAGCCCTGCTCGCGCTGCTGCCCGCGCGCCTGCGGCGGACCGTCGCCGGCGCCGAGGACGTCCGCGCGGCCACGGGCGCCCCGCCGTTGGCAGCCCTCCTGGCCGACCCCGCGCCCGGCGGCCCCTCCTCCCCGGCGCACGACCCCACCCGCACGGACGCCCCCGATGCGGCGTCGCTGCGCCGCCTGCGCGCCCACCTGCGGTTCGGGCACGGGGATACCCCGCCCCGGGTGGTGGTCGTGACCGCGGTGGAGGCGGGTGGGGCCCGGTCCACGCTGGCCGTCCGGCTGGCGCGGTCCCTGGCCCAGGAGGGCAGCCGGGTTGTGCTGGTGGAGGCGGACGTGCACGCCCCGCACCTGGCCGAGGAGCTCGGAATGACCGGTGGTCCCGGTCTCGCCGACGTCCTGGCCGGGACCACCGCGCTCGAGGACGCGCTGCGCCCGTGGGGCGACGAGACGCTGGCCGTCCTCACCGCCGGGTCGACGCCGCCCGGTCCCGCCGGGCAGGACCCGGCCGCGCGCACCGCCGCCGTGCTGACCGGGCTGCGCGCCCGGGCGGACGTCGTCGTCGTCGCCGCGGCCCCGCTCTCCCCGGTGGCCGACGCCGTGGCCTTCGGCGAGGTCGCGGACGGTTTCCTGCTGGAGAGCCGCTTCGGGGTCACCTCCCGCGAGCAGTTGGCCGAGGCCGCGCGGACGCTGGCCGACACCCCGGCCGGGCTGGTGGGCGTGGTCCTGACGGGGGTGCCGCGCCGCGCCGCGCAGGTCCACCGGCTGCTCGTCCCCTACGCGCCGGACCGGGCCGTCACCGCCACGCCACCCCCCGCGCACCTGCGGCCGGCCGCCGCCGGACAGCCCGACCGGCAGCCCGGGAGCGGGGACCGGGTGGGTCCACTGCCGGCGGTCCGGCCGGAGCCGTCGTGAGCGCGGAGCTCCCGTCGTCGACGGCGGTGGCCGGGGACGCGGCGGTGCCGACCGGCCCGGCGGCGGTACCGGCCGGGGCCGCCGGGGGGATCCGCGGGGCGCTCGGCACCCTGCGGACCGGCGGCCTCCCCGACCTGCTCGTCGCCCAGGTCGTGCCGCTCGGCGTCACCTTCGTCCTGACCCTGGTCTCCGCCGCCCTGCTCGGCCCCGAGCGTCGCGGCGTCCTGACCTTCCTCATGACCGGCGCGCTCCTGGCCGGCGCGCTCGCCTACGGCAGCCTCCACGTGCCGGTGGTCGAGGCCCTGCGCGTCGGTGACCGCAGCGCCCTGCGCCACGGTGTCCGGCTGGTCGCCGGCCTCGCGGGCGCCCTGGCCGTGGTCGGCGCCGTGCTGGTCGTGACGGGCCGGCCCGGCGCCGCCGACGGCGGGCACTCCGACGCCGCCACCACCGGGTGGGCCCTCATGGGCGGCGCGTTGATCGTCTGCCAGCTGTTCGCGAACCGGGTGCTGCAGGGCCTGGGCCGCGACCGCGCCTACCAGGTGACGATCGTGGTGCAGAGCGTGCTCTACCTCGCCGGCGCCGGAGCGGTGCTGGCGACCACCCGGTCCCCGCTGTTGGTCTACGCCGCCTGGGCGCTGTCGGTGGTCGCGGGCCTGGGGGTCGCGACCACCCAGCTGGTCCGCCACCTGCGCGACCACGTGGCCCAGGTCCCCGCCGGGAGCCCGGCCCGCAGCTGGCCGCAGTTCCTGCGCTCGGCGACCGCCAACAACGTCGGCAGCATCGGCCAGATGGTCATGCTCCGGGCCGACGTGCTCGTCGTCGGGGTCGTCCTCGGTCCCACGGCCGCCGGCGTCTACGGCATCGCCCTCTCGCTGACCGAGCTGGTCCTGATCGTCCCGGAGGCCTTCGCGCTGTCGGTCTTCTCCGGGCGGGCACGGCTGACCGGGGACCGGTGGGCGGCCCAGCTGGCCCGCACGGTCCGGCTCAACGCCGCCGTCGGCCTCCTCGCCGCGCTGTGCATCGCCGCAGCCGCCGTGGTGCTCTCGCTCGGACCGCTGTCGGACTACCGGGGCCTGGTGCCCCTCGTGCTCATCGTGCTGCCCGGCGCCCTCTTCGCCGGCTACTCGAGGGTCGCGCTGAGCGCCCTGCAGGCCCTGGGCCGGCACTCCGCGGTGGCGGTCTTCGGCGTGCTCGCCGTCGTCCTGTCCGCGGGCTACCTGCCCGGGGCGTGGCTCGGCGGCACCGCCGGGACCGCCGCCGTCTCCACCGCCGCCTACGTCGTGACGGCCCTGTACCTGCACACCAGCCTGAGATCGGCACTGCGAGGAGGCGAGGCCCGGTGACCCGGACGTCGGTCGTGTTGGTGGCCTACCGGTCCGCCGGGTACCTCGAACGCGGCCTGCCCGCGCTGCTGCGCGACCCCGCCGTGGGCGAGGTGGTCGTCGTGGACAACAGCAGCGACCCGGCCACCGCGCGCGTGGTCGGCCGCACCGACGGGCGGGTCCGCTACCTCGACGCGGGCGGGAACCTCGGCTTCGCCCGGGGCTGCAACCTGGGGATGCGGGCCACCGACGACCCGGTGGTGACCTTCCTCAACCCCGACGTCCTGCTGGAACGCAGCGTGGCCGAGCTGGTCGGGGTCTGCGCCGCCGACGACCGGGTGGTCCTGGGGGGTGGGCTGACCGGCGAGGCCGGGGGCGCGCTGGGCAACGTCCGGCGCCGGGAGACGCTCGGCGTCGAGCTGCGACGCGCGGTGCTGGGCGCCGCGTCGTCCGTGCAGCCGGTGCGGCCGGACACCGGCACGGTCCCCGTGCCCCAGGTGGACGGCGCGTTCCTGATGGCCGCCCGCACCTTCCTGGAACGGCTCGGCGGGTACGACGAGCGTTTCGAGCTCTACTTCGAGGACGTCGACATCTGCGACCGGGCCAGGGAGCAGGGCCGGGTGCTCCTGGACACCCGGTGCTACGGCAGCCACGCCGGCGGCGGCAGTTCGCGCACGGTCGCCGCCACCTCCTACTGCGTCTTCCGGGTCTCCCGGATCCGCTACTTCGCCAAGCGCGGCGGTCGCCCGGCCGCCGCGGCGGCGCTGCTGGTCGCGGTGGCCGAGGTGGTCGCCCGCACGCTGACCCGGCAACCGGAGGGGTGGCGCGTGCGCTGGCGCGGCCTGCGGCTGTCGGCCCGCGAGGCGTGGCGGCCGGGCACGGTGGAGGTGCTGTCGTGACGGCGGCGCTGGTGCTCGTCGGGTCGACGCTGCTGATGCTGCTGTGCTGGCGCCGGTGGGGGCCGGTGCACCTGCTGACCGTCTCGCTCGCCTTCTGGGCGCTCATCGGGCTGCTGCTGGTGGCCGAGCCGATCGAGCTCGAGGAACCGAGCATGCGGACCGCGGTGGCGATCCTGCTGGGCCTGGCCGCGATGACCGTCGTCCCGCTGCTGTTCGACCGCACGCCCCGGGCGGGGGCCGGGAGGGAGGCGGACGCGGCCGACGACCCACCGGTCCGTAGCGCCGTGCGCGTCGGGCGGCTGGCGACGGCGACGGTGGTCGTGTTCGTCGTCGTCGCCTGGGGCACCTGGCAGTACCGCCAGGCGGTCTCGGCCGTCCTCGGTGTCCCCTTCAGCGAGGTCGACGCCAAGCTGGTGCGCTGGGCGGAGCTCTACGGCGACCTGGCGGTCCCCGCGCCGGTCGGCGTCGCGCAGGCGATGGCCCCGCTGCTGGGGGCCCTCGGCGTGGTCGGCGGGCTGTGCCACCGCTGGTGGTGGTACCTGCTCGTCCCGCTGGCGATCGCCGCCACCATGCAGTCGCCCTCGCGCACCGCGACCCTCACCGTGGCCGTGACCAGCTTGTTCTTCCTCGTCCTGCTGCCGCGGGCCACCGGCCTCGTCCGCCGCCACCGGCGCCGGGTGCTGTCCCCCGGGGTCCGGGGGACCGTGCTCGCCACGGCCGTCGGCGCGGCGGCGCTGGCCTACTTCGGCAGCGTCGGCCAGCAGCTGGACAAGGGCGCCGTGCCGACCGGGCTGGTGGTCGCCGACTGGCTGCCCGACGCGCTGGTCCAGCCCGTGCTCTACCAGGTCGGCAGCATCAGCGCGTTCACCGTCGCGGTCGACCAGTCCACCGGCGACGCCGGCCCCTACGGGGCCTGGGGCCGGTCGGTGTACGCCGTGGGGAAGGTCCTGCAGTTCCTGGGCGCGCCCGTCCCCGAGCCGCAGCCGTTCGCCGGTTACGTGGACATGCCGCTCCCGTTCAACACCTACACGGCGTTCGGGGACGCCTACTTCGACTTCGGCCTGGCCGGCGTGCTGGTGGTCTTCCTCCTCACCGGCCTGGTGGTGCACCTGCTCGGCACGTGGCCCCGGCCCGGTCACCCGGCCTCGCTCTGGGGCCTGAGCATGCTGGCCGCCGTCATGCTGGCGACGCCGATCCACATGCGGCTGCTGGACATCGACGTCCTGGCGCCGGGGGTGGCCGGCTGGCTGCTGGTCGCCTGGGTGCTCCGCCCGGAGCCGGCTCTCCCGGCCGCCCCGTCGCGGGCACCGGCCGCGACGGCCACCGTCGAGCAGCGGGTCCTGCGGTGACCGGGGGCCGGGACCACGGCCGCCCCGGGCCGGCCCCCGTGAGCCCGCCCGTGCGGGTCGGCCTCGTGACCAGCGTCGGCCGGACGCTGGACGCCTTCTTCCCGCCGATCGTCGACCGGCTCAGCGAGCTCGGCTTCATCGTGACCGCCGCCAGCGGGACGACGTCGTCGCTGCCGGACTGGACACCGCTGGAGGGCTTCACCCAGCGCCCCTCCCGCCGGGTGCGCACCGCCGTCCGCGCCGTCCGGGCCTGGTCGGCGGCGCAGCGGCACGACGTCGTGGTCACCAACACCGCGACCGCGTCGGTGCTCGTGCGGGCCGCCGGCCTGCCGGCGCCGGTCGTCTACTTCTGCCACGGCCTGCACTGGGGGCGCGACGACGCCCGCGCGCTGCCGTGGAAGGCCGTCGAGCGCGCCCTGCTGCCGCGGACGGCCGGCGTCGTGACGATCAACCGCGACGACCAGGCCTGGTTCGAGGGGCACGGTGCGCGGCGGGTGCACCGGCTCCCCGGCGGCGTCGGCGTCCCGCTCGCGCAGTGGCCGGCCGTGCCACTGCCGGCCTCGGACACCCTCGACCTGCTGTGGGCCGGGGACATGACCCCCCGCAAACGCCCGCTGCACGCGCTCGCCGTCGTCGGCCGCCTGCTCGAGCGGGGGGTGCCCGTACGGCTGCGCATGCTCGGTGACGGCCCGCTGCACGAGACCGTCCGCGCCCAGGTGGCCGCGCGCGGCCTGGAGGGCGTCGTCCGGGCCGAGGGCCGGGGGCCGGTGGCCGCCGCGCTGGGCGGGGCCACCGCCCTGCTGCACACCGCGTCCTGGGAGGGTCTGCCGCGGGTGGCGCTGGAGGCCGCCGCGGTCGGGCGCTGGTGCTACGGCTTCGACGTCAAGGGCCTGCGGGACGCCCCGCTGGTCCGGCTGGCGCCCGACGGGGACGCCGGGGCGCTGGCCGACCTGCTCGCCGCGGACGCCGCCTCCGGTGCGGTGGTCGGCGTCCCCGACGTGCGTGCGGAGCTGGACGCGGCCCGGGCCGCCGACGGCCTCGCCGGAGCGCTGCTCGACGTGCTCGGCCGCCGGGACCCCGTGTCGCCGTCCTGACCCCTGGGCCCCCGGGTCAGGCGGGGCGCCGCCACGGCGGGAAGAACCCCGCGGTGTCATCGGTGCCCGCGAGGTCGCGGTAGCCGGCCGGGTCGTGCACGAGCTTGGCCACGTGGAAGGGCAGCGGCACGCTCGGTGGGTCGTAGCGGTGCTTGAACACGAACAGCGGCGAGGTGGCCGACCCCCCGAGGCCACCACCGAGGTGCAGCCGCTCCATGCCCCGGGCCTGCGCCCACTCGGCCGCCGCCAGGAACAGCCGGTTGGACGCCCCCATCGTGCGCGCCAGCTCGTCGGAGGCGCCGAGGTGGTAGTGCAGCCACGACCCGTGCGCGAAGCACAGCAGCGCCGCCACCAACCGGCCCCCGACCCGGCCCTCGACCAGGAGCGGGCGCAGCGTCGCCGCCTCGGCGAGCAGCGCCGCCCAGTACTCGTCCGGGAAGTAGAAGAACGGGTCGGCCTGCTGGCGGCGCATGGTGGCGACGTACAGGTCCCGGAACCCGGCCAGGGAGGCCGGCCGCTGGTCGACGACGACCTCGAGCCCCTCGCGGTCGGCCCGGCGCGCCGCCCGCCGGTGGTGCGGGTGCATGCCGGCGAAGAGGTCCCGGCCGGGCGAGACGTCCCAGACCACGGTGGAGCCGGCCGGCACGAGCTCGGCCGACGGCGGGACCAGGGCCGCGTTGCCCAGCAGCGGGTGCAGGCGCAGGAAGGTGGCCACCACGCCGTTGCCCCTGGCCCACGCGTCCAGGGCCGGGCCCAGGGCGGCGGGGACCCGCTCGGACCGGGAGACCGGACCGCCGTAGCCGTAGGCGGTGGTGGCGTCCCAGCCGGGGCGTCCGGGCAGTGGCCGCAGCAGCAGGGGCAGCGCCACGTCACCGTCCGGGTGCCTCAGGCGCACCAGCACCGGGCGGGTCCCCGGCACCTCCAGCAGCGCCGAGGCCCGCGAGTAGGCGGCGCTGGTGTAGGTGTCCAGCCCACCGAGCGTGGCGACCACGCTGTCCCACTGGGGCTCGGGGACCACCTCCAGCCCACCCATCGAGGTCACCGTCCGGCGGTGACCGACGTCGGTCACGGTCACTCGCGCTCTCCCGTCTCGGTGCCCACGCCCGCAGGCTAGAGGCCAGGAGGCCGATTGAGCGGCCCGCGAACGCCCGTACTCGCCCGATCACACGCCTGGGCGCCGACCGCCACCCGAACCGATCACGCTCCGTACACGCGCCGCTCACCAGCGCATACGACCAGCCGATCAGCGGCCGACCATGTGTCCGACGTCATGGAGCCGTACCGGAAACCCCCCTGCCGACACCGCTCCACCCCTACCTTGCGTGACTCCGACGTCCTCCGGACGTCGGGGCCCGCCACAGAGCACGGGCGACCAGGACCCCAGGGGATTGGCTGACGAGTGCACCGGATCGACCTCCTCCAGACCCTCCGACGTGACGTCCGCATCGTCGTGGCCGGCCTCCTGCTGGGGCTGGCGGTGGCCGCAGCGCTGAGCGCGACGGCGGAGCGGACCTACGCGTCGTCGACGCAGCTGTTCGTCGGGACAGGCGGGTCGACCGCCTCCGCGGACGCGTACGAGGGCAACCTCTTCTCTCAGCAGCGGACCGCCTCCTACGCGGAGGTGCTCACCTCGCAGGAGCTGGCGCAACGGGTCGTCGCGGCCACCGGCCTGCCCCTGACCGCCCGTGAGGTGGCCGGCAAGGTCGCCGCCACGCCGCTGCCGGAGACGGTCGTGCTCGACGTCGTCGTCACCGACACCTCGGCCGAACGCGCGCAGCTGATCGCCACGGCCCTCGCCCAGCAGTTCATCCAGCGGGTCTCCGAGCTGGAGGCCCCCGCGAACGCCACCTCCCCGGTGGTCTCGATCACCGTCCTGCAGCCCGCCGACCTCGACCCGACGCCGGTCAGCCCGGACACGGCGGGCAACCTGTGGCGGGGTGCCGCCGTCGGCCTGGTGCTCGGGATCGCCGTGGTGCTGGTGCGCAGCCGGCTCGACCGGACCGTCCGCGAGGTCGACGACGTCGAGCAGGCCACCGGCGCTCCCGTCATCGGCCGCGTCTTCGCCGACCGCGAGCTGGCCAGGAAGCCGCTGACGGCCGGCGCCGGCGGGCAGTCCCCGAACGCCGAGGCGTTCCGGGCGCTGCGAGTCAACCTGAGGCACCTGGGCAGCGAGTCCGGCCCCCGGGTCGTCGTGGTCGCCGGCGCGCTGCCCGGCGAAGGGGCCACCACCGTCGCCTCCGAGCTGGCCGTCTCCCTCGCCCGGGCCGGTGGCCGGGTCGTCCTGGTCGACGCCGACCTCCGCCGTCCCCAGGTCCGGCGCCGGCTCCAGCTGCCCGACGGCCCGGGTCTGACCGAGCTCCTGACCGGGGCCGCACAGCTGTCCGACGTCGTCCAGCAGTGGGGCGACGGGCCCGGCCTCGCGGTCCTCGGTGCCGGCGCCCTGCCCGCGGACCCCGAGGCGTTGCTGGGCTCCCCCGCGATGGCGGCCCTGCTCCGGGACCTGCGCGAGAGCCGGGACGTCGTCGTGCTCGACGCCCCGCCCCTGCTCCCGGTGGTCGACGCCGCCGTGCTCAGCGCGCAGGCCGACGCCTGCCTGCTGGTGGCGCGCTACGGCAGGACCCGCCGGGGCCACCTGGCCGAGGCCGCGGCGGCGGTGGCCCGGGTCCGGGTGCCCGCCCTGGGTGTCGTGCTCACCCGCCTCCCGCACCGGGCCCGGGTCGCCACCACCGGCTCGATGAGCTACGCCGCCGACCGGCAGCGCCGACGGGCGGTCCCGGCCGGACCCGTCCCACCGGCCCCCCCGCACCAGCCATGAGCACCCCCCACCCCACCGACCCCCGTCCCCACGACCCGATGACCGGGGCGCACCCCGACGCCCGTCCGGAGAGGAAGGCCGACATGACCGACAAGGAACCGGCACTGCGGTGGCGTCTCATCCGGTTGGCGATGCTCGCCGGTGACGTGGGATCGCTGCTGGCCGGGCTGGTCCTGGCGGTCACCGCCCGGTACGAGGGGGCACTGGACCAGATCGACTCACGGGGCCTGGTCGTGGCGATGGCGCTGACGGTCCTCGTCTTCCCCGTCGCGTCGACGGCCCTCCGCCTGCACCAGGGCCGCTACGCCGTCGGCAGCGCCGAGGAGCTGAAGAGCCTGGCGACGGCGGTGGGGGTGACCCTGCTGGCCGTGCTGCTCGTCGTCGTCCTGGTCGGGACGCCGCGGCTGCTGCCGCTGAGCGTCCCGCCCGTCGCCGCCGTCCTGTCCTTCGTGATGATGGCGGCCTTCCGGGTGGCGATCCGCAGCCAGCGCGAGGGCGCCGTCCGGCCCCGGTCCGGTGAGCGGACGCTGGTCTTCGGCACCGGGATCGCCGGCGAGCAGCTCGTCCGCTCGATGCTCGGCGACCCCGACAGCCCCTACCTGCCCGTCGGCCTGCTCGACGACGACCCGGCCAAGCGGCACCTGCGCATCCGGGGGGTGCGGATGATGGGCGGCCGCGACCGCATGGCGGAGGCCGCCGCGGCGACCTGCGCCGAGACCCTCGTCATCGCGCTGCCCTCGGCCGGTGGCGCGCTGGTGCGCGACCTGTCCCAGCGGGCGAACGACGCCGGACTGGCCGTGAAGGTCCTGCCGCGGATGTCGGAGTACTTCAACCGCCGGGTCGGCATCCGCGACGTCCGCGACATTGACGTCGCGGACCTGCTGGGCCGCCGGCAGATCGACACCGACGTCGCTGAGATCGCCGACTACCTGCGCGGCAAGCGGGTCCTGGTCACCGGCGCCGGCGGGTCGATCGGCTCCGAGCTGTGCCGCCAGATCCAGCAGTTCGGTCCGGGCGAGCTGCTGATGCTCGACCGCGACGAGTCGGCCCTGCACGCGCTGCAGCTGACGATGTTCGGCGAGGCCAGGCTGCACGAGCCGCAGGCCGTCCTCGCCGACATCCGCGACGGCGAGGCGATCGCCCGGCTGTTCGCCGAGCGGCGCCCGGAGGTCGTCTTCCACGCCGCCGCGCTCAAGCACGTCAACATGCTGGAGCAGTACCCGGACGAGGGCTGGAAGACCAACGTGCTGGGCACGCGCAACGTGCTGGCCGCGGCGACCGCGGTCCAGGTCACCCACTTCATCAACGTCTCGACCGACAAGGCCGCGAACGCGGTCAACGTCCTGGGGCGCACCAAGCGGATGGCCGAGCAGCTGACCGCGACGTACGCGGCAGGCGGCAGTGGCCGGTACCTGTCGGTCCGGTTCGGCAACGTGCTCGGCAGCCGGGGGTCGGTGCTGGAGACCTTCGCCGCCCAGATCGCCCGCGGCGGCCCGCTCACCATCACCGACACGGAGGTGACCCGCTACTTCATGACCATCCCCGAGGCGGTCCAGCTGGTCGTCCAGGCCGGCGCCATCGGCCGCGGCGGGGAGGCGCTGGTGCTCGACATGGGCACGCCGGTGCGCATCGGCGACGTCGCAGCCCACCTGATCAGCCTCGAGGACCGGCCGATCGAGGTCCGGGTGACCGGCCTGCGGCCGGGCGAGAAGCTGCACGAGGAGCTGTTCGGGACCGGCGAGCAGGACAGCCGCCCGTTCCACCCGATGATCAGCCACGTGCCGGTGCCGGCCATGCAGCCGGAGGAGCTCGACAGCCTCGGGTCGCGCTACCCCGCTCGCACCGCGCGGACGGCCGAACCGCTCAACCACGTCGCCCCGCAGCCCGAGCGCACCAACGTGGTCCGGCTGTGACCGCCGCACCGGTCCGGTCCCGGGGGCGGATCCTCCTCTCATCCCCCGACGTGGGCGGCCGGGAGCAGGAGATGGTCGCCGCGGCCATCGCCTCCGGCTGGATCGCACCCCTGGGCCCGATGGTCGATGCGTTCGAGCAGCGCATCGCCGAGCGCTGCGGTCGTGAGCACGCCGTGGCCCTGTCGTCGGGGACGGCTGCGCTGCACCTGGCCCTGCTGGAGCTCGGTGCCCGTCCGGGCCGGGCCGTGGTCGTCCCGACGATGACCTTCGTCGCCACCGCGAACGCCGTCACCTACACCGGCGCGGAGCCGGTCTTCGTCGACTGTGACCCGGAGACCGGCGTGCTCTCCCCGGCGCTGCTGGACGCGGCCCTGTCCGCGCTCGGGGCGGAGGGGACGCCGGTGACCGCCGTCGTCCCGGTCGACCTGCTGGGACGCTGCGCCGACTACACCGCGATCGACGCCGTCTGCGCCCGCCACGGCGTGCCGGTCGTCTCCGACGCGGCGGAGGCGCTGGGGTCGAGCTGGCAGGGCCGGCCCGCCGGGTCCTTCGGCGCCGTGGCCGCCCTGTCGTTCAACGGCAACAAGATCATGACGACCAGCGGCGGCGGCATGCTCCTGACCGACGACGCCGCCACCGCGCAGCGGATCCGCTACCTCAGCACGCAGGCCCGCCAGCCTGCGGTGCACTACGAGCACACCGAGGCCGGTTACAACTACCGGCTGAGCAACCTGCTCGCCGCGCTCGGCCTCGCCCAGCTCGAGCGGCTCGACGAGATGATCGGCCGGCGCCGCGCCCTGCGCGAGCACTACGCCGCGCTGGTCGACGGCGTCCCGGGGGTGCGCGTGTTCCAGCGCGACGGCGACGCGGCCGACAACTGCTGGCTGACCGCGCTGCTGGTGGACCCCGCCGTGGCCGGCTGGTCCGTCGACGACCTGCGGCAGGCGCTCGACGACGCCGACATCGAGTCCCGGCCGCTGTGGAAGCCGATGCACCGCCAGCCGCTGTTCGCCGGCGCCCGGGGCCACCTCGACGGCTCCGCCGACCGGCTCTTCGCGACGGGGCTCACGCTCCCCAGCGGCTCGGCGCTGACCGCGGGCCAGGTCGACACGGTCCTGGAGACGCTGGGGGACTTCCTGGAGCGGCACCGGTGAGGCGGCGGCTCTACCCCCCGGTCAAGCGCGCCGTCGACGTGGTGGTCTCCGGTGTCGGGCTGGTCGTCACCGCACCCGTGATGGCCGCGGTGGCCGTCGCGGTGCGGCGGGACCTCGGCTCGCCGGTGCTCTTCCGCCAGCAGCGCCCGGGGCTCGGCGGGCGGCCGTTCGAGCTGGTCAAGTTCCGGACGATGCGCACGTTCGGGCCCGGCGACTCGGTCGAGACCGACGGCGCGCGCCTCACGCCGTTCGGGACGTGGCTGCGCAGCACCAGCCTCGACGAGCTGCCCACGCTGTGGAACGTGTTCCGCGGCGACATGAGCCTGGTCGGCCCCCGGCCGCTGCTCGTCGAGTACCTGGACCGGTACACCCCCGAGCAGGCCCGACGGCACGAGGTGCGACCCGGCGTGACCGGCCTGGCGCAGGTCCGCGGCCGCAACCTGCTGGGCTGGGACGAGCGCTTCACCGCCGACGTCGAGTACGTCGACCGGCTCGGCCCCCGGCTGGACCTGCAGGTGCTGGTCGCGACGCTGCGCACGGTGCTCCGCCGTGAGGGCATCTCGGCGACCGACGCCCCGACCATGCACCTGTTCACCGGCAGCCGGCGGGACGACGCCGCCGCCTGAGCCCGGCGCGCGAACGGGCCCCCGCCACGACGGCGGGGGCCCGTTGCGTCACCGCGGCGGCGTGGTGGTCGCCGCGGTCGTGAGCTCGCCCGCCAGGCTGCGCCCGAGCCGGGCACCGTACGCGCTGATCCGGCCGCAGTGCTCCATGTGCCAGACCGGCTGTCCGTGCACGATGTTGCCCGCGAGCAGCGGCCCCATCACGTACAACCCGGGTGCGGCCGCCAGGTCCCGGTCGACGGCGATGCCGCCGCCGTACCGGGTCGCGCGGACGACGCCACGGTCGATGAGGGAGGCGACCAGGGAGGGCGTCGCGTCGCGCAGGGCCCGGGCGGGGCCGCCGCAGTTGACGACGACGTCGGCGGGCCGGTCGAGCTCCGTGGGCACGCCACCGTGCGAGTACCGGACCCGCACCCCCGGCCCCTCCCCGGCGGCCAGGCCGGTGAAGCTGCCGGCGACGAGGGCCATCCGCCCCTCGCGGGAGAGCTCGTCGACCACCTCGGTGTACTCCCAGCCGGCGCGCCGCTGGTGGCGGCCCAGCTCGACACCCCAGTGGCCGGCGAACTCCAGGGTCTGCTCCTCGGACAACCGTGGCAGCAGGGCGGACACGCCCTGGGAGATCGGCGCGAGCGTGTCACCCACCGCGAACCCGGCGTCCCGGCCCCGCTGGAGGTCGGCGAGGGCGGCCGCGTACACCTCCCGCGCCGTGACCTGGGGCGCGGACCCGAGCTCGGACAGGCACGCGGCCACGAAGCCGGTCCTGGGCTCGGCCAGCAGCTCGGGCAGCGCACCGCCGGGCGTGAGCACCGAGAACACAGTGCCCTTCTCGGTGACGACGGGCAGGTCGTTGAGCTGGTAGAGCACGTCCATCGTCCCGGCGTTGCCGCCGATGACGACGACGTGCGGGGGCCCGGCGTCGGGTGCGCGGCGCTCCATGGCCACCCGGGTCCGGTCCAGCGCGTCCTGCATGTCGTCGAAGGGACGGTCGACCAGCACGGCGCCGCCCACCTCCCCGGCGTCGTACAGCCGCCGCACCACCGGCGAGGACCCGGTCGCCAGGACCACCGAGCCGGCGCGCAGGGCGGACTGCCGGCCGGTCACGCGGTGGACGGGTCCGTCGGGCTCGACGGAGAGGACCTCGTCCCGGACGACGTCGACGTCGGCGGCGCCGGCCTCCTCGGCGAGGTCGATGGCCGCCCGGACCCGTTCGGTGAGGTGGAGACCGAAGACGTACCGGGGCAGGAACAGGTCCTCGAACTCCCCCCGGGCGACGGCCTCGCGGTGGCGCGCCCACCACCGGGAGGACACCGGCCCACCGGCGGCGAGGAACTCGTCGAGCACCCAGGACCTGTTGGCCGACAGCCAGTCGGTGAACAGCCGCAGCTCCTCGGGCGGGAGGAACTCCCGCAGGGGGGTGATGAGCAGGCAGGTCCGTGCCGCGCGGCTGCCGTAGGCGACGCCGGGGAACGGGTCGGGCGCCTGCTCGACCACGGCGATCCGCAGGGGCCGCGGCGGCGGGTCGGCGGCGAGCGCGGTCAGCAGCGAGATGAGGACGTAGGACGTGGAGGCCCCCGCGCCGACGAGGACCAGGTCGTGCGTCCCGCCCCCGTCGCCCCCGGGCAGCGCCCCGGTCGGCCGGTACTGCTCGTCGATGGTCGTCATGGCACCCGTAGCCCTGCCTGCTGTCGGCCCCCGGAGCTGACGAAGACCGGGTCCGGCGGCACCTCCCCGCTCCGGTCCGGGAGGATCCGCGCCGGGTTGCCCACGGCGGTGACGTGGTCGGGGACGTCGGCGATGACGACCGTACCGGCGCCGATCTTGCACCAGCGCCCGATCCTGACCTTGGGGATGACGACGGCACCGACGCCGATGTGCGTGCCCTCGCCCACGGTGACGTGCCCGCTGAGCGCCGCCTGCGGACTGATGTGGACGTAGTCGCCGATGACGCAGTCGTGGTCGACGCTGGCCCCGGTGTTGACCAGGACGTGCCGGCCGATGCGGGCGTTGGGCTGGACCATCGCGCCGGCGAGGACGACGGTCCCCGCACCGATCCGGGCCGACCTCGCCACGATCGCCGTCGGGTGGACCGCCTGGCCGAAGTCGGCGTCGAGGACCTGGGCGAGTTCGGCGCGCTCGCCGTTGATGCCGACGGCCAGCACGAGCGGGACGTCGAGTGACGGGAACTCGTCGGGCCCCACCACGCGGATGCCCGGGAGGACGTCCCGGCTCGCGGGGTGCTGGTTCGCCGGGCTGTCGTTGTACATGCGCCGGACACCGATGCCGCGCTCCCGGAGCGCGTCCACCACCACCTGGGCATGCCCGCCGGCTCCGTACACGTCGTAGAACGGCCTCTCACCGGACGTCACACGGCCTCCTGTGTCGCTCCCCCACCGGTCTGGCCCGACGCGGTGGGGCGGGTCAGCGGGCAGAGCGTATTGGCCCAAGCCGTCTCGCGGACCCCCTTCGCGCGCCCGGGCTGGAAGACCTGTGCGCCGGGCGGCCCCCGGTGGTGCCGTGGACCGGGGTGCCCACCCGGCCGTGTCCCCGGGGTCAGCGAGCGGTCGCGGTGCGGCGGCCCGGTGTCCATCGGGACACCCGGTGGGCGACGACGCCGACCACCCCGCCGAGCACCCAGCCGGCGAGGACGTCGCTCACCCAGTGCGCGCCGAGGTAGACCATGCTCACCCCCACCGCGAGCGTGCCGGCGACCAGCAGGGCGGCCACGGCACGTCCGGTCCGGTCGGCCCGGCGCAGGCCCCACAGGACCAGCGGGACGGCGGCGCCGGCGGTGAGGGCACCGATCGACGAGGGGAACGCGGGGCCGTCCGCGGGCACGATCGCCAGAGCGGCGGGCGGGCGGGGCCGGCCGATGACCTCCTTGAGCCACTCGGCCAGCAGTGTCGCGACGACGGAGGAGACCATCGCCGCGGCCACCGCACGCCACGCCCGGCACGCCCACGCGAACGCCAGCGCCGTCACCGCGGCCAGGACGTAGGTGCCCGCCGGCTGACCGGCGTCCATGAGCCCGCGCGCGGCGGCGTCGGTCCAGCCGGTGCGGTGTCGTCCGATCGCCTCGAGCACCGCCAGGTCGAGCGACATGCCCCCATCATCGCCCAGCGCCGGCTCCCGAGGAGGGCTCCGGGACGTGGGCAGGCCGATCGGCGCGGTCCCGGGCAGCCGCCCGGCGGGACCGGACGCGCGGCCCGGTGGTCGACCCGTCCGGGTGTGGACGGCGGTGCGCGACACCTCCTCGTCACCCGGTCCGCCTACCGTGTGGGCCGTGACCCGCGCGGCGGCGTTCTTCGACCTGGACAAGACGGTCATCGCGAAGTCCAGCACCCTGGCCTTCGGACGACCGTTCTTCGAGGGCGGCCTGATCAACCGTCGGGCGGCGCTCAAGGGCGCCTACGCCCAGTTCGTGTTCTCGCTGGCCGGCGCCGACGCCGTCCAGATGGAGCGCATGCGCAGCCAGATCGCGGCCATGACCACCGGCTGGGACGTCGCCGTGGTGCACCAGATCGTGCGGGAGACGCTGCACGGGATCGTCGACCCGCTGGTCTACGCCGAGGCCGCCGACCTGATCGAGGCGCACCGGGCTGCGGGGCGGGAGATCGTCATCGTCTCCAGCAGCGGCGCCGAGGTGGTCGAGCCGATCGGCGAGATGCTCGGCGTCGACCGGGTCGTGGCCACCCGGATGGTGGTCCGTGACGGGGTCTACACCGGCGAGATGGACTTCTACGCCTACGGGGAGGACAAGGCCGCGGCGATGCGCGAGCTGGCCGCCGAGCAGGGCTGGGACCTCGCCGACTGCTGGGCCTACAGCGACTCGGTCACCGACCTGCCGATGCTCGGCGCCGTGGGGCACCCGACGGCGGTCAACCCCGACCGCGGCCTGCGCAAGGCCGCGGCCGAGCGGGGCTGGCCGGTGCTCGCCTTCTCCCGCCCGGTCCCGATGCGGGCCCGGTTCACCGGGTCCCGCCCGCCCGTGGTGGTCGGCGCCGCGCTGAGCGCGGCCCTGGTGGGGCTGGCTCTGTACGTGCGCCGCCGGGCGGGGCAGCCGGCGCCCGCCGTGACCGCCCCGGCCCCGGTCGCCCTGCTGCGCCGCCGGGCCTGACGGCCCGCCTCTCAGACGCCGAGCCGGCTCCGCAGCTTCCCGGCCTGCTCGCGGACCGTGTCGCCGGCGGTGCGCACCGCCGAGGCCGGCGTGAAGGCCCGGGCGGCCGCGGTGAGCGCCGTCCGCTCGCCGTCGGTGAGCGCCAGGTCGGCGGCCGCGACGTTGGACTCCAGCTGCTCGACGCTGGACGCGCCGGGGATGACCACCACCTGCGGCTGGCTGATCAGCCAGGCCAGCGCCACCTGAGCAGGCTTCGCGTCGTGGGCGTCGGCGACCTCGCGCAGCACGGCCAGCAGCGGCTCCGCGCGGTGCAGGTTCTCGGTGCCGAACAGCGGGTTGGTCGCCCGGACGCCGCCGGGCCGGTTCCCGGCGGAGTACCGGCCCCCGAGCAGCCCCTGGGCGAGCGGGCTGTAGGCGATGACCATGCGGCCCTCCCGCTCGGCGAAGGGCACCAGGTCCGCCAGCGGCCCGGCCGAGGCGAGGGAGAACCGCACCTGGTTGCTGACGACCGGGCGGCCCAGCGCGGCGTCGGCGGCCCGCCACCGGTCCAGGGAGTAGTTGGAGACGCCGACGGCGCCGATCCGCCCATCGTCCAGCAGGTCGCGCAGGCCCGGCATCACCACCGAGTCCGGGACCAGCGGGTTGGGCCAGTGCACCTGGTAGAGCGGGATGCGGTCGAGCTGCAGCCGGCGGGCGCTGCCCTCGGCCCGGTTGCGGACGACGGCCGGCAGCGGCGCCACCGGGAAAAACTTGCTGGCGACCACGACGGAGGACCGCTCGTCGCCCAGCGCCTCGCCGAGGATCCGCTCGCTCCTCCCCGTCCCGTAGACCTCGGCGGTGTCGAACAGCGTCACCCCCAGCTCCCGGGCCCGGCGCACGATGTCGCGGGCACCGCCGGAGGCGTACGTGTCGCCGTAGCCCCACTCGCGGGAGCCGAACTGCCAGGTGCCCAGGCCCACCCGGCTGACCTGACCGAGACCGTCGACGTCGAGGAAGCGCATCGTCCCAGTGTCGGGCCTCCCGGCCGGGACCGCTGGCCCGACCACCTACGCTGCTCGGACGATGCCCGCACCGCTGACCCTCCTGCTCGTCCGGCACGGCCAGAGCGAGTGGAACGCCGCCGGGCGGATGCAGGGGCAGACCCCCGGCATCCCGCTCACCGGGCTGGGCCACCAGCAGGCGGCAGCCGCCGCGGCCGAGCTCGCCGCCCTCACCCGGGACGGCGCCGGCCCCGGGGCGCTGCTGTCCAGCGACCTGCTGCGGGCCGTCCAGACCGCCGAGCACTGCGCGGCCGCGACCGGCCTGCCCGTCACCACCACCCCCGCGCTGCGCGAGCAGGGCTACGGGGTGCTGGAGGGCCGCCCGTCCCGCGAGCTGTGGGACGTCGTCGACTGGACCGACGTCCACTGGTCCGCCGAAGGCGGGGAGAGCCTGGCCCAGCTGCACGCCCGGGTCTCGGCCTTCCTGACCGGCCTGCGGACCACCCCGCCGGCCGACGTGGTCGCGCTGGTCACCCACGGGGACACGATCCGCGCGCTCCAGGCGGTCGTCGCCGGGCTCGGGCCCGACGCCATGCCGGCGGTCACCCCGCACAACGGCACCGTGACCCGGCTGGTGCTGGCGTGAGCCGGGTGCTGGTGCTCGGCGGCTCGCGGTCGGGGAAGTCCGCGCACGCCGAGCAGCTGCTCGAGGGCTGGGACGAGGTCACCTACCTGGCCACCTCGCGGGTCGACGACGCCGACGCCGAGTGGGCCGCCCGGGTCGCCGCCCACCGCTCCCGCCGCCCGGCGCACTGGCGCACGGTCGAGACCACCGCACCCTCGGAGCTCGTGCGCGGTGGCGCGGTGCTGGTCGACAGCATCACCACCTGGGTCGCCGCGCTCATGGACGAGACCGGCATCTGGGACGTCGCCGAGGACGCCGGTGCGCACGCCGCCGACCGCTCCTCCCCCGCCGAGGCCGCCGCGGCACGGGAGCGGCTGGGCGAGCGCTGCGACGCCCTGGTCAGCAACTGGGTGATGACCCCGGCGCACGTGGTGGCCGTCAGCGACGAGGTGGGGCTGGGCGTGGTGCCCGAGACCCGCGCCGGCCGGCTGTTCCGCGACACCCTGGGCACGGTCAACCAGCGGCTGGCCGCGACCGCGGACGAGGTGTGGTTCGTGGTGGCCGGCCTCCCCCAGCGCCTGCGATGACGCGCCGCCCCTGGACCGGGCCGGCGGAGTCGTTCGCGATGCTGTCGATCGCGCGGGTGCCCGCGGCCGAGACCGCCCGCGGCGTGCTCCCCTGGGCGCCGCTGGTCGGCCTCGTGCTGGGCGCGCTCGCGACCGCGGCCGGCTGGCTCGCCGCCCGGTACGGCGAGCCGCTGATCGGCGCGGTGCTGGCCGTCGCCGTCCTGGCCGCGCTGACCCGGGGCCTGCACCTGGACGGGCTGGCCGACACCGCCGACGGGCTCGGCCCCCTGCGCGGACGTGAGAAGGCGCTGGCGGTGATGCGGGCCGGCGACGTCGGCCCGTTCGGCGTCACCACGCTGGTGCTCACGCTGCTGCTGCAGGTCGCCTGCCTGGCCCCGCTGCTGGCCGCCGACGGCGGGTGGGCGGCACTGCCCGTGGCCACCGTCGCCGCCCGGGTCGCGATGGCGCGCACCGGACTGGCCGGCACCGCGATCGCCGCGGGCTCGTCGCTGGGCCAGGCCGTGGCCGGCACCGTCTCCCGCCCCTGGCTCGCCGGCGCTGCCCTGGTCACCCTGGCCGTCGCCGCGGCCGCCGACGTCCGGCTCGCGGTCGCCGTCGTGCTCGGCTGGGGCGCCGCCGAGCTGCTGCGGCGGCGGGCCAGCGCCCGGCTGGGCGGGGTGAACGGCGACGTGATGGGCGCGCTCGGCGAGGTCACCGCCACGGTCACCCTGCTGGCCGCCGCGCTGCTGCTGCCCTGAGCCGGCCCCGGCCCCGGCCACCGGGCAGGGGTCAGGTGCGGTCGTGGACGGTGATCGCGTAGCCATCGGGGTCGGCGAAGGTGAACGTCCGCCCGAACGGCCCGTCGACGGGCTCGGCCAGGACCGGCACCCCGGCGCCGGCCAGGGAGTCGTGCAGCTCCTGCGCGTCGTCGGTGTGCAGCCACACCGCGACACCCAGCCCCGGGCGCGGGACCGCCGCGTCCAGGTCGACGCCGGGCAGTGGCTCGCGCACGGCGAAGGCGGTCGGGGTCGTGGCGAACACGACCGCGCGCGGTGGGCTGACCGGCGCGCGGCGCAGGCCCAGCCGCTGCTCGTAGAAGGCGGCCGACGCCGCCAGGTCGCGCACCTGCAGGGCGATGAAGTCGGGTCCGGTCACAGCGGCCATGAGGTCCTCCTGGAGTTGGATGTCAGGTTCCTGACACCGAGACCGTATGTCAGAATCCTGACATGGCGCAAGAGGTCCACCTCGACTCGTCGGTCGGCTACGCCCTGAAGCAGGCAGCCGCGGCACTGCGGACGGCGATGGAGGCCGAGCTGGAGCCGCTGTCGCTGACCGTCACCCAGTACGCCTGCCTGGAGCTGCTGGGCCAGCGCCCCGGTCTCTCCTCCGCCGAGCTGGCCCGCGGGGTGTTCGTGACCCGCCAGTCGATGCAGGCGGTGCTGCAGGGCCTGCAGGAGCGCGGCCTGCTGAGCCGCTCCGCCACCGCACCGCAGGGGCGGGCGCTGCCCACCCGGCTGACCGCGGCGGGCACCGACCTGCTCGGCCGGGCGAGCCGGGCGGTCGCCGGGGTCGAGCGCCGGATGCTGGGCGACCGGTCCCCCGCCGAGGTCGTGCGGCTGCGCGACGACCTCGCCGCCTGCGCCGCCGCCCTGGAGGGGCCCGCGGCGCAGGGGTGACCGACCGCGTCAGCCGCCGGCGACGGACTGCACGACCATCACCTCGACCCCGGCCGGCACCTCGGTGGCCAGTCCCGACAGCCGACGCACCTCGTCCCCACCGACGTAGACGTTCACGAACCGGCGCAGCGCACCGGTCTCGTCCCGCACCCGCCGGTCGAACACCGGGTGGTCGGCGGCCAGGGCGTCCAGCAGCGCGCCGACGGTGACCGGCGCGGCGAGGTCCAGGACCACCGACGTGTGGCCGCCGGTGCAGTCGGTCAGCATCCGCGGCAGCCGCACCGGCACCCTCACGGCAGCACCGCGGCCCGCACGCAGAGCACGTCGGGCAGGTGACCGGCGACCTGCACGAACGAGTCGCCCTCGTCCGCGCTGGCGTACACGTCGCCGCCGCGGGTGCCCAGGTAGACCCCGGCCGGGTCACCGGAGTCGACGCACGCCGCATCGCGCAGCACCGCGTTGTACTCGACGTCGGGCAGCCCGGTGCGCAGCTCCCGCCAGGTCTGCCCGGCGTCCTCGCTGCGGTGCACCGCCAGCCGGCCGCCCGGGGGCACCCGCTCGCCGTCGGCGACCAGCGGCACCACCCAGATCGTGCCGCCGCGGGAGGGGTGGGCCAGCATCACGAACCCGAAGTCCGACGGCAGCCCGTCGGCGATGGAGGTCCAGGAGTCCCCGTCGTCGTCGGAGCGGTACACGCCGTGGTGGTTCTGCGCGTACAGCCGACAGGGGTCGGCGGCGTCCCGGGCGATCTTGTGCACGCACTGGCCGAACTCCGGCGCCGGGCCGGGCATGAAGTACGCGCCGATCCCGGAGTTGCGGGGCCGCCACGAGCGGCCGCCGTCCGTCGTCCGGTAGACGCCGCCGGTGCTCATGGCCACGTGCACCGTCGCGGCCGGCCCTGGGACGACGGAGTGCGCCGCCGCGCCGCCGTAGCCCGCGCCCCACTCGGTGCGGTGCGGGTGGTCCCACAGCCCGCGGTCGAGGGCGAAGGAGCTGCCGCCGTCCTCGGACCGCCAGACCGAGATGGGCTCGCAGCCGGCCCACACGACGCCGGGGCGGTCGGCGGAGTCCGGCTGCAGCTGCCAGATGCGCTCGACCGCGGCCCCGGTGTCGGCCGGGAACCGGATGGCCCCGCCGTTCGGCTCGTCCCAGGTCACCCCGAGGTCGTCGGAGTGCACGACGGTGGGCCCGAAGTGCTCCGAGCGCACCCCGACCATCAGGCGGGTGCGCCCGGAGCGGACGTCGATGCCCACGCTGGGCACCTCGGTCATCAGGAAGTGCGGTGCGGAGAGCGACCAGCTGCGCCGGTCCTCACTGGTCGCGAGCCAGAGCCCCTTGCGGGTGCCGATCGCCAGCAGCGTCGTCGTCATGCAGGAGGAGACCGCCGGGCGGGGCCGAACTCATCGGTGTCCGGCGTCCTGACTCGGCCCACGTGCTCCTGGCTCACCTCCCACCGTGAGCCAGGAGCACCGGCGATCAGGTCACCTGATCCTGGAGTGGGTCAGCGGTCGGCGTCGCGGTCCGCCGGACCCTGCTCGTGGTAGTCCTCCTCGACGTTGACGTCCCAGACGTCGTGGTGCGCACCGTCGGCGATGTTCTGCACGGTGAGCAGCGCCGTGAGCATCGAGTGGTCCTGGTTGTTGTAGCGGAACATGCCGTTGCGCCCGACCGGGTGCAGGTTCGGCGTGTTCGCCTCGATCCAGCGGCGGATGACCTCGACGTTGGCCTTGTAGTCGGCGTCGTAGAACGGGTAGGCCTTCGGCATCCGGACGACGAAGCCGCGCTCGACGTCCGTGGCCTTGGCCAGCCCGAGCTGCTCGAGCTCGCGGCCGCCCTGCGCGATCAGGTCCTCGTCGGAACGGCTCCACGTGTCGTCACCGACGTTGACGAAGTACTCCATGCCCAGGCAGGTGCGGCCGTCCTTGACCAGGTACGGCGACCACGAGCCGAAGTTCTGGATCCGCCCGACCTCGACGTCCGGGGAGTGGATGTAGATCCAGTTGTCCGGGAAGCCGGCCTCGACCGGGAGCACCACGGCGACGGTGAGGAAGTCGCGGTACTTCAGCGCGTCGGCGGCGGCCAGCACCTCAGCCGGCGGCGCCGGGTCGAGCGCCTTCACCAGGGAGGAGAACGGCATCGAGGAGATGACGTGGTCGGCTGGGTAGTCCTTGTGTGCCCCGACGTCGGTGCGGGTGGCCTCAGGAGCACCCGCACCCGGTCCGTACCCGCCGGTGACGACGGAGGTCAGGCCGGTGACACCGCGTCCGGGCTCCCAGTGGACGGTCTGGATCTTCTCCTCCAGGACCACGGTGCCACCGCCGGCGGTGACCTTGTCCGCGGCGGCCTCCCACATCATCCCGGGGCCGTACTTGGGGTACTGGAACTCCTCGATCAGCGAGGTGATGTCGGTCTGCTTGCGCTTGGGCGTCAGTGCGTTGATCACCGCACTGGTGAGCGACAGGTTCTTGATCCGCTGGGCGGCCCAGTCGGCCGGCAGCTTGTCGACCGAGACGCCCCAGAGCTTCTCGTTGTAGGTCTTGAAGAAGTGCTCGTACAGCCGCTGCCCGAACCGCGCGACGATCCAACCCTCGAGGGTGTCCTGGTTGGTCGGGGGGCTGACCTTCGCCTTCAAGTAGGACCCCACCGAGCGCAGCGCCTCGACCGGGCCCAGGTTGCGCAGGGCGTTGGAGGCCTTGAGCGGGTAGTCGTAGAGCTTGCCGTCGTAGAAGATGCGGCTCATCCGCGGCCGGAGCAGGAAGTCCTCGTCGGGGAGGATCTCGTGCCACAGCGCCTCGACCTCGGGCACCTTGGTGAAGAAGCGGTGCCCGCCGATGTCGAAGCGCCACCCCTCCCGCTCGGCGGTGCGGCTGATGCCGCCGACCATCGCGTCGCCCTCGACCACCGTCACCGGCACGTGGCGCTTGGTGAGCTCGTAGGCGGCGGTGAGGCCTGCCGGGCCCGCCCCGATCACCACCACGTTCATCGGATCGGCCTGCTCCATGCGTGCGTTCCCCCTCGGTAGTGCGGACCGGGTCGCCTCCCCGGTCCTGCCCGGTTGTCCCGGGCGACTGTCTCCAACGTAGCGATGCCGACGCCGCCACCCTGCGCGGGCGCGTCGGCGCGGAGTCGGACGTGGATCAGGTCACCTGATCACCGTCTGTCCTCCCTCAGCAGCGTTGGTGAGGGAGGACAGAGTTCGATCAGGTCACCTGATCAGAGTCTGAGCCCCGCGGTCAGCCGCGGGCGGCGGCGGTCTGGGCGGGGGTGTCCCCGCCCTCCAGGTCGCCCTCGGTGTCCAGGTAGGCCTGCTGGAGCTCGGCCAGCAGCGCCGGGTCCGGCTCGGCCCACATCTTGCGGTCGACGGCCTCCAGCAACCGCTCGGCGATGCCGTGCAGCGCCCACGGGTTGGACCTCTCCATGAACTCCCGGTTCTCGGGGTCCAGGACGTAGGTCTGGGCGAGCTTCTCGTACATCCAGTCGGCGACCACGCCGGTGGTGGCGTCGTAGCCGAACAGGTAGTCCACGGTCGCGGCCAGCTCGAAGGCGCCCTTGTAGCCGTGCCGGCGCATCGCGGCCAGCCACTTGGGGTTGACCACCCGGGCGCGGAACACCCGCGAGGTCTCCTCGGTCAGCGACCGCGTCCTCACCTGCTCGGGCCGGGTCGAGTCGCCGATGTAGGCCTCCGGCGAGGAGCCGGTCAGCGCGCGGACCGTGGCGACCATGCCGCCGTGGTACTGGAAGTAGTCGTCGGAGTCGGCGATGTCGTGCTCGCGGGTGTCGATGTTCTTCGCCGCCACCGCGATCCGCTTGTAGGCCGCCTCCATGTCCGGCCGCGCCTGCACGCCGTCGAGGTCGCGGCCGTAGGCGTAGCCGCCCCAGACCGCGTAGACCTCGGCGAGGTCGGCGTCCCCGCGCCAGTTGCGGGAGTCGATCAGCGACAGCAGCCCGGCTCCGTAGGCGCCCGGCTTGGAGCCGAACACCCGGGTGGTGGCCCGCCGGCGGTCGCCGTGGACGGCGGTGTCGGCGTCGGCGTGCGCCTTGACGAAGTTGTCGGCGTCCGGCTCCTCCAGCGAGGCGACCAGCCGGACGGCGTCGTCGAGCATGGTCACCACGTGCGGGAAGGCGTCGCGGAAGAAGCCGGAGATGCGCACCGTGACGTCGATCCGCGGCCGCCCCAGCTCGTCGAGGTCGACCGGCTCCAGGCCGGTGACCCGCCGCGAGGCGTCGTCCCAGACCGGGCGGACGCCGAGCAGCGCGAGGACCTCGGCGACGTCGTCCCCGGCGGTGCGCATGGCCGAGGTGCCCCACACCGACAGCCCGACCGAGGGCGGGTACTCCCCGCCGTGGTCGGCGCGGTAGCGGTCGACCAGCGACTCGGCCATCGCCGACCCGGTCTCCCAGGCCAGCCGCGACGGGACGGCGCGGGGGTCGACGGAGTAGAAGTTGCGGCCGGTCGGCAGCACGTTGACCAGCCCGCGCAGCGGCGAGCCCGACGGCCCGGCCGGCACGTAGCCGCCGTCGAGGGCGTGCAGGGTGTTGGTCAGCTCGTCGGTGGTGCGCTCCAGCCGGGGCACGACCTCCTCGACGGCGAAGCGCAGCACCTCGGTGACCTCGTCGTCGGTGCGGCTGAGCACCCCGCTGACGACGTCGGTGATCGCCGTGGCGTCCCAGCCACGCGCCTCCATGCCGGCCACCAGCGCCTCGGCCTGCGCCTCGACCCGGTCGGTCTCGTGCAGCCCCGCCGTCCCGTCCTCGACCAGGCCCAGGGCCTGCCGCAGCCCCGGCAGCGCGACCGAGCCGCCCCAGATCTGCCGGGCGCGCAGGATCGCCAGCACCAGGTCGATGCGGTCCTGCCCGCTGGGCGGGGCGCCCAGGACGTGCAGGCCGTCGCGGATCTGGGAGTCCTTGATCTCGCACAGCCAGCCGTCGACGTGCAGGATCATCTCGTCGAAGTGGTCGTCCTCGGGTCGCTCGGCCAGGCCCAGGTCGTGGTCGAGCTTGGCCGCCTGCAGCAGCGTCCAGATCTGCTGGCGCACGGCGGGCAGCTTCGCCGGGTCCATCGCGGCGATGTTGGCGTGCTCGTCGAGCAGCTGCTCGAGCCGGGCGATGTCGCCGTAGGAGTCGGCGCGGGCCATCGGCGGCACCATGTGGTCGACCAGGGTGGCGTGCGCCCGGCGCTTGGCCTGGGTGCCCTCGCCGGGGTCGTTGACCAGGAACGGGTAGACCAGCGGCAGGTCGCCGATGGCGGCGTCGGTGCCGCAGGCCGCGCTCATCCCGACGGTCTTGCCCGGCAGCCACTCCAGGTTGCCGTGCTTGCCCACGTGCACCATCGCGTGCGCGCCGAACGAGTGCCGCAGCCACCAGTAGGCGGCGAGGTAGTGGTGCGAGGGCGGCAGGTCCGGGTCGTGGTAGATCGCGATCGGGTTCTCCCCGAAGCCACGCGGCGGCTGCACCATCACCACGACGTTCCCCGCCCGCAGCCCGGCGAGGACGATGTGCCCGTCGTCGACGAACAGCGACCCGGGCGCGGGGCCCCAGTGCTCCTCCATCGCCTCGCGCAGCTCGGCCGGCAGGGTGTCGAAGTGCCGCTGGTAGTCCGCGGCCGAGATCCGCACCGGGTTGCCCGACAGCTGCTCCTCGGTCAGCCAGTTCTCGTCCTGCCCGCCGGCGGCGATCAGCGCGTGCACCAGCGCGTCGCCGTCCAGGTCGGCGACGCCGGGGAGGGCGTCGGGCCCGTCGAAGGGGCCGATGTCGTACCCCTGCCCGGCCATCGCGGCCAGCAGCCGGACGACCGACGCCGGGGTGTCCAGGCCGACGGCGTTGCCGATCCGGGCGTGCTTCGTCGGGTAGGCCGACAGCATCACCACGATGCGGCGCTCGGCGGGCGGGGTGTGCCGCAGCCGGGCGTGCGCGACCGCGGTGCCGGCGACCCGCGCCGCGCGCTCGGGGTCGGCGACGTAGGAGGTCAGCCCGTCCTCGTCGACCTCCTTGAAGGAGAACGGCACGCTGATCAGCCGGCCGTCGAACTCGGGGATGGCGACCTGGTTGCCCACGTCCAGCGGCGACAGCCCGTCGTCGTTGGCCGCCCACACGGCGCGCGAGCTGGTCAGGCACAGCCCCTGCACGACGGGGACGTCGAGCCTCGCGAGCTCCCCGACGTCCCAGGCACCGTCGTCCCCTCCGGCCTGCGCGGTCGCGGGCTTCGAGCCGCCGGCGGCCAGCACGGTGACCACGAGGGCGTCGGCGGTGCGCAGCACCTCGACCAGGCCGGGCTCGACGGTGCGCAGCGAGGCGGTGAACACCGGCAGCGCGCGGCCGCCGGCGTCCTCGATGGCGCGGCACAGGTCCTCGACGAAGCCGGTGTTGCCCGACAGCTGGTGCGCCCGGTAGTACAGGACGGCGACGACCGGGCCCGCGGTCGTGCGCGCCTCCCGCTCGAGCAGGCCCCACTCCGGCGCGACCGACGGCGGCTCGAAGCCCTCGCCGTCGAGCAGCACGGTGTCGCCGAGGAAGGCGTGCAGCTGGGCGAGGTTGCCCGGCCCGCCCTGCGCCAGGTAGCCGTGCGCCTCGGTGGCCACGCCCATGGGCACGGTCGAGAGCTCCATCAGCTCGGCGTCGGGCACGTTCTCCCCGCCCAGGACGACGACCGGCACACCCGAGGCCAGCAGCGGGGCCAGCATCTCCTCGTACTGCCGCCGGACGCCGAGGATCCGCACCACGACCAGCTCGCTGCCGGCGGCGAGCCCGACCATCCCGTCGGCACCGAGCCGGGCGGGGTTGCCCAGCCGCCAGTCGGCGGTGCTGGACCGGGCCGACAGCAGGTCGGTGTCGGAGGTGGACAGCAGGGTGAAGGTGCGTGAGCTCACGGCGGTGCCTCCCTCGGGGTCCGCGCCCCGGGTCGTCGGACACGGCAGCCGAGGTGTCTGGCTCCCTCCGTGAGGAGGTCACAGTGGCGGGACCGCGCCGGTGTCGCACCGGCTTCCCTGCTGCACTGCCGTGGTTGCTCCGCACGCTACCCGGCGGCCGGCTCAGACCCCGAGCGGCGACAGGGCGCCGACCATCCCGAACAGGTCCTTGGGGTCGTCCGGCTCGGCCACCAGGTCGACGTGCGACACCCAGGGCGTGCCCCGGACGGCGTCCCGCACGTAGCGGAGGGCGGAGAAGTCCTCGACGGCGAAGCCGACCGAGTCGAAGACCGTCACCTGCCCGGCCGAGGTGCGCCCGGGCGCCCGCCCGGTGAGCACCTCCCACAGCTCGGTCACCGGGGAGTCCGGTGGCAGCGCCTGGATCTCCCCCTCGACCCGGGTCTGCGGCGTGAACTCCACGAACACGTCCGCACCGGTCAGGATCGCCGGGTCGAGCTCGGTCTTGCCGGGGCAGTCGCCGCCGATCGCGTTGACGTGCACGCCCGGCTCCAGCCACCCGGCCTCGAGCACCCGAGCGCGCGTCTTGTCCGCGGTGCAGGTGGTGACGACGTCGGCGCCGCGGACGGCGTCCTGCCCGGAGGTGGCGACCCGGACGTCGAAGCCGAGCGGGCCGAGGTTGCGCGCCAGCTTGGCCATCGCCGCCGGGTCGGTGTCCCAGACGCTGACCTGGTCGATGCCCAGGGCGCTGCGCATCGCCAGCGCCTGGAACTCCGACTGGCTGCCGGCTCCGATCAGCGCGAGCCGCCGGGAGTCCGCGCGGGCCAGGGCGCGGGCGGCGACCGCCGAGGTGGCGGCGGTGCGCAGCGCGGTCAGGAGGGTCATCTCGGCGAGGAAGACCGGGTAGCCGTTGTGCACCTCGGCCAGCGCACCGAAGGCGGTCACGGTCTGGAAACCGCGGGCGGGGTTGTCCGGGTGGCCGTTGACGAACTTGAAGGCGTAGAGCTCGCCGTCGCTGGTGGGCATCAGCTCGATGACGCCGAAGGGCGTGTGGCTGGCCACCCGCGGGGTCTTGTCGAAGGACTCCCAGCGGCGGAGGTCCTCGGTCAGGTACCCGGCGATGCCGGCCACCACCTGCTCCGGCCCGGTGGCGGCGACCCACCGGACCATGCTGCGCACGTCCACGAACTCCGTCATGGCGCAACGCTAGGGAGCGGGACGGGTGCCCGTCGATGGGCGGACCGCGCGTTTCGCACCGGCGGACCGGCCACCTTGCGCAGCCCGTCTCTACCTTCTGCTCATGACCGTCCTCACCGAGCTGGACCACCGCCTCCTCGCGGTCCTCCGGGAGGACGGCCGCGCCCCGGTGGCCGACCTGGCACGCCGGCTGGGGGTCACCCGGGCCACGGTCACCGCCCGGCTGGACCGGCTGGTCGCCGCCGGGGTGATCGTCGGGTTCACCGTCCGGGTGCGGGAGGACGCCACGACCGGCGGGGTGCGCGCGGTGTCGCTGATCGAGGTGGCGGGCCGCTCGACCGACGCGGTCATCGCCGCCCTGGGCGGCTTCCCGGAGATCGAGTCGCTGCACACCACCAACGGCGCCTGGGACCTGGTCGCCGAGGTGCGGGCAGCCGACCTGGCCGCCTTCGACGCCCTCCTCGCCCGCATCCGGTCGGTCCCGGGGGTGCTCAACAGCGAGACGAGCCTGCTGCTGACCTCCGTGCTCCGCTAGCTAGCGGGCGTCAGCCGACGGAGACCAGGTCGATGATGAAGACCAGGGTCGCCCCGCCGGGGATCGGGCCCTGTCCCTGCGGGCCGTAGCCGAGGTCGCTGGGGATGGTGACCATCCGTCGCCCGCCGACCTTCATGCCCTCGATGCCCTGGTCGAAGCCGGGGATGACCCGCCCGGCGCCGACGGTGACCGGCAGCGTGTAGTCGTCGCCGCGCTTCCACGAGGCGTCGAACTCCTCGCCGGACTCGTAGAAGGCGCCGACGTACTTCACCGCGGTGTCGGTGCCCGCGACGGCCTCGGCCCCGGTGCCGACCACGACGTCGCTGAGCACCAGCTCGGTGGGCGCCGCGGCGCTGTAGCAGGGGGCCGCGGGCTCCTCCGCGAGGTCGGTGGACACCTCGGCCGGCGCCTCGGTGGTGGGCGTCTCCGCCAGGCAGTCCGAGGCCGCGGCGGTGGTGCTCCCGGCGGCCTGCGGGGACGCCGCGTCCGTCCCGCCGCAGGCGGCCAGGGACAGCGCCACGGCGGCGGCGGCGAGCAGGCGGGGGGCGGTGCGGCGGGTCATCGGGCTCCTCTGGCCGAGCGGCGGCTCGGGTCGGGCGGACGCTGCGTGCCCGTGCGGGACGGCGTACCCCCAGGACACCACAGCGCCCTCGACGCGTCGGCACGGTCCCCAGCCGCCGGACTCGTGACCCGATCGTGACCTGCCGGGTTCGGGTCTCCCCGCCCGGCCGGGGTGTCTGTGTGGGTGAGTACCGCGACAGATGGAGAGAGGGGGCGAGATCCCTGGACGACGACGAGTTCACCGCGTTCGCGCGCAGTGAGAACGCGGCGCTGATGCGCACCGCCTGGCTGCTGACCGGCGACCGCGGACTGGCCGAGGACCTGGTGCAGTCGGCGCTGACCCGCGCCTACGGCAAGTGGTCGAGGGTGCAGCGGGCCGACGACCGGTCGGCCTACGTGCACCGGCTGATGATCAACACACACCTGAACTGGCGCCGGCGGCTGACCAACACCGAGACGGTCGTCGAGTCGGTCCCCGACCGCAGCACCGCCGACCACCAGGCCGACCACGCCGCGCGCGACGAGATGCGCACCGCCCTGGCCCAGCTCTCGCCGCGGGTGCGGACGGCCGTGGTGCTGCGCTACTTCGAGGACCGCAGCGAGGCCGAGACCGCGCAGCTGATGCGCTGCTCGGTCAGCACCGTCAACAGCCACGTCACCCGCGGGCTGTCGGTCCTGCGCGGCCTGCTCGCCCAGCCCTCCCCCGACGACCTCTCCACCCTCTCGAGGAGGCGACCGTGAACGACCTGGAGTCGACCGTCCGCGCCCGGCTGCACGACCTGGCCACGGCCCTGCCCGACGAGGACGGCGGGCACAACGCGGTGGCGGCCCGCACCCGGCACCAGCGGCAGCGCCGCAACCGCACGGCGGTCCTGGCCGTGTGCGCCGGCCTCCTCGTGGTCGCCGGCGGGTCCACCGCGGCCGGGACCCTGCTGTCCTCCGCCCCGGACCGCGACGTCGCCACCCCGACGGTCCCGGCGACCACCGCGCCGTCCACCCCCGGGCCGGCGCCGGCCACCGAGCCGGTCACCGAGCCGGTCACCGAGCCGGTCACCGAGCCGGTCACCACGGCCCCGGCGTCCCCGACGTCGGGGACACCGGCGCCGCCGGCAGCGGACCCGACCGGCACGCCCCGCTCCTCCGCCGGCACCCCTACGGGCAGTGCGCCCACCAGCGCCGCGCCCACCGGCTCCGCGTCGGCACCGACCGGTGGGCCCACCGACTGGCCCTCGGAGGCCGTCGCCGTCCACGGCGGGGAGTACTGGGCGGTCTTCCTCGACGTCGCACGGGGGGACGACCTCACCGGCACGCAGGAGGCGCTGGCAGCGCTGTCCGCGGTCGGCTACCAGGGCGGGATCGGCGACATCGGCTGCACCGGGGGCGCCGTCGAGGCGCTCGGCCTGGACCCGACGGTCGGCTACACGGGCGTCTCGGTGTTCTTCGCGACCGCCGCCGACGCGCAGCGGTTCGTCGACCTGTACCAGCCCGGCGTCGTCGGCACGGCCCGGATCACCGCGTACTGCCTGGACTGACCGGGACGCAGGCCCCGGCCGCGCGAGCGGCGGCCGGGGCCTGCGTCCGCACGGTGACGTCAGGAGACGTCGACCGCGTCGATCTCGGCGTAGAACGTGCCGCGGGTGAGCGTGACGGTGTTCCAGCCCTTCTTCAGCTGCACCGAGTGCTCGATCGTCGTCCAGTTGTCCCAGCGGGTGTACGGGAAGGTGACCGTGCCGGCCGCCTGCCCGTTCACCGTGACCGTGTCGGTGGCCTCGACGGGGTAGCCGCCGCGGTCGGAGCCGTTGGCGAACCGGATCGCCAGCGTGGCCGGCCCGCCGCGCTCGGCGTACACCTGCAGCGAGATCGCGCTGTCGGCGAAGTCCATGCCGCCGACCTTCGCGCCACCGGACGCGCGGCCGTCGCCGACCACGCGGGCGTGGGTGACCGTGCCGAGCTCGGCCTCGTACCGGGTGGTCGTCGAGCCCGCGGGCGGGCCCTTCGGGTCGGGGACGTGGCTGGCGTCGTACACGTCGAAGGCGTCGATCTCGGCGAAGTACGTGGCCTTGGTCAGGGTGATCGTGTTCGTCCCCTTCTTCAGCTGCACCTGCACCTCGGCCATCCGCCAGTTGCCCCAGGTGGTGTGCGGGAAGGTGACCGTGCCGGCGTCGCGCCCGTTGACCGTGAGCGTGTCGGTGGCCGCGACCGGGGTCGCCCCGTCGTAGGACCCGTTGGTGAAGCGGATGCCCAGCGTCGCCGGGCCGGACTTCTCCGCCTGCACCTGGACCGTCACCGAGCTGTTCGTGGCGTCCATGCCGCCGACCTTGGCCAGCCCGGAGGCCGCGTCGTCACCGACCACGCGGGCGTTGGTGACCACGCCGTCCTCGGCCTGGTAGCGCACCGCGGCCTCCTCGACCACGGGGACGCCGTCGGCCGACCAGTTCAGGTCGCTGACGTACATCGCGCGGTAGGAGTAGGTCGGGTCCCAGCCGTGGAAGACGATCGAGGTGCCGCCGTCGGGGTTGGTGACGACGTCCTGGCCGCCGTAGCCGAGCACGTGGTCCTGGAACATCTCGCTGGTGACCAGCTCGGTCGTCGACTTCGTGTACGGGCCGGTGATGCTGTCCGACGTCGCGTACCCGGTGCGGTAACCGCCGCCGCCGAAGTCGTTGGACGAGTAGAAGAGGTAGTAGGTGCCGTCCCGCTCCACCAGCGTCGGGGCCTCCACGACGTTGCCCTCCCAGGGCAGGTCGCGGCGGATCAGCTCGACGGGCGGGCCGGTGAGCGTCGTCCCGTCGGCCGACAGCGCCTGGATGAAGATGATCGCGGTCTTGCCGGCGCAGCAGTTGCCGTCGGCCTTCCACAGCAGGTACAGCTGGCCGTCCTCGGAGTAGGTGGCCGCGTCGATGGCGCCACCGAGGTCGGTCGTGCCGTTCTCCCCGTTCGGGCAGACCAGCGGCTCGGTGCCCACGGGCAGGAACGGGCCGTCGGGCGAGGCGGACGTCGAGACGCCGATGCACTGCCGCGGGGAGGTGGCGTCGCGCGCGGTGTAGTAGAGCGCGTAGCCGCCGTCGACCGCGGTCACCTCGGGGGCCCACACGCAGTTGTCGGTGGCCCCGCCGGGGGCGAAGCTGCACGCGCCGACCCAGGCGCCCAGCGTCGGCGCCGCGTCGGGCTGCGGCGTCCAGTGCACGAGGTCGGTCGAGGTCTGGTGCTGGACGTTCTGACCCTCGTTGTTGGTCGCATAGGCGTGGTAGACGCCGTCGACCAGCAGGACGTCGGGGTCGGCGAAGTTGGCGTCGATGACCGGCTCGATCATCGACGTGGACCCCGCGCCCGGCGGCGGGGTGCCCGGCTGGCCGGGTGCTGCCGACGCGGTGCCGGAGAGCGCCGGCGCGAGCAGGGTCAGGGCCAGGAAGGCCCCTCCTGCCGCGAGGCGGCGGAACGAAACGGGTGACGACACTGTGACCCTCTCGGTGGATGTGCAGTTGTTGTGCGCGGAAGCGTGCACTCCTGTGCGTTCAGCGGTCAATCAGTGAGCGCAAATGTCCGGTTCTTCCCCGCGTGTCGTCCCGGGGGCACGCCGGTGCCGCGCGGCGACCGTCGTCCACAACGGTCGAGCCCTGCCCCCGGTCAGGGGCAGGGCTCGACGGTCCACGGGCACACCCCCGCGACCGGGGGTACGGGATCAGGCGACGCCGAGGGCGTCGGCCACCCGGTGGTGGGCGACGGCCTCGAGCGACCGGCTCTGCCGCTCGAGGGTGCGGGCCAGCGCGCGGCGGGCCCAGCCGTTGGCCGGGGCGAGCTCGACCAGCCGGCCGAGGACCTCCTCGGCGCGGGTCAGCTGGGCGGACCGGAAGTAGCTGCGGGCCAGCAGCTCGAGCGCGG
Source organism: Modestobacter sp. SSW1-42 (assembly GCF_046635825.1). Lineage (NCBI taxonomy): Bacteria > Bacillati > Actinomycetota > Actinomycetes > Geodermatophilales > Geodermatophilaceae > Modestobacter > Modestobacter sp. SSW1-42. The sequence continues at coordinate 337,527 of NZ_JBISCA010000004.1, read as the reverse complement.
CCTGGTTCCCCGGCTCGGCCTCGACGATCGGGACGAGGACCTTGGCGGCCTCGACGGGCTGGTCGACGGCGAGGAAGAGGTCGGCCCGCAGGTACTCGGAGTGCAGGTCGACGGGGTGGTGCTGGGGCGTGGGGTTGGTCATGACGCTCCTTCCACCGGCCCCCAACAGCAGCAGCCCCGTCCGCCTTCCCCCCTGCCGACCACGCTGCGCGATGGTTTGCTGACGCAACGACATTTCTCTGGCGAGTCGTCGAGTTGTGTGCCACAGAACTGGGTAGGGCGTGTCCGCCGACGCCGACCGGCCCGGCGCCCGCTCCTCCCCCGGAGTCCGTGATGACCCACACCCTGCACCTGCCGCACTGGTCCTCCCCCGCCGAGGAGAAGACCCGCGTCACCGTCGTCCACCGGATCGGCGCCCTGGTCGTCGCCGCGGTCATCGCCGCGTTCGGCGTCCTGGGGCTGGCCAACGGCCTGGACTACTTCTCCACCGACGGACAGCGCATCGCCGGGCTGTCGTCCAACGGTCTGCTGTCGACGATCTCGCTGGTCACCGCGGCGGTGCTGGTCTTCGCCGCGGTCCGCGGCTCGCGCGTGGCGTCGACGGTGATGCTGGTGATCGGCGTGCTGTTCCTCGGCTCGGCGCTGGTCAACCTGGCGCTGCTGGAGACCGACTGGAACTTCCTGGCCTTCTCCGTCGCCAACGTCATCTTCTCCATCTGCGCCGGCCTGGTGCTGCTGACGCTGGGCGCCTACGGCCGGGTCAGCGGCAACCTCCCCGAGGACAGCCCCTACCGCGGCGCGCGGGCCGACGACGTCGTCCTGGAGAGCCCGGAGCGGCCGGAGACCCCCGAGGAGGAGGCGGCCGAGCGCGCCATGCGCGAGGCGGAGCTGGCCGTGGTCGAGCACCGTGCCACCGCCGACCAGCGGGCGCGGGTCGAGGCGATGGCCAAGGTGCGCACCCGGTCCGCGCGGCGCGCGGTGTGGATGTCCTACGACCAGCCCTCGCTGCTCTGAGCCACGGGGGCGACGACGGGGTGGCGGGGTGGACGTAACCTCGCTGGCGCCATGTCCTCCCCCGCTCACTCCGCCGTCGCCCCCGACACCGTCGCCCCCGTGCGCGACCGGGTCGACGCCTGCCCCGGTGCGCTGCAGACCCACTCCGCCGCCGACGGCGAGCTGGCCCGCGTCCGCGTCCCCGGCGGGGTGCTGACCGCCGACCAGCTGCGGGTCCTCGCCGCCGCCGCACGCGACCTGGGCGACGGCCACCTGGAGCTCACCAGCCGCGGCAACCTGCAGCTGCGCGGCCTGCAGGCCGGTACCCAGGCACTGCTGGGCGCCCGGCTCGCCGACGCCGGGCTGCTGCCCAGCGACACCCACGAGCGCGCCCGCAACTCCCTGGCCAGCACCCGCTCGGGCCGGGACGGCGAGGGTCACGTCGACGCCTCCCGCTGGGTGACGCTGTTCGACGCCGGGCTGCGCGCCGACCCCGCGCTCGCCGAGCTGCCCGGCCGCTTCCTGGCCACCTTCGACGACGGCCGCGGCGACGTCTCCGGCCTCGGCGGCGACGTCGGCCTGCTGGCGCTGGCCCCCGACCGGGTCGCCCTGCTCGTCGGCGGCGTCGACTCCGGTCTGCGCGCCGGCCTCGACGACGCCGTCCTGCTCGCCCTGGCCGCCGCCCGCGCCTTCCTCGCCGAGCGGGCCGCGCAGGGGTCGACCGCCTGGCGGGTCACCGAGCTGACCGACGGGCCGGCCCGGGTCGCCGCCCGCCTCGACGGCCCACGGGAGCCGAAGGTCGACGTCCCGGCCGCGCCGCTCGTCGGCCCCGTCGGCGCGGCCACGCAGGTCGACGGCCGGACGGCGCTGATCGGCGTCGTCCCGCTGGGCCGGCTCACCGCCGACCAGGCCGAGCTGATGGCCGACCGCACCGCGCAGGTGCAGCTCACCCCGTGGCGCAGCGTGGTCGTCCCCGACCTCGCCGAGGACACCGTCGACGACACCGCCGTCGACCTGTTCCGCACCGGCATGGTGTTCGACGAGGCCAGCCCCTGGCTGCGGGTGACCACCTGCGCCGGCCGGCCGGGCTGCGCGCGGTCGCTGGCCGACGTGCGGGCCGACGCCGTCGCCGCCGTGGCCACCCGGACGCTGCCCGCCGGTGGCGCCCGTCAGCACTGGGTCGGCTGCGAGCGCCGCTGCGGACGCCCGACGGGCGACGTGGTCGACGTGGTCGCGACGCCGGCCGGTTACCGGATCGAAGAGGGTTGATGTACGAGTACGAGCACGACGGCGCCGAGATCTACCGCCGCTCCTTCGCCACGATCCGGGCCGAGGCCGACCTCTCCCGCTTCCCCGAGGACGTCGCCCAGGTGGCGGTGCGGATGATCCACGCCTGCGGCCAGGTCGACCTGACCGAGGACATCGACTTCTCCCCCGACGTCGTCCTGCGGGCCCGGGAGGCGCTGGACGCCGGCGCCCCGGTGCTGTGCGACGCGCAGATGGTCGCCTCCGGGGTGACCCGCAAGCGGCTGCCCAAGGACAACGACGTGATCTGCACGCTCAACGACCCGCGCACCCCCGAGCTCGCCCGCGAGCTGGGCACCACCCGCACCGCCGCGGCCATGCACCTGTGGGGCGACCGGCTCGGCGGTGCGGTGGTCGCGATCGGCAACGCGCCCACCGCCCTGTTCCACCTGCTGGAGATGGTCCGCGACGGCGCGCCCCGCCCGGCCGCCGTCGTCGGCATCCCGGTGGGCTTCATCGGCGCGGTCGAGTCCAAGGACGCCCTGGCCGAGGCCGACCTGGAGTTCCTCGTCGTCCGCGGCCGCCGGGGCGGCAGCGCGATCACCGCCGCCGCGGTCAACGCCATCGCGAGCACCGTCGAATGAGGGCGAAGATGGCCACCTCCGCCCCTCGTGGGGGTGTCCGGTGACCGGGCGGTTGTACGGGGTCGGGCTGGGGCCGGGTGACCCGGAGCTGGTGACGGTCAAGGCCGCCCGGCTGATCGGCGCGGCCGACGTCGTGGCCTTCCACGCCGCGCAGCACGGCCGCTCGGTGGCCCGCGGGCTGGCCGCGCCCTACCTGCGCGCCGGCCAGGTCGAGGAGCTGCTGGTCTACCCGGTCACCACCGGGACCACCGACCACCCCGGCGGCTACCAGGGCGCGATCGACGAGTTCTACGAGGCCGCCGCCGCCCGGCTGGCCGCCCACCTGGACGCCGGCCGCGACGTCGTCGTGCTGGCCGAGGGCGACCCGTTCTTCTACGGCTCGTACATGCACATGCACAAGCGGCTCGCGCACCGGTACCCGACCGAGGTGGTGCCCGGGGTGACCAGCGTCAGCGGCGCGGCCGCGGTGCTGGGCCGGCCGCTGGTCGAGCGGGACGAGGTGCTCACCGTGCTGCCCGGCACCCTGGACGCCGACGAGCTGGCCGAGTGGCTGTCGACCACCGACTCGGCCGCGGTGATGAAGCTGGGCCGCACCTTCCGCAACGTCCGCGAGGCCTTCGACGCCGCCGGGGTGCTCGACCGCGCGTACTACGTCGAGCGGGCCACCACCGACCGCGAGCGGATACTGCCGCTGGCCGAGGTCGACCCGGACACCGTGCCCTACTTCTCCCTGGCCCTGCTGCCCAGCGAGCTGACCGGCCCGGGCAACCACCCCGGTCTCGGCGAGGACGACGAGACTCCGACCACCGGCGAGGTCGTCGTCGTCGGGCTCGGTCCCGGGCAGCGCAGCTGGACCACCCCCGAGGCGGCCGAGGCGCTGGCGCAGGCCGATGACCTGGTCGGCTACGGCCCCTACCTGGACCGGGTGCCGGCCAACCCGCGGCAGACCCGGTACCCCAGCGACAACCGCGTCGAGGCCGAGCGGGCGGCGCACGCGCTGGAGCTGGCCCGGTCCGGACGGCGGGTGGCCGTGGTCTCCAGCGGCGACCCGGGCGTCTTCGCGATGGCCGCGGCCGTGCTCGAGGTGGCGGCGGAGAGCTTCCCCGACGTCGAGGTGCGGGTGCTGCCGGGGCTGACCGCCGCGCAGGCGGTGGCGTCGCGGGTCGGGGCGCCGCTCGGCCACGACTTCGCGGTCGTCTCGCTGTCCGACGTCCTCAAGCCCTGGGACGTCGTCCTGGACCGGCTGCGCGCCGCGGCGTCGGCCGACCTGGTGCTCGCGCTGTACAACCCGCGGTCCAAGGCCCGCCCGCACCAGCTGGGCGAGGCGCTCCAGGTCCTGCTCGAGGTGCGGAAGCCCGAGACGGTGGTCGTGGTCGGCCGGGACGTCGGCGGCCCGGAGGAGCGGGTCACCGTCACCTCCCTCGGCGACCTGGACCCGGAGACGGTCGACATGCGCTGCCTGGTGCTCATCGGCTCCACCCAGACCCGGGTCACCTCGACCGGCCGGGTCTTCACCTCCCGCCGCTACCCCGGCTGACGCCCCGCGGGGCCATGTCCGCCGACATGGCCCCCGGGAGGCGGAACACAGCCGAGTCGTTGGTCCTTGCACCAGGGCGTGCCCCGTCGTCAGCTCGGTCGTCCCGCCGCCTTCTGGGCGGTCGCCGTCCTGCTCGTCCTGGTGCTCGCCGCCTCCGGGGTGCCCTCGCCGCTGTACCGGGTCTACGCCGAGCAGTTCGGGTTCGGCTCGGGGCTGCTGACCGTCGTCTTCGCCGTCTACGCCCTGGCCCTGCTGGTGTCGCTGCTGGTGGTGGGCGGGCTGTCCGACCACGTCGGCCGCCGGCCGGTGCTCGCCGCCGCACTGGTGCTGGAGGCGGTGTCGATGGTCTTGTTCCTCGCCGCCGACGGGGTCGGGTGGCTGCTGGCCGCCCGGGTCGTGCAGGGGTTCGCGACGGGGGCGATGACCGGCGCGTTCGGGGCCGCGCTGCTGGACCTGCAGCGAGCGGAGAAGCCGCTGGGGCCGCTGGTCAACTCCGCGGCCCCCGGGTTCGGGCTGTCACTGGGCGCGGTCGGCGCGGGCATGGCCGTCGAGTGGCTGCCCGCCCCGACCGACTGGGTGTTCGGCACCCTGACCGCGCTCTGCCTGGCGGCCGCGGGAGGCGTGCTGGTGCTGCTGCCCGAGACCTCGCCCCGGACGCCGGGCGCGCTGGCCTCGCTGCGACCCAGCGTGCACGTCCCGCCGGCGCAGCGCCGGGCGTTCGTCGTCGTCCTGCCCTGCCTGGTCGCCACCTGGGCGCTCGGCGGGCTGTACGCCTCGCTCGGCCCGTCGCTGGTCTCGACCGTCTACGGCGTGCAGGACCACCTGGTGGGCAGCCTCGTCGTCCTGGCGCTCAACGGCACCGGCCTGGTCGGCTCGCTCGGCATGCGCGGGGTGGCCCCGGCCCGGGCCATGGTCGTCGGCGCGCTGGTGTTCGCCGGCGGGGTGGCCGGCACGGTCACCGCGCTGGCGGTCGGTTCGCTGGCGCTGTTCTTCGTCGCCGCCGTGGTCTCCGGCCTCGGCTTCGGCAGTGCCTTCCTCGGGGCGATGGCCACGGTGACCCGCGGGGTCGAGCCGGGCGCCCGGGCCGGGCTGCTGGCCGCGGTGTTCACCGCCAGCTACCTCGGCTTCAGCCTGCCGGCGATCGCCGCGGGCATCGCGGCGACCCACCTGGGCCTGGAGCGGACGGCGCAGCTCTACGGCGCCGGCGTCATCGCGCTGGCCCTGGTCGCGGTGGCCGGACTGGCCGTGCAGCGGCGCCGTCCCGCGGCGGTCCCGGCCGCCGGCTGACCCCCGGTACTGCATGGCCATACATGGCGTTGCATACTGTTGCCGTGTCCAAGGTGCTCACGTCCCTGCCCGTCGGTGACCGCGTCGGCATCGCCTTCTCCGGCGGTCTCGACACCTCTGTCGCAGTCGCGTGGATGCGCGACAAGGGCGCGGTCCCGTGCACGTACACCGCCGACATCGGCCAGGCCGACGAGCCCGACATCAGCTCGGTGCCCGGCCGGGCCGCCCAGTACGGCGCCGAGATCGCCCGGCTGGTCGACTGCCGCGCCGCGCTCGTCGAGGAGGGCCTCGCCGCGCTGACCTGCGGCGCGTTCCACATCCGCTCCGGTGGGCGCAGCTACTTCAACACCACCCCGCTGGGCCGCGCCGTCACCGGCACGCTGCTGGTGCGGGCGATGCTCGCCGACGGCGTGCAGATCTGGGGCGACGGCTCCACCTACAAGGGCAACGACATCGAGCGGTTCTACCGCTACGGCCTGCTGGCCAACCCGGCGCTGCGCATCTACAAGCCCTGGCTGGACGCCGACTTCGTCACCGAGCTCGGCGGCCGCAAGGAGATGTCGGAGTGGCTGGTCGCCCACGGCCTGCCCTACCGCGACAGCGCCGAGAAGGCCTACTCCACCGACGCCAACATCTGGGGCGCCACGCACGAGGCGAAGACCCTCGAGCACCTGGACACCGGGATCGAGACCGTCGAGCCGATCATGGGCGTGCGGTTCTGGGACCCCGCCGTGGAGATCGCTCCCGAGGACGTGACCATCGGCTTCGCCCAGGGCCGGCCGGTGACGATCAACGGCCGGGAGTTCGACTCCGCCGTCGACCTGGTGCTCGAGGCCAACGCCATCGGCGGGCGGCACGGGCTGGGCATGTCCGACCAGATCGAGAACCGCATCATCGAGGCCAAGAGCCGCGGCATCTACGAGGCGCCGGGCATGGCGCTGCTGCACATCGCCTACGAGCGGCTGGTCAACGCGATCCACAACGAGGACACCCTCGCGACCTACCACGCCGAGGGCCGGCGGCTGGGCCGGCTGATGTACGAGGGCCGCTGGCTGGACCCCCAGGCGCTCATGCTGCGCGAGTCGCTGCAGCGGTGGGTCGGCGTCGCCGTGACCGGCGAGGTCACCCTGCGGCTGCGCCGGGGCGAGGACTACTCGGTGCTCGACACGGCGGGCCCGGCGTTCAGCTACCACCCGGACAAGCTGTCGATGGAGCGCACCGAGGACTCCGCGTTCGGCCCGGTCGACCGGATCGGCCAGCTGACCATGCGCAACCTCGACATCGCCGACTCCCGGGCCAAGCTCGAGCAGTACGCCCGGATGGGGCTGGTCGGCGGTACCACGCACGTGTCGATCGGCGCCGCGCAGGCGGCCTCGACCGGCCTGATCGACGTCACCGAGGAGGGCGGCGCCGAGGCGATCGCCTCCCGCGGGCAGGTGTCGCCCAACGACGAGCTGCTCGACCGCGCCGCGATGGAGTCCGGCACCGACTGAGGTCCCCGGCGGGGTCCTGGCACCGCGCAAGCTCGTGCTCTGCTCACCCTGGTGAGCAGAGCACGAGCTCCGGCAGCTTCCCCCCTCGACCGGGTGCTCACGCGCCCGCCCGTGCTCTGCTGACGGACCGGCAGCGGAGCACGAGCAGCGGCACCACCGGTCCCCGTGCGACCGGCGGCGGGCTCAGCTGCCGGCGCGGGTCACCGCCGCGCAGAACCGGCCGTGGTCGGCGCGGGCCTCGCTGAGCGGGGCGACGACCTGCGCGTCGGCCACCTCCCCTACCCGGTCCAGCAGCCGGCGGCGCACCTGCCGGGCCCGGCGTCGGGCGCCCATCGCGACCAGCGGCCGGGCCACCAGCGCCAGCAGCAACCCGGCCAGCAGCCCGCCGACCAGCAGCAGCGTGGGCAGCGGGATGCCCTCGACCCGGGGCAGCGGGACGACGTCGTCCAGCTGGAGCAGCCCGAGCCCGACCAGGCCGAGCAGCCACAGCGCCCCGGCCAGCGCGACCAGCAGGAGCAGCCACTGCAGCCCGCCGACCGCGCGCTGCCACAGCGGGGTGCGGTCCGGGCCGAGGTCGGTGCCGGCCACGGCGCGGTCGAGGTCGTCGGCCAGCCGGTCCTCCGACAGCTCGGCGGTGCGGCGCAGCTCGTCGCGCCACGCCTGCGGCAGGCCGTGGCCGGCGGCGTCCCGGGCCCGGCGCAGCGCGGCGCCCAGCGCGGCCTGCTGCACGGCGCCGGCCGGCGGCAGCGACGTCCGGGAGTCCTCGTTGCCCAGGTGCAGCCGGCGGAGCGGGTCGGCCCGCAGCTTCGACGTCCAGCGCAGCACCGGCCAGCCGGTGTGCTGGTTGCCGCGGCGGCGCGCCGACCGCTCGACCGCGCCCACGACCGCCGGCACCCCCGCGGCGTCGGCCAGCGCCGCGGTCAGGCCTTCCCGCTCGTCGGTGTCGCGGCTGCGGTCGGCGCCGGCGTCGGGCGCGCAGTGCCCGGCCATCGCCGCGGCGGCGGCCCGGGCGTCGGCGGCCAGCCGGTCGGTGGCCGCCCGGCGGGCGGAGACCCGGCGGGCCAGCTCGGCGCGCAGCTCGGGCAGCCCGGCGCCGGTGCGCGCCGCGGTGGCCAGCACGGGTGTGGAGGCCAGGCCCTCGCGGTCCAGCAGCCCGCGCAGGTCGGCGAGGCACGCCCGGGCCGCGGCCTCGTCGAGCCGGTCGACCTGGTTGAGGACGACGACCAGCACCCCGGCGTGCCCGGCGAGGGGAGCCAGGTAGCGGGAGTGCACCGCGGCGTCGGCGTACTTCTGCGGGTCGAGCACCCAGACCAGGACGTCGACCAGCTCGACGAGCCGGTCGACCTCCAGCCGGTTCTCCAGCCGCACGCTGTCGTGGTCGGGCAGGTCGAGCAGGACCAGCCCGTCGAGCGCCGGGTCCCCGGACTCGACCCGGTTGCGGCGCGGGACCTGCAGCCAGTCGAGCAGCCGGTCGGACCCGTGCTCGCCCCACACGCTGGCGTGCGCGACCCCGGTCGTCGGGCGGCGGACCCCGGGGGTGCTCACCTCGCTGCCGCTGAGCGCGTTGAACAGCGTCGACTTGCCGCTGCCGGTGGCCCCGGCGAGGGCGACGACGGTGGCGTCGCCGAGCGCCTCGCGGGCCCCGGCCTTGGCCAGCAGCGCGCGGGCCTGGCCGACCTCGGGCACCTCCAGCCGGCCGTCGGCCACCTCGACCGCCTCGCGCAGGGCGGCCAGCCGGTCGGTCAGGGACAGCTGCTCGCGCTTGCCCAGCCTCACGCGCTCGCCTTCCGGGCGGCAGCCAGCGCGGAGACGGCGGCGCGCAGCTCGTCGTCGGTGCCGGGCTCGGGGGCGGCGTCGTCGAGCAGCTGGTCGAAGCGGGCCTGCTCGGCGGCCAGCAGCCGGGCGGCGCGCTCGTCGAGGTCGGCGCGGGCGCGGGCGGCGAGCTCGCGCACCGCGGCGTCACCGAACACCGCCTCCAGCACCCGCTGGCCGAGCGCGGTGGTGCCGCCGGCGACGACCACCTCGATGCCCGACAGCCCCGCGGTCGAGGCGAAGACGGCGACCATCACCACCGCGCCGGCGCCGTTGACGCCCCAGGACAGCAGCCGGGCCTGGGACCGCTTGCCCGCCCCCTCGTCGCGGACCAGCTCCAGCACGTACCCCTGCCAGCCGCGCACCTCGTCGGCCGAGGCCCCGGCGAAGGACGGCGAGACGCCGTCGAGCTCGGTCTCCCGGCCGTCGAGCAGCTCGATCCCGCCGGGCAGCGACCGCCAGCTGGTGACCGTCTTCTCCGCGGCCCGGTCGGCCTCGGCGCGCAGCAGCGTCTCGACCCCGGACTCCAGGGCGCCGGTGAGGTCGGCGCCGGGCGCCGGACGGCCGGTGAACGCCGCGGTCAGCCGGTCGCGCAGCCGGCCGACCTGACCCTGCAGGCTGCGCATCCACTCGCCGGTGCCGACGAACTCCTGCCAGCGGGAGAGCACCTCACCGCGCAGCAGGCTGCCGTTGCCGACCGCCTCGTCGATGCTCGCGCGCGCCCGGGCGTAGGCGGCGTCGGCGGCCGCCCACAGCGCCTCGGCGGCGGTCTCCTGCTCGCGCACCCCGGCGACGACGACGTCGACCCGGTCGCCCAGGCTCTCCAGCGCACCGGCGAGGGTCTGGCGGACGACGGCGGCCCGCTGCTCGGCGTCGGCGGCCAGCCCGTGCAGCCAGGCGCGCAGCGGCGCCACCTGGTCGTCGGGCAGGAACCCGTCGACCAGCGGCCGCTCCTCGACCACGAACAGCTTGGCGCTGTCGAGCCGCGCGGCCCGCAGCATGGCGGCGAGGTCGTCGGCCACCTCGCGCACCGCCTCCGGCGGGACCCGGTCGAGCACGACGGCCAGCGCGGTGCCCCGCTCCTGCGCCGTGCGCAGCAGGTCCCACGGGACGGCGTCGGCATAGCGGGCCGCGGTGGTGACGAACACCCACAGGTCGGCGGCGGCCAGCAGCTGCCCGGCCAGGTCGCGGTTGGCCTCGACGACGGAGTCGACGTCGGGGGCGTCGATGAGCGCGAGCCCGGCCGGCAGCCCGTCGTGGACCACCAGCTGCAGCCCGCCGGGGCCGGCCTCGCCGCCGGTGGTGCGGGCCAGGCCGGGCAGCACCCGGTCGCCGGCGAAGGACTCCCGGTCGGCCGGGGCGCAGACCAGGACCGGCGCCCGGGTGGTGGGCCGCAGCACGCCCGGGGTGGTGACCCGCGCCCGCAGCACGCTGTTGACCAGCGTGGACTTGCCGGCGCCGGTCGAGCCGCCGACCACGGTCAGCAGCGGGGCGTCGAGGTCGCGCAGCCGGGGCAGCAGGTAGTCGTCGACCTGGTCGACCACGGCCCGCGCGGTGCGCTCGGCCTCGTCGCGGTTCTGGGTGGCCAGGCCCAGCGGAGCCGCGGCGACCCGGTCGCGCAACAGCTGCAGGGCGTCGGGCAGCCGCGTCTCAGCCGTGCTGGTCATCCTGCGATCTTGCCCAGAACGGGCGCCGCTCACCCCTCGCGCTCAGTCGCGCAGCGGCCAGGCGACCACGGGGCCCAGCAGCGCGCCGTCGTGCGACAGCCCGTCGCCGTCGCGGACGACGTCGTGGTGCTCGTGGCTGCCCGCGGCGTGGGCCAGCGCGGCCAGCAGCAGGGTGAGCTCGTTGCGGTCGAGGCCGGCGGTGAGGTCGGCGAGGTCGACCGGCTGCCCCTCGGCCAGGCCCGCCGCGGCGCGCAGCAGCCGGCGCTGCCCGCCGGACCCGCCGATCCGCCCCGACCGCAGCGCGTCGTCGAGGTCGCTCCACTGCACCGCCGCCCACGGACCGCCGTCGACCGCGTCGCCGTCCAGGGCGATCGACACCAGCCCGGCCGCCTGCAGCTGCGGCAGCCAGTGGCCGGAGTCGGCCAGCAGCAGCACCGCCGCCTCGGCCGCGTAGTCACCGACCGCGGCGCGCAGCAGGGCGCTCTCCAGGTCCAGCAGGTCGAGGTCGACCGCCTGCGGTTCACCGAGCACTGGGGTGCACCTCCTCCGTCGGCGTCCACTGTGCACCCGGGGTACGACAGTCCGCCGCTACAGGACGGCGAGCGCCGCCGGGACGTCCGCGGGGGTGGCGACGACGGCCACCGCGCCCGCCGCCGCGAGCTCGCCGGGCGGGGCCGGTCCCCAGCCGGCGCCGACGCACGGCAGCCCGTGGACCCGGGCGCCGAGCACGTCGTGCAGCCGGTCGCCGACCAGCACCGGCCGCGCGCCGTCCGGGTGCGCGGCCAGCGCCGCGGCGACCACCTGCTCCTTGTGCCGCACGACGCCGTCCAGCGTCGCGCCGTGGACGCTGTCGAAGGCGGCGAGCAGCCCGACGTGCTCCAGGATGCGGACGGCGAACGGCCCGGGCTTGCTGGTCGCCACGGCGAGCAGCGCACCGCCGGCGCGCAGGTCGGCCAGCAGCCGCGGGATGCCCGGGTACACGGTGGCGTCGAGCAGCGCACCGGCGGTGTAGTGCTCGCGGTAGGCCAGCACCGCCCGGTCGACGTCCGCCCCCGTCAGCCCGAACGCGCCGGCGAAGCCCTCCTCCAGCGGCGGCCCGACCATCGCGGTCAGCTGCGCCGGGGTCGGCACGGGCAGCCCGAGCCGGTCGGCGGCGACCCGGATCGAGGCCCAGATGCCCGGGGTCGAGTCGACCAGCGTGCCGTCGAGGTCGAAGAGCACCAGCCGCGACGCTTCCGCTCCGGCGCCCGGACTGGTTCCATGAACTCTCAAGCAACCCACCTCCCGGAGGACCCGATGACCCGGACCGCACCCCTGCCCACCCGCAGCGCCGGCACGCTCCGCGCCGTCCAGGCCGGCGCCGCGCTGTCGGTGGTCGTGCTGCTCTTCCAGTTCGTCACGGCCGGCCAGGTGCTCGCCGACGCCAGCGGGGCGCGCGACGGCCACGGCGCCGGCGCGATCGCGCTGCACGTCGCCGGCCTGCTGCTCGTGGTGGCCACCGCCCTGCACGCCCGGGCCGGTGGCGCCCGGTGGCCGGTGGTCGTGTCCGCCGCCGTCTTCGTGGCCGGCTTCGTGCAGGCCGCGGTCGGTGACGGCGGGAACATGGCCGCACACGTGCCCGGCTCGCTCGTGCTCGCCGTCGGCACGGTCTGGGTCACCGCCTGGGCGTTCACCCGTCAGGCCTGAGCCCGCAGCCAGACGAGCGCGTCGGCCACCGTCGTCACCGTCCCGACCCCCGGCGGCAGCGGTGGCCGGCGCACGAGCACGACCGGCAGCCCCAGCGCGCGGGCGGCGACCAGCTTGGCCTCGGTGAGGTGACCACCGGAGTCCTTGGTGACGACGACGTCGACCGCGTGCTCGCGCATCAGGGTCAGCTCGTCGGCGACGCTGAACGGCCCGCGGTCGAGCAGCACCGTCGCGCCGGCCGGCAGCGGCTCGTCGGGCGGGTCGACCGAGCGCACCAGGACCCGGCCGGGCAGCCCGGCGAACGCCGCGACGCCCTGCCGGCCGGTGGTCAGGAAGACGCTCGCGTACCCGGCGACCGCCGCGGCGGCCGCGGGCAGCGAGTCGACGTACCGCCAGGTGTCCCCGTCCTGCGGCGTCCAGCCGGGGCGCTGCAGCCGCAGCAGCGGCGTGCCGTGCGCGGCCGCCGCGGTGGCCGCCGAGGCGGTGATCTGCGCGGCGAACGGGTGGGTCGCGTCGACGACCGCGCGCGGGCGGTGCTCGGCGAGCCAGGCGGTGAGCCCCTCGGCACCGCCGAACCCGCCGACCCGCACCGGCCCCGCGGGCAGCACCGGGTCGGCGGTGCGCCCGGCCAGGCTGGAGAGCACGTCGACCCCCTCGGCGAGCAGCGCGGCGGCCAGCGCCCGCGCCTCGCCGGTGCCGCCCAGCACCAACACCGCACCGGTCACGCGTGCACCATGTGCAGGATGAGCGAGCTCGCGAGCTCAGCAGGGGGCACAGCAGCCCCGCGAACGCGGGCGACGAGCGCCAGCGAGGAGCACGAGTGAGCAGGGACGGCAGCGCGGGGCTGCGGCACGGCTGGACGACGGGCGCCTGCGCGACCGCGGCCACCACCGCCGCCTACACGGCGCTGCTCACCGGCGAGTTCCCCGACCCGGTCAGCATCGACCTGCCCAACGACAAGCACCCGGCCTTCGCCCTCGCCCGGGAGTCCCTGGGCACCCGCGAGGCGACCGTCGGCATCGTCAAGGACGCCGGCGACGACCCCGACGTCACCCACGGCGCGCTGGTCTCCGCCCGGGTGGTGCTCGGCGAGCCCGGCAGCGGCGTGCGGTTCCGGGCCGGCGAGGGCGTGGGCACGGTGACCAAGCCCGGGCTCCCGCTGGCCGTCGGCGAACCGGCCATCAACCCGATGCCCCGGCAGTTCATGAGCGCGCACGTCGCCGCGGTCGCGCAGCGGTTCGGCGGCACCGGCGACGTCCTGATCGAGGTCTCGGTGGAGAACGGCGCCGAGCTCGCCCGGAAGACCTGGAACCCGCGGCTGGGCATCCTCGGCGGGCTGTCGATCCTCGGGACGACGGGCGTCGTCGTCCCGTACTCGTGCTCGTCGTGGATCGACTCGATCCGCCGCGGCATCGACGTCGCCCGGGCCGCCGGCCGCGAGCACGTGGCCGGCGCCACCGGGTCGACCAGCGAGCGGGTCGCGCAGGAGCTGTACGACCTGCCCGAGGACGCCCTGCTCGACATGGGCGACTTCGCCGGCGCCGTGCTCAAGTACCTGCGCCGGCACCCGGTGCCGCGGCTGACCGTGGCCGGTGGCATCGGCAAGCTGGCCAAGCTCGCCGAGGGCCACCTCGACCTGCACTCGGGCCGCTCGCAGGTCTCCTTCGCCGTGCTCGCCGACCTGGTCGCCGGCGCCGGGGGCGACGCCGCCCTGGTCGAGGGCGTGCGCGGGGCCAACACCGCACTCGACGCGCTGCGGCAGAGCCAGGCCGCGGGCCTCCCGCTGGGCGACCTGGTCGCCGCCGGCGCCCGCCGCACCGCCGAGGGCGTGCTCCTCGGCGCCCCGGTCGAGGTCGACGTCGTGGTGATCGACCGCGCCGGCGTCATCGTCGGCCGCGCCTGAGAAAGGACCCCACCGCCCCCCACCACTCGCAAGCTCGCGGCGGGGCCCTGCGGCGGGGCCAGAAGAGCTCACGCGCGGGCCCGGGTGGTCGAGTACAGGTGGCTGTCGGGGAACTCGCCGGCGGTGAGCACCCGGCCGACGACGACGATCGCCGTCCGCCGGACGCCGGCCTCGGCCACCTGGGCGGCGATGTCGGCGAGCGTGCCGCGCAGCACCAGCTCGTCGGCCCGGCTGGCCTTGGCCACGACCGCGACCGGGCAGTCCTCGCCGTAGTGCGCGGCGAGCTCGGGGGCCAGGACGTCCAGCCGCTGCACGGCCAGGTGCAGCACCAGCGTGGCGCCGGTCGCGGCGTAGGCGGCGAGCTCCTCCCCCGGCGGCATCGGCGTCGACCGCGCCGACGTCCGGGTCAGGACGACGGTCTGCGCGACCCCCGGCACGGTCAGCTCGCGCTTGAGCGAGGCGGCCGCGGCCGCGAACGACGGCACCCCCGGGACGACGTCGTAGGGCACCCCGGCGGCGTCGAGCCGGCGCATCTGCTCGGCCATCGCGCTGTACACCGACGGGTCACCGGAGTGCAGCCGGGCGACGTCCAGCCCCGCGGCGTGCGCGGCCACCAGCTCCGCGGTGATCTGGTCGAGGTCGAGGTCGGCGGTGTCGACCAGCCGCGCGCCGGCCGGTGCGCTGTCGAGCAGCTCGCGCGGCACCAGCGCCCCGGCGTACAGGCAGACCGGGGACGAGGCGATGAGCCGGGCCGCCCGCACGGTGACCAGGTCGGCCGCGCCGGGACCCGCGCCGATGAAGTGGACGGTCACCGGGTCACGCTCCAGATCGTCACGGGCATGGCCGGCTTCCAGCCGGTGAAGCCGCCGACCGGGGCGGCCTGCGCGACCTGCAGCCGGGTCAGCGAGCCGCCGACTCGCGCCTGCCACTGCGCGAGCACGCCCTCGCTCTCCACGGTCACCGCGTTGACCACGAGCCGGCCGCCGGGGGCCAGGGCGTCCCAGCAGTTCTCCAGCACGCCGGGCACGGTCGCGCCGCCGCCGACGAACACCGCGTCCGGGGCGGGCAGGTCGCCCAGCGCCTCGGGCGCCCGGCCGCGCACCACCTGCAGGCCCGGGACGCCGAGCCGGGCGGCGTTCTGCCCGATCCGGTGCGCGCGGTCGGGGTCGGACTCGACGGCGACCGCCCGGCAGGAGGGGTGCACCCGCATCCACTCGATGCCGATCGAGCCGGCGCCGGCGCCGACGTCCCAGAGCAGCTGCCCCGGCAGCGGGACCAGCCGGGACAGCGTCACCGCCCGGACGTCGCGCTTGGTCAGCTGCCCGTCGTTGCGGTAGGCGTCGTCGGGCAGCCCCGGCACGGTGGACAGCGGCACGGTGCCCGGGTCGGCGACCGCCTCGACCGCGGTGATCGTGAGCGGGTCGGTCTGCGCGTGCGGCCAGGCCGCCGCCGTCCCGGTGAACCGCCGCTCGGCGGGGCCGCCGAGCTGGGCCAGCGCGGTCAGCGTGCTGGCGCCGTAGCCCCAGGCGGTGAGCCGGCGCGCGACCTCGGCGGGGGTGGTGCCGTCGGCGCCGAGCACGAGCAGCCGCCGCCCCGGGGCGACCTGGGCGGCCAGCAGCTCGACCGGCTTCCAGACCACCGACACGACGGTGGTCTCCTCGACCGACCAGCCCATCCGCGAGCAGGCCCAGGTGACCGAGGACGGGTGCGGGACGACGTCGACGGCGGCGGCGCCGAACCAGCGCACCAGCGTGGTGCCGATGCCCGAGTACATCGGGTCGCCGCTGGCCAGCACGACCACCCGCCGGCCGGGGTGCGCCTCGGGCAGCTCGCGCACGGCCAGCGCCATCGGCGAGGGCCACGGCACCCGCTCGGCGGTGACCCCGGCCGGCACCAGGGACAGCTGCCGGCTGCTGCCGCGCAGCACCTCGGCGCCCTCGACCGCGCGCCGGGCCGCCGGGGACAGCCCGTCCCAGCCGTCGGCGCCGATGCCGACGACGGTGACGACCCACCCCTCCGGCGCCGTCACGCCGTGCACCCGAGGGCGTGTGGACGGGCCTCGATCCGCTCCTCGGTCGCTGGCGCTCCCTGCGATGCTCCCTCGGCCCTCACGCCGGCAGCTCCCCCTCCGGGCCGGCGGCCTCGGCCAGCAGCAGCTCGCGCTGCTCGGCGGGCAGCCGGTCGACGTAGACGGTGCCGTCGAGGTGGTCGACCTCGTGCTGCAGGCAGCGGGCGGCCATGCCGGTCGCCTCGATCGACACCGGGTCACCGTGCACGTCCACGCCGTCGACCCGGGCACGGAAGGCCCGCGCCAGCTCGGCGTAGGGCCCCGGCACCGACAGGCAGCCCTCCTCGGTGACCTCCACCGCGGGCTCGCCGTCCACCGGGTCGACGATCGTCAGGACCGGGTTGACCACCACGCCGACGACGTCCTCGCCGTCGGCGTCCGGGCAGTCGATGACGAACACGCGGGCGTCGACGCCGATCTGGTTGGCCGCCAGCCCCACGCCGTCGGCGGCGGCCATGCTGGCGAACATGTCCAGCACGAGGTGCCGCAGGTCGCGGTCGAACACGGTGACCGGTGCGCACGGGCGGTGCAGCACGGGGTTGCTGCCGTAGGTGACGATCGGGCGGGCGACGCCGTCGTAACGGCCGGGCAGGCGCATGACCGCTGATCCTAGGGTCGCGGCGCTGCCCTACCGTGGCCGCCGATGTCCACTGCCGCCGCCCGGGTCCTGCCCTCCCCGCCGGGCAGCCCCCGACCGTGCTCCGGGACGGTCGGCCGGTGAACCGCGCGACCGCCGCCGGCCTCGCCCTGGGGAGCGCCGCCGACCTGGTGTTCGCCGACCCCCGCCGGGGCCACCCGGTCGCCGGGTTCGGGCAGGCCGCCGCCGCCCTCGAGCGGCGGATGTGGCGCGACTCCCGGGCCGCCGGCGCGGCCTACACCGGCCTCTGCGTCGGGACGGCGGTCGCGGTGGGCGCCGCCGCGTCCCGGCTGACCGCGCGCTCCCCCGCGGCCCGGACCGCCGCCACCGCCCTGGCCACCTGGGCGGTGCTCGGCGGCACCTCGCTGGGCCGGGCCGCGGCCACCATGGAGCAGCACCTGGCCGCCGGCGACCTGCCCGCGGCCCGCGCGCACCTGTCCACACTGGCCGGCCGGGACCCCAGCGGCCTGGGCGAGCCGGAACTGGTGCGGGCCACGGTGGAGTCGGTCGCGGAGAACACCTCCGACGCCGCGGTCGCCCCGCTGTTCTGGGGCGCGGTCGCCGGGCTGCCCGGGCTGCTGGGCTACCGGGCGGCCAACACCCTGGACGCGATGGTCGGGTACCGGTCGCCCCGGTACACCCGCTTCGGCTGGGCCTCGGCCCGGTTCGACGACGTCGTCAACTGGGTGCCCGCCCGCCTCACCGCCGTCCTCACCGTGCTGACCGCGCCGCTGGCCGGCGGGTCACCGGCGGGCGCCTGGCGGGTGTGGCGGCGCGACGGCGCCGCGCACCCGAGCCCCAACGCCGGCCGGTGCGAGGCGTCGCTGGCCGGCGCGCTCGGCCTGCGGCTGGGCGGGCGCAACGTCTACGGCGCCCGGGTCGAGGAGCGGCCGGTGCTCGGCGACGGCCGGCCGCCGGTGCGCGCGGACGTCGGGCGGGCCGTCCGGCTCTCCCGGGCGGTGTGGACCGCGGCGGCAGCGGCGGCAGCGGTCAGCCGGCTCCGTCGCTGACCACGCTCGGTGACCGGGCAGGTACCAACCGCCGCGCCGTGCGCAGCCGGGTTGCCCACCCCGAACGCGCGTGCATGTGTCGGGTCCCAGCGGTAACTTGGCGGGGACTGGAGCGGTCGACCCCGAGGGGCCGATGGGTCGTCACGGTCGAGCGCACGGCTCGACGACCCCCCTGAGCCACGGGGCGTCAGCAGAGATCGGCCTGAACTCGATGTCCTCCACCTCGGCACTCCCCCGCCACGCCGACGCGGGCCCACGCCTCGCGGACGCCACACCCGGCCGGGCCCACCGATCCCTCCCTCCGCAGGCCAACGCCGCCCGGGTGGCCGGCCGCTTCCGCGGCGACCTCGCCACCGAGCAGTGGTGGTGGTCGCCCGAGCTGCACGACCTCCTCGGCGTCCCCGCCGGCACGGTGCGCCCCACCGTGCAGCTCCTGCTCTCCCACGTCCACGACGACGACCGCTCCGCGCTCCGCGAGGCCCTGCTGGTCGCCGGCACCACCGGGACGGCGTTCGCCCGGGAGTACCGCGTGCAGCGCGGCGACGGCGCCGCCCGGTCGCTGCTGCTGGTCTGCGAGCCGGAACTCGACGCCTCCGGCACCGTGCTGGCGCTGGCCGGCCTGGCCGTCGACGTCACCGAGGGTCGCCCCCCGGCCGCCGAGGACACCACCGTCCGGAGCCTGCAGACCGAGGTCGAGCAGCTGCGCAGCGCGATGGCCAGTCGCGCGGCGATCGAGCAGGCCAAGGGCATCCTCATGGTGCTGATGAGCTGCGGCGACCAGGTGGCCTTCGACCTCCTGGCGCACATCTCCAGCCACACCCACCGCAAGGTGCGCGAGGTCGCCGTCCTGATCATCGACTCGGCCAGCGGGCGCGCCCCGCTGCCCGACGACGTGCGCGAGATCCTGCACGACGCCTCGCCGCCGGCGCACTCCGCCTGAGGCGGCTCCCCCGCCCGTCCCGGCGACACCCGCGTCGGGCAGGATCGACCGAACCCCGCGCCGGTGCGGGGCCGGGACGGGATGGGGGCCGCGGCACCGTGTTCTACCTGCTGGTGCGGTTCGTGCTGCGACCGCTGGTCTTCGTCGTCTTCCGGCCCACCGTCGTCGGCCGCGAGAACGTGCCGCTGACCGGCCCGGTGATCCTGGCCAGCAACCACCTGTCCTTCATCGACAGCATCGGCATCCCCCTGGTGGCGCCGCGCAAGGTGGCCTACCTGGCCAAGGCGGAGTACTGGCGGGGTGCGGGGTTCAGCGGCTGGGTGTCCCGCACGCTGTTCACCGCCCTCGGCGCGCTCCCGGTCGAGCGACAGGACCACCGCGCCGCCCAGGCCGCCCTCGACACCGCGATGGGGGTGCTCCGGGCCGGCGGCGCGTTCGGCATCTACCCCGAGGGCACCCGCTCGCGGGACGGCCGGCTGGCCCGCGGCAAGACCGGCGTGGCCTGGCTCGCGCTCACGGCCGACTGCCCGGTCGTGCCGGTCGCCGTCATCGGCACCGACAAGATCCAGCCGATCGGCGCCCGCTGGCCGCGCCCGCACAAGGTCTCGGTGACCTTCGGCGAGCCGCTGACCTTCCCCGAGCACCGCGGCTCCGCCGGCAGCAACCGGGCACGGCGCGAGGTCACCGACCGGGTGATGGAGGCGATCGCCGACCTGTCGGGCCAGGAGAAGGCCGGCTGGGGCGAGAAGCCCGACGCGGCGTGACGATCGGCCGAACGGCTGATCGCGGAGCGCTCGCGTGACAGGGGGCGCGCTGCTGGTCGCCGGCACCACCTCCGATGCCGGCAAGTCCGTCGTCACCGCCGGCATCTGCCGCTGGCTGGCCCGCCAGGGCGTGCGGGTGGCGCCGTTCAAGGCGCAGAACATGAGCAACAACTCGATGGTCACCGCCGACGGCGCCGAGATCGGCCGGGCCCAGGTGATGCAGGCCGCCGCGGCCCGGGTCGAGCCCGAGGCGGCGATGAACCCAGTGCTGCTCAAGCCCGGCGGCGACAACGCCAGCCAGGTCGTCGTCCTGGGCAGGGCCGTCGCCGACGTCACGGCGCTGAGCTACCGGCCGATGAAGGCGGCGCTGCTGGAGCAGGCGCTGGCCTGCCTGGCCGACCTGCGCTCCCGGTTCGACGTGGTGGTCTGCGAGGGCGCCGGCTCCCCCACCGAGATCAACCTGCGCGCCGACGACATCGCCAACATGGGCCTGGCCACCGCCGCCCGGCTGCCGGTGGTCGTCGTCGGCGACATCGACCGCGGCGGGGTGTTCGCCGCGCTGTACGGCACGGTGGCGCTGATGCCGCCGGGCGACCAGGCGCTGGTGGCCGGGTTCCTGGTCAACAAGTTCCGCGGCGACGTCCGGCTGCTCGCCCCCGGCCTCGACTCCCTCGCCGCGCTCACCGGACGCCCCACCCTCGGGGTGCTGCCCTGGCAGACCGGCCTGCACCTGGACGTCGAGGACTCCCTCGGGGTGGGCGTCGCCGAGCCGGCCGGGCCCCCGGTCGGCGAGGACGTGCTGCGGGTGTCGGTCGCCCGGCTGCCGCGGCTGTCCAACTTCACCGACCTCGACGCGCTGGCCGCCGAGCCCGGCGTGCTGGTGCGCTACGCGACCCGCCCCGAGGAGCTCGCCGACGCCGACCTGGTCGTGCTCCCCGGCACCCGGTCCACGGTGGCCGACCTGCGCTGGCTCCGCGAGACCGGGCTGGCCGACGCCGTCGCCCGCCGGGCCGCCGAGGGCCGCGCCGTGCTGGGCATCTGCGGCGGGCACCAGATGCTGGCCCGCACGATCACCGACGACGTGGAGTCGCGGGCCGGCGCCGTCCCCGGGCTGGGGCTGCTGCCCACCGACGTCCGCTTCGCACCCGACAAGACCCTCGGCCGCCCGGTCGGGACGGCCCTGGGCCGGCCGGTGCGCGGGTACGAGATCCACCACGGGGTGGTCAGCGTCGACGACGGGGCCGAGCCGTTCCTCGACGGCGCCCGCGCCGGGTCGGTGTTCGGGACGACGTGGCACGGGGCGCTGGAGAACGACGGGTTCCGCCGGGCGTTCCTCGCCGAGGTCGCCGCGATCGCCGGCCGCCGGTTCACCGCCGCACCCGACACCGACTTCGCCGCGGTCCGCGAGGCCCGCCTCGACGCGCTGGGCGACCTGATCGGCGAGCACGCCGACACCGACGCGCTGTGGCGGCTCATCGAGCAGGGCCCGCCGGCCGGGCTGCCGGTGATCGGCCCGCACTGACGGCCCGGCACGCCCCCGCCCTCAGCCCTGCAGCAGCGCCCGCACCCGCTCCGGCCACGGGACCGGCACGCCGTCGGCGACCGCCACGTACGTCGTCCGCACCACGCAGCAGACCCGCTCCCCCACCCGCACGGTGAGCGCCACGGTGAAGCTGGTGCTGCCCATCCGGTCCAGCTCGGCGTCGACGGTGACCGTGTCGCCGTACCGGGCCGAGGAGCTCCACTCCAGCGTGGCGGCCTTGATCCGCTGGTCCAGGCCGGTCTCGGCGAAGGGCAGGCCGAGCGCGGTCCACCACGCCTCGACCGCCTCGTGCGCCCAGGTCAGGTAGTGGCCGTTGAAGACCACCGCCCCCTGGTCGCACTCGGCGAAGCGGACCGGGGAACTCCAGACGTCGCGCACGCAGCCGCACGCTACCGTCGGGGCGTGGACGACTCGACGGTGCTCGCCTCCTACCGCCCGCCCTCGCAGCTGGTGCTGGACAAGGAGATCGACCGCATCGACGCCCACTGCGCGGCGTTCATCGGCCTGTCCCCGTTCGCGATGCTGTCGACGGCCAGCGCCGACGGGTGGCCGGAGATCTCCCCGCGCGGCGGCGGCCGCGGCTTCGTGCACGTGCTCGACGAGCACCGGCTGGCGATGCCCGACCGCACCGGCAACAACCGGCTCGACAGCCTGCGCAACGTCGCGGCGAACCCGCGGGTGGCGCTGCAGTTCTTCGTCCCCGGGTTCGAGGAGACGCTGAAGGTCTTCGGGACGACGACGCTGGTCGAGCCCGGCGCCCTGGACACCGACCTGACCGAGTTCGGCAGGCCGCCGCGCTCGGTGCTGGTCGTGCAGGTGACCAGCACCTACTTCCACTGCGCCAAGGCGGTCATGCGCGCCGGCCTCTGGGACCCCGAGGCGCAGGTCGACCGCTCGACCTTCGCCCCGTTCGGCCAGGTCATCCGCGACCACTGCGCGCTGGAGGACGAGCTGCCCGACGACGCGACGATCCGCGCGGACCTCGCCCAGGAGCTCTAGGCCCCCGTGCAGGGCCCCGCGCTCAGCTCGCGAAGCGTGGGGGCACGGGGGGGTGCTCCCTCAGGAGTCGGCGCGGTGCTCGCGCTCGGCCTTGCGTTCGGCGACCGCGCGCTGGGCCAGCACCCGCCGGCGCTCGTCGCGTCGTCGTCGCTCGGGAGCCCGGTAGCGGGCGTCCTCCACCAGCTGGAACGCGGCGAGCGCGCTCGCCCGGACCGCCGGCTGCGCCAGCGCGGTCACCGGCACGGGGACCGGGACGACTGGCTGCACTGTGGTCATGTTCGACCTCTTCTCCGAAGCGCCGCCTGGATGGGGTCGCCGGTACGAATGTGGCTCGCCACGGTCCTGTTCAACCGCGGGTGTGACGAGTTCGTCCCTGACCGGGCCCCTGTCCGGCGAGGATCACACGGCTGTGGTTCCGCAGGTCATCGACGCGCGAGACGGCGCCGCGTGGCGGCGGCGTGTCGGTGGCGGCACGCCGCCACCACCTCGTGGCCTACCGTGACGGCCGTGGCGGGCAGCAACTGGAGAGCACAGCTGGGGCGGCTGGCCGTGGCCGTCGTCCGCGAGGGCGCACGCACGTTGAGCCGCGGCGGGGGGCGCAGCGGCGAGCCGGCCCCGACCCGGGCCCCGCTCCCCGCGCCCGGCCCGATCGCCGCCCGGCCCGGTCCGGTCACCGACCACGCCGGCCCGGTCCGGATGGAGTACGCCCCGGTCGACGACGGCGCCCCCGACCCCGGCGAGATCGTGTGGGCGTGGGTCCCGTTCGAGGAGAACGACGGGCGCGGCAAGGACCGCCCGGTGCTGGTCATCGGCCGGGACGGCGGCGCGCTGCTCGGGCTGATGCTCAGCAGCCAGGACCACGACCGGGACGCCGCCGACGAGGCCCGGCACGGCCGGCACTGGGTCGACGTCGGCACCGGCCCCTGGGACAGGCAGGGCCGCCCCAGCGAGGCGCGGGTGGACCGGGTGCTGCGGATCGAGCCGGGCGACGTCCGGCGGGAGGGGGCGGCGCTGAGCCGCGCCCGCTTCGACGAGGTGGCCGCCGAGGTCCGGCGCCTCCGCTGAGCGCGGGCTAGACCGGGGGGCGGCTGCGCAGGTGGTAGACGCCGGCCGAGTCGGTCAGCGGCTGCAGGTCGTAGCGGTGCACGACCTTGGGGCCGTCGTGCAGGTGCACGTGGGTGACGGTGGGCAGCGGCTCACCGTGCCGGGCAGCGCGGATCTCGACACGGCCGTCCAGCGGACCACCCACGAAGAGGAGCACGGCGTCGGTCTCGCGCGTCGTGCTCACGGCGTCCTCGGACAGCGGTACCTCCTCGATCGGCTGCTGGCGCACCCGGACCAGGGTAGGCGCGGATCGGGCGGTCGCCGCCTCACCCCGCGCGCGGTCGCAGCAGCCGGGCCAGCAGCGGGGCGGAGAAGAGCATCACGAACAGCCGCAGGACCTGGACGGCGAGCACGAACGTCGCGTCCGCACCGCTGCCCCGGGCGGTGGCCAGCACCGCGTACAGCCCGCCGGGCGTGGTGGCCAGGTAGCCGTCGAGCGGGCTGACGCCCGCCGTCCGGGCGAGCACCGCCCCGAGCCCCGCGCAGGCGACGACGGCACCGACGATCAGCAGCAGCGCCAGCGGCAGCGCACGGCCGACCAGCCGCAGGCTCGAGCGGGTGAAGCCCAGCCCCACCTGCAGACCGATCGCCAGGAAGCCCGCGGCCTCCAGCGGCCCGGGCAGCGTGGCGCCCTGCGAGAGGCCGGTGAGGTCCAGGACGGCGGCGACCGCCATCGGGCCGAGCAGCGCGCCCACCGGGATGCGGGTGGCCCGGCCGAGGACCACCCCGACCCCGACGCAGACGACGGTGAACAGCAGCCCGGCCGGCCAGCCGGGGCCGTCCTCGGCCGGCGCCGGCCCGCTGCCGCTGGACGCGCCGTAGACGGTGGTCGCCACGATCGGCATCGCCACGACGATCAGCAGCACCCGCAGGTACTGCAGGACCGCGACCACCTGCTCGTCGGCGCCGAGGTCGCGGGCCATCGCGGTGATGCCCGAGGCCCCGCCGGCGATCATCGAGAACGCCCCGGTGACCGGGCTGATCCCGGGCTGCAGCCGCATCAGCTGCCCGGCGACCAGGCTGACCAGCAGCGTCGCGACGGTGACCAGCAGGACCGCGAGCCAGTGCTCGCCGATGGTGCGCAGCGTGTCGGTCTGGATCAGCGCGCCGATCGAGACGCCGATGACCGCCTGCGCCGCGGTGCCCGCCCGCTGGGGCAGGGCCAGCCGGGTGCGGCCGAGCAGCGCCCGGCCCAGGCCCGCGACCAGGCCGCCGAACAGCGCCGCCGACGGGACGCCGAGCAGCTCGAACGCCCCGGCCACGCCGACGCCCACGGCCAGCACGAGCGCCCGGTCGAGCAGCCGCCGGTGCCGTCCGTCGTCCATCGCCGCCCACTCTGCCGGAGCCCCGGCCGCCGCAGCCGCGCGGGCTACAGGCCCTCGGTGATCCGGCGGAGCTCGGCGACGTGGGCGGCGAAGGCCGCCTTCCCGGCCTTGGTCAGCGACAGCGAGGTGCGCTGCCGGGAGGCGATCGTGGCCTTGCGCACCTGCACGTACCCGGCCTCCTCCAGCTGCTTGACGTGCTTGGACAGCACCGAGTCGCTCACCCCGACGGCGTCGCGGGCGGTGGCGAACTCCATCGTGTCGACCGCCGCGAGCAGCCCGCAGATCTGCAGCCGGGGCGGGGGGTGGATCACCGCGTCGAAGCGCGGGGCCACCGCCGTCACAGCTGACCGCTGCGCAGCTCGGCGGCGTAGGCGCGGCCCCACCGGCGGCCCAGGACGGTCACCGCGACGCCGAGGACGGCGCCCGCGGGCACCATCACCCAGTGCTGGTCGAAACCCTCGGCGAGCACGAACGCGGCCACCAGGACCGGCACGCAGATGGCGCACCAGACGGTCATGCTCCGGGCGTCGACGTTCACCCAGACGCCGGTGATCCGCCGGTAGGCCTGGACCAGGGCGCCCAGCGCGGCGCAGAAGACGACCAGGGCGGGGACGGTGACCCACAGCGAGTCGAAGGCGTAGGACGCCAGGAAGCCGAACAGCAGCAGCCCGAGCGCCACGTCGTACCACCAGGGCTGCACGACCCGGTCGGCCAGCGCCGCGCGGTCGGCCTGCAGGGCGGCCAGCTGGGCCGCGGCGTCGTCCCGGTCGAGGTGGTTGCTTTCCATGTCGGAAAGAGTGCCGCATCACTTTCCACTCCGTCAAGACGTCCCGCCCCTGTCCTGCGCCGGATCGCCGTGGTCTGATGGACGCGAACTGCGACGGCAGTGGAGGAAGCCCGGTGCGATTCCGGCGCGGTCCCGCCACTGTGAGCCGGCTCCCGAGCCGGTGAGTCAGGAACTCCCGCCGTCGCCTCCTGCCACCTCCGGGCGTGGACACCCGGGGAGAGGACCTGTGCTCCCTTGACCTACCCCTTCGGTGCCGTCGTCGGCATGGACGACCTGCGCCTGGCCCTGCTGCTCAACGCCGTCTCCCCTGCCGTCGGCGGCGTGCTGGTGCGCGGTGAGAAGGGGACGGCGAAGTCGACGACGGTGCGCGCCCTGGCCGCCGTCCTCCCGCCGGTGGACGTCGTCGCCGGCTGCCGCTTCGCCTGCGACCCCGCCGCCCCCGACGCCGAGTGCCCCGACGGCCCGCACGACCCCGGTGCACCCTCGGCGACCCGCCCGGCGGCGCTGGTCGAGCTGCCGGTCGGGGCGTCGGAGGACCGGCTGGTCGGCTCGCTGGACCTCGAGCGCGCGCTCACCGAGGGCGTCAAGAGCTTCGAGCCCGGGCTGCTGGCCGGCGCCAACCGCGGCGTGCTCTACGTCGACGAGGTCAACCTGCTGCACGACCACCTGGTCGACCTGCTGCTCGACGCCGCCGCGCTGGGCCGGGCCTACGTCGAGCGCGAGGGCGTCTCGGTGCGGCACGCCGCGCGGTTCCTGCTGGTGGGCACCATGAACCCCGAGGAGGGCGAGCTGCGCCCGCAGCTGCTCGACCGGTTCGGGCTCACCGTCGAGGTCGCCGCCCCGCGCGAGCCGGGCCTGCGCGCCGAGGTCGTGCGCCGCCGGTTCGCCTACGACGCCGATCCGGCCGGCTTCGCCGCTGCGTGGTCGGCGTCGGAGTCCGAGCTCGCCGCCCAGATCGCCGCCGCCCGCGCGCTGTTGCCGCAGGTGGTGCTCAGCGACGCCGCGCTGCGGCAGGTCACCAGCGTCTGCGCCGCCTTCGACGTCGACGGCCTGCGCGCCGACCTGGTCACCGCCCGCGCCGCCATCGCGCACGCCGCCTGGGCCGGGCGCACCGAGGTCACCGAGGACGACGTCCGGGTGGCCGCCCGCCTGGCGCTGCCGCACCGCCGCCGGCGCAACCCCTTCGACGCCCCCGGCCTGGACGACGACACCCTCGAGCAGGCCCTGTCCGACTCCCGCCCGGACGACGACGACCCGACCCCACCCGAGGGCACCGACCCCACCGACGGCGACGGCCCCCCTCCCGAGGGCCGAAGTCGCGATTTTGGCCCCTCGGACGGCGGCCCCTCGGACGGCGCGGGCCCGGACGGCGCGGGCCCGGACGGCGCGGGCCCGGACGGCGCGGGCCCGGACGGCGCAGGGCCGGGCGGCGCGGGTGCGGACGGCGGGGGGCCCGACGGCGGGGAGCAGGGGCCGACGACGGCGCCGCGGGGTGAGGGCGGTGGGCACACCGACGCCGCCCCCGCACCGGAGAAGGCGGCCGTCGCCCCGGACGCGGCGTTCCGCGTGCAGCGGCTGGAGGTGCCCGGCATCGGCGCGGGCGCGTCGGGCCGGCGGTCCCGGGCGCGCAGCGAGCGCGGGCGGGTGGTCGGCTCCCGGCGTCCCGAGCACGCGGTCACCAAGCTGCACCTGGTCGACACCGTGCTGGCCGCCGCGCCGCACCAGCGGGCCCGCGGCCGCAGTGGCACCGGGCTGCGCGTCGAGCGCGCCGACCTGCGCCAGGCGACGCTGGAGGGCCGCGAGGGCAACCTCGTGCTGTTCGTCGTCGACGCCAGCGGGTCGATGGGCGCCCGGTCGCGGATGGCCGCGGTCAAGGGCGCCGTCCTGTCCCTGCTGATGGACGCCTACCAGCGCCGCGACAAGGTCGGGCTGATCACCTTCCGCGGCGGCGAGGCCGAGTTGGCCCTGCCGCCCACCTGGTCGGTGGAGGCCGCGGCCGCCCGGCTGACCAGCCTGCCCACCGGCGGGCGCACCCCGCTCGCCGCCGGGCTGCTGCGGGCGCACGAGACGCTGCGGCTGGAACGGGTGCGCGACCCGCAGCGCCGTCCGCTGCTGGTCGTCGTCACCGACGGCCGGGCGACCGGCCCGCGCGGCACCGACTCGCTCGGGGAGTCCCGGCGCGCGGCCGGGCTGCTGGCCGCGGGCGGGGTGGCGAGCATCGTGGTCGACTGCGAGTCCGGGCCGGTGCGGCTGGGCCTGGCGACGTCCCTCGGTGCCGCCCTCGGCGCGCGGACGATGCGGCTCGAGGAGCTGGGCGCCGAGTCCCTGGTCCGCACGGTCCGAGAGGCGGCCTGACATGCCCCAGGGGCAGGTGACCGCCGTCCCGGTCGACGGGCTGACCACCCGGCAGCGCCGCAACCGGCCGCTGCTGGCGGTGCACACCGGGGAGATGAAGGGGAAGTCCACCGCGGCGTTCGGCATGGCCATGCGGGCGTGGAACCAGGGCTGGTCGATCGCGGTCTACCAGTTCGTCAAGAGCGCCAAGTGGAAGGTCGGCGAGGAGAACGCGCTGACCGCCCTCGGCGAGCTGCACGCCACGACCGGGCAGGGCGGCCCGGTGGTCTGGCACAAGATGGGCTCGGGCTGGTCCTGGTCGCGCAAGGCCGGCGACGAGACCGACCACGCCGCCGACGCCGCCGAGGGCTGGGCGCAGATCAAGCGCGACCTGGCCGCTGAAGCGCACCGCTTCTACGTGCTCGACGAGTTCACCTACCCGATGAAGTGGGGCTGGGTCGACGTCGAGGACGTGGTGGAGACGCTGACGAGCCGGCCGGGCAGCCAGCACGTCGTCATCACCGGGCGCGACGCCCACCCCCGGCTCGTCGAGGCCGCCGACCTGGTCGTGGAGATGACCAAGGTCAAGCACCCGATGGACGCCGGCCAGAAGGGCCAGCGGGGGATCGAGTGGTGACCGCCCTCCTGACGGAGGCCGGGCGATGACGACCATCCCGCGGATCGTCGTCGCCGCGCCGTCGTCCAACGCCGGCAAGACGTCGATCACCACCGGGCTGATCGCCGCGCTGACCAGCCGCGGGCTGCGGGTCAGCCCGCACAAGGTGGGGCCCGACTACATCGACCCCGGCTACCACGGCCTGGCCGCCGGGCGCCCGGGCCGCAACCTGGACAAGTGGCTGGTCGGCGACGACCGGATCACCCCGCTGTTCCTGCACGGCGCACGCGGCGCGGACGTCGCGGTGGTCGAGGGCGTGATGGGGCTGTTCGACGGCGCCGCGCACGCCAGCGTCGAGCCCGGCTACGGCTCCACCGCGCAGCTGGCCACGCACCTGCAGGCCCCGGTCGTGCTGGTCGTCGATGCCGCCTCGCAGGCCCGCAGCGTCGCCGCGCTGGTGCACGGGTTCGCCACCTTCGACCCCACCGTGCGCATCGGCGGCGTCGTCCTCAACCGGGTCGGCAGCGACCGGCACGAGGCGATCCTGCGCGAGGCGCTGGGCGCGGCCGGCGTGCCGGTGCTGGGCGCGGTCCGCCGGATCGCCGAGCTGCAGACGCCGTCCCGGCACCTGGGCCTGGTGCCCGCCGCCGAGCGGTCGGCCGAGGCCGTGCGCACCGTGCGGGCGCTGGGCGCGGTCGTCGAGTCGAGCATCGACCTGGACGCCGTCCTGCGGCTGGCCCGCACCGCCCCCGACCTGGCCGGCGACCCCTGGGACCCGACCGCCGAGGTGACGCGCGTCGAGGGCCGCCCGGTGGTCGCCGTGGCCGGCGGACCGGCGTTCACCTTCGGTTACGCGGAGACCGCCGAGCTCCTCGCCGCGGCCGGTGCCGAGGTGGTCACCGTCGACCCGCTCCGGGACGACGCCCTGCCCGCGGGCACCCGCGCGCTGGTGGTCGGCGGCGGGTTCCCCGAGGTGCACGCCAGCGCCCTGGCCGCCAACGTCGGCCTGCGGACGGCGATCGCCGAGCTGGCCGCCGCCGGGGGCCCGATCGCCGCCGAGTGCGCCGGGCTGCTCTACCTGTCCCGGGAGCTGGACGGCGAGCCGATGTGCGGGGTGCTGCCCACGACCACGGCGATGCACCCGAAGCTGACGCTGGGCTACCGCGCGGCGGTGGCGCTGACCGACAGCGTGCTGGCCCCGGCCGGCACCCGGGTGCGCGGGCACGAGTTCCACCGCACCACCGCCGGCCCAGCCGCGGGCGCCACCCCGGCGTGGCAGTGGAACGCCGACGGCCCGGAGGGGTTCGTCACGGCCAACGTGCACGCCTCCTACCTGCACCTGAACTGGGCCGGATCGCCGCAGCTGGCCTCCCGCTTCGTCGCCGCCGCGGTCTCTTCCCGACGGCCGTCGGCCCCGCCCAGCCCCCCGGAGGTGCCGAGTGCACATCGCTGAGGGCTTCCTGCCCGCCCCGCACGCGCTGGGCTGGACGCTGGCCGCCGCCCCGTTCGTCGTCCACGGCGCCCGCTGCGTGGTCAGGGAGGTGCGCGAGCACCCCGAGTCGACGCTGCTGCTGGGCGCGGCCGGCGCGTTCACGTTCGTGCTGAGCGCGATCAAGCTGCCCTCGGTCACCGGCAGCTCCAGCCACCCGACCGGCACCGGACTGGGCGCGGTGCTGTTCCGGCCACCGGTGATGGCGCTGCTGGGCACGATCGTGCTGCTGTTCCAGGCGCTGCTGCTGGCCCACGGCGGGCTCACCACGCTCGGCGCCAACGCCTTCTCCATGGCGGTCGTGGGGCCGTGGGTGGGCTACGGCGCCTACCGGCTGGTGGAACGTTTCGGCGGCGGCCTGCTGCCCGCCGTGTTCGCCGCGATGGCGCTGTCGGACCTGGCCACCTACGTGACGACGGCGCTGCAACTGGCGCTGGCCTTCCCGGACGCCGAGAGCGGCTTCCTGGGCGCGGCGGCGAAGTTCCTCGGCGTCTTCGCGGTCACCCAGGTGCCGCTGGCGATCGGCGAGGGGCTGCTCGGCGTCCTGCTGTTCCGGGTGCTGACGGTCAACGCCCGGCCCGAGCTGGTACGGCTCGGTGTCCTGCGCCCCGACGCCGAGCGGGCCGAGCCGTGAGGCGGCACCTGGTCACCGCGCTGCTGGTGCTCGCCGTCGTCGCGCTGTTCGCCGTCCCGCTGCTGACCGGCGGCGACCGCGAGTACGCCGGCACCGACAGCCAGGCCACCGAGCTCATCGCGGAGTCGCAGCCCGGCTACGAGCCGTGGTTCGAGTCGGTGTTCTCCCCCGGCTCCAGCGAGGTCGAGTCCGGCCTGTTCGCGCTGCAGGCGGGCCTGGGCGGCGTGGTGCTGGGCTACGTGCTGGGCCGGCTGCGCGGCCGGCGGCTGGCCGAGCGGGCCGCCGCGGTGCCCGTGCCCCCGGCGGAGCCGTGACCGGGCTGGCCGTCGACGACGCCGCCTGGGCCAGCGCCTGGCGGCTGCGCTCCCCCGCCGACAAGCTGCTGCTGTCCGTCGGCCTGGTGCTGTGCGCGCTGCTGCTGCCGGTGTGGCCGGGCAGCGTGCTGGTGGGGCTGACCGCCGTCGTGCTGGCGCTGGGCCCGGCGCGGGTGCCGGCGCGCACCTTCGGCCGCGCGGTGCGGGTGCCGCTGGTCTTCATCGCCCTCGGCGCGCTGACCACCGTCGTCGAGGTCGGCTCCGGCGGGTGGGGCTGGGCGCCGGACGCCGCCGCGCGCGCCGGCGCGCTGGTCGGGCACTCCGTCGCCGGCAGCGCCGCGGTGCTGCTGCTGGCCACCACCACCCCGATGTCGGACCTGCTGCCCGCGCTCGCCCGGCTGCGGGTGCCGGCGGCGGTGGTCGAGGTGGCGTCGGTGACCTACCGGATGCTGTTCGTGCTGCTCACCAGCCTGTCGACCATCCGCGAGGCGCAGACCGCCCGGATGGGGCACGCGAGCATCCGCAGCTCCTACCGCTCCTCGGGGATGCTCGCCGCCGCCGTCCTGACCCGCTCCTGGGACCGCGCCCGCCGGCTGCAGGACGGGCTGGCCGGCCGCGGCATGGAGGCCGGCCTGCGGGTGCTGCCCGAGGCGCTGCCGTCGTCGGGCCGGTTCGTGGCCGGCACGGTCACCGGGCTGGCCGCCCTCACCGCGGTGAGCGTGCTCGCGTGAGCCACCTGACCCTCGCCGCGGACGGGCTGGTCGCCGGGTACGAGCGCGGCGCCCGGGTGCTGGACGGCGCGTCCCTCACGATCCCCGCCGGACGGCGGCTGGCGCTGCTGGGCGCCAACGGCTCCGGCAAGACCACGCTGCTGCGCTGCCTGTCCGGAGCGCTGCAGCCCGCCCGCGGCCGGGTCACCCTCGACGGCGCCGAGCTGCGGCACACCCGCGCCGGGCTGCGCGCGCACCGGCAGGAGGTGCAGCTGGTGCTGCAGGACCCCGACGACCAGCTGTTCAGCGCCTCGGTCGCCCAGGACGTCTCCTTCGGCCCGGTCAACCTCGGGCTGACCGAGCACGAGGTGCGCGCCCGGGTCGCCGAGGCCCTCGACCTGCTCGCCGTCACCCACCTCGCCGGTCGCCCCACCCACCAGCTGTCCTACGGCGAGCGCAAGCGGGTCGCGATCGCCGGCGCGGTCGCCATGCGGCCCTGCGTGCTGCTGCTCGACGAGCCGACCGCCGGGCTGGACCCCACGGCGGTCGGCGAGGCGCTGGCCGCGCTCGCCCGGCTGCAGCAGGCCGACTCCACGGTCGTGATGAGCACCCACGACGTCGACCTGGCGCTGCGCTGGGCCGACGAGGTCGCCGTGGTCGTCGACGGCGGTGTCGTGCAGGGCGCGCCGGACGCCGTCCTCGGCGACGACGCGCTGCTGGCCCGGGCGCGGCTGGACCGCCCCTGGGCGCTCACCGTGGGCGCCCGGCTGCAGGCCCTCGGGCTGCTCCCCGACGGCGCCCTCCCCCGCGACGCGGACGCGCTGGTCGCCGCGCTGCCCGACCGGCCCGGGGTGCGGACCTGATCGTCGTGGGCGTCGGCGCGCGGGCGGGGGTGCGCGCCACGGAGGTGCTCGCCGCCGTCGACGCCGTGCTGCCCGCGCCGTCCGGGCCGGTCCGGCTGGCCACCCTCGACACCCGGGCCGCCGAGCCGGGACTGCGGGAGGCCGCGGCGAGCCGGGGCTGGCCGCTCACCGGGCACCCCGCCGCCGCGCTGGCCGCCGTCGCGGTGCCCACCCCGTCGGACCGGGTCGCGACCGCGGTCGGCACCCCCTCGGTCGCCGAGGCCGCCGCGCTGCTCGGCGGGAGCCGGCTGCTGGTCGCCAAGACCGTGCACGGCCCGGTGACCGTCGCGGTCGCCGACGACGCCGCCCCGCCGGACGTCGACCTGCGTCACCACGGCGACGCCGAGGCCACGCCAGGACTGGTCGACCTGGCCGTGAACGTGCGGGCGGGCAACATGCCGGCCTGGCTGCGCACCGTGCTGCACGACGCCGTCGACGCCAGCGCCGCCTACCCCGACCCCCGGCCGGCCCGCGCCGCGGTCGCCGCCGCGCACGGCCGCCCCGAGGCCGAGGTGCTGCTCACCGCCGGCGCCGCGGAGACCTTCACGCTGCTGGCCCGGGCGCTCTCCCCGCGCCGCGCGGTCGTCGTCCACCCCTCCTTCACCGAGCCCGAGGCCGCGTTGCGCGCCGCCGGCCACGCCGTCGAGCGGGTGCTGCTCGCCCCGCCGTCCTACCGGCTGGGCGAGGTCCCCGAGGACGCCGACCTGGTGGTGCTGGGCAACCCGACCAACCCCACCTCCGTGCTGCACCCCGCCGACGACGTCGCCGCGCTGGCCCGGCCCGGCCGGGTGCTGGTGGTCGACGAGGCGTTCGCCGACACCGTGCCCGGGGAGCCGGCGTCGCTGGCCGCCCGCACCGACCTGCCCGGCCTGCTCGTGGTGCGCAGCCTGACCAAGACCTGGGGCCTGGCCGGGCTGCGCGTCGGCTACGCCCTCGGGCCGGCCGACCTGGTCGCCGCGCTGGCCGCCCAGCAGCCGCACTGGCCGGTCTCGACGCCGGCGCTGGCTGCGCTGGTCGCCTGCACCTCCCCGGCCGCCCGCGCCGAGGCCGGGGCCGCCGCGGTGCGGCTGGAGGCCGACCGGGCGGCGCTGCTGGCCGCACTGCCGCCCGGCGTCGAGGTGGTGGGAACACCGCGGTCGTCGTTCGTGCTGCTGCGGGTGCCGGGCGCAGCCCGGGTGCGCGCGCAGCTGCGGGAGCAGGGCTGGGCGGTCCGCCGCGGGGACACCTTCCCGGGGCTGCCGGCCGACCACCTGCGGGTGGCCGTCCGCGACCCGGGCACCTCCCGTGCGTTCGCCGCCGCGCTGGCTGCGATCCTGGTGCCCGGTCCGCAGCGTCGCGATCCGCAGCCCAGTCCCCCCGGCACCGCCCCGACCTCCGACGAGACGAGCTGATGACCGCTCCTGCAGACCCCGGCGCCGTCTACCCGGTCGGCCTGCGCCTGGCCGGACGACGGGTCGTCGTCGTCGGCGGCGGCCAGGTCGCCCACCGCCGCGTGGCCGGCCTGCTCGAGGCGCGCGCCCTGGTGACCGTGGTCAGCCCGGAGGTCACCCCTGCCCTGGAGGCGCTGGTCGCGCCCGGCTCGGTCACCTGGCACCGGCGCGGCTGGGTCGCGGGCGACCTGGCCGGCGCCTGGTACGCCGTCGCCGCCACCGACGACCCCGCGGTCAACGCCGCCGTCGCCGCCGAGGCCGAGCGCGACCGGGTGTTCTGCGCCCGCGCCGACGACCGGGGGCTGTCCAGCGCCTGGACCCCCGCGGTCGGCCGGCAGGGCGACCTCGTCGTCGGCGTGCACGGCGGCGGCGACCCGCAGCGGGCCGTCGGCGTGCGCGACGCGGTGCTGACCGGGCTGACCGACGGCTCGATCGCCGACCGCACCTCCCGCACGGCCTCGGTGGCGCCGGGCAGCGTGGTCCTGGTGGGCGGTGGCCCCGGCGACCCCGGGCTGGTGACCGTGCGCGGCCGGCAGGCGGTCGCCAACGCCGACGTCGTGGTCGCCGACCACCTCGCCCCGCAGGCGCTGCTGGCCTCGCTGCCGGCCGACGTCGAGGTCATCGACGCCTCCAAGCTGCCCCGCGGGCGCTCGATGGCCCAGGAGCAGATCAACGAGCTGCTGGTCACCCGCGCCCTGGCCGGCAAGCGCGTGGTGCGGCTCAAGGGCGGCGACTCGTTCGTCTTCGGCCGCGGTTACGAGGAGCTGGAGGCGTGCGCCGCCGCGGGCGTACCGGTCGAGGTCGTCCCCGGGGTCACCAGCGCGATCGGCGTCCCGGAGCTGGCCGGCATCCCGGTCACCCACCGCGGGATGACTCACGAGTTCGTCGTCGTCTCCGGGCACGTCCCGCCGGGCCACCCGGCGTCACTGGTCGACTGGGCGGCGCTGGGCCGGCTGCGCGGGACGATCGTGGTGCTCATGGGCGTGGACACCGCGCCGGCCATCGCCGCGGCGCTGGTCGAGCACGGCCGGGCCGCCGACACCCCGGTCGCCGTCGTCACCGACGGGGCCACCCCCGCCCAGCGGACGCTGCGGACCACCCTGGCCGGGCTCGCCGCCACCATCACCGCCGAGGGCGTGCGGCCCCCCGCGGTCTGGGTCGTCGGCGACGTCGTGTCGCTCGGCGCCTGACCGCAGCGGCCCTGCTCCGCTGCCGGTGACGGCCGCCGGCAGGTCGACCGGACGAGCAGCCCGGGTGGTGCCTGCACCACCCCGGGTGTCGGGCTGACGGGATCGTCGGGGCCACCACCGGGACCGAGGCTGGAGCAGTCCGCACACCACCTCCGTCCCGAGGAGCTCCACCCCGTGACCGGTACCCGTGCCCTCCCCGCCCGTTCCCGCCCCGGCCGCCGCGGCCGCTCGCTCGTGGCCACCGGCGCCGTCCTGGCCGCCCTGACCGGCACCGGGCTGCTCGCCCCGGCGACCGCGTCCGCGACCCCGGGGCACGCCCCCGCACCGATCGCCTCCGTCCAGCGGGACGTCGACGCCCTGGTGAGCGAGGGCGGCTTCCCCGCGGTGCTCGGCTCCGTGGTCGACGGGCGGGGGCGCGTCCGCGACGTGGCAGCCGGCGTCGCCGACGTCACCACCGGCGAGCCGGCACCGGTCAACGGCCGGGTGCGGATCGCCAGCAACACCAAGACCTTCACCGCGACCGTGGTGCTCCAACTGGTCGCCGAGCGCCGGATCGGCCTGGACCAGACGGTCGAGCGGTACCTGCCCGGGCTGGTCCGCGGGCCGGGCGGCGACGGCCGGCAGATCACCGTGCGCCAGCTGCTGCAGCACACCAGCGGGCTGCCCGACTACGACGACGTCGTCTACCCGGACTGGGCCGAGACCGGGCTGACCGGGCACTTCACGCCCCAAGAGCTGGTGGCGGCCGGGCTCGGCCGGCCGGCGACCCCGCAGGGGGTGTTCTCCTACGCCAACACCAACTACGTGCTGGCCGGGATGGTCGTCGAGGAGGTCACCGGCCGGTCCGTCGCCGACCAGATCGAGCGCCGGATCATCGAGCCGCTGGGCCTGCGACAGACCTACTGGCCGGCGGACGGCGACCTGACCGTCCGCGGCCGCCACCCGCACACCTACACGCAGGCCGAGGCCGGCGGACCGCTGACCGACGTGACCGAGCTCGACCCGTCCATCGGCGGCGCCGCGGGCCAGCTGGTCTCCACGCCGCGCGACCTGGCGACCTTCTTCCGCGCCCTGCTCGGCGGGCAGCTGCTGCCGCCGGCGCAGCTGGCCCAGATGAAGACGACCGTGCCGGCCCCGGACCTCTCGCTGCGCGGGACCGGCATGGAGTACGGCCTGGGGCTGGCCGGCCACGAGCTGCCCTGCGGGGTGGAGGGCTGGGGCCACGGCGGTGACCTGCCGGGCGTGCACACCCGCAACGCGTTCACCGAGGACGGCCGGGGCGCCACGCTGACCGTCACCGGCGAGCCGGCCAACGCCGACCCCGAGGACCTGCACCAGTACGTCGCCTGGGAGGACGCCGTGGACGCCGCCGTCTGCGCCCAGCCGCGTCGCTGACGCACCCACCTGCCCGAGGGGCCCCGGTCGTCGCAGCGGCCGGGGCCCTCCTGCGTCAGCGGGACGCGGCGTCCTCCAGGAGCACCTGGCGCTCGGACGGCGTCCGGTGCGGGCAGGAGGTGCACCGCACCTCGTGCGGCACCCGGTCGAGCAGGCAGCACGACGCCCGGCGGGTGAACCGGGCGGTGCCCCCGGACGGCGTGGCCACGTCGACGTAGCGGGGCGCGGGCAACGGCCCGCCGATCGCGGCGGCCAGCGGCCCGGCCAGTGCGGTGACCGCGCCGACGTCGCCGACCGCCCCGCCCAGCGCGAGCAGCCGGTTGGCCAGCGAGTCGGTCGCGATCGCCCACAGCGGCCGCGCGCGCATCCCGCCGGCCTCGGCCACGGCGGCCACCACCGCGGCCAGGGAGCCGTGCAGCTCGCCGGCGACGTCGTCCCCGGCCCCGGCGGTGGCGGTCGCGGCGATCGGGGTGTGCCCGGCCAGCAGGTGCACGGAGGTGTCGGCCAGCCGCGCGGACAGCCGCACGCCGGTGACCAGCCCGGCCAGCGCCGGGGTCAGCAGCACGCTCGAGGCCGAGTACCACCACCACTGCGTCGCCAGGACACGGCGGTCGCGGGTGCGCTGCCGGAGCGCCCGGGCGGCGAGCACCTGCGCCGTCCAGCCGGGGTCGGCGAGCCGGACGGCCGGGACGACGGCGGCGCCGGGCGGGGCGAGCAGACCGAGCGCGCCGGCGCCCGGGAGGCGCGCCGCGACGCTCGCCTGGGCCCCGTCGGTGGTCACTCCCCCAGTCTGCCGTCCACCACGGCGTGGTCCGGCCTGACGCCGGGGTGACCGGGGCCATAGGTTGTCCCCCGAGGCAGCGCCGCCTCGTGGCGAGGCGGCGCCCGGACCCGGAGGTGCGCGTGAGCGAGACGACCGACGAGCAGACCCCGTCCACCGAGCAGAGCCTGTCCAGCCGCATGCCGGCCGGGGGCTTCCCGCCCCCCGCCGACTTCGCCGCGTCGGCGAACGTCGGGCCGGACGTCTACGAGCGGGCAGCCGCCGACCGGCTGGGCTTCTGGGCCGAGGCGGCCGCGCGGCTGGACTGGGCCGAGCCGTGGACCGAGGTCCTGGACTGGAGCAACCCGCCGTTCGCGAAGTGGTTCGTGGGCGGCAAGCTCAACGTCGCGGTGAACTGCGTCGACCGGCACGTCGACGCCGGACACGGCGAGAAGGTCGCCTACCACTGGGTCGGCGAGCCCGGCGACACCCGCACGATCACCTACGCCCAGCTCAAGGACGAGGTGTGCCGCACGGCCAACGCCCTCACCGAGCTCGGCGTGACCGCCGGTGACCGGGTGGCCATCTACATGCCGATGATCCCGGAGACGGTGTTCGCGATGCTGGCGTGCGCCCGCATCGGCGCCGTCCACATGGTCGTGTTCGGCGGGTTCTCCCCCGAGGCGCTGGCCAGCCGGATCACCGACGCCGACGCGAAGGTCGTCATCACCGCCGACGGCGGCTACCGGCGCGGGGCGCCGAGCGCGCTGAAGCCCAACGTCGACGAGGCGCTGACCAAGTCCGAGGGCGTGCGCAGCGTGCTCGTGGTCAAGCGCACCGAGCAGGACGTCGCGTGGACGCCGGGCCGCGACGTCTGGTGGCACGACCTGGTCGCCGGCCAGTCGGCGGAGCACGAGGCGCAGGCCTTCGACGCCGAGCACCCGCTCTACATCATGTACACGTCCGGGACGACGGCGAAGCCGAAGGGCATCCTGCACACCTCCGGTGGCTACCTGACCCAGATCGCCTACACGCACTGGGCGACGTTCGACCTCAAGGCCGACACCGACGTCTTCTGGACCGCCGCCGACGTCGGCTGGGTCACCGGCCACAGCTACATCGTCTACGGCCCGCTGGCCAACCGGGCGACGTCGGTGATGTACGAGGGGACGCCGGACACCCCGCACCAGGGCCGCTGGTGGGACATCGTGGCCGAGTACGGCGTCACGATCCTCTACACGGCGCCCACGACGATCCGCACGTTCATGAAGTGGGGCGCCGAGGTGCCGGCCGCGGCCGACCTGTCCTCGCTGCGGCTGCTCGGCTCGGTCGGTGAGCCGATCAACCCCGAGGCGTGGCTCTGGTACCACGAGAACATCGGCGGGGGCCGCTGCCCGATCGTCGACACCTGGTGGCAGACCGAGACCGGCGGCCACATGATCACCCCGCTGCCCGGCGCCACCTCGCTCAAGCCCGGCTCGGCGCAGCGCGCGTTCCCCGGGATCGGTGCGGCCGTGGTCGACGAGGAGGGCAACCCGATCTCCCCCGGCGCCACCGGCTACCTGGTGCTCACCGAGCCCTGGCCGTCGATGCTGCGCACCATCTGGGGCGACGACGAGCGGTACAAGGACACGTACTGGAGCCGGTACGGCGAGGGCGTCTACTTCGCCGGCGACGGCGCCAAGCTCGACGAGGACGGCGACATCTGGCTGCTCGGCCGGGTCGACGACGTCATGAACGTGTCCGGGCACCGCATCTCCACCACCGAGGTCGAGTCGGCGCTGGTCAGCCACCCGACGGTGGCCGAGGCCGCCGTCGTGGGCGCGACCGACCCGACCACCGGCCAGGGCATCGTCGCGTTCGTGATCCTGCGCGGGGACGCGGTCGACTCCGGCGAGGACCTGGTCAAGGTCCTGCGGCAGCACGTCCGCAAGGAGATCGGCCCGATCGCCAGCCCGCGCCAGATCATGGTCGTCGCCGAGCTGCCCAAGACCCGCTCGGGCAAGATCATGCGCCGGCTGCTGCGCGACATCGCGGAGAACCGCGAGCTCGGCGACGTCTCGACGCTGACCGACTCCTCGGTGATGGACCTGATCAGCGCCAAGCTCCCGGCCACCTCCAGCGAGGACTGAGGCGCGCATCGTCGCCGCGCCCCCGCGTCCGTCCGGGGGCGCGCCGACGAGGCCAGCCCGGGCAGCCCGGACACAGGCCAGGGTCGCCTGGCTCCTCGGCCGTGGTCTCCGGGGTCACCGCCCGCGGCAGTCGTGCTCTGCTCACCCTGGTGAGCAGAGCACGACTCCCGCCAGGGGCACGTGACCGCCTCGGCCCTTCCTCCCTCGTCTGTCCACAGCTCGCGTCGAGCCGCCCCACGGGACCGCCTCGACGCGCCATCGTCGACCTCGTGGGCGACGACGAACTGCGGGGCCGATCACAGCTCAGCGCCTGGGTGCGACGCATCCGCCGGGCGGCTGACCTGTCCCAGCGGGAGCTCGCCGACGCCCTCTCGGTGAGCAGCGGAGCTGTCGCGCGGGCAGAGACCGGTGATCGCGACCTCCCGGCGACGGTGCTCATGCGCGCCGCCCGACTCGCCGGGCTCCGGCTGGCCCTCCTCGACGACGCCGGCGACGAGGTCGGCGGCATGGCGGGCAACGCCGTCCGCGACATGGCCGGCCGGCGCTTCCCGGCACACCTGGACACCCGGTACGGCGACGAGGGCTGGTGGCACGACGAGGTCCGGTACAGCCGGCCGCGTCCCTGGTACACGTTCGACCGCGACCGGCGGGCCCGGGACCACCGCCGGACCCGACGCGGCGAACCGTCCGACCACCAGGTGCCGCAGCCGGGCGATGCGCCGCAGGCCCGGGCCCGGGCCCGGCGGCAGGCCGCCTGGGCCGAGCAGCGGCGGCTGGCCGAGGAGGGAGCCCGGCGACCCACCGACACCTGGGCACCGACGTGCACCTGCCCGGCCGGGTGCGACGCGCTGCTGTTCCCGTCAGCACCCTTGTCGGCCCGGGAGAACGCCGTCCCGCACGTGGCCGACTGCGGCTGCCGCTGCGACGTCGCCTGACCGCCGAGGGCGAGATGCGCCACGAGCGGGTGATCCGGACCGGCGGGCGCGGCGATCATGCGGCACGATCACCGGAGGAACGCGTCGCACCCGGCGCAGATCAGAGAGGAGCCACCCGTGGCCCACAGTGTCTCGACGACCCAGCTGGCGGGTCGGCCCACGGGCCCGACCGAACCGTCGGTCGGCACGCTCGCCAAGAGCGCGATGGCCGACATGTCCACGCTGATCCGTTCGGAGATCGAGCTCGCCAAGACCGAGCTCACCACCTCCGCCAAGCGCGGCGGCATCGGTGCCGCGGCCTTCGCCGCCGCCGGCGCGATGCTCCTGTTCGCCGGTTTCTTCTTCTTCTTCTTCCTGGCCGAGCTGCTCGCCGAGTGGCTCCCCCGCTGGGCGGCGTTCCTGATCGTCTTCGCGTTGCTGGTCGTGGTGGCCGCGGTCGTGGCCTTCATCGGCTACCGCCAGGTCAAGAAGATCCAGAAGCCGGAGAAGACGCTGGAGACGCTGCACGACCTGCCCGACCTGGCCCGCCGCGAGGCCCCCGGCCAGCGTCAGCACGACCTCCCCACCGTGCGCAACGGCAAGG
Source organism: Modestobacter sp. SSW1-42 (assembly GCF_046635825.1). Classification (NCBI taxonomy): domain Bacteria; kingdom Bacillati; phylum Actinomycetota; class Actinomycetes; order Geodermatophilales; family Geodermatophilaceae; genus Modestobacter; species Modestobacter sp. SSW1-42. The sequence continues at coordinate 296,659 of NZ_JBISCA010000004.1, read as the reverse complement.
TCGTCGTCGCCGACCCGCACGCCCCGCTGCGCTGACCTCGCGCCCGCAGCGACCGTGACCGACCCAGGGGCCGGGCAGCCCGACGCCACCAGCGTCCTGCTGCCCGGCCCCTGGGCGCACCGGGACGTCTCGGCCAACGGCGTCCGGCTGCACGCCGCCGAGGCCGGCAGCGGGCCGCTCGTCCTGCTCCTGCACGGCTTCCCCCAGTTCTGGTGGACCTGGCGGCACCAGCTGACCGGCCTGGCTGCGGCCGGGTTCCGGGTCGTCGCCCCCGACCTGCGCGGCTTCGGCGCCAGCGACAAGCCCCCGCGCGGCTACGACCTGCCCACCGCGGCCGCCGACGCCGCCGCCGTCGTCCGGGCCCTGGGCGAGACCGAGGCCGTCGTCGTCGGCTCCGACTGGGGCGGGCTGGTGGCCTGGACGATGGCCGCCCTGCACCCGCGCAGCGTCCGCCGGCTGGTGGTCGTCTCCGCCGCGCACCCCCGTCGGCTGCGGTCCTCGATCACCGACCCCCGGCAGCGGCGCGCCCTGGCCTACGCCCTGCGCTTCCAGCTCCCCCGGCTGCCCGAGCGCCGGCTCACCCGCGCCGACGACGACCCCGTCGCCGACCTCATGCGCCGCTGGGCCGGGCCCGCGTGGGCGAGCACCACCGACTTCGCCGAGGCCGTCGACCGGTACCGCTCCGCCTCGCGCATCCCGCAGGCCGCCTACGGCGCCATGGAGTACTACCGCTGGGCCGGCCGCTCGCAGCTGCGCCCCGACGGCCTGCGCTACGCCCGCCGGATGTCCGCGCCGATCACCGCTCCGACGCTCCAGCTGCACGGCGCCGCCGACCCCTACGTCCTGCCCTCGACCGCCACCGGCTCCGGCCGCTACGTCGCCGGCGCCTACGAGTGGCGCGCCCTCCCCGGCATCGGCCACTTCCCGCACGAGGAGTCCCCCACCGAGGTCACCGAGGCCATCGCCCGCTGGGCGAGTCCCTGACGCAGGTCGATCACGCCGCGCCACCAGCCATCGGCCCCGTCCAGAGGCTCGTCCCGAGCTTGCGAGGGATGAGGAGGACGGGTTCCTCTCACTCGCAGGAGCCGGTGTCCACCGGTGCGCTCGAACCGGCCCCGGTGGTCGCCGCCGTCATCACCTGCGCCGCGGTGAGCGCGTACCCCGTCTCGGGATCGTCGATCGCGGAGGCGAACACCACGCCGAGCACGGTGCCGTCGGGGGCGACCAGCGGTCCGCCCGAGTTCCCGGCCCGGACCTCCCCGAACAGCGCGTAGACGTCGCGCTGCACGGTGCCGGTGGAGCGGAAGTCCGGGCCGCTGATCTCGCCGCGGTCGCGCACCCGCGCCGGGCCGACGTAGAACGGGCCGCCGCCGGGGTAGCCCATGACGATCGCGTCGGCGCCGGTGTCGACCGGCGTCGGCGCGAACGACAGCGGCACCTGGGGCAGGCCGGGGACGGCGAGCACCGCGACGTCGGTCTCCTCGTCGACGTAGACCGGGACGGCGTCGTACCTCTCACCCTCGGCGATCACCTCCGGGGCGGTCACCCCCGCCAGCACGTGCGCGTTGGTCATCACCCGCTGGTCGGCGTAGACGAAGCCCGAGCCGTCGATCTGCTTGGAGCAGGAGGTCGCGATGCCCTGGACCTGCACGACCGAGCCCTGCACGCTCGCCACCACCGGGTTGGCCAGCAGCGCCTGGTCCGGCGCCGGCACCTGCCGCGCCTCGGTGGGCGTGAGCGGGTCGAGCACGTCGGGCAGGCCGTTGCGGTCGATGGCCTGCCGCAGCGAGTCGTAGAGCGAGCGCACCTGCGGGGGCACGGTGTGGTCGACCGCCTGCACCAGCGTCGACTGCCGCACCTGCCCCGCGATCCCCGGCAGCGGCGAGCTCGCCAGCGGGGTCGCCACCATCCAGGCCACCAGCAGGACGGCGGCCGCGGAGACCACCGCACCGGCGGCGGCGTCGACCATCTTGGCCGGCTCCCAGGTGACCCGCTTGCGCACCGCCCGGCCGACCATGCCGGCCAGCAGCTGGCCCAGCAGCGCACCGGCCAGGACCACGACCAGCGCGACGAACACCCGGGTGACCGAGGAGGTGGCGAGCTCCTCGGAGACCGGCCCGGACAGCTGCGCCCCGATCACCGCCCCGCCGAAGAAGCCCACGAAGGAGGTGACGGAGACGATCACGCCCTGCCGGAACCCGGACAGCGCGAAGACCAGCGCCAGCACGATCAGGGCCAGGTCGAGCAGGGACACCTCAGCCGGCTCCCGTCCCGGACCGGCCCGCGCACGCCGCGCTGCGCCCGGTCACGGGGCGCTCACCGTCATGGTGCCGACCTGGCCGAGGGCGAGGTGGAAGCTGCACTCGAAGGGGTGGTCGCCCGGCGCGGTGGCGGTGAACGCGATGGTCTTGCTGTCCCCCGGACCGAGGAAGGGGATCTGCTCGGTGATCTCCTCCGGACCCTTCCCCTTCGTGAAGAGGAAGTTGTGGGTCAGCTGCTTCGCGGTGTTGCGCACGGTCAGCCGCACCGGACCCGGCGCGACGGTGAACGTGGCCGGCGTGAACGCGTAGTCGTCGCCGGTCTCCAGGGTGACCTCCTGGACGCCGTCGGGCGCGGTCCGCACGACCCCGGCGTCCGCGGAGGTGGCCCGGGTGACCTCGGGCAGCGTGGGCTCGGAGTCCGAGCAGCCGGTGAGCACCGCGAGCACGAGCGCACCGCTGAGCAGGACGCCGGCCGGCCCCCTGCTCAGGGTGGTCCGGTGCGTTCCTCGGGCGCGAGCTGCAGCGGAGTTCATGGCCCCGGAACCGTACGCGCGGCGGCCCCGCGTGCCGCGTCGTCGTCGTCCGTCGGCGCGGCGACGGGGGCGCCGGGACCGGGGAACCGGCCGGGCTCCGGGCCGCCGGCCGGCGTCGCGAGCGGGCGGACGTCGGTGGTGTCCCAGGGCCGGTCGAGGCCGGCGGCGGTGAGCACCGAGTCCAGCAGCGCGGCGGTGAAGCCCCACACGACCATGCCGGCGACCCCGAACGCGGGGCCGACGTAGCCGGTGGCGATGCGCACCCGGTACCGGTTGGCCGGGTCGACCAGGTCGGCCAGCGGCACCCGGGCCACGCGGGCGACCTCCCGGGGGTCGCCGGTGGTCACCTCGCGGGGGTCGTCCCACCAGCCGACGACGGGGACGACGAGGTTGTCCGAGTGCCCCAGGAACAGCTCCGGGAGCACGGCGAGGACCCGGACGCCGTCGGGTGAGACCCCGGCCTCCTCGTGCGCCTCGCGCAGCGCCGTCCCGACCGGGAACTCGTCGCCGGGGTCGGCCCCGCCGCCGGGGAAGGCCGGCTGCCCGGCGTGGCTGCGCAGGTGCGGCGACTTCTCGATCAGCAGCACGTCCGGGCCGGCCGGGCCCTCGCCGAAGAGGATCAGCACGGCCGAGCGGCGCGCGGTGGACGAGGGCCGCTCGGTGCGCATGCGCGGCAGCCGCCCGGCGTTGGTCACCAGCCGCTGCACGTGCTCGGGCAGCCCGGCGAGGTCGGCGGCGGGCCCGGTCACAGCTGCACCCCCAGGTGGGTGGCCACCAGCTCCTCGAACTCCTCGATCGAGCGCACCGGGCCGACCTGCACGAAGGCGACCGAGCCGTCGGCGGCGAGGAAGGCCGTGGCCGGCAGACCGACCAGCCGCATCGCGGTCATCACCGCGCCGTCGCCGTCGAACGCGCCGGGGAAGGTGATGCCTGCGTCGGCGGCGAACGAGGTGGCCTGCGGCATGCCGTCCTTGCTGGCCACCCCGACCACCCGCACCTGGTCACCGGCGACGTCGGCGAGCTCCTGCACCAGGGGGAGCTCCTCCCGGCAGGGCCCGCACCAGCTGGCCCAGAGGTTGAGCACGGTGGGCACGCCCGGCGCCCTGGTCAGGTCGAGGGTCCCGCCGCCGAGGCAGTCCAGCGAGACCGCCGGCAGGTCGCTGTCCGCGGCCGGGGTGTCCGGCTGCTCCGGGCAGGGGGCCAGCGCGGCGACCGGCTGGGCGGGCGGGTCGGCCGGGGCGTCGTCCGAGCCGCAGGCGGTGAGCAGCGCCAGCCCGACCGCCAGGGCAGCGGCCAGGGCGCGCGGGCCGCGGCTCACTCGGTGTCCGAGGCGGCGGGGGTCTTGACCAGCTTCGCGGCGACCTCGGGGTCGAGCGGGCCGATCCCGAACGACGGGCACCAGGCCGCCAGACCGCACGCCCCGCAGGCCGGCTTCTTGGCGTGGCAGACCCGCCGGCCGTGGAAGATCACCCGGTGGGAGAAGTCGGTCCACTCCTTCTTCGGCACGATCCCCGCGACCTCGGTCTCGACCTTGACCGGGTCGTCCTCGGCGGTCCAGCCGAAACGGCGCACCAGCCGGCCAAAGTGGGTGTCGACGGTCAGCCCGGGGACGCCGAAGGCGTTGCCCAGCACCACGTTGGCGGTCTTGCGCCCGACGCCGGGCAGCGTGACCAGGTCCTCCAGCCGCCCCGGGACGACACCGTCGAAGCGCTCGACCAGCGCCTGCCCCAGGCCGATGACGGAGTTCGCCTTGGCCCGGAAGAACCCGGTGGGCTTGAGGACCGTCTCGAGCTCCTCGCGGTCGGCACCGGCGTAGGCGTGCGCATCCGGGTAGCGCGCGAACAGCGCGGGGGTGACCTTGTTGACCGTCTTGTCGGTGGTCTGCGCCGACAGGACGGTGGCCACCAGCAGCTCCAGCGGGGTGGTGAAGTCCAGCTCGCAGTGCGCGTCGGGGTGGATCACGGCCAGCTCGCGGGCCATCCGGCGGGCCCGGCGGGTGCGGGCCAGCGGGCTCTCCTGCGGGTCGAACGGCGCGACCCCCAGCCGGGCGACCGGACCGGGACGCCGGGCCCGGGCGGGACGTGTGTAGACCGACGGGTCGGCCGGGGACTCGGCGGACTGGCTGGCGGGCGAAGGGGCGGGCCGGGACACGCGTGTGAGGGTAGGCGTCGGGCCTGGGTGGCGGCGCCCGTCATACTCGACGCAGGTGCGTGCTCCGGCCCCGGCCGCAGCGCCCGCCGCCCGCACGACGACGCCGACCCTCCCGGGCCGCTCCGCCCGGGGACGCACGACCCGAGGAGGTGCCCGTGGTCGCCCTCATCGTCATCCTGTTCCCGCCGCTGCTGATCGCCTTCCTGCTCGTCATGGAGCGGGTCGAGGAGCCCCTGCGGCGCCCCACGTCGCAGCGCGAGGTCGAGGACTTCCTCGGCACCGCCACCGACGCCGAGGTCAGCACGCTGGCGCACTCGGGGATCCGCCGGGCGATGACCCGCTGGCGGATGCGCCGTCGCAGCCGCCCGCGCACCGCGCCGCGGCCGGTGCTCACCGACCGGCAGGCCGACCGCACGCCGGAACAGCCGACCGAGCGGGGCCGGCACGCCGGCTGATCACCCGCCCGGGCGACGTCCGATGTTCGGCTGCCACTCAGAGTGGGCAGTCCGGTGACGCAGTGCACTGGTGAGGCGGACCACAAGCCCTAGACTCACCAGCAACACGGGTCGCCATCGCACCCGTGAGGACGTTCGAGAGGTGCACGTGGACGAGGTCCTTGCCCAGTCCGGCCTGTTCCAGGGGCTGTCGGAGGAGGCTGCCGAGCCGGTGGCCAGCGCCCTGGAGACGGTGACGCTCCCCCGCGGCCGGGTGGTCTTCAACGAGGGCGAGTCGGGCGACAGCCTCTACGTCGTCCTCTCCGGCAAGATCAAGCTCTCCCGGCGCGCGCCGGACGGTCGTGAGAACGTGCTGGCCGTCATGGGCCCCTCCGACCAGTTCGGTGAGCTCTCGGTGTTCGACCCGGGGCCGCGCACCGCCACCGCCACCGCCGTCACCGACGTGCGCCTGGCGAAGATGCCCAACCACATGCTCCGGCCGTGGATCACCGCGCACCCGGAGATCGGCGAGCAGCTGCTGCGCGTGCTGGCCCGCCGGCTGCGCCGCACCAACGACTCGGTCGCCGACCTGATCTTCACCGACGTCCCCGGCCGCGTGGCCAAGGCGCTGCTGCAGATGGCCGACCGCTTCGGCAGCCGCGAGAGCGACGGCCTGCGCGTCAAGCACGACCTGACGCAGGAGGAGCTGGCCCAGCTGGTCGGCGCCTCCCGCGAGACGGTGAACAAGGCGCTGGCCGACTTCGTCCACCGCGGCTGGATCCAGCTGCAGGGCAAGTCCGTCGTCGTCCTCGACGAGGACCGGCTGCGCCGCCGCGCGCGCTGAGCCACCCGTCACGCGAGAAGGCCCCGCTCCGATCCGGAGCGGGGCCTTCTCGCGTCCTGCGCCGGGTGCGCGCTGCGCCCGCTGCGCGCTGGGATCAGCTGAGCTCACCGGCCGTGCTCCTGGCTCACCTCCGGAGGTGAGCCAGGAGCACGCACGATCAGGTCACCTGATCCCGGACGCACCCGCCACGGACGGACGGACGGACGGACGGCGCTGGGTTCAGCGGAGCTCGACGGTGAGCTCGACCTCGACGGGGGCGTTCATCGGCAGCTCGGCGACGCCGACGGCGGAGCGGGCGTGCTGCCCGGCCTCGCCGAACACGCGGCCGAGGAACTCGCTGGCGCCGTTGACCACGCGCGGCTGGCCGCTGAAGCCCTCGGCGCTGGCGACGTAACCGACGACCCGGACCACCCGCGCGACCGCGTCCAGGCCCACCAGGTCGTCGATCGCGGCCAGCGCGTTGAGGGCGCAGACCTTGGCGTCGGCGGCGGCGTCCTCGATGTCGACGGCGCCGCCGACCTTGCCGGTGCGCCGCAGCCCGCCGTCGACGAACGGCAGCTGCCCGGAGGTGAACACCAGCTGGCCGGTGCGGATGGCCGGGACGTACGCGGCGACCGGGGCGGCCACCGGGGGCAGCCGGACACCGAGCTCGGCCAGCCGGGCGGTCCAGCTCGTGGGCTGGTCGGAGGCGGTCATCAGTTCGTGGGGCGCTTCAGGTAGGCCACCAGCTGGGTGCCGGAGTCACCACTGGGCAGCACCTGCACCAGCTCCCAGCCGTCGACGCCCCAGGAGTCCAGGATCGCCTTGGTGTTGTGGATCAGCAGCGGGATGGTGGCGTACTCCCAGGTACGGCGGGCCGGTTCGCTCATGCCGCGACGCTAGCGCAGCCTCGCGCCGGGCCGGACCCGGCGACCGCTCGTACTCTCCTGGGGGTGACCTCCGAGCCCATGCCCGTGCGGTGCCACGTCGTGACCGGCAAGGGCGGCACCGGCAAGACGACGGTCGCCGCGGCGCTCGCCCTGTCCCTGGCCACCGACGGCCGGCACGTGCTGCTGGTGGAGACCGAGGGGCGCCAGGGCATCGCCCAGCTCTTCGACACCCCGCCGCTGCCCTACGAGGAGCGCCGGGTCGCCGTGACCCGCGGCGGCGGCGAGGTCAAGGCACTGGCGATCGACGTCGAGGCCGCCTTCCTGGAGTACCTCGACATGTTCTACAACCTCAAGCGCGCCGGCTACGCGCTGCGCAAGATGGGCGCGGTCGACTTCGCCACCGCCATCGCCCCGGGCCTGCGCGACGTGCTGCTCACCGGGAAGATCAAGGAGGCGGTCACCCGCCGCGGCAAGGACGGCCGGCCGGTCTACGACGCCGTCGTCGTCGACGCCCCGCCGACCGGGCGGATCTCCCGGTTCCTCAACGTCACCGGCGAGGTGGCCGGCCTGGCCCGCTCCGGCCCGATCAAGAGCCAGAGCGACGGGGTGATGGCCGTCTTCCGGTCGCCGCAGACCGCGGTGCACCTGGTGACCCTGCTGGAGGACATGCCCGTGCAGGAGACCGCCGACGCGATCGCCGAGCTCGAGACGCTGCGGCTGCCGGTGGGCTCGGTGATCGTCAACATGGCCACCGAGCCGCTGCTGCCGGCCGCCGACCTGGCCGCCACCGCCGCCGGTCGGCTGTCCGGCGCCGACCTGCTCCCCGCGCTGGCCGCGGCACACCTGCCCGGGGACGCCGCCGTCGCCGACGCCCTGGTCGCCGAGGCGGTCGAGCACGCCCGCCGCTGGCAGGCCCAGGACGCGCTGCGCGGGGACGTCGAGGCGCTGGGCCGTCCGGTGGTCGAGCTGCCGCTGTCGTCGTCCCCCATCGACCTGGGCTGCCTGTTCGAGCTGGCCGACCGGCTCAGCGGCCACCTGCAGACGGAGGTCGCCGCGTGACCGCCCCCCGCCGGACCGGGCCCGCCCCGGCCCTCGACCTCGCCGCCCTGGTCAGCGACCCGGAGACCCGGATCATCGTCTGCTGCGGCTCCGGCGGCGTGGGCAAGACCACGACGTCCGCGGCGCTGGCCCTGGCCGCGGCGGAGGCCGGCCGGGAGGTCGTCGTCCTCACGATCGACCCGGCCCGCCGGCTGGCGCAGTCGCTCGGACTGGTCGAGCTGGACAACGAGCCGCGGCTGGTCGAGACGCCGGGGGCCAGCGGCGAGCTGCACGCGATGATGCTGGACATGAAGCGGACCTTCGACGACGTCGTGTCCGCGCACTCGACGCCCGAACGGGCGCAGGTGATCTTCGACAACCCCTTCTACCAGGCGCTGTCGTCCTCCTTCGGGGGCACGCAGGAGTACATGGCCATGGAGAAGCTGGGGCAGCTGCGGCAGAGCGACCGTTGGGACCTGGTGATCGTCGACACCCCGCCCTCGCATTCGGCGCTGGACTTCCTCGACGCCCCGAACCGGCTGTCCCGCTTCCTCGACGGCACGATGATCCGGCTGCTCACCGCCCCCGCGCGGGCCGGTGGCCGGGCCGGCGTCCGGCTCGTCGGCGCGGGTTTCGCCCTGTTCAGCCGGATCATCAGCAAGGTCCTCGGCGGGCAGCTGCTCAACGACATCTCCGCCTTCGTCTCCGCGCTGGACAGCATGTTCGGCGGCTTCCGCGAGCGTGCCGACGCCACCTACCAGCTGCTGCGCCAGCCCGGGACGGCGTTCGTGGTCGTCGCCGCCCCCGAGCCGGACGCGCTGCGGGAGGCCTCCTACTTCGTCGACCGGCTCTCCAGCGAGGGCATGCCCCTGGCCGGCCTGGTGGTCAACCGCACGCACCCCCCGGCGACGACCGGCCTGTCGGCGACCCGCGCCGAGGCCGCGGCCGAGGCGGTCCTGGAGGCCGGCGGCCCGGGCGCCGAGCTGGCCGCCGGCGCGCTGCGCGTGCACGCCGACCGGATGACCGTGGCCACCCGCGAGCAGCGGCTGGCCGACCGGTTCAGCAGCGCGCACCCCGAGGTCCCGGTGCGCACCGTGCCCGCCGCCGCCGGCGACGTGCACGACCTGGACGGCCTGCGGGTCATGGGCCGGGCGCTGCTGGCCGCCGAGGCCGACACCGGCACCGGCACCCCGCGCAGCCGGGTCCTGCCGCTGCGCCCCCCGGCTGCCTGACCCCGCCCGCCGTCCTCCCCCTCCCGGTGGGACGGGTGGGGCGGGCGTGACGCACGGTGCACCTGCGCACCCGGCGACTCCGGTTCGTGCCCTGTTCACACGCGCACCTCGACGGAGGTCGTGACGCACCGTTAGCGTCCGGCCGACCGTTCCGTCGGAGGGATGACACACGCATGAGCACCGCGCCCGAGCTCGACGCACCGCCCGGTGCCACGACCACCACCGCGCCGGCCCCGATGGGCCTGTTCGGCACCGGCACGGTGCCCGCGGCCGCGGACCTGCCGGTGGAGATCCCCGTCGACCTGACCGGCATGGACGCCGACGACCGGGCCCGTACGAAGGTCATTACCACCGCGATCCGGCAGCGCTCGCAGGAGCTGCGGCGCGACCACCCGGGGCTGCGGCACCAGGACGCCCTGGGGCTGGCGGCCTTCTCCGTGGCCCTGCTGGGCTTCGTCGGCAGCGGCGCTCTGTACCTGACCGGCGTCCTGCCCTGGTACGTCACGGTCCTCGTGTCGGCCGCCTTCGCCGCGATCGGCCACGAGGTCGAGCACGACCTGATCCACGCGCTCTACTTCCGCCGCCGCAAGGCGGTGCGCTACGCCCTGCTCTACGCCGTGTGGGCGTTCCGGCCCTACACGATCAACCCGGTCTACCGGATCCGGCTGCACCTGCGGCACCACGCCTACTCGGGCCTGCCCGACGACATCGAGGAGGTGTCGATCACCAACGGCAAGCCGTGGGGCCTGGTGCGGCTGTACAGCCTCCTCGACCCCTACGTGCCGGCGATGGTCCGGATCGTGCTGACCAAGCCGGTCGACGAGGAGGACGCGCTGTGGCGGCGCACCATCCTCAAGGCCAGCATCGGGCTGACCCCGGTCGCGATCACCATCTGGTACGGCTTCCTCGGCCTGCACCTGGCCTCCTGGCTGGGCGCCGCCGTCCCCGCCGGGCTGCTGCACGCCCTCACCGTGCTCACCGTCGTGTGGGTGGGCCCGAACGTGTGGCGCGGCTTCTGCCTGCACTTCATCTCCAGCAACATGCACTACCAGGGCGACGTCGAGCAGGGCAACGTCCTGCAGCAGACCCAGGTGTTCAACAAGTGGTACCTGGCGCCGTTCCAGGTGTTCTGCGCGAACTTCGGCAGCACGCACCCGATCCACCACTTCTACGTGGCCGACCCGTTCTACGTGCGCCAGCTGATGGAGCGCGACATCCACCCGGTGCTGGCCGCCAACGGCGTCCGGTTCAACGACATGGGCACCTTCGCCCGGGCCAACCGGTACGCGAAGGACTGACCGGCGGCGGCGACGCCGGGGGCGCTCCTGGGACGGGACTGTGAGCGCCCCCGGCGCGTCGCCCGGCGGGCCCGCGCGTCGGGTCTCGGGCACGGCACGCGGAGGCCCGCGACAGGTACCTTGGCCTGCGATGTCCGAGTCTGCTCCCTCCCGTGTCGGCGCCCTGGCGAAGCTCCTGGTCGCGCTGGTCGTCGCCGGCGGCCTGGTCGCCGCCGTGCTGCTGCCCTTCGTCGGAGGAGCGGGCCTGATCGCCCGCAACTCCACGACCCTGCTCGACGCGCTGCCGGTCGAGCTGACCGACAAGACGCCGAACGGCAACACGAAGGTGCTGGCCGCCGACGGCAGCCTGATCACCGAGTTCTACGAGAACAACCGGACGCCGGTGACGCCGGACCAGATCTCGCCGATCATGAAGCAGGCGATCGTCGACATCGAGGACTCCCGCTTCTACGAGCACCAGGGCGTCGACGCCCAGGGCACCCTGCGCGCGCTGGCCAAGAACCTGGCCGCCGGCGGGGTCGAGGAGGGCGGCTCCACGCTGACCCAGCAGCTGGTGAAGCAGACCCTGCTGCAGACCGCGGCCACGCCGGCCGAGGCCGCGGCGGCCACCGAGCAGTCGGTGGGCCGCAAGCTCAAGGAGGCCCGGCTCGCGCTCGCCCTGGAGCAGACCTACTCCAAGGACGAGATCCTCACCCGCTACCTCAACATCGCCTACTTCGGCCACAGCGCCTACGGCATCGAGGCCGCCGCGCGCACCTACTTCAGCGTGGGCGCCGCCGAGCTGACCCTCCCCCAGGCGGCCGTGCTGGCCGGTCTCGTGCAGAGCCCGACCAACGACGACCCGCTCCTGTACCCGGAGGCCGCGCAGACCCGGCGCAACCAGGTGCTGCAGCGGATGCACGACCTCGGCCACGGCGGGGGCGGGCAGCCCGACCAGCCGATGACCGAGCAGGAGCTGGCCGACCTGTCCGCGGCGCCGATCCAGACCGCCGAGGGCTCCCGGCCGCCGAACGGCTGCGCCAACGCCACCATCGGCGGGTTCTTCTGCGACTACGTCCACACCGAGCTCCGCGCGCTCGGCCTGACCGACTCCGAGCTGGCCAACGGCGGCTACACCATCCAGACGACGCTGCGCCCGGACATGCAGAAGGCCGGCGACATCTCCGTCGCCAACACCGTCCCGCTGGACAACGACCTGATCGGCGTCTACGACGTCGTGGAGCCCGGCACCGGCCACGTCCTGGCGATGAGCATCAACCGCCGCTTCGGCTGTGACGGCACCCAGGACCGCACCTGCGAGTCGGTCAACTTCGGGATCACCCCCAGCAAGGGCTCCGGCTCGACGTTCAAGACGTTCGTGGCCGCGGCCGCGCTCGAGGCCGGCATCCCGGCCAACCACGTCATCACCACCCCCGAGCCGTACGTGTCGCGGGTGTACAAGAAGAATGGCGGGACCCGGGGCGAGCCGTACTCGGTCGGCAACGTGGGCAGCAACTACCCGCAGACGCTCAGCATGGGCGAGGCCCTGGTCCGCTCGTCGAACACCTACTTCCTGGCGCTCGAGGACGAGCTGGGCAGCGTGGAGCCGGCCGTGCGGATGGCCGAGCGGCTGGGCATGAGCTTCGACGCCCCCAACCAGGTCCCGGCGCAGACGTGGATCGACGGCAACCTCGGGTCCTTCCCGTACAGCCCCGAGCCGGTGAACCCGCTGCAGCTGACCACGGCGTACGCGACCATCGCGGCCGGCGGGGTCAAGTGCGCCCCGACGCCGCTGCTGGCGATCACCACCAGCGCCGGGCAGCCGGTCACCGGCGACGACGGCCAGCCGCTCTTCCAGGGCGACCGGTGCGAGCAGGTCGTCGAGCCGGGTCTGGCCAACACGCTCAACCAGGTCCTGCGCGGGGACGTCGAGCCGGGCAGCCCCGGCACGGCCCGCAACGCCTACGTCCCCGGACACCAGATCGCGGGCAAGACCGGCACGGTGAACAACCAGGACTCGGTGACCTTCGTGGGGTACACGCCGCAGTACACCGGGACGGTCATGGTCTTCCGGCCGCTGGGCATCGAGTCGGTCGGTGGCTACGGAGGCGGCAAGCCCGCGCAGATCTGGCACGACGCGATGGCCCCGATCCTGGAGGCCCAGCCGGCCGTGCCGTTCCCGCCGGGCGAGGACAAGTACGCCGTCGGCGAGCGCAAGACCGTCCCCGGCTGCGGCTCCGTGGACGAGTGCCAGGCCGCGCTGCAGCAGGCCGGCCTGCGTCCGGTCGTCTCGCGGGTCGACAGCCGCCAGCCGGCCGGGAGCTTCCTCGGCACCTCCCCGTCGGCCGGCACCCAGGTCGCGCCGAACCAGGTGGTCACGGTCCGGGTGAGCAACGGGACGGGCGGCCGCACGCGGACCCCGGCCCCGCCGACCACCCAGGCCCCGGCGCCCGCCCCGGCTCCGGCACCGGCTCCGGAGCCCGCGCCGGTCACGCCGCCGGCGGACTCGGTCCAGCCCCCGGACACCAACGGTGACGGCCTCCCCGGCTGATCCGGCCCTGCACGCACGACGGCTCCCCGGTCACCCGACCGGGGAGCCGTCGTGCGTCCGGGCCACGTCGCGTCCGGCCCGGCCGGGGGCTATGCGAGCTGGCGGCGGACCTCGGCCGCCACCCGGCCGCCCTCGGCCCGGCCGGCGACCCGGCCGGTGACCGCCCCCATCACCTTGCCCATGTCCTTCATCCCGGTGGCCCCGGTCGTGGTGATCACGTCGGCGACCAGCGCGGTCAGGTCGGCGTCCTCGAGCTGGGCCGGCAGGTACGCGGCGACCACGCCCTCCTCGGCGCGCTCCCGCTCGGCCTGCTCGGTGCGGCCGGCCCCGGCGAACGCCTCGGCGGCCTCGCGGCGCTTCTTGGCCTCGCGGCGCAGCACCGCCTGGACCTCGTCGTCGGACAGCTCGCGGGCCTCCTTGCCGGACACCTCCTCGGCGGTCACGGCGGAGAGCACCATGCGCAGGGTCGCGGTGGTCAGCTCGTCGCGGCCCTTCATGGCGGTGGTCAGGTCGGTACGCAGTCGGTCCTTGAGCTCGCTCACGCCGGCCAGCCTGCCACCTCACCCGCGCGCGGGACGACGGAGTTCCTGCCCCGCCCTAGGCTGACCGGATGCGTGCCACCACCGCCGTCCCCGCCGCCGTGCTGGCCAGCGGCGCCGCCACGGTCGCCTACGCGAGCCTGGTCGAGCGCACCCGCTGGACGCTGCGCCGCTTCCAGGTGCCGGTGCTCCCGCCGGGCTCGGCACCGCTGACGGTGCTGCAGCTGTCCGACCTGCACATGACCGCCGGGCAGACGAGCAAGCAGGAGTGGGTCGCCGGGCTGGCCGCGCTGGAGCCCGACCTCGTCGTCACGACCGGGGACAACCTGGCCGGGGCGGACGCCGTCCCGCCGACGCTGCGGGCGCTGGAGCCGCTGCTCGACCTGCCCGGTGCCTTCGTGCTGTCCAGCAACGACTACTACGGACCCACCCCGAAGAACCCGCTGAAGTACTTCAAGAAGGACCACCGGAAGGTGTTCGGGGAGCCCCTGCCCTGGCACGAGCTGCGCGACGGGATGACCAGCCGCGGCTGGCTGGACCTGACCAACACCACCGGCGGGCTCACCGTGCCCGGCGTCCGGATCGCCTTCGCCGGGGTCGACGACCCACACCTGCAGCTGGACCGCTACGACGAGGTCGCCGGTCCGGCTGACCCGGCGGCCGACGTGCGGATCGGCCTGGTGCACTCCCCCGAGCCGCGGGTCCTCGACCGGTTCGCCGGCGACGGCTACGACCTGGTGCTGGCCGGGCACACCCACGGCGGCCAGCTGCGGGTGCCCTTCTACGGCGCGCTGGTCACCAACTGCGGCATCGACCGCCGGTACGTGCGCTGGCTGCACCGCTGGGCCGAGCCCACGGTCGGTCACCCCACCGGCACCTGGCTGCACGTCTCGGCCGGACTGGGCACCAGCCCCTACGCCCCCTACCGGCTCGCCTGCCCGCCGGAGGCCACGCTGCTCACGCTCACCGCCCGCGGGTAGCCCCGGCCAGGGGCCCGCGCCGGGCCCCTGCGAACCCGCTGCGGGCGTCGGTTACAGTTGTCGACGCACCTCGGGGTGTGGCGCAGCTTGGTAGCGCGCGTCGTTCGGGACGACGAGGCCGCAGGTTCAAATCCTGTCACCCCGACCAGCCACTCAGGGACCGCCTCCGGGCGGTCCCTGAGTCGTTCACGGCACAGTTTCCGCACAGCCGGCGGCGGGCACTGGCGTCCCTGATGACCGAATGGTTGCTCCTCCTCGCGGCCGTGCTGCTGACCGCGCTCACCGGGTTCTTCGTCGCGGCCGAGTTCTCCTTCACCTCCGTCGACCGCGGGCAGGCCGAACGGGCCGCCGCCGCCGGCGACAAGGGCGCCGACGGCGTCCTCACCGCGCTGCGCGGGCTGTCCACCCAGCTGTCCGCCGCCCAGCTCGGCATCACGCTCACCACGCTGATCGTCGGCTTCCTCGCCGAGCCGGCCCTGGGCGGGCTGCTCGAGCCGGTGCTCACCTCGATCGGCCTGCCCGAGGGCGCCGTCGCGCCGATCGCGGTGGCCGTGGGCATCGCGCTGGCGACGTTCCTGCAGATGATCCTGGGCGAGCTCGGCCCGAAGAACCTGGCCATCGCCCGGCCGCTGGGCACCGCGGTGCTCGTCGCGCCCGGCATGCGGTTGTTCACCACGGTCACCGGCCCGCTGGTGCGCGCGCTGCAGCGGCTGGCCAACGCGATCGTGCGCCGGCTGGGCTTCGAGCCCAAGGAGGAGCTCGACGACACCCGCGGCGCCGAGGAGCTGGCAGCGGTCGCCCGCCGCTCGGCCGAGGAGGGCGACCTCTCCCCCGTCGCCGCCCGGCTGCTGGGCCGCTCGCTGGGCCTGCGCGACAAGTTCGCCACCGACGTCATGACCCCGCGCACCCGGCTCTGGACGCTCAGCGCCTCGGCCACCGCCGCCGACGTCATCGACGCCGCCATCCGCTCGGGCAACTCCCGCTTCCCGGTCTACGGCGCCGACCTCGACGAGGTCACCGGGGTCGTGCACGTGAAGAATGCCGTCGCCGTCCCCGAGGAGCAACGGCTGCAGCGCACCGCGGGCGAGCTGGCCGCGCCCGTGCTCGCCGTCCCGTCGTCCCTGCGGCTGGACCCGCTGCTGGACCTGCTCCGCGAGCAGGGGCTGCAATTGGCCCTGGTCGTCGACGAGTGGGGCGCCACCCACGGCATCGTGACCCTGGAGGACATCGTCGAGGAGCTGGTCGGCGAGATCACCGACGAGACCGACCGGCCGCTGCGCCAGCTGCGCCGCGACGGCGAGGACTGGGTGCTGTCCGGGCTGCTGCGGCCCGACGAGGTGCGCGACCGCACCGGCATCCCGGTGCCCGAGGGCCGCTACGAGACCGTCGCCGGGTTCGCCGTGGAGCGGCTGCGCCGACTGCCCGAGGTGGGCGAGCAGGTGGCGATCGAGGGCTGGATGCTCACCGTCGCCGAGGTCGACGGCCGTCGGCTGTCCCGGCTGCGCGCCACCCCGGTGCCGGTCGAGGAGGACCCCGACCTCACCGACGAGTCGCGCCACTCCGGCGCGACCGCCAGCCGCGAGCGGGAGGTGGCGCAGGCATGAGCGACATCGTGAGCCTGCTCGTGCTGGTGGCGCTGCTGCTGGGCAACGCGTTCTTCGTGGCCTCGGAGTTCGCGCTGGTGTCGGCACGGGCCGACCAGATCGAGCCGCGCGCCGAGGCCGGGTCCGTACGGGCGCAGAAGACGCTGGCCGCGATGCGCAACGTGTCGCAGATGATGGCCGGCGCCCAGCTGGGCATCACGCTGTGCTCGCTGGGTCTGGGCGCGGTCGGCGAGCCGGCCGTCGCGCACCTGATCGAGCCGGTGCTGCACGCCGTCCACGTCCCCGAGGGGCTCCTGCACCCGATCGCGCTGGTGATCGCGCTGTCGCTTGTCACCGTGCTGCACATGGTGCTCGGCGAGATGGTGCCCAAGAACATCACCATCGCCGGCCCGAGCAACGCCGCGATCGTGCTCGGCCCGCCGCTGGCCTTCATGGTGCGCGTGCTCAAGCCGTTCATCTGGTTCTTCAACGTCGTCGCCAACGCCTTCGTGCGGCTGTTCGGCGTGACGCCCACCGACGAGATCTCGGCCAGCTTCGACCGGTCGGAGATCCAGTCGATGATCACCCAGTCCCGCAAGGAGGGGCTGCTGGGCACCGAGGTCAGCGAGCTCGCCGCCGGCGCGCTCACCTTCGAGCAGCACGACGTCGGCTCGGTGCTCCTACCGGTCGAGACGCTGGTCGTCGTCCCGCGGGCCTCCACGCCCCGGCAGCTGGAGGGCGTCGTCGCCGAGCACGGCTTCAGCCGCTACCCGATGCGCGGCGAGGACGGTGAGCTCACCGGGTACGTGCACGTCAAGGACGTGCTGGGCACCGGCCCGACGTCGCGGGACCAGCCGGTGCCCGACCAGGCGGTCAAGGCCTTCGTCGAGCTCACCCCCCGCGAGCCACTGCCCGAGGTGCTGCAGGAGATGCGCCGTTCCGGGTCGCACCTGGGCCGGGTGGTCGACGGTGGCCGCACCATCGGCCTGGTCGCGCTGGAGGACGTGCTGGAGCAGCTGATCGGCGACGTCCGCAGCGCCGACGTCGCCGTCCCCCCCAAGGCCGCCGGGCGGACGACGGCCCCGGCAGGAGCGGGCGCCGGCGGGAGGTGACCCCCGGCCGGCGCCGGGGCACCGCGCGCAGGGCCGGCAGGCCGCGGGGGAGGATGCAGCGGTGACCGCGACGAGCTCGCCCGCTCCCGACCAGCCCGCCCTGCCCGAGGAGGTCACCGCCCGCTGGCAGGCCCGCTTCCGCGCCCCGCGGGTCAGCCTGCCGGAGTGGGCCGAGGACGCCCCGCAGCGCAACCTCTACTCCTCCGACGTCAGCGGCGTCGTCGAGCAGTACGTCTGGGACCGCGACACCGATGTGCACCGGCGGGTCACCGACCGCGCCAACGGCACGAGCATCGCCACGCTGAGCCCGGACGGCGAGACGATCTGGTGGTTCGCCGACACCGACGGCGACGAGTTCGGCGTCTGGATGACCCAGCCCTTCGCCGGTGGCCCGGACACCGTGGCGCTGCCCGCGGTGGGCCCGGCGTACCCGGCCGGGCTCGAGCTCGGCCACCGGTACCTGGCCGTGGGCCGTTCCACCGACGACGGCAGCGAGCTGTGGCTCGGGCCCGTCGGCGGCGCCCCGGCGGCGTTCTACACGACCCCGGACACCGCCGGCGTCGACGCCCTGTCCCGCGACGACACGCTGCTGGTCTTCTCCCACTCCGAGCACGGTGACCCCCGCTACCCCGCACTCCGGGTGCTGCGCACCGACGACCTGTCCCTGGTCGCCGACAAGTGGGACGGCGAGGGCCGCGGCCTGCACGCGCTGGGCTTCTCCCCCGTCGAGGGCGACCAGCGCCTGCTGGTCGGCCACGAGCGCCGCGGCCGCGAGGAGCTGCTGATCTGGGACGTCGCGACCGGCGAGGAGACCGAGCTGGTGCTCGACCTGCCCGGCGACGTCACCGCCGGCTGGTACCCCGACGGCTCGGCGCTGCTGGTCGGCCACGACCACGCCGCCCGCAGCGAGCTGTACCGCTACGACCTCGGCAGCGCTCGGCTCGAGCAGCTGGAGACCCCGCGCGGCGTCGTCCGCGGGGCCACCGCCCGCCCCGACGGCACCGTCGAGCTGGCCTGGTCCAACGCCGAGGAGCCGCCGGTGATCCGGCGTGCCGACGGCCCGGTGGTGCTGGCCGCCCCGGGCGAGGAGCCGCCGGCCGCGTACCCGGTCGAGGACCGCTGGGTCCCCGGCCCCGGCGGCGACGTGCACGCCCTGCTGGTGCGCCCGGCCGGCCCGGCGCCCTACGCGACCGCCTTCCTGGTGCACGGCGGCCCCGAATCCCAGGACGACGACTCCTACCGCGCCCGGCGGGCGGCCTACGTCGACGCCGGCTACGCGGTGGTGCACGTGAACTACCGCGGCTCGACCGGTTACGGCAGCGAATGGCGCGACGCGCTCACCGGCCGTCCCGGCCTGACCGAACTCGAGGACGTCGCGGCGGTGTACGACGCCCTGGTGGCCGAGGGCGTGGTCGACCCGGCCCGCACGATCCTGTCCGGCGGCTCGTGGGGCGGCTTCCTCACGCTGCTGGGCCTGGGCACCCAGCCCGGGCGCTGGACGGCGGGCATCGCGGAGGTGCCGGTGGCCGACTACCTGGCCGCCTACGAGGACGAGATGGAGGGTCTGCGGGCCTACGACCGGGCGCTGTTCGGCGGCTCGCCCGACGAGGTCCGCGACGTCTACGTGCGCAGCTCGCCCCTGACCTACGTGGACGCCGTCGCCGCGCCGGTGCTCGTGGTGGCCGGGGCCAACGACCCGCGGTGCCCGATCCGGCAGATCGACAACTACCTGGCCGCGCTCGAGGAGCGGGGCAAGCCGCACGAGGTCTACCGCTTCGACGCCGGCCACGGGTCGCTGGTGATCGCCGAGACGATCCGCCAGGTCGAGGTGGCGCTGTCGTTCGCGCTGCGCCACGTGCCGCCGGCGGGCTGACCCCCCGGTCCGCCCTCGCCGTCAGCCGACGGCGAGGGCGTCGGTCACCTGCACCCCGACGCGCACCGGGGCACGACCGGGGACGGCCGGACCGGTCAGCGTCGGGCGAGCAGCAGCTCGGCGATCTGCACGGTGTTCAGCGCCGCGCCCTTGCGCAGGTTGTCGTTGCTGATGAACAGCGCCAGGCCGCGGCCGCCGTCGACGCCCTCGTCCTGCCGGATCCGGCCCACGTAGCTGGGGTCGGTGCCGGCGGCCTGCAGCGGGGTGGGGACGCCGGTGAGCTGGACGCCGGGCGCCCGCTCGAGCAGCTCGGTCGCCCGGGCCACCGACAGCGGCCGGGCGAACTCGACGTTCAGCGACAGCGAGTGCCCGGTGAAGACCGGCACCCGGACGCAGGTGCCCGAGACGCGCAGCTCCGGGATGCCGAGGATCTTGCGGCTCTCGTTGCGGAGCTTCTGCTCCTCGTCGGTCTCGAAGCTGCCGTCGTCGACGATCGAGCCGGCCAGCGGCAGCACGTTGTAGGCGATCGGCCGCACGAACTTCACCGGCTCGGGGAAGCTGACCGCCGACCCGTCGTGGGTGAGCTCCGCAGCCTTGTCGACGACCGCCTTGACCTGGCCGTCGAGCTCGTCGACGCCGGCCAGCCCGGCCCCGGACACCGCCTGGTAGGTGCTGGCGACCAGGCGGACCAGGCCCGCTTCGTCGTGCAGCGGCCGCAGCACCGGCATCGCGGCCATCGTGGTGCAGTTCGGGTTGGCGATGATCCCCTTGGGGATCGAGTCCAGCGCGTGCGGGTTGACCTCGCTGACCACCAGCGGGACGTCGGGGTCGCGGCGCCAGGCGGAGCTGTTGTCGATGACGGTGACCCCGGCGGCGGCGAACCGCGGCGCCTGCTCCTTGGAGGTCGCGCCCCCGGCGGAGAAGATCGCGATGTCGAGCCCGGTGGGGTCGGCGGTGGCGGCGTCCTCGACGGTGATCTCGCCACCGGCCCAGGGCAGCGTGCTGCCGGCGGACCGGGCGGAGGCGAAGAACCGCAGCTCGGCGAGGGGGAAGGCGCGCTCGGCGAGCAGCCGGCGCACGACGGCGCCGACCTGCCCGGTGGCGCCGACGACGCCGACCCGCAGGCCGTCGGAGGTGCCCTGCCCACTCAACTGCGTGCTCATCGTCCGGTACCTCCGTAGACCACGGCCTCGACGTCGGAGCCGAGGTCGAACGCGTCGTGCACGGCGCGGACGGCGACGTCCACCTCGGTGTCGCGGCAGACCACCGAGATGCGGATCTCGGAGGTGCTGATCAGCTCGAGGTTGACCCCGGCGTCGGCGAGCGCGCCGAAGAACTTGGCGGAGACGCCCGGGTGCGAGCGCATCCCGGCACCCACCAGCGACACCTTGCCGATGTGCTGGTCGAAGCTGACCCCGGTGTAGCCGACGGTGTGCTTGACCCGCTCCAGCGCCGCGATGGCCGCCGGGCCGTCGCTCTTGGGCAGCGTGAAGGAGATGTCGGTCAGCTTCGCCTCGGTGGAGACGTTCTGCACGATCATGTCGATGTTGATCTCGGCGTCGGCGAGCACGCGGAAGATCTGCGCCGCCTCACCCGGCCGGTCGGGGACACCGGAGACGGTGATCTTCCCCTCGCTGCGGTCGTGCGCGACGCCGGTGATGATCGCCTGTTCCACGGTGAGGTCCTCCATCGAGCCGGCCACGATCGTGCCGGGGAGCTGTGAGTAGGAGCTGCGGACGTGCACCGGGATGCCGTACCGGCGGGCGTACTCGACGCAGCGGAGCATGAGGACCTTGGCGCCCGAGGCCGCCATCTCCAGCATCTCCTCGTAGGTGATGGTGTCCAGCCGCCGGGCGTTCGGGACGATCCGCGGGTCGGCGGTGAAGACGCCGTCCACGTCGGTGTAGATCTCGCACACGTCGGCGTCCAGCGCCGCGGCGACGGCGACGGCGGTGGTGTCGGAGCCGCCGCGGCCGAGCGTGGTGACGTCCTTGGTGTCCTGGCTGACGCCCTGGAAGCCGGCGACGATGACGATCGACCCCTCGTCCAGCGCGCTGCGCAGCCGGCCGGGCGTGACGTCGATGATCCGCGCCTTGCCGTGGCTGGACGTGGTGATCACGCCGGCTTGGGAGCCGGTGAAGGACCGCGCCTCGTAGCCGTGGGTGGAGATCGCGATGGCCAGCAGCGCCATCGAGATCCGCTCGCCCGCGGTGAGCAGCATGTCGAGCTCGCGCCCCGGCGGGTCGGCGGTGATCTGGCTCGCCTGGTCGAGGAGCTCGTCGGTGGTGTCGCCCATCGCGGAGACGACGACGACCACGTCGTCGCCGTTCTTCTTCGCCTCGACGATCCGCTCCGCGACGCGCTTGACACGCTCGGGGTTGGCGACGGAGGAACCGCCGTACTTCTGCACGACCAAGGCCACGGTCCCAGGCTACCGGCGGCGACCAACCGGTCTCACCGCTGGCACTCCCACGTTCACCTGGTGGGACGCCGTCGGGCGCGGGCGGGTGACGTCCCGTTCCCCTGCGGCGGCCGGCGCGGTTGGATCACCGCGTGACCGACCCCGAGGACTGGCTGCTCACCGGCGCAGAACGCGACAACCCCGACACCGTCATCCCGGCGTGGACGGCGGGCAACCTCGTCGAGCCGCTGGTCCACGGCGTGGCCTACTTCGACCGGCTGGTCACCGCGGTCCAGGGCCTGGAGCCCGGCGACCACCTGTTCTTCACCGACTGGCGCGGCGACCCCGACGAGCGGCTGCGCGAGGACGGCCCGACCGTGGGCGAGCTGTTCGCCGACGCCGCCCGCCGCGGGGTCTGCGTGCGGGGCCTCGTCTGGCGGTCGCACTGGGACGGGCTCAGCTTCAGCAAGGAGGAGAACGCCTCGCTGGACCAGGCGATCGAGGAGGCCGGCGGCGTCGTCGTCCTCGACGAGCGGGTGCGCCGGATGGGCAGCCACCACCAGAAGTTCGTCGTCCTGCGGCACGTCGGCCGGCCCGAGCGCGACGTCGCCTTCGCCGGCGGCATCGACCTGTGCCACTCCCGCCGGGACGACGGCGAGCACCGGGGCGACCCGCAGCCGCAGTCGATGTCCTCGGCCTACGGGGAGCGGCCGCCGTGGCACGACGTCCAGCTGCAGCTGCGCGGGCCGGCCGTGGGCGTGCTGGACACCGTGTTCCGCGAGCGTTGGGACGACCCCACGAGCCCGGACTCGGAGAACCCGGTCGCCTGGGTGCACGACAAGCTGCTCGCGCTGCGCGGGAAGTCGCACATGGACCCCACCCCGCTGCCCGACCAGCCCCCGCCGCCGCCGGAGTGCGGGCCGCACCAGGTGCAGACGCTGCGCACCTACCCCAAGGTCTGGCCCGCGTTCGACTTCGCGAAGGAGGGCGAGCGGTCGGTCGCCCGCGGCTACTCGAAGGCGATCCGCCGCGCCCGCCGGCTGGTCTACCTGGAGGACCAGTACCTGTGGTCGAAGGAGGTGGCCGAGCTCTTCGCCACGGCCCTGCAGCAGAACCCGGCGCTGCAGCTGGTCGTCGTCGTCCCGCGGGTGCCCGACCAGGAGGGTGCGGTCTCGGAGCGGCCGCAGTACGTCGGCCGCCAGCAGGCGCTGGACACCGTGCACCGGGCAGGCCCCGGTCGGGTGCACGTGTTCGACCCGGAGAATCACGAGGGCACGCCGGTCTACGTGCACGCCAAGGTGTGCGTCGTCGACGACGTGTGGGTCAGCGTGGGCAGCGACAACTTCAACCGGCGCTCCTGGACCCACGACAGCGAGCTGTCCAGCGGCGTCCTGGACGCCACCCTCGACGAGCGGGGGCCCCGCGACCCGGGAGGGCTCGGTGACGGCGCCCGGGTGCTCGCCCGGGACCTGCGCCTCACGCTGGCCCGCGAGCACCTGGACCGGGCCCCCGACGGGTCCCAGGACGCCGACCTGCTCGACCCGGACGACTTCGTCGCCGCCGTCGAGGCGTCCGCCGCCGCGCTGCAGGCCTGGCACGACGGCGGCCGGGTGGGTCCGCGGCCGCCGGGCCGGCTGCGGCCGCACCGGCCCGAGACGCTGTCCCGGGCCACCCGGCTGTGGGCCACCCCGCTGTACCGCCTGGTCGACGACCCCGACGGCCGCCCGATCCGCCTCCGCCGCAGCGGCGGGTTCTGACCCGGCCGTCTCCGGCAGGGGCCGGGGCACAGGCGCCGACGTCCTGCTGTCGACGCGCCCCGCTGCTACCGTGACCGCATGCGCGGCAGCCTCCTGCTTATCAGCCGCGGCGAGGCCCTCTCCTAGGTCGGCTCCCTCGCCGCGGTGATCGCGCGTCCCCGGGCGCTGGCTGACCGCACCAGGAGCTGTTCGCAGCCCGCCAGAGGAGCCCCCCATGAACGAGTCCCACCCGCACGCCCGCAACCCCCAGCGCCCCTCGCCGATGCCGATCGGCAAGTACGCGCCGTTCACGCCGGTGCCGCTGCCCGACCGCACCTGGCCGGAGAAGGTGACCACCGTCGCCCCGCGCTGGTGCGCGGTCGACCTGCGCGACGGCAACCAGGCGCTGATCGACCCGATGACCCCCGACCGCAAGCGCCGCATGTTCGAGCTGCTGGTGCGGATGGGCTACAAGGAGATCGAGGTCGGCTTCCCGGCCGCCAGCCAGACCGACTTCGACTTCATCCGGCTGCTGATCGACGAGGACCTGATCCCCGACGACGTGACCGTGCAGGTGCTGACCCAGGCCCGCGACGAGCTGATCGAGCGCACCTACGAGTCGCTGCGCGGCGCCAAGCAGGCGATCGTGCACCTTTACAACTCGACGTCGACGCTGCAGCGCCGGGTCGTGTTCAACGCCGACCGCGCCGGCATCATCGACATCGCCGTCCACGGCGCGCAGCTGGTGCGCAAGCTGGCCGAGCAGGCCGGCGACACCGAGATCCGCTACGAGTACTCCCCCGAGTCCTTCACCGGCACCGAGCTCGACTTCGCCGTCGAGGTCTGCAACGCCGTCACCGACGTGTGGGAGCCGACGCCGGACAAGCCGGTCATCCTGAACCTGCCGGCGACGGTGGAGATGGCCGAGCCGACCGTCTACGCCGACCAGATCGAGTACATGCACCGCCACCTGGCCCGCCGCGACTCCGTCGTGCTCTCCCTGCACCCGCACAACGACCGCGGCACCGCCGTCGCCGCGGCCGAGCTGGGCTACCGGGCCGGCGCCGACCGCATCGAGGGCTGCCTGTTCGGCAACGGCGAGCGCACCGGCAACGTCGACCTGATCACGCTGGGGCTGAACCTGTTCAGCCAGGGCATCGACCCGCAGATCGACTTCTCCGACATCGACGAGATCCGCCGCACCGTCGAGCACTGCAACCAGCTGGGCGTGCACGAGCGGCACCCCTACGGCGGCGACCTGGTCTACACCGCCTTCTCCGGCAGCCACCAGGACGCGATCAACAAGGGCTTCGCGGCGATGAAGGCCGACGCCGCGGCCGCCGGCGTCGGGGTGGACGACATCCCGTGGGCGGTGCCGTACCTGCCGATCGACCCCAAGGACGTCGGCCGCAGCTACGAGGCCGTGATCCGGGTGAACAGCCAGTCGGGCAAGGGCGGCGTCGCCTACATCATGAAGACCGAGAACTCCCTCGACCTGCCCCGCCGGCTGCAGATCGAGTTCAGCGCGGTCGTCCAGCGGCACACCGAGAACGAGGGCGGCGAGGTGACCGCCGCGCAGATGTGGACGGCGTTCTCCTCCGAGTACCTGCCCGACGCGGCCGCACCCTGGGGCCGGTTCTCCCTCGCCGGGCACGAGCACACCGCCTCGGGCAACGGCCCGGACCAGATCAGCGTCGAGCTGGTCGACCGCGGGGTGCCGGTGACCGTGGCCGGCCGCGGCAACGGCCCCATCGCGGCCTTCGTCGACGCACTGCGCAGCGTGGACGTCGACGTCCGGGTGCTCGACTACGCCGAGCACGCCCTGGCCGCCGGCGGCGACGCCCGGGCCGCCTCCTACGTGGAGTGCGCCGTGGGCGAGCGGGTGCTGTGGGGCGTCGGCATCGACGAGAACATCCTCACCGCCTCGCTGCGCGCCATCGTCTCGGCCGTCAACCGCGCCGAGCGCTGACCGTCGGCCGGCACGGCCTCAAGCGGCCGTGCCGGCCACCAGCGCCGCGGTGGCCTCGTCGACCGCCCGGACCAGCGCCGCCCAGGACGTCGCGGTCGGGGCCTCGGCGAGGACGACGACCACCCGGCCGTCGGGCAGGACCCCCGCGGAGTGCAGCTGGCGCTGGCCGGCCACGCAGCACATCCAGCCCTGCTTGACTGCGGTCCCGGGCGGCGTCCCGCCGGCGAGCAGGCCGAAGCGCTGGTCGAACCCGTCGGCGGCGACCGGGGTCGCCGCCCGCATCCAGTCCAGGACGGCCGCCGCGCCCGGCGCCCCCGGGTCCTCGGCGAGTGCGGCCAGGAACCGGGCCACGTCGGCGGCCGTGGTGACGGACTCCCCCCACTGCCCCGCCCGGTCCGGGGGTGCCGTGCCGGTGAGCCCGAACGACGCCGCGGCGGACGTCACCAGCGCCGCCCCGTCGTGGAGGTCCCACAGCTGGCTCGTCGCGGGGTCGTCGGACGCGGTGACCGCCCGCTCGAGCCGGGGGACGTCGGAGGGGCCCAGCTCGACCACGCCGGCGGCCTCGCGGGCCAGCAGCTGCTGGGCGACGAGGACCTTGACCAGGGAGGCGGAGAGGACCGGCCGGTCGGCGGTGGGGGTCGCGAGCAGGGTCCGCCCGGCGGCGTCGAGCACCACGACCTCCACGCTCGCCTCCGCCGGTCCGGCCGCGGCGGCCACCTGGGCGAGCAGGGCGGGCGCGTCGACCCGTACCGGCGGGACCCAGGTGCCCACGAACTCCCGCAGCTCGCGCGGGACCGGCGCGGCCACCTCGGACGCCCGGGCCGGCGCCGACTCCCCGAGGCAGACGACCGGCCCCACGAGCAGCGTGGCGACCAGCGCGCTGCTGACCGCCAGACCGCCGGGCCGCCGCCACCGCCCGCGGCGCCCGCGGGAGGCGGGCGGCGCGGGCGCGGTCATGGGGCGATGGTCCCCGCGCGGGGGCACCGTCGCCAGCCGGTCACCCCTCGGCGATCTCGGTCGCGGCGAGCCAGTCGTCCTCGACCTGCTCCTTCTCGGCCTGCACCGCACGCAGCTGGGCGTCCAGCTCGGCGGCCCGGGCGAAGTCGGTGGCGGCGTCGGCCAGCTGCTGGTGCAGCTTCTTCTCGTCACCGTCCAGCTTGAGCATCCGGCGCTCCAGCCGGGAGACCTCCTTGCGCGCCGCCCGCGCGTCGGCCGCGCTGACCGCCGGCTTCGACGAGCTCCCCACCGCCGCGGTCGAGGCACCGGGCAGCGTCGCCTCACCGGCCGCCCGCCGCCGCAGGTACTCCTCGACGCCCCCGGGCAGCTGTGCCAGCGACCCGTCGCCCATCAGGGCCACGACCGTGTCGCAGACCCGGTCGACGAAGTACCGGTCGTGGCTGACCACCAGCACCGTGCCGGGGAACCCGTCGAGCAGGTCCTCCAGCGCGGTGAGGGTGTCGATGTCCAGGTCGTTGGTCGGCTCGTCGAGGATCAGCACGTTCGGCTCGGCCATCAGCAGCCGGAGCAGCTGCAGCCGCCGCCGCTCGCCACCGGAGAGGTCGCCCACCGGCGTCCACTGCCGGTTGGCGGCGAAGCCGAAGCGCTCGGCCAGCGTCGACGCCGAGATCTCCTGGTTGCCGATCTTGGCGATCCGGGCGACGTCCTGCACCGCCTCGAGCACCCGCTGCTTCCGGTCCAGCTCGGTGACGTGCTGGGACAGGTAGGCGGCGGACACCGTCTGGCCGGTGACGATCTCCCCGGAGTCGGGCTTCGTCTCACCGACCAGCATCTTCAACAGCGACGTCTTGCCCGCGCCGTTGACCCCGACGATGCCGATCCGGTCGCCCGGGCCGACGTGCCAGGTCAGGTCGCGGAAGAGGGTGCGCTCCGCCGGGGCGTCGGCCTGCGCGGGACCGGCCGGGTCGTCGGCGTCGTCCACCGCGCCGCGGCCGCGGACGGTGAAGGTGACGTCCTCGACGTCGTACACGGTCTTGCCCAGCCGCTTGGCGGCGAAGTTGGCCAGCGACATCTTGTCCCGGGCCGGGGGCTCGTCGGCGATCAGCGCCTGGGCGGCCTCGATCCGGAACTTCGGCTTGCTGGTGCGGGCCGGCGGGCCACGGCGCAGCCAGGCCAGCTCCTTGCGGACGAGGTTCATCCGGCGGTCCTCGGTGACCGAGGCGATGCGGGCGCGCTCGGCGCGGGCCAGCGTGTAGGCGGAGTAGCCGCCCTCGTAGGCGTGCACCTGGCCGTCGGCGACCTCCCACGTGGTCGTGGAGACCTCGTCGAGGAACCAGCGGTCGTGGGTGACCACCACCAGACCACCGGCCCGGGCCTTGACGTAGCCGGCCAGCCACGCGACGCCCTCGACGTCGAGGTGGTTGGTGGGCTCGTCGAGCACGAGCAGGTCGAGCGGGCGGATCAGCTGGGCGGCCAGCGCGACGCGGCGCCGCTCACCGCCGGACATCGGGGCGACCGGGGAGTCCAGCCCCATCCGGTCCAGCTCCAGCCCCGTCAGCACCGAGCGGACGGCGGGGTCGGCGGCCCACTCGTGCTCGTGGGCGAACCGGGAGGTCGGGAGGACGACGTCACGCACCGTGGTGCCGGCGGGCAGCGTGCCGGTCTGGTCCAGCACGCCCATCGCGAGGTCGCCGCGGCGGGTGACCCGGCCGGAGTCGGGTTCCTGCGTGCCGGTGAGCACGCCCAGCAGCGTGGACTTGCCCCCGCCGTTGCGACCGACCACGCCGATGCGCTCACCGGCGGCGATGCCCAGGGAGACGTCGTCGAGGATGACGGTCGTGCCGTGTGCCTTGTGCACCCGCTCGATGTTGACCAGGTTCAGCGGAGCGCTCATCGCCGACCAGCATCCCACGGCCCGGCGCCGCGCCCCGTGCACCTCCCCCGCCCCGCGGGCACCACCGGTCCCGCGTGACGCGTACTTCCTCGTTCCGCGGTGCGACACGCCCGACGCCCTCGGGTGCTTGACGAGGCCCGGGAGCAACATCTCGCCTCGATCCCGCCGACCGACGGCGGAAGACGACATGAGGTGTCGCCATGACCCGCCCTTCGTTGGCCGATCTCTCCAAGCCGACCGCCCGACGGACCGCAGCCGTGACGATGGGTCTGCTGGCGCTGTCCGCCGGTCTGGCGCCCGCCGCCCTGGCCGAGGAGACCGCGGCCCCCGAGTCCCCCACCACGCCCCCCACCACGGCCCCCGCCGAGGCGACCGAGGAGGTCGTCCCGGAGGTCCTCCCCCCGGTCGCGCCGACCACCGCCGCCGCCGCCGACGGGGGGCACTACGGGACCGGGAAGCTGCACGTGGAGCTCACCGCGAGTGACGACCGCGGACCGGCCCGCGTCGACGCGGTCGGCGCCCGGATCCGTGTGGAGGCGGCGGCCACCGGCTCGGCTCCGGCGGCGGACCTCACCTGCGTGCTGGACCACTGGCAGGGCTGCAACCCCGAGGGGACCGCCCAGGGGCTGGGCAACTGGGTGTCCCTGGGTCCCGACACGGACTTCACGGTCTCCCTCGTGTCCCCACCCACCAGCGGGGACGTGGTCCTCCCCGACGTGGCTGCCAGCGTCTCCGGGCGCACCGGCCCGGCCGGGATCGAGGGGGCACCCCTCAGCGTCGAGCTGAGCGCCCCCGGCGGCCACCGCACGCTCGGCGTCGCCCTCACCGGCAGCGGCTCCCTGGAGGGTGCGACCTTCGAGCTGTTCGCACAGCCCGAGCCCGGGCCCGGGCTCCCGACCGGTCCGATCATCATCGCGGCCGACCCGGACGGCGAGCCGGGGACGCCGGTCGAGGAGAGCGACGAGCCCCTGGCGACCTCGACCACCGACGCCCGGGGCATCGCGACCTTCCCCGACCACTTCCCGGCCGGCGACTACCGCGTCGCGCAGACCGGCGGCCCGGGTGGGACGGACTTCGACCCGGCGCCCGTCGACCTCGAGGTCCCCATCGCGAAGACCGTCGCCGAGCGGGACACGCCCGTCCTCGCCGAGGTCGGCGGCGCAGTGGGCCCGGCCCTGCCGACGCCGACCACCCCCGCCCCGGCCCCGGCCCCGGCGCCGGCGCCCGCGCCCGCGCCCGCGCCGACCACCAGCGCTCCGGCGACCACCCCGCCGCCGGCCGTCCGCGTCGTGGCCGAGGCGGCCCTCGCCCCCGGCGCCACGCAGACGATCTCGCTCGGTGGTTTCCAGCCGTTCGAGGTGGTCCGGGGCGTCCTGCGCTCGACCCCGGTCGACCTGGGCACCGTCGTGGCCGACGCCGCCGGCGTCGCCACCTTCACCTTCACCGTCCCGGCGGGACTGGAGACCGGCACCCACTCGGTGACCATGACCGGCCTGAGCAGCGGCATCGAGGCCGTGGCCAGCTTCGCGGTGACGGCCCCGGCGGCCGGCCCGGGCCTGGCCCACACCGGCACCGAGGTGCTGCCGATGGCCGCGACCGGCGGGGCGCTGGTCCTGGCCGGCGCCGCCGCGATCGGCCTGGTCCGCCGGCGTCGCACCGCATGACCACCTCCGGCGCCGGACCGGCCCGGGCGGCGATCTGGTTCGCCCGGTACCCGGCGCCGGAGGGCGGGGCGGTGCTCGTCGGCACCGTGGGCCCCGACTTCCCCGACGGGACGGTGGTCGAGCTGCCCGGCCCGGCCACCCGGCCGGCCGGCTGGCAGCTGGAGGCGCAGCTCCCCGTGACCGGCCGCCCCCCGTCCCGCGTGCTGGTCTCCCCGGCCGCCGCGCCAGGAGCCCCGCACCTGTGGGCGGTGGTCCTCCCCGCCGGCGAGGGCGACCAGGTCGACCTGGTCGCGTTCTCCAGCACGGCCTTCCCCGACGGCGCCGTCGTCGACCGCAGCCGGCTGGACCCGACCACGACCGGCTGGGGCGACCAGGTGGGCGCGCTGCGGTGGACCCGGCGCACCGGCGTGATCGGGCAGGTCTACGTGCACCCCGCGCACCGCCGGCGCCGGGTCGCCACCAAGGTCGCGGTGATGGCGCTGGGCGTGCAGACGGCGCTCGGCTGGCCGGCGCTGCACAGCGACGGCCGGCTCACCGACCTCGGTGACGCGTGGCTGCAGCGGTCGGCCGGCTGGTGGCACGAGCGCCTGACCGACCGCACCGAGCACCTGCCCGCGATGACGCCGCCCGCCGACACCGTCGGCGTCCCGCTGCGCAACCTCGAGCCGGACGTCGACCGGCCCTAGGCGAGCCGGGTCACCTCGACGGTGACCTTGGACCCCTCGCTCTTCGGGCCGGAGAAGATCCCCTTCAGCGGCGGGACGTCGGAGTAGTCGCGGCCGCGGGCCAGCGTGACGTGCCGCGGGCCGATCTCCACGGAGTTGGTCGGGTCGTAGCCGGACCACCCGCCGTCCCACCACTCGACCCAGGCGTGGCTCTCGCCGGTGACCGACTGCCCGATCGCGGCGTCCCGCCGGGGGTGCAGGTAGCCGGAGACGTAGCGCGCCGGCACGCCCAGGGCACGGAGCAGCCCCACCGAGACGTGCGAGATGTCCTGGCAGACACCGGCGCCCGTCGCCCAGGCCTGCATGGCGGTGGACTTCACGTTGGTCGCGCCGGTCAGGTACTCCAGGTGCTCGTGCACGAAGCCGCACACCCGGTGCGCGGCCTCCCGCGGCCCGGCGTCACCGACGACCTCCCGCACGGCCGTGACGACGGAGGCGTCCATCGCGGTCAGCGGCGTCGGGCGCAGGAACTCACCGAAGGAGTCGAGGACGTCGGGCACGGTCAGCCCGGCCCAGTCGACCGGGTCGGCGACGGGCGCCTCGGGCCCGGCCTCGACCACCGACGTCGCCTGCACCACCAGCTCGGTGTGCGGGCCGTGGGTGTCGAAGGCGGTGACCGTGGAGCCCCAGTAGTCGCGGTAGGCGTGCACGCTGGCCCCGGGCTCGATCTCCACCCGCGAGCGCAGCGTCGTCTGCCGGGTGCTGTTCTCCGGCGTCATCCGCGCCTCGTTGTAGGACGACCGCACCGGCCCGCCGTACCGGAAGGCGCTGCGGTGCACGATCTGCAGCCGCCAGCGCTCCCCCGGCGCGCGGAGCGGCGACGCCTGCTGCATGTGCGACTGGACGCCGTGCGTCTGGGACTGCCCGCGCCCGCCCTGGCCCTGCGACTGGTGCACGCTCACACCGCGCCTTCCGGCACCCAGATCTGGGGCGCCTGCTCGGTGAAGAACCGGTTGGTGACCGCCTCGCTGGCCGCCGAGCAGGTGCGCTGCAGCTCGTCGAGGCGGGTGGGCAGCTTCGCCAGGATCTCGTCGGTCTGCATGAACTCCAGCATCGTGCGGGCCCGGCCCACGATCCGGTGCGCCTCGCCGGCGACCCCGATCCGGTGGCCCTCGCGGACGTTGGCCCGCTCGAGCTCGGCCAGGCAGCCCTCGGCCTGCTCCAGCGCGGCGAACACCGACCGCGGGAACAGCCGGTCCAGCAGCAGGAACTCCGCGGCCCGGCTGGAGTTCACCGCGCCGCGGTAGGTGCGCAGGTAGGGCTCGTAGGCGCCGGTGGAGCGCAGCACCAGCGTCCAGGACGGCGCCGCGTCCCCGGCGAGCACGCGGGTCGAGAGCATCCGCGAGGTCATGTCGACCCGCTCCAGCGACCGGCCGAGGATCAGGAACAGCCAGCTCTCGTCGCGGCTCATCGTGGCGTCGGCGAGACCGAACACCATCGCCGAGCGCTCACGCACGAACCGGAACAGCGAGTGCGGCCCGTACCGGCGGGCCATGGTGCGCTGCTGGGGCAGGGCGTTGTGGGTGACGTTGAGCGACTCCCAGATCTCCGCCGACAGCACCTCGCGGGCACCGCGGGCGTTCTCCCGGGCCGCCGACAGCGCGCCGGTGATCGAGCTGGGGCTGGTGCGGTCGAAGGCGAGGGTGGCCAGCACCCGCTCGGTGTCGGCGTCGGCCGGCTCGCACGGCGACCCCATCAGCGCGAGCAGGTTGGCGCAGGCCCGCTGCTCGTCGATCCAGGGGTCCTCGACCAGCCGCTGGGTGTGCACGTCGAGGATGCGCGCGGTGTCGTCGGCCCGCTCCACGTAGCGGCCGATCCAGAACAGCGACTCCGCGATCCGGCTCAGCACTGGGAGGACCCCCTGCCCTCGACGTCCCTGGGCCCCGTCCAGACGCTCGCCACGGGCTCGCGAGGGGTGAGGAGGACGGGGTCCTTCGTCTGCTGCTGCTGCTGGGACTGGGCGAGGGCGTTGTCGTTGGGCGGGCCGGGGTCCTGGCCGGGCGGTTCGGCGGGCAGGTCGGCGGTGGTGAACTCGATCCGGGTGACGTCGTGCCCGGGCTCGGGCTCGACCGCCGGCCGCGGCGGGGTGATCACCCAGGTGTCCTTGGACCCGCCGCCCTGGCTGGAGTTGACCACCAGCTCCCCCTCCGGCAGCGCCACCCGGGTCAGGCCACCGGGCAGCACCCACACGTCGGTGCCGTCGTTGACCGCGAAGGGCCGCAGGTCGACGTGCCGCGGGGCGATCCGGCCGTTGATCAGCGTCGGGGACGTCGACAGCCCGATCGGCTTCTGCGCGATCCAGTCGCGCGGCGCGGCGCGCACCTTGACCGCCAGCTCCTCCAGCGTGCGCTCGTCGGCGCGCGGGCCGATGACGATGCCCTTGCCGCCGGACCCGTCGACCGGCTTGAGCACCAGCTCGTCGAGGCAGGACAGCACCCACTCGACGGTGTCGGGCTCGTCGAGCCGGTAGGTGTCGGCGTTCTGCAGGATGGGCTCCTCGCCCAGGTGGTAGCGGATCAGGTCGGGCACCCAGGTGTAGAGCAGCTTGTCGTCGGCCACCCCGTTGCCCACGGCGTTGGCGATGGTGACCCGGCCGGCGCGGGCGGCGTTGACCACCCCGGCGCAGCCGATCACCGAGTCCGAGCGGAAGTGCACCGGGTCGAGGAACTCGTCGTCGATGCGGCGGTAGATGACGTCGACGCGCTGCTGGCCGTCCGTCGTCCGCATGCTGACCTGACCGCCGGAGCACACCAGGTCGCGCCCCTCGACCAGCTCGACGCCCATCTGCCGGGCGAGCAGGGCGTGCTCGAAGTACGCGGAGTTGTAGACCCCGGGGGTGAGCAGGACGACGGTCGGGTCGGCGACGCCGACGGGCGCGGAGGCCTTGAGCGCGGCGAGCAGCCGGCCGGGGTACTCCGCGACCGGCTGGACCCGGTGGTCGCCGAACAGCTCCGGCAGCACCGAGCTCATCGCCGCCCGGTTGGTGATGACGTAGCTGACCCCCGAGGGCGAGCGCAGGTTGTCCTCGAGCACGCGGAAGTCACCGGCCTCGTCGCGCACCAGGTCGATGCCGCTGACGTGCACCCGGACGCCGTTGGGCGGCACCAGACCGTGCGCGGCCCGGTGGAAGTGCGCGCTGGTGGTGACGACGCTGCGCGGCACGACCCGGTCGGCGAACACCTCGCCCGCGCCGTAGACGTCGGCGAGGAAGGCCTCCAGCGCGCGCACCCGCTGGGCGACCCCGCGCTCGATGAGCGACCACTCCTCGTGGCCGATCACCCGCGGGACGATGTCCAGCGGGAAGGGCTGCTCCTCCCCGGCGTGGGCGAAGGTGACCCCGGCGTCGCGGTAGGTCTGGGAGAGGACGTCGGCGCGGGCGGCCAGCTCCTCGCCCGACATCGGCTGCAGGGAGCTGAACAGCCCGGTGTACGGCGTCCGGGGCTGCCCGGGGGCCGAGAACATCTCGTCCCAGACCTGCCCGAGCGGGTAGCCGTCGAAGAGGTCCGCCATGCGACGAACCTAGACACGGCGTGTGTCCCCCGCGTTTCGGCGACACGGACCCCCGGTCGGACCCCTCGGCGGGGCGGGGGGCCTTCCTCAGGCCGACGCGCGCCGGACCAGCCGGGTGGGGCAGACCCGGGTCTGGACGCCGTCGGTCGTGCGGTCGACCTGGGCGAGCAGCAGCTCGATCATCACCTGGGTCATCTCCTCCAGCGGCTGGGTGACCGTGGTGAGCGGCGGGTCGCTGCGCAGGGCCACCGGCGCGTCGTCGAAGCCCACCACCGCGACGTCGCCGGGGACGCTCCGCCCGGCCGCGCGCAGGGCCCGCAGCGCCCCGACCGCCATCGGGTCGGAGGCGACGAAGACCCCGTCCAGCTCGGGGGCCCGCGCCAGCAGCTCCTCCATCGCCCGGGCGCCGCCGGCCTCGGTGAAGTCGCCCTCCACGACCAGCCGCGGGTCGGGGGCGAGCCCGGCGTGGGCGAGTGCGTCCCGGTACCCGGTCAGCCGGTCGAGCCCGGCGACCATGTCCCGCGGGCCGGAGATGGTCGCGACCGTGCGGCGCCCCTCGGCGAGCAGGTGCTCGGTGGCCAGCCGCGCGCCACCGGCGTTGTCGGCGTCGACCCAGGCGACGGGCCGGTCGTCCAGCGGCCGGCCACAGAGCACCAGCGGCATCCCGGCGGAGATCAGCTCGTCGGGCAGCACGTCGTGACTGTGCAGCGACATCAGGATCACGCCGTCCACGTGCCCCTGGCGCACGAAGCGGCCGGCCTTCTCCTGCTCCCGCCCGTCGCGGGCGGTGAGCAGCACCAGGTTGATGTCCGTGCTGGCCAGCGCGCTGTTGAGCCCGCGCACGATGCTGGCGAAGAAGGGGTCGGAGAAGATCCGGGCGTCGGGCTCGGACAGCACCAGCGCGATCGTGTCGGTGCGCCGCGTGACCAGGCTGCGGGCCATCCGGTTCGGGACGTAGCTGAGCGCCGCGACCGCGGCCATGACCGCCTCGCGCGCCTCGGGGCTGACCCGCGGGGAGTCGTTGACGACCCGGGAGACCGTCGCTCGCGAGACGCCTGCGAGGACGGCGACCTCGTCCAGGGTGGGCGAGGAGACGCGCGTGCTGGGTCCGGTCACGGGGCTCCTGGGTCGGGCGGCGGTCTCCCATTGTGGGCACACGACCCCCGCCGCACCAGGTCCCGGCACGTTGCCGAACTGTTACTTGACACCCAGTTGTGGCACAGACCACTCTCTCCGTCACGGCCGTGAGAGCGTTCTCACGCCCCCGGCGGACGGTGCATCGGAGCGTCGTCCCGGGGCCATCCAGGAGGTCAGAGTTGATCCACTCCACGAAGGGCAAGGCGGCGCTGGGAGCGGCACTCGCCACCGTGCTGCTCACCGCCGGCTGCGGCGGCTCGGACGGCGACGCCGCCGCCGACGCGGCAGCCTACGACCCGAACGCCCCCGTCACCCTGACGGTCGGCACCTTCGGGACGATGGACCTCGACAACGCGGGTCTCTACGACGAGTACATGAAGCTCCACCCGAACGTCACGATCAAGCAGAACAACATCACCGAGTCGGCCGAGTACTACAAGTCGCTGCAGACCCGCCTCGCCGCCGGCTCCGGCCTCGACGACATCCAGGGCCTCGAGATCGGCTTCATCGCCGACGTCGTGCGCAACCACGGCGACGCGTTCGTCGACTTCGCCGCCGAGGAGAACGCCGAGGAGCTCAAGGGCAACTTCTACGACTGGAAGTGGGGCCAGGCCTCCACCGAGGACGGCAAGACCATCGGCCTGGGCACCGACACCGGCCCGCAGGCCATGTGCTACCGCAAGGACCTCTTCCAGCAGGCCGGCCTGCCCACCGAGCGTGACCAGGTCAGCGAGCTGTGGCCGACGTGGGAGGCCTACCTCGACGTCGCCCGCCAGTACCAGGGCACGTCCACCAACAAGTTCCTCGACAGCCCGGCCAGCATCTTCTCCTCCTCGGTCTACCAGGGCGAGACCGCCTACAACGACGCCGAGGGCAACCCCATCCCGGAGGAGAGCGAGGGCGTCAAGCGGGCCTGGGGCTACGCCAGCACGGCCGCCTCCGAGGGGCTGACCGCCAACCTGGAGCAGTTCGGCAAGGAGTGGAACGCCGCGTTCAGCAACGGCGCCTTCGCCACCATCGCCTGCCCCGCCTGGATGCTGGGCTACATCAAGTCCCAGCTGGGCGACGCGGGCACCGGCCTGTGGGACGTCGCGGCGCTCCCGGGCACCGAGAGCTCGGGCGCCAGCAACTGGGGTGGGTCGTTCCTCGGGGTCCCCAAGGACGGCAAGAACGTCGAGGCCGCCAAGGACCTCGCCGAGTGGCTGACCGCTCCCGAGCAGCAGGTGAAGACCTTCGTCGAGGCGGCGCACTTCCCCTCGAGCCCGCAGGCCGCCGCTGACCCGGCCGTCGTCGACGCCACCAACGAGTACTTCAACAACGCGCCGACCGGGCAGATCTTCGGCGAGTCCGCCGAGGCCATCAAGCGCACCCCCATCGGTCCGTACGACACGCAGATCCAGGAGGCGTTCACCACCGCGCTGACGGACGTCGCCTCGAACGGGACGGCACCGGACGCCGGCTTCGCCAACGCGATCAAGGCCGCGCAGCAGGCCATCGGCGGCTGAGCAAGCCCGACCGAGCACCAGGACAGCGGTGCCCGGGAGCCTGTGCGCTCCCGGGCACCGCGCCGGTTGCCACCCCAGCCGTCCGCGGCCCCCGGCCACGGCCCGCTCCCAGGTCCGCCCGTCACCGATGACCCCGAGGTCCTGCATGACCATCGCCAGCCAGGCCCCGGCGAAGCTCTCCGGAGCCAGCGCCGCCACCAAGTCGACCGCCCCGAGCCCCGCACCGCGCAGACGCCGGAGGAGCCTCACCGAGAACCGCTGGGGTTACGCCTACGTCGCCCCGTTCTTCCTCGTCTTCGGGGCCTTCAGCCTCTACCCGTTCATCTACACCGCCTGGGTGTCCCTGCACCGCACCAGCCTGTCCAACATCGACGGCGGCACGTGGGTCGGCCTGGAGAACTACCGCAACCTGCTGCAGAGCGAGTTCTTCTGGAACGCCCTCCGGAACACCTTCACGATCGGCATCCTGGCCACGGTGCCGCAGCTGTGCATGGCCATCGGGCTGGCGCACCTGCTGAACTACAAGCTCCGCGGCCGCACCTTCTTCCGCACCGTGATGCTGATGCCCTACGCGACCAGCATCGCCGCCGCCACCCTCGTCTTCTCCCAGCTCTTCGGCCGCGACTACGGCCTGATCAACACCCTGCTGGAGGCCGTGGGCCTGGACCGCATCGACTGGCAGAGCGGCACCGTCAGCAGCCAGGTCGCCATCGCCGCGATCGTCACGTGGCGCTGGACCGGGTACAACGCGCTGATCTACCTGGCCGCCATGCAGTCGATCCCCGGCGAGCTGTACGAGGCCGCCGAGATCGACGGCGCCAACAAGTGGAAGCAGTTCCTGCACGTGACCATCCCGTCACTGCGGCCCACGATCCTGTTCACCGTCGTCGTGTCCACCATCGGCGCCGTCCAGCTGTTCGGCGAGCCGCTGCTGTTCGGGGCCACCAACTCGACCTCCGGCGGTTCCTCGGGGCAGTACCAGACGCTCGGTCTGCTGATGTACCAGCAGGGCTGGAGCAACTTCCACATCGGCCAGGCGGCCACCACCGCCTGGATGATGTTCATGATCATCTTGCTCATCGTGGGGATCAACGCGGCCATCGTCCGCTTCCGCAACCGGGCCGAGCGGTAGGAGCCGACATGACCATCGCCCTCCCAGGCACCCAGACCACCTCCGTCCAGCCGGTCGACCGGCCGGTCACCCGCAAGGGCGGCAAGGGCGCGCGAGCCGGCAAGCCCGGACCGGTGGCGTACACGCTGCTCACCCTGGTCGCGCTGATCTCGATCTTCCCGCTGTACTGGACCGTCGTCGCCGGCTCGCACACCAACGCCGACATCGCGGCGACCCCGCCACCGTTCCTGCCCAACGCCAGCCTGTTCGAGAACTTCAGGCAGGCGCTGGAGCAGGCACCCATCGGCAAGGCGATCCTGAACTCGGTCATCGTCTCCGGGTCCATCACCGTGGGGACCGTGCTGTTCTGCACCCTGGCCGGGTTCGCCTTCGCCAAGCTGCAGTTCAAGGGCCAGGGCGTGCTGCTGGCCCTGGTGATCGGCACGATGATGGTGCCCACCCAGCTCTCGGTGATCCCGCTGTTCATGATGGTGGCGGACCTGCAGTGGGTGAACCAGCTGCAGGCGGTCATCTTCCCGACCCTGGTCAGCGCGTTCGGCGTCTTCTTCATGCGCCAGTACCTGATCTCCTCGCTGCCCAACGAGCTGCTGGAGGCCGGCAAGGTCGACGGTGCGTCGACCTTCCGGATCTTCTGGTCGATCGTCATCCCCATCGCCCGTCCGGCCATGGCCGTGCTGGCGATGCTGACGTTCCTCACCGCCTGGAACGAGTTCTTCTGGCCCCTGATCGCGCTGACCACCGCCAACCCCACCGTGCAGGTGGCGCTGGCCGGGCTGGGCTCGGGCTACATCCCGCAGCAGTCGGTGATCATGGCCGGCACGCTGCTGGGCACGCTCCCGGTGCTCATCGTCTTCACGATCCTGGGCAAGCAGATCGTCGGCGGCATCATGCAGGGCGCAGTCAAGGGCTGACCCCGCGCGGGCACGCCCTGCCGCGTCCCGTCGACCACGAGCTGTGGGACGGCGCGCGGCAGGGCAGTCTGCTGGTGTCCGGTCCGCCGACCCCGCCGCGCATCGACCCCCACCCCCACCCCACCTCCACGACTCCGGCACGGCCACCCCCGGCGTGCCGTACCACCGACCCACCAGCGAGGAGCACCACCAGCCATGACCTCCACCGACGTGCGTCCCGCCACCTCCGGGCTCGTCCTCCCGCCCGGCTTCGAGTTCGGCGCCGCCACCGCGGCGTACCAGATCGAGGGCGCCTACGACGTCGACGGCCGCGGCCCGTCGATCTGGGACACCTACAGCCACACCCCGGGCAAGACCTTCAACGGCGACACCGGTGACGTCGCGGTCGAGCACTACACCCGCTACCCCCAGGACGTCGCCCTGATGAAGGAGCTGGGGCTCGACACCTACCGGTTCTCCGTCTCCTGGCCGCGCATCCTCCCCGCCGGCAAGGGCGCGATCGAGCAGCGCGGGCTGGACTTCTACCGCCGGCTGGTCGACACGATCCTGGAGGCCGGGATCGCGCCGTGGCTGACGCTGTACCACTGGGACCTCCCCCAGGCCCTCGAGGACGAGGACGGCTGGGCCAACCGGGACACCGCGAAGTACTTCGCCGACTACGCCGGGATCGTCTACGACGCCCTGGGCGACCGGGTGCCGCACTGGTCGACGCTCAACGAGCCGATGTGCAGCTCGCTGCTGGGCTACAACGCCGACGCGCACGCCCCCGGCCGCACCGACTCCGCCGCGGCCGCCAAGGCCGTGCACCACCTGCTCCTCGGCCACGGCCTGGCCACCCGGGTGCTGCGCGACAAGGGCGCGGACCACCTGGGCATCACGCTGAACTTCACGCCGATGTACGCGGCCAGCGAGTCCGCCGTCGACGTGGACGCCGCCCGCCGGCAGGACGGCCAGATGAACCGCATGTTCATCACGCCCATCGTCACCGGCGAGTACCCGGCCGACGTCGTCGAGGACCTCGCCGCCGCCGGCGCGCCGCTGCCCGTCCAGGACGGTGACCTCGAGGTCATCAACACCCCGATCGACTGGCTGGGCATCAACTACTACTACGCGGCGGTCGTCAGCGGCGGCCACGAGCCGAAGAGCCCCTCGACGTTCATCGGCTGCGAGGACGTGCGCGAGGAGAAGCAGGACGGCCCGACCACGACCATGGGCTGGAGCCTGAACCCCGAGAGCTTCACCGAGCTGCTCGGCCGGGTCACCGAGATCGCCCCGGGCCTGCCGCTGTACATCACCGAGAACGGCTCGGCGTGGCCGGACGAGGTCGCCGAGGACGGCGTGGTGCACGACCAGCAGCGGGTCGACTACCTGCACAGCCACCTCGCGGCGATGGCCACCGCGATCGAGGCCGGCGCCGACGTCCGCGGCTACTTCGCCTGGTCGCTGCTGGACAACTACGAGTGGGCCCGCGGGTACGCGCAGCGCTTCGGCATCGTGCACGTGGACTACGAGACCCAGGTCCGCACCCCCAAGGACAGCGCGCACGCCTACGCCGAGGTCATCCGCCAGCACAAGGCCGGCGCGTGACGGAGGTCGACCTGACCGGCCGCCGGGTCCTGCTCACCGGCGCCTCGCGGGGCGTCGGCCGGGCGGTGGCCCGGCGGCTGGTCGCCGCCGGCGCCGACGTCCTGGGCACCGCCCGGGACGCCGCGCTGCTGGACGAGGTGGCCGCCGAGGTCAGCGGGCCGGGCACCTTCGTCCCGGTGGTGGCCGACCTGACCGACGCGGGCACCCCCGCCCGGCTGGCCGCCGAGGTGGCGCAGCGCTGGGGCGCCCTCGACGTCCTGTTCAGCAACGCCGGCGTGATGCTGTCGCACGCCGAGCGGTTCGAGGACGAGCCGGCCGGCACGCTGGAGGCGACCCTCGAGGTCAACCTGCTGGCGCCGCACCGGCTGGTGGTCGCGCTGCTCCCCGCGCTGCGGGCGGGCACCGAGCCGCGGGTCGTGCACGTGGGCTCGGGCGCCGGCACGATCAGCGGCGCCGCCGAGCCGGGCATCGCCAGCTACCGGGTGAGCAAGTACGCGCTCAACGGGCTGATCATCGTGCAGGCCGCCCAGCTCCGCGGCGAGGTCGCCGTCAACGGGCTCGACCCGGGCTGGGTCAGGACCGACCTGGGCGGCGACGAGGCGCCGGGCACGGTCGAGGAGAGCGCGGCCGGCGCCCTGGCGCTGCTCGCCGAGCCCGCCTCGGTGACCGGCCGGTTCTTCAAGGACGGCGCCGAGATCCCGTTCTGAGCATGTCCCGAGGCACACCGCACCCGCTGCTGGACGACGTCGTCCGGCAGCGGGTGCTGTCGTGTCTGCTGACGATGCAGCGCCACTCCTGGGACCAGGGGGTCACGGCCGCCGCACTGGAGGACGCCGGCGCGGTGGACCTGCTGCGCGTGCTGGCCGACGACGCCGTCGCCCGGCAGCTGCCCGACGGCCGGCTGGCCGAGCTGGACCCGGCCTGCGCGGTGAACAGCGGGGCGGTCGGCGAGCTGGTCGCACTGCTCGCCGGGCGCACCGGCGACCCGGGCCTGGCCGCGGCCACCGGGCGCCAGCGCGACTGGCTGCTGACCGGGGCACCGCGCGCCGGTGACGGCACGCTGTTCCACCTGACCGGCTCCCGGCAGGTGTGGGCCGACAGCGTGTTCATGGTCGTGCCGTTCCTGGTCGCCGTGGGCGAGCCGGCCGTGGCGCTGGCCCAGTTCCGCGGCCACCGGTCGCGGCTGCGGGACCGGGCCACCGGGCTGTGGGCGGCCCGCTGGGACGAGGACGCAGGCAGGCTGGCCGACCCCCGCGCCTGGGGCACCGGCAACGGCTGGGTGGTGGCCGGCGCGGCCCGGGCGGTGCACCGGCTGCCGGGCGCTCCCGGCGCCGAGCTGGCCGCGGAGGTGCGCGCGCTGCTGGCCGCCTGCCGCCCGCTCCGCCGTCCCGACGGGCTCTTCGGCGACGTCCTCGACGACCCGGACGGCCCGGCGGACACGAACGTGGCCGCGATGGTCGCCTACGCCGCGCTGACCGGCGCGGCCGAGGGCTGGCTGCCCGCCGCCGACGGTGAGCTGGGCGAGTCGCTGCTGGGCTCGGTGGTCGAGCGGCTCGACGAGCTCGGCCGGGTCACTGGCGCCAGCGCCGCGCCGCACTTCGACCGGCCCGGGCACTCCCCCGAGGCCCAGGCCTTCCTGCTGCTGGCCGACTCGGCCGCCCGGCGGTGGCGGGCCTCGACGCGCCGGGGCGCCGCGTCGTCGTGACGCGGCGCCCCGGGCCGTTCGGTGGTGGTGCTGGCGGTCAGCGCAGGGCAGGCACCGCCAGCTGGGCAAGCTCGAGGGCCTGCTCGGGGAACCAGGCACCGGCGGCGGGATCGGTGATGCCGCCCCACTCCGGGTCGGTGGTGCTGCCGGTGATCCCGCGGTTGCACTCACCGTCGGACTGCCCCGGGGTCTTCACCCAGAGGTAGGCGTCCAGCAGCGGGAAGTCGGCGTCGGGCTGGGCCTGCGGGCGGGCACCCAGACCGCGGGCGGGCGGGTTGCACCAGGTCTGCGGGTCCGGGTAGCCAGCATCCGCGGCCGGCTCCCACGGGCCCTGCCCGTTGCGGCTGGTGTCGATCACGAAGTGCTCGGTCGGCACGGTGTCACCCAGCAGTGCGTCGAACCGCTGGTTGATGCCCAGGGTGTTGGCCGCCGGGTCGGTGGCGGTGTCGCTCCACTCCAGCATGGGGTCGAGCGCCACACCCTGGTAGCCGTTGGCCGGGCCGCCGTTCCAGTACTGGTTCGGGCAGGGGTCCGGGTCCACCTCGTGCGTGTAGTCGTCCGGCAGGACCGCGAGGCACTGGGAGATCCAGGTGCCGTACTGCGTCAGGTTGGCCGTGTACTGGTAGTTCGAGGTGTTCAGCGAGAAGCCCTGGAACTGCTCGACACCGGCGTCCTGCAGTCGGTCGGCGATGCTCGCGACGTTGTGCCAGCCGGTGTGCCCGGCGTCCAGGTAGACCAATGCGGCGGGGTTCACCCGCTCGATGGCCTCCCCGATGTACCTGATGTCCGCCAGCCGACCCTCGTCGGTCGGCACGAACTGACCGTCGTAGGTGCCCTCCGGACAGTCGCCGGGCATCAGCGGGAGCCCGTCCGGCTCGATGACCACGGTCACGGTGCCGGCCTTGGCCAGCCCGGCGGCGAAGCCGTCGGCCCAGGCGCGGTAGGCCGCATCGTCCGCAGCTCCACCGGAGGAGTACTGCGAGCAGTCCCGGCCGGGCACGTTGTAGGCGACCAGCGTCGGCACGGTCTTGTGCGCACGCGCCTGGGTCACCGTGCGGTGCACCTCCTTCTGGACCTCCTTCGGGGTCCCGCCGGTGAACCAGACCGCCTGCGGGGTCTCGATCACGGCCTCGATCAGGGCGGCGTCAGTCGACCGCCCCTGCCTCTGGAGGTCGGCGATCTGCTGCTGCGCGCCCGGGTCGGGTCGCGGGGTGTAGAAGCGCGTGTCGGCCGGGAGGACGGCCGCCTCGGGTGCGGTGAGCGAGGGCGCCGGGGTCGGGGCGGGCTTGGCCGAGGCCGGCGAGCTCATCGCCAGCTGGCCGACCGCCACGGCGGCCGAGACGGCCAGGATCGTGGCGCGCCTGCGCGAGAGGTGATTCGAGAACATCGTCGTCCTGTCGTCGGGGGACCCACGGGCCGCATCGCCCAGTGGGAGCGCTCTCACATCACTGTCGTGGCATCCCCGTGATGAAGGGGTGTGGGAGCGGTCACAGCTTCTCCCGGGAAGCCGCCGATGGCAAGACAGAGTTCCGGAACTCTTCGATCGCGGCTGGCGACCGGCCCGGCCCGCCCCAGCCCTCCCGCCATCGGTTCGCGACCGGCCGGGTCAG
Organism: Modestobacter sp. SSW1-42; assembly: GCF_046635825.1. Taxonomy (NCBI): domain Bacteria; kingdom Bacillati; phylum Actinomycetota; class Actinomycetes; order Geodermatophilales; family Geodermatophilaceae; genus Modestobacter; species Modestobacter sp. SSW1-42. The sequence goes on along the minus strand of NZ_JBISCA010000004.1, from coordinate 252,939 downwards.
AAGCCCCCGCCGGCGCCCCGCCGACCACGGCTGCCCGAGCCGCCGAAGCCGCCGCTGGAGCCCCGGCGGCCGCCTCCACCGCCGAAGCCGCCACCCAGGCCGCCGCCGCCGAACCCACCGCCGCCGAAGCCACCGCCGCCGAACCCGCCACCGCTGAAGCCACCCCCGCGTCCGCGACCCCCGCCGCCGAGCAGGATGCCGCCGAGGACCAGGCTGCCCAGGTCGACCCCGGGGCGCCCGCCGTAGCCGGGCTGCACCGGACCGGGCGCGTAGCCGGGCCCGCCGCCGTACCCGCCACCGGACCACTGGTCGACGTCGCTGCGGGCCAGGTCGAGCGCGTGCTGGGCCAGCGTGGCCGCCTGCTGGGCCTCGGCCAGTGCGGCCTCCGGATCCGCCGGCCCGGCGGTGACGGCCGCGTCCAGCCGGCGCTGGGCCTCGGCGAGCCGGGTGCGGGCCTCCGGGCCGACGGCGCCGCGCCGGGTGCTGATGAAGTCACCCGCGGCGTCGATCGCCGACCGGGCGGTGAGCAGCGTCTGGTCGAGTGCGGCGGCGGCCCGGCGGGCGCGGGTGGCGGCGTCCCGGGCGGTGCCCAGCGCCCGGTCCAGCGCGATGTCGGCCTCCTCGAGCTGCCGCAGCGTGGCCAGCGGGTCGTAACGCTGACCGGCCGGCGCGGCGTCGGCCGCGGCCAGCGCCGCCTCGGCGCGGGCGACCAGCCCGGGCAGCTCGCCGCTGTCCACACCCTGGCCGGCGAGCAGGCTGCGCGCCTCGGCGAGGTCCTGCTGGGTCTCCGCCCGGACCGTGGCCAGCCGGCCCGGCGCCGCGTCGAGGTCGGCGGCCAGTCGGCCGATGGCGTCGAGCAGGGTGCCGGTCTGGGCGACGGCGTCCTCGGCGGTGCGCAGCGAGGCCACCGCCATGCCGGGGGTGCCGGCCGACAGCTGGCCGCGGGCGTCGTCGATCTCGGCGCCGGCGGCGGCCAGCAGGGCGCGCGCCTGGTCGACGTTGCCGGCCACCGGGGCGAGGGCGCTGTCGGCGTACCGGCTGCGCAGGTCGGCCAGCCGGCGCTCCTCTTGCGGCAACCGCTGCTCGAGAGCACCGACCTGCGGGGCGAGCTGGTCCAGCGCCTGCGGGGCGTTCCGCTCCAGGTCGCGCAGCCGGTCGAAGGCCTCGGCCTGGGCGTCGAGCCGCGCGTCGGCCGCGCCGGTCAGCCGCAGGATCTCGGCCAGCATGCGGCGCGTGGTCGGCTCGTCCTCCGGGACCTCGTCGTCCAGCTGCTGGCGCAGCGCGAACGCCTGCTGCAGCTCGGTCTGCGACTGGGCCAGCGCCTCGGCGAAGCCCGCCACCGGCTCGTCGCCGTACTGGGCGCGGGCGAGGTCGAGCTCGACCGACGACGTGCGCGCCGCCTCGTCGAGGTCCAGCAGCGCGCCGCTGGCGCGGAAGGTGAGCTGCTCGGTCGTCTCGTCGGGGAACGGGTCGGCGGCCCGGGCGGCCGCGGTCTCCTGCGCGGCGGTGGCGCTGCGCCGGCGCCGGTTGCGCACGAGCAGGTACCCACCGCCGCCGACCACCGCGACGCCGGCGACGACGGCGAGCGCCGCTCCCCCGCCGCCGCCCCCGCTGCTGCTGGCACCGGCCGAGCCGGTGCCCGTGGCCGAGCCGCCGCCGCCGGCGAGCCCGTCGGCCAGCGCCACCACCGCACCGGACCAGTCGCTGCTCTCCAGCGCGGGCTGCACGTCGGAGCCCAGCACGTCCCGCAGCTGCGCGTCGGAGATCGGCGACCGCTGGTCGAGCGAGACCGCGTACGACCGGACCGAGGGGTCGACGGCCACCGCGAAGACGACGCCGTCGGCCCCCAGGCCGGACGTCTCGGCGGTCGCGTCGGCCCAGTCCTGCCGGTCGAGGCCGTCGAAGGTGTCGACGAAGACGGCGTAGAGGCGGATGCCCTCCTGGGCGCGCAGCCGCTCGATCGCGTCCTCCGCCGCCGCGGTGTCGCCCACCACCCCGGCCGGGTCGGTCACCGGCTGGGTGAGCCGGACGGGCTGCTCGGCGTGCGCGGTGCCGGTCATCAGCAGGGCGGCGGCCAGCGCGAGCAGGACGGCGAGCAGTCGGGCGAGGCGGGACATGCGCCCATCGTCGCCGATCACGCGCCCGCAGGCGCGATCATGACCCGGCGCCCGCGTTCCGTTGTCCACGACCGATCGGCGTCTGACCGTACCTGCGCCGGGTAGGAGGGGGGCTCCCACCGAGACCAGGAGGCACCCGTGCCGAAGCCCCAGCGCGTCCCCGCCGCCGAGCTCCCCCCCGGCGCGGTCCGCCCAGCCGGCCCGTGGGCGGTGGCCAACGCCGACGGCCGGCTCACCGCGGTCTCCCGCCGCTGCCGGCACCAGCTGGCCGACCTGTCCCAGGGCAGCGTGGACGCCGACGGCTGCCTGGTCTGCCCGTGGCACCAGGCCCGCTACGACCTGCACACCGGCGAGATGGTGTCCGGGCCGCGCGGCTTCCTCGGCTACCACGGCCCGACGCCGGGCTACTCCGGTCTGGTCAAGCTCCTCGGGCAGGTGGCGCGCCTGCGCGTGCGCCGCGCCCACCGCGAGGGCCCGGACGTCGTCGTGGAGTGATCGGGGCCCCTCCCGCGGAAGAGGGCCCCGATCGTCAGCCCTGCGCGCTGAGGGCGTTCCAGGTGTCGCGGCGACGGGCCTGCTCGTCGGGGTCGGGCACCGGCAGCGAGGCCAGCAGCCGTTGCGTGTACGGGTGCTGCGGCGCCCCCAGCACCTCGGCGCCCGTGCCCTCCTCGACCAGTCGCCCCCGGTAGAGGACGGCGATCCGGTCGGCGAGCAGGTCGACCACGGCGAGGTCGTGGCTGATGAAGAGCGCCGCGAAGCCGAGGTTCTTCTGCAGCTCGTCGAACAGCTCGAGCACCCGGGCCTGCACCGAGACGTCGAGGGCCGAGGTCGGCTCGTCGGCGATGAGCAACTCGGGCTGCAGCGCCAGGGCCCGGGCCAGGCTCGCCCGCTGGCGCTGCCCGCCGGAGAGCTCGTGCGGGAACCGGTCCCCGAAGGCCCGCGGCAGCTGCACCGCCTCCAGCAGCTCGTCGACCCGGGCCCGGGCGTCCCGGGCGTCGTCCGCCCGCTTGTGCACGACCAGGGGCTCGGCGACCGCGTCGGCGATGGTGAGCAGCGGGTTGAAGCTGGACGCCGGGTCCTGGAAGACGAAGCCGATCCGCTCGCGCACCGGCCGGAACGCGCGCTCCTTGAAGCCGTTCATCTCCGCGCCCAGCACCTGCAGCGACCCGCCGGTGACCTTGGTCAGTCCGGCCATGGCACGGCCGATGGTGGTCTTGCCGCTGCCGCTCTCCCCCACCAGTCCGAGCACCTCGCCCGGGCGGATGGCGAAGCTGACGCCGTCCACCGCGGTGAAGTCCGGACGCCGGAACCGGCCCGGGTAGACGATCTGCAGGTCGCGGGCCTCGACCACGGGCGCGGCCTCGGCCCATCCTGGCGCGCGGCGCGCCGCGCGTTGCCGGGTGAGCTCGACGCCCTGCCCCAGCCGCGGGACGGCCGCCAGCAGCCGCTGCGTGTAAGGATCCGCCGGGGCGCTGAACAGGGTGCGGACGTCGGCCTGCTCGACGATCTCGCCCTGGTACATGACCGCGACCCGGTCGGCCAGGTCGGCGACGACGCCCATGTTGTGGGTGATCAGCACGATCGCGGCGCCGAAGTCGTCGCGGCAGCGGCGGAGCAGCTCGAGGATCTCGGCCTGCACCGTGACGTCGAGGGCGGTGGTCGGCTCGTCGGCGATGATGACGCCGGGGTCGAGCACGAGCGCCTGGGCGATGACGATGCGCTGCTTCTGCCCGCCGGAGAACTGGTGCGGGTAGTGGTCGATCCGCTCCTCGGGGTCGGGGATGCCGACCCGGCGCAGCACGTCGACCGCCTTGGCCCGCGCCTCCCTCTTGCTGAGCTTCCCGTGGGCGCGCAGCCCCTCGATGATCTGCCAGCCCACGGGGTAGACCGGGTTGAGCGAGGTGGACGGCTCCTGGAAGACCATGGCGGCGTCCTCGCCGCGCACGTCACGCAGCGCCGCGCCGCGCAACGGGACGACGTCCTGGGAGGACCCGCCGTCCTTGCTGGACAGCACCACGGCGCCGCGCACCCGCGCGGTCTCCGGGAGCAACCCGAGGATGCTGCGCGCGGTGACGGTCTTGCCGCTGCCGCTCTCCCCCACGATGGCCAGTACCTCGCCGGCCCGCACCTCCAGCGTGACGCCGGTGACGGCGTCCACCGTCCCGGAGTCGGTGGCGAAGGAGATCTGCAGGTCCTTGATGTCGACGACGGTGCCCGTGCCCCGCTCGTCCGTCCCCTGTGCGTGGCTCACTTCAGCTGTCCTTCCGTGGCGACGACGGCGCCGCCGGGCTCGACGATGCCGGCCGGCGGGGGCGTGGTGTCGGCGGCCTTGCGGCGGCTGCGCAGCCGGGGGTCGGCGAGGTCGTTGAGGCTCTCCCCGACCAGGGTCAGGCCGAGCACGGTGAGCACGATGGCCGCACCCGGGAAGACCGAGGTCCACCAGATACCGCTGGTGACGTCGGACAGCGACCGGTTGAGGTCGAAGCCCCACTCGGCGGCCTTGGTCGGCTCGATGCCGAAGCCGAGGAAGCCCAGCCCGGCGAGGGTCAGGATCGCCTCGGAGGCGTTGAGGGTGAGGATCAGCGGCAGCGTGCGGGTGGCGTTGCGCAGCACGTGGCGGGTCATGATCCGCCAGTTGCTGGCGCCGATCACCCGGGCGGATTCGACGAACGCCTCGGACTTGACCCGCACCGTCTCAGCGCGCACCACCCGGAAGTACTGCGGGATGAACACCACGGTGATCGAGATGGCGGCGGCGAAGATGCCGCCCCACATGCTCGACTGCCCGCCGCTGATCACGATCGCCACGACGATGGCCAGCAGCAGGGTCGGGAAGGCGTAGACGGCGTCGGCGACGACCACCAGCACGCGGTCGAGCCAGCCACCGAAGTAGCCGGACACCAGGCCGAGCAGCACGCCGATGACGATCGACAGCAGGACCGCGACGACGATCACGTACAGGGCGGTGCGTGAGCCCCAGATCACCCGGGAGAGCACGTCGTAGCCACCGACGGTGGTGCCGAGCAGGTGGTCACCCGAGGGGGCGGCCTGGGCGCCGAACGGGCCGTCGGCGTCGCGCAGCTGCCCGTATTCGTAGGGGGCCAGCAGCGGGGCGAACACGGCCGTGACGACGAAGACGCCCATCAGCACCAGGCCGGCGACGAGCATGCCGCGCTGGAGGCCGACGCTCTGCCGGAGCTGCGAGACGACCGGCAGCTGGCGCCAGGTGCGACGTCGTCCGGTGCGCGGGGTGGTGGCGGTGGCCATCTCAGTACCTCACTCGGGGGTCGATGAGCGCGGCGATGACGTCGACGATGAAGTTCGTGACGGCGACGATGACGGCGAGCAGGGCGACGATCCCCTGGACGGCGACGAAGTCGCGCGCCTGCAGGTACTCGGCCAGCTGGAAGCCCAGGCCCTTCCACTCGAACGTGGTCTCGGTGAGGACGGCGCCGACGAGCAGCAGGGCGATCTGCAGGCCGATGACGGTGATGATCGGGATGAGCGCGGGCCGGTAGGCGTGCTTGCGCAGCAGCCGTGACTCGCTGACCCCGCGCGATCGGGCCGCCTCGACGTACCCGGTGCCCAGGGTGCCGATGACGTTGGTGCGCACCAGCCGCAGGAAGACCCCGGCGGTGAGCAGCCCCAGCGCGATCGCGGGCAGGACGGCATGCTGGAGGACGTCGCCGACGACCTCGCCGTCGCCGGTGCGGAGGGCGTCGATGATCGCGATGTTCGTGGGGCTGTCCAGCCGCTGCATCTGGATCTCGGCCCCGGTGGAGGCGCGGCCGGCGACCGGCAGCCAGTCCAGCCAGACGGAGAACACCAGCTTGAGCAGCAGGCCGGCGAAGAAGACCGGCGTGGCATAGCAGAGGATCGCGAACACCCGCAGCAGCGCGTCGGGAGTGCGGTCGCGGAAGTAGGCCGCGACCATGCCCAGCGGGATGCCGACGATGAAGGCGACGATCAACGCGTAGACGCTCAGCTCGAGGGTGGCCGCACCGAAGGTCTTCAGCACGTCGGTGACCGGCGTGCGGTCGCTGATCGTGGTGCCGAAGTCGCCGCGCAGGATGCCGCCGAGGTAGTCCCAGTACTGGCTGAGCAGCGGGCGGTCGTAGCCGGCCTCGCTGATCCGCTGGGCGAGCTGGTCGGCCGGCAGCCGGCCGCCGAGGGCGGCGGTGATCGGGTCGCCGGTGGACCGCATGAGGAAGAAGACGGTCGTCACCAGGATGAAGATCGTCGGGAAGATCAGCAGGAAGCGGACCAGGAGGTAGCCGCCGAGGCCACCGCCTCCGCCGCGCTTCCGGCGTGCCGCAGGGGCCGCGGGGTCACCGGCCTCGGTGGCCGGCTCCGTCGTGGTGGTGGTCATCTCTCCCAGTCCATCAGTACCGCGCCTGCCCGCGGCGGGCAGGTCCGGACGTGCGGAGCCCCGGGCGGCCCGCTGTTCGCGGGTCGCCCGGGGCCGTGTGCGGTGTGTCGATCGATCAGCGGGAGCTGATCAGCCCTTCGAGAGGGCGCCGTAGCGGAACTTGAACGAGGCGTCGAGGGTGTCCTCGACGCCCGAGACGTCGGTCCCGGTGACGGCGACCTGGGCGCCCTGCAGGTAGGGCACCGTCGACAGGTCGTCGGCCACGAGGTCCTGGATCTGCTCGATCAGGGCCTGGCGGGCGGCGGGGTCGGGGGTGCTGGCCTGCTGCAGGATCAGGTCGTTGACCTGCTGGTCGCTGTAGTGGTTGCTGAGGAAGTTCTCCGTGAGGAAGAACGGCGTCAGGTAGTTGTCGGCGTCGGAGTAGTCCGGGAACCAGCCGAGCTGGTAGGCCGGGTACACGTCGGTCGTGCGGTCCTTGGAGTACTGCACCCACTCGGTGGTCTGCAGGTTCACCGCGAAGAGGCCGGTGGCCTCCAACTGGTCCTTGATCAGCGCGTACTCGTCACCCGAGGACGGCCCGTAGTGGTCGTTCGAGTACTGCAGGTTGAGCGTGACCGGCGTCTGCACGCCGGCCGCCTGCAGCCGCTGAGCCGCCTTGTCGGCGTCCGGGCCACCGGCGCCGTCGCCGTACTTGTCCTGCAGCGGCGTGGTCGCGCCGGTCAGGCCGTCGGGGACGAAGGAGTACAGGGGCGTGTAGGTGCCCTTGTAGACCTGGTCGGCGATCTCCTCGCGGTTGATCAGGTCGGCCACCGCCTGGCGGACGGCGAGCGCCTTGGCCGGGTCGGCCTCGGGGGTCGTCGCACCGAAGGGCTGGGTGTCGAAGTTGAACGTGATGTAGCGGATCTCGCCGCCGGGGCCGTCGACGACCTTGACCTCGCTGTTGCCGCGGAGGTCCTCGACATCGGTCGCGGTCAGGCTGCGGAAGGCGACGTCGATGTTGCCCTCCTGCACGTCCAGCTTCAGGTTCGAGGCGTCGCTGTAGTACTTGACGTTGACCTCGGCGGTCTTCGGCGCGCCCAGCAGCCCCTTGTACTCGGGGTTGGCCTCGTAGGACAGCAGGTCGTTGAGCTTGTAGCCGGTCAGGGAGTACGGGCCGGCGAAGGCCTCGCCGTCGACGATCGTCTGATCCGGGGTCAGCGCGTCGGCCGAGAAGACCTCCTCGTCGACGATCGGACCGGCCGGGCTCGACAGGATCTGCGGGAAGACCTGGTCGTCGGGGCTCTTCAGCGTGAAGACGACGGTGGTCTCGTCGGGCGCCGCGACGCTGTCGAGGTTGTAGAGCAGCGACGCCGGGCCGTTCTCGTCGTTGATCGCGACCATGCGGTCGAAGGAGAACTTGACGTCCGAAGAGGTCAGCGTGTGGCCGTTGGCGAAGGTCAGCCCGCTCTTGAGCTTCACCGTGTACTCAGTGGGCGCGGTGAACTCGGCCGACTCCGCGATGTCGGGCTCGACGTCGGGGCTGCCCAGCGGGGTGTTCATCAGGAACGGGTAGACCTGGTTCATGACGGCGAACGAGCCGTTGTCGTACGAGCCGGCCGGGTCGATCGTGGTGACCTTGTCGCTGGTGCCGAGGGTCAGCGCCTCGCCACCGCCACCGCCGCCGCCGGTCGCGCCGCCGTCACCGCTGTCATCGCTGCCGCCGCACGCCGACAGCACGAGCGCCGCCGCCGTGATGCCCGCCGTCGTGGCCAGCATGCGCCGGCCAGTCCTGGACACGGAGTTCAATCCGCCACCTCGTTCTACATGGGGAGACGGCCCGCGGGCGCGCGCAGGCGCGCCGCCGGGGCCGCCTGTGGCCGTTGGTCGGCCATGAGTAACACACCCAGCGGTGCGTGACGGAACCGTCGGGGAGGCTGTGATCGTCTTGTGACCACGGCCGTTCGCCGGTGTGACGTGGGGCGCTCGCCGGGTGTTCACCGGCGCGGCACTCCCCCGACCCGCCGGAGGACGCCGATCAGGCGTCGATGCGGCGGCGGCCCTCGAAGGCGCGGCCCAGGGTGACCTCGTCGGCGTACTCGAGGTCGCCGCCCACCGGCAGCCCACTGGCCAGCCGGGAGACCGCCAGACCCAGCGGCCCGACCAGCCGGGCCAGGTAGGCCGCGGTGGCCTCGCCCTCGAGGTTCGGGTCGGTGGCGATGATCAGCTCGGTGACCTGGCCGTCCATCAGCCGGGTCATCAGCTCCTTGACCCGCAGGTCGTCGGGGCCGATGCCCTCGATCGGGCTGATCGCCCCGCCGAGCACGTGGTAGCGGCCCTTGAACTCACGGGTGCGCTCGATGGCCACGACGTCCTTGGGCTCCTCGACGACGCAGATGACGTCGAGGGAGCGGCGGGGGTCGCGGCAGATGCGGCACTGCTCGCCCTCGGCGACGTTGAAGCAGGTCACGCAGAAGCGGACCTCGGCCTGCACGCGCTGGAGAGCGGCGACCAGCCGGCCGACGTCGGTGGACTCGGCGGCCAGCAGGTGGAAGGCGATGCGCTGCGCGCTCTTGGGACCGACCCCGGGCAGCCGCCCGAGCTCGTCGATCAGGTCCTGGACAGCGCCCTCGTACACGGTTCTCCTCGTCTGGGGTGGGGTGCGCGGGCGGTGGTGCCCGCGCACCCCGGTGGGTCAGAAGCCGGGCAGACCCAGGCCGCCGCCGAGGCCGCCGGTCAGCGGGCCCATCGTGCTGGCGGCGAGCTCGTTGACGGCGCGCTGCGCGTCGCGGACGGCCGCGATCACCAGGTCCTGCAGCGTCTCGACGTCGTCGGGGTCGACGGCGGCCGGGGCGATGGTCAGCGCGGTGATGTCGCCGTCGCCGGTCATGGTCACCGTGACCAGCTCACCGCCGGCCGACCCGGTCACCTCCGTGGCGGCCAGTTGCTGCTGCGCGGCGGCGAGCGCCTGCTGCATCTGCTGCGCCTGCGCGAGCAGGGCCGACATGTCGGGCTGTCCTCCGGGTCCCATGGCACCGAGAGTAGGTGCTGCCCCCGACACTCCGCCGCCGCCGGGCGCAGCACCCACCCCGACCGCACGGAGGCACGACGGTCAGGCCCCCTCGCAGGGACCCGCCGCGCGCGGAGCGTGCCGTGCGGCGAGTGTCAGGCCCCCTCGCAGGCAGGGGCCCGCCGCGCGCGGAGCGTGCCGTGCGGCGAGGGTCAGGCCCCCTCGCAGGGGCCCGCCGCGCGCGGAGCGTGCGGTGGGGGGCGAGGGGGTCCTTCGTCAGTCCTCGATCGGGCGGGCGCCGAGCTGTGTGCGCAGCAGCAGCAGGGCCGCGGCGTGCGGGTCCTGCTCGGGGGCGTCCGCGCTGCCGGCCACGGGCTCGGCGGCCCGCTCGGCCATGAGCTCGTCGGCCTCGGCGGTCTGCGCCGCCTCGGCGGCGGCGCGGGCGGCCTCGGGCGTGGCCGCCGGGCCGGCCGGGGCCTGCCCCGGCACGTCGACGATCGTCTGGACCTTCCACCGGACGCCGAGCAGCTCCTCGACCGACTGCCGGACGATCTCCCGGTTCAGGTCGTCGCCCATCATCTTGGCCAGCGCCGGCGAGGTGAACGACAACGTGAGCGTGCCGTTGGCCAGGTCGTGCACCTGGGCGCTCTTCATCAGCCCCTCGGTGGTGCGCTTGTGCCCGCGGACCACCTTCAGCAGCTCGGGCCAGATCCGCCGGACGTCGGCGGTGGTCAGCGCGGTGTCGCCCCCGGCCGGCTCGGGCGGGGTGGCCGACACCAGCGGTGTGGGCTCCCCACCGCGCGGCGAGGGCGCGGACTCCGCGGCGGCCCGGGGGGCCGGGGCGTGATCGGCGGCCGGACGGGCGGGCTCGCGCGGCGCCGGGGCGGCGGGCGCGGGCCGGGGCGCCGCGGCCCGGGCCGGCTGCGGCCAGTCCTCGTCGTCGGTGGGCTCGGGCGGCAGCGGGACGTCGGGCTCGGCGTCGGTGACCGCCGGACGTGTCCGCGGATCCGGCGCGGCCGGCGGGGTGACGGGCGGGGACGCCGGCGGCGCGGCGGGGGTGGACGCCGCCATGGCGCCGGGGCGTGCGGTCACCGGCCAGCCGTCGTCCCCCTCGGGGGCCGACGCGGCCGGCGCCTGCCGGGCCGGTGCGGCGGGGGCGGCCGCGGCCGCGCGGGCCTGGGACGGCCGGACGTAGGCCGGCCGGCTGGGTGCCGCGGCTGCTGCGGCGGCCGGCACCGGGGCGGCCGGAGCCGCGGGGGGTGCGGCCGCAGGCGCCGGCTCGGCGGCGCGGGCGGCCACCGGGGCGGGCCGGGGCGCCTCGCGCACCGGCTCGCGGCCCGGTGCGCCGGCGACCTCGGGGCGGCCGGCGTGCTCACCGGCGATCGACATCCGCCGTTCGAGCCGCTCCAGGCGCTGCAGGGTCGCCGCGGCCGAGCCGTCGGTGGCCGGCAGCAGCATGCGGGCGCAGACCAGCTCCAGCAGCAGCCGGGGCGCCGTCGTCCCGCGCATCTCCGTGAGGCCCTCGTGCACCGTGTCGGCCAGCCGGGACAGCGTGGCCGCGCCCAGCGCCTGCGCCTGGCGGGTCATCAGGTCGAGCCGGTCGGGCGGGCAGTCGAGCAGCCCGTTGCCGCTGGCCTCGGGGACGGCCTCCAGCACGATGAGGTCGCGCAGCCGGTCGAGCAGGTCGGTGGCGAACCGGCGCGGGTCGTGGCCGGCCTCGACCACCCGGTCGACGGCCTGGAAGACCCCGGGGGCGTCGGAGGCGGCGAGGGCGTCGACGGCCTCGTCGAGCAGCGCCTCGTCGGTGACGCCGAGCAGGCCGACCGCCGAGCGGTAGGTGACCCCCTCGGGCCCGGCGCCGGCCAGCAGCTGGTCGAGGATCGACAGCGAGTCGCGGACCGAGCCGCCACCGGCGCGCACCACCAGCGGGAAGACGGTGGGCTCGACCGTGACGCCCTCGGCCTCGCAGGTGCGCTCGAGCAGGCCGCGCAGCGTGCTCGGCGGGACCAGCCGGAACGGGTAGTGGTGGGTGCGCGAGCGGATGGTCGGGAGGACCTTCTCCGGCTCGGTGGTGGCGAAGACGAAGACGAGGAACTCCGGCGGCTCCTCGACCACCTTCAGCAGGGCGTTGAAGCCCTGCGTGGTGACCATGTGCGCCTCGTCGACGATGTAGACCTTGTACCGGCTGTTGACCGGGGCGAAGAACGCCTTCTCGCGCAGGTCGCGGGCGTCGTCGACACCACCGTGGCTGGCCGCGTCGATCTCCATGACGTCGATCGAGCCCGGGCCGTCGGGGGCCAGCGCGACGCAGGACCCGCACACGCCGCACGGGGTCGACGTCGGGCCCTGCTCGCAGTTGAGCGAGCGGGCCAGGATCCGCGCCGACGACGTCTTGCCGCAGCCCCGCGGGCCGCTGAACAGGTAGGCGTGGTTGATGCGCCCGCTGTCGATGGCGTTCATCAGGGGCGTGGTGACGTGCTCCTGACCGACCACCTCGGCAAAGGTCGCCGGGCGGTACTTGCGGTAGAGCGCCAGAGCCACGCCCCGAATCTACGTGGCCGTGCCGACGGTCCCGGCGCACCTCGCCCGTCCGTGCCGGTGCGTCACCGACCCGGCACGGACGGGCGCCGCGTCACTTCGCCAGGTGCAGGAAGAACTCGACCTGGCCCCGGTCCTCCACCCGGACGAAGCCCAAGTTCGGCGGCTCGATGCCGAAGTCGCCGAAGACGACCGGCACCGCGCCCGAGACGTCGACGCCCTCGGCGGTGCGCACGACGGCGATCTCGGTCTGCACCGGCCGGGTGACGCCGGCGAGGGTCAGCTCCCCGGTCACCGGCACGGTCACCGGGGTGCCGGTGAGCTCGGGCAGGTCGGCGGGCTCGGTCACCGAGAAGACGGCCGTGGGGTTGGCCGCCACGTCCATGACGTTATCGCGGAAGTAGCCGTCCCGCCGGTCCGAGTCGGTGGTGATCGAGGCGACGTCGACGGTCACGTCCGCCTCGGTGAGGTCGCCACCGGCGATGACCACCGAGCCGGTGACCTGGTCGGTCGTGCCGGCGACGGTGACGTCGGCGCCGTTGAGGACCTCGTCCACGCGGTAGCCGGCCGACGAGTCGGCGGCGATGGTCCAGGTCCCGTCGAGCGCGGCCACGTCGGGCGTCGGCGGGACGGCGCTGCTGGGCGCCCCCGAGGCGGGCGCGCTGGTCGTGGCGGCAGCGGCCTCGGGCTGGGCCTGCACCGTGCGCGCCGGCGCGGCGTCCTCCTCCAGCGCGGCGTAGACGAGGGGCCCGCCGATGGCCCCGGCGGCGACCACCGCCAGCACGCCACCCGTGATCCACCAGACGCGACGACCGGCCATGTCCACTCCCGAGGTTGACGGTTCATGGATCGAACCGCACGAACCTGGGAGGAAGCTGTGGGAGGACGCAAGGGACCCCTCGCACACCCGTCAGAGCCCGCTTATCCTTGCTGCCTTCCGGCCCTGGGGAGGTTCACAGGGTGACGCCGCACGAGGGGTCGTCCACCACTGTAGAGGACGACCGGCGCCCGGTGGGACAGGGGGCGGCCGCCGGGACGACGACCTGTTGCGGAGGATGGGAGATTCGAACTCCCGAGGGCTTGCACCCAACCCGCTTTCCAAGCGAGCGCCATAGGCCACTAGGCGAATCCTCCAAGTGCGTCGGTCACTGTACCGGTCCGCTCCTCCGACGCGCGCCGCTCCCCCCTCGCCCGGGGCGCCCGCAGGCCCCCGGGGTGGTTGAGTGATCGACGACAGCCGGCGACCGCCGCGCACACGACGACCGGAGGGACAGGACATGAGCAGTACCGAGCAGGTGCGGCCCGAGGTGGTCGCGGCCATCGTCACCGCACTGCAGAACACCGACCCCAGCGACCTCCCGGCCGACGCCACCCGCGCGGAGAAGGACGCCGCCAAGGACCAGTACCTGTCCGGCATGGTCGCCGAGCGGGCCCAGCGCGACCGGCAGACGCGGGCGTGGGAGCTGCTGCTGACCCGCGGGCACGACGAGCCGCCGAGCTGGGAGTCGCTGTTCGACGAGCTGCCGGAGAGCTCGCTGGCCGAGCTGGCCGAGCTCTACGACGCCCTGCCCGAGGGAGCACAGACGGAGTACGCGCGCCGTTACGGCGCCCCGGTCTCCGCCTGACCGGCGGACCGGTGGGCGTGCGGGCAGGCCAGGGGTGACGGCGCCGGGATCCCGGGTGGCCGGGCGCTACCTCGTGCGCTCCCGGCTCGGCGGCGGCGCGATGGGCGCCGTCTGGCTGGCCCGCGACGAGCTGCTGGGTCGCGACGTCGCGGTCAAGCAGGTGCTCATCCCGGTCGGCAGCGACCCCGAGGCCACTGCCGGCCACCGCGAGGCGGCCATGCGCGAGGGCCGCATCGCCGCCCGGCTCACCCATCCGCACGCGGTCTCCGTCTACGACATGGTCGACGACGGCGGGACGCCGTGGCTGGTCATGGAGTACCTGCCCTCGCGCAGCCTGGCGCAGGTGCTGGCCGAGCAGGGCACGCTGCCGGTGCAGCAGGTCGCCACCATCGGCGCACAGGTGGCCGACGCGCTGGTCGCCACGCACGCCGCCGGCGTCGTCCACCGCGACGTGAAACCGGGCAACATCCTCATCGGCGAGGGCGGCCGCGCCGAGGGGCTGGTGAAGATCACCGACTTCGGCATCTCCCGGGCTCGCGGCGACGTCTCGCTCACCCAGACCGGCGTGGTCAAGGGGACGCCGGCCTACCTGGCCCCCGAGGTCGCCCGCGGGCAGGAGCCCGACGAGGCCAGCGACGTCTACTCGCTGGGGGCGACGGTCTACGCCGCCCTCGAGGGGACACCGCCGTTCGGCATGACCGAGAACCCGCTGGAGATGCTCTACCGGGTCGCCGGTGGCGACTTCACCCGGCCGCGCAACGCCGGGGCGCTCACCCGGCCGCTGATGCGGATGCTGGACTCCGACCCGGGCAGGCGCCCGTCGATGACCGAGGTCCGCGACCAGCTGGCCGGCCTGGCCGCCGGCCGGGGCCGCGACGTCACCGACGTGCTGACCGCGCGCACCCCGATCCCGCCGACGCTCACCGACGCCCGCGCGGTGGGCGACCGTGCCATGCCGGCCGTGCCGCCGCCGGCCGAGCGGTCGGTCGTGGCACCGGTGCCCGTCACGCCTCCCCCGCTGGTCGAGACGCCCGACGAGCCGGCGCCGGCGACCCCTGACCCGCCGCCGACGGCGGTCGAGCCGGTGGCGGCGCCCCCGGCGCAGCCGCCCACGCCTGCCCCGGCGCCCGCCCGCGCGCCGCGCCGGCGCCGCGGGGTGCTGCTCCTCGCCGCACTGACCGCGGTCCTGGTGGCGGCCGGCGTCGTCCTGTTCCTGCTCGGCCAGGACGGCGACGGGCGCTCGACCGCCGCACAGACCGGCACGCCCACCCCCTCGCCGTCGTCCGCTGCGCCCACGCCGACGCCCACGTCGACGCCCACCCCCTCCGACACCCCCGAGCCGTCGGAGACCCCGGCGACGTCGTCGTCGGCCGCGCCGACCAGCGCGGCCCCGACCGAGACGACCTCCGCCGCCCCCACCCCGACCACGCCCACGGGACCCGCGCCGGGCTCGGCGGCGGAGGTGCAGCAGACGCTGACCAGCTACTACGCGCTGCTGCCCGGCGACCCGGCGGCCGCCTGGGAGCGCACCGGTCCGACGCTGCGCGGGTCGATCTCCCGCGAGGGCTACATCCGGTTCTGGAACCGCTTCAGCTCCGTGACGCTGGGGCCGGTCTCGGCCGCCGACGGCTCCCTGACGGCCACCGCGCCGGTCACGTACGTGGAGAACGGGAGCAGCGAGCCCGAGCAGCACACGTTCACCTTCGTCCGCGGGGACGACGGCCGACTGCTCGTGGACTCCGACCGGGCCCAGTAGGGCGCGCGCCGGGTGACGGGGCCGGGAACGACGACGGCGGCGCCCGATCCGGTGTGGATCGGGCGCCGCCGTCGGCTGCGGTGGCGGTGGGATTTGAACCCACGGAGGCTGTGAACCTCACACGCTTTCGAGGCGTGCTCCTTCGGCCGCTCGGACACGCCACCGCCGGAGAGACTACAGGCCCCGCTTCGCGCGGAAGAAGGCACGTAGCAGCGCGCCGGACTCCTCGGCGCGCAGACCGCCCACGACCTCGGGCCGGTGGTTGAGCCGGCGGTCCCGGACGACGTCCCACAGCGAGCCCGCGGCGCCGGCCTTGGGGTCGTCCGCGGCGTAGACGACCCGGGCGACGCGGGCCAGCACGCTCGCGCCGGCGCACATCGTGCAGGGCTCGAGGGTGACCACCAGCGTCGCGCCGGTCAGCCGCCAGCCGTCGCCGTGCCGCCGGGCCGCCTCGCGCAGGGCCAGCACCTCGGCGTGCGCGGTCGGGTCACCGCGCTTCTCGCGCTCGTTGGCGGCCTCGGCCAGCACCGCGCCGTCCGGCCCGAGGACGACGGCGCCGATCGGCGTGTCACCCCACTCCTGGGCCGCGGCGGCCAGCTCCAGCGCCCGCAGCATCGCCTCGTCGTCGGTCACGGGTACATGGTGCGGACGGTCGGGAGCTGCCCCCCGCTGGGGGCAGGGCTCGACCGTCCGCGGGACACCTCAGGCGGTGGCGGCGGCCCGCAGCTCGTCGGCGAAGCCGATCCGTGCGGCGATGGCCAGCACGAGCTCGTCGGCCCACATCTCGCCGGACTCCAGCAGCGCGGTGAGCTCGGCGGCGGGCAGCCCGGCGTCGGCGAGGACGTCGAGGTCGCCCCCGGGCCAGCCCTGCTCGCCGTCGTCGAAGGCGTCCTCGACCGTGGTGCCGGCGTCGACCGGGATGCCGTAGCGCTCGACCACCTCGGCGGCCAGCAGCCCCTCCTGGAAGGTGGCGTCGGAGATCAGCGCGCGCACCATGCCGCCGGGCCCGTGCCGCAGCACCACGAAGTAGAGCCGGCTGTCGACGACCACCACCAGCGGGCCGGGCCAGCCGGGCGACCCGGGCTCACCGAGCGCCCGCTCCAGCGCCGGGAGCTCGCTGTCGGCGTCGGCGGCCAGCAGCTCGCACTGCCAGCGCCCGTCGATCCGGGCGGCCCGGACGGCGAAGCTCGGCCGCAGTGCGGTCCCGGGGTCCGGCGGGGTGGTCATAGCCTGTAGATCATGGCCGACCCTGCTCCCGACGACAGCGGGCCACCGGCCTTCCCGGTGCCGACGATGCCGGTCCCACCGGTCTCGGTCGTGGGGCTCGGCCAGCTCGGCGGGTCGCTCGCCGCCGCCCTGGCCGCCGGTGGCCGCCCGGTGTCGGGCTGGGACGTCGACCCCGCGGCCCGCGACGCCGCCGCGGACCACGGCGTCCGCGTCACCCGGGAGCTCACCGGGGTCGTCGTCCTCGCCGTCCCGCTGCCGGTGATGGCCGGGGCGCTCGAGGGGCTGCGGGTCGACCCGGGGGCCACGGTCACCGACCTCGGGTCGGTCAAGGTGCCGGTGCTCGACGCGCTGGGCGCGGCGCTCGGCGACCGGTACGTCGGCGGGCACCCGATGTGCGGGACGGAACGGTCCGGCCCGGAGTCGGTCGACCCCGCGCTGTTCACCGGCGCCCGGTGGGCGCTCTGCCTCGAACCGGGCACCGACCTGCGCCGCTGGCTGCGGGTCGCGGAGATCGCGCTGGCCGTGGGCGCGGAGGTCGTGCCGGTCACCGCGGCCGAGCACGACGACGCGGTCGCCGCGATCAGCGCCGTCCCGCACCTGCTGGCGGCCGCGCTGGCTGCGGCCGCGGGGCAGGCCGGGCCGCTCGCGCTGTCGCTGGCGGCCGGGAGCTACCGCGACGCGACCCGGGTCATCGCCAGCGACCCGGCGTTCGTCACCGCGCTCGTCGAGGGCAACGCCGCACCCGCCGCCGCCGCTCTGGCGCGGGTGCGCGACCAGCTCGACCGCCCCTGGCCCGACCTGGTCGCCGACGGGCACGCCGTGCGCACCGCCACCGCCGGACGGCGTCCGGTGCGGGTGCCGCTGGAGCGGGCGGCGCTGCTGTCGCTGGGCCGGTCCGGGGGCGCGGTGACCCGGCGGCTGGCCGCCTTCGTCGAGGGCTGGGTGCCCGAGCAGGCATGAGCCCGTCCCCGAGGGGGCAAGCTGGGCACATGGCAGACGACAAGGACATCCGCGCCCAGATCGAGGCGCTGGTCGAGGAGGAGCACACGCTCCGCAACGCGAGCGAGCACACCGAGGAGCAGCGCGCCCGCCTCCGCCAGATCGAGGAGGACCGCGACCAGCTCTGGGACCTGCTCCGCCAGCGCGACGCCAAGCGCCAGTACGGCGAGGACCCCGACGAGGCGCAGCCCCGCCCCGAGCCGCAGGTCGAGAACTACCTGCAGTAGCCGGTCGGACGGCGGCCGCCCTGGTCGCCGTCCCCCGATCGGTGGCGCCGCTGCCCCTGGAACACTTCGGGATCGAAGTGTGTGCGAAGTTGATCTCCCGGGTAGGCGGACGGACGCAGACCGTGTGGGCGACGCACGGGTGCGGCAGACAGGAGCAAGGTCGATGGCAGTCCAGGACGCAGTGCGCGGCACCCGTGAGATCCGCCGGGCGGTGGTGACGGGCGGCGCCGGGTTCCTGGGCTCCCACCTGTGCGAGCAGCTGCTCGAGCGCGGCGTCGAGGTCGTCTGTCTGGACAACTTCCTCACCGGCGCCCCGGAGAACGTGGCGCACCTGATGGAGCACCCCGGCTTCCGGCTGGTCCGCTGCGACGTCACCGACTACGTGCACGTGCCCGGCCCGGTCGACCTGGTGCTGCACTTCGCCTCGCCGGCCAGCCCGCTCGACTACCTGAAGATGCCGATCGAGACGCTCAAGGTCGGCAGCCTGGGCACCCTGCACGCGCTGGGCCTGGCCAAGGAGAAGGACGCCCGGTTCCTGCTGGCGTCGACCTCGGAGGTCTACGGCGACCCGCTGCAGCACCCCCAGCGCGAGGACTACTGGGGCAACGTCAACCCGGTCGGCCCGCGCGGGGTCTACGACGAGGCGAAGCGGTTCAGCGAGGCGCTGACCACCGCCTACCGCACCTCGCAGGGCATCGACACCGCGATCGTGCGCATCTTCAACACCTACGGCCCGCGGATGCGCGCCGACGACGGCCGCGCCATCCCGGCCTTCGTGGGCCAGGCGCTGTCCGGCCGGCCGCTGACCGTGGCCGGCGACGGGTCGCAGACCCGCTCCATCTGCTACGTCGACGACACCGTCCGCGGCATCCTCGCGCTGGCCTTCTCCGACGAGACCGGCCCGATGAACATCGGCAACCCCGACGAGCTGTCGATGCTCGACCTGGCCCGCTGGATCGTCGAGCTGACCGGCTCGCAGTCCGAGATCGGCTTCATCGACCTGCCGGTCGACGACCCGAAGGTGCGCCGCCCCGACACCACGCTGGCCACCGAGGCGCTCGGCTGGGCCCCGGCGGTCACCTCCGAGGAGGGCCTGCGGCGCACGGTCGCGTGGTTCGCCGGCCAGCGCGAGGCGGCCCTGGCCGAGGTGGGCTGATCGCCGGACCGGGCCGGGCCGCAGCGCCTCGCGGGCCCTGACGGGCGCCGTTCCGGTGGGTACAGTGGCGCACCGACCGATGGCCGCACGCCCCCTGGGCGCCGGGCACCCGTACGGGGCCTGCGAACACGACCGGAGAACCCTGATGGGGCGCCACGCCCACACCCGCGCCCGTTCCGACCGCCGCACCCGCCCCGCACTGCTCGCAGGCCTGGCCGCGCTCGTCGTCGCCGTGGTCGTGGCCGGGCTGGTCTGGTGGACCTCCGGCGACGACGCGGCCACCCCGACGGCCCAGGCCGGGAGCTGCACCGACCGCCGCACGGTGCCGGTGACCGTCGCCCCCGAGCTCGGCGCGCTCGCCGGGACGCTGCTGGGGCAGCCCCTCGACCTGGGCGGCGGCGCCTGCGCGGTCGCCGAGGTCACCGCCACCGAGCCGCTGCAGACCCTGGCCGACCTCGGGTCGCTGGACCCCGACGCCCTGCCGCAGGTGTGGGTCCCCGACTCCTCGCTGTGGGCCGCCCGCGCCGGCGGCAGCGGCGTCGAGGCGGCCGGCTCGCTCGCCACCTCCCCGCTCGTGCTGGCCACCAGCCGCGCCGCCGCCGAGCAGCTCGGCTGGACGACGACCCCGCCGAGCTGGGGCGAGGCGCTGACCACCGACCGCCCGCTCGCGGTGCCCGACCTGGCCGCCAGCGCGGAGGGCGTCTCGGTGCTGGCCGCCGTCCGGCAGTCCCTGGGCGGCGGTGAGGCCGCCGACAACGCCGTCGTGGAGGCCGTGCTGGCCGCCGGCCGCGGCGGCGTCCCGACCGTCGCCGACGCGCTGGCCGCGGGCACCGCCGGGGGCGCCGACGCACCCCTGGTCCCGGTCAGCGAGCAGGAGGTGCTCGCCGCCAACCAGGCCGCTGGTTCCGACGCCCTGGTCGCGGTCTATCCGCGCGAGGGCTCGCCGTCGCTGGACTACCCGGTGCTGCGGCTGCCGGCCGGGGACGACGACGTGCAGCGCCGCGCGGTCGACGCCGTCGTCCAGGCGCTGACCACGGCCACGGCCGGTGAGCAGGCGCGCGCCGCCGGGTTCCGCGACCAGCAGGGCGGCTCCCCCACCGGCGCCGGCACCGGCACCGGCGTCCAGGAGGCCGCACCCCAGCAGGTCGCCCTCGACCCGGCCGCCGTCCAGGCCCTGCTCGGCCGGCTCTCCAGCCTGGCCACGCCGTCCCGGCTGCTCACGGTCATGGACGTCTCCACCTCGATGGAGGCCGCGGCCGGCGACGGCACCCGCGCGACGCTGGCCCGCGACGCCGGCAAGAGCGCGCTGACCCTGCTGCCGGACAACTACTCCGGCGGTGTCTGGGCCTTCGCCCACCGGCTCGACGGCGACCGCGACTGGGTCGAGCTGGCCCCGCTGCGCACCTTCGCCGCCGACGCCGGCGGTGGGAAGACCCAGCGCCAGCTGATCGACGAGCAGTTCGACACCCTGCCGAGCCTGCTCTCCCCCGGCGGCACCGGCCTGTACGACACGACCCTGGCCGCGGTGCGGGCCGCCCGGGAGGCCTACGACCCCAAGTCGGTCAACAGCGTCGTGCTCATCACCGACGGCGAGGACGACGACGACGAGGCCGGCGTCGACCTGCCCGTGCTGCTGGAGACGCTGCGCGCCGAGGCCGACCCGGCGCGTCCGGTGAAGGTCATCGGCATCGCGCTGGGCCCGGAGGCCGACCTGGCCGCGCTGGAGCAGATCGGCGCCGCGACCGGTGGCGCCGCCTACCCGTGCCTGGACCCCGAGGACCTGCAGGGCGTCCTGTTCGACGCCATCCGCCGCCGCGGCTGACGGTGACGGAGTCCCAGCGCTCGGTTCTTGCGGCGCTGGGACTCCGCTAGAGCAGCGCGTCGAGGGCGGCGGTGACCTCGGCGACGGTGATCCGCGCGAGGGCGGGGTCGAGCTCGGTGCCGTGCGGGTCGCCGGTGCCGTCGCCGTGCCACAGGACGACGTGCTGCGGCCGCGGCGGCGGACCCCAGTGCGCCGGTGACACCGGCCCGAAGAGCACCACCGAGGGACGCCGGTAGGCCGTGGCGAGGTGGGCCACCCCGGTGTCGCCGCAGACGACGACGCTCGCGGCGGCGATGACCGCGGCGAGCTCGAGGGAGGTGGTGCGCCCGGCCAGCACCGCGTCGTCGGGGAGCCCCGCGGCGGCGGCCACCGACCGGGCCAGCTCGACCTCGGCCGGCCCGCCGGTGACCCGCACGTCGTGGCCCTGCGCGCGCAGGTGCGTGGCGACCGCGGCGAACCGCTCGGCCGGCCAGCGCCGTCCGGGGAAGGCCGCGCCGGGGTGGACGACGGCAGCGCCGCGCACCGGGGGCGGCACGTCGGGGACGCGCAGGTCGAGGGCGTCGGGATCGCAGGCGACGTCCAGGCCCTCGGCGACCAGCCGGCACCACCGCCGGACCTCGTGCTCGTCGGCGTACCAGGTGGGTCCGGGGTAGCCGGGGCTGTCGAAGGTGAGCAGCCGCTGCGGGTGCAGGCCGGCGACCACCACGTGCGAGGCCGGGCCCTTCCCGTGCAGGTCGACGGCGAGCTCCGGCGGCGGGCCGGACCAGTCCAGCGGCTGCAGCTCGACGGCGGGCAGCACCTCGTCGACGGCGTCGATCAGCGCGGCGAGCGGCTCCAGCGCCCGCGTCGTCGCCAGCACCAGCCGGTGCCCGGGCACCGCGGCCCGGACCCCGCGGATCGCCGGGACCCCGGTGAGCAGGTCACCGAGCCCCAGCGGCCGCAGCACCACCGCCGTCGGCTGCGCCGTCACGGCCCCGTTCCGGGGCCCGCGGCGAGCCTGCGAGTCGTGGGGAGAACGGGGTCCTTCGTGCGGGAGCGCTCGACCAGGGCGGTGGTCGAGTGGCCGTCCAGGTAGGGCAGGACGACCGCCTGGCCGCCCCAGTTGCGCAGCACGGCGGCCTCGGGGAGGTCCGCGCCGGCGTAGTCGCCGCCCTTGGCCCAGACGTCGGGGCGGATCCGCTCGAGCACGGTGGCCGGGGTGTCCTCGCCGAAGACGACGACGGCGTCGACGAACTCCAGCGCCTCCAGCACGCGGGCGCGGTCGGGGGCGCTGACCAGCGGGCGGGTGGGGCCCTTGAGCCGGCGCACCGAGTCGTCGGAGTTGATGCAGACGACCAGGCAGTCGCCCAGCCCGCGGGCGGCCCGCAGCGTGGCCACGTGCCCGGCGTGCAGCAGGTCGAAGCAGCCACCGGTGGCCACGACCGTGCCGCCGGCGGCGCGCACCCCGGCCAGCAGCGCGTCGACGTCGGAGGCGGTGGGCTCGGCAGCAGCCGGCACGGCGTCCCAGTTGGTCGCCCCGCCGCGGCCGACGAAGGCGCCGGCGGCCGCGACGGCCGCGGTCACGGCCTCGCCGGTCACCGCGCCCCCGGCGAGCGCGACGGTGACCGCGGCGGCGAAGGAGTCGCCGGCGCCGCACGGGTCGCCGCCGGTGACCGGGGTGGCCGGCACGACCATCGGCGCGCCCTCGCCGTAGGACAGCAGCGCACCGCGGGCGCCGAGGGTCACCGCGACCGCGCCGACGCCCCAGGTGCGGATCAGCGCCTCGGCCCGTGCCCCGACGGCGGCCAGGCCGCTGCCGCTGACCTCGGGCACCACCCGGGCTGCCTCGGAACCGTTGGGGGTGACCAGCCGGGTCGAGGGCACCGGATCGGCGCCGCGGGGGTGCGGGTCCCAGACCACCGGGCCGCGGGCGGCGGACAGCGCGGCGCGCACGTCCGGCGCCGACGTCGTCCCGCGGCCGTAGTCGGCGACGAGCACGGCGGACGCGGTCGCGATGGCCTCGGCCGCGGCGGCCGGCAGGGCGCCGAAGGTCGTCGTCGCTCCCCCGGTGTCGAGCCGGGCGACGGAGTGGTCGCCGACCCGGATGCGCTGCTTGACCGCGGTGGGGCTGGTCGCCGGGATCTCGATCAGCTCGACGCGCCCGGCGAGCAGCGCCCGCAGCCGGCCGGCGCCCTCGTCGTCGCCGAACGGCGCGACCAGGGTGACCTCCGCACCCGAGGAGGCGGCGAGGACGGCGGCCAGCGCGGCGCCACCGGGGCGCTCGTGGGTCACGGCGTCGTCGATCACCGGCACCGGGGCGTCGGGGGTGAGCCGGGAGGCGGTGCCGACCAGGTCGACGTCCAGCAGGGCGTCCCCGACGACGACGATCACTTGACCACCTCGACGTGGTTGCTGGTCGAGACCCGCGGCGACTCGGCCAGGACCGCCTCGTCGAAGGCCGCGCAGAGCAGGTGCAGGGCGACCAGGTGGCACTCCTGCACGGTGGCGGTCCACTCGGAGTCGATGCAGACGGCGTCGTCGGCGGCCGCGGCCAGCGGGTTCGGCCCCGGGCCGGTCATCGCCAGCACGGTGATGCCGCAGTCGCGGGCGCGTCGGGCGGCGGCGACGGCGTTGGGGCTGCGGCCCGACGTCGACAGCAGGACCAGCACGTCGCCGGGGCGGCCGTGCGCCTCGACCTGGCGGGCGAACAGCTCGTCGGCCGGGTAGTCGTTGGCGATCGCGGTCAGCGAGGAGGTCTCGGCGGTCAGGCAGATCGCGGAGAACGGCGGCCGGTCGGCGCGGTAGCGGCCCACGAGCTCGGCGGTGAGGTGCTGGGCCTGGGCGGCGCTGCCGCCGTTGCCCGCGGCGAGCAGCCGGCCCCGCGACGGCCCGGTGAGGACGTCGGCCAGCAGCCGGCCCCAGCGGTCCAGGACGTCGACCTGCGCGGTGAGGCTGCCCAGCGCCGCGGTCAGCGACGCGACGTGGTCGTGGCCGGTGAGGTGCGTGCACGTGTCGGGCGAGACGACCTCGCGGGCCGACTGCGGGGTGATGCTCATCGAGCGACCTCCATGGGAGAGCGGGCAGCCAGGACCTGGCGGTAGACGGCGTCGGTGTCGGCCACGACGCGGGACCAGCGGTAGCGGGTGCGGGCGCGCTTCACCCCGGCGGCGCCGTAGCCGGCCCGGCGCTCGTCGTCGGCGAGCAGCGCGGCGAGCGTCGCGCCGAGGGCGGCCGGGTCGCGCGGGGGCACCAGGTCGCCGGTGACGCCGTCGGCGACGGAGTCGGCCAGCCCGCCGACGGCGGTCGCGACCACCGGGCGGCCGCAGGCCATGGCCTCCAGCGGGGTGATGCCGAACGGCTCGTACCAGGGCACCGCGAGCACGACGTCGGCCGAGCGGATCCAGCCCGGGACGTCGGCCCGGGACACCGCGCCGGTGAACACCAGGCGGTCGCCGACCCCGAGCTCGTCGGCGATGGCGCGCAGCCGCTGCACCTCCGGGTCGGCGTCCAGCAGGGCGGCCTGCGGCCCGCCGACGACGACCAGCTCGGCGTCGGGGACGGCGGGGAGCGCCCGGACGGCGTCCTCCTGGCCCTTGCGCTCGACCAGCCGGCCCAGGACGAGCAGCCGCGGGCGGCCGGAGCGCTCGGCGACCGGCCCGCGCGGGGTGAACTCGGCGGTGTCGACGCCGCACGGCACGATCGAGACCCGGTCGCCGGTCAGCCCGAGCCGGGTGAGCTCGACGACCTCGTCGGTGCAGGTGGCCACGACGTGGTCGACCTCGGCGCAGAGCCCGCGCTCGAGCTCGATGCGCTGCTCGGGCGAGGTGTCGGCGTCGCCCTGGTGCCGGCGCTTGACCGAGCCGAGGGCGTGGAAGGTCTGCAGCACCGGGATGCCGAGACCGGCGGCGGCCTGGACCGAGGCCAGGCCGCTCATCCAGAAGTGGGCGTGCACCAGGTCCGGCGGCTGGAGCACCCAGGCCGCGCGCAGGACGTCGGCGAAGGTGCCCATGTGCTGGAGCAGGTCGTCCTTGGGCAGCACGGTGGCCGGGCCGGCCGTCACGTGCACGACGTCGTAGCCGTCGGCGGTGCGCACCCGCTCGGGCAGCGCGGCGTCGTCGCGGCGGGTGTAGACGGTGACCTCGTGGCCGCGGGTGGCCAGGCCCGCGGCGAGCGCGGCGACGTGCACGTTCTGCCCGCCGGCGTCGACCCCGCCGATGGCGGCGAGCGGGCTGGCGTGCTCGCTGACCAGCGCGATCCGCAGCTGGTAGGCGTCGAGCAGGTCGGCGGTCACCGGGTCACCTCGGCGAGGAGGGCGTCCCAGTCGGCGAGGAAGCGGTCGAGGCCGTAGCGCCCGAGGGCGGCGGCGCGGGCGGCCTTGCCGGCCAGCCGGGCGGCGTCCGGCTCGTTCACGAAGTGGCGCAGCGCGTCGGCCAGCACCGCCGGGTTGGTGGAGAGCACCCCGGCCTCGGCCGGCACCGCCTCGACGGCCTCGGTGGTGGCCAGCCCGACGACCGGCATGCCCAGGTGCATGGCCTCCAGCAGCGAGAGGCCCAGCGACGTCCAGCGCACCGGGTGCACGTAGACGCGGCGGCGGGCCAGCTCGCCGTGCATGGCGTGCTGCGGCGGGTCGTCGTACAGCCCGACGCGGGCGGGGTCGAGGTCGTAGCGCTCGTGCAGGCCGGTCAGCCCCATGCCGAACACGTCCAGCGGTGCGGCCGCCGACAGCAGCGGCAGCAGGTCGCCGCCGGTGTACCGGCCGCGGCGCACCGGCTCGTTGACCACGACGCCGGCCCGGGCGAGCTCACCGGTGTAGCGCTCGCCGGGGTCGACGATGCCGTGCTCGATGACCGTGGTCGGCGCGGAGCCGTTGTCGTAGAAGAGCTGGTTGAAGTACGTGACGTGGACGATGGCTACGGAGCGCTGGTCGGCCAGCGGGTGCCGGGTGTCCGGCACGGCACCGTCGGGGGCGTTGTGCTCGAGGAAGACCGCGGGCAGGTCGCGGCCGGGCTCGCGGCCCAGCCACTCGCGCACGAGCTCCAGGTCGCGGGTGCGCTGCAGGAGGACGACGTCGGGCTGCTCCTCGCGGAGCTGCTCGGGCGTCACCTCGCGGACCGATGCCGGCCAGTCCCAGGTGCGGGCGCGGCCGAGCCCGTCGGGTCCGCGATCGGGGACGATCGGCAGCAGGTACTCGTGGGGGCCCTGGACGAACGACGTCGTCCAGGAGCCGTGCACGTGCCAGAGCAGGACCTTCACGCGGCGACCTTCCCGACGGCGGCGACGACGTCGGCGGCGGTGACCGACGTCAGGCAGGGGTGACCGGGCACGGGGCACTCGCGGGCCCGGGTGTCGCGGCAGGGGGCGGACTGGTCGCCGAGCAGCACGGCCGGGACCCCGTAGGGCGCCCACCGCACGGCCGGCACGACCGGGGAGAACAGCGAGACGACGGGCGTGCCGACGGCGGCGGCCAGGTGTGCGGGGCCGGTGTTGCCGACCACGACCGCGGCGGCGCCGTCGAGCAGCGCGGCCATCTCGGCCAGCGTGGTGGCCCCGCCGAGGTCGACCCCGCGGGTGCCGGCGACGGTCGCGGTGAGCCGGCGTTCCCCCGGCCCGCCGGTGACCAGCACCCGGTACCCGGCGTCGGCGAGCGCCTCGACGGCCTCGGCGCAGCGCTCGGCCGGCCAGGCCCGCGCCGGCACGGAGGCGCCGGGGTGCAGGACGACGTAGCCGGGGGTCTGGTCGGTGGTCGGCAGCGGGCGCCGGACGGCGAGCCGGCCGTCGTCGCCGGCGGGCAGCTCGAACCCGGCCGCGCGGGCCAGGGACAGCGCCCGCTCGGGCTCGGGCAGGTCGTCGTCGACCCGGTGCCGGACGTCGAGCAGCGAGCCCGGGTAGTCGACGCTGATCGCGCTGATCCGCCCCACCCCGGCGGTGCGCAGCACCAGCGCCAGGGGCAGCGGCGACTGGTGGAACGACGTGCTGACGACCGCCTCGGTCACACCCGCAGCCCGGACCCGGTCGGCCAGCGCGGCCAGGTCGGCGGCGTCGACCGGCTGCGGGGAGCCGTCGATCCAGGGGCAGTGCCAGGTCAGGACGTCGTCGACGCCGGGCAGCAGCGCGGCGGCCGCGGTGCCCTGTGGGCTGGCCAGGAACACCACCCGGTCGGCGCCGGCCGCGACCGCGCGCACCAGCGGGCCCTGCAGCAGCACGTCACCGGCGTTGTCGAGCCGCGCGACCAGGACGACCCGCGTCACCAGGCGCCCGCCAGGACGTCGTCGACCGCCTCGGTCAGCGTGGGCGCCCGGTGCCGGGCGGCGGTGACCTCGGCCGGCAGCGTCACCGGCGTGGGGACGAGGATCCCGTGCGCGCCGGCCGCCGCGGCCGCACCCAGGTCGGCGGCGATGTCGCCGACGACCACGCAACGGGCCGGCTCGACGCCGAGCTCGGCGCAGGCCGCGAGGACCATGCCGGGGGCGGGCTTGCGGCAGTCGCAGCCGTCCTCGGGGGCGTGCGGGCAGACCTGCACGGTGTCGAAGGGGCCCAGCAGCTCGGCGACCCGGGCGTTGACCGCGTCGGCCTGCGCGCGGGTGATCAGCCCGCGGCCGACCCCGGACTGGTTGGTGACCAGCCCGATCCGCACGCCGCGGGCGCGCAGCGCGTCGAGCGCCTCGCGGGCGCCGTCGACCGGGGCGACCAGCGCGGGGTCGCCGTTGTAGGGGACGTCGTGGACGAGCGTGCCGTCGCGGTCGAAGAGCACCAGGTCGGGCAGCCCCCGCCAGGCCGGGACGTCGCGGTGGACGACGGCGCCGCGCAGGAAGTGCCAGGTGGCCAGCGGCGGGATGACCGCGCTGGTCAGGGCCATCGTCGCGACTTCTGCCCTGGTGCGTGGGCCGGGCGCGATGCGGGCCCAGGCGAACTCCGCCGTCCCGGCGAGCCAGCCGAGCGCGGCCAGACCGGCGGCCTTCGGCTTGCCGGCGGCGAGCAGGCCGACGGCGGCGAGCGCGGCACCGGTCACCGCGAGGTGGCGGGGGCGGCGGCCGAGGGCGGCGTCGGCGCGGTCGCGCCAGGTGGGACCGTGCAGGCGGCGCATCAGCACGTCGTCGGCGTTGCCGGCCTGCACGCGGGCGGAGACCCAGCGGTCGACGGGGCGCACCGGGTGGGTGATCCACCGCTGGCCGCGGGACAGCGAGGAGCCGGTGTCCATGACCCGCAGCGCGAGGTCGGAGTCCTCGCGGAAGGCGCGCGGGAAGCGCTCGTCGAAGCCACCGACCGCGGCCAGCGCCGACCGGCGGTAGGCGAGGTCGGCGGTGATCCAGCTGCTGGTGGCCAGGCCCGCGGTGCCACGCTCCCAGTCGGTGGGCTTCCGGTCCTCGGGCAGCGGGACGCGCACCCGGCCCTGCGTGCCGGCGACGTCGTCCGGCAGCGCCGCCAGGTCGGCGGCCAGCCGCTCGTACCAGTCGGGGTCGGGGACGACGTCGTCGTCGAGGAAGGCGATCCACTCGGTGCGCGCCGTGCGCCAGCCCAGGTTGCGGGCGCGGGCCGGACCACCGCCGCCGGTGCGCACCACCCGGACCGGGGGCAGGCCGGGGCGCTCGGGTCGCAGCGGCTCGCCGGTGGGGCGGTCGTCGACCAGCACCAGCTCGGCCGGTCGCGGGCCGGTGCTGCTGGCCAGCGCGTCCAGCAGGACGTCGAGGGACGGGCGGCCGATGGTCGGCACGACCACCGTGCAGCCGCTCAGGTCACCCGTCATGCCCTCACGATCCCCTGGAGATCCACTGCGGAAACACTACGGGCTTTAAGTTTTCCGCGGGCAGACGTGGGTTTACCCCGATCGAGGGACGCCCACGCGTCGGTTCGGCTCCGGATCGCGGTCCCGGTCACGTCGGGAGGAGGACCGTCGCGCCGGGTCCGCCGCCGGGACCGGGCGCAGCGGTCCCTCGGCCGGACGGACGGCGGACGTCAGGCCCGGGGACGGCGGGTGGCGGCGGAGACCCGCGCCAGGGCGTCGGTGACCACCGGCGCGTCGTCACCGAGCAGGGTGAGCAGGTGGGCGACCAGGTCGTCGTGGGTGGCCGTGGCCGCCCGCACCCGCTCCCGGCCGGCGTCGGTGAGCCGGGCGTGCAGCAGCCGCCGGTCCTCCCCCAGTCGCTCGCGGGTCACCAGCCCGTCGTCCACGAGGCGGTTGACCGTGCTGGTGATGCCCGGGCGGCTGAGCCCGACCGCCTCGGCCAGGTCGCCCATCGACGCCCACTCCTCCGGCGACTCGGCCACCCGGCGCAGCACCTCGAAGCCGGTCAGCGACAACCCGTGCTGGCGGTGCAGGGCGGAGTCGACGCGGTGGGTGATGCGGTCGTGCACCTGGACGATCCGCAGCCAGGTCTCGGTCGCGCTGGGCCCGGCGGCAGCCAGGCCACGCACGTCACGGGGCACGCCTCGGGGCGGCGCGCCGTCGTGCAGGCGGTCCATGTGCTGGTCCATGAGCGGGTCCACGTCTCCGTCGGGGTGTCGGTGCAGGGTGTCCGGCCGGTGCGGCCGGGGGTGTGCCGGCGCGGTCCGCCGGGTCAGCGGTCCGCGGCGTGCCGGCCCCGGGAGCGCCGTGCGCCCATCAACCCGAGCGTCCCCGCCGCTCCGGCCAGCGCCAGTCCCGTGGCGAGCGCGACCGGTGAGCCGGTGCTCTCCGGGACCACCCGGTCGCGGGCGGCCACGTCGAGGTCGAGCCCGGCGGTGGCCGACGAGCTGGTGCCGGTGAACGTCACCGTGGTCGAGCCCAGCACCGCCTCGCGAGGGATCTGCACCACCGTCTGCACGCTGCCGTCGGCGGCGGCGGTGACGGTGGCCAGCGGCTCGTCGACGCCGGGGATGGTCACCGTGACCGGCTCCCCGGCGGTGAACCCGGTGGCGCGCACGGTCACCACGCCACCCGGCGAGACGGCGGCCGCCGAGCTGCTGGCGGCCGGGGCGCTGCCGGCCGCAGCGGTGCCGGCCGGGGCAGTGCCGTCCGGGGCGGTGCCGGCCGGGGCGGGGCCGCTGGTGCGCGGCGGGGCACCGGGGTCGGGCGCCCCGGCCGGGGTGGCGGTCGTCGTCCCGGGCGCGGAGCCGACCGGCTCGGTCGGCTGCGCGGTGCCCGGCACCGTGCTCGCGGGGACGCTCGGCGCGGGGGTGGTGGGCTCGCCGGTGCTCGGCGGGGCGGTCTCCGGCAGGACCGCCGTCGGGGTCCCGGGCGGGGTGGCCGGCGGGGAGGTGCCGGCCGGGGGTGCGGTCACGGCCGAGCAGTCCTCGGCGCTGGGCCGGGTGTAGGTCTCCAGCTCCAGCGGGGCCTCCGGGGTGCCGTCGGCCGCGGTGACGGCGACCGAGACGTCGACGGTGACGCCCCAGGCGATGCCGGCGCTGACCAGCTCGACCTGCTCGCCGGCGGCCAGCTCGGCGGTGTCCTGCTCGGCGGCGCCGTCGAACACCAGCGCGACCCGGTGCGGCTGGGTGCCGTTGGTGACCAGCGCGCGCACGACGTCGGGGCCGCAGCTGGGGCCATGGGTGACCGTGGCGGTGGGGCGGCGCGGGTCCTCCATCGCCGCGGCGGGCGCGGCCAGGGCGACCCCGCCGGCGAGCAGCGAGAGGACGGCGGCGGCCAGGGTGCGGGCGGGCGCGTACGACGTCGGCACGGTGGACCCCCCCGTTCTCACCAGCCGGGGGGCGACCGCCCCGGCACGCTGGCTGCACTGCCCCGATCATCGCCGGGCCATGCGCTCGGTGGCCGCTCCGTCACTCCCGTCACTTCCGTGTCGTGCGCGTGTCGCAACGGGCGTGTCGTGCGGATGGGTGCATCGGGACGTCGAGACGCACGTCACTACGGTGGCCCGATGAGCTCAGCTGCAGGCGCGGGGCGACGGCGGCAGGACGCGGTCTACCGGGCCGGGGTGTACGGCCGCACCCCGCGGGTGCCCACCGCCTACCGCGCCCTGGCCCGTGAGGCGCGGCGCCGACTGGGCGACCGCGCGCACGACTACGTCGCCGGCGGGGCGGGCGACGAGGACACCCAGCGCGCCGACCGGGCGGCCTTCGACCGATGGTCGGTGGTGCCGCGGGTGCTGCGCGACGTCAGCGTCCGGGACACCTCGGTCGAGCTGTTCGGACGGCGGCTGCCCGCCCCGGTGCTGCTGGGCCCGGTGGGCGCCCTCGAGCTGGTGCACCCCGCGGCCGACCTGGCCGTGGCCCGGGCCGCCGCCACGGTGGGCGTGCCGATGGTCTTCTCCAACCAGGCCTCGGTGCCGATGGAGACCACGGCCGCGGCGATGGGCGACGCGCCGCGCTGGATGCAGCTGTACTGGTCGAGCTCCGACGAGCTGGTCGCCAGCCTGCTGGGCCGGGCGGAGGCCAGCGGCTGCGAGGCCGTCGTCGTCACGCTGGACACCACGATGCTCGGCTGGCGCCCGCGCGACCTGGACCTGGGCCACCTGCCCTTCGCCCTGGGCAAGGGGATCGCGCAGTACACCTCCGACCCGGTGTTCCGCCGGCTGGTGGCCGAGCGGGTCGAGGCCGCGGCCGGCGCACCCCGGGACCCGCAGCCGCGGCCCACGCCCGCGGCGGTGCGCGCCCTGGTCGGGATGGCTCGCGCCTGGCCGGGGCCGCTGCTGGAGAACCTGCGGTCCCCGCTCCCCCGGGCCGCCGTCGAGACCTTCCTGGCCATCTACTCCCGGCCCTCGATCACCTGGGACGACCTGCCCTTCCTGCGCGCGCACACCCGGCTGCCGATCGTGCTCAAGGGCGTCCTGCACCCCGACGACGCCCGGCGCGCGGTCGACGAGGGGGTCGACGGGCTGGTGGTCAGCACCCACGGCGGGCGCCAGGTCGACCGCTCGATCGCCGCGCTGGACGCCCTGCCCGGCGTGGTGGACGCCGTCGCCGACCGGGTGCCGGTGCTCCTCGACAGCGGGGTGCGCAGCGGGGCCGACGTGCTGGTCGCGCTGGCGCTCGGGGCGCGGGCGGTGCTGCTGGGCCGGCCGTTCGTCTGGGGCCTGGGGGTGGCCGGCGAGGACGGCGTCCGGCAGGTGGTGGAGGACGTGCTCGCCGAGTTCGACCTGACCCTGGGGCTGACCGGGCACACCACGGTCGGCCAGCTGTCCCGGGAGGTCCTCGTCCGCCGCCCGTGAACACGGCACGCCGACGAGGCCTTGACGCCGTCGTGTGGGCTGAGTCACAGTAGGGATGCGGGCGGGAGAGCCGGTACTCATGGCCATCCAGCTCCTGGGGATGGACCGACCAACGCGGCCAGACCGTCAGGGCCGGCCCCCGCCCGCCACGACTCCTCTGCCGCACACTGGGCTCGTGCCCGAGGTGGAGTTCGACGTCCGGTGGCCCGACGGCGCGCAGGAGTGGGTGTACTCGCCCTCGACCGTGGTGGAGGACGTCTTCACCGCCGGCGCGGCATACCCGGTGGCCGAGTTTGTCGCGCTCACCCGGGAGGCGATGGGCGAGGCCAGCCGGCGGGTGCAGGAGCGGTACGGCTTCCCGTGCTCGCGCGCCGCCGCCACGCTCGCCTCGGTCGAGGCCACCGCGGCCCGCTTCGCCGCCGGCGAGGTGCAGGTGGCCGGGTTCCGCCATTGACAGGCCCTCGACAACACGAACGGCCCCGCTCCTCACGAAGAGGAACGGGGCCGTTCGCTGTCTCAACCAGACGTGCACCCGAAGGGACTCGAACCCCTAACCTTCTGATCCGTAGTCAGATGCTCTATCCGTTGAGCTACGGGTGCGTGTACCTGTTCAGTTGTTGCGCGGAGGCTCCGGGATTTGAACCCGGGATGGGGATTAACCCAAACCGCATTAGCAGTGCGGCGCCATAGACCGGACTAGGCGAAGCCTCCCGGGTCCCGAGTCGCCCCGGAACCACCGAGGACGAAGGTTACCAGTGTCCGGCGCCCGGGTTCCACGGGGGTGGCGGACCGGGCGCCGGAGCGCCGGCTCAGGCGTGGACGACGTCCCGCCGGGGCGCCACCGGGAGGTCCGGACGACGCCCGGGCAGCAGCGTCACCGCCACCGCGAGGGCCGCGGCGCCGGTGGCCATGACCAGGGCGCCGGCCACGCCGTACGGGCCCTCGATGAGCGCACCACCCACCGCCGCGCCGACCGCCGAGGCGCCGAAGGCCACCGTCGACAGCCAGGTGAAGGCCTCGGTGACCGCCGACGCCGGGGCGATGGAGCCCACCAGGGAGCTCTGCACGGTCAGCGTCGGCGCGATCGCCGTCCCGCCGAGGAAGAGCAGCGCCCCCAGGACCCAGGGGCTGGAGACGGCGGCCAGCGGAGCGAGGCCGATGGCCACGCCGAGCAGCCCCCAGCGGTACTGCCGCGGCAGCGAGGCGCTGATCACGCGGGCGCCGAACCAGAGCCCACCCAGCGTGGAGCCCAGCGCCCAGACGGCCAGCAGCAGCCCGGAGATGCCCGGCGACCCGGCGGCGTCGGCGAACGCCGGGACGGCGACCTCGAGCCCGCCGACGGCGAGCATCAGCGCCGTCCCGCTGAGCAGGACCCGCGGCATGCCGGGCAGGGTCACGGTCGCGAGGAGCCGGCGACGGGGCGCGACGACCGGCTGCCAGGCCCGCATCGGGGCGCTCATCACGATGCCGAAGGCGCCGCCGACGCCGAGCACGCCCGCCACCGCCAGCGCGATGCCGGGGCTGGCCAGGAAGGTGAGGGCGGCGACGAGCGTGGGGCCGGTGACGAAGACCAGCTCGGTGGAGGTGGCGTCCAGCGCGTAGGCGGTGGGCCGCACGCGCGGGTCGACCCGCGACCACAGCGCGCGGACGGTGCCCGAGACCAGCGGGGTGCTCATGCCGACGGCGGCCGCCGCGGCGAACATCACCGGGACCGGGGCGCCGCCGAGGACGGCGAGGGCCACGGCCGCCAGCAGCAGCGGGTAGGCCAGCGCCTGGGCGACGAGCACCGGGCGGGGGCTGCGCCGGTCGGCGAGCCGGCCCAGCACGGGCGCGACCAGCGCGGTCGCGATGCCGAAGGTGGCCGAGATCCCGCCGGCGATCGCGTACGAGCCGGTCTGTTCCTGCACCATGAGCAGCAGTGCCAGCGGCACCATCGCGGACGGCAGCCGGCCGGCGAAGGCGGACAGCAGCAGCACCGGGGCAGACGGCAGCTGCCACACGGCGAGGTAGGAACGCATGACGAGACTCACTTCAGCACGGTCGAGACGGGGAATCGTAGGGGCCCAACACCGGTTGACCCCCTACATCATCCCGACGGTAGCACGAGGGTAGGGAGTCAAATGGACTATGACACCTACGGGTCGAATGCCGTCGAGCTGGCGATCGACCTGGCGAACGTCGACGTGACCGATGAGGGGTGGGTGCGCGCCTTCCTCGAGGCCCACGACGAGTGGTTCACCGACGGGACGGCGATGGAGCTGTCGGCGCCCGAGGCCGAGGCGGTCGGGCAGACGTCGGCGCTGGTGCGCGAGGTGGCGCTGGCCGCCAGCCAGGACGAGGTGATGGCCCGGCTCAACGCCCTGCTGGCCCTCGCCTCCCCCAAGCCGTACGCCACCGACCACGACGGCGAGCTGCACCTGCACTACGCCCGGCCCGACGCCGGCGCGGTCGAGCAGCTGACGACGACCGTGGCGATGGGGCTGTCGCAGGTGGTCGTGCAGCACGGCTGGCAGCGGCTCGGGGTCTGCTCGGCCGAGGGCTGCGGGAACGTCTACGTCGACACCTCGCGCAACGCCAGCCGCCGGTACTGCTCCAACACCTGCTCCAGCCGCTCGACCGTGGCCGCCTACCGGGCCCGCCAGCGCACCTGAGAGAACACCCCGTTCCCCCCGACACGAGCGAGCTCGCGCCGGGTCCCTGAACGGGGCCCACTAGCGTCCGCCCATGGCCTCACCGCGTCGCTGGGACGCCGCACTGCTGGAGCGTGTCGGCCGGCTGCCCACGACGCGGGTCGACCGCTGGCTGCGGCGGCTGTCGACGTTCGCCGACCACGGCACGTTGTGGCTGGTCATCGCCGCGCTGCTCGGTCTGCAGCGCGGCCAGCAGCGCCGCGGCGCCGTCCGGGGGCTCGGTTCGCTGGCCTTCTCCAGCGCCCTGGTCAACGTCGTCCTCAAGCGGGTCTTCGGGCGGGTGCGCCCGGACCTGGCGAACGTGTCGGCCGACCGGTCGCTGCGCCGGGCGCCGCACACGCTGTCCTTCCCCAGCGGGCACTCGGCGTCGGCCGCGGCCTTCGCCACCGGCGTCGCGCTGGAGAGCCCGCTGGCCGGCGCGCTGATCGCGCCGGTGGCGCTCGGCGTCGGCTACTCGCGGGTGCACGTCGGCGTCCACTACCCCGGCGACGTGCTGGCCGGCATGGCGGTCGGCGGCGCCGTGGCCGCGGCGACGCAGCACTGGTGGCGGGTGCGCCCGACCGAACCGGCCCGCGTCTGGACGGCGTGGAACGCCCCGGCGCTGCCCGAGGGCGAGGGGCTGGTGATCGCGGTGAACCCGCGGTCCGGGCGCGAGGACTACTCCCCTGCCGCCGACATCGCCGAGCTGCTGCCGAAGGCCGAGGTGCTGGAGCTCACCGAGGACGCCGGGGTGAGCAAACTGCTGGGCGAGGCAGCGCGCTCGGGTCGGGCGACGGCGCTGGGCGTGGCCGGCGGCGACGGCAGCGTCGCGGCCGCCGCGGCGGTGGCGCTGGAGTTCGGGCTGCCGCTGGCGGTCGTGCCGGCCGGGACGCTCAACCACTTCGCCCGCGACCTCGGTGTGGCGACGCCCCGCGAGGCTGCGGCCGCGGTGGTGCACGGGTCGGCGGTGCAGGTCGACGTCGCGGAGGTCAACGGGGTGCCGTTCCTCAACACCGCCTCGATCGGGTCGTACCCGGAGATGGTCGAGCGGCGCGACGCGCTGTCCGGGCGGCTGGGCAAGTGGGCCGCGCTGAGCGTGGCAGCGGCGCAGGTGCTGCGGCACGGGTCACCGGTGGAGCTCGAGGTCGACGGACGGCGGATCTCGGCGTGGATCCTGTTCGTGGGCAACGGCGTGTACGTGCCGCGCGGGTTGTCGCCGGCCTGGCGCCCGCGGCTGGAGGACGGACTGCTGGACGTGCAGTACCTCCGCGCCGACCTGCGCTTCGGCCGCACCCGGGCGGTGCTGGCCACACTGTTCGGGGTGAGCGAGCACAGCCGCACCTACGCGCAGTTCCAGGTACGGGAGCTGCGGGTGCGCTCACTGTCCGGGCCGCAGCAGGTCGCCTACGACGGTGAGACCGGGGAGCTCGCGACCGAGTTCGTCTTCCGCAAGCGCGAGCGGCTGACCGTCTACTGCTCCCGCTGACAGTCGAGCCCTGCCCCGCACTGGGGCAGGGCTCGACTGTCCACAGTTCGGCCTTTCGGGCGACGCGGCGGGCCGCTGAGCTGCGTAAAGTCCGTTGCTCTCGGGACGCGCGACACGCAGGAGGACGACGGATGCGGTGGGGGCGAGCGGTCGCAACGGCGGCCGTGGGGATCGCGGTGCTCACGAGCTGTTCGGACGGCGAGACCACGAACGAGACCCTGCCGCCGGTGTCATCGTCGGCCGCCCCGACGAGCGAAGCACTAAAGCCCCTCGGCCCGGCAGACTTCCCAGTGCCCGACGAGGCGCGTCGCAATACGCCCGAGGCCGCGACGGCTGCGCTCAAGTACTACCTTGAGTTGATCCCACGGCAAAGCGCAAGGGATGGGGAACCGCTTCGCGACTTGAGTAACCAGTGCTCATTCTGTGACTTTTTGGCCGACCGCGCGGACGAGAATGCGGCCGCTGGTTTGACTTATCGCGGCGGACAGATTGCGGCTAGCGAGCTCAGTTCACCGGCCCTCCGAGGCTCTATCGCCGAATTCGTCTTTTCTGCCAGCCAAAGCGCGGTCGAGATAGTCGGAGCGGACGGTCAACCCGTCGAAGGCCGCGGACAGTCCGCCGTATCGGGACTTAGCGCTGCCGCTGCTATGCAGTGGGATCCATTGGCGCAAGCATGGCTGATGACCCAACTGACGTTCGAATGACGAGTAGGCGAGCGGCGCTCGCCGTTGCGGCATTGGTTGGTGCCCTGATCTTTGGGCCACACAGCACCGCACATGCGTGCGAGGGCGTTGTATGCGAGGACCCAAAGCCCGAAGTGACTGTTCAGCCTGGCGCCCTACAGGTGAGCGCCCTCAGCGGTGTCGCTGGCGACACCGCTCGAGTAGCGACGGTCAACCCCGCGCCCGAGTTTCTCTACAGCCTCGTGACACCTTGCGAGTACACGGACCCTCGGCAAGGAGCCTGCGAGCCGGGTGACTACGAGTGCGAACCGATACCCGGACGTGTCGTCGCGTACTACTTCGTCTTGAGCGAGCGAATCGCCCAAGCTGACCGGCGAGAAATTGGCGGGCTGGCTCCCCTGGAAGGGGATGTCGTAGGCGAGACATACGGGCCAATAATGAACGAAGGCCCTAGTTGCGTCGACATCACCGACCTCAATCCGCCGCCGTCGCCGGAAGAGGTGTTCCGCTACTTCCAGACCCTCCCTCTGCCCCAGCTGACCACCCGCCAGCAGCCACCGGGCGAGGCGCTCGTCGGCCTGCCGGTCATCTTCTTCACCGACAGCCCCACGACGCAGACGTTCACCGTCGACATCCGCGGCTTCGCCGTGACCATCACGGCCCGGGCGACGTCCTTCACCTGGACGACCGGCGACGGCACCACCCTCACCACCACAGACCCGGGTGCACCCCACCCCGACCAGACGATCACCCACGACTACTCCTCGGGCACGTACACCGCCGGGCTCACCACCACGTGGGGCGGCACCTTCTCCGTCGACGGCGGCGCCGCGGCCGACGTCCCGGGCACGACCACGACCGAGGGCGCCCCGACGACCTTCACCGTCCGACAGGCGCGCGCCGTCCTCACCAACCCCTACGACTGAGCAGTCACACTAGCAACATCTGCGCCCGGCAGGCCACTGCTCGGTACGACGACCACCCCGGAGCCCAATCCGGCGGCGGCAACTTTGGCAGGACTTGCCGGACGATCTCCTGTCCGACCGCAATGCTGGGCCACTAGACATGACCCGTGGTCATCGCCGTCATCTCCGCCGTCTGGGTCACCGCCTCTGCCGGGCTCGCGCTGGTGGTCGGGCGGAGCATCCGCCAGGCAGACGAGCGCGCACCGTTCACCGACCACCTCGCCGGCCTCCCGGCCGAGCTCACGGTCGCCGACGTGCTCGGCGCTCGCGCCACCCAGCCCAGCCACTGACCTCCGTCGTCCCACTGCCCTCAAGCACCACCGGCCGCAGGCCGATGAGGTCCGCGTGACGACTCTGCTGGTCATAGCCGGGGTCTGGCTGGTCGCCACCCTCGTCGCCGGCCTCGTGCTCGGTGTCGCCATGCGCCGCGCCGACCAGGACGAGGCCTGCAGGTTCGCCCGTGAGCACGTCCTCGAGCCGCCGCTCGAGGTCGAACGCCGACGAACCGACCAGGACGACCGCCGCAGCGCCTGACGCTCGCCCAGCGATGATCGTCACTTCTCACTACGGTCACTGATCAGGAGGTTGCCCCGGCTCCCGCCAGGGCACCGCACTGCTGACGTCACCGATGGGAAGAGGTCTCTCCATGTTGGTCCGCCGGATCGCCCGGCCCTTGCTCGCCGGCACCTTCATCTACGGGGGCATCGACACCCTCCGGCACCCGCAGAGCCGCGTGCCCGGTGCCGCCCCCATCGTGGAGCAGCTCACCGAGATCGCCGACAAGCAGCTGCCCGTCCAGGTCTCCCACGACGTGGAGCAGTGGGTCAAGATCAACGCCGCCGCCCAGGTCGGCGCCGGGTCCCTGTTCGCGCTGGGTCGTTTCCCCCGCTTCTCCGCCCTCGTGCTGGCCACCTCGCTGGTGCCCACCACCCTGGCCGGCCACCGCTTCTGGGAGCACGAGGACCCCAAGGAGCGCTTCGGGCAGACCAGCAACTTCCTGAAGAACACCTCGATGCTCGGCGGCCTGCTGCTCGCCGCCGTCGACACCGAGGGCAAGCCGTCGGTCGGCTGGTGGGCCCGCCGCAGCGCCAGCGCGGCCGCCGCTGCCGCCGAGGCCAGCTACGAGAAGGCCAGCAAGAAGGCCAGCAAGGCCCAGAAGAGGGCCGCCAAGCAGGTGAAGAAGGTCGGCCGCTGAGCACTGCACCACTGCCGCCCGCGGGCGCGCTCCGGAGGATCGCCTTCCTCCTGGAGCGCGCCCGCGAGCCGTCCTACCGGGTGAACGCGTTCCGCACCGCGGCCGCGGTGGTCGCCGGTCTGGACGACGCCGAGCTCGACCGGCGGGTCCGTACCCGCACGCTCACCGACCTCAAGGGCATCGGCGACAAGACCGCCGCCGTCGTCGTCGAGGCGCACCGCGGTGAGGTCCCGGCCTACCTGCGCGGCCTCGAGGAGACGTACGCCGAGCTCGCCCCGCTGGCCGACGGCGCCGCGGCGCTGCGCGCCGCGCTCAAGGGCGACCTGCACGCCCACTCCGACTGGTCCGACGGCGGCAGCCCGATCCGCGAGATGGCCGAGGCGGCGATCTCGATCGGGCACGAGTACCTCGCCCTCACCGACCACTCCCCCCGGCTCACGGTCGCCAACGGGCTGAGCCCCCAGCGGCTGGAGCAGCAGCTCGACGTCGTCGCGGAGCTGAACGCCGAGCTCGCCCCGTTCCGGATCCTGACCGGCATCGAGTGCGACATCAACGTCGACGGCACCCTCGACCAGGTCGACGAGCTGCTGGGCCGCCTGGACGTCGTCGTCGCCAGCGTCCATTCCGACCTGCGGGCCGCCAGCGCCCAGATGACCGAGCGCATGCTGGCCGCGGTCGAGAACCCGCACACCGACGTCCTCGGGCACTGCACCGGCCGACTGGTCATCGGCCGCCGGCAGCGCAACGGCAGCCAGAAGCCCCGCCCGGAGAGCCAGTTCGACGCCGACGCCGTCTTCCGGGCCTGCGTCGAGCACGGGACGGCGGTGGAGATCAACTCCCGCCCCGAGCGGCTCGACCCGCCCCGGCGCCTGCTGACCCTCGCCGTCGAGCTGGGCTGCGACTTCGCCATCGACACCGACGCGCACGCCCCCGGTCAGCTCGACTGGCAGGACAACGGCTGCACCCGCGCCGTCGAGTGCGGCGTCCCGGCCGACCGGGTGATCAACACCGCCTCAGCCGACGACCTGCTGGCCCGCACGCACGGCTGAGCGCGGCGGCAGCTGCCACCACCGCCCCAGCTGCTCGTCGAGCACGGGGTCGAAGGCGTCCAACCCGCCGCCCGGGTAGGGCGTGAGCTCGCCGAACCACACCGCGCCGTCGACGTCGAAGAGGTCGACGCGCACGAAGTCGAAGGCCGCGCCCAGCGCCTCGGCCACCTTGGTCATCTCCGCCAGCGCCGCCGGCGGTGGGGTGACCGGCCCGGGCGCCACCGCCTCGGCGACCGTCACCGGCCGCCAGTCCGGGTCGTACAGCCGCCGCCGGTGCGCACCGAACCGCCCGGTGTCCACCTGCACCAGCCGCACGCGACCGCCGAAGACGAGGAACTTGTGGTCGGCCGGCACGGCGCCGTCCTCACCGATGAACTCCTCGACGAGCAGCAGCCGCCGCGCCTGGCTGTAGACCCACTCGCCGCGGTCGCGGAACAGCGGCTCGTCCAGCCAGCCGGCCGTGATGCGCCGCAGCTCCGCGACGTCGGGCGCCCCGGTGCCGATGTGCACGCGCATGGTGCCGTGGTTGGACTTGAGCACCCAGCGCCCCGGCAGCCCGGCGCCGGGCAGCTCCGCGACGTCCGTGCCGGTCCACAGCACGCGCGGCACCTGCACGGCCGGGAACACGTCGGCGGCGTAGGCCTTCATCGCCAGCTTGTCGCCCAGCTGCCCGATCAGCGGCCGGCGGTCGTGCACCACCCGCCAGTTCACCTTCTCGGTGAACGTCCGTGGCCGGCGGGCCGGCCACCGCCCGTGCGCGCGGCGGTACAGCACGGCCCGCTTCGCGCGCAGCGGCAGCCGGAGGACGACGGCGTCCGGCAACGACGCGACGATCGGACGCACGCGACCAGTCTGACCGGACACACTCCGACGACGCCTTCTAGGGTGCAGCGGTGACCACCGGAGGCCTGCGCTGAACACCCCGTCGGACCCCCGCCCCGGTGTCGGCTTCCTGGCCAAGGACCCGTGGAACCCCGCCATCCGGCGCGAGCACATGATCGCCGCGCAGCTGGTCCGCCGCGGCCTGCCGGTGCGCTTCGTCCAGGCACCCAGCGACTGGCGCCGGCTGACCACCGATCCGGGCAACTGGACCCGGCACGTCGGGCGCGGCCACTTCCTCCCGGTCGCGCCGGGCATCGAGGTCTCCGAGCGCTCGACCCTGCGGCCGGGGCTGCGCGGTCCGGTCGCCGAGCGGGTCGACGCGGCCCTGTACCGCCGGTTCCTGCGCCGCTCCGGGTGGTCCGAGGAGCTGACCGTCGTCATGTTCCCGTGGGAGTGGCGGGCCGCCCGCGACGTCGGTGGCCGGGTCGTCTTCGACTGCACCGACGACTGGGCACGGCTGCTGCCCCAGGCCCGCGGGCTGCGCGAGCAGCTGCGCCGGATCGCCGCCGAGGCCGACGAGGTGGTGGTGGTCAACCAGGTGCTCGCCGAACTCTTCCCCGGCCGGACGCCGGTCGTGGTCCCCAACGGCACCGACGAGGCGCTGCTGACCGCGCCGCGCACCGTCGAGCGGGTGCCGCGGTCGGCGGTCTACGTGGGCAGCATCGCCGAGCGGTTCGACGTCGACCTAGTGCGCGCGGTGCTCACCTCCCTGCCGGACTGGACGCTCACCGTGCACGGCCAGCTGGTCTTCCCGCTGCGCGCGCAGGCCGCGGCCGACCGGTTCCTGGCGCTGGAGCGCGAGTTCCCCGGCCGGTTCCGGTACGCCGGGCTGCTCGCGCGCGACCGGCTCCCCGAGGTGCTGGACGCCGCCGCCGTCGGCCTGATCCCCGACGTGGCCAGCCGGGCGCTGGGCCAGTCGTCGATGAAGACCTACGACTACTGCTCCCGCGGTGTGCCGGTGGTCGCGACCGCGGGCCACCTCGAGCACTCCAGCGACGTCCCGCCGCACACCTACGTGGTGGACGGCGCGGCAGCCATGGCCGAGGCCGTGCAGGCCGCCGCCGACGAGCCGGCCGGCTGGGCCGAGGACCGGGTCGGCTGGGCGGCCGACCGCACCTGGGACCGCCGCACCGACGCGTGGCTGGACGCCGCGCTGGGCGATCGTCCGGCCGCTGTGACAGGAGTGCACCCGTCATCAGGTCGCAACGTGCAGTGACCGGGTGTCGCCCGTGCGGGACGGCGCCGCGGCTCTAACGTGCCGCCATGACGAGCACCGCGCCCGCCCCGGTCGACCCCGCTCTCGCGCTGGCCGACGCCCTGCAGTCCGGTTTCGCCGCCCAGCGGGCCGGTCACCAGCGCGTGAAGCTGCCCGAGAGCCGCCCCGCGAGCCGCTGACCCCGCGGGGCCGGCAGGTCAGGAACCGGCCTCGGCCCGCGCCGGCAGTACGGCCGGGACGGCGAGGTCGTGCGCGTCGGAGGTGCGGACCAGCGGCCTGCTGCCGTCCAGCACGAGCCGCGGTGCGACGCCGAGCAGGACGGCGACGAGGAAGTCCACGCCGGTGAGCGCCTCACCGTTCTCCTCGACGAAGGTCGCGGTCGCGGTCCACGCGCCCGGCACCACCGACGAGACGAACGACAGC
Source organism: Modestobacter sp. SSW1-42 (assembly GCF_046635825.1). NCBI lineage: Bacteria > Bacillati > Actinomycetota > Actinomycetes > Geodermatophilales > Geodermatophilaceae > Modestobacter > Modestobacter sp. SSW1-42. Next base: position 210,429 of record NZ_JBISCA010000004.1, on the reverse strand, counting down.
CCCACCGAGGCGACGGCGCAGGCGCCCACGCAGCTCAGGACGCGCCGGCGGTCGCGCCGCTCGTCGTGGCTGAGCCACCACAGCCAGGCCACGGCGGCCAGCGCGATCGGCGCGGGGATCAGCAGGCCGCACACCGGGTCGCCCGCGGCGACCGCGCGCACGAACCGCACGTGCACCTCACCGCCGGCCTCGACCGAGGCGATCCCGGCGGCGAGCACCGCCCCCGCGGTCCACCACGTGCGCCGTCCGGGGGTGCGGCGGCTGCCGAGGAGGGCGGCCACGGCGGCGGCGGTGAAGTGGGCGGTGACGAACATCCGGGCCGGCGAGAACGGCGCGTCCATCGACAGCGGGCGGGCGATCGTGGTGGGTGCGCCGGTGATCCGCAGCAGGTGGCCGACGAACTCGAGCGTGACCGCGAGCGCGGCGAGGACGACGGCCGCGGTCGGCACGAGCACCCGGCGTCGGGCGCTGCACGGTCCCCGCTTCATGACCCAGTGTGTCTGGCCGAATGACCGAGCGTGATCACAGCGCCCCAGGGTGGCGTCACCCGGGTGAGTGATGCGGCACATGAGGCGTTCCCGGGCACCTCGGCGTCCCGCGCCCACCACCGGCCCTGCATGATCGTCGCGTGATCAGAACCCTCGCCGCGCGGGTGACCGGCGCCGGGGCCGCCCCGGGCGCCACCGCCGGGACCGCCCTGCACCTGCACCGCTACACCCGGTCGGGCGACGACCCGTTCAGCGGCTCCTCGCTGTACCGCTGCCGCTGCGGGGTCGTGCGCCCCGGCCTGTAGGCCCGGCACGTGGGCGGAGCCCCCGCCCCGAGCGACCCCCCGGACGGGTGAGTCGTCGTCGACCGTTCACCCTCCGTCTGCCCACCGTCGCCCCGCCCGGCCCGCGCTCCCCGCACCCTGGGGGCGTGCCGAACTCGACGACGGTCGCGGTCGCCCGCCGACTGCTGCCGACGGTCCACCTCCACCGCTTCCGCCGTGCCGGCGACGACCCGTTCAGCGGCAGCAGCCTCTACGCCTGCCGCTGCGGCGTCGTCCGCCCCGCGCTGTGACCTGATCCCGCCGCACCTGCTCCCCCGCCCGGACGACGGGCTTGCCAGACTGCTGCCATGGCGCCGACCCGCACCCGGCTGACGCACGCCCAGCTCGCCGACCTGGCCCGGCACGCCTTCGGTCTCTCCGCGGCCGCCCCCGACCTGCCGCGGACCGACCTCGAGGACGCCGAGGGGGTCCTGGTCGCCACCGCGGACGACGGCGGCCTGACCGTGCGCGAGATCCCGCGCTGGCGCTCGCCGACCGCCGTCCGGGCCGAGCTCGAGGAGCGCGGCTGGGTCCAGCCGGCCGCCTGGGTGGGCGCACCGCCGGAGGACGCCGCGGGCCTGCCCCCGCAGCTGCTCGTGCTGCTGCCGGTGGCCGGCACCGCTCCCGACTCGGCGGTCATCTCGCTGGGCGCGGCGGCGTGGGCCTCCCGCGCACCCGGGGTGGAGCTGTTCGTCGTCCCGGTGCCGGTCAGCGCGGCCGACCCCGAGGTCAGCTGGACCGAGCTGGCCACCGCGTACGGCGCCGGACCGGTCGCGAGCCGGGTCGCGCCGACGCCGGCGTCCACCGGGGGGCGGGCGGTGATGTTCACCGGGCTGTCCGGCGCGGGGAAGTCGACCATCGCGAGCCGGCTGGTGGAGCTGCTGCTGGAGTCCGGGCGCACGGTGACCCTGCTCGACGGCGACGACGTGCGCACCCACCTGTCGGCCGGGCTGGGGTTCTCCCGGGCCGACCGGGACACCAACGTGCGCCGGATCGGCTGGGTCGCCGCGCAGATCGCCAAGCACGGCGGGCTGGCCGTGTGCGCGCCGATCGCGCCCTACGCCGCCACCCGCACCGACGCCCGGCGCCTGGTCGAGGAGCAGGCCGGCCCGGGCTCGTTCGTCCTGGTGCACGTGGCCACGCCGCTGGAGGAGTGCGAGGCCCGCGACCGCAAGGGCCTCTACGCGCGCGCCCGCCGCGGCGAGATCGCCGAGTTCACCGGCATCAGCGACCCCTACGAGGCGCCGACGGACGCCGAGATCACCATCGACACGCGGTCCAACAGCGTCGACGAGTCAGCCCGGCTGGTGCTCGCCCGCCTGCTCGGCGAGGGCTGACAGCATCCCGTCGGCCAGCTCCGGCCGGCAGATGAGCAGGTCGGGCAGGTACGGGTCGGGCCGGTTGTAGCGCAGCGCCGAGCCGTCGAGCCGGCTGGCGTGCAGCCCGGCCGCGCGCGCGACGGCCACCGGGGCCGCGGAGTCCCACTCGTACTGACCACCGCCGTGCACGTAGGCGTCGGTCTCGCCGCGGACGACCGACATCGCCTTGGCCCCGGCCGAGCCCATCGGCACCAGCCGGGCACCCAGTCGGCCGGCGAGGGCCTGCACCAGGGACGGCGGCCGGCTGCGGCTGACCGCCAGCCGGACCGGGCCGTCCACCGCGGCCGGCACCCGGTGGCCGCCGTCGGTGGCCAGGGTCAGGCCCGCGGCCGGCAGCGCCACGGCACCGGCGACCAGCTCACCGCGCTCCCACAGTGCGACGTGCACCGCCCAGTCGGCGCGGCCGGGCTCGGAGAACTCGCGGGTGCCGTCGAGCGGGTCGACGATCCAGACCCGGTCGCTGACCAGGCGGACCGGGTCGTCGGCGCCCTCCTCGGACAGCACGGCGTCGTCGGGCCGCAACTGCGCGAGCCGCCCGACGAGGAAGCGGTGCGCCTCGCCGTCGCCGGCGGCCTTGCGGGCGTCGGCGTCCGGGTGGGGCCGGGCGCGCACCTGCAGCAGCAGCTCGCCGGCCGCGGTGGCCAGTTGGGCCGCGGTGGCGTGGTCAGGAGAGGTCACGGCCGGTCTTCCGTCGGAGGAGGGGGCTGCCCATCCTCGCCCCCCGCCCGACGGCTGCCCACCCGGGTGCGCCTCCCCGGCGCCGGCGGTCGCCCTCGCCGGGGACGCGCAGCCCCGGCGACGTCCCGGGGTCGGTGATGTCCTCGGGCGTGAGCTCGCCGCGGCGGGGGCGGCGGCGGTCGGCCTCACCGATGCCGAGGCCCAGCCACAGCGACAACCCGACGCCCAGCAGCGTCCAGGCCAGGAGCACCAGCCCCAGCCACGCCCACCAGCTCATGAAGTGCTCCCTGTGCAGACCAGCGATGCCGACCCGGAGCGGGAGAGCGGGACGCGACGCGGTGCGCCGACGGGTGGTGCCGGCCGAGCGACCGTCGTCCCTGGGGCGCGCGCCCCGGTTCGTACACCCGGCGGTCCGACTCTCACCGGACCGCCGGGACGGTGCGGGCACGCGCCCGCGCTGCTGCTGCGTGGCTCGCGGCCACGGTGGTGCTCTACTGCCCTGCGCTACGTGCTGACCGCCCGTCCTGCGGGTCGGTCAGTAGGCGCCGGAGCCGCGGACGACCGCGCCCAGGGTCTTCCACAGGATCATCAGGTCGAAGGCGAGCGACCAGTTCTCCACGTAGCGGACGTCGATGCGCACCGAGTCGTCCCAGGAGAGGTTGGACCGCCCGCTGACCTGCCACAGACCGGTGATGCCCGGCTTGACCAGCAGCCGGCGGCGCATGTCGAAGCCGTACTGCTCGACCTCGCGGGTGACGTGCGGCCGCGGGCCCACCAGGGACATGGTGCCGAGGATGACGTTGAACAGCTGGGGCAGCTCGTCGAGCGAGAAGCGGCGCATCACGGCGCCCACGCGGGTGACCCGGGGGTCGCGCTTCATCTTGAACTGGACGGCGTTGCCCTCGTTCTGCGCCATGAGCTCGGCGATCAGCTTGTCCGAGTTGGGCTTCATGCTGCGGAACTTGAAGACCTTGAACGGGACGCCGGCCCGGCCGATGCGCTCGTGCATGAAGAACACCGGCCCGCGGCTGGTGGCCTTGACCGCGAGGGCCAGGCCCAGCAGGACCGGCAGCAGCACGATGACGGCGACCAGGGCGACGGTGCGGTCGAAGACGTCCTTGGTCACGCGGCGCAGACCGCGGAACTCGGGGCGCTCCAGGTGCAGCAGCGGCAGGCCGTTGACCGGCCGGATGGCGACCCGGGGGCCGGCGAACTCGGTGACGGCCGGGGCGAGCAGCAGCTCGGCCTCGGTGGTCTCGAGGTCCCAGCCGAGGCGGCGCAGCGCGGCACCGTCGAGCTCGGGAGAGGGCAGGACCGCGACGGTGTCGACCTCGTAGCGGCGGACGACGTCGGCGATGTCGGTGAAGCTGCCGAGCACGGGCAGGCCGTCGAACACCGCACCGGCGGGCTCGGGAGCGGGCAGGCAGACGCCGATGACGCGCAGACCGTGGCGGGCCTGGCGGTCGAGCTGGGCGTGCAGCTCGGCGGTGCCGTTGCGGTGCCCGACCAGGATCGCGGTCTGCTGGAAGCGGCCGTGCGCCCGCTGGCGGTGCAGCCACACCCGCTGGGCGATGCGCTGGGCCAGGGTCAGCACCGCGGCGAGCGGCAGGGCGACCACGACGAAGGAGCGGGCGACCTCGAGCTTGAAGGCCCAGGAGATGGTGCCGACCGCGGCGAGCAGCAGCACCGAGGCGGTGAAGACCCGGCGGAACTCCTCGGGGCCGACCCAGAGGAACCGCTCCTCGTAGGTGCGGGCGACGGCCATGGCCGCGACCCAGACCAGCGGCATCGCGATGACCGGCCACAGCGAGCCGGTGACCGCGAGCGGGCCGTAGTCGGGCAGGAGCCGGCCGACCAGCGCCGCGACGACGGCGACGAGCGCGTCACCGAGGACGATGCGGCGGACGTAGGTGCGCCGCCAGGCACGGCGGGCCACGGTGCCCTCGCCGCGCAGGCGGGAGGCGGACCAGAAGCGACGTCGCGTCTGCACGTCAGCCAGACGCGTGACGACCTCGCGGTCGGAATCGAGCAGTGACACTGTGTAGCCCCCGGTTGTGCTCGGCGGAGACCGCGTCTGAGCAGCGGCCTGTCGTCGCCGGGAACGCCTTTGTTCGACCGACCAGCCAGAACGTAGCGGAGAACTGGGCTCGCTCGCCTGGTCGGACGTGAGGACGACAGTCGCCCTCCTGTCGCCACGGCTCACCACGCTCACCGCTCGATTCACCGCTTCGCGTAAGATCAACTACTCAGAGTGACGGCACGCGGCGCCGGAGGGGGCGGTTCGGGACGTTGATCGGAGATTTCGGGGGTCCGGTGACATGAGTCACCGGAGTCCTGATATGGATCCCGTTTCTAGGTTCGCCCGATCGGTGTACATCCTGGAGTCGTGGACGGACAGCGGCGCGCACCGCGGGTACTGCACGTGAGCCAGCCGGTGGAGGCCGGCGTGGCCAGGGTGGTGGCCGGTCTCGTACGGGACCAGAGCGCCCGGGGGTGGGACGTGCTCGTCGCCTGCCCCGACCGAGGGTGGCTCGCCGAGACCGTGCGGGAGTCCGGCGCGCGCCTGCTGCCGTGGACGGCCAGCCGCAGCCCCGGGCCCTCGGTCCCCGGTGAGACCCTGGCCCTGCGGCGCCTGGTGGCGCGGGCAGACCCCCAGGTCCTGCACCTGCACAGCGCCAAGGCCGGGCTGACCGGGCGGCTGGCCGTGCGCGGCAGCCGGCCCACCGTCTTCCAGCCCCATGCGTGGTCCTTCGAGGCGGTGACCGGCCGGGTGCAGACGGCGACCCGGCTGTGGGAGCGCACCGCGCAGCGCTGGACGGACCTCACGATCAACGTCAGCGAGGCCGAGCGGGCCACCGGCGCGGCCTCGGGCATCACCGGCCGGGCGGTCGTGATCCCCAACGGCATCGACCCGCAGGCCTGGGCACCCCGCGACCGGGCGGCCGCCCGCAGCGCTCTGGGCATGACCGCCACCAGGGCACCCACCGTCGTCTGCGTGGGCCGGCTCGCGCGGCAGAAGGGTCAGGACCTGCTGCTCGAGGCGTGGCCGGCGGTCCGCCGCGCGGTACCCGACGCCCGGCTCGCGCTGGTCGGCGGCGGGCCCGACGAGGCCGAGCTGCGCGCACAGGCCGACGGGTCGGTGTCCTTCGTGCCCGGCGAGCGACTCGCCGAGTGGTACGCCGCCGCCGACGTCGTCGCGGTCCCCTCGCGGTGGGAGGCGGGACTGCCGCTGGTGGCCATGGAGGCGATGGCGAGCGAGCGCAGCGTCGTCGCCTTCGACGTCGCCGGCATCGGCACCTACCTGGGCGGATCGGGCACCGCGGTGCCGCCGTTCGACGTCGCCGGGCTCGCCCGGGAGCTCACCGCGCGGCTGCTCGACCCGACGCTGGCCGCCCACGAGGCCGCGACCGGCCGTACCGTTGCCTCCACCCGGTTCGCCGCGGCCACCTCCCACGAGACCACCGCCACTGCGCTGCTGAACCTCATGGAGCCCGGATGACCTTGCTGCCCGCCGGCCCGCCGGCACCCGCCGTCACCCCTGGGTGGCGCCTCCCCCGACCGTGCGGCGCAGGGCGGGACGCCGTCGCCGGCGTCGTGCGGCTGGCGATGGCCACCACGGGCACCGACGCCGGGAGGCCGCCACCGATCCGAGCGGGCGCCGGTGCGACGAGCGAGGGCCCGGGCGGTCGATCCGGACGCGGCCGGCTCGGGCTCGTCCTGGGTGCCGTCGCCGTGGCCATCGCCGTCCTGGTCGGGGTGCTGGCCCTCACCGGTCGCGGCGACCAGGAGGTCTCGGTGGCGGACTCCGGGGCGGTGGGTGACGGGGTCACCGACGACGGCGCGGCCCTGCAGCAGGCGCTGGACGCCGCGCCCGAGGGGGGCACCCTGGTCCTCCCCGCCGGCGCCACCTACCTCTACTCGCAGGTCCTGACCGTGGACACCCCCGGCCTGACGATCGAGGGCACGGGCGCGACGCTGCAGGCCGCCGACGAGACCGCCTCCGCGCTGAAGGTCGTCGCCGACGACGTCACGGTCACCGGACTCACCCTCACCACACCGACCATCACGCAGCGGTGGGACCCCTTCGAGTCCACGATGGTCTGGGTCGCCGCCGACTCCGCCGTCCTGCGGGACGTGCACGTGCTGGGCGCCGGCGGCGCCGGCATCGCGGTCACCGACGGCGCGGGCGAGTTCGTGCTCGACCACGTGACCGTGACCGACAGCCGGGCCGACGGCATCCACATCACCGACCAGGCCCACGACGGCCAGGTGATCTCCCCGGTCACCACCGGCACCGGCGACGACGGCGTCGCGGTCGTGTCGTACGTGAAGGACGGCGGCCCCTCCGAGCGGATCACCATCGAGTCCCCCACCGTGAACGGGACGACGTGGGGCCGGGGCGTGTCCGTGGTGGGCGGCAACGACATCACCTACCGCGACGTGACGGTGCGCGACACCGATGCGGCCGGCATCTACGTCGGCAGCGAGGGCGACCCCTACTTCACCTACCCCTCGGTCGGTGTGCTCGTCGAGGGCGGCACCGTCACCGGCGCGAACACCAACGCCGACAAGGACCACGGCGCCGTCCTGGTCTACGCCGGCAACGCCGACACCACCACCAGCGACGTCACCGTCCGCGGCCTGACCATCGCCGGCACCCGCGCCGACTCGCCGTGGGACGTCGGCGTCCTGGCCGACCCCGCCGCCGGGGTGGAGCGGGTGACCTTCGAGGGGTTCCGGATGAGCGACGGCGCGACCGCGCCGTTCTACACGAACGAGCCCGCCGCGGTGCGGCTCGCCGGGCTCGAGGACGACGGCACCGCGGTGCCCGACCAGGGCGGCTGGTGACCCGGGGCGCACCGCCGTCGCGAGCGTGGACCAGGTGACCTGATCGAAGGCCGTCCTCCCGCACGTACGTCGCTGCGGGAGGACGGCCTTCGCTGGAGGAGGACACGGATCGGGTTCTTTCCGCACCAGTGGTCGAGCAGTGCGTCCGGGCTGCCGATGGAGAGACCGAGGAGCCTGCACGAGGGGCTGTTGCGGCCCCTGGGACGAGTGAGCCAACCGTGTTCGGACGGTAGCGCGTCGTTCACGGGCTGTCTCCGTGCGCCATCCATCCTGGGTGCGAGGGGACGCCGCACAGCGTTGTCGGCTCCTCCGCGGTCGACCGGACCGGGGCGCCTCGCGCCGACCGGGACGGGACCGCGCCACCCCGACGCACCGCCGGCACAGCTCTCCGCCGCGCGCACTGCCCCTGGAGATCCGATGACCTCACGCCAGCACGCCGGGACCGACGCTGACGGGCGGGCGCCCCGCGGTCGCAGCCGCCGGGTGGCGGTTCTGGGCGCCACGGTCGCCGTGTGCCTCACCGCCGCCGGCGTGCTGTCCGTCCAGGGCGTCCGGGAGCCGGAGGCCCCGGCGCATGACCTGCTGTCCGCCTCGCCGAGCATCGCCGCGCTGCAGGCCGCCGCCCCGACGACGTCCCGCGCGATGGCCGCCGCGTCCTCCACGGCGTTCCCGGAGAGCTCGACGGCGGCCGCACCGGCCCGGGCGACCACGGCCGCGTCCTCGGCGCCGGCTTCCCCGGCCCCCCGCGCCGCCGCCACCACCGCCACGGCCTCCACGAGCACTGTCACGGCCTCCACGAGCACCGCCCCGGCCTCGGTGAGCGCGTCCACCGCCGCGAAGCCGGCCCCCCAGCCCGCCGCAGCGACGACGACGACGACCAAGGCCCCGGCCGCCACCGCCATCGGCACGGCAACGCTGCCGGCCCCGCCCGCCCAACCGATGGCGGCCTCGGTGTACGCCACCCGGCCCCTCGTGCCCGTCGAGAGGTTCGGGGCCGCCGGCGACGGCGTCCGCGACGACACCGCGGCGCTGCAGAAGGCCCTGGACAGCGTGCCGGCCAACAGCGTCCTGCAGCTGCGCGCCGGGGCGACCTACCTGCACTCCGACGTGCTGCGCCTGACCCGGCCCGACGTCGCCATCGCCGGCACCGGCGCCACGCTCCTGGCCACCAACGAGGCCCGGTCGGCGTTCCACGTCACCGCCTCCGCCTCGCGGGCCCAGGTCACCGGGGTCACCTTCGGCCTCACCGCCTCCACCCGGCGCTGGGACGCCCCCGCCCAGGACAAGGTCCGGGTCTGGGCCAGCGACGTCGTCCTGCGCGACGTGCACGTGCAGGGCGCTGCCGCGGCCGGCATCTTCATGGACGGCGCCGCGCGCTTCCTGCTCGACCGGGTCACCGTGTCCGACAGCCGCGCCGACGGCATCCACATGAGCCGCGGGGCGCGCGACGGCCGGGTGGTCTCCCCCGTCACCAACCGCACCGGGGACGACGGCGTCGCGGTGGTGTCCTACCGGTCCGACGGCGTGGTGAGCGCCCGGATCCAGATCACCTCGCCCACGGTCAACGGCACCACCTGGGGCCGCGGCATCTCCGTGGTGGGCGGGGACGACATCAGCTACACCGACGTCACGATCCGGGACACCGACGCGGCGGCGGTCTACATCGGCAGCGAGGGCGACCCGTACTGGACCTTCCCCTCGCGCCGGGTCCTGGTCCGCGGCGGCACGGTGACCGGCGCGAACGCCAACGTGCAGAAGGACCACGGCGCGCTGATGGTCTACTCCGGCAACGTCGGCACCCAGACCAGCGACGTCACGCTGCAGGACCTCACGCTCCGCGACACCCGTACGAGCGCGACCTGGAACGCCGGCGTCCTCGCCGACCCGGGCGCGTACCTGAACCGGATCAGCCTGTCGGGGCTCACGCTCGTCGGCGGGCCGGCCCTGCCGGTCTACACGAGCACGCCGTCGGCCGTCCGGGTCACCGGGCTGGTCGACGACGGCGCGCCGTTCGCCTACCGCAGCGGCTGGTGACCGGTCAGCCCGCGGGCTGCGCGGCCGGACGGCGTCCGAACGCGTAGGCCCGGGCGGTCCACGCCGACAGCACCGTGACGGCGTCCTCGCCGGGCAGGCCCTCGGGGCGGTGCGCCAGCGGCACGGGCGGCCCCCAGCGGGTGTAGCGCTCGGCCAGGCCGGCGGGCACCAGCAGCAGGTTGGTGCCCGCGGCCCGGCGCAGCTCGGCGGTCCACCGGGCGGGGCGGGTGAGCACCGCGCGGGTGTCGGCGACGTCGAGGACGACGACGGTGGCCCGCCGGCCCGCGACGACGTCCCGGCCGGCGGCGGCCCCGGCGCCCCAGAGCACGACGGTGTCGACGTCGTCCAGGGCGAGGCCGGGCAGCTCGGCGACCTCGTGCGCGGTGCTGGACCAGCCCGCCGCGGTCTGCACGGCCGCGACCGCGCGGGCGGTCGCCAGCTCGGCGCCGGCGGCCACGTGCCGCACCGTCAGCACCTCCCCGTAGACCGGGGTGGACAGGATCCCGCTCACGTCAGCGCTGGACACGCCGCACCGCCTCCAGGGTCTCCTCGACGACGTCGTCCCAGCCCCGCCGGGCGGGCCGGCCGGCGACGTCCGGGCGTGGACGGCGCAGGTGTTCGGTGATCGCGGCCGCCCACACCTCGGGACGGCGGCCGGGCAGCCGCTGGGCGCCGACCGGGGAGGCCTCGGCCAGGGCCGGGTCCTCCGAGGTCAGCACCGGGGCGCCGAAGGTGAGCCCCTCGGCGGCCGGCAGCCCGAAGCCCTCGGCGAGACTGGGGCACAGCACGACCCGGGCGTGCTCGTACAGCCAGCGCAGCCGGGGGTCGGACACGTGGCCCATCGCGGCGACGGCGCCCTCGGCGGCCATGGCACTGAACGCCGCGCCCCGGTCGGTGGGGCCCCAGCTGTCGGGGCCGACGACGACCAGCACGGCGTCGGGCACCGCGGCGCGCACCGCGGCCCAGGCGTCGACGACCAGGCCGACGTTCTTGCGCGGCGAGGGGTCGCCCACGACCAGCGCGAACGGCCGGCCGGCGAGCTCGGGCACCTCCTCGGCGGCCACGGAGGTCAGCGAGGAGCCGTCGGGGTGGTGGACGACGGTGGTGCGGGACGCCACCGAGGGCAGGTAGCTGGTGACCCGGTCGCGGGTCGCGGCGCTGACGCACACGAGGGCGTCGGCGGCACGCAGCGAGGCGAGGTACGGGGCGCGCACGAGCACCCGCTTGGCCAGCCCGAAGTCGTGCGGGCGGTCGAGGGCGAGCATGTCGTGCACGGTGAGCACCCCGACGCCGGGCACGCCGCGGGGCAGCAGGTGCTTGGTGCCGTGGACGACGTCCATCCGGCCGCCGACGCGGGCGCCAGCGAGCCGCTCGACGGCGGAGACCAGCGGGCCGCGGCCGGGCAGCGTGTGCACGCGGTCGGGGGTGACCAGGCCGGTGAACGCGGCCTCGGCCCCCGCACCGGCGAGCACGTGCAGCTCGACGTCGTCCCGGGCGGCGAGACCGCGGGCCATCTCCATGACGTAGCGGACCATGCCACCGCCCTGGCCGGACGCCGGCACGTGCGTGCCGACCAGGAGGTAGCGCAGCGGGGAGGGCATCAGACCTGGGCTCCGGTTCGGCGTCGTCTCGAGCGGTTGACCAGCAGGGCCACCACCACCAGGGCCAGCAGGCCGGGGGTCGCCCGCCCCTGGCCGATGTAGAAGTACCGCGGGATCTCCATCATCGTGAGCACGAAGAGCGGGTAGAGCAGCAGGCCCCAGATCCGCGCCTCGCGCAGCGAGCGGTAGAGCACCCCGCTGAGCATCCCGGCGAGGAGGAAGAACAGCAGCCCGCCCATGATGCCCAGGTCGACGAACGGGCTGGCCACGCCGCCGTAGTTGTTGAACTCGGGGTTGCCGAACTGGGTCAGCGACATCGTGTAGGAGGCGTCGGCGTCGACCCCGGTGAGCCGCTCGAACAGGTCCAGGTTGCCGATGCCCGGGGCGGTCCAGAAGGCCGACCACAGGTCGTAGGGCAGCCCGGCGTCCTCACCGTGCAGCAGCCGGATGGCCCCGTTGTTGTACGCGGTCACGTAGTAGCCGGCGAACCGCTCGACGATGAACGTCGGGAACGACTGCCCGCCCTGCGCCTTGTAGAACACCCAGCTGCGCGAGTACTCGAAGGCGGCGAAGATCAGGACGACGACCGGCAGCAGCACGAGCGGCAGGAAGGACGCGCGCCGTGCGCCGCGCGTCGTCCGGGACATCCCGGCCACCCCGAGCACCAGCAGCGGGACGATCAGCTCGAGCAGGGCGAGCCGCTCGGTGACGAAGAAGGCCCGCACCAGCGCCAGCAGGAACACGATGGCGATCCGGCGGACGTAGCGGCGCTGCCGGCCGTTGACGATCATCAGCACGCCGGTGACCACGACGAAGGCGACGCCGAACTGGGTCATCGTCGTGACGCCGGGCACGGTGCCGAGCTGGTCGCGGATGCCCAGGCCGTACAGCTCCTGGTTGACCAGGGAGTTGAACAGCAGCACCGGGTCCAGGCCGGCGCGGGCGCCGGCGACGAGGAAGGCGACGTAGCCGACGATGGTGAGCCGGAACAGCACGGTCGCGGAGCGCTCGAGGACCCGCACGTCACCGGTGCTGAGCCCCGGCCACTGCGGGACGTGCCGCACCCCGCGCAGCTGCGGGAGGAGGGCGCCACCCATGAAGAGCAGCAGCCCGAGGGTGAACCACAGGGTCCACTCCAGGTCGATCGACTTCGGGGTCTTCCACAGCGCGCGGTAGCGCTCGTCGGCGATGGCCAGGCTGAGCCACGTGGTGGGCAGCGCGATCAGGCCGATGAGGCCCAGCGGTGAGAGCCACCAGACGCCACCGGGCTTGCCGCCGAGGTCGACGGCCCGCACCTTCTCGGCACGGACGCTGGTCAGGAGGCTCATCGCGGCGACTCCAGGCCGGGGCCGGCGGGGCTGCCGGTGATGACGCCGGCGTCGGTGGCGGCTGCGGTGTCGAGGTCGGTGGTGCGGGCGTCGTCCGGGCCGGTGGCGTCCGGGCCGGCGGCGGGACCGCGGCCGGCCAGCACCAGCAGGCTGCGGCGCAGGTGGAAGCCGGGCAGCGGCACCCGGCCGAACGCCCGGCGGCAGGCGATCGTGTACGAGCCGAACAGGACCACCATGGCCGCGGCGCTGGCGATCGACAGCGCCAGCGGACCGCCCAGTTGCGCGGCCAGGATGGCGCCGGGCACGGTGATGAGCGTGGCGACGGTGACCGAGCCGGCCGCGATGCGCCCGTTGCCGGTGACCACGAGGAGCACCGCGCAGGAGCCGAACAGCGACATGCCCAGCGCCCCGGTGGCCATGATCGCCAGGTAGGGGGCGGCGTCGTCGAGCCCCTCGCCGTAGATGCTCAGCACCTGGGGGGCGAGCAGCCAGGTGGCCGCCGAGAGCACCAGGGTGATCGTCGTCGACACGGTGGCGCTGGCCGACAGCAGGGCGAACACCCGGTCGCGCTGGCCGGCGGCCCAGAGCCGTGCGGCCACGGGGGTGAGCGCGATGTTGGCCAGCCCCTCCAGCACGGTGACCTGCATGGCCAGCACGCTGGCGGTGGAGAAGAGCAGCGCCTGGTCGGTGGGCAGGACCCAGCCGGCGATCCAGACGTTGCCGCGGCCGACGAGGAAGGCGCCGAGCTCGACGGTGGCCAGCCACGCGCCGGCGGCGACCGCGACGAGCATCGGCGCCCACCAGCGGGCACCCCGCTCCCGGTCGCGCAGCGGCAGGCGCACGGACGTGACGGCGAGCAGCACCAGCGACGTCGCGGCGTAGACGCCGAGCAGCGTGACCAGCGTGGTGTCCCCGCCCTGCACCAGGACGACGACGCCCATCACCAGCAGCGCGAGGATCGACCGGCTGTGGTGGGTGGCCGCGACCGACCAGGTGATGCGGCCGAGCGCGGCGTGGACGTCGCTGACGGTGAGCCGGAGCGCCTCCAGCAGGATCATCGCGACGACGAGCCCGACGACCAGCGCGCGGTCCTCCTGCACGACCACGGTCGCCACCCACGCCACGAACGGGGCGGTGACCAGGCTGAGCAGCGCCACCGCCCGCAGGTGGGCGAGCACCTGGGCGGACACCTCGGCCGGGGTGGTGGCCGCGGCGATCGTCCGGATGGCGTTCTGCCCCAGGCCGAGCCGGCCGAACAGCGGCCCGAGCATGAGCGCGCCGAGGATGGCCAGGAAACCGGTGGCCGAGCGTGCGTCCAGGGTGCGGACGGCCAGCACCGAGGTGAGCAGCGTGGCGAGCAACCCCAGGACGGCGACGGCCATCCGCAGCGCGAAGCTGCGCCGCACCTCCCGGGCCTGCTCCGCCTCGACGTGCGTGTCCTGCGCGGCCGCGGCCGGCTGCACGTGCGCGGCCGCGCCGGGCTGCGTCTCCTCAGCCGCCCTGTGCAAGGTCAGGCCTCGCTGCGGACGGGCTCCTGCCGAGGGGCCGGCGCCTCCTCGGCGGCGGGCCGCGGCGACGGTGCACCGGCCCGCGCCCGCCCCAGGTGGGACCGGTTGGTGGTCACGACGACGCCGCACAGCCGGGTGCCCGAGGACGCGACGTCCCGGACGGCGGCCAGCGAGCCCTCGAGGGTGGAGACGCCCTCGCCGACCACGACCACGGCCTGGTCGGCGAAGCGGGCCACGTCGGAGAAGAGGACGCCGGCGGTGAGCGCGGGGGTGTGCAGCAGGACGTGCCGGCCGGCGGTGGCCTGGCGGCGGACCGCGGCGGCGACGCTCTCGGCGTCGGCGTTGGCGGGCAGCTCGACGACGGTGAGCGTGGGCGCCAGCGGGTGCTCGCTGCCGACGGCCTCGCCCACCGGCTGGTCACCGGTGCGGTGCCGGGCCGAGGAGGCGGCGGTGGTGGTGAGCAGCGCGACCGGGGCGCCGCTGGAGGACATGGCCCAGGCGAGCTCCCACGCGACCTCGGCGGCACCGGAGCGCTCGTCGGCGCCGAGCACCGCGAGGCTGGCCGGGGCGGTGCTCACGTCGAGCACCTGCGGCACGAGCAGCCGGGCCGAGGCCAGCGTCTTCGGGGTGGGCATGCGGGCGGGCAGCTGCTGGCTGCGGCCACGGACGCGGCCGGCGGGCAGGCGCGGCAGCATCACCGGGACACCGGCGGCGACGAGCGTCCGGGCGTCGAAGAGCCGGCCGGAGGTGGCTCGCCAGATGGCACCGGCGGCGAGGGCGAGGACGGCGCCGAGCACGGCACCGAGGATGGTGTCGAGCACGACCGGCGAGGCACCGGAGGCCTGGTCGACGGTGGGCGCGCGCAGCACCGGGACGACGGCGTCGATGCGGGTGGCGGCGGCCTGCAGGTCGCTCTGCTGGGCGAGCAGCCGCTGGGCCTCGGTGGTCAGCGGGCTGCTCTCGGAGCTGTCGAGGACGTCCAGTGCGTCGAGCCGCTGCTGCACGGCGGTGAGCGAGCCGTTGACCGAGGCCTCGGCGGTGGCCCGGCGGCTGGCGACGTAGGCGTCGAGGAGGCTCTGCACCTGAGCGGTGGCCACCTCGGGGGTCGGCGCGGTGGCGGCGATCCGCAGCGCGTCGGAGGTGCCCACCTGGGTCACGGTGAGGGCGACCGCGTCGTCGGCGGTCTGCTCCTGGGCGAGGCGGAGGGCGTCCAGCGCCTCGAGCTCACCGGTCACCAGGGTGTCGTTGCTGAAGCTCTGGGTGACCGTGGCGAGCGGCCCGTTGAGCACCTGGGAGTCGGGCACGACCTCGACCGTGGCCGAGGCCGAGGAGGTCTCGGCGGCGGTCGCACCGAGGAGCAGCCCGAGCAGGCCGCCGATGACCGCACCGGTCAGTGCGAGCCGCGCCAGCCACGACAGCGGCGCCGCCGGACCGGGCCACGTGTCGGCCCGGTTGGCGTCGTGCCCGCCGGTGCCGTGACGCCCCTGCCCGTCGGACAGGGCGCCGGTCCCCCGGCTCGTCGTGCTGCTCATCAGCGTGCGTCCTCCTCGGTGCCTTCAGCGGCGGCCACCGCCTGGAGCACCCGAACGATAGCGGTGGGACCGGGGTCGGAGCTGGCTCCACCACCTACGGGTGAACCGCTCGGGACCGCCGGGCAACGTCCCGGGGCGTGCCTCTCGTGACACAGGTCCCATCTGCGCCGAGCAAGATCAACACCTAGGGTCGGGGGCGTGACCACGGCCGCCGCACCTCCGCGCCGGTCGCCGTCCATCGACGTCGCGCGGGCCCTGGCGATCATCGGTGTGGCCGCGAACCACTCGATCGACGGCCTCCTCAACGCCGGTCTCATCCCGTTCGACCACCCGCTCGAGACGGTCAACGACGCGCTCTACCTGTTCCGGATGCCGGCGCTGGCGTTCCTGCTGGGCCTCTTCATCCCGCGCGCCGTGACCAAGCGTGGGGTCGCCGGCTACCTGCGCGAGCGGGTCACCTTGATGCTCTACCTGTACCTGCTCTGGTTCGTCCTGCAGAACATCGCCGAGACGGCGACCAGCGGGCTCAAGAACATGCCGCGGGACACCAACTCGGTGTGGACGGTCTGGATCACCTTCGCCCACCTGTGGTTCCTGCCGTTCCTCGTCGTGACGTCGGTCGTCCTGGCGCTGTCACAGCCCTGGCGCAGCCCGGTCCGCCGTCTCGTCGTCGGTGTCACCCTCGTCACGGTGAGCTTGCTCACCTGGGGCTGGAACTCCGAGGTCGTCGGGCTGACCGGGCTGTCCCTGCTGGCGTTCGCAGCCGTCGGCAGCATGGTCGGCCTGCCCCGCCTGGCCCGGCTGCTGGAGCGGTCGGTCGCCGGCTGGGCCGCCGTCGGACTGCTCGCCTCCCTCGCCCTCGCCCTGCTCCTCCGGCTGGACCTCGTCCCGGCCACCGTCCCGGTCGACGTCGGCCTCGCCGAGCGGGCGCTGAGCCTGTGCGCCGCCGTGGCAGGCACCGTCGCGCTGCTCGCGGTGGCCGTCCTGCTCTCCCGGGTCCGCGGCGCGCAGACGCTGCTGGCGGCGGTCGGGCGACGGACGCTGCCCATCTACCTGGCGCACGTCATCGTGGTGGCCGGTGTGCGGGTCGTGCTGACCCGGGCCGGGGTCGACGACCCCTGGCTCATCGTGGTGACGGCGGTCCTGCTGGGCGTGGGGCTCCCGCTGGCCGCAGCGTCGTTCGCCGAGAGCCACCCGTGGGCGAACTGGGTCTTCGACCTGCCCGCGGGTCTCAAGCGCAAGCCGTACGCCTCGACGCCCGCTCAGCCGGCCCCCGGCACGGTGGTACCGGCCACCGGATCGACACCCTCCCTTCCGCGACGCCGCTAGGCACCCGTCCCCCGACAGGGCGGGCCGACTCCGCGGTCTCGAGCCGCACCTGCTCCCGCGCCAGGTCACCCACGCCGCCGCAGACAGCCGCGCCCGACACCGCGGCGGAACGCCACCGGGGCGGCGTCGGGACCTCCCGACGCCGCCCCGGTGGACCGGTCATGCAAGCCGGTCAGAAGGCCTCGCGGTACCGGGCTGCCGACGCCGGCATCTTGGTGTCGCCGAAGAGGACGTAGTCACGGTCGTTCATGTCGATGTTGAAGAGCACCTCGTAGAGGAGCTGACCCGCTCCCCCGCCGGCGTTGGCGGCGAAGAAGTCGCGCATCCCGGAGATGAAGACCGGGGAGTCGCCCTCCCGTGCCTTGCCGTTCCACTCGGACACCGACAGGGGCAGTCCGACGCTACGGGCGAAGTCCAGGTGCGCCTGGATCCCCTTGGGTGCGCCGTACTGGTCGGTCGTGCTGAGGGACGCCTGCCACTCGGCCTGCGTGGCGACGTAGGGGTACTGGTTGTAGTAGTCGACCCCCATGACGTCGACGTACTGGCTTCCCGGGAAGAGCTTCCGCCAGTCCATGCCGTTCCCGACACTCTCCCGGTTGACGTTGAAGACCAGCTTCGACGCCGGGAACACCTCCTGCTGCAGCGCCCGGAACCGCTTCCATGCCGTGACGAAGTCACCGGCCTCGCTGGCGTCCACCGACCACGGGTACCAGTTGCTGTTCATCTCGTGCGCGAAGCGGATGTACAGCGTGGACTGCCGTGCGCCCCACAGGTCACGCATCTTCGTCAGCGACGTCCGCCAGCGAGCGTCGTAGCGGCCGGCGGCGGCCGCCGACCAGGTCTCCTGCTCGCTGATCGCACCGATGGCCAGGTCGAGGGGCTGGTTCCAGGAGCTGAACTCCCCGCCGGGCTGGAGCTGCCAGATCTCGACCTGGGCGGTGTTGTTGTCCGCCCAGGTGCTGCTGATCGCCAGCGGCGTCCCCCGCCATGCGGCGAGCGTGCCGTCGGCGGCGCCGATGCCCGCGGCGCCGGAGAGCCAGGTGCCGGACGGGATGGAGGGAGCGATGGCGACGGGCGGCGGCGTGGACGCGGGAGCGGACGGCGACGGCGACGGCGACGGCGACGGCGACGGCGACGGCTGGGAACTGACCGACGGACTGGCGGTCACCGGGGACCCCGTCGTGGGAGCCGCTGCGGTCGGGGAGGCCGTCGCGGTCGGCCTCGGCTTCCGGGGCCGGGCGTCGACCGTCGCGGCCGCTGTCACCGACCGGGTCCCCGCGACCGGGGAAGCGGTCGCCGGAGCCGACGCCGCAGCGGTCGGCGGCAGGGCGGACGTCGTTGCCTGCGGGACGGAGGTGGCCGCGGCGCTGAACGGGGAGACGGACGCGCCATCGTGGGCCGCAGAGGCGGCATCGGCCGGGCGGCTCGCCGTGACGGCGAAGGCGAGGGAGGCCACTGCGGTGACCCCCACGACGACGCCGGCGACGGCGCGCCGGCCGGACGGACGCTGCTCGCCGCGCGGGGCGGGGCCGTGGCGCATCAGGACCACACCTCCGGCACGGCGGCGGCAGTGGTCGTGCGGGGTCGCACCGGGCGTGGGTGGTTCACCAGGACTCCTCCGGAGGGCCGGCGTTGCAACCGGGTCCGTACGTCGGGGGTGTTGCGCACTGGCCTGAGCGGACAGCGACCGCCACATGACAGCCTGTCGTGAAGCGCTCCACAAGGGCAGCCGAGGAGAGCCGGATGTGCTCAAGCCGAGAGGCCGCGTCGTTGCACACCTGTGACCTGGGCCGATGACGGATCCGATACGAAACGTGATCCCCCTCACCGGGTCGTCCCAGACGTCACACACGACACTCGGGGAGCGAGCAGTTAGGTTGCCCGAGATCCCCCGCTCCTGAACCGAAGGTGTCCCGTGCGCAGCGTCGTCGTCGCCAAGTTCGTCCCGACCCCACCCAACAGCGGTGACAAGCGACGGACGCTCGGCATCGTGCGTGCGCTCCGGGAACTGGGGCCGGTGACCCTGTGCGCCTTCGCCGGCGCAGATGAGGACGTGGCCGCGCTCGAGGCCGAGGGCATCGAGGTCCGCGCCAGCCCGCTGCGCCGTCGCCCCGTCGACCTCGTGGGCGGTCTGGCGCGCTCGCGCTCGCTGACCTCGGCCCGGTTCTGGGACGGCGCGCTGGCCCGGTCGGTCGCCGATGCGGTGGGCGAGGACACCGACGTCCTGGTGGTGGAGCACGTGCAGCTGCTGCCCTACGCACGCGGCCTGCGCGCCGGGGCTCGGGTGCTGGACATGCACAACATCGAGTCCTCCCTGACCGCCCGGACCGCCGCGACCTCCTCCGGTCTGCGGCGGGTGGTGCTCGCCGCCGAGGCGCGGGCCCTGCGGGCCATGGAGCGGCGGGTGCAGGACGTCGACGTCATCGCCGTCGTCAGCGAGGGTGACCGCCTGGGCCTGCAGGAGCTGGTGGACCACCCGCGCGTCGTGGTGGTGCCCAACGCCTGGGACGCCCCAGCCCCCCTCCCGCCGGCCGAGGGGCCGGTGGCGAGCTTCGTGGCACTGCTGTCCTGGACGCCGAACGTCCAGGCCGCGACGTGGTTCTGCCGCGAGGTGTGGCCGCGGGTCGTCGCCGAGGTGCCCGGTGCGCGACTGCAGCTGGTGGGCAGGAACCCGACCGACGAGGTGCGCGGCCTGGCCGGCTCCACCGTCGAGGTGACCGGCACGGTCCCGGACCTGGACCCCTGGTACGCCCGCTCACGGGTGGCCCTGGCACCGCTGCTGGCCGGCGGTGGGTCCCGGCTGAAGATCCTGGAGGCGCTGGCCGCAGCCCGGCCGGTCGTGTCGACCACGATCGGCGTCGAGGGCCTCGAGGACCTGATCGGCCGCGGGGTCGTGGTGGCCGACGACCCGGCGTCGATGGCCCGGGCCGTGGCCGCGCTGCTCCAGGACCCGGCGGAGAGCGAACGGCTGGGGCACCTCGGGGCCGAGGCCGTCGGCAGCGACCACTCCTGGCAGGCGGCCGTCCGCCCCCTGGTCGCCCAGCTGCCGGGGTCAGACCGGCGCTGAGCACCCGCGGGTCAGGGCCGCTGGGTGCGCCCCGCGATCGCCCGGGCCAGCGCGGCCCAGTCGGAGTCGTCGCCGACCTGGTCCAGCTCCATGTGCACGGCGAGGTCCGCCGTCGGGGCGATGAGCAGGCGCCGGCGGTCCAGCCGCCGGCCCACCACGTTGAGCACCGACCGCATGACCGGCTTGGCCACCACCTTCACCGACCCCCGGAGGCTGGGAGCAGGGTCCAGGTCGGACAGGACGTGCCGCCAGGGGAAGGGCTGCAGGCCCTGCAGGGTGTGCCAGGTGGCCGTGTCGAAGGGCGCACCGACCCGGCTGCCGAGGTCGAGCAGCCGGCGGTCGGCGCGCAGGGCTGCCGAGCGGACGCCGAAGGTGGAGGTCGTCTTGGCGATCCGCTGCCAGGTGGCGGGACCGGCGGGGACCGCGCCGCCCGGCAGTGAGGGCACCTGCTGGTCGGGCTGGCTGGGGTGCGTGGCGTGCCAGGCCGAGTCGTCCGGGGTGTGCAGCGTGAGGTAGTCGGCCGCGGGCACCGCCGCCGCAGCGGCCATCAGGGCCGGCATGGCATCCGGCCGGTACAGGTAGTCGTCCTCGGCGAACCAGAACAACGTGTCCTCCGGCGCCTCGGCGGCCAGGTCCGCACCCACCGCGAGCGCGCGGCGGAAGGACGAGGACGCGTGCCCGCCCTGCACCGTCACCTGCCGGTCCTGCGGGTCGAAGGCTCCCACCAGCTCCGGCGGCAGCTGACCGTCGACGACGACCGTCACCGCCCGGTCGGGCACCTCCGCGAGACTGGCTCGCAGCGACTCCCAGGCGGTCCGCCGGTCGTACCAGGACGGGCGGGGCTTGCTGTTGGACCCGGCATGGGTCCGGTACAGGACGTGGAGGCGCACGGGACCGACCCTAGTGAGGTCACGGGCCCCCCACGACCGGCGCTCCCCCGGGCGGGTGGCTCAGGGTGCGGCCGGTTCGGGCAGCGGGTCCGATCGGGGCGCCGGACGGGGCCGCCCCCGCATGGCGAGCCGGCGCACGGGCCCCGGCGGCAGCCCGGGGACCAGCCGGACGAGCAGGATGGTGGCGATGGCGAAGGTCACCTGCAGCAGCGCGGCGTTGAGCACCAGGTAGCCGAAGAAGAGCCCGATCGCCCAGGGCCGTCCGCGGAGGTCGCCCAGGAGCACCCAACCGAGGAAGAGCAGCACCGGGATCCCGCCCAGTGCCCCGTACTCGACCAGCAGCTTGGGCACCGCCGGGGTGGTCACCGCCTCGCGCGTCGCCTGCTGGATCACGGTGGTGGCCGCCCCGGCCCCCTCGCCCACGAGCACGGACGCCGGCGACGCGGTCCAGACCGGCACCAGCAACTCGTAGGGCTGGACCAGCCGCAGGTTGGCGCTCGTGTCGCCACCGGTGATCTCCGTGCTGCGGCCGATGTACAGGCTCCCCAGCGGGGTGGCCACCGCCACGACCAGACCGAGGACGAGCGCGGGGACCAGCTTGCGCAGGACCGCCCGGCGCTGCCCCAGGGCCAGCACGATCAGCCCGGGGACGAGGACCGCGATCGCGTTGCCGGCCAGTGGTGGGATCGCGCCGGCCACGAGGAGGCAGACCCGCCAGGTGGCGACTCCCCGCCCCAGCGCCAGCACGACGGCGACCCCGAGGAAGTAGCCGAGGAAGGACGGCTCCAGGAAGACCACGGCGTTCGAGCGGTAGATCGGCGAGCCGTAGGCCAGGGGGTCGCCGGTGTTGTAGCCCTGCTGGAGGAAGGCCTCGGGCACCAGCCGGGCCAGGTAGTCCTCGTAGGGGACGCCGAGGTACTGGACGCCGAACTGGAGCAGGCTCACCGCAGCCGCCCACGACATGAACCGCAGGAACACCCGGTGGACCGGGTCCGCCAGCGTCTCCGGGCTGACCGGCGACCGGACGACGGCGATCAGGTAGATGCCGATCAGGAAGACCAGGGACAGCACCGACGGCGAGCGCCCCGTCGCGATGGCCACGATCGTGCACGCCACGGCCGCCCCCATGGCCAGGACGTAGAGCCGCAGTCGGGGCGGGTCGAACTCCAGCGCGCCCGAGACCAGGGCGGCCACGAGCAGCAGCACGACCAACGGCAGGGAGACCGGCAGCTGGTCGCCCCCGAAGGGGATCGCGATCCGCTGGGTCAGCAGCGTGACCAGGAGCAGGGCCACGACCACCCGGCGCGCACGCCGGGTGGCCGGTTCCTCGGCGGCCCGCGCGTCGGCAGGCCGGGCGGCCACGTCCAGCACGCCGGTCAGACAGCCGTCGCAGCCGGCCGGGCGGCGCGGCGCGCGGCGAGCAGGAGGGCCAGCAGGATGCCCAGGACCAGGCCGAGCGCGGCCCCCAGGGCGATCGCGACGGGCCGGCTGAGCGAGGACGGCTCGGTGGGCAGGTCGGCACCGGCCAGCACCCGGACCTGGCCCGGGTAGATGGTGGCCGCCGCCCGCAGCTGGTCCTGCTGGGTGGTCAGGTCCGAGAGCCGCCCGATGACGGCGTCCCGGCTGGCCGCCGTGGCCGCGGCCGCGGCGTTGGCGTTGGCGATCTGGGCCGGCGTCACGGCCACCGGCGGCACCTGCGCGTTGAGCGCGTCCAGCTGCTGCTGCAGGGTGTCGATGGAGGGCTGCAGCGCATCGGCCTGCGAGGTCAGCGCGGCCCTCCCCTGCACCTGGTTGCCGGTGAGGTAGCTGTCCACCAGGGTCTGCGCCTCACGCTGGGCCTGGGCAGCGTCGGTGTTGGTCACCTGCACACCGATCACGTCGCTGGAGGCGCGCACCTCGATCAGGGTGCGGTCACGCAGGTCGTCGACGTCCACGGCGAGCCCCTGGGCAGCGGCCGCCATCACGGTGTCCCCGACGATCACGTCGGCCTGGGTGCTGAGCGCCCGGTCGGCGTCGCCGGCACCCGCGCCGACGGTCCCGGCCGGCAGGAACTGCGACACGTCGGACTGGAACAGCACCTTGGCCTCGCTCGTGTACACGACCGGGCGCACGCTGGCCGCCGCGGCGAGCAGGCCGGCACCCAGGAGCGCGCAGACCAGCAGCAGTGCCCAGGAGCGCAGCAGCGCCGAGATCGGGTCGAACCGCCCCCCGTCGTCAGCCACGACCGCCCGGGTCGCGGCGCTGCGCGGGGCGGGGTCGGGACGGGCAGCGGGCTGCGTGGGCTCGACCGCAGCGGCGGTGGGCTGGTCGCCGCCCCGATCGGGCGGCGTCGGCTGGTCGCGTCGGCTCACGGCGTCGGTGGGAGCAGCCGGAACGGGTCCGGTCTCAGTGTGGGCCATGGCCGCCTTCTCTCGTCGAACCGGCGGCGGATCCCGCAGCACCGGTGAAGCGCACGGCACCGGCGATCAGGCCGGCACCCCAGGACAGGTGGACGACGGGGGGCACGCACGCGCCCCGCGCCGCCGAGGCTCCGTCGGTCGCCGCCGCCCGGGCACCCAGCGCGCCGGCGGCTGCGAGGTACCCGGCGGTGGCCAGCGCACCGAGGCGCGGTCGGGCCACGAGCCCGGCTGCGAGGCCGAGCACCAGCGCCGGCGGGACGAGCTGGCGGGAACGGAGGGAGGAGGGGTGCAGGTGCAGGGTGAGGCCCTTGTAGTAGCCGTAGCGCCACATCTGCGTGGCCAGCGTGCGCAAGGAGTCCCGGACGTACCAGGTGGACTGCGCGTCGGGGTGCAGCCAGACCGCACCGCCGGTGGCGGCGACCCTCAGGTCGGCCTCGAAGTCCTCGTTCGCCTCGAACCGTTCGTCCCAGCCCCCGGCCCGGACCAGTGCGGCCCGCCGGTAGCACCCGGAGAAGACGTGCTGGATCTCACCCGGCTCACCCCCGACCCGGTGCCGGGCACCGCCCAGCCCGAAGGACCGGGACAGGGTCGCCGCGATCGCGGTCCCCCAGGGCCCGCGGCCCGCGGTCGCCATCGACCCGCCCACGGCGTCCACCTCCGGGTGGTCGTCGAGGAACCCGACGACCTGCTCCAGGTAGTCGGGCGCGTAGTCCGCGTGGGTGTCCATCCGGGCCACGATCTCACCGGTCGCGGCCTCCAGGGCCCGGTTGAGCCCGGCGGAGACGATGCGGTCGGGGTTGTCGACCACCCGCAGGACGAAACCCACGTCCGAGGCCGCCGCGAGCAGTTCACGACTGCCGTCGGTGGACATGCCGTCGGCGACGACCACCTCGTCGGGCTGGAGCGTCTGCGCGGCGATCATCGCCAGCACGCGCGGCAGGTTGTGGACCTCGTCACGTGAGGGCACGATGACCGAGACGCGCCGGGACGGCCGCACGCCTGCGGGCACGGGTGTCGGATCGTGGATCGGATCAGCGGTCACGACGACGTAGCGTAACCGTCCGGAGCGTGAACGACGCCCTTCCACGGCCACGTCACCCGTTCGAGCTGGCCGTCACAGGCTGCGCCGGGATACTGGAGCTCATGCCCTCACCGCCCCTCACCCGACCTGTCCCTGCGCGGCACCGGCCGACCGCACGGCCACGGCGCTGGGCCGGCGCGTCGCTCACCGTAGCCGTTCTGACCCTCGCCGGCTGTACCTCCGACGGCGCGCCGTCGGAACCGGCAGCCCAGTCGTCGACCGACTCCGGGGCCCCCGGCGACGTCCGGGCCCCGTCCGCCGACGAGCTGGCGGGTACGGCCATGGGCTGGAGCGCCGACCCGGTCGCCGGGCAGCAGCAGGCGATCATCGGCACCTGGATGGACCGCAAGTCCTGGGAGAACCTGGAGCAGGGCCAGTGGCTCGCGGACAACCCGACCTTCGTCCAGTACGTCGCCGACAACCCCGAGGGCGCCGCTGACATCGGGGTGCCCCTCGTGCCCTACGAGTCCGGGGCCGACCTGGACGACCTGCTCCGCGAGGCCGCCTCCGGCGCCCGGGACGACCTCTACCGCTCCCTGGGCGCCGAGATCGCCGAGAGCTCCCCGGCCACGGTCTACGCCCGGGTGTGGTGGGAGATGAACCTGCGACCCCTGGCCGACGACATCGACCGCGAGCTGTTCAAGGCGGCCTGGGTGCACGCCGTACCGCTGATCCGCGAGGGCTTCGAGTCCGGGGCCCGCCCCGGGCAGACGATGCAGGTCGTGTTCTCCCCGAACGCCGACGGAGCCGACTACGAGGAGTTCTACCCCGGCGACGAGCAGGTCGACCTCATGGCCCTGGACGCCTACGGCCAGCGGTGGGGCAACGACACCCCGGACGCCGAGGAGCTGCTGAGCTTGCTGGACGAGCAGCTCACCCGCTTCGCCGACTTCGCGCGGTCGCACGGCAAGCCGGTGGCCATGGCCGAGTGGGGCAACGTGGCCGTCAAGGAGGCTGGTCAGGCCGACCAGATGCAGGGCCGCGGCGACTTCCCGCCCTACGTGGCACTCGTGCTGGACTGGGCAGCCAGGGAGGACGCGGCGTACCTCATCTACTTCAACTCGGCCGAGGGTGGCGTCGGGCAGACGCTGACGGACACCCCCGACTCGCTGTCGATGCTGCAGCAGGCATGGACGGTCCCCCCGAGCTGACACGTCTGCCGGCGTCACCCGGACGGGTGGCGCCGGCCGGTCACACCACCCGTCCGGGTCGCGACGGGGCTCGACGACGACCGAGGCCGCTACGGTCGGTGGTCGACGACTGGGACCGGACGGCCCCGGCGTGGAACCACCTGCACGCCTCGCGAGCGGCCTCGGCGGGCCGGGCTCTGGCCGCTGGTGAGCGACAGCGAGGAGCAGGTGTGGGCACCCCAGGGCGTGCAGCGGCAGCCCGTGCACCCGGCAGGGGCGCCCCGTCGGGGCGGCCCACCCGTCCGGTGGCCTCACGATGACCGCCCCGCGGACGCCCGGGACGGCGGACTACCGCCGACGCGTCCTGGTCGGCGTCGGCTGGACGGCGCTGCAGAAGTGGGCGGTCCGGTTCGCCAGCCTGGCGACCTTCGCCGTCCTCGGCCGGCTGGTCGGCCCCGCGGACATCGGCCTGGCCACGCTGGCCACCGCCGTCATCGGGCTCCTCACCGTCATCGCCGACCTCGGCGCCTCGGCCTACGTCGTGCGGGCCCCCCGGCTGGACCGCCGCGCGCTGAGCACCGTCTTCTGGACCAACCTCGCCCTGGCCTGCGGCGCCGGGCTGCTGGTGGCGGGGGTCGCACACCCGCTGGCGGCCGTGCTCGGCGAGCCCCGGCTCGGTCCCGTGCTCCAGGTGGCCGCGCTGCTGCTGCCGCTGAGCGCACTGGCCACCACCCCGGTCGCCCTGCTCACCCGCGAGCTGGACATGAGACCGCTGGCCTTCCGGGAGATGATCGCCGCGCTGTTCGGTGCGGCCGTCGGCCTGTCCGCCGCCTTCGCCGGCGCCGGGGTGTGGGCCCTGGTGGCGCAGGCGCTGGCGCAGGCGGTCGCCGGCATCGTCGTCGTCTGGAGGGCAACGACGTGGCGTCCCACCCGCGAGTTCCACCCGCCCGCGGCGAGGGAGATGGCTCGCTACGGCAGCGGGGTGAGCGGCAGCAACCTCGTCCAGGCCCTGCACGACCGCACGGAGCAGTTCGTCCTCGGCGCCGTGGCCGGTGTCGAGGTGCTCGCGTACTGGGCCATCGGCACCCGGTTGCTCAACCTGGTCTACGACGTGTCGATGGCCGTGCTCGACATGGTCGCCCTGCCGGTGATGTCGCGGGTGAGCGCGGACCGCCAGCGCCTGGCGAAGACCCTGGACAGCGCCACCGCCGGTGGGCTGCTCCTGCTCGTGCCGGTGCTCCTCGTCGTGTGGTTCACGGCCGGGTGGGTCATCCCGCTGGTCTTCGGACCGGGCTGGACGCCGTCCGTCGCCCTGATCCAGGTCCTCTGCCTGACCTACGCCGTGGGCGGCCTCTCGTGGTTCAGCCGCCCGGCGCTGCTCGCGGCGGGACGCTCCGGGGTCGAGTTCGCGGTCACCCTGCTCGGTCTCGGGGTGCACGTCGCCGCGGTGGTGCTCGCCGCACCCCACGGCCTGATCGTGCTGGCCTGGGTCGTCACCGGCGAGGCGGTCCTGATGGTCGCCGTCCGGGCCGCCGTGCAGCGTCGGTGCATCCAGGTCGGCTGGTCGGTCTACCTGCGGTCGGTGCGCGTGCTGGTCGCCGGCGGCGTCGCGGTGGCGGTGGCGGCCGGGCTGCGGGAGACCGTCGCCGGCACCGGCGGACAGGTGCTCGCCGTCGCTGCGGGCGCGGTCGCCTACCTGGCCCTCGTGTGGCTGCTCAACCGTTCGCTCGTCGGGGAGGTCGTCGGTGACGTCCGACGCCTCGCCGGCCGGAACCCCGATCCCCAGGAGGCTCGCCATGACGGGTGACCGACCCCGCTTCAGCATCATCGTCCCCACCTACCAGGGCGGGGACGCGCTCCTCGCCACCCTGCGGAGCCTGTCCGGACTGCACGCGCCGTGGCCGGTCGAGGTGCTCGTCGTCGTCGACGGGTCCACCGACGGCAGCGCCGAGGCGGCCGCCGCGGTGGGCGGCCCGCTGCTGACCCGGGTCGTCGTCCAGCCGAACTCGGGAGCCGCTGCCGCCCGCAACCGGGGCGCCCGCGAGGCCCGCGGCGACCTGCTGCTGTTCCTCGACGACGACATGCTCGCCGACCCCGGCCTCCTGGTGGCCCACGATGCGCGACACCGGGCCGGCGCCGGTGCGGTGGTCGGGCACATCCCGCTGGCCCCCGGCGCACCCCGGACCCACCTCACCCGTGGATACGCGCAGTGGGCGGACGGGCGGGCCGCGAGGCTGGCGGCCTCCGGCGGGGCGGTGACCGTCGCGGACCTCCTCACCGGGCAGCTGTCGCTGGCCGCCGACCTGTTCACCGAGCTCGGCGGCTTCGACGAGACGCTCACCGCTGACGGGCGCTTCGGGGGTGAGGACACCGACTTCCTGGTCCGGCTGTCCCGCTCGGGGCGCGAGGTGGTGTTCGCCCCGGACGCGGTCAGCGCGCAGCAGTACGAGGTCGACGCCCTGCGGTACCTGGGCCAGTGGGAGGAGGCCGGCCGCACCGACACCGTCCTGGCGCGCCGGCACCCGGGGTTGGGCGGGGAGACCTGGGTGCAGCACGCCGGCAACGGCCGCACCGCCCGGACGGCGCGCTGGGTGGGGCCCCGGCTGCCCGGCGGCCTGCTCTCCGTCGTGGACCGCTGGGCCGCCGGCCGGGTCACCGCCGGCCACCTGGACGCCGTCACCGCCCGGTCCTACACCGCGCTGCGCGACCTGCACTACTGGCGGGGTGTGCAGCTCGGCGGCGGTCTCCACCGGGGGCAGCCGACGCTCGCCGTCCTCGCCTACCACGCGATCGAGGACGTCGACGATCCCCGCACCGGCCAGTACGCCGTCCCCCCGGAGGCCCTGCGCGCCCAGCTGACGGCGCTGCGAGCGGCCGGTTGGCGGTTCCTGACCGGCCAGCAGTTCCTCGACCACCTCGAGGGGCACACCCCCGTGACGGGCAACGGTGTGCTGCTGACCTTCGACGACGGCTACGTCAGCGTGCTGGAGAGCGCGGTGCCGGTGATGCGCGAGCTGGGTGCAGTCGGCGTCGCGTTCGTGGTCTCCTCGCTCGTCGGCGAGCACAACGCCTGGGACGCCGCGACCGGGGCGCGGCCGCTGCCGCTGCTCGACGTCGCTGGGCTGCAGGAGCTGGCGGGGGCGGGCTGGGAGCTGGGCGCCCACTCGCGCTCCCACGCCCACCTCCCCCACCTGGCGGACGACGCGCTGGCCGACGAGCTCGCCGGCGCCCGGCAGGAACTGGCCGCGCTCGGCCTGGGCACCCCCCGGTTCTCCGCCCACCCGTTCGGGGAGCACGACCGCCGGGTGCGCGCGGCAGCCGCGGCAGCGGGGTACGACGCCTCCTTCGCCCTCGTGACCGGGCGGGCGAGAGCGCGCCGGGCCGACCGGCACGCCGTCCCGCGGATCGAGGTCCAGCGGGACACGACCGTGCCCGAGCTCCTCGCCCTGGTCGACCGACCCCTGGTGGCGCCGCACGCCGCCGGCCGACAGGTGGCGCGTGCGGTGGCGCGTGCGGTGGCCCGGCGGCTCCGCCGGATCCCCGGCTGGGGCCATCCGCGGGGGCGCCGTGGTGCGAACGCCCCTCGGAGGGGTGACGCCGCCGCCGGGCCGTTGTCCGGCCCCTCGGGAACGGGCGATCCTGTCCCGTCGAGGGAGGGGTGACCGATGCCGTCAACAGCAGCTGCTCAGATCAGCGTGATCGTCCGTGCCCGGGACAAGGTGGGCACGATCGGCGCGACGCTGGAGTCACTGCGCCGCCAGACCGTGCCGGCCGAGATCATCGTCGTCGACTCGGGGTCGACCGACGGCACCCTCGAGCTGGCGAACCGCTGGGCCGACCAGGTGATCGAGATCCCCCCGGCCGAGTTCACCTACGGCGGCGCGCTCAACACCGGGGCTGCCGCCGCATCGTGCGACGTCCACGCGTCGCTCTCGGCCCACTGCGTCCTGCCGACCGACACCTGGGTGGCGGACAGCCTGCGGCGGTACGAGCGCTTCGACGTGGCCGCGACCAACCAGCGGGAGCACACGCCCACCGGGCAGCCCATCCTCGACACCTACTGGCAGACCCTCGCCGACGCCGCCGCCCGTCCTGGCTGGGGCTTCTCCAACCACGCCTCGACCTGGCGGGCCGACGTCTGGAAGGAACAGCCCTTCCGGGAGGACCTGCTCGCCTGCGAGGACAAGGAGTGGTCGTGGCAGGTCCTGGCCAGCGGGCGGACGATCGCCTACGGCCCCGACCTGTTCGTGGGCACCGTGCACCGTCGGGCGGCCGGGTTCAGCGCGCTCGTCGAACGGGTCGGCCGGGAGGCCGAGGCCATGGTGTCCATGGGCGCCGCCGACCCGCTCTCGACCGCGGAGTTCCTGCAGGCCTGCTGGTCGTCGTTCCCGACCACGGGCCCGCGCCCGCGCTGGGTGCGCCGGGCCAGCCCGCTGCGGCTGGCCGAGCTCCTCGGCAGCTGGCTGGGCGGTCGCCGGGCCCGCCCGCTCCCCGAGGTGCAGCTGGGCGAGCTGTTGGCCGCCCACGGTCTGCACCGCGCCCCGTGGCCCTACCTGCCCTGGTGACACCGGCACCCCGGTACGGCGGCCGGTCCGCCGTACCGGGGTCGAGCCCGGTCAGGGCACGTGGACCGGGCGTCCCGCGTACTCGGTGAACAACCGGTCGTAGCCGTCGACCATGCGCTCCGGGGTGAAGGAGCGCGCCGTCTCCCGGCCCCGCGCCGCGATGCGCTGCCGGAGGTCGTCGTCGGTCACCAGCTGGACCAGTGCGGCACCGACGTGCTCCCCCGTCGCCGGCACCACCCGGGCGTTCAGGCCGTCGGTCAGGTGGTCGGCGGCGAACCCCACCGGCGAGGTCACCGCGGCCAGGCCGAAGGCCATCGCCTCGGGCAGCGCCAGGCCGAACCCCTCCGACAGCGAGGGGAAGAGGAAGACCTGGCTCTCGTTCATCAGCCGCATCTGCTCGGCCCGGGTGACCCGGGGGAGCACGGTCAGCGCATCACGGTCCGCGGGGTCGAAGTGGGCGGCCAGCTCCTCGTGGCTCTTGCCCGTGCCGCCGATGACCAGCCGCGCCGCCGGGAACGCCTGGCGGAGCAGCCGGAGGGCGCGCGGCACGTACCAGGCACCCTTGCGGGACTCCCACGTGCCGAACCACAGGACCTGCCCCGGGACCCGCTGGTCCAGCGGGGTGATGGTCTCACTGCCGACCAGCAGCTCCGGGTGGACCGCCGGGGGGATGTGCACGATCGTGCCGCGGGTCCGCAGCTGGTCGAGGTCCCGGAGGTTCTGCACCACCGAGACGTCGGCCGCGGCGACCCCGCGGTACTCCCACCAGTCGGAGAACGGTGCGGAGACCGCCCGGTAGGCCGGCGAGGCCGGGAAGTGGCCGAGGCGCGACTCCCCGAGGTTCACGATCCGGTCGTAGACCGACATGCCGTGGGCGTGGCTGACCAGCAGGGGACGCGGTCCGCCGCTGGCGCGCAGCCGGCGGAACAGCGGGTACATCGTCCCGCCCGACGCCATGACGACGTCGTGGTCCCCGGGGCTGGTGCTGCTGAGCGCCGCGCGGCTGATCCACTGCGGGAGGCCGACCCGCTCGACCACCAGGCGCGGCAGTCGGCCGGTCGGCAGGCCGTAGTCCTCCTGGTGCCGGACGTCGACCTCGTGCCCCCGGGCGGCGAGGCCCTCGGACAGCACGTGGTAGATCCGCGACGCGCCGCCGTCGGGGTCGTTGGGCGAGTGGGACAGCATCAGGATGCGCACGAGTGCTCCTCGTCGATGGGGGCTGGGGCACGGTCGGGAACGGTCACGGGGTGGCCACCTCACGCCGACCGAGCGACACGGCCCGGCCGAGGAGCCACCAGCACGGCGGGAGCACCAGCAGACCGGCGAACATGAAGCCGGCGGCCGCTCCGCTCGCCCCGGCCATCCGCACGCCGATCGCGGACAGCACCAGGATCAGCGGGCCGAGCAGCGCGTTGATCCACACGTTGTAGGCGACCCGGTTGAGCGCGCGCATGATCGCCGTCGCGCCGACGGAGGCCCCGGTCAGGCAGGTGAAGGCGATCATGGCCGGCAGTGCCTCGCGGGCGCTGGTCCAGGTCTCCCCGAGCAGCGCGATGCCCACCGACTCGGGGATGAGCAGCAGGACCAGACCCCAGAGGGCGTCGACGGCCACGAGCAGGCCGCTGACCGCCAGCGCGATCTGCACCAGGCCCTTCTTCGACGGGCTCCGGCGGACCACCTCGGGGATCACGAAGGACCCGACGGCGAACCCGACGATGTTCAGCGGCCCGAGCAGCGTCTGAGCCGCGCGCAGGGCACCGACGTCGTCCACGGCGCCGATGACGGCGATGACCACGAAGGCGATCTGGATCGTGCCCAGGTTGACGACGGCGTTGGCCAGCGACGGGTAGCTGACGTCGCGGTGGTCGACCACCCAGGCTCGGGTCGTGGCGTACGTGGGCGCCTGCCGGTTCTGCCGCGCGCCGAACAGGGCTGCCACCAGCGCGGCGCCGGCCCAGGCGAGCACGAACGGGATGGCCCGGTCGGTGCCGAACAGCAGCAGCACCCCCACGGCGACGGCCTGGAGCAGGGTCCACACGAGGTCGTTCACGAACGCCGCCGCCGGGCTGCCCCGGGAGACGAACGCGGTGCGCCAGGTGTCCTGCAACGCCAGGGCCGGCAGGAGGACGGCGACCGCCACCAGCACCCCCCGCAGCGGCATGCCGGTGAACAGGGCGATGGCCAGGGTGATCAGGCCGGAGACGGCGCCCAGCAGCACGGCGGCGCCACCGGCGGCGGCTGCGGCCCAGGTCTGCCGGGCGGGCTCGGCACCCGAGTACCGGATCACCAGGACCTGGCCGCACAGGCCCTGGGTCAGCGCGATCACCAAGGTGTAGACCGAGAAGGCCAGCGCGAAGGCGCCGTACTCCGCGGAGGAGACGACGCCGGCGATGACGAACGTCAGCCCGGCGTTGGCCAGGCTCGACACGGCCTGGTCGGCGACGATCCAGAGGGCCCGGCCCCCCAGACCCGACCTGCCCGCCGCCACAGCCGGTGGCGCCGCCGCGGCCGCTCCCTGCGCCGCAGCCGGTCCTGGTGCCACGGGGTCAGTCATGGAGCCGGTGTCCTGGCCTGACGGCGCGCGGACCGGCAGGCGAGCCCGGCCCGCAGGACCGACCACGCAGGGCGCAGCCCTCTACCGGCGACCGCCTCGCCGGCGCCCCGTTCGTTCCTCGTGCGTGCACTGCACCCGTCCTGTCACCACCGGACCACCGTGGTCCGCGTCCTTCGTCACCCCGCCGGACGGCGGGCCCCCACTGCTGCCCCACCTCGTCCGAGACCCCGTGGCGGAGCCTGGTGGACGGCGGGGTCCGGCACCGTCTAGACGGTCACCCGGCGCCGGGACGACCACGACCGCACACGCCGGACCGCTGCCGACACCGTCCGGCCCGGACCGATGAGGAGCACCAGGCCCAGCACCATGACCTGGGCGACGCGCCGCCCCTCCCGCCGGTGGACGGTCGCCTGCCTGAGCAGCTTGGCCCGGAGCAGCCGACGCTCGAAGTCCAGCTTCTCCGAGGGCGACGACAGGTGGCCCGCGGCGTACTCGTCGACGCTCATCTCGGGCTCCGCCGAGCGCCGGCGGGCCGAGTTGAGCACGATCAGGTCGTTGAGCATCAGCTGCCGGCGAGTGGCACCGGCCGAGATGGAGTGCCCGTGCACCCGGAGCCTGAGGAGCTCCTCGGGCTGCACGACGATGTGCCGGCCGGAGTCGATCAACCGGGTGAACAGGTCGACGTCCTCGCTGTCCCGGTAGTCCGCCCGGTAGCCACCCACCTGCTCGACGGCCGCCTTCTGCACTAGCACCGTCGGGTGGGCGAAGACGACCGGCAGGCCTCGACGCATGTACGCCTCGACCGCGTCCACCGAACGGAGCGGGGACCGGACGGCGCCGCGCGAGGCGCCCTTCTCGTCGATCAGCTCGTAGTCGCTGGCCACACCGACCAGCTCGGGGTGCTCGTCGAGGAAGGCGAGCTGCCGACTGAGCCGGTCAGGCGTCATGACGTCGTCCGCGTCCATGCGCGCGATGAGCGGCGCGGTGGCCCGGGCGAGGCCCGCGTTGAGAGCGGCCACGATGCCGCCGCGCTGTCGCGTGACGAGGACGACCCGCGGGTCCTGCGCGGCGAACCGGGCCAGGACGGCCGGGGTCTCGTCGGTGGACCCGTCGTCCACGACGACCAGTTCCAGGTCCGCCATGCTCTGGGCGAGGACACTGCTGACCGCGGCTTCGAGGAAGCGCGCGCCGTTGTACACCGGCATGACGACCGACACCCGGGGGTGCGGCGGAGCCGGGGCGCTGCTGAGCATGGGACCGAACTGCCCTTCTTCGTGAGCACGGTGGAGGAGCTTCCTCACGCGCCGACGCCCGCTGGACGCACGGAACGACCCCGAGATGCGACCGTAGCGGTCGCGTCTCGGGGACCGCTCCTCGACCAGCGTGGCGACGATGCCACCGGCTCCGGAGCCCGGCTCGTGCCGGGAGGTCGCGCGGTCAGAGGACCCGGTACCGCCGGACCCGCACCTTCTCCTTCGCGGCCTCGATCGCGCGCTCGGCGATCGAACCGGTCGTGAAGTCCAGGATCCAGGCGCGTCGGGTGTTCGTGCCCAGGTTGGGACCGGCGCCGTGCACCGTGTGGAAGTCGTGCGCAGTGGCCCCACCGAGCTGGCACGGCGCCTCGGCCACGGTGGCCTCGTCGACCTCGAGGTACTTGACCGTCTTGCCATCGGCCGTGGTGCGCTCGAGGTGCTGCTGGCGGCCGCCCAGGTGGCTGCGCGTGACATAGCGCATGGCGCCGTCCTCGACGCTGGTGTCCTGGAAGGGGATCCAGATCGCCAGGCGGTTGGTCCTGTCCGGGTCGTAGCCGGAGTCCTGGTGCCACGACGTGGTGCCCGCGAGGCCCGGGGGCTTGTAGATCGCGTGGTCGTAGAGCACGTAGGCGTTCTGGCCGAGCAGCTGCTTGGCCAGCTGGTGGGCGGCGTGGAAGACGGCCGTCTTGCGCAGCTCGGGAGCGAGCGTGGAGACGGCGTTGATCTCCGGGAGGATCGGCTTCGCCGGGTCGGCGCCGCCGGCCAGGTCGTGCGCGAACTGCTTCGGCACGTCGACGAAGCGGTCGAAGAGCTGGTCGAGGACCGCCCGGGCCCGGGAGAGCTCTGCGGAGTCGACACCCAGCGAGGGGACGTGGACCCAGCCCTGCCGGGCGAACTGCTCGTTGATCACGGACGGAGCCGCGTGGTCGATGGTCATGCTGGCCTCACAAGGGTCGCTGCACACTGCCCGCCGCCTGACAGGTGACGGGGAGAAGAACGTTGCGCGCATTCGATCATGTGGTTGCAGCCCCACACCACTCGTACCCGTCACCCACCGTGCTCACTGTCCCCCGATTTCCGGAGTGGGGTGACTCTGCGTTGAGAACACCGCGACCCAAGGCGAGACGCGCTCACCCGATCGGGTGAGCGTCTCAGGTCAGTACAGCCGGTGGTCGCGGGCCGTCTGCCAGGACGGCAGGGCGCCGGGGGCGTCGACGGTCTCGGCGTCGGCGGTGCGCCGCAGCACCCAGTCGGCCGGCAGCACGAGCCTCGGTGCCACCCCGACGAGGACCGCGACCAGGACGGCGACGCCGCCGAAGGCCTCGCCGGTCTCCTCCACGAAGGTGGCCGCCGCTGACCAGAAGGGGTCGCCGGCGCGGGCGGCGAGCGAGGACACGGCGGAGAGGCCGACCGCCGCCGAGGAGTAGAGGGACAGGGCGGTGAGGACCCGGCGCCGGTCGCGGCGCTCGGTGCGGCTGAGCCACCACAGCCCGGCGACGACGACGGCCACCACGGCCGCGCTGCCCACCGCGGCCAGGACCGGGCGGTGGGCCACCCCGGTGACCTCCAGCGCCCGGACGTGCACCGTGCCACCGGCCTTGACCTGCGCGATGGCCGCGGTGACACCGGCGACGGCCAGCCACCACGGACGGCGGCCGGTGCCCCGGGCGGCGCCGATGACGGCGACGACCGCAGCGGCCGCGAAGAGCGCGGCGACGAACATGCGCGGGACCGAGAGCGGGAGGTCCATGGCCCAGAGCCGGGCGGCGCCCCGCTCGTTGCCCGTCGCCCGGATGACGAAGCCGACGGCCTCGAGACCCGCGCTCACCAACAGCAGCACCGCTGCGACGGGCGGCATGGGGATGCGGCGGCGGGGGGCACGCGGTGCGGGGACCGGCAGCAGCGCGGCCGGCCCCTCCCGGCGCTCGGCCTCCCGGATCGCCCGGCCCACGACCGGCGCGAGCACCAGCGAGAGACCGAACCACCCGATCAGCACCCATCCCCACCACGGCATGCAGCAGTCATCGGTACGGCGGCCGGAGAGCTTGACACCTCAGGACCGACGGATCTGGCCGCATCTGCCGACCTGCCGGCCGGACGGGCCGCTCCGGCCGTCGGTGGCGGTCCGGTCACGGTGTGGACGTCTCCGTGCGCGGTGCGCCCACCAGGGCGGACACTGGTGTCACGTCCGGGGTTGACGGGCTGCACCAGCACAGGCAGCCTGCGCTCCATCGGACGGGTCGTTGTCCGCAGCGGTGGTCGAGACGAGGCGTTCCGTGGCTTGGTGGGCGTGGGTGGTGGCCGGCTGGTGCCTGGCCTCCCTCGCCGCTGCCCTGGTCATGGGGACGGCCAGCGCCGAGATCTCCCGCCGCGAGCCTCGCGCGGCGGCAACGCGTGACCTGGCCGCCTTCGCGCCGGACGACGCCGAGCTGGCCGACTCTGCCGTGCCCCTCCGGTCCCGTCCCGGGGTCGTGGCCGTCGGCGGCGACGTCCGGCGCCGACCCTCCCGCCCGTGTGCCGGTGGACCCCCGGCCCGGCCGGTGCACGGCCGGGGGTGGACGAGCCGCCCGACCGCCTCCCTCCAGCGGCACCAGCTGGCCCGGCGCCCCGGTGTCTCGACTCCCCCGACGGCGGCGCAGCCGGGCCGCAGCGGACACGGCAGCCGTTCCCTCACCCAGCACCGACCGACGGCCCGGCGGCCTCTCGCGCCGAGCCGCGACGAGCTGGCGCAGCGGCGCCGCCTGCGCGCGACGCCGTCCATGGACCGCTCCCCGGCGTCGGTGGTGATCGCCGGCGCCAGCCGTCGGGTGCGCACACCACCACCCCCGCCCGCGTCCCGCCTGCCCCGGCTCGACAGCCCCCGCGCGCGGCGCGTCGCCCTGCTGACCTGCCTGCCGGTGATCGCGCTGGGCCCGCTGCTCGCCGGCTCGACCAGCTCGCTGGGCATGCGCACGGCCCTCGCCGCCGAGGTCTACGCCAACCCCGACCAGGCCGACCAGCTGATCGCCGCCCTCGACCGCGGTCGACTGCTGGCCGGGCTCTCCACCCCTGTCACCGCCCCGCCGGCGGAGACGCAGGCCCCGGTGTTCCCGGGCGACGACGAGCCGGACGTGACCACCCCGCCGGCCCGCACCCCCGCGCCGGCCGGCCCGTCGAGCACCTCCGGCACGGGCGCCCCCGCCACGACCAGCGAGCCGACGCGTCGTCCCACCCTGCCGGCGCCCGGTACCGAGACCGGGTCCCCGGCGACCGGCCCGGTCCCCGGCACCGTGCCGCCGTCGAGCGACCCCCAGGTCACCCCGCTCCCGTCGAGCCTGGCCGCTCCCACGCCCAGCCCGGTCACGCCCGGCCCGGTCCAGCCCAGCCCGGCTCAGCCCACCCCGACGCCCACCCCGACGCCGAGCCCGGTCGAGCCGACGCCCAGCCCGACGCCGACGCCCAGCCCGACGCCGACGCCCAGCCCGACGCCGACGCCCACTCCCCGGCCGACGCCGAGCCCGGTCGAGCCCACCCCGACGACACCGGCCCCGACCAAGCCGACGCCGACGCCGACCGATTCGGCACCGGTCGCGCCCACCCCCAGCGCCGTGGCCGGCAGTGGGTCGACGGCCCCGTCCGGGCCCCCGCTCGGCGACGACTGACCCGGGGCGACGGCGCCCGACGGCACTCACCGGTCGGGCGAGACGTCGATCACACTCAGGACGACGGCCCCGAACAGCGCAGCGCTCGGCCGACTGCCCGGCCTCGGCCTGCAGCTGCGTGCGCCCGGCAGCTGACGTCCGCCGCTCGTCCCGCACGTGCCCGGCCCGACCGCGGGCGGCGACCAGCACCACGGTGACGGCACCGAGCACGACCCACGAGATGACCCGCAGGAACAGTGCGGGTCACCGCTGGGTGCGCGGTTGATCGACCCCGGATCGACCGCCGTCGGTCGGGGCGGAGTCCCGACCGACCCTCGGACCACTGAGCGCGCAGGTGAGCACGCCGATCACACCGAGCAGCCAGATCGCGACGATGCCCACGTCGCCGCGGTGGATGCCGTGCCCTGCGGAGAGCGTGACGAGCACCGGACCCTCACGCAGGTACTGACCGGTCAGCAGCAGGACGGCGAACAGCGACAGGGCCGCCGTCGCCAGGAGCGCACCGGCCCAACGCAGCATCGTCGGACCGTACGCCGTCCCGGACAGTCGCCAGGCTCAGCCGGCGCGGCGTCCCAGTGCGCGGTAGCTCCAGCCGGCGGCCACCCAGCGGTCCATGTCCAGGGCGTTGCGCCCGTCGAGCACACGCTTCTGGGCGACGACCTCGCCGAAGGCCGCGGGGTCGAGGTCGCGGTACTCCTTCCACTCGGTCAGCACGAGCACGGCGTCGGCCCGCTCGGCGGCCTCCTCCGCGGTGGCGGCGTAGTCGAGCTGCGGCCAGAGCCGGCGGCTGTTCTCCACCGCTGCGGGGTCGGTGACCCGGACGACGGCGCCCTGCAGCTGCAGCTGGGCGGCGACGTTGAGCGCCGGGGAGTCGCGGATGTCGTCGCTGTCGGGCTTGAACGCCGCACCGAGCACGGCCACCCGCTTGCCGAGCAGCGAACCGTCGCAGACCTCGCGGGCCAGCTCGACCATCCGGATGCGCCGGCGCATGTTGATGTTGTCGACCTCGCGCAGGAAGGTGAGCGCCTGATCGGCGCCCAGCTCGCCCGCGCGGGCCATGAAGGCGCGGATGTCCTTGGGCAGGCAGCCACCGCCGAAGCCGAGCCCGGCGTTGAGGAACTTGCGGCCGATCCGGTCGTCGTGGCCGATGGCGTCGGCGAGCTGCTTGACGTCCGCGCCCGTGGCCTCGCACAGCTCGGCCATCGCGTTGATGAAGGAGATCTTGGTGGCCAGGAAGGAGTTGGCCGCGGTCTTCACCATCTCCGCGGTCGGGTAGTCGGTGACGACCTGCGGGGTGCCGGCGGCGACGATCGAGGCGTAGACCTCGTCCAGGACGGCGCGGGCCCGCTCGCCGTCCGGTCCGGCGGCGATGCCGTAGACCAGCCGGTCGGGGTGCAGGGTGTCCTCGACGGCGAAGCCCTCGCGCAGGAACTCCGGGTTCCAGGCCAGCATCGCGCCGGGCACCTTGCCCTCCACCAGCTCGGCCAGCCGCGCGGCGGTGCCGACGGGCACGGTCGACTTGCCGGCGACCAGGTCGCCGGGCTTGAGCGCCTCGAGCAGCGACTCGACGGCGGACTCGACGTACCGGAGGTCGGCGGCGTACTCGCCGCGCTTCTGCGGCGTCCCGACGCAGAGGAAGTGGACGACGGAGTCCCGCGCGTCGGCCATGTCGGCGCTGAACCGGAGCCGGCCCGAGGCCAGGGAGGTGCCCAGCAGCTCCTCGAACCCGGGCTCGTAGAACGGCGCCTTCGCGTTCTGCAGCGACTCGACCTTGGCGCGGTCGACGTCGATGCCCACCACGTCGTGCCCGAGCTCGGCCATCGAGGCGGCGTGGACCGCACCCAGGTACCCGCAACCGATGACCGAGATCTTCATGGACCGTCCTCCACTCGCGCGGGCCCCTACGGGCACCAGCTCACCTAGAAAGTAGAGAGGGCCGTCGTGCCCCCACCAGCGGGTGCGGGCCGGGACACCCATGGAGCTGGGTCGGTGGGCTCCTCCCGGTGGTGGCGACGAGCAGCCGCCTGACCTCGATCGGGTGACCGTCCTGAGTGCGCGGTCCCGAAGAGTGACGGGCCGTCGCCCGAACAGGTCGTCCGAACGGTCCGAGCACGACATCCCACCGGTGGTCGCGCACCGTCAGTGACGACAGCCGCCACCAGAGGAGACCGATGACCGCGCCGAGCACGCACGCCGCGCTGGCCGACCCGCCGACAGCCGCCAGCGACGTGACCGCGCCGCCCCGGCGTCCCTGGCGACGGGTGCTCATCGCGCTGGGGACACTGGGCCTGCTCCTCGCCGTCGTCGTCGGCGGCGGGCTGTGGTTCGTCACCGACCGCTACGGGAGCAACATCGACCGGGTCGGGGACGTCTTCGACGGCCTGAGCGAGGCCGCACGCCCGGCTCCCGCCTCGGCGGTCGACCAGGCCCAGGATACGGCGGACCCGGTCACCTTCCTGCTGGTCGGCTCGGACACCCGGGCGGAGGTGGCGCCCGGCGAGCTGCCGGACGCCCGGTCCGACGCCGTCATGATCGCCCGGTTCGCAGCCGACCGGCAGCACGCCCAGGTCATCTCGATCCCGCGCGACTCCTGGGTCGACATCCCCGGCCACGGCCGCAACAAGGTCAACGCGGCGTACGCCCTCGGCGGTCCGACCCTGCTCATCCAGACCGTCGAGCAGCTGACCGGCGTCCGGATCGACCACTACGCCGCGATCGACTTCGCCGGCCTGATCCAGGTGACGGACGACCTCGGCGGCATCGACGTCACCGTGCCCGAGACGACGAGCAACGGGCCGTACACCTTCACCGCCGGGCCGAACCACCTCGACGGCGACCAGGCCCGCTGGTACGTGGGCCAGCGCTACGACCTCCCCGGCGGGGACTTCGACCGCGTCAAGCGTCAGCAGAACTACCTGCGGGCGATGTTCTCCAAGCTCTTCAGCCAGGACGTCTTCACCTCGCCGGGCAAGCTGGACGCCAGCCTGCTGGCGGTGACCAACGCCGTCGCGGTGGACGACGGCCTGGGCAACGGCGAGCTGCTGGAGCTGGCGTACTCACTGCGCGGTCTGACGCCGGCCGACGTCCAGTTCTTCACCGCTCCCGTGCTCGGCACAGGGACCGAGGGGTCCGCCAGCGTCGTCCACCTCGACGCGAACACCGGCCAGCGGATGTGGGGCTACCTGCAGACCGACTCCCTCGGCCAGAACGCCGCCGAGTTCGCCGACGAGGCCCTGCCCGAGACCCCCCGGTGACGCGGCCGCCGGCCCATCGCCTGGGCTGCCGCCCCTCCCGTCCCACGGGCCACGGACACCTCGCGACCTCCCGTCCCTGAGGGAGTCGCTCGCAGACGATGCGCGGGTGAGCTTCGTCCTCGGCGCGACCTGGTTGGCCCTCTCGATCTGGGCGACCGACCACGCGGCTCTCCTGGGGCTGGCCCTGGCGATGACGATCGTGCCCCGCACCAGCGCACCGCGGTCCTGCGGCGTCCCGGCACACCGGCACGACCTGCCGGCACACACGCTCCTCCACGGCTGACCGACAGCCCGGTCGACGACCCGTCGGTACCGACGCGAACGGCGGACCGCCCGGCCCGTCCCGGCGATCGATCCAGGTACGAGGGGGTGCTGGGCTAGACTTCCGCGGTGCTCGTCAGCCTCCTGGATGGTCAGTTCCTGGCCGAGCGATTCGGGGGCGAGCCCGACCGCGTGGTCGCCCTGCACGGCTGGGGACGCACCCGCCAGGACTGGGCCGGCGCGCTCGCCGGCGTCGGCGGCCTGGCCCTCGACCAGCCCGGATTCGGCTCCGCCCCACCCCCGCCGGCGGGCTGGGGCTCCGACGACTACGCGCGCTGGCTGCTCCCGCTGGTCGAGTTCCTCGACCGCCCCGTGCTGGTCGGCCACTCCTTCGGCGGCCGGGTCGCCGCGCAGCTGACCGCGATGCGCCCCGAGTCCGTCGGCGGCCTGCTGCTCACCGGCACTCCCCTGCTGCGCGCCGGCAACCCGCCGAAGGCGCCGCTGGCCTACCGAGCCCTCCGCAAGGCCGGGAAGCTGGGCATCCTGCCCGAGAAGCAGGTCGAGGCAGCCCGCCGGAAGTACGGCTCCGCCGACTACCGCAACGCCGAGGGCGTTCTGCGCGAGGTCCTGGTCCGCACCGTCAACGAGGAGTACAGCAGCGTGCTCGATGCACTCGCCCGGTACGACGGCCCGATCGAGCTGGTCTGGGGCGCCGGTGACACGGCTGCGCCGCTGTCCACCGCCCGCCAGATCGCCGAGCGCACCGGCGGCACGCTGACCGTCGTCGACGACGCCGCGCACCTGCTGCAGCCCTCGCTCGACGCCGCGATCGACCAGCGGCTGCGCGCCCTGCTCGCCACCGGGACCGACGCGTGAGCGCCGGCCTCACCGCCGCCGAGTGGATGGCCATCGCGGCCGGCACCGCCGCGGCTGACCTCACCTGGTGGCGCGTCGCCCAGCGCGAGCACTACGAGCCCGGTCGCAACACCGCGATGCTGCGCATGTGGGCCACCCGCACCCCGGTCTCGGTGGTGCCGTACGCCGTGGGCGCCGTCTGCGCGGCCGCAGCCTTCCGCTACCCGGTGCTCGGCATCCCGGCCGCCCTGGCCGCCGCGGCGGCGCCGGTCGGGCTGGTCTTCCGCAAGCCGTTCCCCCGCCCGGCGTTCACCCAGCGGCTGCGCCGGCTCGCCGGCGGCACCGTGGCCGTGCAGGTGGCCGCCGCGGTCGCCTTCCGCTCCCCCGCCGTCAGCGCCGCCCTGGTGCTGTTCACCGCACCGGTCACCGACGCCGTCCTGGCTGCGCTCAAGCCGGTCGAGGCGAAGCTGGGCGCGAAGTTCGTGACCAGCGCCCGCGCGCGGCTGACCCAGGTCGCCCCCGACGTCGTCGCCATCACCGGCTCCTACGGCAAGACCTCGACCAAGGCCTACGTCGAGGCCCTGCTGGCGCCGGAGAAGAACGTCTTCGCCAGCCCGGCCAGCTTCAACAACATGATGGGGCTGTCCCGCAGCATCAACGACGGGCTGTCCGGCTCCACCGAGGTGTTCGTCGCCGAGATGGGCACCTACGGCCCCGGTGAGATCCGCCGGCTCACCGAGACCTTCCCGCCCCGCATCGCCGCCATCACCACCATCGGCGAGGCGCACCTGGAGCGGATGGGCTCCCGGGCGGCCATCGTCACCGCCAAGCTCGAGATCACCGAGCGCGCCGAGATCGTCGTCCTCAACGTCGACGTCCCCGAGCTCGCCGAGGCCGCCGACCGGCTGCAGTCGTCGAAGACCGTCGTCCGGGTCTCCACCCGGCCCGACACCGTCGCCGACGTGCGCGTCGTGCCCGACGGCGGCGCGTGGGTGCTCACCGACGAGGGCCGCGGGACGGCGCGCATCGCGCAGCCCCCGGGCGGCGGGCACCCGGTC
The DNA here is from genome assembly GCF_046635825.1 of Modestobacter sp. SSW1-42. NCBI lineage: Bacteria > Bacillati > Actinomycetota > Actinomycetes > Geodermatophilales > Geodermatophilaceae > Modestobacter > Modestobacter sp. SSW1-42. Next base: position 167,373 of record NZ_JBISCA010000004.1, on the reverse strand, counting down.
AACCTGGCCATCGCCACCGGCATCGCCCGGGTGCTGGGCGTCTCCTGGGCCAGCATCGAGGCGACCGTGGCGCGCAAGCTCCCCGGCGTCGCGCACCGCGCCGAGGCCTCGGTCAACGAGGCCGGCATCCACGTCATCGACGACACGTACAACGCCAACCCCGACGGCGCCGCCCAGGCGCTGCAGCTCGCCCGCTCGCTCGGCGAGGGCCACCGGGTCTGGGTCGTGACGCCGGGCATGGTCGAGCTGGGGTCGTCGCAGGACCAGCGCAACCGCGAGTTCGCCGAGCAGGTCATGGCCACCCCGGGCGCGACGCTGGTCGTCGTCGGCGGCACCAACCGCCGTCCGCTGGTGGCCGGGTCGACGCCCGACCGCACCGTGCTGGTGAACAGCAGGCAGGCCGCGATGGCCCACATCTCCGGCAAGGCCGAGCCAGGGGACGTCGTACTGTTCGAGAACGACCTGCCTGATCACTACCCGTGACCGGTAGCGCCCCCGACAGCTGGTCAGCCACGCCCCCCAGGCAGCAGGAGGAACGATGAAGCAGGTCGCCGTCGCATTCGGTGGTCCCTCGGCCGAGCACGACATCAGCATCCTGACCGGCCTGCAGGCCGCGCGGCTGCTGAACCAGGGCGGGCTCGACGTCCTCGCCGTCTACTGGGACCGCGGCGGCAACTGGCACACCGTCCCGGTCGACAGCGAGGCGCGTGACTTCATCGACGGCGCCCCCGCCCGGGCCACGCAGGTGGAGCCGGTGCTCGGCCGCAACGGTGGCTGGCGCCCGGTCAAGGGCCTGCGCCCCAAGACCTACCGCCCCGAGGCCGTGCTCAGCTGCTTCCACGGCGGCTACGCCGAGGCCGGCGGCGCCCGCGCGCTCTTCGACTGGATGGGCCTGCCCTCCACCGGCGGCTCGCTGTTCGCCGGCGCCCTGTCGGTCGACAAGCTCGCCTTCGGCTCGGTCATCGCCCAGGCCGGGCTGCCGACCCTGCCCCGGCTGATCGTCGGCGACGGCCACGCCGACCCCGACTTCGACGGCCCCTACATCGTCAAGCCTCGCTTCGGTGGCTCCAGCATCGGCATCGAGGTCGTCCAGGACCTGGCCGCGGCCAAGGGCCTGGCCAAGCAGAACGTGCACCTGGCCGACGGTGCCGTCCTCGAGCCCTACCGGCCCGACCTGTACGACCTCAACGTCGCGGTGATCACCCACCCGACCTTCCGGGCCTCGCTGATCGAGAAGCCGATCCGCCCCGGCTCGGACTCGATCTACAGCTACTCGGACAAGTACCTGCACACGTCCGGCCTGAGCCAGGCCCCCCGTGAGATGCCGGCGCCGATCTCCGACGAGCTCGCCGCCCGGATCCGCGCGCTGGCCGAGCAGGTGGCGGGCCTCGTCGGGCTGGGCAGCCTCGCCCGCCTGGACTTCCTCAGCGACGGCACCGAGGTGTTCGTCAACGAGGTCAACAACATCCCCGGCGCCATGTCGCTGTACCTGTGGCCCGACGACCGGCCGGCCGACCTGCTGAAGAACGCCCTGGAGCAGGCGGTGCGCGGCCGCAGCTCCAACGAGGCGCCGACCGTCTTCGCCCGCGGCGAGGCGCTCCGCGCCGCCGGTGGCATCGCCGGCAAGCTGGCCAACCTGGGCGGCCCCACCCGCTGAGCCCGCTCCGCACCTGAGACGGCCACGCCGCCTCCGGGGCCTCCGTGGCCTCCGGAGGCGGCGTGGCCGTTTCCGTGAGCGGACGGCGCGTCCCCCCGGCTCCCACGGTGCCGGAGTCCCGCCGACCGTGGCCCACGACGGCCACACCTGAGCTCCGCCCCGACTCATCCCCCTGGGGGAGGGCCGGGACACGGAGCTCAACAGGACCGCCCGGCGGGCCGACATCTCCTCATGCCCTCCGCCTCCTACGCCACCGAGTGGGAGGTCCCGGCACAGCCCGACCTCCACCACGTCGATGCGCTGACCCTGCTCCCCACCCGTGCTGTGCTGCTCGACCGCATCACCGAACGTGCCGCGACAGCGGACGCCGCCCCCGCAGCGCTCCTGCTCATCGGGCTGCTGCGCCGCGACACCGGCTGGCCGATGCCCGGCAGCGACCTCGACCGGATCGCCGGTGCCCTGTCCGCCGACCTGCGCGGCACCGACTGGCTGGCCCGCTCCGGCCCCACCGAGTTCGCCGTCCTGCTCGACGGCGCCGCCCCCGATGCCGAGACCGCCGCCAACCGGCTGGTCTCCACCGTCGCCGGCGCCGGGGTCGCGGGCGTCACCGCCTGCGTCGGGATCGCCGGGCTCGCCGCCGACGCCTCGCCCAGCGAGGTCCACCGCCGCGCCACCCTCTGCCTCACCGCTGCCCGCAGCGTGGGCGCCGGCCGCGTCATCCGCTACAGCGGCAGCCGCGCCTGACGCGCAGTCCCCTCAGACCTGCCCCGTGCCGCCGCGTCCCGGCGGCGCGGGGCAGCCCCACGTGCAGCCTGGATCCGGCGGCGCGGAAGGCGGCTCGACTCTCGGTGACGAGGTGAACACCAGAAGACGTCTTTCACACGAAAGGGCGATCTCCGCGCGTCAAGTACTTGAACTCTGCGGAACAAGAGCGGACGGTACGGCCATGTCCATGGCGACGGTGGTCCGCGCGCTCACCCGCCTGGCCGGCTGGGTACCGGCCGACGAGGCGCACGAGTGCATGTACGGCAAGACGGCCACCGCGTCGTCCAACTGCACCCGCTGGGTGCCGGCCCACGAGGGCTGGCGCCGCAACGGGATGGTCTTCTGCTCCTCCGAGCACGCCGCCGCCGACCAGGAGGACGCGCTCATCTGAGCGCACCGCCCGGACGCGCTACGGCGTCGACGTCCGGGCGACCGCGGCCTGCAGCAGCGAGACCAGCACCGAGCTGAACGACCTGCCGTCGGCCTGCACGCTGAACGGGAACAGCGAGGTCGCCGTCATGCCGGGGATCGCCGAGACCTCGAGCACCACGAAGTCGCCGTCCGGGGCGACCAGGAAGTCCACCCGGGACAGGTCGCGCATGCCCAGCGCGGTGTGCGCGGTCTCCGCGGCCGTGCGCAGCGCCGCGAGCGTCTCCTCGGGCAGTTCGGCCGGGGTGTTGACCTGCACCCGCGCCGGGTCGTAGCGGGCCACGAAGTCGAAGCGGTCCGTGCGGTCGTAGTCCAGGCCCACCGGCACCCCGGCGCGCGGCTGCCCGTCGAGGTCGAGCACCGCGACGCTGACGTCCATGCCCTCGGTGAAGCTCTCCACCAGCACCGTCTCGCCGTAGGCGAAGGCCTGCATCAGGGCGTCGACCAGGGCGTCGACGCTCTCGACGCCGTTGACGCCCAGCACGCTGCCGCCGCGGTTGGGCTTGACCACCAGCGGCCAGCTCATGTCCTCGACCAGGAACCGCACGACCTCGCTGCTGCCCAGCTCCTTGAACGACGAACTGGTCAGCGCGACCCACGGCGGCGCCTTCAGCCCGGCCCGCTCGGTGAGGGTGCGCCCCACCGTCTTGTCCCAGGCCAGCCGGCACGCCTGGGACGGCGACCCCGTGTAGGGCACCCCGGCCATCTCCAGCACCGTCTGCAGCGTGCCGTCCTCGCCGATGTCGCCGTGGATCGTGGGGATCACCGCGGTGTAGCCACCGCTGCGCAGCGAGGCCAGCAGCGACTGGTCGGCGTCGACCACGTGCGCGTCCACGCCCACCGACTGCAGCTCGCGCTGGATCCGCTCGCCGGACAGCAGCGACACCGCCCGCTCGTGTGAGAGCCCTCCGGCGACGATCGCCACCGGTCCGTGCAGGTCTGGGTGCGGGCTGACGGCCATGCCCTGACGCTAGCAACTCCGGGCTGCCCCGTCGGGCCGGACTCGGTCCGGCCCGACGGGGATCAGCGGACGACGGAGCGCGCCTCGTCCTCGGCGACGGTCTCGCCGGCCTTGCGTGCCGCCATCCGCTCCTTCTGCGGGATGACGATGTACTTCGGGTCCTTCGTGCTGGCGATGCCGGCCTCGAAGACGCCCATGCGGGTCATCACCGAGCCCGCGGCCAGCAGCGTGCCGCCCAGGACGGCGCCGACCCGGGTGCGGCCCAGCAGCGCGGTGAGCGCGGCGCCGGTGACGGTGGACTTCTTCGCCGCGCGCAGCAGCTTCCCGGCCTTGCCCTCGTGGTACGGCTCGGACAGCAGCCCGTGCCCGTTCTCCACCTTGTTGATCATGAACAGCTCGAGGGCCACCCCGGTGAGCGCGGTCTTGCGCGAGGGTCCGGCCTCGGCGACCGGGGACAGCGCCATCGTGATGCCGCCGCCGGCCGCCATCGCCGACCCGGCGAAGACGTAGGGCAGCTCGGAGTGCACCTCGTGCCAGCTCGGCGCGGCCGTGTTGGCCAGCAGCACCGCGGTGTAGGTGGCCATCGGCCCACCGAAGGCCGCGGCTCCGATCGCCGACGCCTTGCGGGCACCCGGGAAGAACCGGGCGAGCGCCGGCAGGAAGGGCAGCACCTTGGTGCCGAGCTCGAGCACCGGCGCCAGCTCCAGCAGCCGGAAGCCGGCCGCGGCGGAGGTGAACGCGCTGAACGGCGACAGGATGTAGGAGCCCACCGACAGCGGCGAGGTCGGCTTGAACACCCGCAGCATGTGCAGGAAGCGCTTGGGCCGGCCCAGGTCGTCGATCAGCAGCACGACCGAGCCCAGCGCCGCACCCGCGGCCACGTACTCCGCGTTGCGGGCCAGCGTCGGCCGGCCGGTGAACTCGGCGAGCGCGCCCAGCACCGACGACGTACCCGCGGCGCCACCGAGGAACAGGTACAGCGGGACCTCGGGGTTCTTCCACGTCGGCGTCTTGACGATCTGCCGGCCGTAGTAGGAGCTGAACTCCGCCTCGGGGACCATGGCCGCCTCGCGGTTGCCACTGCCCCATCCGCCGCCGCCCTTGCGGCGCTTGCGCTTGCGCCGGGTGAGGTCCTCCCCGCCCGCGCGGTGCCAGCCGCCGGCCGCGGCGACCAGCGGCGCCTCGCCGGCCGGCTCGTTGCCGCTGGGGCCGGCGTCGACCGACCGGCCGTTGAGGTGCTCCGCGTCGTCGGCCGGGTGGCCGTTGCCGCTCGGGGTGGTCATGCCAGGCCTCCCAGGGCCAAAGTCGCGATTTTGGCCCTCATGTCAGCGCTTCCGCCCGAGGAAGGAGGAGGCGACGACGCCGACGATCATCGCCGCGCCGGTGGCCGCCGCCTTCCACATGGCGGGCAGGTCGCGGGTGGTGACGATCGGGTCCGGCGGCAGCCCGTAGACCTCCGGCTCGTCCAGCAGCAGGAAGAACGCGCCGACGCCACCGACGCCGTCGCTCTCGTCGCGCCCGTAGAGGCGGGCGGTCTCGACGCCCTGGCCCTTGAGCGTGGCCAGCCGGGCGTCGGCCCGGGCCTGCAGCTCGTCGAGGTCGCCGAACTGGATCGACTGGGTCGGGCAGGCGGTCGCGCAGGCGGGCTGCAGCCCGTCGGTCAACCGGTCGTAGCACATCGTGCACTTGAAGGCCCGGCCGTCGTCCTTGCGGACGTCGATGACGCCGTAGGGGCAGGCCGAGACGCAGTAGCCGCAGCCGTTGCAGATGTCGCCCTGCACCACGACGGTGCCGAACTCGGTGCGGAAGAGCGCACCGGTGGGGCAGACGTCCAGGCAGCCGGCGTGCGTGCAGTGCTTGCAGACGTCGGAGGACATCAGCCAGCGGATCTGCTTGTCGCCACCGCCGCCGGTCACACCGGTCTGCGGGTCGAACTCGCTGAGCGCCTCGGCGTTGAGCACGCTGGTCTGCGCGTTCAGCACGCTGTCGGCGTGCGGGGTCACCGGGTTGGTGGGCTGGCCGTGGTCGTGCCGGTCGTCGCCGGGGCGCCCGAACGTGGGCATCGGCAGGTCGACCGCGCGGCTCTGCTCGATGAAGGAGACGTGCCGCCAGGAGTTGGCGCCGAGCATGCCGGTGTTGTCGTAGGACATCCCGGACAGGCCCATCTGGTCCTTCACGCCGTGCGAGTCGTCCATCGGGAGCGTGTTCCACTCCTTGCAGGCCACCTCGCACGCCTTGCAGCCGATGCAGACCGACGTGTCGGTGAAGAAGCCCACCCGGCGCGGGTGGTCCTCCTCGTACCCGGCCTCGGCCGACACGTCGGGCAGCGGCCCGAACAGCCGGTTCTTCGAGTCGGCGCCACCCAGGGACGGGCTCGCCGAGCTGATGGCGGTCATCGCCGGTCACCGTTCTCTGTGGTCGTGCGCTGTGTGGTCGTGCCCGGGACGGTCATGCGCCGGAGGCCTCCATCCTGCTGGGGTCCTCGTCGGGGTCGCGGCCGTTGAGACCCACGCGGCCGGACTTCACGCCGGCCCGCATGCGGTACTCCTCGACGAAGTCCAGCAGCTCGGGCCCACGGGGCCGTCGTCCGGGCCGGATGTCGGCGGTGCTGACCTTGTCCTCCTGGATGTGCGTGTTCGCGTCCAGGATGATCCCGAGCAGGTCGTTGGCGTTGTCGCCGGTGGACAGACCCGCGTAGGACCAGTGGTAGGGCATCCCGATCTGGTGGACGACCTGGCCGCCCTTCAGCCTGATCGGCTGCATCCGCTCGGTGACCAGCACCTTGGCCTCGATCGCCGTCCGGGCGCTGATCAGCGTGGCGAACTCGCCGTTGGTCAGACCGCGCAGCTCGGCGAGCTCCGGGCTGACCTCGACGAAGAACTCCGGCTGGAGCTCGGACAGGTAGGGCAGGGTGCGGCTCATGCCACCGGCCGTGTGGTGCTCGGTCAGCCGGTAGGTGGTCACCTGGAACGGGTAGACCTCGCTGCGCGAGGGGTTCTCCCGGTTCCACGGCCCGGCGATCCGCTCGATCGTCGGGCTGGACTGCTGCTCGTAGAGGTGGTTCTCCGCCACCGACTCCGAGGGCTCGTAGTGCGTCGGCATCGGGCCGTCGACCAGCCCGGCCGGCGCGTACAGCCAGCCCTTGCCGTCGCCCTGCATGACGAACGGGTCGGCGCCGCCGATCGCGGCCTGCGCCTTCGCGCCCTCCGGCGGCACGTAGTCCGGCCGCTTGGTGGCCTCGAAGTCGGGGACGTCGTCACCGGTCCAGCGACCGGCGGCCTCGTCCCAGTACACGTACTTCTTGCGCTCGCTCCACGGGTTGCCCTCGGGGTCGGCCGATGCGCGGTTGTAGAGCATGCGGCGGTTGAGCGGCCACGCCCAGCCCCACTCGGAGGCCACCGGGCCCTGCTCGCGGGCGGGCTTGCGCCGGGCGGCCTGGTTGACCTCGTCGGCGTAGACGCCGGTGTAGATCCAGCACCCGCCCGAGGTCGACCCGTCGTCCTTCATGTCGATGTAGGTCGACAGCGCCTTCCCGTCGGGGCCCACGCCGTTGATCTCGCGCAGCACCGCCTCGGCGTCCGGGTCGGCCGTGTGGCCGAGCGTCGGGTAGTCCCAGGTCAGCGTCTGGATCGGACGGTCACGCGGGTCGGTCGAGGAGGCCAGCCGCTCGCGGATGATGCGACCCAGGTGGAAGTAGAACCACAGGTCGCTGCGGGCGTCCATCGGCGGCTCGACGGCCTTCTCCCGCCACTGCAGCAGCCGCTGCGTCTGGGTGAAGGTGCCCTCCTTCTCCACGTGCGTCGCCGCGGGCATGAAGAAGACCTCGGTGCCGATCGTCTCCGGCGCCATCTCGCCGGTCTCGATCTCCGGGCCCTGCTGCCAGAAGGTGGCCGACTCGATCATCTGCAGGTCGCGGACGACCAGCCAGTCGAGGTTGGCCAGGCCGAACCGGTTCATCTTGCCGTTGGGGTGCCCGACGGAGGGGTTCTCGCCGACCAGGAAGTAGCCGTGCACCTTGCCGGCGATCATGTCCGCGATCGTGCGGTAGGAGCTGTGGTCGCCGTTGATCTTGGGGATGTAGTCGAAGGCGAAGTCGTTGTCCGCCGTCGCCTCGTCGCCCCACCAGGCCTTGAGCATGCTGGTGATGTAGGCGGGCTTGTTGCCCCAGAAGCCGCCCTTGCCCGCCGCGTCGGCGACGTAGTCGGCCAGCGTCTGGTGCTGCGAGGCGTGCGGCATCGGCAGGTAGCCCGGCAGCAGGTTGTATAGCGTCGGGACGTCGGTCGAGCCCTGGATGCTGGCGTGGCCGCGCAGCGCCATGATCCCGCCGCCGGGACGGCCGATGTTGCCCAGCAGCAGCTGCAGGATCGAGGCGGTGCGGATGTACTGCGCGCCGACGCTGTGCTGCGTCCAGCCCACCGAGTAGACCCACGCCGTCGTCCGGTCGCGGTTGCTGTTCGCGGTGACCCACTTCGCGACCTGCTCGAAGACCTCGGGCTCGATGCCGCAGACGTCCTTGACCATCTCGGGCGTGTAGCGGGCGAAGTGCCGCTTCAGCACCTGGAAGACGGTGCGCGGGTGCTCCAGCGTCTCGTCGCGCTTGGGCTTGGCCGCGATGGTCGGGCCACCGCTGCCGTGCGTCTGCGCCTGGTCGCTGGCCTCGACGTCGTCGGCCTGGGTGCCGGCCTCCTGCGCGGCGGCCCCGGCCGGGTCGTCGGAGCTGGCGTGCGGCTCCTCGGCGAACTCGTACTGCCAGGTGCGCTCGTCGTACTGGCTCTTGTCCGGGTCGAAGCCGGAGAAGAGGCCGTCGAGGTCCTCGGTGTCGACGAAGTCCTCGCCCACCAGCGCCGCGGCGTTGGTGTAGGCCACGACGTACTCACGGAAGTACAGGTCGTTGTCGAGCACGTACTTGATCAGCGCACCGAGGAACGCGATGTCGGTGCCGAGCCGGATCGGCACGTGCAGGTCGGCGATGGCCGACGTGCGCGTGAACCGCGGGTCGATGTGGATGATCTTGGCGCCGCGGGCCTTCGCCTCGGACACCCACTGGAACCCGACCGGATGGCACTCGGCCATGTTCGAGCCCTCGATGACGATGCAGTCGCTGTTCGCGAGGTCCTCGAGGAAGTTGGTTGCGCCACCACGGCCGAACGAGGCTCCCAGACCGGGAACCGTCGAAGAGTGCTATATGCGGGCCTGGTTCTCGATCTGCACAGCGCCCAGGGCGCTGTACAGCTTCTTCATCAGGTAGTTCTCTTCGTTGTCCAGCGTCGCGCCGCCGAGGCTCGCGAAGCCCATGGTGCGGTTGACGCGCTTGCCGGCGTCCTCGGTCTGCCAGCCCTTCTCACGGGCGTCGAGGACGCGGTCGGCGATCATCTCCATCGCCGTGTCGAGGTCGAGGTCCTCCCAGTCCGTGGCGTACGGACGGCGGTACTTGACCGTCGTGACGCGCGACGGGCTGTTGACCAGGCCCTTGCTGGCACTGCCCTTGGGGCACAGCCGGCCGCGGCTGATCGGGGAGTCGGGGTCGCCCTCGATCTGGACGATCTGCTCGTCCTTCACGAACACCCGCTGCGCGCAGCCGACGGCGCAGTACGGGCAGACCGACTTGACCACCCGGTCGGCGGTCGCCGTGCGGCTGACCACCTTCTCCGTGGCCTTGCTGCGCGCGGCCACGCCGCGACCCAGCGGGTCGTTCCCAGTGAGCTGCCGGAACACCGGCCACGCGTCGAGCCACGTCTTCACGACGGGGATGTTGCCACCTGGTCGGGCACCACGCTCGTCCACCCCACCCCTCGGCGGGTCGGCCCGGAGCGGACCGGCGGGTTCCGGAGTGACGATTCGGACGCCGTGCCGGGCGGTGCCGACCTCGACCACGGGAGAGCGCTCTCCGGAGTCGACCGATCACGGTGCGACGTCGCCGGCGAGGCGACCGGACGGGAGCGGGCAGCAACGGGCCGAGGGGCTGGGGCGGGCCAGTACCGTGACCACCGACACCCCAGGAGGCGCACCATCGCGATCGACCCCGCAGCCCGCACGGACGCACGCCCCGGCGACCCGGCGGTCCACACCGCCCGGTCCGAGGAGGTCGCGGACGCCGTGTCCGAGGCGACCGTCGAGTGCCCCGAGTGCGGCGCGCCCAGCAGCCCCGCGCGCATCGCCACCTGGGGCCACTGCCGCGCCTGCCGCACCGCCGACTCCCGCTCCATCCAGCCGCTGCGCTGGTAGCCGGCACACCGCCCGCCCGACCCGTCCCCCCTGCGGGTGATCGGGCACCACCAGCGCTGCAGAGCCGCACCGGTCGTCCCGAACACCCTCCTGTGACCTCTGGAGTCCTCGCCGCACCGGCGCGGGCCGTGGCCGCCCCTGCCCGGGGTGGCCCGGCCGCCCCGCCGCTCGCCCGGCACCTGCTGCTCGCCCTCGCGGCGGCCCTGCTGACGACCGCGGCCGGCTTCGTGCCCGGTGTCGAGGACGGCCCGTCGGTCACGCTGAACCTGTCCGCGGTCGTCGTGGTCGCGGTGCTGCTGGCCCGCTCGGCGTCCCGCACCGCCCACCCCCGCGCCTGGCGCTGCTATTCGGCGGCGGTCCTCGCCGGCGGCGCGGGTGCCGTGGTGGCCAGCATGCTGCTGCCCTGGGGCCAGACCGCGCTGGGCAGCGTCCCCGGGCAGCTGCTCGTCGTCGCCGCGATCGGCCAGATGATCGACCGGCGGGCGCTGCGCGCCGCCCGCGCCCAGCTGGCGACGTCCTTCGCACTCTTCGTGGTCGCCGACCTGCTGGTCGTCCACACCACTTACCACCTGTTCGTCCCGGTGACCGGCGAGCCGGCGCTGTCGGCCACCGTGACGCTGTTCGCCCTCCTGTTCTGCACGGCGCTGTGCACCGGGGTCTCGCTGCTGGCGATGTCGGTCAGCGGCACGGCCGGACGCCGGGTCGCCGGGCTGGTCTTCGCCGGCCAGTGCGCGGCCTCGGTCGCCTCCACCGCCTCCGCGGTCACGACCGGGCCGCAGCCGCTGCAGTACGTCGCCTGCGGCGCCAGCGTGCTGGGCCTGGCGCTGGTCCTCGTCGCCTGCCGGCACGACGTCCCGGCCGCCGGGGCCCGTCGTCCCGACCCGGTCGCCTACAGCTCCCGCCTGGGCTCGCTGCTGCCGCACGCGACCGCCACCGTCGGCGGCGTCATGCTGCTGTCCAGCGTCTGGATCACCGGCGAGGTCACCGTCTTCGGCACCGGGCTGGGCGCCGTGGGCCTCTGCCTGCTCTTCGCCCACCAGACCGCCAGCTGGCGCGCCCAGGACCAACTGACCACCCGGCTCCAGCACAGCGAGGCGTACTTCCGGGCGCTGGTCCGCAGCAGCGCCGACCCCGTGGTCATCCTCGACGACCAGCTGACCGTCCGCTGGGTCTCCCCCTCCATCACCGACCTGCTGGGCCTGGACCCCGCCCGCATCGTCGGCGGCCGGATGACCGACGTCGTCCACCCCGAGGACGCCGCCGGCGTGACCGGCGCCCTGGCCTCGGCCGGCGAGGCCGGCGCGACCAAGACGCGCTCCGCCCGGGTGCGGCACGTCGACGGCCGCTGGCGGCTCATCCAGGCCCAGGTGCGCGACCTGCGCAGCGACCCGGACGTCGGCGGTCTGGTGCTCTACTGCCGTGACGTCACGGCCACCGCCCGGGCGGCGGTCGAGCCCGACCTGGCCCTCAGCACCTCCGACCCGGCCACCGGGCTGCCCAACCGCTCGGCGCTCACCACCCGGCTCGGCGCGCTGCTGCGCGACCCGGCCGTGCCCACCACCTCGCTGGTGCTCGTCGCGGTCGACGGGCTGCCCGGGACCGACGACCCCACGGTGCTGCGCGAGCTCACCACCCGGTTCACCCGGGTGCTGCGCGGCGACGACTGGCTGGCCCGCTCCGGCAGCGCAGAGTTCGCGGTGCTGGTCGACGGCACGATCGCCGACGCCGAGGTGGTCGCCACCCGGCTCGTCGCCGCCGTCGAGCCGGTGGCCACCGGCACCGGCACGCTGCGGCTGACCGCGGTCGCCGGCATCGCCCCCCTCGGTGCCGACGTCGACGCCGGCGAGGGGCTGCGCCGCGGCGACCTGGCGCTGCGCAGCGCCCGTGCCGCGGGCCCGGGCCGGGTGCGCCGGCACTCCGACGCCCTGCGCATCACCCAGGACCGCCAGGAGTCGCTGCGCGCCGACCTGGACCGTGCCCTGGCCGACGGTCAGCTGCGGCTGGTCTACCAGCCCGTCGTCGACCTGGCCCTGCACCGCACCGTGTCGGTCGAGGCGCTGCTGCGCTGGCGGCACCCCGTGTACGGCGAGGTCTCCCCCGCCGAGTTCGTGCCGCTGGCCGAGGAGTCGGCGCTCATCACCGAGCTCAGCCGGTGGGTGCTCACCGAGGCCATGACCACGATCGCCGCCCTGCCGCACCGCGACCTCGGCGTGGCCGTCAACATCTCCGCGCGGCACGTCCGCAGCGGCGAGCTGGTGGCCGACGTCCTCCGGGCCCTGGAGACCAGCGGCCTGCCCGCCACCCGGCTGGTCCTGGAGATCACCGAGTCGGTGCTGCTCGACGACGCCCACGTCGTGGACGACCTGGCCGCCCTCCGCCAGCTCGGCGTCCGGATCGCCGTCGACGACTTCGGCACCGGCTGGTCGTCGCTGGCCTACCTGGTGGGGCTGCCCATCGACGTGCTGAAGATGGACCGGCAGTTCCTCTCCGACGTCGAGACCGACCCGCAGCGCCGGGCGCTGTGCGCCTCGGTGCTGCACCTGGGCAGCAGCCTGGGCCTGTCGGTGGTCGTCGAGGGCGTGGAGACCGAGCCCGAGCTGCAGCTGCTGCGCGACATGGGCCACCGCTACATCCAGGGCTTCCTGCTCGCCCGCCCGATGGACGTCGCGGCGCTGCCGGCCGGCCTGCCCGGCATCGCCGGGCCCGGCACGGCCACCGGCGTCACCTCCACCGCCGCTCGCAGGACGTCGTCGTGAACCGGGTGCGCCCCACCCCGCTGACCGTGGTCCTGCTGACCGCGCTCGTGGCGCTGGTGTGCACCCAGCCCCTCAGCCCGCCCGGCTCCCTGCCGCAGTGGGACGACCTCGTGCTGGCCGCGGTCGGTGGCTGGGCCGCCTGGCGGTGCCGTCGGCTGACCCGGCGGATGGGCCGCCGCGACCGGCTGCCCTGGCAGGTCCTGGGCGGTGGCGCGCTGGTGTTCGGCGTCGCCAACACCCTCACCGGCCTGGGCGTCGGCGGCGTGCTCGGCGGCCTGGGCGGAGGGGACCTGCTGGTCATGGTGGCCGCGTCCGGCCCGCCGGTCAGCGCGGTGCTGCTCGGCGGTCGTGTCCGCGGCACCAACTGGCCGCTGCTGGTCATCGACGGGGTGATGGTCGCCTTCGCCCTCGTCCTGGTCGCCGACGTCCTGGTCCTCTCCCCCGCGCTGTCCCCCGGCGCCGTGCCCCACGACCTGTTCCCCGTCGTGATCGGCTACGGCGTCCACCCGGCGCTGGCGATCGGCATCGTGGGCGCCCTGTGCACCGTCTCCACCGCCGCCGTCCGCCGGCCGGCCACGGCGATGGTCGCGATGACCGGGCTGTTCGGCCTGGCCTCGGCGCTGCTGGCCGTGCACGTCCTGGCGCCGGCGGGCCTGTGGGCCGACGTCGCCGACGTGGCCGTCGTCGCCGCGCTGGTCGTCGGCGTCCGGGCCGTCCAGCTCGCCGCGGAGACGGCCGCGGCCCCGTCGCCGGCCGACGCCGTCCCGGTGGTCAACGCCGCCGGGGTCGCCGTCCAGGTGGTCGCCCTGGTGGGCGTGCCGACCACCCTGCTCACCGCGATCGTGCTGGACATGCCGCTGCAGGACGGGGCGATCGCCTGCCTGGCGGTCGTCATCACGATGCTGCTGGTGCGGATCGTGCTGCGCATCCGGGAGAGCGGGCGCGTGCACGCCGACCTGCTCCGCAGCGAGGAGGACTTCCGCGGCCTGGTCGAGGCCAGCTCCGACGGCGTGGCGATCGTCGACGCCCAGCTGCGCCTGGAGTTCACCTCCCCCGCCGCGCGCACGCTGCTCGGCGTCCTCGACTCCGACCTGCACCCCTGCCTGCTGGACCTGCTGCACGCCGAGGACCGCGTCCGGGTGCGCCGGGAGCTGACCGTCGGCACCGGCGACGTGGCCCCCGCCCTGCACCTGCGCGTGCAGGACGCCGGCGGCGAGCCCCGCGAGCTCGAGGTCACCCACCACGAGCGCCCCGGCAGCGGCCGGCGGGTGCTGCACCTGCGCGACGTCACGACCCGCCGGCGCCGCGAGCGCGAGCTGGAGCGGATGGCCTTCACCGACCACCTCACCCGGCTGCCCAACCGGGCGATGCTGTTCCAGGAGATGGGCGCCGCCACGGCCCCGGGTGCCCAACGGTGCCTGCTGGTGCTCGACCTCGACGGCTTCAAGTCGGTCAACGACTCCGCCGGGCACGAGGCCGGCGACCTGCTGCTGGTCGAGGTCGCCCGGCGACTGCAGAGCCTGCTGCGCGCCGACGACCTGGTCGCCCGCCTGGGCGGGGACGAGTTCGCCGTCCTCGTGGCCGGCGCCGAGGAGGACGCCGTGGAGGCGGCCCAGCGGGTCGTCGACGTCCTCGCCCACCCCTACCGGGTCGGCAACCGCAGCTTCACCGTCGGCGCGAGCGTCGGGCTGGCCCGGCTCAACCCCGGCGGCGGCCAGGTCGCCTTCCGCCAGGCCGACGCCGCGCTCGGTGCGGCCAAGCAGGCCGGCAAGGGCTGCTGGCGGGTGCACACCGACGACCGGGTCGCCCAGGTCAGCGGTGACGTGGCCGCGGCGATGACCACCGGGGAGGTCCAGCTGCGCTACGACGTGGTCGCCACCAGCCACACCGGGCAGGTCACCGGCGTGCACGCCACCCCGGTGTGGGCCCACCCCGAGCTGGGGCTGCTCCCGGCCCCCGAGCTCTGGGCCGCCGCCGAGCGGCAGGGCAGCAACGGCGCGCTGCAGCAGTGGCTGCTGCACCAGGCCTGCACGGAGGTGGCCGCGCTGGACGGCGGGCTGCAGGTGGGCTTCGACCTGCCGGCCGGCCAGGTGCACGCCGACGAGCTCGCCGGCGAGGTGGCCGCGGCGCTGGCCGGCTCGGGCATGGCCCCGCGCCGGCTCGTGCTGGCCTTCGACGAGGAGGTGCTGCAGACGTCCTCGGCCGGGCTCATCCCCGCGCTGCACACCGTCCGCGCCGCCGGGGTGCACCTGTGCCTCAACGACTTCGGGATGGGCTCCACGCTGTGGTCGCAGCTGGCCCGCGTGCCGCTGGACACCGTGCGGGTCGACGTCCGCGGCCTGGCCGCCCCCGGCGACCACGACCGGGCGATGCGGGTGCTGTCGGCGATCGAGTCCAGCGCCGCCGCGTTCGACGTCTACACGCTGGCCAGCGGGGTGGGCAGCCCGGAGCTGTACGGGGCGATCCGGGCGCAGTGCCGGATGGCGGTCACCGGCCCGGTGCTGCCCAGCGGGCTCACCGCCGGCCAGGTCGCCGCCCTGCTGCGGCACCCGTCCTCGACGCTCACCCCGCACCCGGGGGAGCGCGCGCACGCGGACGCCTGAGGCCGTACCGGGGCCCGACGAATCGTGTGCGGTCACGTGCTCAAGCACTGGCCGGGGCCGGCCGTAGTAGGGGTTACGCCGGTACGTCAGCGGCGCACCTCAGACACAGGAAGCCCCCGCGACGATGAAGCACCTCGCTCCCTCCCTGCCCAAGCGGCGCGCTGTCCGCCTCGGGCTCGTCCTCACCCCCGTCCTCGCCGTCGCCGTCGGCACGTCGGTCATCTGGCAGACCTCCTACGCGGCCTTCTCGGCGACGACGGACAACGGCGTCAACAACTGGCAGGCCGGCAGCGTCACGCTCACCGACAACGACAACGCCGCGGTCATGTTCAACGTCACCGGCCTCAAGCCCGGCTCGACCGGCACGAGCTGCATCACGGTGACGGCCAGCGGGCTCCCCTCGGAGATCCGGCTGTACGGCACGAGCACCACCGCCAGCACCACCGCCAACAACGCGCTGGCCTCGGCGCTGCAGCTGACCGTCACCCGGGGCACCGGCGGCACCTACGGGAACTGCACCGGCTTCGCCGCCGACGGCGCCGCGGGGAACGTCTACTCCGGCAACCTCGCCGACTTCCGGGCCAACCGGGGCAGCTACGCCACCGGCGCCACGGGCTGGACGACCACGTCGACGGCCTCGTCGAGCCGAACGTTCCAGTTCAGCTACACCTTGGACCCCAACGCGACGAACACCAGTCAGAACGGTTCCGCGTCGATGACCTTCACCTGGGAGTCGCAGAACACCTGATCCGCCGGCCCGTTCGTCCTGGCTGACCTCGACCCACTCGACGGAGGACCCGGTGATCTCGCCAGCAGCGCTGCTCCGTGCCCGGGGAGCCGGTCGGGACGGCGTCCCGTCCGCCCGGGCGCTGGAGGCCGCGGCTCGCGCCCTGCCCGGCCGGGACCGGCGCACGCTGCCCAGCTCGTGGCGCTCCCGCTGGCCGGCCTTCGTGCTCAGCTGCGCCGCCCGGGCGGTGCTCATCACCGTGCTGTGGCTGGTCGGCTGGTCACTGCTGCCGGCCGCAGCCGGCTGGGAGTCGACGGTGGTCGTCTCCGGCTCCATGGCCCCCCGGCTGCAGGTGGGGGACGTGGTGGTCGCCCGGCCCGTCGCGTCCGACCAGCTGCGCACCGGCATGGTCCTGCTCGTCGACGACCCCGACCACCCCGGGCGGCTCCGGGTACACCGGCTCGTCGGCATCGAGAACGGCATGCTGCGCCTGCGCGGTGACGCCAACCCGCAGGACGACTCCGCCCTCGTCGCCCCGTCCGCCGTGCACGGCACCGGCGCACTGCGCCTGCCCGCCATCGGCCGGCCGGTGGTCTGGTGGTCCGAGCGGGACCTGCCGGCGCTGCTGACCGCGGGGACGGCCCTGACGCTGCTCGTCGGCGCGGCGACGCTCCACCGGCACCCGGGGGGCTCCCTGGCCCCGGTGCGCGCCGGCCGGCGCGCCCACCGCGCCCCCCGGTCCGGCGGCGCACTGCTCGGCTCCCTGCCCGAGCGGCGCACCGCCACCCGCCACCGGCACCGGCCGCCGCGCGCCCGGTCCCGGGCCGTCGTGGCCCTGACCGGACTGCTCACCGCCGTGCTCACCGTGGTGACCACGAGCACCGCGGACGCCAAGTACACGACGACGACCACCCAGGGCCCCGACACCTGGGTCGCCAACGACCACTACACCTGCGCCGAGGCGGCCGCCTCCCCCGCAGCGCAGCTGTACTACCCGCTGCAGGAGACCGCCGGCACGGTGGCCGCCAACGCCGGGACCGCAGGCACCGCGAACAACGGCACCTACGAGGGCGCGATCGTGCTCGGCCAGCCGGGACCGAACTGCCGCGGCGCCGACGACGCGGTCAGGCTGGACGGCTCGACGACCTACATCACCTCGCCGTTCCCGGTCACCAACCCGAACACGTTCTCCCTCGAGATCTGGCTGAGGACCGGCACCCCCGGTGGGCTGGTCCTCGGTTTCCGCCGGGACGGCGGCTCCGGCAACGACAACGACCGGATGATCTACATGAGCAACGGCGGCCGGCTGTTCTTCGGGCAGGAGCCGGTCACCGGTGCCTACCGGACGGTGAACAGCACGACCGGGTACGCCGACAACGCCTGGCACCACGTGGTGGCCACCCAGGGCAGTGGCGGGGCCGCGCTCTACGTCGACGGCGTGCTGGTCGACAGCGACTCCGCGATGACGACCGGCTTCAACGCCAGCGGGACCTGGCGGATGGGCCGCGGTCAGACCGCCGGCTGGCCGAGCGAGCCGACCAACCGCTATTACACCGGCCTGCTGGCCCACGCCGCGGTGTACACGACGGCGCTCAGCCTCGACGACGTCAAGGGGCACTACCACGCCGGTCGGTGACCGGACCCCGGCCAGGCCGCCACCGGGTCCAGGTCACACCACCAGCACGGCCGGACGCCCGATACTGGCCGGGTGAGCACGCCGTCGCTGCACTTCCTCGGCCACTCGACCGTCCGGCTGGAGCTCGCCGGCCGCACCGTGCTCACCGACCCGCTGCTCACCCCCACGCTGGGCCCGCTGCGCCGGATGGTCGCCCCGCTGCCGCCGGAGAGCTGGGCCGGCGTCGACCTGGTGCTCGTCTCGCACCTGCACAACGACCACCTGCACCTGCCCTCGCTGCGGCTGCTGGGCCGCAGCACCCCGATCGTCGTCCCGCGCGGGGCCGGCCGGTGGCTGACCCGGCACGGCTTCACCGCCGTCGAGGAGCTCGGCCCGGGCGAGAGCCGCACCGACGGCGGGCTGACCGTCACCGCCACCTACGCCGACCACGCCGCCCACCGCTGGGGGCCGCGGCTGACCCACGGCCCGCACGCCCCGGCCGTGGGTCACCTGGTCCAGGGCGACGGCGTCACCGTCTACGCCGCCGGCGACACCGACGCCTTCCCCGGCATGACCGACCTCGGTGACGACGGCGTGGACGTCGCCCTGGTGCCCGTCTGGGGCTGGGGTCCCAGCCTCGGCCCCGGCCACCTCGACCCGGCCGGTGCCGCGGCGGCGGTGCAGCAGCTGCGGCCGCAGGTCGCCGTCCCGGTGCACTGGGGCACCTTCGCGATCGCCGGGCTGTGCTCGGTGCCCAGCCCGTGGCGGGCCAGGATGCGCGACCTGCTGCTCGACCCGCCGCGCCGGTTCGCCATGGACGTCGCCGCGCTGGCCGCCGTCGGTGGGGCGAGGACGCAGGTGGCGCTCACCGCCCCCGGCTCCCCCGTCGTGCTGCCCGCGCCGGTCGAGGGCTCGCCATGACCGGTGACGTGCTGGCGGTCAGCTGGACCGACGGCAGCTCACTGGGCTACCCACTGGTCTTCGGCGGGGTGCTGCTGGGCTCGGTGGTGCCGGTCGTGCCCACCGGCGCCGTGGTCGGGGCGGCCGCGGCCTTCGCCGTCAGCGGTGGGCAGCTGTCCCTGCCGCTGGTCGTGCTGCTGTCGACCCTGGGCGCCTTCAGCGGCGACGTCCTCACCTTCGCCGTCTGCCGGTCCGGTGGCCCGGCCGCGGTGCGCTGGGTGGCCCGGCGGCAGCAGGCCGACCGGGTCGACGAGGTGCGCGAGCAGTTCCGCCGGCACGGCTGGCAGCTGATCGTCATCGGCCGGCTGCTGCCCGCCGGGCGCATCCCGGTGCTGCTGGCCGCCGGCGCGCTGGCCTACCCGTGGCGCCGGCTGCTGCCGGCCTCCTTCGTCGCGGCCCTGCTGTGGGCGGTCGCCTACGCGCTGCTCGGCGTGGTCAGCGGCGGCGTCTTCGACTCCCCGCTGGTCGCCACCCTCATCGCCACCGTGCTGGTGCTGCTGGTCGGCGTGGTGCTCAACCTGGTCGCCGCACGCCGCCGCCGGCACCGCACGTCCGACGTCACGCCGACCGCCGACCTGACGTCGTGAGCGGGCCGACCCGTCCGGGGCGGGTGCTGCGCGGCGGCCGGACGCTGGCCCGGCTGCTGCTGGTCTGGGCCACCGTCACCGGCGTGCTGGTGGTCCTGGACTCCTGGCTGACCGGCTTCGCGATGAGCTCGTGGTGGCAGCCGCCGGTCGCCGCGCTGGTGTTCGGCCTGCTCGCCGCGCTGGTCTGGCCGCTGGTCATGCGGATCGCGCTGCCGGTCGCGGTGTTCACGTTCGGGCTGGGCAGCTTCCTGCTGCTCGGCGGCGGCGTGCTGGCGGTCTTCCACGCGATCCCCGGCGTCGAGGTGCGCAGCTTCGCCACCTCCCTCGTGGTGGCCGTGACGATGGCCGGCACCGCCGGGGTGATCAGCAGCGTGCTGGCGGTCAACGAGGACGAGGTCTTCTTCCGCCGCGCCCGCCGTCGCGGCCGGGGCGCCACCGACGCCGGCGAGGAGCCGCCGGGCGTGGTGTTCCTGCAGATCGACGGGCTCGGCCACGAGGTCGCCCGCCGCGCCGTCCGGGACGGCTCGATGCCGACGCTGGCCGCCTGGCTGCGCGCCGGCACCCACGAGCTGCGCGCCTGGCACACCGACTGGAGCTCGCAGACCGGCGCCAGCCAGTGCGGGATCCTGCAGGGCTCCAACGACGACGTCCTGGGCTTCCGCTGGTACGAGAAGGAGCACGACCGGGTCGTCACCGTCTCCTCCCCCGGCGACGCGGCGGAGATCGAGCGCCGGCACTCCGACGGCCGCGGGCTGCTCGCCGGCGACGGCGCCGGCCGCGGCAACCTGTTCACCGGCGACGCCCCGCACGTGTCGCTGACCATGAGCTCGCTGGCCGTGGTCGGCCGGCGGTCGCGGCGGGAGCGGCGCACCCGCGACCGGATCGGCGCCGGCTACTACGGCTACTTCGCCAACCCGGTCAACGCGCTGCGCACCCTCGGCGTCTACGCCGTGGACGTCGTCCGGGAGCTGTCGGCGGCCGCGGCGCAACGGCGGGCCGACGTCCGGCCGCGGGTCAGGCGTGGTGGGCTCTACCCGCTGGCCCGGCCGGCGACCACCGTGCTGACCCGCGACGTCGTGGTCAACGCCCTCGTCGAGGACATGCTGGCCGGGCGCCCGGTCGTCTACGCGGACTTCGTCGGCTACGACGAGGTCGCCCACCACTCCGGCATCGAGCGGTTCGACGCCCTGGAGGTGCTGCGGCACATCGACCAGCAGGTCGGGCGGCTGTGGCGGGCCAGCCAGCTGGCGCCGCGGCGTTACCACCTGGTCTGCCTCTCCGACCACGGGCAGACCCAGGGCGAGGCGTTCGCCGACCGGTTCGGCGAGACGGTCGAGGAGCTGGTCGGGCGGCTGGCCGGCGCCGAGCCGCCGGCACCGCGCCGCCGGCTGCTGGGCCTCCTGCCGCCCGCCGGCGCGCGGACCACGCCGGGCTGGCAGATGACGAGTGCGCTGGCCGAGGCGGCGTCGGGAGGCGGCCTGGTCGCCCGACGGCTGCGTGCGCGGGTCGAGCGCACCAGCGCCCGCGAGGCGCCCACCCCGCCCGGCGAGCCGGGCGCGGTCACCCGGGTCGCCCCCGGCGTGGTGGTCACCGTCAGCGGCCACATGGCGATGGTGTCCTTCACCGACCACCCCGGCCGGGTGCCGCTGGAGACCATCGAGCGGCACTGGCCCGACCTGCTGCCCAGCCTGGTCGACCACGCCGGCATCGGCTTCATGCTGGTGCACTCCGAGGAGTTCGGCCCCGTCGTGCTCGGCCGCGAGGGGCTGCACCGGCTGCGCACCGGCGTCGTGATCGGCACCGACCCGCTGGGCCCCTACGGCCCGCACGCCGCCGCCCTGGTCGCCCGCGCCTCGGGGTTCGCGCACTGCCCCGACGTCGTGGTCAACAGCGCCTACGACCCGGTGACCGACGAGGCCTCCCCCTTCGAGCCGCACGTCGGCTCGCACGGCGCGCTCGGCGGCCCGCAGCAGCACGGCTTCCTCCTCGCGCCCCGGGCGTGGGCCGACCCCGGCGAGGTCGTCGGCGCCGAGCACCTGCACCGGGTGCTGCGCGGGTGGCTCACCGACCTCGGGCACCCCGAACCGGTCGCCGACGCCCCCGCCGACGGCGCCGTGCTGGTGGCGCGCACCTGAGCTGCCCGCCGCGGGGCGTCCCGTTCAGCGGCCGTTCCCCGGCGGTCCGTCCGCTGGTTGCCCGGCCGAGGCGGGATCGTCACACTGGCGGCCCGGAACGTGAAGTTCGTGTGAACGAGGTCCCGCCGGCGTGCGGAGGGAGACGGCCGTGCTCGACAGTGGGCGGATGCGACCTGACGCCCGCGCCTGGTTCGAGCACCGCACCACGTCGGCCACCTCACTGGCCGAGATCGACGTCGACGCCCTCCTGCTGGCCAAGCGCCGCGGCGGCCACCGGATCAGCGTCGTCCTCCCCGCCCGCAACGAGGAGACGACGGTCGGCGTCCTGGTGCGAGATCTCGTGGCCCGCTGGGTCGAGGACGTCCCGCTGGTCGACGAGGTGCTCGTCATCGACTCCAACTCCACCGACGCCACCGCCGAGGTGGCCCGCGCCGCCGGCGCCGACGTCGTCGCGGCCGGGGAGGTGCTCCCCTCGCACGGCGACCGCCCCGGCAAGGGCGAGGCGCTGTGGAAGTCGCTGGCCGCCACCACCGGCGACCTCGTCGTCTTCATGGACTCCGACCTGCTCGGCGACGTGAGCCACTACGTGCCCGGGCTGCTCACCCCGCTGCTGCTCGACCCGCGGGTCGAGTACGTCAAGGGCTGCTACACCCGGCCGCTCACCGTCGACGGCGAGCACCGCCCGGTCGGCGGTGGCCGGGTCACCGAGCTCACCGCCCGGCCGCTGCTCAACGCGCTGTGGCCTGAGCTGGCCGGCTTCGTCCAGCCCCTCGGTGGCGAGTACGCCGGACGCCGCTCGGTGCTCGAGCAGGTGCCGTTCGTCTCCGGCTACGGCGTGGAGGTGGGCCTGCTGGTCGACCTGCTCCAGGTCTGCGGCCTCAGCGGGCTGGCCCAGGTCGACCTCGGCACCCGCACGCACTCCCACCAGACCGACGCCGCGCTGGGCAAGATGGCCGGCCAGATCGTGTCGACGGTGCTCTCCCGCGCCGAGCGGGGCCGCCCGGGCCGCAGCCGGCTCGAGCCCGGCGGCCTGCTCACCCAGTTCGCCCACGACGGCACCGGCTTCGTGCCGACCAGCCACACCGTGGCCGTCGACGAGCGCCCGCCGATGGCCGCCGTCGAGGAGTACACGGTCCTGCGGGCGGGCGTCGTCGGCTGACCCGCCGGGCGGAGGAGGACCGTCGGCGGTCCACCGACGGTCCTCCTCTGCTCAGGCCAGCGGGGTGTCGTCCAGGGCCGCGGCCAGGTCGGCCGGGGTGTCGTAGATGCCCACGGCGCCGGCCTCGCGCAGCTCGTCGTCCCCGAAGCCACCGGAGCGGACGACGATCGCGGGCATGCCGGCCTTCTTCGCGGCCTCCACGTCCCAGACCGAGTCGCCGATCATCACGCTGTCGGCATCCGGGGCCGCACCGAGCTTCTGCAGCGCCACCTGCAGGAGGTCCGGCGCGGGCTTGGATGCCTCGGCGTCCTCGGAGGAGGTGATCGCGTCGGCGAGGTCCCGCACCCCCAGCAGGTCGACGAACCGGTCGACGTGCTGCGGCTTGCCCGAGCTGGCGAGCACCAGCCGGTGCCCGCGCTCCTTGATCGCCACGAGCAGGTCGCGGGCGCCGGGCAGGGGGGCGATCTCGTCGATGAGCCCGTCGACCTCCTCGACCCACCTGTCCCGGGCCTCGTCGCCGATCCGCCCCTCCACCTCGTCCCCGCCGAGGGCGCCGACGAGCTGGTCACCGCCCATGCCGATCAGGCGGTGGATGCGCCAGACGGGGAAGGTCTCCCCGAGCGAGCGCAACGCCCGGTACCAGGCCAGGGCGTGCTGGTAGTTCGAGTCGACGAGCGTGCCGTCGACGTCCAGGACCGCGATCGTTGGTTCGGGCATGCCCCGGGAGCTTCCCCTCCGGCGCACGGGCCAACCGGGATCCGCGCCGCCCGCTCGGCGGCCACCCGCCGGGTGCGGCACGATCGACCGTCGTGACCGCCGCCGACACCTCGTCCGACACCCCCGGCCCCGCGGCCGCCGACCAGCTCCGGACGACGGTCTGCCCCGGCTGTGGCGCGGTCCTGGTGGCCACGCCCGGGGCCGCCGGCCAGCACCCCGGCGCCTCCCCCAGCTGCTGGCGGCTGTTCCAGGTCACGGTGCGCGGGCTGCGCGACGAGGCGGCGCAGGACCTGCAGACGGCGGCGCTGCTGCAGCTGGCGGTCGACACCTACGACGCGCAGCACCTGCTGCCCGGGCAGCCGGCGTCGGCCGCCGTCCGGCTGTACCTGGCGCTCGACCGCCGGCCGGGTGCGCCCGCCGCCCGGGTGGACGACGTCGCCCGGGTGGACGACGTCGCCCCGCGCACGCTGCAGCCGCCGGCCCGCTGGACGACGACGGTGGCCGACCTCGCCGCCGACCTCGACGTGGTCGACCTGCCGGCGCTGGTGCGCGCCTGGGCCGAGGCCACCCGCGCCGACTGGGCGCCGGCCGCCGGCGCGCTCCGTCGGGCCGCCGCCGCCGCGCTGGAGGCCTGAGCCGCGCGGGCTCAGCCGGCGCCGGGCAGGTGCTCCGGCTCGACGATGGGCACCAGCACGTCGGCGACGAGCTGCTCGACCTCGGCGGTGCTGCGCGGCGCCGCGGCGAAGGACGTGTACCGCTGCCACCACAGCGCCTCGAGCACCGAGCCGAGCAACGCCACGCGCTCGGCCGGCAGCTCACGTCCGCGGGCGGCCTCGCGGGCGGTGATCTCGCGGACCGCGGCACCCAGCGGGCGCAGCAGCGCCTCGTCCAGGCCGGCGCGCAGCTCCTCGTCGTGCCGGGCGGCGCCGACCAGGCTGGCCGCCGCACGCTCGGACCGGTCCAGCGGCCGCGTCCAGCGCACCAGCAGCCCGCAGAGGTCGGCGTCGAGCGAGCCGGTGTCGGCCGGGACCTCGACCAGCGACGTGGTCGTGAGGGCGTGGCGGGCGAGGGCGGCCATCGTGGGCCACCGGCGGTAGATGCCGGCCTTGCCCGCCTTGGCCCGGGCGGCGACGCGGTCGCTGTTCAGCCGCCCCCAGCCCTCGTCGGCCAGGATGTCCATCGCCACGGCGACGAGCTGGTCGGAGAGCTCCGCGGACAGCGGCCGGCCCGGGGGACGTGAGCCGGCGGGTCGCTGGGGAAGGTCTGTCGTCGCCACCGTGCAATCGTGCCCAAGAACGTGGACCCACCACAACAACTCGCGCACGACACATCCAGGACACAGGTGTGCCCGGTCCGTCACGGCCCGTGGCCGTAGAGGTGGAACCGCAGGTCAGGCGGACGCCGCAGGCTCCACGTGCACCTGCAGACCAGCTCCGTCGTCGGCGGTCCATCCCTTGTCCGCGGCGAAGATCACCATCGCGTCGAAGCGGTCGCCCCAGTCGGCGCTGCCGGCCTGCGGTTCGGCGGCGGAGCGCAGCGCCGCGACGGACACCACGCCGGTGTCGCCGCCGGTGAGCCGGCCCATCCCGGCCGCCTGCAGCGCGGCGTCGGCCTCGTCGTCGGTCACCGCGCCCAGGGCCAGGTGCAGCCGGGTCAGGTCGTCGACGTCGGCCACCCGCACCTCGGGCCGCTCGTCGGCACCACCGATCACCTCGATGATCACGTCGTCCTCCTCGTCACACGTGCCAGGGGAACCGGGAGAAGTCCGCGGGGCGCTTCTCCAGGAAGGAGTCGCGGCCCTCGACCGCCTCCTCGGCCATGTAGGCCAGCCGGGTCGTCTCCCCGGCGAACAGCTGCTGGCCGACCAGGCCGTCGTCGATCAGGTTGAACGAGTACTTGAGCATCCGCTGGGCGGTGGGGCTCTTGGCCACGATCCGGCGCCCCCAGTCCAGGGCGGTGGCCTCCAGCTCGGCGTGCGGCACCACCCGGTTGACCATGCCCATGGCGTGCGCGTCGGCCGCCGAGTACTCCTCGCCCAGGAAGAAGACCTCGCGGGCGAACTTCTGGCCCACCTGCCGGGCGAGGTACGCCGACCCGAACCCGCCGTCGAAGCTGCCCACGTCGGCGTCGGTCTGCTTGAACCGGGCGTGCTCGGCGCTGGCCAGCGTGAGGTCGGCGACCACGTGCAGGCTGTGCCCGCCGCCGGCCGCCCACCCCGGCACCACGCAGACGACGATCTTGGGCATGAAGCGGATCAGCCGCTGCACCTCCAGGATGTGCAGCCGACCGCTGACGCCGTCGCCGGCCTCGTAGCCGTACCTGCCGCGCACCCGCTGGTCGCCGCCGGAGCAGAACGCCCAGCCGCCGTCCTTCTCGCTGGGGCCGTTGCCGGTGAGCAGCACGCAGCCGACGTCGGTGGACAGCCGGGCGTGCTCGAGGACGGCGAGCAGCTGGTCGACCGTCTGCGGCCGGAAGGCGTTGCGCACCTCGGGCCGGTCCAGGGCCACCCGCACCACCCCGGCGTCGACCGCCCGGTGGTAGGTCACGTCGGTGAGGGCCTCGAAGCCGGGCACCTGCTCCCAGGCCGAGGCGTCGAAGATCTCCGAGACGTCCGCGCGTGCACTCACGGGCCGAACCTAGCCGCCGTCCCCGGAGGGTGCTCTGCGGGCGCTCGTGCTCTGCTGCCGGACCGGCAGCAGAGCACGAGCACCGCGGTCCTGGTCTGATGACCGGGTGGAACTCCGGGTCGGCACGCTCAACCTCGCCTCTGCCCGGGACTCCCGGGGCCGCTCGCTCGACGCCGCCGGGCTGCGGTCCGCGCTGGCCGGGCTGGACGTCGACGTCCTCGCCGTCCAGGAGGTCGACGTCGCCCAGCCGCGCTCGCACACGGTCGACCAGCCGGCCGAGGTGGCCGCCGCGCTCGGGACCCCCGACTGGCGCTTCGCCGCCGCGGTCGCCGGCACCCCCGACCCCTTCCGCAGCTGGACACCGGTCGACCCGCCGGTGCTCCGCGCGTCGTGGGAGGTGCCCACCGACCCGCTCTACGGGATCGCGCTGTTCAGCCGGCTGCCGGTGCGGCGCTGGTCGGTCCTGGGCCTGGGCGCCGGCCGGGCGCGGCTGCCGATCCGGGCTCCCGACCCGCGCACCGGCGAGAGCCGCACCTGGTGGTTCCCCGACGAGCCGCGGCTGACCGTCGCCGCCGAGCTGGACGGGGTCACCGTCATCGGCACACACCTGTCCTTCGCCCCGCACACCGCGGCCCGGCAGCTGCTGCGACTGCGCCGCTGGGCCCGCTCGCTGCCCGGCCCGGTGCTCGTCGCCGGCGACCTCAACCTGATCGGCCCGCTGCCGGCGCGGCTGGCCCGCGCCCAGCGGCTGGCGACCGCCCCCACCTACCCCGCGCCGGCGCCGCGGGTGCAGTTCGACCACGTGCTCGCCCTCGACCCCGTCACGGCAGGGCCGGCGGAGGTGCGGGCGCTCGGCTTCGGCGACCACCGGCTCGTCGTCGTCCCGGTCACCGTCCCCTGAGGGCGGGGGTCAGGCGGCCAGCAGCGGCAGGATCGTGGGCAGCGAGCCGGCCAGCCCGGGGTGCAGCAGCGGCAGCGCGCCGAGGGCGAACCAGCCCACGTCGGTGCTCTCCTCGTTGAGTACCAGGTCGGCCACCTCGAGCCGTCCGGCCGGCTCGGCCAGCACGGTCGTGTAGCTCCAGCCGCCGTGGTCGTCGACCGACGCCGTCCCGAGGACGACGTCGGCGCGGCGCAGGCCGAGCTCCTCCCCCGCCTCGCGCAGCGCGCCGTCGGCCGGCGCCTCACCCGCCAGCAGTGCGCCGCCGGGCGTGCCCCAGGTGCCGCCGTGGTGCGACCAGCCCACCCGCAGGTGCAGCAGGACCTCGACGCCGTCGGCCCCGGGGCGGTGCAGCAGCAGCCCCGCCGCGCCGGCCAGCCCCCAGTGCCGGTGCCCCAGCGCGCACGTCGTCCAGCCGTCGGTCGAGGGGCGCACCGGCTCAGTCTGCCGTGGCCGCGCCGCGGTTGCCGCGCCGCCCGGGTGGGCACGGGTCGTGCACGACCTACCGACGGAGGAGATCTGACGTGGCGAGTGGTGTGGCGAGCGTGTGGGTGCCGGTCGACGACATGGACCGGGCCCGGGCCTTCTACCGGGACACCCTCGGGCTGACCGAGAAGAAGGTCACCGAGGACTGGAGCGAGTTCGACTCCAACGGCCTGATGATCGGGCTGAACGCGCGGGAGGGGACGGCGCAGCACGCCGACGGCGGCGCCGTCATCACCTTCCAGCCCGACGGCGACCTCGACGCTGAGGTGGCGGAGCTGCAGGGCAAGGGCGTGGAGTTCACCGGCGGCATCAGCGACCACCCGTGGGGCCGGATCGCGCCGTTCAAGGACTCCGAGGGCAACGACCTGCAGTTCTACGTGCCGCCGTCGTCCTGACCCGTCCGTGATGGAGTCCCAGGGCACCGTTTCCGCGCCCCTGGGGCTCCATCAGACTGGGCGCATGACCGTGCAGCTGCGTCGTTACGAGATCGAACCGGGCCGGATGGCCGACTTCCTGGCGTGGTTCCCGTCCATCGTCCCGGTGCGGGAGCAGTTCGGCTTCCGGGTGCTGTTCGCCGTGGCGGAGGAGGAGCACTCCACCTTCACCTGGGCGGTGGCCCACGACGGCACCGAGGCCGACTTCCTCGAGGTCGAGGATCGCTACAACGCCTCCCCCGAGCGGGCGGCGGTGTTCGAGACCTTCCCGGCCTGCATCGCCGGCAAGGAGATCGGCTTCGCCACCCCGGTGGTGTGAACGCCGCCGGGGCCGACGTCGGTGACGTCGGCCCCGGCGGGTCGTGCTCGACTGCTCAGTGCTCGCCACCGCAGCACTGGTGGGGCGACTCGATCTCGAAGGGCTGCAGCAGCCCCCCGGCGACCGGTTCGACCAGGAGCGTCAGCTCGCCGTCCTCCCAGCGCGGGCGGACGAAGCCGTGGGGGCCGGTCTCGACGACCGCGGTGTCCGCCACCGGGCCGTAGAGCCCGCGGACCCGGTCGATGCCGGTGGTCGCGACCAGGTCGGCCACCGTGAGCCGCCCGCGCACCGAGGCCAACCCCGGGAAACGGACCGCCCGACCGGCCGATCCCGCACCGGCCTCGGTCAGCGCCGTGCGCGCCGGCGCCGAGGCGTCGTCGGCCTCGTCGCCCGGGGTGAGCACCGGCCCCGACAGCGCCGCGGCGAGCGCCGCCCGGGTCGCCGCCGGGTCGGCCGGCTCCCCGGTCAGCCGCAGCGCCACCCCGATCCTGACGCCGGTCCGGGAGCCCGGGGCGGGCCGGTCCTCGTGGAGACAGACCAGCTCCGCCCCGGTGCCCGAGCCGGCGAGCGCCTCGTCGACGGCGGCCAGCAGGTGGGCGTCGGTGACCAGGTCGGCCGCCGGCACCCCGCCCCACCAGGTCGCCGTTGCCGGAGACGCCGTCATCAGATCGCGTCGACGAAGACCGGGTTCGCGTAGAACCAGAGGTCCTCCCACGGGTTGGCGTCGCCGATGACGTCGATCGGCGGGTTGCCGTTCGCGTCCAGCTGCTTGCCGTCGCTGCCGCGCAGCCGCAGGTAGAACGAGCGCTCCACGTTCTTGAAGGTGTGCTCGAACGTGAACGTCGCCCGGCCGGTGCCGACCTCGAAGGTCTTGGCGACGGCGGTCTCCGGGGCGCGGAAGACGTCCCGGTCGGCCACCGGGCCGGTGACCGCGCCGGTGATGACGTCGATCTTGGCGAGCTTCGGCACGTCGCCGTTGGCGTTGGCGCCACCGGCCACCTTGACCGTGATGGTCACCGTGACGTCGCCACCGCGGCGGACCCAGGTCCGGCCACCGAGGGTGACGCCCTGCGGGTCGCCCTGCTCGGCCGAGCGGACCCGCACGTCCAGGCCCTCGATGAGCCGGCCGTGCACGGCGACGATCTTGCCGGCCTGCAGGCCGCGCATGACGTCGACGTAGCTGCGCTGGCCGGCCATGACCATCGTGTTGCTGTACTGGCCGGGCCAGAAGTCGCCGTACTCGGTGATCGGGCGGCCGGTGTCGACCGCGTTGCCGCGGGTGCCGTTGGCGTTGTAGTCCAGCGGGCCCTGCACGCGGGTGTCCCGGAAGACGCGGTGCGAGTCGGAGGTGGCGGTGACCCACCACGGCTTGCCCTCGGCGAGCAGGGAGTCCCAGAGCCCACCGACGGTGGCGGTCATCCAGTCGAAGCCACCGAAGGTGCGGTAGGACTCCGGCGGGTACGGCGCGAACCGGTCGGCGCGGGTGCCGGCGTTGTCGTAGTAGCCACGGCCACCGCCGGGGCCGCCCTGCGAGGTCGGGATGCCGGCGGCCTGGTGACCGGGGGCGCCCTCCATGCCGACGGCGACCGAGGGGGCCGCGTCGCGCCAGTTGCGGATCTCGTGCGGGCTGTCGATGCCCTGGCGAGCCGGGTGGTTGGCGAACATCAGCGCGATCTCGGTGCGCTTGTTGCGGACCTGGTTGTCCAGGTACTTCAGCGCCTCGACGGCGTAGGGCTCGACGTTGCCGGTGACCCCGTTGGCCGAGAGCACGCTGCCGTCGTAGCCGGCCTCGAAGGCCTTGAGGATGTCGACGGTGGAGTTGCCCGGGGGCAGCATCACCGTGGCGTGCTCGGCGTTCGGGATGTTCCACTCGAGGCCCTGGTAGATCAGGGTGTCGGAGAAGACCTTGCGCGCCTGGGCGATCTCCGGGGTGATCTTGTCGATCGAGAGCTTCTGGTGGGCGACACCACCGTGGTCGGTGATGACCATCCAGTCCAGGCCGTACTGACGGCCCCGGCGGATCTGCTCGGCGACCTCGTACTGCGCGTCCGAGGAGTACTTGGTGTGGATGTGGTGGTCGCCGGAGAGGTACTTGGCGCCCGGGGTCCACGGGTTGACCGACGTGCCGGCGGCGGCGTTGGTGCCCGCGGCGGCCGCGACGCCCTGACCGAGGCCGGAGGCGGTGGCCCCGATGCCGGCGGCGGCACCGGCGACGACGGCCGCGGTGGCGAGGAACCCGCGACGCGAGACTGACAACGGGTCGTCGGCGTCCGGGTCGGCCCAGGTGCCCTCGGCGCCGTGGACGTGCCCGTGGTCGTGCTCGTGGTGGTGGTGACCGTGGTCGTGGTCGTGGTCGTGGCTCATCGACTCGCTCCCGCATCGTCGTCCGTGCATCTGTCGCGCCGACTCTGCGGTGCAGGTCCCACCAACGGGTGACCCTGAGGAGAGCATCAGGCGAACAGCCGGGTGCCCCCGGCCCGCCATCGCACACGACTCTGGGAGCGACGGACGCGGGGTACGGCGCCCCGCCGCGCCGCCGGGGCGCGCGGACCGCTCGCCCTAGGGTCGGGCCATGCGCATCGCCGTCTTCACCGGTTCGCACGCCGGCCCGCCCGCCCACCAGCAGGCGGCCGCGACGTTCGCCGGCGACCTCGCCCGCGCCGGCGTCGGCATCGTCTACGGCGGCGGGGACGTCGGCCTGATGGGCGTGGTCGCCGACGCCGCGCTGGCCGCCGGCGGGGAGGTGGTCGGGGTGATCCCGCAGCACCTGGTCGACGACGAGGTGGCCCACCGCGGGCTGCCCCGGCTGGAGGTCGTGCAGACGATGCACGAGCGCAAGGCGGTCATGGCCGACCTCTCCGACGCCTTCGTCGCGCTGCCCGGCGCGGCCGGCACCCTGGAGGAGCTGTTCGAGGCGTGGACCTGGGGGATGCTCGGGCTGCACGCCAAGCCGGTCGCGCTGCTCGACGTCGACGGCTTCTGGCAGCCGCAGCTGGCCCAGCTGCGCCGGATGGTCGAGGACGGCTACCTCGACGCCGCCCGGCTCGAGGCCCTCGGCGTGGTGCAGGACGCGGCCGGGCTGCTGGACTTCGTGGCCGGCTACGTCCACCCGGCCCGGAAGTGGACCGCGCCCCGCGGCTGAGGCCGGTTGCACACCGGGCTTCCTGGGCACGGCCCCTCCCATGCGACTCAAGCGGACCCTCGTGGCGCTCGCCATCGCCGGCAGCACCGTGCTCACCGGCTGCGGCGGCTCCAACACCGACCTCCAGCGCGGCGAGACCAACTGCGACGCCGGCAACGACACCAACAGCCAGGACCAGAACTGCAACCCGGGCACCTCGACGCCGGCCAACAACACCTGAGCCCCGCCGCGGTGGACGCAGCCGACGTCGTCGTCGTCGGGGGCGGCCCGGCCGGTGCGGCCTGCGCGGCCGCGGTGCGCCGGGCCCGTCCGGACGCCGACGTGCTCGTGCTGGACCGGTCGGCGTTCCCGCGGGACAAGGTCTGCGGTGACGGCATCGCGCCCGAGGCCCTCGACGTCCTCGCCGGCCTCGGCCTCGACGTCGGGGCACTGACCGCCGGGTACCCGACCGTCCCGCGGCTGCGGCTGCACGCCCCGGGCGGGACGACGGTCGAGCGCGCGCTGCACCGGCCCTCGTCCGTGGTGCCGCGCGCGGTGCTCGACGGCCGGCTGCTGGCGCAGGTGCTCGACACCGGCGTCCGGTTCCGGCGGCACACGGTGCGCGAGGTGACCGTGCACCCCGACCACGTGCTGGTCGACGGCGCCATCCGGGCCGGGGTGCTGGTCGGCGCGGACGGCGCGGAGTCCGTCGTCCGGCGGGCGCTGGGCCTGGCCGGCAACCCGCCGGACCGGCTGGCGATCGCCATCCGCGGCTACGCGCCGGTGCTGCCCGGCAGCGAGGGCGTGCAGGTGGTGGCCACGACCGAGCAGCGCTGGCCGGCGTACTCGTGGTCGTTCCCGCTCGGCGACGGCCGGGCCAACGTCGGCTACGGCGAGCTGGTGTCGGGCGGGGTCACCCGCGCGGAGCTGGTCGCCGGCCTGCACCGGATGCTGCCCGGGGTCGAGCCCGAGGGGCTGCGCGCGCACCGGCTGCCGCTGTCGACCGGGCGTCCCCGGCTGCCCGACGGCCGGGTGCTGCTGGCCGGCGACGCGCAGTCACTGATCAACCCGCTGACCGGGGAGGGCATCTTCTACGCGGTGCTGTCCGGGGCGCTGGCCGGGGAGGCCGCCGGGCACGGAGCGCAGGCCGGCCAGGTGCACCGGCAGCTGCTGCGCCGGCGGCTGGGCGCCCACCTGCGCTCGTCCGGGATCGCCTCGCAGCTGAGCCGGTGGCCCGCGCTGATGGCGGCCGTGGTGCGCGCGGCCGCCGCCGACCAGCGGGCCTTCGACGACGTCGTCGCCCTGGGTCTGGCCGACGGGCGGCTCACCGCCCGCACCCTGGCCGGCGCCGTCCGCGGCCTGCGGCGGTGACCGGTCCGCCGTCCAGATCTGGATCAGGTTCCCTGATCAACGTCTGTCCCCCTGCACCAATGCTGGTGGTGGAGGACAGCTTCTGATCAGGGGACCTGATCACCGTCGCGGAGCCGTCAGAGGACCTCGGCGACGCGGACCTGGTCGCGGCCGGCCCGCTTCGCGGCGTACAGCGCGGAGTCGGCGGCGGCGTAGAGCTCCTCGAGCTGCTCGGCGTGCGAGGGCGCGTGGGCCACGCCGAGGCTGACCGACACCGCCAGCAGGGTGCCGTCGCGCAGCTGGAGCGGCGCCGCGCGGACGGCGTCGAGCACCTCGGTGGCGCGCCGGGCGGCGACGTCGGCCGGGCAGTCGGGCAGCAGGACGGCGAGCTCGTCGCCGCCCATCCGGCTGAGGACGGCGTCCCCGGGGCGGACCACCGAGCGCAGCACGCCGGCGATGTGCACCAGCGCGTCGTCGCCGACGGGGTGGCCGTACCGGTCGTTGATGGACTTGAACGAGTCGATGTCGACCAGCACCAGGGCGGTGCCCTGCGGCCGGGTCTGCGTGACCAGCGCGTGGGTCAGCGCCTCGTCGAGCACCCGGCGGTTGACCAGCCCGGTGAGCGAGTCGACGGTGGCCTGCTCCTGCAGCATCGTGACCAGCCGGTCCTGGGTCTCCCCGGAGCGCACCAGCATCTGCGCCATGACGATGAGCACCGCCCCGAAGAAGCTCAGGTCGCTCACCGCGTGACCGACCGGCTCCAGGTGGAACAGCACGACCGCGTCACCGACGAGGGCGGCCACGGTGACCACCCGGACGGCGGCCCGGCGCAGGTGCACCCCGGCCCACAGCACCGGGAAGGCGAGGAACGCCTGCCCGCCGGCCGAGGGGTCGCTGGTGATCCAGTTCATCCCGCAGCACAGCACCACGCCGATCAGCGCGATCAGCAGGTAGCCGCCGCGGCGGTCGATCTCCTCGGGCGTGGCGAACCGGTAGGTGACGGCCAGCCCGGTCAGCAGCACCGCGGTCACCCAGGAGGCGACGATCCCGGCGGTGGTCGTCGCGTTGGGGCCGAACAGCGAGAAGACCAGCATGGTGACAGCGCTGACCAGCAGCACCAGGACGGCGGTCCGGGCTGCGGCCCGCGGGTCCCGGGCCCTCATCGACTGCAGCAGCTGCACACCCCCTGATCGGCCTCCCGGTGGCGGAACTGCGCGGTTGCGGCCGGCGGGCCACCCCGTGCGGGTGAGGCCCCGGCGGCCGGCCGCGTCAGCGCGCGGGCCGCGCGTCGATCACCAGCGAGCAGCCCGCCGAGCCGACCGGGGCGACCAGGAAGCCCAGCGTCTCGAGGCACTGGGCGACCGCGGCGTTCATCGTCCGCTGCACGGCGGTCACCGCGTCGGCACCGCGCACCTGGTCGCGGCTCATCCGGTCGTGCTGGTGCCAGCTGACCAGGACGCCGTCGCACCCCGGTTCCGGGGTCAGGCACACGCCGCCGGCCGCACCGTCGCCGGCGCAGTCGTGCACCGGGAGGCCGGACTCGACCAGCGCCGCGGCGACCTCCACCACCAGGGTCACCATCGGGTCGTCGTCGTCCATCCGCTCGTCCCACTCCTGCGGCAGCCGGTCGAGCTGGTCGCCGAGCTCGGCCAGCCAGGCCAGCTCCTCGGGGGTCTGGCGCCGCGCCACCCCGCCGTCCGGACGGCGCACGCCGTACAGCGCGTGCACCGGTGCGCCGGCCGACTCGCAGACCAGGGCCCACTCGGCCGCCACGCGGTCGGCGAAGGGCCCGGAGAGCACCCGGTGCTCCCCTTCGGTCACCAGCCACCACGCCGGGGCCGCACCCTCACCGAGGGGCAGGCCGGCCGGGCGGGCCTGCGGCAGCGTGGCCACGCTCCCCATGGCCTCCAGGGCGCGACCGGCGGGCGCCGGGTCGGTGAGCTCCGGCACGCGACCGGCCGGGGCGGGCGCGCCGTCCCCGGCGGACGGCGCTGCGGCGGCCGGGACGGTGGCGGGGACGACGGCGGACGCCGGCTCGGGGACCTGCGGGAGCGGCTGCTGCACGCGGTTGCGCTCGCTCTCGTACCGCGCGGTCGAGCTGCGGCCGAGCGCGACCACCAGACCGGCGAGGAGGAGGAAGCCGAGTCCCGCGACGGCGGGCCACAACAGCATCACCGCCCACCCGCCCGCGCGGGCAGGGGCGGCTGGACCAGCGACCGGTCGGCGTCGTCCGGGGCCGGGCGGGTGCGCGGTGCGGGCTGGGGCACGCGGCTCTCCTCGGTGTCCGCCGCGGCGGGAAGTGCCGCGGACAGCCGAAAGGTAGGGCGGCGCCGGGTGCGACGAGGACCTCCGGACGACACCCCGGACCCTCGCGTCACCCAATCGTTGCGGGACGCCTCCCCGCAGCCGGTGACCGCCCTGCCGGAGGTCAACGAGTCGACAGGACGACCCGGGTGACCTGGGCTTTCACGGTGACCGTGCGATCTGAGCGGCTGCGGCGGTCGATGACCTCCGGAGCCCGGGGCGCGGTCGGCGTGGCGCGCGGGCCGGTGTGCCGGGCGACGTGCGCGGGAGCGGAGGGCGTGGGATTCGAACCCACGATGGGTGTAACCCCATAGCGGTTTTCAAGACCGCCGCCATCGGCCACTAGGCGAGCCCTCCTGGCTGCACGGACGCGTCGCCGCCCCCGTGCCGCTGCCGGCTGATGCTACGGACCGGGGTCCGGGCGGCGCCCTGCGGGCCGCAGTTGGCTGTTGCCCGCGTCACGACCGGGCGACGGTCCGCGGAGACCTCCGCAGCGAGGCCGGCGCGGCGGATCTACCGGCCGGCCGCGAGCCCCGCGGCGCGACGCCCCCGCACACGCGCCCGAGACGACGGCCCGGGGGTCACGCGGCGAGGCACCTGCCCGCAACGGGCTCCGGCCCCGCCCCGCGGATGCGGGACGGGGCCGGAGCGGCGAGCAGGTGGTGCTGGTGGGTCAGGCGGCCTGACGACGACGGGAGACGACCAGCAGGCCGCCACCGGCGATCAGGGCCAGCGCACCGGCGCCGGCGAAGGGCAGCGCCGAGAAGCCGGTCATGGCCAGCACGGCGGTGCCACCGGAGACGGTGACCTCGACGACCAGGACCCGCGGGTTGCCGTTGACGTCGACGCCGGAGGCCACCAGGTGGTGGGTGCCGTTGGCGAGGTCCTTGGGCAGGGTGACCGTGGCGCTGAAGGTGCCGTCGGCGAGCACGGTGGCGGTGCCGAGCTTGACCGGCGTGGAGTAGACGACCAGGTCGACGGTGGAGCCGGGCAGGAAGTCCTTGCCGCTGATGGTGATCTGCTCACCGGCGACGACCTTGCCGTCAGCGTCACTGCTGGTCAGCGTGCCATCGGCCTTGGGGAGCGAGGAGGCGACGGACGAGGCGAGGACCGGCCCGACGGTGATCCAGTCGGAGCTGCCGAGCTTGTCACCGGTGGCGTCCAGGGAGTGCACGCTCAGGGAGTAGGTGGTGCCGGGGACGGCGGGCATGGCGCAGGAGGTGCCCAGCGCAGCGGTGGGCTGGCACTCGATCGAGCCGGCGCTGCTCTGCGCGCCCTCGGGGGCGCCGACGACGACGTAGCCGGCGACCTCGTCCGTGATGGCCGGGGGCGTCCAGCTCACCTTGATGGAGGCCGGGCCGGCGACGGCCTTGACGTCCCGCGGGCCGGGGACGGCGGTGCGGCCGGTGAGGGTCTCCGAGGCCTCGGTCACGCCGTTCTTCGTCGTGAAGCGGAAGGAGACCGAGTAGGTCGCGCCCGCCTCGAGGCCGGTGATCGTGCCGGAGTACTGGAAGTCCTGCATGTTCTCGGTGGCGACGCCCTGCCAGGTCGCGCCGCCGTCGAGGGTGTACTCGACGCCGGTCACCGGGTTCTCGGCGTCCAGCGTGGTGATCCAGAGCTGGAACTCCAGGCCGTTCTCCACGCCGGAGACCCAGTTCGCCTGCGGCGCGCCGGTGACGTACTCGTGGTCCCCGTCGGAGTCGCCGTTGCCGGAGTCGCCGGGGGTCTCGGTGCCGGGGGTCTCGGTGCCGGGGTCGGTCGTGCCCGGGTCGGTGGGCTCGGGGAGCGGCGTCTCGCAGGGGACGACCGTGCCGGAGACGCGCGCGCCGTCGGCGAGCGGGCCGCCCAGGTCGAAGCCGTCCGGCGCGACGTCGACGCCGCCGCCGGAGCCACCGGTGTCGGGCTCCTCCTGGTTCGAGCCACCCCTGCCGCCGTGCACCGAGACCATGATCTCACCGTCCAGGCTGATCGAGGTGACACCGCCGCCACCGCCGCCCCAGCCGTCGACCTCGTTGCCGATACCGGGCTGCCCGCCCTCGGCGCCGCCGGTGCCGCCGGCACCCGCGACGGCGGGCGCGGGGACGACCGACTCGTCCGCGGGGTCGGCCACGACCTCCTCACGGGGCGCCGTGGCGTTGCCGCCGTCGGCCCCGATGGCGAAGACGTACTCCTGACCGGCCTCGACGAGGGTGGTCCCCGACCGGCTGTGGCCCGGGACCTTGACGCCCATGCTCGAGCTGCCCCCGACCGCGGCGTTGACGTCCCACTCGACGCCGCAGTACCCGGTCGGGATGACCAGGCCGGTCGCGTCGAAGACGTCGTAGGAGGTGTCCTCGCCGTCGTACGGGGCGCTGCTGGTGAAGGTGTAGCTGCCACCGTCGGGCTGGAAGTCGGCGGCCGAGGCGACGCCGGTGACGCTGAGGACAGCGGTGGACAGGCCGATGGTCGTGACGGCCAGCAGGCCGGCGGCACGACGGGTCGGGGAGGAGAAGCGCACGTCGAACTCCCTTGGGGAGATGGTGCCCGGAACGCCGGGCTCGTCACCCGGAGGTCCGGGCGCTGGGGGCACTCGACCACCGCACGACCACCCCGCCGCGCGCCGCCGAGCCGATGGTGCGTCGCGTTATCGAAACGTGATGTGTGCACATCCGTGCAGATCACGGGCAGGATGTGACTACGAAACGAGACCAGTCCGGATCTTTGGCCTTGATCGCCGGGCAGATTCTTCCTAAAATCCCGCTGGGAGCCGTCTGGTCGTCAGGTAGGGCATGATGACGAGGACGGCGGCGTTCCACTCCGTGTAGGTCCGCGCCCACGCGCGTCGACCTCCTCCCGCCTGCCCCAGCCTCGAATGGACCTGCCTGCCTGTGACCGTCCCCCCGCACGCCCCCGCTCGCCGCCGCGAGCGCTCCGCCGCCCGCCAGACCGCGGCCCGTGACGCCGACCGCACCGCCGCGCGCGACGAGAAGCGCGCCCAGCAGATCTGGGTCGACGGCGCCGCCCCCGAGCTGCCCACCCGCGCCACCCGGCCCGAGAAGGTCGTCTTCCACCTCGGCCCCACGAACTCCGGCAAGACCTACGAGTCGCTGCAGGCGCTGGCCGCCACCGGCTCGGGCGTCTACGCGGCCCCGCTGCGCCAGCTCGCGCACGAGGCCTACGCCAAGCTCTCCGCCCAGCTGCCCGCCGGCACCGTGGGCCTGTCCACCGGTGAGGAGGAGATCGACCCCTTCGCGCCGATCGTCTGCTGCACCGTGGAGAAGGCCCCCGACCGCGGCGAGATGCTCGTGCTCGACGAGTCGCACTGGGTCACCGACCCCGACCGTGGCCACCACTGGGCGCGGCTGCTGCTCACCGGCGAGTACCGCGAGATGCACCTGATCTCCGCCGCCGAGGCCTACCTGGTGCTCAAGCCGCTGGTGACCGACGCCCAGCAGGTGCAGGTCGTCAACCACAAGCGGCTGTCCCGCCTCGACGTCCTGCGCTCCCCCGTGCGCGCCGAGGGCGTGAAGCCGCAGACGCTGGTCGTGGCCTTCTCCCGCAAGACCGTCTACGCCGTCGCCGCCGAGCTCGACCAGCACCGGCCGGGCAAGGTCGGCGTCCTGTACGGCGCGCTGCCCCCGGCCACCCGGCGCGACGTGATCGACCGGTTCACCAAGGGCGAGCTCGACGTCCTGGTCACCACCGACGTCATCGGCCACGGCATCAACGTGCCGGCCACGACGGTGCTCTTCGCCGACACCACCAAGTTCGACGGCCAGGAGCTGCGCCCGCTGCGCACCTGGGAGGTCGCCCAGATCGCCGGGCGCGCGGGCCGCTACGGCCTCACCGGTCACGGTCAGGTCGGCATCCTGATCGGGGTGGCCGGGCTCAAGCCGGTCGGCGCCCTGGTCGGGGCCGGCGCCGCCGTCGCCCGCGGCGACGAGATGAGCGACCTGCCCAAGCGCATGCCGCGACTGCGCCCCGAGCTCGAGGACCTCGGCGCGCACGAGGCCGTCGACCTGCCCGAGGCGCTCATGCGCTGGTCGGCCTGGGCCCGCGCCGCGACCCGCGACGAGGGCATGACCGCCGACGACGTCACCAGCCTGGTGCTGCGCGTGCACGCCCTGCTGCCCATGCTCAAGGGGCCGCTCGGTGAGGCCGGCGACCTGCAGACCGTCTGGCGCCTGGTCAACCTGGCGATCGACTACAACCCGCCGCGGCGCACCCGCTGGCTGGTGCTGGCCCGCGCCGCCCTGCAGCACGCCATCGGCCTGCCGGTGCCGGTCGAGACGATCCTGCCGGAGTACCCGGTCAAGGGCACCGTCGAGGACTACGAGCAGACCGCGGCCGCGGCCCGTGACGCCCAGACCCTGCTGCGCCAGTTCCCCGGCGTCGCCGGTCTGGACAGCGACGACGCCGCCGACCTCGAGGACGCCTGCGCCGAGACGATCACCGAGCTGCTGCCCGACGCGATCGCCATCGGCCGCTCCGGCAAGTGCGTCGAGTGCGGCACGTCCATCGCGCCGTGGTTCAGCACCTGCCGCCCGTGCAGCGCCGGCCCGGCCAAGGGCCGCGGCCCGGGCCGCGAGGGCGCTCCCCGCGAGGGCGCCGGCCGGAAGTCCCGCCCCGGCTCACGCTCGGGCTCCCGCCAGGGACGCCGCCCCAGCCGCAGCGGCCGCTGACCTCAGCAGCCCCAGGACCCCGCCGTCCCCCGGCCCCGTCGCAGGGGCCCGCGCCACGCGGAGCGTGGCGTGGGGGGCGACGGGGTCCTTCTACTGGTCGACGGTGACGTCGTTGAAGGGCAGCCGGGGCTCGACGTACGGGAAGACGACGAACAGCAGGAGCGCCACCACGGCGAGCACGAGCACCAGGGCCAGCACCGCCTTGCTCGCCGTCGGGCCGGGCAGGTGCCGCCAGATCCAGCCGTACACGGTCAGCCCTCCTGGAGTGCCGGCGGGCCGTCGGGCGCCTCGGCCTTGCTGATGGCGCCACCCTCGAGGACGGCGTGCACGATGAGCCGCTGCCGCGCGGAGTACTTGGGGTGGCAGGTGGTCAGGGTCAGGTACGCGCCTGCCGGTGCGGACGCCTCGTTGCCGCCGGGCACCGGGGCGATCACGTCGACCCGGTCCGGGGTGACGATCTGCTGGCCGGGCACGCCGTTGGCGTCGACGCCGTAGTCGGTGGTGCCCGGCGTGCCGAGGACCCGGTAGACGTACCAGCTCGAGGCGGTCTCGACCACGATCGGATCGCCGGGCAGCAGCTTGTCGGCGTCGAGGAACGGCGACCCCTTGCCCACCCGGTGCCCGGCCAGGGCCAGGTTGCCCTGCTGCCCGGGCAGCGCGCTGCCCACGTAGTGGCCCGGCCCCTGGGACAGCTCGTCCTCGGTGGTGCCCTCCAGGACGACCTTCTCGTAGTCCTCGCCCAGCCGCGGGATGTGCACGACGGCTACCGGCTGCCCCACCGGCGGAGCCACCTGGTCCGCGGCGGGGTCGGCCGGTGCGGCGTCCCACTGCTCGTGGATCTGGGCGCTGAGCTGTCCCTGCGTCCGGTCGTTGAGGAAGTCGGTCACGTAGACCTCGTAGAACACGAACAGCATCACCACCAGGCCGGCGGTCACCAGCAGCTGGCCGACGCCGCGCACCGCGACCTGCCACAGCGGGTCGCGCGGCCGCCTGCCGTCGTCCTCGGGGACGTCGTCCCAGCGGTCGTCGTCCCAGCGGTCGGTGTACCGGTCGTCCTCGTACGGGTGGGCGCCGTACGGGTGGGCGCCGTACGGGTCGACGTGCTCGAGCCGGACGTCGGTCGCGGTCGCGTCCCAGCGCTGGTCGGTGTCGGCCGCACCGCGGGTCACCGGGCGCGCGGCGGGCGCCCGGCCCGGCACCGGGGGCAGCCCCCGCCGCAGCGGCCGGCCCGGCTCGGACACCAGGTCCCAGCTCTGGGTGCGGTCCTCGTCCTCGCGCCGACCACGGATCGGGTCCACGGTGCCCCTCCCCCGGTTGTCCGCGCCGCACGGTGACGGCTGCACGCCGGAGAGGAGCCTAGGCGAGGCGGAGGAGTCCGTCCGGCTGCACCACGCGGGACGGGTCAGGTGGGACGGACGGTGCCCACCAGGTGCTCGACACCCTCCCGGCCCCGGACGGCGAGGTCCCAGCCGGCGCCGGCGCGGGCGGTGGCCAGCTCGACCGTCGAGGGCAGCAGCAGGGGCTTGCGGAAGGCGACGTCCACGGTGAGCGCGTCGGGCAGCCGCCCGGACAGCGCCGCCAGCGCGCGGGCCTCGACCCACAGGCCGTGCGCGATCGCCCGCGGGAACCCGAACGCCCGCGCGGTCAGCGCCGACAGGTGGATCGGGTTCACGTCGCCGGAGACCCGGGCGTAGCGCCGTCCGGCGTCGGCGGGCACCCGCCACCGCGCGCTCGTCCGCTCCAGCGCGCCCACGCGCACGTCGACGTCGGACTCGGGGGCGCCGTCGGGCGCGCTCGCCCCGCGGGCCAGGTAGGTCGAGCGCCCCCGCCACACCTCGGTGCCACCGGCCGAGACCGCCGCGCACAGGTCGACGGTCGCGCCCCGCCGGTGGGTGGCGAACCGCTCGGCCCACACCTCGACGTCCAGCGGCTCACCGGTGGCGATCGGCCCGGTCGTCGCGATCTGCTGCCGCACGTGCACCAGCCCGGGCAGCGCCAGCGGGAACGCCCGCTCGGTCATCAGGGCGGTCTGCAGCGGGAAGGCCAGCAGGTGCGGGAAGGTCACCGGCAGCGCGCCGGTGAGCGGGAAGCCGCAGACGGCGGAGTAGGCGGCCAGCCGCGCCGGGTCGACGGTCACCCCTTCCCGGGCCAGCCGGGTGCCGGGCAGCTCGCCGCCCCGGCCGCGCGCGGTGAGCGCCGCCGTGACGAACAGCCGGGGCAGCGACGCCGTCGTCATGCGCCGACCAGCGACTGGCCGCAGACCCGCACGACCTGGCCGTTGACCCCGGCACTGGCCGGCTGGGCCAGCCAGGCGATGGTCTCGGCGACGTCGACCGGCAGCCCGCCCTGCTGCAGCGAGTTCAGCCGCGCACCGACCTCCCGGGTGCCCAGCGGCATCTTCGCGGTCATCTCGGTGACGATGAACCCGGGCGCGACGGCGTTGACGGTGGCCCCGCGGGCGGCGAAGGCGGGCGCCCAGGCGCGCACCATGCCGATGATCCCGGCCTTGGACGCCGCGTAGTTGGTCTGCCCGCGGTTGCCGGCGATGCCCGACTGCGAGCTGACGCTGACCACCCGGGCGCCGGCCTTCAGCGCGCCCTCGGTGTCGAGCAGCGCCTGGGTCAGGTCGAGCTGGGCCTGCAGGTTCACCGCGAGCACCGCGTTCCAGCGGTCGGCGTCCATGTTGACCAGCAGCTTGTCGCGGGTGATGCCGGCGTTGTGCACGACCACGTCGGCGCCGCCGTGCCGGGCGACGAGCTGGCGGGCCAGCCGGGGGCCGGCGTCGGGGGCGGTGATGTCCATGGCGACCGCCGTCCCGCCGACCTCGTTGGCCACCGCGGCGAGGGACTCCCCCGCCGCCGGGACGTCGACCAGCACCACGTGCGCACCGTCGCGGGACAGCACCCGGGCGATGGCCGCGCCGATGCCGCGGGCGGCGCCGGTGACCACCGCGGTGCGCCCGGCCAGCGGGCGGTCGTCGTCCTGCGCGCTCGGGACGTCGGCCGCGGTGAGGGTGAGCACCTGCCCGTCGACGTAGGCCGACCGGCCGGAGAGGAAGAACCGCACCGGGCCGGCCAGGCCGTGCTCGGCGCCGGCGGGGACCAGCACCAGGTTCGCGGTCGCGCCGGCCCGCAGCTCCTTGGCCAGCGAACGGACCAGACCCTCCAGCGCCTGCCGGGCCGCGGCCTGCGCGGGGCTGTCGGCCTCGGCCGGCGGGTCGGCGAGCACCAGCACCCGGCCGCTGGGCGCGAGCCGCTTCACCGCCGGGCCGAGCAGCGCGTGCGCCGCGGCCAGGTCGGCGGGGCCGGTGAGCCCGGTGGCGTCGAGCAGCACGGCCGACAGCCGCTCGCCCTCCGCCTCGGGGCTGCTCACGGTGACCCCGGCGTCGATCAGCAACCCGGCGAGCTGCTCCTGCAGCCGGCCCTGCCCGGCCGCGCCGACCACCGCGGGGCCGGGCAGCAGCGGCTGACCCGGGGAGTACCGGCGCAGCTCCACCGGCCGGGGCAGGCCCAGCTGCTTGGTGATCGTCGCGCCGAGGCCGGAGTTGGCGAAGTCGCGGTACCAGTCGCTCATGTCGTCGTCCTTGCGTCGGTGGGTGCGCGGGCCGGGATCAGGTCACCTGATCGTGCGTGCTCCGAGCTCACGGCAGGAGGTGAGCCCGGAGCACGCACGGTGAGCCAGGAGGATCAGGACTCGAGGATCGCGACGACGCCCTGGCCGCCGGCGGCGCAAATGCTGATCAGCCCGCGCTTGCCGGGCCCGGCCTCGGCGAGCAGCTTGGCCAGCGTGGCCACGATCCGCCCGCCGGTCGCGGCGAACGGGTGCCCGGCGGCCAGCGAGGACCCTGCGACGTTGAGCTTCGACCGGTCGATCGCGCCCAGCGGGGCGTCCAGGCCGAGCGTGTCCTTGCAGTAGGCGGCGTCCTCCCACGCCTTGAGCGTGGCCAGCACCGTGGAGGCGAAGGCCTCGTGGACCTCGTAGAAGTCGAAGTCCTGCAGCGTCAGGCCGTTGCGGGCCAGCAGCACCGGGACGGCGTGCACGGGAGCCATCAGCAGCCCCTCACCGCCGTGCACGTGGTCGACCGCCGCGGTCTGCGCGTCGACCAGGTGGGCGAGCACCGGCAGCCCGCGCTCGGCGGCCCACTCGTCGCTGGCCAGCAGGACGGCCGAGGCCCCGTCGGTGAGCGGCGTGGAGTTGCCCGCCGTCATCGTGGCGTCGGCGCCCGTGCCGAACACCGGCTTGAGCTTGGCCAGCTTCTCCATCGAGGTGTCCGGGCGCAGGTTGTTGTCGCGCGCCAGGCCCAGGTACGGGGTGACCAGGTCGTCGAAGAAGCCGCGCTCGTAGGCGGCGGCCAGGTTGCGGTGCGAGGCCAGCGCCAGCTCGTCCTGCTCGGTGCGGCCGATCTCCCACTGCGCGGCGGTGACCGCGGCGTGCTCGCCCATCGACAGCCCGGTGCGCGGCTCGGAGGTGCTCGGCACGGACGGCGACAGGTGCCCGGGCCGCAGCCCGGTGAGCGCCTTGAGCCGCTGCTGCACCGTCTTCGCGCGGTTGAGCTCCATGAGCACCCGGCGCAGGTCCTCGTTCACCGCGACCGGGGCGTCGGAGGCGGTGTCCACGCCGCCGGCGATGCCCGACTCGACCTGGCCGAGGGCGATCTTGTTGGCGACCAGCACGGCCGCCTCCAGCCCGGTGCCGCACGCCTGCTGGACGTCGTAGGCCGGGGTGGCTGCCGACAGCCGGGAGCCGAGCACGGCCTCGCGGGTGAGGTTGAAGTCGCGGGAGTGCTTGAGCACCGCACCGGCGACGACCTCGCCGACCTGCTGGTCCTGCAGCCCGAAGCGGGCGACCAGCCCGTCGAGGGCCGCGGTGAGCATGTCCTGGTTGCTCGCCCGGGCGTAGGTGGAGTTGGCGCGGGCGAACGGGGTGCGGTTGCCCCCCACGATCGCGGCCTGGCGGGTCTGCGCTGCCATCGAGGACCTCCGTTGGTCTCCGGCCATCTTCGCGAACATGGCCCTCACGGGTGGTGGGCGGTACTCAAAGTACCAGGTACCGTTCGTG
The DNA here is from genome assembly GCF_046635825.1 of Modestobacter sp. SSW1-42. NCBI lineage: Bacteria > Bacillati > Actinomycetota > Actinomycetes > Geodermatophilales > Geodermatophilaceae > Modestobacter > Modestobacter sp. SSW1-42. Next base: position 122,780 of record NZ_JBISCA010000004.1, on the reverse strand, counting down.
CCGTGGACGCTCCGACGACGCAGCCGCGCGACCGGCGCAGCTCGCGCTGGGACGAGCACCGCCGCGCCCGGCGCGAGCAGCTGGTGCAGGCCACGCTCACCGCCGTCGGCAAGCACGGCGCCGGCGTCGGCATGGACGAGATCGCGGCCGAGGCGGGCACCAGCAAGACCGTCGTCTACCGGCACTTCACCGACCGCAACGAGCTGTACGTCGCCGTCTGCACCCGGGTCGCCGAGCAGCTGACCCGCAAGCTGCGCGAGGCCATCGGCAGCAGCGACCACCCGCGCGAGATGGTCGCCGCCGCCGTCGAGACCTACCTGCACTTCCTGGAGGCCGACCCCGAGGTGTACCGCTTCGTGGTCTCCCACCAGCTCCCCACCGACGGCGACGACCCGCTGACCAGCCTCTCCGACCTCGTCGGCGACGAGCTGGGCGCGCTGGTGGCCGCCGCCCTGCGCAACGCCGGGCAGGACACCGCCGCCGCCGTCCCGTGGGGGCACAGCGTCATCGGCGGTGTCCGGGCCGCCGCCGACTGGTGGCTGCGCGCCGACCGCCCGATGCCCCGCACCCAGCTCGCCGCCTCGCTGACCGACCTGGCCTGGGCCGGGCTCGGCGGCGTCGTCACCCCGCGCACACCCTGAGGAGGAGAGATGACCGGCAGCCCCGCACTCCAGCCCGTCGACCCGCGTGTGGTCCAGCAGGTGCTCGACGGCCGCTGGGCGCACGTGCGCCAGGACGCCCGCGACCAGCTGGGCACCGCCGAGTACGCCGTCGTCCACGGGGAGTCGATGGCCGAGGCGCGGGCCCGGGTCACCGGCCTGGCCGCGAAGCTGGCCGCCACCGGCCAGGTGGGGCTGGCCTTCCCGGCCGCGTACGGCGGCTCGGACGACGCCGGCGGCTCGGTCGCCGCGATCGAGATGCTCGCCTTCGCCGACCTGTCGCTGATGGTCAAGGCCGGCGTGCAGTGGGGGCTGTTCGGCGGCGCGGTGCAGGCGCTGGGCAACGCCCGCCAGCACGAGGCGTACCTGCCGGCGATCCTGTCCTTCGACCTGCCCGGCTGCTTCGCGATGACCGAGACCGGCCACGGCTCCGACGTCCAGCAGCTGCGCACGACAGCCACCTACGACCCCGCGACGCAGACCTTCGACCTGCACACCCCGCACGCCGCGGCGCGCAAGGACTACATCGGCAACGCCGCCCAGGACGGCCGGATGGCGGTCGTGTTCGCCCAGCTGGTCACCCAGGGGCAGGGGCGGGGCGTGCACGCCTTCCTGGTGCCGATCCGGGACGCCGACGGCTCCCCCGCGCCGGGCGTGACCATCGGCGACGACGGCTCCAAGGCCGGGCTGCTCGGGGTCGACAACGGCCGGCTGGGCTTCGACCACGTCACGGTGCCGCGGGACATGCTGCTGGACCGCTACGGCCAGGTCGCCCCCGACGGCACCTACAGCTCCTCGATCGAGAACGAGACCCGGCGCTTCTTCACCATGCTCGGCACGCTGGTGCGCGGACGGGTCAGCGTCGGCGGCTCGGCGTCCTCGGCGGCGAAGGTGGCCCTGGAGATCGCCGTCCGGTACGGCGACGTGCGCCGGCAGTTCGCCGCCCCCGGCGAGGACCGCGAGGTCGTGGTCAACGACTACCTCGTGCACCAGCGCAAGCTGCTGCCGGCGCTGGCCCGCACGTACGCGCTGGCCTTCGCGCAGGAGGAGCTGATCTGCACGATGCACGACGTGCTCTCAGCACCCGAGCCCGCCGACGAGTCCGTGCAGCGGGAGCTGGAGTCCCGGGCCGCCGGGCTCAAGGCGGCGCAGACCTGGCACGCCACGGCCACCGTCCAGCTGTGCCGCGAGGCGTGCGGGGGCGCGGGCTACCTGGCGGAGAACCGGCTGCCGGGCCTGCGGGCCGACGTCGACGTCTTCACCACCTTCGAGGGCGACAACACGGTGCTCATGCAGCTGGTCGCCAAGGGCCTGCTCACCGGTTACCGGGACGCCTTCGGCTCGCTCGACGGCTGGGGCCGCGCGCAGTTCGTCGCCGACCAGGTGCGGGAGACCGTGCTGGAGCGCACCGCCGCCCGCGGGCTGATCCAGCGGCTGGTCGACGCCGTCCCCGGGCGGGACGAGGAGGTGTCGGTGCTCGACCGCGGCTGGCAGCTGCGGGCGTTCGAGGACCGCGAGCAGCACGTGCTGGACGGCGCCGTGAAGCGGCTGCGGAAGAACGCCGCCACCAAGCGCGACCGCCCGTTCGACGTCTTCAACGACGTGCAGGACCACGTGCTGGCCGCCGCGCAGGCGCACGTCGACCGGATCGTGCTCGAGGCGTTCGTCGCCGGCATCGAGCGCACCCCCGACGCGGCCGCGAAGGCGCTGCTCGGGCGGGTGTGCGACCTCTACGCGCTGACCACCATCGAGGCGGAGAAGGGCTGGTTCCTGCAGCACGGCCGGCTCACCCCGGCCCGGGCCAAGACCCTGACCAGCGTGGTCAACGACCTGCTGCGCGAGCTGCGGCCGCACATGCGCACGCTGGTCGACGCGTTCGGCACCCCGGAGGCCTGGCTCAACGCCGCGCTGTTGGACGAGGAGCCGGTCCGGCAGGCGGAGATGGCCGCGCACGACGCCGCCCTGCGCCGCGCCGGCGACGAGCCCCAGCAGGCGGCCACCGCCACCGACCTGGCGGTCGCCCCCGCCCAGTGACGTCGTGGGAGCGAGCGGGGGCCACAGGCTGCCAGCCGGGTCGACCCGGTCCACCGGACGTCGAGCCGCGTCACAGCGCGGCTCGACGTCCGGTGACGCGGGTCGACCCGGGCGGTGGCCGCCCTCGGCGGCGCCGACCTCCGGACAGCTCACGAGGCACCCGGACGCACCGAGGGCCACCGACCCGACGCCCGTGGAGGCGCCGGGCCGGTGGCCCTCAGCTGGTCGGGAACGGCTAGTCGACCGTCACGGTCGCCGTCCGCGAGTACTTCGTGCCGGCCACGTCGGCCACCACGGTCACCCGCACCTCACCGCGCTGGGTGGCGGTCAGCCGCCCGTCGGCGGTCACCGTCGCCCCCGCGGTGTTGTCCTCGTTCAGCGCCACCCGGTAGGTGTAGGTCACGCCCTCGGCAGCCGGGGTGAGCGCCGCCTTCAGGGCCACCCCGCGCTTGGCGTCGGCCAGCCGGGCCCGGGTGTCCGCGAAGGACACCAGCCGGTCGCCGACCGTGACGTCGCCGTCCACCAGGGCACCGTTGCGCACGACGACCGGGAAGGTCGTCGACTGCGTGTCGCCCTCGGCGACCACCGTGGCGGTGATCGTCGCGACGCCGGCACCGACCGGCTTCACCGCACCGGTCCGGTCGACCTTCGCCACCTTCGGGTCCGAGCTCTCGTACCGGACGTTGAACTTGGACAGGTCGTAGAACGAGTCGTCGTCCCGCGTCGCGGAGAGGTTGGCGTGGATCGCGTTGTCCGGCGTCGCGGTGTTGAGCACCACGCCGTCGGGGATCGCGGCCACCACACCGATGCCGGGCTTGAGCGCCCCACCGAGGGTGAAGGTGCCGGTGAGCGCCGTGGCGGCGTCCGAGGAGGCCCCCACCCGCAGCGTCCAGCGGCCCAGGTCGTAGGTCTTCCGGTCGGCCTTGGTGTCCCAGAACCAGAGGTCCTCCGCCTCGATCTCCAGCGTGACGGTGCGCGTCTCACCCGCCGGGACGGAGACCTTCTCGAAGCTCTTCAGCTGCTGGTCGGGCCGCATCGCGTCCCCGGCCTTCGGCGAGGACACGTAGGCCTGCACCACCTCGGAGCCGTCGACGTCGGAGGTGTTGCGCACGTCGACGGTCACCTCGACGGTGTCGTCCGGGTCGTAGTGCTTGCCGACCTGCAGGTTCGAGTACTCGAACTGCGAGTACGAGAGCCCGTGCCCGAACGGGTAGGTGACGTCGCCGGTGAAGTACTGGTAGCTGCGGCCGTTGCGGCCCTCGGTCGGGGTCATCACGTAGTCGCGGGCGTCCGCGAGCTGCTCGATGTCCGAGTACTGCGTGAACGGCAGCTTCCCGCTGGGGTTGACGGTGCCGAACAGCACCCGGCCCACCGTGTCGCCCTGGTACATGCCGTTGTAGGTCGACCAGACGATCGCCGCGGCGGAGTCCTTGAAGGGCTCGATGTCTACGGTGCTCACCGACTGGATCCAGGCCACGGTGCGCGGGTTGAGCCCGGCGACGGTGCTGACCAGGTCGGCCTGGCCGCGGGGCAGCTCGATGTCGGGCCGGTCCTCGTCCTCGGAGGAGTCCGAGGGGTTGCCCTGGATCGCCGGGGTGGTCGAGTTGTTGCCCGCGATGGTGCCCACGTAGGTCACGACCGCGTCCGCGTCGCGGATGGTCTGCTCCTCCGCCGGCGTCAGCTGGGGCTGGAAGGAGTCGTTCTCGTAGACGAAGTACAGCGTCTGCGCGCCGGTCGGGCCCGCGTACGCCGTCGACGCCGTGGCGCCGGCGGCGGGCACGGAACCGGCGACCTCGCCGTCCCGCGAGCCGATGCGGACGTCGAAGCGACCGCCCTCGAGGGTGGAGTTGGCGCTGCCCTGCCGGACCTCGACGCTGGCCGTGCCGGCCGGGACGTCGACGTCGGCGCCGAACCAGCCGTTCCATGCCCCGAGGGTCTGCATGCTGTTGTAGGCCGTCGCCGGGTTGCTCCACGGCTGCACCCCGCGCCAGCCGGAGAACATGTGGCTGCGCAGGATCGTCTCCGGGCTGACCCGGCCCAGCTCGTTGCCCGCAGCGTCGAGGAACCGCACCGCGGCGGGCGTGGCCGCCTGGCCGGCGGCCGGCGCGACCGGCGAGCCGACCGACGGCTTGCGCTTGTTCTCCAGGCCGGTCTTGTTCATGCCCGAGATGTAGGTGACCTCGGCGCCGGGGTTGCTCGCCTGCACCGCCTTCTCGATGCCCTGCAGCGCGTTGGAGTTCTCCGCGATGCGGGTGGGCGAGTAGTCGCCGTGCACCTCGGTGGTGGCCAGCGGGCCGACGACGACCACGTTGTCCGCGTCCTCGGTGGTGAGCGGCAGCGCCGGAGCCGCCCCCTGCGCCGGGGCGTCGTTCTTCAGCAGCACGACGGCCTCGTCGCTCATCTGCCGGGAGATCGCCAGGTGCTCGGGGCTGGAGACCTGGTTCTCGATCGTGTACTCGCCGTTGCGCCACGGCACCTGGTCGGCGGGGTCGAACTCGCCGGTGCGCATGCGCAGGGTGAAGGTGCGGGTCAGCGAGACGTCCATGTCGGCCTCGGTGACGTTGCCCTCGGCGTAGGACTGCTCCAGGTGGGTCGGGTAGTCCTGGTCCATGCAGTCCAGGTCGACGCCGGTCTTGAGCGTCCAGGCCACGGCCTGGGGCGCGGTGAGCGGTGCGGAGAAGCCGGGCGGCGTCCAGTTGTGGTTGGAGGTCTGCCACACGTCCCGGATGGCGTCGCAGTCGGAGACCACCGCGCCGTCGAAACCGAACGTGCGCCGGGCGAGGTCCTCCACCAGCTCCTTGCTGGCCGAGACCGGGGTGCCGTTGACCTCGTTGTAGGAGGTCATCAGCGACCCGGCGCCGTACTCGCCGACCAGCGCGGCGAAGGCCGGCGTGTAGTACTCGCGCAGCTCCGCCTCGCTGACGTTCGAGCTGCCGGTGTGCCGGTTGTTCTCGGAGTTGTTGGCCAGGTAGTGCTTGGGCGTCGCGACCGTCTTGAGGTACTTCTCGTCCTCGCCCTGCATGCCGACGACGAACTGCCCGCCGATCGCGGAGGTGAGGAACGGGTCCTCGCCGTAGGTCTCCTCGGCGCGGCCCCAGCGCGGGTCGCGGTCCATGTTGATCGTCGGCGACCAGTAGGTCAGGCCCTTGTTGGCCGCGGCCACGCCCGGGGAGGCGAAGTTGTTCATGGCGCGCGCCTCGTCCGAGGTCGCCGCCGCCATCCGCTTCACCAGCTCCGGGTTCCAGGTGGCCGCGATGCCGAGGCCCGTGGGGAACTCGGTGGCCTCGCCGCCCTGGTTGAGCTCCCGCTTCTGGTCCTCCGCCGCGCGGGCGACGCCGTGCAGCGCCTCGTTCCAGTAGTCGTAGGCGGCGACGCCCAGGCGCGGGATCGCGGGGGCGACGCCGGCGTTGTGCTGCCGCTCGGCGCGGAACTGCTGGATCTTCTCCGCCCGGGTCATCCGCGCGACCAGGTCCGCGGCCCGCACGTCGAAGGGCAGTGACGTGTTCCGGAAGGCGGCGAGCTGCGGGGTGGCGGCTGGGGCCGCCGGTGCCGGTGCCGCGGCGGCGACGGCGGGCGCCACCAGGCCGGCGGACAACACCGCCGTGGTGACGAGCGCGCCGACGTGGGCGCGGCGGCGGGTGACAGGTGACTTCATCGTCAGTCCATCTCGTTCGGGGAACGTGCAGGCCAGAGCGGGGGGACCGCGCCGGTGCCCGGGGGCGGTGGCGTGGTCGCGGTGGTGCGGTGGCCCGGTCGGGCGGCCACCTGGTGCTCTCGGGTGTGGAGTGACTGGGCGCGTGCTGTGAGTCACACTAGCGTTTCATCCTGCAACCGAGAAGTTCCGGTCGGGACGGCCCGCTGACCAGCGACGACGCCCACCACTGCCCCTCCCCGGCCCCGGCGACCCCGGGATCGCAGCCGTCACCCGGGACGGCCGGCGGGGCGCGCGCCGGCGACCGGGATGATGGCTCGCTGTGGAACTGGTGGCAGCGGCCGAGGAGCTGCACGTCCCCGCGGCGGTCGACCTCATCGCGATCGTCATCGGGGCGCTGACCGGCGGGCTGCTGGCCGCACGCGAGGGGTTCGCCGTCTCCGGCGTCCTGCTGCTGGCGGTCAGCACCGGCCTCGGCGGCGGGCTGATCCGTGACGTCCTGCTGGCGTCGGGCCCGCCGGTCGCGCTGACCAACACCGCCTACCTGCCCACCGTCGCGATCACCGCCGCGGTGACGTTCTGGTTCTCCGGCTGGCTGTCGCGGTTCAACCGGCTGCTGGTCGGGCTCGACGCGATCACGCTCGGGTTCTTCACCGTGATCGGGGCGCAGAAGGCGCAGCTGGCCGGGCTGCCCAGCGCCTCGGTGGTGTTCATCGGCACGCTCACCGCCGTCGGCGGGGCGGTGATCCGGGACGTGCTGCTCGCCCAGCGAGCCGACATCGTCCAGCCCGGCCCCTACAACGCCGTCGCCGCGCTGCTGGGCGCCACCGCCCTCACCGTGCTGGCCGGGCCGGCCGGGCTGCCGCCGCTGCCGGTGGCCGCCGTGGTGATCGTGCTGGTCGCCGGGCTGCGGGTGCTGTCGGTGGAGCGGGGCTGGGAGGCCCCGGTGGCGGTCGACCTGGCCGAGCGGGCCCGGGCCCGGCGGGAGCAGCGGGCCACCCGCGCCCGGCGACGCCGCCGCCGGGGCTGAGCCGGCTCAGCCCAGGTCGGTGCCCGCCCCCGGGACGACGGGCGGCGCGACCGGGATGCCCGGCGGCACGACCTGCGGCCCCGCCTCCGACGGGCGGGGCTCGTCCTGCGGGTGCACCCGGACGGCCAGCAGCGCGACGTCGTCCTCGGTGTCGGGCAGGTACATCTGCTCCAGCAGCCGGTCGCACAGCTGCTGCAGCGGCAGGTGCGCCAGCCCGCCGAGCACCCGGCACAGCTCGGCGATCCCGGCGTCGAGGTCGCGGTCGCGCCGCTCGACCAGGCCGTCGGTGTAGAGCAGCAGGGTGCCGCCACGGCCGATGGTGGCCACCCGGTCGCTGCGCGGGCTGGCGGGGTCGACGCCCAGCAGCAGGTCGGGGTCCTGGCAGTCGAGCAGCGTCACCGTGCCGTCGACGTCGATCAGCACCGGCGGCGGGTGGCCGGCGGTCGACCAGCGCACGCGGGTCTCGTCCCGGGCGAGCTCGGGGGCGTCCTGCTCCAGCCGGGCGACCAGCGCGGTGGCCAGGGTGTCCAGGTCCAGCCCGATGCCGGCCCGGTCGAGGCCGGTGAGCACCTCGGCGGGGGTGCCGCCGGTGTGGTGGCCGATGCCGCGCAGCAGCCCGCGCAGCTGGCCCATCGCCGCCGCGGCGCCGCTGTCGTGGCCGACGACGTCGCCGATGACCAGCATCGTCGCCCCGTCGGGCTGCACGAACGCGTCGTACCAGTCGCCGCCCACCTCCGCCCCGGCCGCGGCCGGCACGTACCGGACGGCGATCTCGCAGTGGTCGGGCGCCGGCGGCGCGGTGAGCATGCTGCGCTGGAGCACCTCGGCGAGCTGCCGCTGCTGGCCGAACAGCTGGGCCTGCTGCACCGCCACCCCGGCGCGCCGGCCCACCTCCAGCGCGGTGTCGAGCTCGGCGTCGGTGTGCGGGCCGCGCTCGGCGTCGCGGTAGATGCCCAGTGCGCCGAGCGTCCGCCCCCGGGCGGCCAGCGGGACGACGATGCCCGAGCCCGGGGCCAGCCGGGCGAGCATCTCCCGGGCCGCCCGGTCGGGCAGCGCCCGCTGCACGTACTCGGGGTCGATCGCGCCGACCACCATCGGGCGCCCGGTGCGGGTGACCACCCGCGCGGCCGCCTGGTCGGTGATGCCGGCGACCATGGCGCGCACGTAGGCGGCCAGCTCGGCGTTGCGGGCCGGGTCGCGGTGGGCCGAGGCCAGCTGGCGCATCCGGCCGTGCTCGTCGGGCACCACGACCCAGCACCAGTCACCGAGGGCGGGCACGACCAGTCCGGCGAGCCGGCCCAGCTGCTCGGTGATCTCGAGGGTGTCCGACAGCACCCGCCCGGCCTCGGCGAGCAGCTCCAGCCGGGCGTTGGCCACCCGCAGCGCCTCGACCGCGGCGTCGCGCTCGGCGTCGGCCTGCAACCGGGAGACGCTCAGCCCGATCTGCGCGGTCAGCGCCTCCAGCAGCTCGACGTCCTCGTCGGCGAAGGTGCGGTCCTGGCCCCAGACCGCGACGAAGCTGCCCAGCAGCCGACCCTCGACCCGCAGCGGCAGGGCGGCCACGGCGCGGACACCGACCAGGTCGCCGATCTCGGCCATCCGGGGGAACCGGGCCACCGCACTCGCCCGGTCGGCCAGCAGCACCCGCTCGCCGTGGCGGGCCACCCACTGGGTGGGCAGCTCGTCGTCCAGCGCGATCTCCACACCCCCGGCGGGCAGGTCGACGGCGGCACCGGACTCGACGGCGTCGACCAGGCGGCTGGTCAGGTGCAGCCGCAGCGGGCCGCCGCCGGTGTCGAAGGCGGCCAGCGCGCTGGCGTCGGCGCCGAGCACGGCCGCGCAGCCGCGCAGCGCCACCTCGGCGAGCTGCTCCATGCGCTGGGCGTTGGCCAGGTCGGCGGCCACCTCGGCGATCGCCGCCGCGCGCTGGACCGCCGACAGCCGCCGCGCCGAGGCCTCGCGGGCGTCGGTGACGTCGACGGTGGTGCCGATCAACCGCACCGGCTCACCCCGCGGGTCGCGCACGACCCGGCCCCGGGACACCGTCCAGCGCTCGCTGCCGTCGGGCCGCAGCACCCGCATCTCGACGGTGAACTCCCCGCCGCCGGCGAGCGCGGCCGCCATCGCTTCGCGCACCGGCCCGTGGTCGTCGGGGTGGATGCTGGTGACCAGCACCTCGTCGCCGTCCTGGATCGTGCGGGCGCCGTCCAGCCCGAAGATGGCGGCGTTGCGCTCGTCCCAGTGCACGACGCCGGTGCGCAGGTCGCGGTCCCAGGTGCCCACGGAGGCGGCCTCAAGGGCGACGTCGAGCCGGGCGAGGGAGGCCCCGACCGCTGAGCGGGCCGACGAGAGCTCCAGCTCGGCGACGACCGAGGCGGCCAGCTGCTCGAGCAGCTCGGCGGCGTCGGCCGACCAGTCGCGCGGCTGCGGGGCGTAGACCGCCAGCACCCCGACGACGTGCCCGGACGCCGCCACCAGCGGCACCCCGAGGTAGGACCGCACCTGCCCGGACACCACCCCCGGCAGGTGGGCGACGCGCGCGTCGGCCGCGGTGGCCGGCACGTGCAGCGGTGCGCCCGTGCGGACGACGAGGGCGGAGAAGGCGCCGGTCAGCGGGGCGGGCCCGCCGACCACCCCGGCCGGGAGCCCGTGGCCACCGACGACCACGTCGGCGTCGGTGAAGAGGGTGACCTTCGCGTGCGCGGCGCCGACCAGGCGTGCGGCGAGCGCCGACAGCCGGTCGAAGGCGGCCGGGCCGGCGGTCTCCTCGAGCAGACGGCGGGCCGCGGCCACGCGGTGCGGGTCGGTCAGCGGGTCGGGCGCTGCCGCCGGACCGGGTGCGTCCACCACCGTCGACCTCCCCCTGTGCTCCCGGCGGGAACTCCCCCGCTCACCGCCGTCCAGGTGCCGGACGCCCCCATGCTGGCAGATCGGCGGTCCGTTCCCCGGACCCCGCGCTCAAGCACCCGTCGGCGGCGTCCGATCTGGAGGAGGTGACGTCGACGCTGCCCGCCCGTTGGGACTGCCGCCCGCTGCTGGCCGGCGAGGACGACCTGTCGGTCGTCTTCCAGCCGATCGTCGACCTCGCCGGGGCCACGGTCGCCGGCTACGAGGCGCTGGCCCGCTTCCCGGGGACCGCCGCGCCCGACGTGTGGTTCGCCGCCGCCCACGAGGCCGGGCTGGGCGCGGAGCTGGAGGCGCTCGCGCTGCGCAAGGCGCTGGCCGCCCTGCCCGACCTGCCGCCCAACACCTTCCTGACCGTCAACGTCAGCCCGCACCTGCTCGGCACCCCGCCGGTGGCCGCCGCCCTCGCCGCCCCGCCCACGCTGCGCCGGGTCGTGGTCGAGCTGACCGAGCACATGCCCACCCCCGACCTGGCCGCGCTGCGCGAGGAGACCGCCCTGCTGCGGGGCCGCGGTGCCCTCATCGCGATCGACGACGCGGGCTCCGGCTACGCCGGACTGCAGCAGCTGGCCGAGGTGCGGCCCCAGCTGGTCAAGCTGGACCGGGCGCTGGTCGCCGGCGCCGACACCGACCCGGTCAAGGCCGCGCTGGCGGAGATGGTCGGCACGTTCACCAGCCGGATCGACGCCTGGCTGCTCGCCGAGGGCATCGAGACCCCCGGGGAGCTCGCCGTCTTCGCCCGGCTCGGCGTCCCGCTGGCGCAGGGCTGGCTGCTGGGCCGGCCCACGCCGCACTTCGCCCCGCTCGCGCCCGAGGTCGTGCAGCTCGTCCGCGCCCAGGTCGCCCGCGCCCAGCTCGTCGAGAGCGTGGCCAGCCTGCTGCGCCCGGTCCGCCAGCACGAGGCCGCGGACGACACCGTCTCCCCGCCGCCCTACGTGCTGATGGACGACGCGGGGGCGCCGGTCGAGCTGGTGCTGGCCGATCCGCGCACCAACGTCGCCTACCGGGCGCCGGTGTCGCTGCGGGTGCCGCCGTCCGCGCCGGTCACCGAGACGCTGCAGCGGGCGCTCACCCGCTCGCCGGTGCACCGCTTCGACCCGGTGCTGTGCACCGACCGCGCCGGCGTCGTCGTCGGCCTGCTGCGCGTCGAGGACCTGGCCGCCGCCGCTGCGGCCGGCACCTGACCCTCCCTGCTCCCGCCCGCCGTCCGGCGGCCGGGCCCTCCCGATCACACGGAGTCGCGATGAAGAGCTTTGCCTGCGGGGACGTCGTCCCCGGCTGCACCCAGACGTTCACCGGCCCGGACGACGGCGCCGTGCTCTCCCAGGTCGCGGTGCACGCCTCGGCCGACCACGGGCTGACCACCGTCCCGCCCGAGCTGGTCGAGCAGGTCCGCGCCGCGATCGTCTACGCCTGAGGCGCGTGATGGAGTCCCAGCGCTGCGTTCTCGGCGCGCTGGGACTCCATCCGCGTCAGGAGCTGGCGTCGGTGAGGCGCTGGCGCTCGTCGTCGGTGAGCACCAGGTCCTGCATCGGCAGCAGGTCGGCGAGCTGCTCGACCGAGCGGCCGCTGGCGATGGGCGCGGTGACGGCGGGCTGGTCGGCCAGCCAGCGCAGCGCGACCGCCGCGCCGGTGACGGCGTGCGCCTCGGCGACCTCGGCCAGGGCCGCCAGCACCCGGTCGCCCTTCTCCCCCACGTACTGCGCCGCGCCCTTGGCCCGCGGCGAGTCGATGGTCTCCCCGGCGGCGTACTTGCCGGTCAGGAAGCCGCGGGCCAGCCCGAAGTAGGGCATCGAGCCCAGCCCGCGCTCGGTCACGACGCCGGCCAGCGCGTCCTCGTAGACCGGGCGCTCCATCAGGTTGTAGTGCGGCTGCAGCGCCACGTAGCCGGTGACGCCCAGCCGGTCGGCCGTGTCGAGGGCCTCGGTCAGCCGCTCGGCGGTGTAGTTGGACGCCGCCACGTAGCGGACCTTGCCCGCCTGCACCAGCGCGTCGAAGGCGGTGAGGGTCTCCTCCAGCGGCGTCGTCCCGTCGTCGTAGTGCGCGTAGTAGAGGTCGATCGTGTCGACCTGCAGGTTGCGCAGCGACCGCTCGCACGCGTCGCGGATCTCGCCCGCCGACAGCGGGTGCTCCTTCTCGCCCGGGCTGGCCTTGGTGGCCACGACCATCCGGTCGCGCACGCCGCGCTCGGCCATCCAGTTGCCCAGGATCGTCTCCGACACCCCGTTGCCGTACATCTCGGCGGTGTCGACGAACGGTGACTGGGTGCTCGGGACGGCGTCGAGGAAGCGGTCGAGCAGGGCGAAGGACGTCGCCTCGTCGGCGGTCCACCCGAAGACGTTGCCGCCCAGGCAGAGGTCGCTGACGGTCAGGTCGGTCCTGGGGAGCTGAGGCATGCCCCCACGTTATGTCCGCCCGCGGGAGGTCGCGCGACGGGGCGGAGCGGCCCCGGAGACGTGACGAGAGGGGCGGATGAGCGGGAAATCCGCGGGAATCCGGGCCCAGCGCTGGCAGGACGGGCCGTCACGTGGCAACGTGCCCGCCGTTCCCGGACGACGACGGGGACGGCCGGACCCGCCCACGGGACCCCCGCCGCGCACCCGGTGCAGGGCGGCAGGGCACCGTGGAGGACCCGGACGTCCGCGCGGACCCCGGGACGCGACCGGTCGGACCGGGCGCGACACGAGCTGCGACCGCTCCACCGGGGCCGGCCGCGAGAACCCACTTCGAGAGGAACCACGATGAACAAGGCCGAACTCGTCTCTGCCATCGCCAAGCGCGCCGACGTCCCCACCGCCACGGTCGACTCCGTGATCAACGGCCTGCAGGAGGAGCTCGTCGAGGCCATCACCCGCGGCGACAAGGTCGCCCTGCCGGGTCTGCTGACCGTCGAGCGCTCGCAGCGTTCGGCCCGCACCGGCCGCAACCCGCAGACCGGTGAGTCGATCGAGATCGCCGCGGCCCACACCGCCAAGGTGACCGCCGGCTCCAACCTCAAGAAGGCCGCTGCCGCCGTCCCGGTCAAGTGACACGGGGCCCGGCATCCGGGCCGCACCAGCACTGACGACGCCCCCGTCAGCCGCCGACCACCCGGTCGGCGTGCTGGCGGGGGCGTCGCGCGTCCGGGCGGGTGGCTCCGCCGCCGGCACCGCTGTCGGACCCCTCCACCAGGATGGGGGCATGGAGCCCCGCCACGTCCTGCTGCCCGACGAGCGCACCCTGCACGGGCACTGGGACCCCTCGCTCCCGCCCGCGCTGACCGTCGAGCCCGGGACGACGGTGCGCATCGGCACCCTGGACTCCGGCTGGAACAGCGGCCCCTACACCGGCCCGGACACCGTCGCGGGCCTCGCCGTCCGCCCCCGGCACCCGGCGCACGACCCCGCGGCCGGGCACGCGCTCACCGGCCCGGTCGCGGTCGCCGGCGCCGAGGTCGGGCAGGTGCTCGCCGTCCGGATCGACGGCGTCGTCCCGGGCGCGTTCGGCACCACCTACGTGGGGCTGCGGTCGACGGCGCTCAACGAGCGGCTGGGTGTGACCGCCGACCCGAAGGTGCACCGCTGGACCCTCGACGCCACCGCCGGGGTCGGCCGCAACCACGCCGGGCACTCGGTCGCGCTGCGACCGTTCCTGGGCGTGATGGGCGTGCCGCCGGCCGAGCCGGGACAGCACTCGACCATCCCCCCGTACTGGCACGGCGGGAACATCGACTGCCGCGAGCTGGTGGCCGGTTCCACGCTGTACCTCCCGGTGACCGTGCCCGGCGGGCTGCTGTCGGTCGGCGACGGGCACGCCGCGCAGGGCGACGGCGAGGTGGCCGGGACGGCGATCGAGTGCCCGATGGACGCCGTCGACCTGCACCTCGACGTGCTGCCCGACCTCTTCGGCGCCCCGGTGCGCACACCCGTGGCCCGCACCCCGGCCGGCTGGGTGACCATGGGCGTGGCCGACGACCTCGACGAGGCGATGGCGACCGCCCTGGACGCCATGCTCGACGTGATGGCCGCCGTCCACGGCATCGGCCGCTCCGACGCCCTGGCGCTGGCCAGCGTGGTCGTCGACCTGCGCGTCACCCAGGTGGTGAACCAGGTGGTCGGCGTCCACGCCGTCCTCCCCTGGGGCGCCGTCCGCTGACCTCTGCCGGGATCAGGTGACCTGATCGTCCTTGCTCCTGGCTCACCTCCTGCGGTGAGCCAGGAGCAAGCGCGGTGAGCTCACCTGATCCCGGAGCGAGCTGGACGGCGGCGGCCGCCTCAGTCGCCGGTGGCGCCGTCGATGCGCTCGCGGAGCAGGTCGGCGTGGCCGTTGTGCCGGGCGTACTCCTCGATCATGTGCAGGAACACCCAGCGCAGCGACACCCGCTCGCCGTACCGCAGCCCCGCGCCCAGGTCGTCCAGCGAGTCGTGCGCGGCGGCCACGGCGCGGCTGGCGTCCAGCTCGGCGGCGAAGGCGGCCAGCTCGTGCGGGACGGCGCGGGCCGGGTCGTCGCCGTCCGCGCCGACGCCGCTGAAGTCGACGTCCTCGTGCTCGCCCCAGTACAGCGGCGGCGCGTCCTGCCCGGCGACGGTGCGGGCGAACCAGTGCCGCTCGACGTCGGTCAGGTGCCGCACCAGCCCGCGCAGGCTCAGCTCGGACGGCGGCACCGACCGCTCCCCCAGCTGCTCCGGGGTCAGCCCCGCGCACTTGGTCAGCAGCGTGGCCCGGTGGAACTCCAGCCAGGCCTCCACCGCCGCCCGCTCACCGTCGCGGTAGGGCGGATCGACGCGGTCGGGGACGTCGGGGAACTCGGTCACGGAGGCAGTCTGGTGGGATGACCCGGTGCTGCGCATCGGCTCCACGGACGTCCCCGACGGCGGGCTGGTCGTGATGGCCATCGTCAACCGCACCCCCGACTCCTTCTACGACCGCGGCGCCACCTACGGACTCGACGCCGCGCTGGCCCGGGTCGACCAGGTGGTCGCCGAGGGCGCGGACATGGTCGACGTCGGCGGGGTGAAGGCCGCGCCGGGCGCGGAGGTCGACCCGGCCGAGGAGATCCGCCGCACCGTCGACCTGGTCGCGCGGATCCGGGCCGCGCACCCCGCGCTGCCGATCTCCATCGACACCTGGCGGGCCGAGGTCGCCCGCGAGGCGCTGGCCGCCGGCGCCGACGTCGTCAACGACGCCTGGGGCGGGGTCGACCCGCAGCTGGCGGTGGTCGCCGCGCAGGCCGGCGCCGGCATCGTGTGCACCCACGCCGGCGGGCTGCCGCCGCGCACGAGGCCGCACCGGGTCACCTACGACGACGTGGTCGCCGACGTGGTGCGCCGGACGACGGCGCTGGCCGAGGCCGCCGTGGCCGCGGGGGTCGACCCCGAGCGGGTGCTGGTCGACCCGGGGCACGACTTCGGCAAGAACACCCGGCACTCGCTGGAGGCCACCCGGCGGCTCGACGAGCTGGTCGCGACGGGCTGGCCGGTGCTGGTGGCGCTGTCGAACAAGGACTTCGTCGGCGAGACCCTCGACGTCCCGGTCGGGGAGCGGCTCACCGGCACGCTGGCGGCGACGGCGGTCAGCGCGTGGCTGGGCGCCCGGGTGTTCCGGGCGCACGACGTGGCTGCGACCCGGCAGACGCTGGACATGGTGGCCGCGATCCGCGGCGACCGGCCGCCGGTGCGCACCACCCGCGGCCTGGCCTAGCGCGCGGCCTCGGCGGCCGCCTGGACGCGGGCGCGGTGGGCGGCCCAGCGGTCGGGGTCGTCGGCGACGCGCTCGGCGTAGCGCGGGAGGTCGCCGAGCGCGCCGTCGGCCAGCTCCCGGACGACGTCGGCGTGCCCGGCGTGCCGCGAGGTCTCGGCGACCAGGTGCACCAGCACGCGGCGCAGCGTCGGCCGCCGGCGCTCCTCCGGCCACCAGGGCACGAGCCCGGTCGCGTCCAGGTCCAGCGCGGCCACGGTCTCGTCGCCGTGCGCCCAGACCCGGCGGTAGAGGTCGACGACCTCCCCGCGGGACTCGTCGGCCGTGGCCCACATGTCCGACCCGGGCTCGGCGTCGTCCGCGGCCCAGGGCACCGTCTCCGGGAACGGCCGGCCGAAGACCTCGCCGAGGTGGCCGGCGTCCACCGCGGTCAGGTGCTTGACCAGGCCGAGCAGGTTGGTGCCGGTCGGGGTCAACGGGCGACGCACGTCCAGCTCGGAGGCGCCCTCGAGCTTCCAGACGACCGCGTCGCGGCCGCGCTGCAGGTACTCCAGCAGGTCGGCCCTCTCCCCCATGACCGCGACCCTGCCACGGGCCGGGCCCGCCGCCGACGGGCCGGACCGCGCTCCCGGTGGCACGATCTGCCACCAGGGACGACGAGGGGACGCACATGGCCGGGCTGGACGCGCGGGTGCAGGTGTTCGGCCGGCTGCTGCGGCTGGCCTCGGTCACCCGGATGTCGGAGGAACGGCTGGCCTCCGCCGGCGGGCGCGGCATCGGGCACAACCCGGTCACCGACCTGCTCCTCGGGGCGGTCGCCCGCGGCGTCACCGTGACCGACGGGACGGCGGCGGGGCAGGTCGGCCTGCGGCCGGTGCGCACCTACCGGCCCACCGGCGTCGCCGGCACGCTGCCGCTGGTCGTGGTGTTCCACGGCGGCGGCTGGGTGCTGGGCTCGCTCGACCAGTCCGACTGGCTGTGCAGCACCGTGGCCGTGCAGCTGGGCGCCGTCGTCGTCTCGGTCGACTACCGGCTGGCCCCGGCCGACCGCTGGCCCGCCGCCGCCGAGGACTGCTACGCCGCCACCGTCGACCTGGCGGCGCGGGCCGGGGAGCTCGGCGCCGACGCCGACCGGCTCGCGGTCATGGGCGACAGCGCCGGCGGCAACCTGGCAGCGGTGGTGAGCCTGATGGCCCGCGACCGCGGCGGCCCGGCGATCGCGTTCCAGGGGCTGCTCTACCCGGCGACCGACCTCACGATGGCCAGCGCCTCGATCGCGGAGAACGCCGACGCCCCGATCCTGACCCGCGCCGACATGCTGGCCTTCCGCGCCCACTACCTGGGCGGCGCCGACCCGGTCGAGCCGTACGCCTCCCCGCTGCTGGCCGCCGACCACTCCGGGCTGCCGCCGGCGCTGGTGCAGGTCGCCGAGCACGACCCGCTGCGCGACGACGGACGGCGGTACGCCGAGGTGCTGCGGGCCGCCGGCGTGCCGGTGCGGCTCACCGAGTACGTCGGGATGCCGCACGGCTACCTCAGCTTCCCGCGGCTGTGCCGGTCGGCGCCCCAGGCGGTCGCCGAGCTGGTCACCGAGCTGCGGACCGCCCTGGCCGCCCGACCGGCCGCGGCATAGCGTCGGCGCCATGCGCGCTGTCACGATCTCCGAGCCCGGTGGCCCCGAGGTGCTCGGCTGGGGCGAGGTGCCCGACCCGGTCTGCGGCCCCGGCGAGGTGGTCGTCGACGTCGCAGCCGCGGCGGTCAACCGCGCCGACCTGATGCAGCGGCAGGGCAACTACCCGCCGCCGCCAGGCGCGAGCGACGTCCTGGGCCTGGAGTGCAGCGGCGTGATCAGCGAGGTCGGCGCCGAGGTCACCGGCTGGGCGGTCGGCGACGAGGTGTGCGCGCTGCTGTCCGGCGGCGGGTACGCCGAGCGGGTCGCCGTCCCGGCCGGTCAGCTGCTCCCCCGCCCGGCCGGGGTCGAGCTGGCCACCGCCGCCGCGCTGCCCGAGGTCACCTGCACCGTCTGGTCCAACGTGTTCATGCTGGCCGGGCTGCGCGCCGGCGACGTGTTCCTCGTGCACGGCGGCTCCAGCGGCATCGGCACCATGGCGATCCAGCTCGCGGCCCGGGCCGGCGCACGGGTCGCGGTCACCGCCGGCAGCCCGGAGAAGCTGGCCTTCTGCCGCGAGCTCGGCGCCGACATCACCGTCGCCTACCGGGACGAGGACTTCGTCGAGGCGGTCCGGACGGCGACCGGCGGGCACGGCGCGGACGTCGTCCTGGACAACATGGGCGCGGCCTACCTGGCCCGCAACGTCGACGTCCTGGCCGACGGCGGGCGGCTGGTGGTCATCGGCCTGCAGGGCGGCGCGCGGGCCGAGCTGGACCTGGCCAGACTGCTCGCCAAGCGGGGCAGCGTGACGGCGACCGCGCTGCGGTCCCGGCCGGCGACCGGGCCGGGGGGCAAGGCCGAGATCGTGGCGGCCGTGCGGCGCGAGGTGTGGCCCGACGTCGAGCGCGGCGTCGTCCGGCCGGTCGTCGACCGCCGGCTGCCGATGTCCCGCGCCGGCGAGGCGCACGCCCTGCTGGAGGCCAGCACCCACATCGGCAAGGTCCTGCTGGTGCCCTGATGGAGTCCCAGGGCGCGGAAAACGCACCCCTGGGACTCCATCAGCGCAACGAGGCGACCGAGTCGAGCAGGTGCTCGACCTCCTCGACGGTGTTGTAGTGCATCAACCCCAGCCGCACGGCACCGCCGGACTCGTTGACCCCGATGGCGTCGAAGAGCTCGCGGCAGTAGAAGTCGCCGTCCCAGGCGCAGACGCCGCGGCGGGCGAGCTCGCGGGCGACCGCGCGCGGGCGCATCCGGGACACCGTGAACGACAGCGTGGGCGTGGCGTACCGGGGCTCGCCGAGCACCTGCACGTGCCCCATCGAGCGCAGCCCGCGGTCCAGCCGGGCGAACAGCGCGCTCTCGTAGGCGCTCACCGCGGTCATCGCGGTGGCCAGCCGCTCGCGCCGGGTGCCCTCGGCCTCCGGGCAGAGGCCGGCCAGGTGGTCGACGGACGCGGCGACCCCGGCGTAGAGCTCGTAGGGCGGGGCGCCCAGCTCGAACCGGTCGGGCACCCGGTCGGGGGCGGGGACGAGCTTGTCCGGCCGCAGCTCCTCGAGCAGGCCGGGGTGGGCGACCACCGCGCCCACGTGCGGCCCGCCCCACTTGTAGGCCGACAGCGCCAGGAAGTCCGCGCCCAGGACGTCGACGTCCAGCAGCGCGTGCGGAGCGGCGTGCGCACCGTCGAGGTACACCAGCGCCCCGACCCGGTGCGCGCGCAGGGCGATCGCGGCGACGTCCGGGCAGGTGCCGATGGCGTTGCTGGCCGCGGTCACCGCGACCAGCCGGGTGCGGCCGGTGAGCAGCTCGTCGTACTGCCAGTCCGGCAGCTCGCCGGTCTCGATGTCGACCTCGGCCCACCGCACCACCAGGCCGAACTCGGCGGCGATCTGCAGCCACGGGCGGACGTTGGCGTCGTGGTCGAGCCGGCTGACCACGATCTCGTCGCCCGGCCGCCAGTGCTTGGCCAGCGCCCGGGCCACCGCGTAGGTCAGCGTGGTCATGTTCGGCCCCAGGACCACGCCGGCCGGCAGGCCGCCGACGAGGTCCGCGACGGCCGTGCGGGCGCCGGCGACCAGCTGCTCGGCCCGGGCCGAGGGGGCGAACACCCCGCCGCGGTCGGCGATCGGCACCCGCATCGCCTGGGACACCGCGCGCACCACGCTCTCGGGCACCAGCGAGCCCCCGGGCCCGTCGGCGTGCACCAGGCCGTCGGACAGTCCCGGGAACAGCCCCCGGACCCGGGCCACGTCCAGCCGGCCCTCCCCCGACGCCATGCACCGGAGCGTAGTTCGGGCGGCGACCGCACCGGGCGCCTCGGCGTGTCCGTCCGGCGCCGGGGCAGGATGGGGGCATGACAGCACCAGGCAGCGGTGACCCCCGCTCGCAGCAGGTCCTCGTCGTCGGGCCGGACGGCCAGCCGGTCGGGGCGCTGCCCGCGCAGCACGAGGACGTCGACGGCGACGGCGCGGGCGGCATCGGCGACCTGGTCGAGCAGCCGGCCAAGGTCATGCGGATCGGCACGATGATCAAGCAGCTGCTCGAGGAGGTGCGCGCCGCGCCCTTGGACGACGCCAGCCGCAACCGGCTGCGCGACATCCACGCCTCCTCGATCCGCGAGCTCGAGCAGGGCCTGGCCCCGGAGCTGCGCGAGGAGCTGGAGCGCATCGCCCTGCCGTTCAACGAGGACGAGACCCCCTCGGACGCCGAGCTGCGGATCGCCCAGGCCCAGCTGGTCGGCTGGCTGGAGGGGGTCTTCCACGGCATCCAGACCGCGCTGTTCGCCCAGCAGATGGCCGCCCGCGCGCAGCTGGAGGAGATGCGCCGCAAGGCGCTGCCCGGCGGCGCGACCGGCCCGGACGTGCGGCCCGGCGGCGGTCAGTACCTCTGAGCAACCACCCGGTTCACCCGATCGGGTGGTCCCGGGTGTCCCGCGTTGCCGAGCACTGTGCCGGTCGTCACCGTCGGTGACCGGAGGCTGGAGACACCGGCCCCCGTCCACGGGAGGACCAGCATGACCGCAGCACACCAGCCCGGCACGATCGGCCGGACGCCCGGCTCCAACGGCCTGGCCACCGCCGGGTTCGTCACCGGCCTGCTCAGCCCGATCGCCGCGCTCTTCATCCCGATCGTCGGCATCGTGCTCGGCGTCCTGGGCATCGTGCTCGGCCTGCGCGGCCGCAAGCAGGGCACCTCGACCGGGCTGGCCACCGCCGGCGTCGTGCTCGGCGCGGTCGGCATCGTGCTGGCGGTCGTCCTGGTCGTCGCGGCGGTCGCGGTCGTCAACAGCTGACCCAGTCCGCCGGCCGGGAGCCCGCGCTCGCCGGCCGGCGGACTCAGCCGGCGACCAGCTCCTCCGACCAGGACGAACGGGGCGCCGGGACGGCGACCGGCCCCTGTACGGCGCGGGCCACCCGCTGCAGGTCCAGGCCGGGCAGCAGCCGGGTCTCGCCGCCCACCTGCACCAGCGGGGAGGTCTGCAGCACCCGCTCGAGCTGGTCGGCGCCGCGGTCGCGCACCTGCTCGGGGTCGGTCCAGGTCAGCGGGTCGATGCTGCGCAGCGTGTCGACGGCGAACGCGACCGACGTCCCGTCGACGTCCACCAGCAGCAGGCAGGTCGACGCGGTGACGGGCAGGCTGGGCAGCCCGATCAGCGACGCCAGGCAGAGCACCGGCACCACCGTCCGCCGGTGCGTGACCAACCCGAGCAGCCCCGGCACCGACGTCCGGGTGAGCGTGTCCGGGAACGGCAGGATCTCGCTGACCTGCTCCAGCGGCGTGGCGACGTCCCGGCCGATCGAGTACGTCAGGTACGCCGGCGCCCCGCTGGCTGCGGCGGCCGCAGCGGCCACCGTCGACGCGTCGCCACCGTGCGTGGGCTCCAGCGCGGTGTTCACCGACGCGAAGCCCGACAGCTGGGCGTCGGCCAGCAGCGCCGGGCCGTCCAGCACCAGGCAGTCACCGACGGCGTCCACCTGGACCATGCCGTCGAGCAGGTCGGGCCGGGGCAGGGCGAACGACGGGGTCGGCAGGACGTCGTCCTGGTCGACGTGGGCCAGGTCCAGCAGCTCGCTGAGCGCCAGCACGACGTAGCCGTGCCCGAGGTCGAGCACCAGGCCCGCACCGGTGTCGGCGCGGGCGAGCTCGCCGAGCCCGAGCAGGACCAGCGGGTCCACGACGGGCACCTCCCGGTCGTCGAACACGACCGTCCCCGGGCACATCCGGCTGGTGATCACCGACGGACGCAGGTCCGGCGTCGGGATCGTGGTGTGCACGTGGGCGGCGTCGACGGCCAGCCGGTACTCCCCGCAGCGCAGCACGGTGAGCGTGCGGCGACCGGCCACCGGCCCGCCGTCGCGCACGGCGGCGGAGGCCCGGGTGACGTCGGTGACCGTGGGGACGCCCGGCAGCTGGAGCACCGCCGCGGCGTCCAGCACGCTGTAGGCGCGGCCGGTCCCGGGGTGGCGGAAGGTGTGCGAGAACAGCAGCCCGCCCCCGTGCGCGGAGGCGGTCACCAGGACGTCGGCGGCGACCTCGCAGATGCCCTGCACCTGGTCGGCCAGCAGCCCGAGCACCCGGTCGCCCGAGGCCACGACCACGACGACCTGGTCGGCCCGCCGGTGCTGCGGGCGGCCGGTGACCGCCTGCAGGTCCAGCACGGGCAGCACCAGCCGGCGCAGCTCGATCGCGCCGAGCAGGCCGGGCGCCACCGCGGGCAGCCCGGCCAGCTCGGCCGGGCAGGGCACGACCTCCCGCAGCGCGGACAGCGGCAGGGCGACGTCCATGCCCGCCAGGCGCAGCAGGCCGTAGACGACGTCCCGGCCGCCGTCCTCGCCGGGTGCGGGGGGCGGGTCCTGCAGCGAGGTGGTCACGATCAGTCCGCGGCGGCGAGCTGGGCGATGAGCTCGTCGACCTCGCGGGAGGCCGCCTGCTGCTGGTGGGTGGACTCCGAGATGGACAGGATCGTCTCGTTGGTGCGGGTGACGCTGCTGACGATCCGCTCGAAGGCGTTCTCCGCCCGCTTGGACACCTCCGACCCCTGGGACACCCGCTCGGCCGACTCCTCGATCAGCTTGCCGATCTGCTGGGAGGCGGTGAACGAGCGCTCGGCCAGCTTGCGCACCTCCCCGGCGACGATGGAGAAGCCGACGCCGTGCTCCCCGGCCCGGGCTGCCTCGATCGAGGCGTTGAAGGCCAGCAGGTTGGTCTGGTTGGCGATCTCGCCCATGACCCGGACGATCTCGGTGATCGAGTTGGACGACTTCTGGATCAGCGCGATGGCCTCCAGCGAGGCGCGCAGCGCCTCCACGCCCTGCCGGGCGTTGTCCTGGGTCTCCGCGGCCAGCCCGGTCGCGGTCTGGGAGCTGCGGGCGATGTCCTCGATGGACGCCGACAGGTGGCGCACGGAGGCGGTCATCTCCTTGGTGCCCAGCGCGATCCGCCGTTCCCGCTCGACGTCCGCGGTGACGTCGTAGGCGAACTTGACGACCTTGAAGGGCTGGCCGGTCAGGTCGAGGATCGGGTTGTAGGTGGCCTGGATGTGCACGTCGCGGCCGTACTTGCCCTTGCGGTGGAAACGGCCGGCCAGCACCTCGCCCGCGCCGAGCCGGATCCAGAAGTCGCGGTACTCGGGCGAGCGGATGTAGTCGTCGTCGCAGAACTCGCTGTGGTGGTGGCCGACGACCTCGCGCCGCGAGTAGCCCATGGTGCGCAGGAAGTTGTCGTTGGCGGCCAGGACGTTGCCCTCGAGGTCGAACTCGATGACCGCCTGGGCGCGGTCCACCGCGTTGACCCGCGCCTCGATCTCGGCGCTGCGCAGCTTGGCCGCGGTGACGTCGAAGGCGAACTTGACCACCTTGAAGGGCCGGCCCTGGTCGTCCAGGATCGGGTTGTAGGTGGCCTGGATCCACACGTCGCGGCCGTTCTTGTGGATGCGGCGGTACTCGCCGGTGTGGAAGTCGCCGCTGGACAGCTTCTCCCAGAACTCCCGGTAGGCCTCGGTGCCGGTGTAGACGGGGTCGCAGAAGATCCGGTGGTGCTTGCCCTGCACCTCGGCGAGCGTGTAGCCCAGCGCGTCGAGGAAGTTGCTGTTGGCGGTGATGATCGTGCCGTCCAGGCTGAACTCGATCACCGCCTGGGCGCGCTCGATCGCCGTCACCTTGCCGGTGAACTCGGCGTTCTGCCGCTTCACCCGGGTGACGTCGGTGGCGAACTCGACCACCTTCACGACCCGGCCGGAGTCGTCGAGGATCGGGTTGTAGGTGGCCTGCAGCCACACCTCGCGCCCCTCCCTGTCCCGGCGCCGGAACTCCCCGGACTCGTAGTGGCCCTGGCCCAGGCGCTCCCAGAACTCGGCGTACTCGCCGGAGGCGGCGTAGCCGGGCTCGCAGAACATCCGGTGGTGCTTGCCCCGGATCTCCGACAGCGGGTACCCCATCGTGTCGACGAAGTTCTGGTTGGCCGTGAGCACCCGGCCGGACAGGTCGAACTCGATGACCGCCTGGGCACGCTCGATGGCCGCGACCTTGCCGCGGGCCTCCGCGCCGGCGAACTTCGCGTCGGTGATGTCGCTAGCGAACTTGACGATCTTGATCGGCTTGCCGGTGTCGTCGAGGATCGGGTTGTAGGTGGCCTGCAGCCACACCTCGCGGCCGTCCTTGGCCAGCCGCTTGAACTCCCCGGCCTCGTAGGCGCCGCTGGCCAGCCGCGCCCAGAACTCCTCGTACTCGGCGCTGCTGGCCAGGGTGGGCTCGCAGAAGACGCGGTGGTGCCGGCCCACGACCTCGTGCAGGGCGTAGCCCATCGTCTCCAGGAAGTTGGCGTTCGCGCTCAGCACGGTGCCGTCGGTCTTGAACTCGATGACGGCCTGCGCCCGGTCGATGGCGGCGACCTTGCCCCGGGACTCCACGTCGGCCAGCCGCGCGACGGTGATGTCGCTGGCGAACTTGACCACCTTCAGCGGGTGGCCGTCGTCGTCGAGGATCGGGTTGTAGGTCGCCTGCAGCCACACCTCGCGGCCGCCCTTGGCCAGCCGCTTGTAGACCCCGCCCTCGAACTGGCCCGACCCCAGCCGCTGCCAGAAGTCGGCGTACTCGACGGTGGCGGCCACGGCCGGCTCGACGAACATGCGGTGGTGCTTGCCCCGCACCTCGGCCAGCGTGTAGCCCATCGCGTCGAGGAAGTTGCGGTTGGCGGTGAGCACGGTGCCGTCGAGGGCGAACTCGATGACCGCCTGCGAGCGGTCCAGCGCGACGGCCTGGCTCTGCCGCTCGAGCGCGGCGACCTTCCCCTCGGTGATGTCGGTGGCCAGCACGACGACCTTCACCGGCCGGCCGGAGGAGTCCGGGACCGGGATGTAGGAGCCGCGCAGCCAGACCTCGCGGCCGCCCTTGGCCATCCGCTTGACGACCACGCCCGCGTCGACCTCGCCGGCGGCCATCCGCTCCCAGAAGGCGGCGTACTCGGCCGACGCGGCGTGCGCCGGCTCGCAGACCATCCGGTGGTGCCGGCCGACCAGCTCCTCGGCGGAGTACCCCATGATGTCGAGGTACTGCTGGTTGGCCATCAGCACGGTGCCGTCGAGCGCGAGCTCGACCATCGCGGACGAGTCGCGCATGGCGACCGCGATGCGCCGCAGCTCGGCGACGTCGTCGGGCGCGGCCGCGGCCGGCGTGGGGGCCGGGACGGGTCGATCGGGCATGGGAACCTCCGGGCGGGCACGGGTGACGACGTCCGGCCGCGTCGTCGACCGGTGTTCGTCCTCCTCATCGGCAGTCCCGCGGGGCGGATGACCGGTTCCGGGGTGTTCCCGTCGCGCACAACGGGAACGGGCCCCGGCGCAGTGCGCCGGGGCCCGTCCGTGCCCGCCGCCGGGGCGGGGGGGGGTCACACGGTGAAGCGGCTCACCGCCGACTGGAGCTCGTCGCTCATCCGGGACAGCTCGGCGGCCGACCGCTGGGCCTCGGTGACCCGCTGGGTGGTCTCGGCCGACCCGGCGGCGAGCCCGGTGATGGCGGTGGCGATGCTGCGGGAGCTGCCGGCCGCCTCGGCGACGTTGCGGTTCATCTCGTTGGTGGTCGCCGTCTGCTCCTCGACCGCCGCGGCGATGGTCGCCTGGTAGTCGTTGATCTGGCCGATCACGGTGCTGATCTCCCCGATCGCTGCGACCGCGCCGGCGGTGTCGGCCTGGATCGCCTCGACCCGGCGGGAGATGTCCTCGGTCGCCCGGGCGGTCTCCTGCGCCAGCTCCTTGACCTCGCTGGCCACGACCGCGAAGCCCTTGCCGGCCTCCCCGGCCCGCGCGGCCTCGATCGTGGCGTTGAGCGCCAGCAGGTTGGTCTGCTCGGCGATGCCGTTGATCAGCTTCACCACCGTGGCGATCTCCTGCGAGGAGTCACCGAGCTTGCCGACCGTGCGGGTCGTCGTCTCCGCGACGCTCACCGCCTGGCCGGCCACCCGGCTGGCCTCGCTGGCGTTCTGGGAGATCTCCCGGATCGCGGCCTCCATCTGCTGCGACCCCGTCGCGACCGTGTCGACGCTGGAGGCGACCTCACCGGCGGAGGCGACGACCACATCGGCCTGGCCGGCGGCGCTGCGCGCGTTCTGCGCCATCGACTCCGCACCCGCGTTGAGCTGGAGGGAGGCGGTCGCCAGGCGGCCGGCGGAGTCGTTGACCAGGGTCAGCACGCCCCCGAGGGCGTCCAGCGTCTCGTCGAGGGACTCCGCGACCTGCCCGAGCTCGGCGCCGCCGGTCCGGCCGGCCCGGACCCGCAGGTCCCCGGCGGTCACCTGCGCGAGCACCTCGCGGATGCGCTCGACCGGCCCGGTCACGCTGCGGGCGACCAGCACGGCCAGCGCGATCGACAGGGCCAGGCCGAGGGCCACGACGACGAGGGTGACCGTTCGGGCGGAGGAGTAGGCGTCCCGCGCGCTCTCCGCGGTGGCCGAGGTCAGGGCGCCCTGCGCCTCGCTGGCGGTGTTGAGGGCGGCGACCGCGTCGGCCTCGGCCCGCTGCAGGTCGGGGAGCAGCCGGCCGAAGGCGCTCATGTCCCCGCTCTGCGCGGCGGTGGCCATGGTCGCGGACGTGTCGTCGAAGGTCGTGACCGCCGCGACGAACGCCTCGTAGGCGAGGCGGGTGTCCGCGGCCAGCGGCTCGTCCGCGAGGTCGCCCACCAGGGCGTCCATCGCCGCCCGGGCGGCGTTGCCCTGCTCGGTCGCCGAGGCCACGACCTCCGGCGCCAGCCCGGCCGACCGGGCCCGGGACGTGGCGGCCTGCCACTCCCAGTACAGCGAACGGACCGTGAGCACGTCCCGCAGCGGGACGGCGCCTTCGGTGTAGACGCTCTCCGCCCGGTCGCTCAGCGCCGACATCCGGGAGATCCCGAAGGCGCCGACCCCGAGCGTGGCCAGGGCCACCGTCAGGAAGGCGGCCAGCAGCCGGCCACGCAGGCCGATCCGGTCGACGATGCTGACCCCGGGTGCACCCGCCGGGTCCTGGGGGTGCGTGCTGGGGACCTCGGTCCGCGCGGCGTCCATCAAGCGAGTGCCCTTCGTGGCGACGGGCGCACGCTGCGCCCACGTGCCCCCAGGGATCGGCAGGCCGCGGACGGAGTGGAGCCGCAACACCCCCACGAGTGCTGCGGCGTCCCACCCGGCTCAGCGGTGCAGCGACGCCAGGAAGACCGCGACTCCGTCGGCGGTGTGCGCGTCGGTGACGTCGGTGGCCGCGGCCAGCACGTCCGGGTGGGCGTTGGCCATCGCCACCGCGCGGCCCCCGCCCTCGCGCACCCAGTCGAAGGCGGCCAGGTCGTTGGGCATGTCGCCGAAGTAGACGACGTCGGCCGGGCCGAGCCCCCGCTCGGCGGCGACCCGGGCCAGCCCGGTCGCCTTGGTGACGCCGCGGGCGGAGATCTCGGCCAGCGCGTCGGTGGAGGAGTTGGTGACGGTGGCCGTGTCGCCGACGATCTCGGCGACCATCTCGACGAACACGTCCCGGGGCACGTCCTCGTGCCGGGCCAGCAGCTTGGCCACCGGCTGGGCGACCATCTCCTCCAGCGTGGCGACCGAGACGCCAGGGGCGTCGACGTCCCAGCGCGGCTGGTAGACCGGCTCGTGCCGGAACTGGTCGCCGTACTCGACGGCGAACCAGGTGCCCGGCTCGCGGCGCCGGAGCTCGCCGGTGACCTCGCGGAGCACGTCGGTGCCCACCGGGTGCTCGTCCAGGACGGTGAACGGCTCGAGGTCCAGCAGCACCGCACCGTTGCAGCACACCGCCAGGCCGCTGCCCAGCTGCTCGCGGATGCCCAGCATCCAGCGCGGCGGGCGGCCGGTCGCGAGCAGCAGCGGCACGCCGGCCTCGGCCCAGCGGCCCAGCTCGGCCAGCGTCGCGTCGGTGATGACCTCGTCCGGGCCCAGCAGTGTGCCGTCGATGTCGCTGACGATCAGCGACGGGCGCCAGTCAGCCACGGACGCCGCCCAGGGCGAGGAGGGCCTCCAGGTAGCGGGCGACGCCGTCGGCGTCGTGACCGCTGGTGCGGTCGTCGGCCGCGGCCAGGACGGCGGGGTGCGCGTTGGCCATCGCCACCGCGCGCCCTCCGGCGGCGGTGACCGCCTCGATCATCGGCAGGTCGTTGGGCATGTCGCCGAAGACCAGCACGTCGCCGAACCCCAGGCCCAGGTCGTCGAGGACGACGGCGATGCCGGTGGCCTTGGTGACCCCGGGAGGCAGCACCTCGATGAAGCCCAGCCCGGCGTGGGTCAGCTCGGCGTCCTGCGGGTCGACGACGGTGCGGGCCAGGGCGACCAGTTCGTCCTCGGCCAGCCGGGGCGAGCGCAGGAAGACCTTGAGCACCGCGCCGACGGGGAGCACCTCGTGCCGCGGCAGCAGGTGGGCGGGCTCGGGGTAGGGCCAGTCGAAGCCGTGCTGCACGCGCAGCGGACGCAGCGCCTCGGTCTGCTCGGCGGCGTCCTCGACGGCCACGACCAGTTCGCCGGTGACCTCCTCGATGGCGTCGATGACCCGGGTCGCCACCTCGCGCGGCATGCCCACCGTGCGCAGCACCTCGTCGGGCGCGCCGCCGGTGCCGAACCGGACGACGTACCCGCCCTGGGCCAGGACGGCCGTGCCCTGACCGCCCAGCGCCTCCCGGACGCTCTCCAGCAGCCGGGGCCCGCGACCGGTGGCGCCGGTCACCGGCAGCCCGGCGGCGCGGCAGGCGGCGACGGCCGCGTGCGTGCGCGGGCTGACCGCACCCGTGGCGTCCAGCAGGGTCCCGTCCATGTCGCTGATCACGACCCGGGGCCGCCAGCCGTCCAGCCGGGCGCCGAGGTCGCCCAGGTCGACGACCTCCCGGGCCAGGGCCGCTCCCGCCGGCGCGGTCAGGCCGCCGCCGGTCGGGACACCACGCACCGGGGCGCCGCCGTCCGGCCGGGGACCGCTCACGCGGGCAGGCCCGGCGCGGCGACCGCGGCCAGCGACATGCCGGGGGTGAGCACGGCGTGCCCGCCCAGCCAGGGGCGCAGCGCGGCGGGCACGTGCACCGAGCCGTCGGCCTGCTGGTGCACCTCGAGCAGGCAGGCGATGGTGCGGGCGATGGCGCACAGCGTGCCGTTGAGCGTGGCCAGCGGCTGCGGCTTGCCGTCGGCGTCGCGCGAGCGGATGGCCAGCCGGCGGGACTGGAAGGTGGTGCAGTCCGAGGTGCTGGTCAGCTCGCGGTAGGCGCCCTGGCTGGGGAACCACGCCTCGATGTCGAACTTGCGGGCCGCGCTGGTGCCCAGGTCGCCGGCGGCGATGTCGACCACCCGGTAGGGCAGCTCGAGCAGCTGGAGGAACTCCTCCTCCCACTGCAGCAGCCGGCGGTGCTCGGCCTCGGCGTCCTCGGGAGCGCAGAAGCTGAACATCTCGACCTTGTCGAACCAGTGCACGCGGATGATGCCGCGGGTGTCCTTGCCGTAGGAGCCGGCCTCGCGGCGGAAGCAGGACGACCAGCCGGCGTAGCGGCGGGGCCCGGCGGAGAGGTCGAGCACCTCCTTGCTGTGCATCCCGGCCAGCGCCACCTCCGACGTCCCGACCAGGTAAAGGTCGTCGCGCTCGACCCGGTAGATCTCCTCGTCGTGCTCGCCGGTGAAGCCGGTGCCCTCCATCGCCTCGGGCTTGACCAGCGCCGGGGCGATCACGGGGGTGAAGCCGGCGGCCACCGCGCGGGTGATCGCCAACTGGGCGAGGGCGAACTCCAGCAGCGCGCCGGGGCCGGTGAGGAAGTAGAAGCGGGCGCCGGAGACCTTCGCGCCGCGCTCCATGTCGATCGCGCCGAGGGCCTCACCGATCTGCAGGTGGTCGCGCACCTCGAAGTCGTAGGTGGGCACCTCGCCCACGGTGCGCAGCGTGACCGCGTCGTCCTCACCGCCCGGCGGCACGTCGGGGTGGACGACGTTGGGGATGCGCAGGTGCGCCTGGCGCAGGACCTCGTCAGCAGCGCGCTCGGCCTCCTCGGCCTCCTTCACCGCGGCGGCCAGCGCCTTCGCCTTCTCCAGGATCGCGGGCCGCTCCTCCTTCGAGGCGCCGCGGACGGCCAGCGAGGCGGCCTTCTGCTCGCCGCGGAGGTCGTCGGCGGCCTTGACCGCGGCCCGCCGATCGGCGTCGGCGGACAGCAGGGCGTCGACCAGGGACTCGTCGGCGCCCCGGGCACGCTGGCTGGCGCGGACGAGGTCGGGGTTCTCGCGGACGAGGCGCAGGTCGATCACGCCTGTGATCGTAGGTGGCCCCGCGTCCCGCGCCCCGGCCACGGACCCGTCGGCCGCGCGGGTCGACCCCCCTCGCCGGACGTGGAGCCGCGCCGTGGCCCGGCTCCACGTCCGGCCGGGCGGCTCGACCCGGACCACGGCGCCGGGGGACGACGGGGTCCCCCGGCCACCGGGCGCCTGGGACACTGGGGCCATGCGCTTCCTCGGTGACCGCCGTCCCGACCACGACCTGACCTACGCCGACGTCTTCATGGTGCCGGGGCACTCGACGGTCGGGTCCCGGCTCGAGGTCGACCTGACCACGCCGGACCGGGTGGGCACCACGATCCCGGTCGTGGTGGCCAACATGACGGCGATCTCGGGACGCCGGATGGCCGAGACCGTCGCCCGGCGCGGCGGCGTCGCGGTGCTGCCGCAGGACATCCCGGTCGACGTGATCGGCGAGGTCGTCTCCTGGATCAAGGACCGGCACCCGGTCTACGACACCCCGATCACCCTGGGCCGCACCGCCACGGTGTCCGAGGCGCTGTCGCTGATGGGCAAGCGCGCGCACGGCGTGGTGGTCGTCGTCGACGGCGGGCGCCCGGTCGGCGTCGTCACCGACGGCGCCTGCCAGGACGTCGACCGGTTCACCCAGCTGTCGGAGGTCATGACCCCCGATCCGCTGACCATCCCCGCGGGCACCGACCTGCCCAAGGTCTTCGACGTGCTGTCCGAGGAGCGGGTCCAGGCCGCACCCGTGGTCGACGGCGACCAGCTGGTCGGCCTCATCACCCGCAAGGGCGCGCTGCGCTCGGCGATCTACGCCCCGGCGCTCGACGCCGGCGGCCGGCTGCTCACCTCCGCCGCCGTCGGCATCAACGGCGACGTGGCGGGCAAGGCCGAGGCGCTGCTGGCGCACGGGGTCGACGTCCTCGTGGTCGACACCGCCCACGGCCACCAGGACAAGGCGATCGAGGCCGTGCGCGCCGTCCGTGCCGTGGCCGGGTCGGTGCCGGTGGTGGCCGGCAACGTGGTCACCGCCGAGGGCACCCGCGACCTGGTCGAGGCCGGCGCGGACGTCGTGAAGGTCGGGGTCGGCCCGGGCGCGATGTGCACCACCCGGATGATGACCGGCGTCGGCCGGCCGCAGTTCTCCGCCGTCGAGGAGTGCGCCGCCGCCGCCCGCGAGCTGGGCAGGCACGTCTGGGCCGACGGCGGGGTCCGGCACCCCCGCGACGTGGCGCTGGCGCTGGCCGCGGGCGCGGCGAACGTGATGGTCGGCTCCTGGTTCGCTGGCACCTACGAGAGCGCCGGCGACCTCTACGAGGACGGCGGGCGGCGCTACAAGGAGAGCTTCGGCATGGCCTCGGCCCGCGCGGTGAAGGCCCGCACCTCGTCGCAGAGCGGCTTCGACCGGGCCCGCGCCGGGCTGTTCGAGGAGGGCATCAGCTCCTCGCGGATGTACCTCGACCCGGCCCGCCCGGGCGTCGAGGACCTCGTCGACGGGATCGTGGCCGGGGTGCGGTCCTCGGCGACCTACGCCGGCGCGCGCACCATCGACGAGCTGCACGAGCGCGCGGTGCTGGGGGTGCAGAGCGCGGCCGGCTACGAGGAGGGCCGCCCGATGCCCACCAGCTGGTGAACGCCCTCCCGCTGGCCCGCTTCGAGGAGCTGGTCGCCGACGCCCTCGACGAGGTGCCGCCGCAGCTGATGGCCCTGCTCGACAACGTCGTCGTCCTGGTCGAGGACCGGCACCCCGAGGAGCCGGACCTGCTGGGCGTCTACGAGGGCTTCGCGCTGACCGAGCGCGGCGCCGACTACGGCGGCACGCTGCCGGACCGGATCATGGTCTACCGCGAGGCCATCTGCGAGATCTGCGAGGACGAGGACGAGGTCGCCGAGGAGGTCACCATCACCGTCGTCCACGAGATCGCGCACCACTTCGGCATCGACGAGGACAAGCTCCACGCCCTCGGCTGGGGATGAGTAGCGTCGTGGACGTGAGTGAGGACGCCGCCCGGACGACCGGCTCGCTGCCGATCAAGATGCTGCACGACCGCCTGCTGGTCTCCCTGCGCAAGGAGGACGGAGACCGCCGGTCCAGTGGCGGCATCCTGATCCCGGCCACCGCGCAGGTCGCCAAGCGCCTGGTCTGGGGCGAGGCCCGCGGGGTCGGCCCCAACGTCCGGCAGGTCAAGGTCGGCGACCGGGTGCTGTTCTCCCCGGAGGACCAGCACGAGGTCGAGGTGCACGGCGAGGACCTGGTGATCCTGCGCGAGCGCGACGTGCACGCCGTCGCCGCCGAGCGGATCGAGGAGTCGACCGGCCTCTACCTCTGACGAAGGACCCCCTCGCCCCCCACCACTCGCAAGCTCGCGGCGGGCCCCTGCGAGGGGGCCGACGGGGGCAGCAGCCCGGTCAGCAGGCCGTCGGCGCGCACCTGGTCGACCAGGTCCGGGGACAGCTCGTCCTCGCAGTCCAGGCCGCGCGCGATGAGCCGGCGGTAGGTCGCGATCTTGGCCCGCACCACCGCCAGGTCGTCCTGCAGCTCGGCCAGCCGCTGCTCGATCGCCCCGCACTGCCGCTCCAGCAGCGCCATCCGCTCGGGGTGGTGGGCCAGCTCGCCGCCGCCGGCCTCGATGAACTGCCGCACCTCGGCCACCGGCATCCCGGTGCGGCGCAGCGCCTGCACGAGCCGGATGAACCGCAGCGCCCCCGGCGGGTAGCGACGCTGGCCGCCGGCGTTGCGCTCGACCAGCGGCAGCAGCCCCTCGCGCTCGTACCAGCGCAGCGTGTCGATGCTCAGCCCGGTCTCCTCGGAGACCTGCCGGATGCCGAGGGTGTCCGGGGACGCGACCATGCCCCTCACGCTAGAGCGCCAGCACGAACCGGTACCGGACGTCGTTGCGGGCCAGCCGCTCGAACGCGGTGTTCACCTGGTCGAACGGCAGCACCTCGACGTCGGCGGTCAGGCCGTGCTCGCCGCAGAAGTCGAGCATCGCCTGCGTCTCGGCGGTGCCGCCGGAGCCGGAGACGGTGAGCGAGCGGCCGAGCAGGCCCATCGGGGAGACCGTGTAGCTCTCCGGCAGGCCGAGCACGCACAGCGTCCCGTCCAGCCGGAGCACGCCCAGGTAGGGGCCGAGGTCGTGCGCGCCGGAGGCGGTGTCGAGCACGAAGTCCAGCCGCCCGGCGACCGCGGCCATCGCCTCCGCGTCGGTGGACAGGACGACGTCGTGCGCGCCCAGCGCCCGGGCGTCGTCCGCCTTGGCCGCCGAGGTGGTGAACACCGTGACCCGCGCGCCCAGCGCGACGGCGAACACCACCGCGAGGTGACCCAGCCCACCGAGCCCGACGACGCCCACCTCCGTGCCTCGCCCCACCCCGGCGCGGCGGAGCGGTGACCAGGTGGTGACCCCGGCACACATCAGCGGTGCGGCCGCGGCCGGGTCGAGCCCGGCGGGCAGCGCGTAGACGAAGGAGTCCCGGACGACGTACTCGGTCGAGTACGCGCCCCGGGTCGGGCTGCCGTCGCGCAGGTCGCGCCCGCCGTAGGTGGTGGCCGGGAACTGACGGCAGTAGGGCTCGCGGTGGGCCAGGCAGTTGTCGCACTCGCCGCACGAGTCGACGATGTTGCCGACGGCGACCGCGTCACCCACGGCGAAGCGGGTGACGTCGGCCCCGACCGCGGTGACCTCGCCGGTGAACTCGTGCCCGGGCACCAGCGGCGGCGCACCGGCGGGCAGTCCGTCGACGGCGTGCAGGTCGCTGTGGCAGACGCCGACGTGGGTCACCCGGACGGCGACGTCGTCGGCCCGCAGGTCGCGGCGGGTGAACACGATGGGCCGCAGGGGCTCGGCCGGTGCGTACGCGGCGAAGCCGGTGACTGTCCTCATGGCCGCGACGCTAGGAGCTGGAGTGCACTCCAGCGCAAGCTCGGCGGGGGCTGCGCCGCGGCGAGGTCCGGTGCCAGGTGGCCCCGGGCCGGTCGACGTCGTCGGGCGCCCCGGCTGCTCCCCGGTGATGACACAGTGTCCGGACCCGGCCGGGCACGAGCATCGAGGAGGCCCACGTGCGTCAGGGCGGAGCGACAGCAGCGCCCCTGGTCCTCCTGGCGCTGGGTGCCCTGGTGTCGTGCTCCCCCGCTCCCGTCGACCGGGTCCGTCCCGTGGCCGAGACGGGCCAGGACGACCTGCGCGAGTACCGCGTCGAGGTCGCCGGGGACACCCACGCACCACTCGCCTGGGTCGACGGGGGCGGGTACCTGGCGGTCACCACCAGCGGCAGCTCCAGCTGCCCGCACGGACCGGGCTCCCTGACGGTGACCGCGCCGCAGCGCCTGACCGTGGAGATGGTGGAGCTGCGCCCTGGCCAGGGAGCGTGCACCGCCGACCTGGCGCCCCACGTGACCATCGTCGAGGTGCCCGACGGGCTCGACCCCACCCGCCCGGTCATCGCGGTGCTCGACTGGGGAGAGGAGTCGCCGGAGGACACCGACGTGGTCCTCGACCCGGTGGGCTGATCGGCGGACCCGCCCGGGTTGCCCGGTCGTGGAGCCAGAGGTGGCCCGCGGCCTCGGCGGAGGCGGGCGACGGCGCGGGCCTCGTCCGACCCGGCGACCGACCCGGCGCGGCCGTCAGGGCAGCAGCGCGAGCTTCCCGCCGGGGTGGCCACCGGCCAGCAGCTCCAGGGCGGCCCGCGCCTCGGTCAGCGGGAAGGTGCGCGCGACCGGCACCACCAGCTCCCCGTCCGCGGCCAGCTCGACCAGCCGGGCCCGCACGGAGTCCCGGAACGCCTTGCTGGCCGGCATCGCGCCGCGGATGGCCCGGATGCCGTCGCGCTCGGCCCGGCCCATCGCGGCGATGGTGACGATCCGCTGCCGGTCGGCGACCAGCTCCAGCGAGACGTCGACGGCCTCGTCGGTGCCCACGGCGTCCAGCGCGGCGGCCACCCCCTCGGGCGCCAGCGCGCGCACCCGGTCGGCCAGCCCGTCGCCGTAGCGCACCGGTTCGCCCCCGAACCGGCGGACGACGTCGGCGCTGCCCTCCCCCGCCGTGCCGACCACCCGGGCGCCGAGCAGCGCCGCCTGCTGGAGCACGCTCACCCCGACCGCGCCCGACGCGCCGTGCAGCAGCACCGTGTCACCCTCCCGCACGCCTGACACGTGCAGCATCTCCGCCGCCGTCGTCCCGGCGAGCAGCAGGTTCGCCGCCTCCTCGGGAGCGAGCGCCGGCGGCCGGGCGAAGACCGCGGACGCCGGCACAGTGACCTCGGTGGCGTAGCCGCCGCTGATCCGGAAGGCGAGCACCTCGTCGCCGACCTCGCCGCCGCCGGAGGCGATCTCGGTGTCCGGGCCGAGCGCGGTGACCCGCCCGGCCACCTCGTAGCCGATCGCGATCGGCAGCTGGTCGCGGTCACCGGGCCGGGCGACGTGCTTGGAGTCGGCGGGGTTCATGCCCGCGGCGGTCACCGCGATCGTCACCTCACCGGGGCCGGGCGCCGGGACGTCGACGTCCACCAGCCGGAACACGTCGAGCCCGCCGAAGTCCGTCGCCACCCAGTGCTGCGCCATGCGCTCCCCGTGCCCGGGACGGCGACCGGGCGAACCCCTCGCTGTCGACGTGACGGATCGGTCCGCCAGGGGGTTTGCCCAGCGTCCTCGGGGCGGCACACTGGGTGACCGTGGCGGTGATCAGCACAGGTGAGGAGCGGGCGTCAGCCCGCCGCACCCTCGCGCACCCGGGCCAGCCAGGCCTGCGCATCGGCGAAGGCGGCGTCGCCGACCCGCTCGGCGACCGGCTTGCCGGCCAGCGCGTCGGCCCGCGGGTAGGAGCCCAGGAAGCGCACCTCCGCCGACAGCCGGTGCAGCGCCGCCAGCGCGTCGCCCACCCGGGCGTCGGCCACGTGGCCCTCGCAGTCGATGGAGAACGAGTAGACGCCCAGCCGCTCGCGGGTCGGCCGGGACTCGATCCGGGTGAGGCTGATCCCCCGCACGGCGAACTCGGTGAGCAGGTCGAGCAGGGCGCCGGTGCGGTCGGGCACGACGGCGGTGACGGTCGTCTTGTCCGCGCCGGTGGACGGCGGCAGCGCCCCCGGGCGCTCGACGAGCACGAAGCGGGTGACCGCGCCGGGGTGGTCGGCCAGGTCGGTCGCCAGCGCCGTCAGGCCGTACCGCTCGGCGGCGATGGCCGCGCAGACGGCGGCGTCGTGCTCACCGGCGGCGACCCGGCGGGCGGCGTCGGCGGTCGAGGACGTCGGGAGGACGTCGGCGCCGGGGAGCAGCCCGGCGAGCCGGCCGCGGGTCTGCGCCAGCGCGTGCGGGTGGCTGGCCACGGTGCGCACGTCGGCCAGCGCCACCCCGGGCCGGACGGCGAGCACGAAGCCCACCTCCAGGAACACCTCGCGAGTGACCACCAGGGGGGCGCCGTCGACCAGGCCGTCCATGGTGGCCGGGACCGAGCCCTCGACCGAGTTCTCCAGCGGCACCAGGGCCGCGGCGCACTCGCCGGCCCGGACGGACTCCAGCGCCGCGGGGATGCTCGCCGCCGGGCGGTCCTCCCCCTCGGCCGGGGCGGCCGTCCCCAGCGCGGCCACGAGGATGCGGAGCGCGGCCTCGGCGAAGGTACCCTCGGGCCCCAGATAGGCGAACCTCGTCGGCGCTGTGCTGCGAACTGCACTCGGCATCCGGTGAGGGTAGTGCGGCCGTACCGGGTCCCGGCTCCTGCCGGGCGCCCGTTGCGGGGGGAGCTGCCTCGTCACCGGCAGGGCACGTGTGCGTCGCGGCCCGTGATCGCTGAGTGGAGGGACGCGTGACCCCGGGAACCCGGACCGTCGACGAGGACCTCGCCACCGCCCGCTGGCGGCTGCTGGCCGCCAGCGGCACCGAGCACGCGCACGTCTTCGCCGCCGAGCTGGCCGCCTCCGGCGGCGTCCTGGCCGGCGCCGACGAGCCCTGCTGGCGGGCCTGGTCGGCGGCCTTCAGCGGGCGCGCCGCGCTGCTGTCCGGCGACCGGGACGGCGCCGGCGAGTGCGTCACCGTGGCGCGGGCGGAGCTGGAGCGCTGCCTGCCCACCGCCGAGCACGCCCTGGGACTGGCCTACCTGGCGCACCTGGAGGCGGTCGCGGACCGCTTCGACGCCGCCCTGCACCTGGCCGTCGACGCCAGCCTGCTCGCCGACCAGGTCGCCCCCGAGGCGCCCAGCCGGCAGCTGCACCAGGCGCACCTGTGGCTGTCGATGGCGCTGACCCGGCTCGACCTCGAGGAGCTCGCGATCGACCAGGCGCTGGCCGGCGCCCGGGTCGCGGCCGCCCTGCCCGACCTCGGCGACCGGTGGCAGCTGTTGCGGCTGGCCGCCCAGCAGCACGCCGAGCTGGCCCAGACCGTGCACCGTCGCGGCGACCTGCCGCGCTCCCGCGAGCTCGCCGCGGTCGCCCTGCGCTGCGCGACCGCGGCCCGCGAGCTGGCGTGGGAGCCCTCCGACGACGACCTGGACCTGCTCGACGTCGTCCAGGCCTGGGCGCTGACCCTGGCCGGCCGGCTCGACGACGCCCTCCCCCCGCTGCGGCGGGTGCAGCGGCACCTGACCACCGGCGAGGTGCGCACCTGGCTCACCGGCTACACCGACCTGGTGCTGGCCCGGCTGCTGTCGAAGCGGTGCGCGGTCGACCTGGACCCCGACCACCCGCAGGGCGACGAGGCGGTGCAGCGGCTGGTGACGGCCTCCGGCGCCTTCGCCGCGGTCGGCGACCGGCGGCGGTACCGGCAGTGCCTGCTCGAGCTCGGCCAGGCCAGCGCCGCGCTGGGCCACACCACCGAGGCGCTGCACTGGCTGGAGGCCTACCGGGCCGAGACCAGCCGCACGCACCTGTACGGGCGCGAGCTGTGGGCGGAGATGTTCGTGCGGCGCAGCCGGCTGCGCGAGGCCGAGCGGCAGACCGCGGTGCTCCGCCGGCACGCCCTCGAGGACACCCTCACCGGGCTGGGCAACCGGCGCAGCGCCGAGCACCGGATGGACGACCTCAGGATCGGCCGGGAGCCGGTGTCGCTGGCCGTGGTCGACGTCGACGGGTTCAAGTCGGTCAACGACGAGAACTCCCACCAGCACGGCGACGAGGTGCTGCGCCGGGTGGCCGAGCTGCTGCGCCGGCACAGCCGCACCGGTGACGAGGTCTTCCGCTGGGCCGGTGACGAGTTCGTCGTCGTCCTGCCCGACACCACCCAGGCGCAGGCCGTCGTCGCCATGGAGCGGCTGCGCACCGCCATCGCCGACGCCGACTGGGGCGACATGGGCGTCCCGGTGCGGGTGACGGTGAGCATCGGCGTGGCCAGCGCCAGCCCCGACGGCGCGACCGGCCCGCGGTCGTGGCGCGAGCTGTTCGAGAACGCCGACCTGCACCTGTTCGGCGCCAAGAGCAGCGGCCGCAACCGGGTGCGCGCCGCGCTCGGCGGCACCCGCCCCCCGGCGGCGGTGGCGCGGCCGGCCGGGTCGATCGACGAGCTGGTCGCCGAGGTGCTCAGCACCTCGGCCCGCCGGCCCGGCTGGGCCTTCGAGGACGGCGAGGTCGCCTCGTGAGCCTGCTGCGCCCTCGTGGGGCGGGTGAGGCGGGTGTGCGGCGGCGCCGTAGCGGTCCGACCCCGGGGCGTGACAGCGCGCCGCTCACCGGGCAGAGTGCCCTCGTGCCACCCGGTCCCCTGCACCAGCAGGTGAGCTCAGCCCTGGCCAGCTGGCAGCTCGACAGCGCCGAGGCGCTGCTCCGCGAGGTCGAGGGCGAGGTCACCGCCGCCGACCGGGCCGCCGCCCCGCTGACGTCGCTGGCCCGCGCCTGGGCCGACACCCTGCGCGCCGAGCTGCTGGTGCGCCGGCTGCGGCTGGCCGGCTACTCACTGCTCGGCGACCCGCTCGTCGACGGCGGCCCCGAGCAGGAGGGCCCGCTCGACCTGCACGGCGACACCGGCCCGCTCTCCGACGTGCCCGTCGACCGCGACACCCGGTCCGAGTCGGCCACCCACGCCGCGCTGGCGATCTCGCTGGTGCGTTCGGCCCGCGCGGCCTTCGACGCCCAGGACGACGACCTGCAGCGCGCCGCCGGCCTGGCCCGGCACGCGCGCATCGAGCTGCTGTCCCGCCGCGTCGACGCCGCGATGGACGAGGCGGTCGAGGCCGCCAGCCTGCTCGACCCGGGCCTGCCGCCCAGCCCGCTGCTGGTGCACACGCTGGGCTCGCTGGCCGCCGTCCTGGCCGACCTCGAACTCATGCCGCTGGCCCTGGACTACCAGCGCCGCGCCGCCGACGTCGCCGCCGGCCTGGCCGGCCGCGCGACCGACGACGACGACCCCGCCGACCGGGAGCTGCTCGCGGCGCTGGCCGGGGAGACCTCCACCCGGCTGGCCGCGCTGTGCGCCGAGGTCGGCGAGGGCCTCCTGGAGGACGGCGGCACCGAGGCCGCCGCCCCGCACTTCGCCGAGGCCCGCGACCTCGCCGTCCGGGCGCTGGACCAGCTGCCGCCCACCGACGCCGGCGTGCTCGACGCCCGGGTCGTGCACGGCTGGGCGCTGGTCGGGCTGGGCGAGCACGACGCCGCGGCGTCGGTGCTGCGCACGGTCGTCGGGCGCACGGGCGAGGACCGGGCGCTGCTGGCCTCCGCCGAGCTCGGCCTCGGGCGCGCGCTGCGCCGGGGCGGCGACCCCCGGGCCGCCGACGACCACCTGGCCACCGCCCTCACGCTCGCCACCGAGCACGGCCTGCCGCGGCTGCGCCGGGCCGCGCTGCGCGAGCTGTGCACGCTGCACGCCGACCTCGACGACGCCGCCCGGGCACTGCCCTACCTGCAGGCCTACCTCGCCGACGAGCTGGACCGGGTCGACGAGCGGCGCACCCGCTGGGTCGAGCTGTTCGGCCGGCGCAAGAGCCTGCTGGAGACCGAGCGGGCCGCCGGGCAGCTGCGCCGGCAGGCCTACGAGGACCCGCTGACCCACCTGCCCAACCGCCGCTACGCCGAGGCGCGCCTCGACGGCCTGCTGTCGGCCGGGTCCGCCCCGGCGCTCGCGGTCGTCGACATCGACCGGTTCAAGGCGATCAACGACGCCGCCGGCCACCCGGGCGGTGACGCGGTGCTGCGCGCGGTCGGCCAGCTGCTGGTCGAGGGCTGCCGCGGCAACGACGAGGTGTGCCGCTGGGCCGGCGACGAGTTCGTCATCCTGCTGCCCGACACCACCGCCGAGCAGGCCGAGCGGGCGATGGAGCGCATCCGCCGCTCCATCGCCGCGCACGACTGGTCGGCGCTGGGCGTGAGCGTGCCGGTGCGGATCAGCGTCGGCATCGCCCAGGCCGCGCGCGGCGACGACCGGCGCACCCTGTTCGCCGCCGCCGACGGCGTCCTCTACGACGCCAAGCGGGCCGGCCGCGACCGCGTCGTCCGACTGTCGGGGGTCACCCAGACCCGGGCCGCCGAGGACACCGCGGCCACGATCGAGGGCACCGCGGGCGCGGCCGTCGACACGCCGATCGAGGCGGCGGTGGAGGCGGTCGCGGCGCCTATCGTCGGCGGCGTGACGGTCTCCCCGCGGTTCGACGGCCCCGACGAGCACGACGGCGACCCCGCCGACGCGGCCGGTGGCTTCGCCGGCCTGCTGGTCGAGCCCGACGACGAGTCCCCCGCCGAGGCGACCGGTCCCGCGCCCGTCGACGGGCAGGCCCGCACCCGCACCCCGCTCGACGAGCTGTTCGGTGGGCCGCTGCGCCGCCCCGCCGGGCGACGGATCGGTCCGGCCGAGCCGGCTCCCGCGGCTGCCGAGCCGGTGCCCGCCGCACCCGTGGGCCCGCCGGTCACCCCGCCCGCGCCGGTGGCCCGTGAGCTCGGCGTGCCCGCCGGCCCGGACGTCATCTGGGGCACCGGCCGCAGCACCGAGCAGGTCCTGGCGCTGGTGCGCGAGGCGCGCCGCGACCACCCCGACCACCCGGCGGTCGTCGTCCGCGCCAGCGCCGACACCCTCGTCGCGCTGGCCAGCGAGCACGACGCGTACACGACCATGGACGCCGCGGCGATGTCGGCCGCGGTCGGCCCGGTGCCCGAGCCGCGCGGCCGGGTCGGCGTGCTGTGCGCCAGCAGCGGCGACACCCCGATCGCCGCGGAGGCCGCCTTCGTCGCCCGGGTGAGCGGCGCCGACGTCGTCCGGGTGGACGACGTCGGCGGCAGCCGCATCCGCCCGCTGCTGGCCGACCCCGCGCTGCTCACCGACGTCGACTGCCTGGTCGTCGTCGCGGGCCTGGACGCCGCGCTGGCCAGCGTGGTCAGCGGGCTGACCGAGGTGCCGGTGGTCGCCGTCCCGACGTCGGCGGGGGCCGGCGCCTCCTTCGGCGGGTTCGGCGCGCTGCTGACCATGCTCAACTCCGCCGCCCCCGGCGTGGTCGTCAGCAGCATCGACAACGGCTGGTCGGCCGGGGTGTTCGCCGCCCGCATCGCCCGCCGCACCGCGCGCTGAACCGGGCGCCCGACGACGTCGGGTAGGCTCGCGGGCGAGAAGGGGAGTAGCCCCCCGACCGTTGGTCGACATGCTGGCGCGCTCGCGCGCCCGGTCAACGGGCCCGCACCGGTGCGGGTGGGCGAGACCTTCGACCCTGCAGACACCCCTCGGTGCTGCCGGTCGAAGGCAGCCCTGTGCCCTCGCCCGGTGGCGCGCGCACAGAGAAGAGCTCCCCGTGGTCCTGTCGGTCGTGCTGGCCGCCTTCGTGCTGATCCTGCCCGTCGAGCTGCCGGACAAGACGCTCTTCGCCACCCTGGTGCTGGCCACCCGGTTCCCACCGCTGCCGGTGTTCGTCGGCGTCGGCGCGGCGTTCGGCCTGCAGACC
Organism: Modestobacter sp. SSW1-42; assembly: GCF_046635825.1. Taxonomy (NCBI): domain Bacteria; kingdom Bacillati; phylum Actinomycetota; class Actinomycetes; order Geodermatophilales; family Geodermatophilaceae; genus Modestobacter; species Modestobacter sp. SSW1-42. The sequence continues at coordinate 80,644 of NZ_JBISCA010000004.1, read as the reverse complement.
GCCATCGCGGTCACCGCGGGCAGCCTGCTGTCGCTGCTGCCGGGGGCGCTGGTCAGCGGCGTCGTCGCGGTGCTGTTCCTCATCGGCGCGGTGCTGCTGTGGCGGGAGGCGCGGTCCGGTGGGGAGGACGCCGGCGAGGCGGTCCAGCCGCGGGAGCGCACCTCGTTCGTGCGCGCGGCCGCGATCTCCTTCGGCGTCCTGTTCGCCGCCGAGTGGGGCGACCTGTCCCAGCTGGCCACCGCGGGGCTGGCGGCCCGCTACGCCGAGCCGGTGTCGGTGTTCGTCGGTTCCTGGGCCGCGCTGCTGGTGATCTCCGGGCTGGCCGCCTTCCTGGGCCGCAAGCTGGCCGACCGGCTGCCGCTCGCGCTGCTGCACCGGGTCGCCGCGGGGCTGTTCGTGGTGTTCGCTGCGGTCGCGCTGGTCGAGACCGTCCGGGCGCTGGCAGGCTGACGCCGGCCCCGACGCGAGAGGAGCCCGATGGACAGCGACGACGCCGTCCGCATGCTGGCCGCCGCGCACGCGCGGCAGGACCGGCGGCGGTACGCGACCGTGCACGCCCGGCTGCACCCCGGTGAGCCGCTGCCGCCCGAGCCGCGACGCAGCCGGGAGGTCGAGGCCTTCGGCCGGGCGTTCCGCGCCTGGATGCGGCTGCGCACGTCCGCCGAGCGCGCCGCGACCGCCGCGACCGTCGTGGCCGCGGAGGACGCCGCCCTCGCCCAGGCCCGCTCGCTGCCCGACTGAGCCGGCGGCCACCCTCCTTCGGGTCACCGGCCCCCGCGTGCCTCAAGTGCGCCCGCCACCCTGCCGACCTGGGAGGTGAGGAGGCCGGGACCCGGCCGCGCGGGACAGGAGGGGTCATGGACACCATTCGGCTCGAGGAGTCGCAGGACGTGCTGGTGCAGACGGCGGCCGTGATCGCCGCCCAGCGTCAGTTCGCACAGCGGCTGCGGCAGCGGACGGTCCCGGACCCGCTCACCGGGCTGCCGGTGCGCAGCCTGCTCATCGACCGGCTCGAGCTCGCGCTCGCCGCGTCCGGGCCGACCACCGGCCTGCTGGGCGTGCTCTCCTGCAACCTCGACGGCATCACCGCCCTGGAGGACGTCCGCGGCCGGGCGGTCGCCGACGCCGCGCGCGCCGAGGCCGCCGGCCGGCTGGTCACCGCGGTGCGGCAGGGCGACGTGGTCGCCCGGATCAGCGCCCAGACCTTCGTCGTGCTCTGCCCCGGCATCACCGACGCCGACGACGCGCAGGGCATCGCACGCCGGATCGCCTCGGCCTTCGACGAGCCGCTGCGCCCCCGCCCGGACGTCGCGCACCGGGTCCGGCTCAGCGTCGGGGTGGCCCTGTCCGGGCGTGCCTCGACCGCGGAGTCGCTCATCGCCTCGGCCAACGAGGCGATGACCCAGATCCGACACGAGCGCCAGGGCTCCGGCCGCCACGGCTGACGCGGGGTGGACCCGCCGCCGTGACGGCGGCGGGTCCACCCCGCTCAGGCCAGGGTCGGGATCCAGTCGGCCAGCGCGCGGCCCAGCGCGTCGGGGGCGTCCTCGGCGACCAGCCGACCGGCCGGCAGGGCGACCTCGGTGAGCGCCGGCCAGCGGCGCACCACCCGGCGCATCCGGTAGGAGCGCTGGGCGGGCGGCTCGGTGTCGACGAACAGCTTGGGCACCGGGCTGTGCGCCAGCCACTGCCCGGCCCGGTCGACGACGTCGTGCACGCCCGGCGGCACGTGGTCGACCGGCAGCTGCCGGACCCACTCCAGCGTCGGCCAGCGGTCGGCGGGGTCCAGGAAGGGCCGCCGGTACCGGTCGTGGGCCTGGGCGGACAGCCCGCGCAGCACGGACGCCGGCAGCAGCTCCTCGACCACGACGTCGCCCTGCAGCGCGTACTGCTCGCCGTCGGGCCCGCGCAGCTGCTGGTACAGCCGCTTGGTGTCGTCGGGGACGTCGGCCCAGATGACCGGCTGGACGACGGGCTCCATGAACGCGATGCCGCGCACCGCGCCGGGGTTGCTGCGCGCCCAGTCGAAGGCGAGCGCCGACCCCCACTCGGACCCGACGAGGACGACGCGGCCGGTGACCTCGATCTTCTCCAGGAACGCGGCCAGCAGCTGCGCGTGCCGGTCGAAGGAGTAGCTGCCCGGGCCCGGGTGCGGCAGCCTGCTCGACTCCCCCATGCCGATCAGGTCGACCGCGATGCACCGGCCCAGCTGCTGCACGTGCGGGACGACGTTGCGCCACAGGTACGACGAGGTCGGGTTGCCGTGCAGGAAGACGATCGGGTCGCCGTGCCCGACGTCGACGTAGGCGAGCTCCAGCTCGTGGTCCTCCTCGCGGCCCAGGCGCACCCGCTGGCGGGGGAAGGGGTCGTCGGCGGGGACGGGAGCGAGGTCGGCCATGCCCCGGGGGTGCCCCGTCGTCCCGTCGTCCGAAACGGCGCTTGACCCTGACGCGACGTCAGGCTGTTGCCTGGTCGGCGTCAGGAGAGGAGGGGCGATGAGCTGGACGGTGGGCGAGCTGGCCCGGCTGACCGGGGTCACGGTGCGCACGCTGCACCACTACGACCGCATCGGGCTGCTGCGGCCCAGCGGACGGACGGCGGCGGGCCACCGCCGCTACGACGTCCACGACCTGGACCGGTTGCACCAGGTGCTGGTCTACCGCGGGCTCGGGTTCCCCCTCGAGGAGGCCGCGACCCTGCTGGACGACCCCGACGCCGACCCCGCGGAGCACCTGCGCCGGCAGCACCGGCTGCTGCGGGACCGGCTCGAGGCCACCGCGGCGATGGTCGCCGCCGTGGAGAAGGAGATGGAGGCACGGCAGATGGGGATCTCCCTGACCCCGGAGGAACGGTTCGAGGTGTTCGGCGACCGGCTCCCGGAGGAGCACGCCGCCGAGGCCGAGGAGCGGTGGGGCGAGACCGAGGCATGGGCGCAGTCGCAGCGCCGGACGGCGGCGATGGCCAAGGAGGACTGGCTGCGGGTCAAGGCCGAGACCGACGACGTCGAGCGCCGCTTCGCCGCCGCCCTCGCCGCCGGGGTGGCCGCCGACTCGGCCGCCGCCATGGACCTCGCCGAGGAGCACCGGCAGCAGATCACCCGGCACTTCTACGACTGCTCGCCCGAGGTGCACGCCGGCCTGGGCCGGATGTACGTGGAGGACCCGCGGTTCACCGCGCACTACGAGCAGGTCGCTCCCGGCCTGGCCCGGTACGTCAGCACCGCCGTCCAGGCCAACGCCGCCCGCCAGGGCGGCTGACGCCACCGCCCCACCCGGGGCGAGTCGGGCCCTGCCCCCACCTGGGGGCAGGGCCCGACCGGCGCTGACACCACCCCGCCGGGACGGACGTCACGGCCGGTCCTGCGGCGGACCGGCCGGCCGGGGACGCATGCTGGCGGGATGGGTCGGGTGATCGGGGTGCTGCAGCAGCCGTGGGTCCAGCGCGGCATCCGGGCGGCGCTGGCCGCGGCCCTGGCCTGGCAGGCGGCGCTGCTGCTGCCCCCCGCGCTGTCGGCCTACGCCTACTACGCCCCGCTGGGCGCGATCATCGCCGTCTCCCCCACCGTCGCGGACTCCGCGTCGGCCGCCTGGCGCAGCGTGCTGGCGATCCTGATCGGCTTCGGCCTGGCCGTGGCCGTGCACGAGGTGACCCGCGCCCTGCCCGACACGCTCACCATCGGGCTCATCGTGGCGCTGGCCATCGCGGTGGAGCAGTGGCGGCTGCTGCGCGAGCAGGCCAGCTGGGTCAGCTTCGCCGCCGTCCTGATGATCACCGTGGGCACCTCGGACCCGACCGAGTACGCCGTCCGCTACGCCGGGCTCACCCTGCTCGGCGCCGCGGTGGGCGTGCTGGTGACCACCGTGCTGTTCCCGCCGCTGCAGCTGACCACCGCGGTCCAGCGGATCGCCACGACCCGGGAGCTGCTCGCCGGGCACCTGGAGGAGATGGCCGCCGGGCTGCGCACCGGCCGGATCCCGGCGCCGGATGCCTGGGCCCAGCGCACCGAGGTCCTCGGCGGCGCGCTGGACCGGATGCGCAGCGCCGAGGCCCGGGTCGAGCGGGCGCGGCGGGCGAACCCGCGGGCCCGCCACTGGCAGGGCACCGCCGGCAGCATCCGCGAGCAGTCCCGCGCGCTGGACCGGGTCGCGGTCCTGGTCGACGACCTCACCGACCTGGTGGTGGAGTTCGAGCCGCACCGGCGCGGGCTGGACCGGGTCGACGGCGCCACCGGCTGGGTGCTCGCCGACGCGCTGACCGGGCTGGCCCGCGTCGTCCGGATCCCGTACCACGCCACCGACACCGAGCCCGACGAGCGGGACGCCGCCATCGCCGACGCCGTCGCCGCGCTGGACCGGCTCACCACCCTGCTGCGCACCTCGGAGATCGCCGACGACGAGGGGTTCTTCGCCCTCGGCGCGGTCACCGTCGGGATGCACCGCTCGCTGCAGACCCTCGAGGCCCACGTCCGTTTCCCGGTCGCCACCTGACCCGGTGCGCCCTCAGCGGAAAGCGGACGACCCGGTGCCGGGACGCGGCTAGGGTCTCCTCCTCGTGAGCCGCATCGCTGAGGTCGTCGTCCCGGCTCGCCTGGGCAGGAGCTTCCGCTGGCTGCTCGCCTCGTCCTGGACGTCGAACCTCGGCGACGGGATCGCGCTGGCGGCCGGGCCGCTGCTGGTCGCCTCGCTCACCCGCGACGCGTTCCTGGTCGCCCTCGCCGCGACGGTGCAGTGGCTGCCGCCGTTGCTGTTCTCCCTGCTCGCCGGCGCCCTCACCGACCGGCTCGACCGCCGGCTCATCGTCGTCACCGTCGACACCGCCCGCGCCGCGGTGCTGGCCGTGCTCACCCTGGCCGTGGCCACCGACCGGGTGTCGATCGTCGTGGTGCTCGCCGCGCTGTTCGTGCTGGCCACCGCCGAGGTGTTCGCCGACAACAGCTCCCAGACCCTGGTGGCGGTGCTGGTCGCGCGGGAGGACCTCGCGGTCGCCAATTCCCGGCTGCAGACCGGCTTCATCACCGTCAACCAGCTCCTCGGGCCCCCGCTGGGCGCGGTGCTGTTCACCGTCGGCGCCGCCTGGGCGCTGGGCGCGCAGGCGGTGGTCATCGCCCTCGGGGCGGTGCTGGTCAGCCGCGTCGTCCTGCCCGCGCGGGAGCCGGTCGCCGGGCCGCGGCGCGCCCTGCGGCACGACATCGCCGAGGGCCTGCGCTGGGCGGTGGCGCACCCCGCCGTGCGCACGCTGGTGCTCACGATCGCCATCTTCAACGTGACCTTCGGCGCCGCCTGGTCGGTGCTGGTGCTCTACGCCACCGAGCGGCTGGGGCTGGGCGAGATCGGGTTCGGGCTGGTCACCACCGTCGGCGCGGCCGGCGGCATCACCGGCGGGCTGGTCTACGGCTGGATCACCCGGCGGGTGAGCCTGGGCGACCTGATGCGCATCGGCCTGGTCATCGAGACGCTCACCCACCTCGCGCTGGCGCTCACCCGCAGCCCGTGGGTGGCGCTGCCGGTGTTCTTCGTCTTCGGCGCGCACGCCTTCGTCTGGGGGACGACGTCGGTCGCGGTCCGCCAGCGCGCCGTCCCGCTGGAGCTGCAGGGTCGGGTGGGCAGCGTCAACCAGGTCGGCGTCTTCGGCGGCCTGGTGGTCGGCTCCGGGATCGGCGGGGTGCTGGCCCAGCACGGCGGGGTGACCGCCCCGTTCTGGTTCGCCTTCGCCGGGTCGGCGGTGTTCGTGGTGCTCATCTGGCGCTCGCTGCGGCACATCGCGCACACCGACGAGCAACCGGTGCCCGCCGCGGCCTGATCCCTTGCCCGCGACGGCGGCGGGGCGGGACGCTGGGGCATGGCGTACGACCGTGAGCTCGCCGACCGGCTGCGGGCCGAGCTGGCCGCCGACCCGCGGGTCACCGAGCAGGCGATGTTCGGCGGCCTGGCGTTCCTGGTCGACGGCGCGATGGTGGTGGCGGTCAGCGGCCGGGGCGGGCTGATGGTGCGCTGCGACCCGGCCCGGGCGACGGAACTGGTGGCCGCCGACGGTGTCGACCGGATGGTGATGCGCGGCCGCGAGCTCGACGGCTGGCTCCTGGTCGACCCCGGCGTCCTGGACGACGACGCCGCGCTGCGCTCCTGGGTCGCCGTCGGCCAGGCCGCCACCGCCGGCGTCCGGGACGACTAGGCCGGGCCCCGCTGCCGGGTCCCGCCGCGAGCGTGCGGGTGGTGGGGGGCGGCGGGGTCCTCGGTCCGGATCAGCAGCTCGCCGTGCAGCATGCCGAGCCAGCCGTCGTCGGCGTCCGCCCAGTCCAGCCAGGCCGCGGCGACGTCCTCGAGCTCGGCGGTGGTGGCCAGGCCGTAGGCCACCGCCTGCTCGGCGAACGCCGAGGCCGTCGCCCGGCCGGCCCACGACCTCCCCCACCACGCGCGCTCGGCCGGCGTGGCGTAGCACCAGGCGCCGGTGGTCGCGACCACGTCCCGCAGCCCGGCGGCGTGCGCCCAGGACCGCAGCCGGCGGCCGGCGTCGGGCTCGGCGCCGTTGCGCCGGGCCACCTGGTGGTACAGCTCCAGCCAGCGGTCGAGCCCCGCGGACGCCGGGAACCAGGTGGTGGCCGCGTAGTCGACGTCCCGCACGGCCACCAGGCCGCCGGGCCGGCAGACGCGGGCCATCTCCCGCAGCGCCGCGACCGGGTCGGTGAGGTGCTGCAGCACCTGGTGGGCGTGCACGACGTCGAAGGAGGCGTCGTCGGCCGCGAGCCGGTACACGTCGCCGACGGCGAACTCGACGGCCACCTGCGCCTGCCCGGCCAGCGCACGGGCCTCGTCCAGCGGCGCGGGCGAGACGTCCAGCCCCACGACCCGGCCGGGGGCCACCCGGGCGGCGAGGTCGACGGTGATCGTGCCGGGCCCGCAGCCGACGTCGAGGACGTCGAGCCCGGGCCGCAGGTGCGGCGCCAGGTACGCCGCCGAGTTCTCCACCGTGCGCCAGCGGTGCGACTGCAGCACCGCGTCGACGTGCCCGTGCGTGTAGGTGTCCACCCCGCCACCCTGCACCATCGTCCCGAACAGTGGAACCACCTTCCCGCACAGTGGGACGGCGCCACGGCGACCTCCCCGCCCGGGGCCCTCCGCCACGGCAGACTGCAGAGGTGCCCGAGCGTCCGGAACTGACCGTCCAGGGCTGGGGGCCGCCGACCGGCCGGGTCGCCACGGTGGCCGCCCGCGAGGGCACCGACGACGGCGTCCTGGAGCTCGCCCCCGACGTCCACCTCGGCCGGACGCTGCCCGCGGGTGCCCGCCGGCACCTGTCCCGCGAGCTGGGCTGGACCCCGCGGTCGACCCCGCCGGTCCCGCTGGCGGAGGTGCAGCTGCCACCGTCCCGCCTCGACCCGGCTGCCCGGGTGCACCTGGTGGCGCTGCTGGGGGCCGAGCACGTGGCCGACGACCGCACGACGCGGCTGGCCCACGCCGGCGGGCGCAGCTACCTGGACCTGGTCCGCCGCCGCGCCGGCGACGCCTCCGACGCCCCGGACGCCGTCGTCTTCCCCGCCGACACCGCCCAGGTCGCGGCCCTGCTGCGCTCCTGCAGCCAGCTCGGCGTGGTCGTCGTCCCGTACGGGGGCGGCACCAGCGGCGTCGGCGGACTGCCCGGCACCGACGTCGACGACCGGGCCGTGGTCGCGGTCGACCTGCGCCGGATGGCCGACGTGCACGCGGTCGACGTCCCCTCCTCGCTGGTCACCGTGGGCCCGGGGCTGCGCGGCCCGGACCTGGAGACCGCGCTGGCCGCCCAGGGCCTCACCCTCGGCCACACGCCGCGGAGCTGGGAGTTCGCCACCCTGGGCGGCTGCGCGGCGACCCGTTCGGCCGGCCAGTCGGCCACCGGCCCCGGCCGCTTCACCGACCTCGTCGCCGGACTGACCCTGGCCACCCCGACCGGCGTGCTCACCCTCGGCACCACGCCGGGCACCACGGCCGGGCCGGACCTGCTGGGCCTGGCGCTGGGCTCCGAGGGCACGCTCGGGGTGATCACCGAGCTGCGGCTGCGGGTGCGCCCGGCGCCCCGGCGCACCGTGCACGAGGGGTGGTCGTTCCGCACCTGGGCCGCCGGGCTGGCCGCGCTCCAGCGGCTCGCGCGGCACGACCTGCTGCCCGACGTCGTCCGGCTCGGCGACCCCGACGACACCCGCGCCACCCTGCTGCAGGGGCGCGGCCCCGGCGCCCGGCTGCTGCGGGCCCGGTCACGCACCCGGCGGCAGGGCGGAGGCTGTCTGCTGGTCGTGGGCTGGGCGGGGCTGCCGACGATCGTGCAGGCGCGCCGCTCGGCGGCGGCCTCCGTGCTGCGCGACGGCGGGGCGACCCGGCTCGGCCGCCGGCCGGGGCAGGCCTGGCTGCGCTCGCGCACGGCCGCGCCGTACCTGCGCGACCGGCTGATGGACGCCGGGCTGCTGGTGGCCGAGCTGGACACCGCCGCGACCTGGACCCAGCTGCCGGCGGTCTACGACGCGGCGCGCCGGTCACTGGTCGGGTCACTGTCGACGTCGGGACGCCGGCCGCTGGTGCTCACCTCGGTGTCCTCCGCCTGGGCCACCGGGGCCGCGCTGGCCCTCACCGTGCTGGCCGACCGGGACGACGACCTGCCGCTGCAGCAGTGGCTCACCGCCAAGCGCGCGGCCACCGACGCGGTGCTGGCCGCCGGCGGCACGCTGACCCACCACTCCGGGATCGGCGCCGACCACCGGCCGTGGCTGACCGGGGTGGCCGGCGCCCCGGGCGTGGACGTGCTGCGGGCGGTCAAGGCCCAGCTGGACCCGGCCCGGATCTGCAACCCGGGCGTGCTGCTGCCCGACTGAACGCGTTTGAGCAGCTCAGCAGGGGTATGGCAGGACCATGTCCTCCGGCGCCGACCCTGCCGACGGACCGGCTGCCGGCGAGGTCCGCTGGACCGAGGACGACGCCGGCCCGCTGCTGGCGTTCACCGGCCGGATCGACCGCGAGACCGTGCGCCGGTTCCGGCTGCTCGTACCGCCGGCGTCCTGGCCGGCCCGGGCCGACCTGTCCGCGGTGACCGCCCTGGACGTCGCGGGGCTGGAGCTGCTGGTGCACCTGGCCCGCAAGCCCGCCCGCACCGGCTCCCGGCTGGAGCTGCTGCAGGTACCGGAGCGGCTGCGCCCGGCGATCGACCGTGCCGGCCTGTCGCAGCTGCTCCCCCGGCCCGCGGGGTCCTGAGCGCGGTCAGCTCCGCGGGGGGCGCCGCACCGCGGGCAGCCGGGGCGCCAGCTGCCGGGTGAGCCAGCCGCCCACGAACGCGGCGACGACCACCACCAGGACGAAGCCGAGCGCGCTGATCGCCTCGACCCCCACGGCCTGCAGCACGAGCAGGAACACGACCGCCACCAGGAGCGAGATGCCGGCGGCGAGCATGACCAGCAGCCAGCGCGGCGGGCCGGCCGGGGTGTCGGGGCGGCGGGACGACGTCGGGCTCACCGCGGTAGTGGACCACGCCCGGGCGCCCCCACCGTCGTCCCCGTCCCCCGACCTGCTGGTCCTGCGGCCGATCACGGCCACATCCGGTCCCGCGCGTGCTAGAACCACGCCACCGGCATCGACACCGCAGGTCACGGCCTCGGGTGGACCACCGGCTGACCGCAGCCGGGGCCGATGCCCTGACGACCTGGAGACCCCTCGTGACCCAGCCGCCCGCGGCCGGACCCACCCCTCCCCCCGGCGCCGGCTGGTCGGGCGCCGACGAGATCCACGACGGGCTCCCGGCCGCCCCCGCCGAGCCCGGAGCCGGCGGGCGCGGCCTGCGGCGCGGCCTGCTGGTGGCCGGCGCCACCGCGGGCGTCCTGGTGCTCGGCGGGACCGGCTACGCCGTCGCGACGTACGTCTCCGGTGGCGGCAACCAGCCCGAGGAGGTGCTCCCGGCCGACACCCTCGCGGTCGTGAAGCTCGACCTCGACCCGGCCGCCGGCCAGAAGATGGCGGTGTCCTCGCTGCTGGACCGCTTCCCGTCCCTGACCTCCGGCGAGGACGACGACGACCTCCGCAGCACGCTGGTCACCCCGCTGCTGGCCGACAACGAGTGGGGCCTGACCTACGAGCAGGACGTCGAGCCGTGGCTGGGCAACCGGATGGCCGTGGCCGCGGTCCCCGACCCCGGCTCGGAGGCCGGGGTGGCCGGCGTCGTCGTCCTGGCGGTGACCGACGAGGCCGCGATGACCGAGCGCCTCGAGGCGGTGCCGGCGGACTCCTTCGCCTTCGCGGTGCGCGACGACTTCGTGCTGCTCGGCGAGGACCAGGCGCTGGTCGACCGGCTGGCCGCCGGGGGCAGCACGCTGGCCGAGGACGCCGGGTACACCGAGGACGTCGACGCCCTCGACGGCGACCAGGTCGCGGTCGCCTGGGCCGACCTCGCCGGGCTGCAGGACGTCGTCCCGCTGGCCGAGGCCGGGGCCGGCCTCGGCGACCAGGCGCTCAGCGGGCGGGTGGTGCTCGGTGTGCACGCCGAGGACGACGCGCTCGAGGTCACCGGCCTGACCCGCGGCACCGCGCCCACCACCTCCACGGCGGCCACCGAGCCCACCGGCCTGGCCGCCGACCTGCCCGCGGACACGGTGGCCGCGCTGTCGGTCAGCGGTCTCGGCGAGGCGCTCACGACGTCCTGGGCCACCCTGCAGGAGTCGGGCATCCCGCCGGAGTTCGAGGAGCAGATCGAGGCGCTCGGTCTCGACCTGCCCGCCGACCTGGGCGCCGTCCTGGGCACCGACCTCGCGGTGGCCGTCACCGGCGACCTCGCGGCGCCGCAGTTCGGCGCCCGGGTCCGCACCGACGACCCGCAGCGGGCCACCGAGGTGATCGACCGCGTGGCCGGGGACGCCGAGCTGCCGGTCGCCGTCTCCCCGCTCGACGACGGCTACGTCCTGGCCAGCGACCCGGCGCTCGCCGACGCGCTCGCCGCGGACGGCGGGCTCGGGGACACCGAGGCGTTCCGGGCGGCCGTCGCCGACCCCGACGACGCCGGGGCCATCGGGTTCGTCGACCTGGGGGAGCTGATCGACGAGGTCGTCGCGCAGGGCGGCGACGACGCCGCCCAGGCCCAGGAGTACGCCGCGCTGGGCGCGCTCGGGTTCAGCGCCTCGACCACCGACGACGGCGGCCGGTTCGTCCTGCGGGTCACCACCCGCTGACGCCCCGCGGGCGGGTGGGCCCTCGGGCCCACCCGCCGGCACCGGCGGGTGAGCCGGGCTGGCCCCGGCGATCGGGATCGGCGAGGCTCGACGGCATGACCGCCGCGAGCCCGACCTCCGCTCCCGTGGGCGTCCGCAGCGAGGTGGGCCGGCTGCGCACCGTGCTGCTGCACCGCCCCGGCGACGAGCTGCGCCGGCTGACCCCGCGCAACAACGACCAGCTGCTCTTCGACGGGGTCCCGTGGGTCGACCGCGCCCAGGAGGAGCACGACGCGTTCGCCGCCGCGCTGACCGAGCGCGGGGTCGAGGTGCTGCACCTGGACCGGCTGCTGGCCGAGGTCATGGCGCTGCCCCCGGCCCGGGACGAGGTGATCGCCGCCGCCGTCGACGACCCGCGGCTGGGCGCCACGCTGCGGCACGCCACCACCGCACACCTGGCCGGCCTGGCCCCCGAGGACCTCGCGCGGGCGCTGATCGTGGGGGTGGCCCACGACGAGCTGCGCGGCGGCCGCGGGCTGGCCTACCAGCTGATGGGCCGGGGCGAGTTCGTCGTCCCGCCGCTGCCCAACCTGATGTTCACCCGCGACTCCTCGGTCTGGGTGGGCGGGCAGGTCGCCGTCACGTCGCTGGCGATGCCGGCCCGCGACCGGGAGAGCGCGCTCACCGCGGCGCTGTACACCCACCACCCGCGGTTCGCCGGGGTCGAGCAGCTCTACGGTCCGCACCTGGAGCACCTGGAGGGCGGCGACGTCCTGCTGCTGGCGCCGGGCGTGCTGGCCGTGGGCGTGGGCGAGCGGACGACCGCCGGTGGCGCCGAGCGGCTGGCCCGGCGGGTGTTCGCCCGCGGGCTGGCGTCCACGGTGCTGGTCGTCCCGATCGCCCAGGAGCGGGCCACCATGCACCTGGACACCATCGCCACGATGGTCGACGCCGATGCGCTGGTCATGTACCCCGCCGTCGCCGACTCCCTCCAGGCCTGGACGGTGACCGCCGGCGACGAGCCGCCCGACGACGCCGACACCACCGAGCTGTCGGTCACCGGGCCGCAGCCGTTCCTGGTCGCGGCCGCCGCGGCCATGGGCATCGACCGACTGCGGGTGATCGACACCGGCCTGGACCCGGTGACCGCCGAGCGCGAGCAGTGGGACGACGGCAACAACACCCTCGCGCTGGCGCCCCGGCTGGCGGTGGCCTACGAGCGCAACACGGTCACCAACGCCGCACTCGAGGCCGCCGGGATCGAGGTGCTGGCCATCGCCGGGTCGGAGCTGGGCAGCGGCCGCGGCGGACCGCGCTGCATGTCCTGCCCGGTGCTGCGGGACCCCCTGCCGGCCTGACCCGTCGCGGGTCAGGCCGCCTGCTGCTCCCCACCGGCGGCGACCGCGTGACCGTCGCCGGCGGCCGCAGCAGCCTGGCCCGGGCCGACGGAGGCGACCGCGTCGCCCGGCCACGGCCCGGTCCGGCTCACCGGGGCGGGCGCGGCGCCGCCGGGCGCATGGCGCCGGCGCGCCGGCCACGCCGTCCCGGTCGGCCGCGGACCGGTGCGGGCGGCGCGGCCCCGGAACGCCAGCAGGCTCACCAGCACCGCGCCGGCGAGCAGCAGCAGGTGCCCGGTGGCCCGGGAACCGTGCACGTGCCCCGCACCCAGGTCGTGCAGCGTCACCCAGCTGAGCAGCGCGGTGAAGGACAGCAGGAACGGCAGCGACCCGGGGGCCAACCGGGGCAGCGCGGCGACGCCGAGGAAGCACACGGCCAGCCCGAGGTTCCACGCGCCGGTCTCGTGCGCCAGGTGCACCGAGCCCGCGGCGTCCATGGCGCCGGTCAGCGCCGGCCACCCGACGGCGAGCTGCGCGACGCCGACGACCAGCAGGGCCGCCCGGAGAGCGAGGCCGGTCACGCGTCCCCGCCGGCCCACCGCCCGGCCGCCCTCGGGCAGCCGGGCGAGCACCGCGGCCGTGACGTCGGGCACGGCGGCGGCCGGGGCCAGCCGGGCACGACGGGTCACCTCGGCGGCGGCGTCGGCCCAGTTCCGGCAGGTCAGGCAGCCGGCGAGGTGCTCGTCGAGCCGTTCCTGGGGCATGCCGAGGGGCTCGCCGTCCAGGCCGGCCGAGACGGCCTCTCGAAAGGGAGCACAGTGCACGCTGGCATAGTCGCCCACGACAGGCGATGAGTTCCCGGGAGGCCGTGGGTGGGGCAGCTGGAGGACCTGGCGGCCCGTGCTGCCCAGGGCGACCCGGCCGCGCAGGCGGCGCTGATCCGGGAGACGCAGGCCGACGTGTGGCGGCTGTGCGTCCACCTCGCCGACCGCCAGGTGGCCGAGGACCTCACCCAGGAGACCTACCTGCGGGCGCTGCCGGCGCTGGCCCGCTTCGAGGGCCGCTCGTCGCTGCGCACCTGGCTGCTGTCGATCGCCCGCCGGGTCTGCGCCGACCACCTGCGCAGCCGCAAGCGCCGCGGGCTGGTGCTGGTCTCCGACGACACCGACCTGGCCGCGCTCGAACGGGACGTCCCCGTCGACGAGGTCGGCGGCACGGTCGCGGCGCAGGACGCCCTCGACCGGCTCGACCCCGAGCGGCGCGAGGCCTTCGTGCTCACCCAGCTGATCGGGCTGCCCTACGCCGAGGCGGCCGAGGTGGTCGGCTGCCCGATCGGCACCATCCGCTCCCGCGTGGCCCGCGCCCGCGCCGACCTGGTCGAGGCCCTGCAGGCCGCCGACCACCCGCGCAGCCGCCGTCCGTCCTGAGTGTCCCGGGGAGGGCGGAAGTGGCCACTCCCGCCCTCGGGGGTGCGTCAGCCGTTCTGGGCGGCCAGCCGGCGCAGGCGCTCGTTGTAGGCGACCAGGGCCGGGTCGTCGCCGCTCTCGCCGCGGGCGATGGCCCGGTCGCGGGCGCGGTCGGCGGCCTTGTTCGACCGCTCCTCGGACCTGGCCCACTGGAAGAACACCACCGCGAGCACCAGCACCGTCGGGAACTCACCGAACGACCACGCGATGCCACCGGCCGCACCCTGGTCGAACAGCGGGTCGATGCCCCAGGACGCCGGCGGGGCGGCGAAGCTGGTGAGCAACTCGGTGTTGCTCATCATCACGATGACGCCGAAGAAGGCGTGGAACGGCGCGGGCAGCAGCAGCTCGAGCATCCGGCCGCCGTGCCCGGACCGGCGCGGCCACGGGTCGATCGCCAGGATCGGGCCGAAGAACAGCATCCCGGTGGCCAGGAAGTGCAGCAGCATGAACGTGTGGCCGGGCGTGGTCGACATCAGGTCGTCGAACAGCGGGGTGAAGTAGACGCCGTAGAGGCTGGCGATGAACAGCGGCACGGTGAACAGCGGTGAGGAGACCGCCTGCCCGAGCCGGCTGTGCAGCCCGGTCAGCAGCAACCGCCGGGGCATGCCCGCCGGGCCCTGGTCGGCCGGGAGCGCGCGCAGCGCCAGCGTGACCGGGGCGCCCATGAGCAGCAGCAGCGGCGTGATCATCGTCAGCACCATGTGCTGGACCATGTGCAGGCTGAACAGCGCCATGCCGTAGGTCTGCAGGCCGCTGGCGGTGACGAAGAACAGGCTCGCGCAGCCGAGCATCCAGGTCACGGTGCGCAGCGCCGACCAGTGCACGCCCCGCTGCCGCAGGCGCAGCAGCCCCACCCCGTAGCCGAGGGCCATCAGGACGGCGAGCCAGGCGACCGGCGAGGCGGCGCCCAGGTCCAGGGCCAGGACACGGCCCAGGGTGGGCGGCAGCTCCGGGACGTGCATGTGCATCCCGCCCATGCCGTCCATGCCGCCCATGTCGTGCTCGCCCACCGTCGTCCTCCTCAGTCCTGCGTGCCGCCACCACGGTAGGCCGGTGACCGGACCGCCGCCGCACGCCCGGACAGTCGTCCGCCGTCGGTCCCGGGTTCCCGCGGGTTGGATCAGGTCCCCTGATCGAAATCTGTCCCCCTGCACCAACGCTGGTGCAGGGGGACAGACGGTGATCAGGGGACCTGATCACCGTCTGGGGTCAGCGCAGGGTGACCTGGCGGGAGAGCAGTCCTGCGCGGGCGCGGCGCTCGTCGCTGGTCAGGGGGTCGGTCACGGCCAGCGCGTCGGCCAGCCGGGCGTCCAGCTCGGACGACGGACCGGCCCAGTCGGCGCCCGGCGCCTCGGCCGGGACGTCCCACACCGGGACGACGAGGCCCAGCGCGCGGAAGGCGCCGGCGTACCGGGTGCCCTCGCCCAGGGTGAGCTGCTCGGCCGCGGAGAGCCGGGCCAGCGCGTCGAGCAGCGCCTCCTCCGGCTCGGGGCGGGCCCACCGCACGTGCGCGCGGTCGGTGCTCGGGCGGCACCAGTAGGCGGCCTCCAGGCCGGCGAGCCGGACGGTCGGCATGACCATCTCGTTGGCCTGCTCGAGCCCGGCCCGGGTGGCGGCGTCGAGCTCGGCGCCCTCCAGCCAGAAGCCGAAGTCGTCGTGCACGGTGACCTCGAAGGGCGCGGAGAGGTCGAGCAGCTCCTGCAGCCGGGGGCCGGCCGAGCCCGCGCCGCCGATCGGGCCCGGGTCGACCGGGGCGCCGGCGGGGGCCTGCAGGGCGGCGGCCAGCGCCGTCCCGAGGTCGCGGCTGACGTCGTCGGAGGAGGTGGGGAGCTGGACGCCGAGCAGGATCTCGCCGCCGGCGCGGACGAGCGCCGGGACGGCGCCGGGCAGCACGCTGGCCAGGGTGACCGCGCGGCCCTCGGTGGTGGTCAGCGTCGCCGTGGCCGCCGGGACCAGCTCGCGCATCGCCACCCAGTCGGGCTCGCCGGGCAGGCCCTCGAACGGGCGCAGCACCGGCTGGGCGTAGCCCGAGCCGTGGCAGTGCTTGTAGCGGCGGCCGGAGCCGCAGGGGCAGGGCGCCTTGGGGTTGATCTCACCCTCGGCCGCGGGCGCAGCGGCGGGACGGCGGGTAGCAGTGCGGGCCATGCGCCCCAGGTTATGCGGCGCGCGGCTCGTACCCTCCGGAGGTGACGCTCGTGCCCCCGCCGCTGGACCTCGCCGACCCGGCCGTCGTGGCCGACCCCTACCCCGCCTTCGCCGCCGCCCGCGCGCAGGCGCCGGTGCAGTGGTCGGAGGAGATGGGCCTCTGGCTGGCGTTCACCCACGCCGAGTCCAACGCCGTGCTGCGGGACCGGCGGCTGGGGCGCATCTGGTCGGACAAGGAACCGGCGCAGCGGTTCGAGAGCTTCAACCTGATCCACCGCAACGCCATCCTGGAGATGGAGCCGCCCACGCACACCCGGCTGCGGCGGCTGATCAGCGCCGCCTTCGCCCGGGGGCACGTGGAGCGGCTGCGGCCGTGGGTGCAGGAGCTGGCCGACTCCCTCGTCGACGGGCTGGTGGAGCGGTCGGCCGGGCAGACGCCGGTCGACGTCCTGTCCGGGATGGCCGAGGAGCTGCCCGTCGCGGTGATCGCCGAGCTGCTCGGTGTCCCGGCCGCCGACCGGCCGCTGCTGCGGCCGTGGTCCAACGCGATCGTGAAGATGTACGAGTACGGCCGGACGACGGAGACCGAGGACGACGCCGAACGCGCGGCCGCGGAGTTCGTGGCCTACCTGCGCGGGCTGGCCGCCGAGCGGCGCACCGCCCCGGGCGAGGACCTGCTCAGCCACCTGGTCACCGTGCGCGACTCCGACGGCGACAAGCTGACCGAGGACGAGCTGGTCACGACCTGCATCCTGCTGCTCAACGCCGGCCACGAGGCGACGGTGAACGTCAGCGGCAACGGGCTGCTCGCGCTGCTGGAGAACCCCGACCAGCTGCAGCGGCTCCGCGAGGACCCGGCGCTGCTGCCCACGGCGATCGAGGAGCTGATGCGCTACGACTCGCCGCTGCAGCTGTTCGAGCGCACCGCGACCGAGGACGTCGCGATCGGCGGCATCACCGTGGAGCGCGGGCAGAAGATCGCCGCGCTGCTGGGCGCGGGCAACCGGGACCCGCAGGTGTTCACCGACCCGGACACCCTCGACGTCGGCCGCACCGACAACCCGCACATCACCTTCGGCGCCGGGGTGCACTTCTGCATCGGGGCACCGCTGGCCCGGGTCGAGCTGCAGGCCTCCTTCGGCGCGCTGCTGGGCCGGACGTCGTCCCTCGAGCTGGGCGCCCCGGCCGTGCGCCGTCCCGAGTTCGTCATCCGCGGCCTGGCCGACCTGCCCGTGGTGCTGACCGCCCGCTGACCGTCCCGGGGCCCTGGTCGCGGACATGGCCCCCGCAGACGACGACGCCCCGGCCAGGGGGTCCTGGTCGGGGCCTCGAGGTGGGGTCCGGTCACCCGCGGCGACTCGGGGGGTGCCGCCGCGGGTGACCGGGGTTCAGAGACGCGCGGCCAGCCGGTGGTAGGCCGCGCTCCAGCGCAGCTCCTTGGCGAGCGAGCGCCGGGTGGTGTCGGCGTCGATGACGACCAGCTCGGTCTGGAAGACCTCGGCCAGGTCGGTGAGCTCCTCGGCACCCAGCTGGGTGGACAGCACCGTGTGGTGCGGCCCGCCGGCGGTCAGCCAGCCCTCGGTGGCGGTCTCGAAGTCCGGCCGGGGCTCCCAGACGGCCCGGGCCACCGGCAGGTTCGGCAGCGGCTCGGAGGGCTCGACGACGTCGATCTCGTTGGCCACCCAGCGGAACCGGTCGCCCAGGTCCGACCAGCCGATGGTGATGCCCTCGGCCGGCGCGGCGGTGAAGACCAGGCGGGCCGGGTCCTCGCGGCCGCCGATGCCCAGCGGGTGCACCTCCAGGCGCGGGCGCTCCCCCGCGATCGACGGGCACACCTCGAGCATGTGGGCGCCGAGGATCTTCGGGGTGTCGCTGGCCAGGTCGTAGGTGTAGTCCTCCATGAAGGAGGTGCCACCGGGCAGGCCCTGGGCGGCGACCTTGAGCACCCGCAGCAGCGCCGAGGTCTTCCAGTCGCCCTCACCGCCGAAGCCGTAGCCGTCGGCCATCAGCCGCTGGACGGCGAGGCCGGGCAGCTGGCGCAGCCCGCCGAGGTCCTCGAAGTTCGTGGTGAAAGCACCGAAGCCGCCGTCGGTCAGGAACGAGCGCAGCGCCACCTCGATCCGCGCCTGGTAGCGGACGCTGTCGTGCCGCGCGCCGCCGGGACGCAGGTCGTCGTCCATGTCGTAGAGGTCGCCGTACTCGGCGATCACGGCGTCGACGGCGGAGTCGCCCACGCGGTCGACGACCTCGACGAGGTCGTTG
This sequence comes from Modestobacter sp. SSW1-42, assembly GCF_046635825.1. Classification (NCBI taxonomy): domain Bacteria; kingdom Bacillati; phylum Actinomycetota; class Actinomycetes; order Geodermatophilales; family Geodermatophilaceae; genus Modestobacter; species Modestobacter sp. SSW1-42. Next base: position 62,276 of record NZ_JBISCA010000004.1, on the reverse strand, counting down.
ACGCCCCAGGTGTTGACCGACATGCCGAAGCGGATCTCGGCCTCGACCTTGTCGCCCTCGGTCACCGCGACGTTGCGCATGTTGTCGCCGAACCGGGCCAGCTTGAGGCCGCGGGCGGCGGCGGCACCGGCGGCGGCGCGGGCCCAGGACCCGACCCGGGCCTGCACCCGCGGGCTGGCCGCGTGGCCGGCGACGGTGGTGCGCGGGGTGCGCAGCCGGGTGAGCATGAACCCGTACTCCCGGTCGCCGTGGGCGGCCTGGTTGAGGTTCATGAAGTCCATGTCGATGGTCGACCACGGCAGCGCCGCGTCGGCCTGGGTGTGCAGGTGCAGCAGCGGCTTGCGCAGCGCGTCCAGCCCGCTGATCCACATCTTCGCCGGGGAGAAGGTGTGCATCCAGGTGATGACGCCCAGGCAGTGGGGGTCCTCGTTCGCCGCGCCCATCATCGACCGGATCGCACCGGAGTCGGTGAGCACCGGCTTCCAGACGATGCGGACCGAGACGTCGGAGGCCCCGTCGAGGGTCTCGGCGACCCGCTGGGACTGCTCCGCCACCTGCTGGAGGGTCTCCTCGCCGTACAGCCCCTGGCTGCCGGTGAGGAACCAGATCTCCTGGCCTTCGAATGCCACTCGGTGCTCCTTCATCGCTGTCCGTAGACGTTCTGGTAGCGCTCGTACAGGGAGTCGATGTCCGCCTGCGCGATCGGGACGGGCTCCCCCAGCTGGCGGGAGAGGTGCACGGTGCGGGCGACGTCCTCGGTCATGACGGCGGCCTTGACCGCGGCCTTGGCCGAGGGCCCGATGGTGAAGACGCCGTGGTTCTTCATCAGCACGGCCGGGGAGCGGTGGCCCTGCAGCGTCGCCACGATGCCCTGGCCGATGGAGTCGTCGCCGATCAGCGCGAACGGCCCCACCGGGACCGGCCCGCCGAACTCGTCGGCCATCGCCGTCAGCACGCAGGGGATCTCCTCGTGCCGGGCCGCCCAGGCGGCGGCGTAGGTGCTGTGCGTGTGCACCTGGCCGTTGACCTCGGGCATGTTCCGGTAGACGTAGGCGTGCGCGGCGGTGTCGGACGACGGTGCCCGGACGCCGTCGACGGCGTTGCCGTCGAGGTCGCAGACGGTGATGCCCTCCCAGGTCAGCTGGTCGTACTCGACGCCGCTGCCCTTGATGACGAACAGGTCCTCGCCGGGCACCCGCTCGGACACGTTGCCCGAGGTCCAGGTGACCAGCTCGTAGCGGGTCAGGTACGAGTGCAGGTGGGCGACGTGCTCGCGCTGCGCCTGGTGCGTGCCGTTCTCGGTGGGGGCGGTCATGCCGGCTGCTCCTGGGTCTCGGGGGTGGTCGGGGCGCCCACGGCCACGTGCTCCACGGCGGCCCGCTCGACCGGGAAGCCGGCCAGGTACCGCTGCATGAAGGCGTCGAAGCCCGCGACGTCGGCGGGGTCGGGCTCGACGGTCTGCAGGCTCGCGCCGGTGAAGACCGTCGTGCCGAGGTAGTCGGCCAGGCCCTGCTCCGGTGTGCGCCCGGCGGCGGCGAAGGCGGCCAGGACGGCGATGCCCCAGGCACCGCCCTCGGCGGCGACGTCCCCGACCGAGACCGGGGTGTCGATCGCGGCCGCGAGGAACCGCTGCGCCACGCCCTCGGTCTTGAACAGGCCGCCGTGGGCGAACATCCGGTCCAGCCGCACGCCTTCGGCCTTCTGCAGCACGTCCATGCCGATGCGCAGCGTGGCCAGCGACGAGTACAGGTGCGTGCGCATGAAGGCACCGAGGTCCAGCGGGCTGTCCGGGGACCGGAGGAACAGCGGGCGGCCCTCCTCGAGCTCGGTGATCGGCTCGCCGGAGAGGTAGTTGTAGGCGAGCATCCCGCCGCCGTCGCCGGCCCCGTCGAGCGCGGCGGTGAACAGGGTGCGGAACACCGTCGCGGAGTCGGCCTCGGCGCCCAGCGCGCGGGCGAACTGGCCGAACAGCCCCGCCCAGGCGTCGAGCTCGCTGGCGCCGTTGTTGCAGTGCACCATCGCCACCGGGTCGCCGGCGGGCGTGGTCACCATGTCCAGCTCGCGGTGCACGGCGCCGAGCCCGCCCTCGAGCACGACCATCGCGAAGATCGACGTGCCGGCGGAGACGTTGCCGGTGCGGGGCGCCACGGAGTTCGTGGCCACCATGCCGGTGCCGGCGTCGCCCTCGGGCGGGCACAGCAGCGCGCCCGGGCGCAGCCGGCCGCTGGGGTCCAGCAGCCGCGCGCCGGCGTCGGTGAGCGTGCCCGCCGGCTCGCCGGCGACGGCGATGGCCGGGAGCAGCCCGGCCAGGCCCAGCTCGGCGCCCGCCTCGGCGGCCAGCTCGTCGAAGCGGGCCAGCATCGTGGCGTCGTAGGCGCCGGTCGCGGGGTCGATCGGGAACATGCCGCTGGCGTCGCCGACGCCGAGCACCTTCTCGCCGGTGAGCTGCCAGTGCACGTAGCCGGCGAGGGTGGTCAGGTGGTCGATCCGGCCGACGTGCTCCTCGCCGTCGAGCACGGCCTGGAACAGGTGCGCGACGCTCCACCGGTGCGGGATGTTGACCCCGAACTCGGCGCTCAGCCGCTCGGTCGCCCGGCCGGTGTTGGTGTTGCGCCAGGTGCGGAACGGCGTCAGCAGCTCACCGTCGGCGTCGAGGGCCAGGTAGCCGTGCATCATCGCCGAGACCCCGAGCGCGCCGACGCCGGTCAGCTCGACCCCGTGGCGGCGCTGCACGTCCGCGGCCAGGGCCGCGACGCTCTCCTGCACGCCGGCCCAGACGGCCTCCAGCGAGTAGGTCCACACCCGGTCGACGAGCTGGTTCTCCCAGTCGGAGCTGCCCACCGCCAGCGGGGCGTGGTCGGGCCCGATCAGGACGGCCTTGATCCGGGTCGAGCCGAGCTCGATGCCCAGGGCCGTGCGGCCCGCGGTGATCGCCGCCGCAGCGTCCCCCACCGTGTCGACGCCTGCCATGTGCGGCGCTCCTTCCGCCCATCGTGGATGGGCTGTCTCAGCGATCGGGGAGGCCGCGGGCGCGGCACGGTGGTCGATTGTTAGCGCTAACAAGAGGCCCGTCAAACGCCCCGGTCACCCTCGCGGGTGGACCGGACCCGTCGTGCTGCGGACCACCAGCCGCGGCAGGACCGGCTCGGCCTCGGCGGCCTGACCGCTCAGCCGGGCCAGCACCAATTGCACGCCGCGGCGGCCCAGCTCGGCGAAGTCCTGGCGCACGGTGGTCAGCGGCGGGGTGAAGTACCCGGCCTCCGGGACGTCGTCGAAGCCGACCACGCTGATGTCGCCGGGCACCGACAGCCCCGCGTCGTGCAGGGCGTTGAGCAGCCCCAGCGCCATCTGGTCGTTGGCCACGAACACGGCGGTGACCTCCGGCCCCACGCCGTGCTGCATCCGGGCGACCAGCTCACGGCCGGCGTCGTGCCCGGACTGCGGCCACCAGTCGCCGCAGACCACCTCCGGCACGGGCGCGCCGGCGGCCAGCAGCTCCGACCGCCACCCCACCAGTCGGCCGCGGGCCTCCATGGAGTCGGTGGGCCCGGTGACGTGGTGGACCGTGCGGTGCCCGAGCTCGAGCAGGTGCCGGGTCGCCAGCGCGGCGCCGACCTCCTGGTCGACCCAGACGGTGGGCCGGGCCTCGTCGCGGCCCACCTGGACCGCGATCAGCGGCACCGGCGACTCGAAGCGCCGCAGCGCCTCGACCGCCTGGCCGTAGGTGGACAGAGCGATGACCGCGTCGACCGACTGGGCCACGAACCGGTCCACCGCCTCGCGCATCGCCACCTCGCTGTCCTCGTCGAGGACGGCGACGCTGAGCGAGTACCCGGCCGCCCGCGCGGCCTTCTCCAGGCCGAGCAGGGTCTGCGCCGGGCCGTACTGGTTGATGTGCGAGGTCACCAGCCCGAGCGTGCGGGTGGACCCGGTGACCAGGGCGCGGGCGGCCGCGTTGGGCCGGTAGCCCAGCTCGGCGATGGCTCGCTGCACGCGCTCCCTGGTCGACGGTGCGACGTTCGGGTGGCCGTTGACCACTCGCGACACCGTCTGGTGCGAGACACCGGCGCGCGCAGCGACGTCGGACAGGCCCAGCGCGCGCGGCACACTCTCGGGCAGCACGGTTCTCCCTCCGAGGGGGCGGCACCGTTGCCGCCCCCGGTGTGGGGGGCGGCGTCGGTGCCGCCCCCCGCCGGTGGAACTGCTGACTGCCTCAGCGGGAGGAGCCGGCGCGCCGCTTGTTGTAGACGTCGAAGGCCACGGCCAGCAGCAGCACGAGCCCCTTCACGACCGACTGGATCTGCTGCTCGACGCCCATGAGCTGCATGCCGTTGCTCATGACGCCGACGAGCAGACCACCGACCATCGCGCCGACCACGGTGCCGACACCACCGGTGACGGCAGCGCCACCGATGAAGGCCGCCGCGATGGCGTCGAGCTCGAAGCTGTTGCCCGCGCCGGGCTGGGCACCGTTGGAGCGCGAGGAGAAGATGATCCCCGCGACCGCGGCCAGGAAGCCCATGTTGACGAAGATCCAGAAGTTGACGACCTTCACCTTGACGCCGGACAGCGTCGCCGCCGCCAGGTTGCCGCCGATGGCGTAGACCTGGCGCCCGAAGACCGAGCGCTTGGTGATCGTCGAGTAGGCCAGGATCAGCACGCCGAGGATGATCAGCACGATCGGCAGGCCACGGGCGTGGGCCAGCTGCCAGGCGAAGGCCATGACGACGACGGCGACGAGCACAACCCGGGCGACGAAGAGCGGGAAGCTCTCGACCGGCTGCTTGTAGCGGATCCGGGCGACGCGGGTGCGGAAGCCGCTCACCGCGTAGCCGGCGACCGCGAGGGCACCGATGAGCAGCGTGAACGCGTCGTAGCCGTTGCCGCCGAGCAGGCCGTTGAGGAAGCCGCTGGCCACCTTCTGGTACTCCGCCGGGAAGGGCGACAGCGAGGTGTTGTTCAGGACCTGCTGGGTGGCGCCGCGGAAGATCAGCATGCCGGCGAGGGTCACGATGAACGCGGGGATGCCGACGTAGGCGACCCAGAAGCCCTGCCACATGCCCACCGCGATGCCGACGGCCAGCGCGGCGAGGATGCCGACCCACCAGGGGGCACCGTTCTTGATCACCAGGACGGCCGAGACCGCGCCCGAGAGGGCGACGACCGAGCCGACCGAGAGGTCGATGTGGCCGGCGATGATCACGATGACCATGCCGATGGCCAGCACCAGCACGTAGGAGTACTGCAGGATGATGTTGGTGATGTTGCCCGGGCTCAGCGACGTCCCGCCGGTGAGCACCGCGAACAGCACGACGACCGCGAAGAACGCGATGTAGATGCCGCTCTGCCGCAGGTTGCGGGTGAGCAGGTCGCGCAGGTCGCTCGTCCCGGTCTTCAGCGCCTTGGCCGAGGCGTCGGGGACCTCGGGCGGGGTGTTGTTGGTCTGGGTGGAACCCACGGACGTGCTCATGCTGCGAGCTCCCTCTCCTTGGTCATCAGCTTCATGAGGCTCTCCTGGGTGGCCTCGTGCACCGACTGCTCGCCGGTGATGCGGCCGGCCGACAGCGTGTAGATGCGGTCACACGTGCCGAGCAGCTCGGGGAGCTCGGACGAGATGATGATGACGGCCTTCCCGGCCGCCACCAGCTGGTTGATGATCGTGTAGATCTCGTACTTGGCGCCGACGTCGATGCCGCGGGTGGGCTCGTCGAGGATCAGCACGTCAGGGTCGGTGAACAGCCACTTGGACAGCACGACCTTCTGCTGGTTGCCACCGGAGAGCTTGCCGACGATCGAGGACACGCTGGGTGCCTTGATGTTCATGTCGCGCCGGCTGTCCTCGGCGACCTTGGTCTCCTCGTTGCCGTTGACCCAGCCGCCCTTGGCCAACTTGGCCAGCCCGGCGGCCGAGACGTTGCGCCGGATGTCCTCGATGAGGTTGAGGCCGTACTTCTTGCGGTCCTCGGTGGCGTAGGCGATGCCGGCGTCGATGGCCTCGGAGACGCTGCGCGCCTTGACCTCGCGGCCGTGCACGAAGATCTTGCCGGACTCGTACCGACCGTAAGAGCGGCCGAAGACGCTCATCGCCAGCTCGGTGCGGCCGGCGCCCATGAGCCCGGCGATGCCGATGACCTCACCGGCGCGGACGTTGAGGTCGGCGTGGTCGACGACGAGGCGGTCCTGGCTGGGGTGCCGGACCGTCCAGCCCTCCAGCCGGAGCACCTCCTCACCGGGGTGCGACACGCGATCGGGGTAGTAGGACTCCAGGTCGCGGCCGACCATGCCGCGGATGATCCGGTCGGTGTCCACGTCGGGGGCGCTCATGTCCAGCGTCTCCACCGTGCGGCCGTCGCGGATGATCGTGGTGCTCTGCGCGATCGCCACGATCTCGTTGAGCTTGTGCGAGATGATGATCGAGGTGATGCCGCGGTCGCGCAGCCGCCGGAGCAGGTCCAGCAGGTGCGCGGAGTCGTCGTCGTTGAGCGCAGCGGTCGGCTCGTCGAGGATGAGCAGCTTCACGTCCTTCGACAGCGCCTTGGCGATCTCGACCAACTGCTGCTTGCCCACGCCCAGGGAGCCGACCGGGGTCACGGCGTTCTCCGCCAGGCCGACCTCCTCGAGCAGCGCGGCGGCGTCGGCGTTGGCCTTGTTCCAGTCGATGAGGCCGCCGCGGCCCTTGCGCTCGTTGCCCAGGAACATGTTCTCCGCGATGGACAGGTACGGGACCAGCGCGAGCTCCTGGTGGATGATCACGATCCCCTTGTCCTCGCTGTCGCGGATGCCGGAGAACCGCTGCACCTCGCCGTCGAAGACGATCTCGCCCTCGTAGGTCCCCGCGCCGTAGACGCCGGAGAGCACCTTCATCAGCGTCGACTTGCCGGCGCCGTTCTCGCCACAGATCGCGTGGACCTCACCGCGCCGCACCTGCAGCGTGACCTCGCTCAGCGCCTTGACGCCGGGGAAGGTCTTGGTGATGGAGCGCATCTCCAGGATGTTGTCGCTCATGGACTCCGTAGTCCTCAACCTCTCCGATGGGTGGGCCGGGGAACTGACACCCGGCCCTGGAAGCACGATTGCCCGGCAGCCCGGGTGGCCCCGGCCGGAGGCCGGGGGAGGTGGTGCGACCGGGCCCGGCAGACGTGCTGCCGGGCCCGGTCGAGTGGCGCGCCTACGTCAGTCCGACTGGCCCTTGGCGACCTCGTCGGCCGTCCAGTAGCCGGAGTCGATCAGCTTGGACTGGATGTCGGCCTTGTAGACCGTCTCCACCGGGAGCAGGTAGGAGGGGACGACCTTGACACCGTTGTTGTAGGTCTCGGTGTCGTTGGCCTCCGGCTCGTTGCCCTCGAGGAAGGCCTCGGCGGCCGTGACGGCCTGCGCGGCGAGCTCGCGGGTGTCCTTGAAGATCGTCGAGCTCTGGACACCGTCGTTGATCAGCTTGACCGAGGCGATCTCGGCGTCCTGACCGGTCACGACCGGCAGGGGCGTGGTGTAGCCGTTGCCCTGCAGGGCGGTGATGATGCCGCGCGAGATGCCGTCGTAGGGCGACAGGACGCCGTCGACCTTGGTGCCGTCGGCGTAGCTGCCGGTGAGGAGGTCCTCCATGCGCTTCTGGGCCGTCTCCTGGGCCCAGCGCAGGGTGGCGGCCTGCTCGATGCTCGTCTGGCCCGACTTCACCACGAGGGTGCCGTCGTCGATCTTGGGCTGCAGGACCGACATCGCGCCGTCGAAGAAGAACCCGGCGTTGTTGTCGTCCAGCGAGCCGGCGAACAGCTCGACGTTGAACGGCCCGGTCGCGGTGCCGGCGGAGCCGTCGGCGTTCAGGACGCCGAGGCCGGTGAGGAGCGCGGTGCCCTGCGCGACGCCGACCTTGAAGTTGTCGAAGCTCACGTAGAAGTCGACGTTCTCGGTCTCGCGGATCAGCCGGTCGTAGCTGATGACCTTGACGTTGGCGTCGGCCGCGGCCTGCAGCTGGCTGCTCAGCGCGGTGCCGTCGATGGCGGCGACGATGAGCAGGTCGGCGCCCTGGGTCAGCATCTGGTCGATCTGCTGGCCCTGGGTGGGGATGTCGTCGTTGGCGTACTGGAGCTCGACCTTGTAGCCGGCCTCCTCGAGCTGGGACTTGACGGCGTTGCCGTCGGCGATCCAGCGCTCGGAGGTCTGCGTCGGCATCGAGACGCCGATGGTCAGCTCCTCGGGGGCCGCAGTCGCAGCGGGCGCCTCGCCGCTGGCAGCGCCGGCACCCTCGCCGCCGCAGGCCGTCAGGCCGATCGCCATCGCTGCGCCCAGGGCGGTCAGCCCGAGCTTCTTGTTCACTGCCACATCTCTCCTTCGAGACATCTGCGACCCGAAGGGCCCGCAGGCTCGCCGCTGTGCGAGCCGACACAGTGTGAGCGCTAACAACCCTGGTCCGTCAAGTCTCCGGGACCAAGTCCACCGTCACGTTCGCGTAACGGCGCGTTCATCCGCCGCCCCGCCTGCGACGATGCCCGGCGGCCGTCATCCGGACGGGTGACGACCGCCGGGCAGCCCTGGTCACTGACGAGTACGAGGCGGTCACTCTCGCGTACCGACCGCCCCCGCGCGGGCCCCACGCAGCAGCACGCGGGTGGGTACGACGGTGCAGGACAGCGCCAGGACGACGACCCCGCCGAGCACCCCCGCGGTCAGCACCGGCGGCACGTACGGCCCGGACCCGGTCGCGCCCACCACCGAGGGCAGCAGCGTGCCCCAGGCGATCAGCGAGCCCAGCCCGATCGCGGCGCCGGCCACCACCAGGGCCTCCAGGCGCGCGGTGCGCAGCACCTGACGGCGGGTCGCCCCGACCATGCCGAGCAGCCCCACCTCGCGGCGGCGGGCCAGGGTGATCATGACCAGGGTGTTGGCCGCCGCGATCGCCGCGAAGCCGGCCAGGCCCGCCGCGAACACGATGTCCAGCCAGCTGTCCGACGCCCCGCCGACCACCGCGGGGGCGCCGTCCGGGCCGGGGCCGGCGACCTGCGTCGCCGGGCCGGCCACGGTCTGCAGCGCGGCCAGGTCACCGGCCTGCACCGGTCCGTCGTGCCGCACCAGCAGCTCCCGCAGCACCGGCGTCGTCAGGTGCCGACGCAGCGTCTCCGCCGGCAGCAGGGCGGCGGCCACCCCGAGTCCCCGGTCGTAGAGCGCGACCACGCTCGGGCGGATCGTGGCCCCGTCGGGGGCGACCAGCTCCACCGGCTCGCCCACGCGGGCGTCCAGCGAGTCGGCCAGCAGCACGTCGAGCGCGACCGTCCCCTCACCGCCGGGGCGCAGGGCGGTCAGGTCCCCGCTGCGGAGGCCGACGTCGAGGGCCTGCGTCAGCAGCGCCGGGTCGCCGGTGACCCCGGCCGCGCTGTGCGGCAGCAGCTCCCCCACCGACGGGGTCGCCACCGAGCCGGGCAGCACCCCCACCGCCGCGCCGACGCCGGGCAGCGCCGCGACCTGCGCGGGGAGGTCGACCGGCAGCCCCGCGGGGCCGGCCGAGACCACGGTGTCGGCCACCACGGCCGCCTCGCGCTGGTGCGTGGTGGCCCGGTCGACGCTGCCCTGGAGCAGGAACATCGTGCCGGCGAAGGCGACGGCCATGACCAGCGGCGTGATCGCCGAGGCGAGCCGACGGGCGTTGGTGCGGCCGTTGGCGGCGGCGAGGCGGCCCGGCGCCCCGAACCGGTCGAGCACCGGCCGCGCCACCCGGGACACCGCACCGGCCACGACCGGGCCGAGCAGGCCGATGGCCAGCAGCAGGGTGAGCACGACCGTGGCGGCCAGGCCCATGCCCAGCTCACCGGGGACGGTGGCCGACACGATCGCCAGCGGCACGCTGCCGGCCAGCGCGGTCAGCCCGAGCACCCAGCGCAGCGGGCCCAGCCGGCTGCCGGCCAGGCTGGCCTCCCGGAGGGCCTCGGCGGGCCGGATGCGCGCCGGACGGCGGGCGGCCAGCAGCCCGGCCGCCATCGCGGCACCGGCCACGACGAGCACCGTGACCAGGAAGGCGACCGGCCCGGTGGACAGCGCGAGCCCGGGGAGCAGGTAGCCGCGCTCGGTCATCGCGCCGAGCAGCCAGCGGGCCAGGAACAGCCCGGGGACCAGGCCGAGCGGGGCGGCGAGCAGCGCGACCAGCGCCGTCTCGGTCGCCACGGTGCGCCGCAGCTGCCGGGGCGTCGCACCGATCGCGCGGAGCAGGGCGAGCTCGCGGGAGCGCTGCTCGACGGCGAGGGAGGTGGTCGAGACGACCACGAACAGCGCCACCACGAGCAGCACCCCGCCCAGCGACCCGCCGATCGCCGTCAGCGTCTCCTTCGAGGCGCCGAACCCGGCGGTCTCGACCTCCCCGCGCTCGTCCCCGGTCACGACGACCAGGCCGGTCGGCGGTCCGGGCACGCCGGCCAGGGCCTGGTGGACGGCACCGCGCAGCTCGGACGCCGAGACGCCCTCGGCGGCGCGCACCGCGATCGCCTCGACCCGGCCGGGGTGTCCGGCCAGCGCCGCCGCGTCGACGTCGGCGAGCCAGACGTCCGGCCCGCCGGCGACCGTGCGCAGGCCTGCGACGGTGACCGGCCGGGTGCCACCGGGCGTGGCCAGCTCGAGCGTGTCGCCCACCCCCACGCCGGCCGCACCCGCGGCCGCGTCGGTGAGCACGACCTGACCGGTACCGGGTGCCCCGTCGGCGACCGCCGTGGCGCCGGGCTCCAGCGCGGTGCGCGACCAGCCGGCGGCCGACCAGGTCGCCGTCCCGGCGGTGACCGTGGCCGACACGTCCGGCACGACCGCGGCGACGCCGGGGACGCCGGCGAGCCGGTCGGCCAGGGCGGCGTCGACGAGCGGGCGCTCGGCCAGCGGGAGGGTGGTCTCCCAGTCGCCCTCGCCGTGGCGCACCTGGTCGTCGGCGGCCACCACGACCGCCGCGTCGGCGTAGCGCACCGGCTGCGCGGAGAGGGCGACCCCGCTCTGCAGGAACAGCGCGCTGGCGACGACGACGACCGAGGCGAACAGCAGCGCCACGAAGGCACCGGCGAACGCCGTCGGCCGGAAGCGGATCGAGGCCCGGGCCAGGCCGTTGCCCATCACCGCACCCCCGGCGCGACCAGCGCACCGGCGCCCCGGGTCAGCGTGATCATGCGGTCGGCGATCTCGTGCACCGAGGGGCGCTCCAGGTCAGCGACGAGCCCGCCGTCGGCGAGGAAGACCACGCGGTCGGCGACCGAGGCCGCCAGCGGGTCGTGGGTCACCATCACCACCGTCGCCCCCTCGGCGTCGACGATGCCGCGCAGCAGCCCGAGCACCTCGGCCGCCGTCCCGCTGTCGAGCGCACCGGTCGGCTCGTCGCCGAAGACGACGTCGGGGGCGCTGACCAGCGCCCGGGCGATCGCCACCCGCTGCTGCTGGCCGCCGGACAGCTCCGCCGGGCGGCGGTGCCCGTGGGCGCCCAGGCCGACCCGGTCGAGCACCGCCTGCGCCTCCCGGCGGCCGGCGGGACGGCCGGCCAGCCGCAGCGGGAGCAGCACGTTCTCCGCCGCGGTCAGCGAGGGCAGCAGGTTGAACGACTGGAAGACGAACCCGACCCGCTCCCGGCGCAGCCGGGTCAGCTCGTCCTCCGTCAGCCCGGTCAGCTCGGTGCCCCCGATCCGCACCGAGCCCGAGGTCGGCCGGTCCAGCCCGGCGGCGGTCTGCAGGAACGTGCTCTTGCCCGAGCCGGAGGGGCCCATCACGGCGGTGAACGACCCGCGGGGCATCCCGACCGTCACCTCCCGCAGCGCGTGCACCGTGGAGTCGCCGGTGCCGTAGGTGTGGCTCACCCCGGTCAGCGAGACGACGTCGGACGTCGGGTCCCCACCTCCCGCTGTCGTCACGTCGCGTGTCCGTCGCCAGGTCCTCATGCACCGAGCCTGCGCCGGACCGGGCGCGGTGACGATGCCGCCAGCAGGTGTCCCGGGGTCGGGCTGGCCCGACCCCGGGACGTGCGGCCTGCAGGAGGAGGACGCCCTGCTCAGGACGCCGAGGACTCCCGCAGCAGCCGGGCCAGCGGCTCGCGCTGGACGCAGCGCTCGAAGGCGAAGTCGCCGGCGAGCTCGGCGGCCTCGTCGGGGGTGACGCCCTCGAACACCGCCCCGAAGTCGCCGACCATCGCCTCGGCCAGCAGCACGTGCCGCACGATCCCGTGCAGCCACCGGTGCTGGCCCCACGGGTAGGGCTGGAAGTCGGGGAACTCGCGGGCGACCAGCTCCTCGATCGGCCCCAGGACGTCGCGGACGCCGGCGTCGGTCGACCCCCACGAGTCGACGCCGAGCCGGGCCTTCTTCTCCAGCACCGGCGCGATCCGCTGCAGGTAGGGCGCGGACGGCGGCACCGTGACCAGGCCCTGCAGGCCGATGTCCTTGTAGGTCCACAGCGCCCAGCTGGCCCCGTGCTCGCGGTAGATGTCGAGCTGGTCGGTCAGCAGCTGGTAGCGCATGGCGTCGCGCTCGGGGTCGCCGGTGTAGACCGGGCCGAACTCGCCGACCCAGATCGGCGTCCCGGTCTGGCGCATGTACGCCGTCCGCTCCAGGAATGTCTGCTCGACGACGTCCCGGTCGACGAACTTCCCGCGGCTGACGCCGGGGTACGGCCCGCCGTCGACGAAGCCGGGCAGCGCGTAGTCGTGTGCGGTGTAGACGGTGTTGGGCAGCGGGTCGCCGAGCTGGTCGAACTGGGTCGAGTACCGGTTGCCGTCGAGGAAGAGCACGTGCCGGGGGTCGACCGCCCGGATCGCCTCCTCCAGCCGCCGGTAGAACGGGCCGATCGCCTCACCGACGGCGTCCCCGGGCTCGTTGACCGGGTTGTAGCCGGCCACCCACGGGTTGTCCTGGTAGTGGTCGGCGAGGGCCTCCCACAGCCCGACGACACGGTCCTGGAAGTGCCGGTGGGTCCAGAAGTGCGCCCAGTGGGTGGGGTTGTCGCTGTGCCAGTGCTGGTTCTGGGCGCCCGGGACGGCGTGCAGGTCCAGGATCGAGTAGATCCCCGCCCGCGCGCAGGCCTCCACCGCCTGGTCCAGCCGGCGGAAGCCCTCCTCCTTCAGCTCACCGGGCCGGTCGTCGTCCTCGAAGTGCTTGTAGTTGAAGGGGATGCGCACGCAGTTGAGGCCGAGCGAGGCCAGGTGCTCGGCGTCGGCGTCGGTGAAGAAGTCGGTCAGGAAGCGGTCGAAGAACCGCTGGTAACCCTCGTCGCCCAGGGCCTTCCGCAGTGCGCTGCGCTGCTGGGACTCCGTCCCCGGGTAGCCGGTGATGAAGTTCTCCATGTTCATCCAGCCGCCCAGCCCGACCCCGCGCAGCACGATCGGGCTGCCGTCGGGCAGCACCAGCCGGTCGCCGTCGACCTGGATGATGCCGTCGTCCACTCTCGGTGCTCTGCTCACGCCACCAGTAGATCGTGAGCCGCGTCACTGGCAGCATGCGGCCCATGCTCGGGCTGATGCAGGACGTCCCCCTGACCGTCGACATGATCTTCCGGCACGTCGAACAGCACCACGGCGACGTCCCGATCGTCACCAACGGGCCCGGTGGCCTGGTCCGCAGCACCTACGCCGCGTGGGCCGACCGCACCCGGCGGCTGGGCGGCGTGCTGGACACCCTGGGCGTCAGCGCCGACGGCCGGGTCGGCACGTTCGCCTGGAACAGCCAGCGGCACCTGGAGCTGTACTACGCCGTCCCGTGCTCCGGGCGGGTGCTGCACACGCTCAACATCCGGCTGTTCCCCGAGCAGCTGACCTACATCGTCAACCACGGCGAGGACGAGGTCGTCTTCGTCGACCGCACCGTGCTGCCGCTGCTGTGGCCGCTGATCGACACCATGCCGACCGTCCGGCACGTGGTGGTGATGGACGACGGCGGGACCAACGAGGTGCCCGACGACCCGCGGGTGGCCGACTACGAGACGCTGCTGGCCGCCGCCGAGCCGGCCGCGTTCGGCGTCGTCCGGGACGAGAACACCGCCGCGTCGATGTGCTACACGTCCGGCACCACCGGCAACCCGAAGGGCGTCCTCTACTCGCACCGCTCGACGGTGCTGCACGCGATGGCGGTGATCGCGCCCAACGGCTTCGGCATCGGGGTGGAGGACGTCGCCATGCCGGTCGTGCCGATGTTCCACGCCAACGCGTGGGGGCTGGCCCAGGCCGCCCCGGCCGCGGGTGCCGCGATGGTGTTCCCCGGCGCGATGATGCAGCCGCAGGCGCTGGCCGACCTGATCGTCGCCGAGGGGGTCACCTTCACCGCCGGGGTGCCGACGATCTGGCAGGGCATGCTGCCGCACCTGGCCGGCCGCGAGCACCGGCTGCGCAAGATCGGCTGCGGCGGCTCGGCGGTGCCCGCGGCGCTGTCGGAGGCCTACCGCGAGCAGGTCGGGCTGCCCATCTACCAGGCCTGGGGCATGACCGAGACCCACCCGGTCGCCTCCGGCGGCACGCTCGCCCCCCGCTACGCGGACGCCGACGACGCCATGAAGGCCGCGCGCCGGGCCCGGCAGGGCGTGCCGCTGTTCGGCGTCCAGGCGCGGGTCGTCACCGCCGGGACCACGGACGAGCTCCCCTGGGACGACGTCGCGACCGGCGAGCTGCAGGTGCGCGGGCCCTGGTGCGCCGCCGAGTACCACCGGCCCGACTCCCCCGGCGAGCTGACCACCGAGGACGGCTGGATGAAGACCGGCGACATCGCCGCCATGGACGAGTTCGGCAGCATCCGGATCGCCGACCGCACCAAGGACCTGATCAAGTCCGGCGGCGAGTGGATCTCCTCGGTCGACCTGGAGAACGCGATCATGAGCCACCCCGCGGTGGCCGAGGCCGCGGTCGTGGCGGTGCCGCACCCGACGTGGGGCGAGCGCCCGCTGGCCTGCGTCGTCGTCAAGCCCGGCGAGACGCTGACCGAGGCGCAGGTGCTGGACCACCTGCGGCCGCTGGTCGCCTCCTGGTGGCTGCCGGAGAACGTGGAGTTCATCGACGAGGTGCCCAAGACCAGCGTCGGCAAGTTCTCCAAGAAGGACCTGCGCGCCCGCTTCGCCGGCCGCTGATGGAGTCCCCAGGGTGCGTTTCCGGCGCCCTGGGACTCCATGACGGCTACACGACGTAGGGCGGGCGGCCGGTCTCGCTGACCATGGGGCGGCCGGCTGCGTCCCACTCGCCCATGCCGCCGCCGACGTTCACCGCGTCGTAGCCGTTCTGGTTGAGCCACGCCGCCACCCGGGCGGAGCGGCCGCCGCCGCGGCAGGTGACGTAGAGCGGGTCGCCCTCGGGCAGCTCGTCGAGCCGGGCCGGGACCTGGCCCATCGGGATGTGCGTGGCGCCCTCGACGTGCCCGGCGGCCCACTCGTCGTCCTCGCGCACGTCGAGGACGACGGCGTCCGCGGGGACCTCGGAGGCGGGGACGGTCGGCACCTGCTGGGGCATCATCACGCGATCCATCGTGGCACGCAGGCGCGCGCCACCGCGGCGATGCGGCCCGGCTCACACCCTCCCCTGCCAGGATGGCGGCGATGTCCACTGCCCTGCCGGCCCCCGCCCGGGAACCCGCCTGGTCACTGTCCCGCTCGGCGATCGGGCTGTGGACCGTCCAGGGCGTGATCGGCACCCTGTTCTACGCGGTGCTCGTCGCCGTCGCGATCATCGTCGTGCCGGGCGACTCGGGCGCGCCCGCCACGATCGTCCGCTGGGTCGGCCCCGCGCTCGTCGTCCTGATCGGTGTCGTGACCATCGGGGTGCGGCCCCGGCTGCGCTACCGGGTGCACCGGTGGGAGGTCACCGGCGACGCCGTCTACACCCTCACCGGCTGGCTGGACCGGACGTGGACGCTGGTGCCGATCAGCCGGATCCAGACCGTCGACGTCAACCGCGGCCTGGTGCAGCAGCTGTTCGGCCTGGCCACCGTCGCGGTGCTGACCGCCTCGTCGCAGGGCACCGTCCGCATCCCCCACCTCGAGGTGGAGGTGGCCCGCCGCGTCGCCGAGGACCTCGCCCGGCGGGCGGAGCAGGTGCGGGACGAGGCCACGTGACCGGACCGGCCGCGGCGGCCGGGCAGCGCACGTCGCGCTGGGTCCTGCTGCTGCACACGATCACCTTCCGGCAGGCGCGGGCGCTCGTGCCCGCGGCCCTGGGGCTGGGCGCCGCCCGCGGCTTCGAGGGCGGCACCCTCACCGTCGTCGCCCTGGTCGTCGGGGTGACGCTGCTGTCGCTGCTGTGGGCGGCGCTGTCGTGGTGGCGGTTCAGCTACGCGGTCAGCGACACCTCGATGGTCGTGACCCGCGGGCTGGTGTCCCGCTCGGTGCGCACCGTGCCGCTGGACCGGGTCCGGGGCGTGGAGGTCGAGGCGCCCGTGCTGCACCGGCTGTTCGGGCTGGTGCGGCTGAAGGTGGACGCCGCGGCGGGGTCGGTGGGCGCCACCGGCGAGGAGCTCGTGGTCGACGGGGTGTCCCGCGCCGAGGGCGACCGGCTGCGCGCCCGGCTGCTGGTCCGCCGGGGCGTGCCCGCCGGCGTCGAACCCGGGGACGTCGCCGCGCCGGTGGTGGAGGAGGACGAGGAGGTCGTCACCCGGTTCGACCCGCGCTGGCTGCTGTACTCGCCGCTGGTCGGCAGCTACCTCGCGGTGCCCATGGCGGCGTTCGGTGCGCTGTTCCGGCTGCTGGACGAGGTGCCCGACCGGTTCGTGCCGGAGGTGGCCCGGCCGGGGGTGTCCGACGGGGTGCTCGCCGCCGTGGTGCTGGGTGGTGGGCTGGTGGTGCTGGTGGTCGGCTCGATCGCCGGCAGCGCGGTCGTGAACTGGCGCTTCCGGCTCGTGCGTCGCGGCGGGTCGCTGATCGCCACCCGCGGGCTGGTCACCCGGCGGCACACCGAGCTTGAGGTCGACCGGATCCGCGGCTGCACCGTCAGCCAGGGCGTCGGCATGCGGCTGGTCGGCGCGGCCCGCGCCAGCGCGCTGGTCACCGGCCTCGGGGACGCCGCCCGCCGCGGGCAGCTGCTGCCGCTGGGGCCGCAGGAGCAGGCGTGGGCGCTGGCCGACCGGCTGGTCGAGCCCACCGGCCCGCTGCGGCGCCACCCGGCCGCGGCCCGGCGGCGGTCGGTGGTGCGCGGCGTCGTGCCCGGCGCCCTGGTCCTGCTCGCCGGCCTCGTGCTGACCGCCACCTCGGGCTGGTGGCCGCTGCTGGTGGCCGGGGCGGTGCTCACCGGGCTCGGCGTCCCGCTGGGGCTGGCGCGGTACGCCGCGACCGGTCATGCCGCCGGCCCCCGGTCGTTCGCGGTGCGCTCGGGGTGGCTGGTGCGCGAGCACGCGGTGCTGCAGCGCCGGGCGGTGGTGGGCTGGCAGGTGCGCCAGTCGCCGTTCCAGCGGCGGGCCGGTCTGGTCACCGTGCTGGCCTGCGTGGGCGCCGGCAGCGGCGGCTACGCGGCGCGGGACATGGCCGCCGACGAGGCCGCCGACTTCGCCCGCGCCGCGTCCGGTGCATGGGCCGACACTCTCGCCCCGACGGCCTGAGGGCGGCAGGATCCGCACGTGCCGATCGACGCCGACAGCCTGCGCGCCCTGCTCCCGCCGACCGAGGACGCACCCGGCCCCTCGCTGACCCCGGGCGCCACGTACGACGGCCTGCGCTTCGCCGGGCTGGAGCTGGCCGGCGACGCGGCCGGCGCCCACCTCCTGGAGTGCGAGGTGAGCGGGTGCGACCTCGCGGGGGTCGGCTTCGACCGCGCCCGGCTGTCCACCGACCTGTTCGCCGACCTGCGGACGCCGGCCTGGTCGCTGGTCGACGCCACCCTGCTGGACGTCGTCGTGACCGGCGGCCGGTTCGGCGCGGTGACCGCCTCCGGCGCGCGGCTGACCCGGGTGGCCCTGCAGGACGTGAAGGTCGACTTCCTGAACGCCCGCGGGGCGACCCTGGTCGACGTGACGCTGACCGGCTGCACGATCGGTGAGCTCGACCTCTCCGGCGCCGACCTGCGCGACGTCCGGCTGGTCGACTGCGCCGTCGACTCGCTGGTGCTGAACGGCTCCCGCAGCCGCTCGGTCGACCTGCGCGGTGCCGCGGTGACCGCGCTGGACGGCGTGACCGGCCTGCGCGGCTGCACGATCAGCGACGCCCAGCTCGCCGGCTGGGCGCCGGCGATGGCCGCCGAGCTGGGCATCCGGGTCGCGGCCCGGTAGCCCCGCCGGCGACGGCGGGCAGGACCACCGCGGTCACGCCCGGTCGCCGACACCCCTGGGGCACGACCGAGACCGTCCGGTCCGCGCGTGCCCGCCGTACCGGCGGGTAACCGGACGTCGATGCCCCCTGCTCAGCGCCCCGTGTCCGCGACGTCCGCGACCAGGCCCACGCGCCCGGCCAGCGCCGCGGCCTCCACGCGCGTGGACACCCGCAGCTGCCGGAGCAGGTTGGCCACCAGCCGCTTCACCGTGCGGTCGGAGACGTGCAGCGTCGTGGCGATGTCGACGGTGCTGGTGCCGGCCGCGACCAGCTTCCACAGCCGCCGGTCGTCGGCGGAGAGCTTCGCGGCGATGCCCTGGTCGTCGGTGGGGGCCGCGTCGTCGAGCAACTGCCGCAGCAGCGACTCCGGGATGACCGACCAGCCGTCGAGCACCGCGAGCAACGGGCGCACCAGCGCCTCGGGGCTGGTGGTCTTGGGCAGGAACGCGCTGGCCCCGGCCCGCAGCGCCTCGAGTGCCGCGTCGGCCTCGGCCAGCCCGGACAACGCGACCACCCGCACCATCGGCTGGGTCCGGCGGATCGCCGCGATGGCCCTGGTCCCGCCGGGCGGGGGCATGTGCAGGTCGACGATCGCGACGTCGGCGTTGTGCCGGCGCACCAGCGCGGCCGCCGCCGAGGCGTCATCGGTCGTTCCCACGACCCGCACCCGCCCGTCGCTCTCGGGGGGCAGGAGCAGTTCCAGGCCCCGGCTGAACAACGGGTGGTCGTCCACGACCACCACGTCCACGGGGGGACGGTGCCCAGACCCGGCGTCGAAGCCCTCCACGTCACTCCCAGGATCGGCTGCGCTCGGCGTGGCTGACCGACCGCTCCCCCGGAGGTGCCCGTGACCCTCGCTGCCGACACACGACCCGCCACCCTGCCCGGACTGTTCACCGACCTGCTGCGCGTGGTGCGCAGCCGGCTCCCCCACGCCACCCCGCCGGCGGTGAGCACCGGCGACGCGCTGGTGCGCGCCATGTGCCACGACATGCGCAGCCCGCTGGCCGCGCTCGAGTCGGTGCTGGACCGGCTCGACCCCGACGACCCCCGGGGCCCGGAGCTGCTGGAGCTGGCCCGCGCCCAGGCCCACCACCTGGCCTCCATGCTGCGCACCGCGGACGCCACCGGCGGCGCCTCCGAACGGCGGGGCGTCCGCACGCTGGCCGACGTGGTGCGCGCCTCCGTCGCCGCCTCCGGGCTGCCGGCCCAGCAGCTGGACCTTCGGCTGGACGACGGCGCGGCCGACGTCGAGGTCGGTGACGCGCGGGTGCAGCGGATCCTCACCAACCTGCTGGAGAACGCCCACCGGCACGGCGGGGGACGCCGGGTGCGGCTGCGGGCCGACCGCCGCGGCGACTGGGTCGACCTCTCGCTCACCCAGCCCGGGGTGCCGGCCGACCGCGTGCTCGGCCACCTGAGCCGCACCACGCCACCGGTCGACCTCACCGGACTGGGCCTGTGGTCGGTGCAGCGGCAGACCCGCGAGCTGGGCGGCCGGCTGGCCTGGAGCCAGGGCGAGGACGGCGACTTCACCCTCGTCGTCCGCCTGCCCGACCGCTGAACGACGGACCGCCGGCCTCCTGCAGGAGGCCGGGGTCGTCAGGCGCGCAGGGCGCGCAGGTGGGCGGTGAGGACGTCGGTGGCCCAGTCGGTCGGGGCGCCGGCGTCCTGGCGGACCAGGTGCAGGGCCAGCCCGTCGACGAGGGCGTGCAGGCGGCGTGCCTCGAGCGGGACGTCGAGGTCGGCGCGCGCCCAGCCGGCTTGCACCAAGGACCTCAGCACCCGCTCGGCGACCGCGGCCAGCTCCCGGTGCGCGGTGTCGTGGACCTCGCGGAGCGGACCGCCGCCCGGGGCCAGGGAGCCCAGGTGCAGGAAGACCTCCATCTCCAGCCGGCGCCCGGCGTCGAGCGGGAGCAGCTCCCGCAGCACGGCCGTCTGGGGCTCCGGCGCCGGGGCGGTGAGGTCGAGCTGCTGGACGCGCTCCTGCACCCGCCGGGCCACCAGCTCCAGGGAGAAGACGAGCAGCGCGTCCTGGGTGGGGAACGCCCGGCGCAGCGAGCCGGTGGCCAGCCCGGCCTCGGCGGCCACCGTGCGCACCGACAACGCGCCCACGCCCCGGGTCGACAGCACCCGCCAGGCCGCCTCGGCGACCTCGACCTCACGGGCGGCGTGGTCGATGAGGCGGGGCACGCCCGGAATGTACACAGGCGTGCTAACTTGCCGTTGTGAGCACAACTGTGTCAGCAAAGGGGGACCCGTGGTCCTGACCGTGATCATCGCCTGCGAGATCGGCTTCTGGATCGCCGTGCTGGGCGGGCTGGCGGCCCGGTACCTCCTGCACGCCCGGCGACTGAGCGTCGTCCTCCTGCTGGCGGCGCCGCTGCTGGACGTCGTCCTGCTGGTGGCCACGGCGGTGGACCTGCGGTCGGGGGCGACGGCCTCCCTGGAGCACGGGCTGGCCGCGCTGTACCTCGGCTTCTCGGTCGCCTACGGGCACCGGCTCGTGCACTGGGCCGACGTCCGGTTCGCCCACCGCTTCGCCGGCGGGCCGGCCCCGGTGAAGCCGACCGGTGCGGCGTACACCCGCGCCTGCTGGGCCGACGTCGGCCGGACGCTGCTCGCGGTGTCGATCGCCGGCGTCGTCCTGCTCGGGCTCATCGCCTGGGTCGACGTGCCCGAGCGCAGCGAGGCGCTGCGGGCGGAGTTCCCGCTGCTGGCACTGATCCTGGGGCTGGAGCTGCTGTGGGCGGTCAGCTGCACGGTCTGGCCGCGGCGTCCGGCGGGGGTCGCGGCAGGGGCCTGAACAGGTCGGCCCCTGCGGGCCACCGGACGGCACCGGGGTGACAGCGGCCGGGGGCATCTGTCTGTTGTCGACGCGAGAGCGGCGGCACCGACGACGCAGAGGGAGAACGCCCGTGTTCACGCACACCCACGCACTCCAGTTCGAGGCCAAGCCCGACGGTCCCGACGCCGACTTCGCCCGCAAGATGCAGGAGGTCCTGGGCGGTCAGTGGGGCGAGATGACCGTCGCCACCCAGTACCTGCTCCAGGGTTGGAACTGTCGCCTGCCCGGCAAGTACAAGGACATGCTCCTGGCCATCGGCACCGAGGAGCTGGCCCACGTCGAGATGATCGTGACGATGATCGACCGGCTGCTCGACCACATGCCGCTCAAGCCCGACGCCGCGGACCGCACCAAGGAGGCCGCCGCCGGCTACGGCCAGCACAACCCGCAGCACCCGATCGTCAACGGCGGCGGCGCCTCCTACATGGACTCCATGGGCAACCCGTGGACCGGCGCGTACGTGACCGCCAGCGGCAACCTGATGGCGGACTTCTCCTACAACGCCACCGCCGAGATGCAGGGCCGCCTGCAGGTCGCCCGCCTGTGGAACATGACCGACGACCCGGGCGTCAAGGACCTGCTGCGCTTCCTGCTCACCCGCGACCACATGCACCAGCAGCAGTGGCTCGCCGCGATGGAGGAGCTCAAGGCCGACGGCCTGGACGGCATCCCGGTGCCCGAGGCCTTCCCGCTGAGCGAGGAGCTCCCCGAGTTCGCCTACACGTTCATCGACGCCTCGGACGGCCCCGACGCCGCCAACGGCCGCTGGGCCAACGGCCCGGCGCTGGACGGCACCGACAACGTGTTCCGCGCCGCCCCCATCGCCGCGACCGCCGACGCCCCGATCCTGCCCCCGGGTGACCCGCGTCTGTACGGCACCCCGCCGGCCCCGATGACCGGTCTGCTCCAGAAGGCCAAGGACGCCCTCAAGTGAGGTCCCGTCTCTCCTGACCGGAGAGACGCCCCTGCGCCGTCGCCGTGCCGGCGTCCCGGTCCCGCCCCGCTGCGGACCTGGGACGCCGGCCCGGCGGGCGTTCGCCCGCTCATCCGCCCGCTCGCTGGAGGCCCTGCCGTGCACCTGTCCGTCCCCACCGCGTCCACGCCGCGCCTCCCCGCGCTGCACGCCCCCGCCCTGCGCCTGCCCCGCGGCCTGACGCCCTCGGCCGCGCTGCTCTCCCTGCTCTACGTCGCCGCGATCGTCGTGGCGCTGACCGCCCCCGGTCAGCACGCCGTCGCCGGCAGCGTGGTGCTCCTCGGGCTGGTCGCCCGTTCCGTCGCCCGGCGCCGCCGCCCCGCCGTCGTCCCGGCTCACGAGACCGCCTCCGCCACCGTCCCGGTCGCCGCGACCGCCGCCTGAGCCGGCCGGCGGGGCCGCATCCGCTACCGCCGTCCACAGCGACCGTCCTGGCTCACCGTGCGTGCTCCTGGCTCACCTCCCACCGTGAGCCCGGAGCACGCACGATCAGGTGACCTGATCCCGGCGCAACGGCCCACACACGACGCGAGGCGCGTCCCCAGCCGGGGGACGCGCCTCGCGGGGCGTTGCCGCCCGGCTCCCGCGTCGTTGCGGGAGCCGGGGTCCTGCCTCAGTGCTGGACGGCCTTCTCCGCACCGATGCCGGTCAGCGACCGGACCTCGAGCTCGGCGTACTTGTCGACGTCCGGGCGCTCCTTGGAGAGCTTGGTGCCCAGCCAGCCGAGGAAGAACGACAGCGGGATGGAGACGATCGCCGGGTTGTTGAGCGGGAACCAGGAGAAGTCCACGCCCTGGATCAGCGAGGTGCTCTTGCCGGTGGTCGCGTTGACCGGGGCCCCGGAGACGACCGGGGAGAAGATGATCAGCGTGACGCAGGCGATGAGCCCGCCGTAGATCGACCACAGCGCGCCCCGGGTGGTGAAGCCCTTCCAGAACAGCGTGTAGAGGATGGTCGGCAGGTTCGCCGACGCGGCCACGGCGAACGCCAGGGCGACCAGGAACGCGATGTTCAGGCCGGCCTGCAGCGCCAGGATGCCCAGGCCGATCGCCACCGCGCCGATCACGATCGCGGCGATCCGGGCGACCCGGACCTCGGCGTCCGCCGAGCTCTGGCCCTTCTTGATCACCGAGGCGTAGACGTCGTGCGCGAAGGACGCCGACGCGGTGATCGTCAGACCCGCGACGACGGCCAGGATGGTCGCGAACGCGACGCCGGCGATGATGCCCAGCAGCGCGGTGCCGCCCAGCTCGAAGGCCAGCAGCGGGGCCGCGGCGTTGACCCCGCCCGGGGCGGCCAGGATCCGGTCGGCACCGACGAGGGCGCCGGACCCGTAGCCGATGACCAGGCTGAACAGGTAGAAGACGCCGATCAGCCAGATGGCCCAGACGACCGACTTCCGGGCGTCCTTGGCCGTGGGCACCGTGTAGAAGCGCATCAGCACGTGCGGCAGGCCGGCGGTGCCGAGCACCAGGGCCAGGCCCAGGGAGATGAAGTCGAGCTTCGAGGTCCCGGTGGCGCCGTACTGGGCGCCGGGGCTGAGCACCTGACGCGGGGTCTTCGCGGCGTCCGAGCTGTCCTGCGCGGCACCGAGCAGCGCGGAGAGGTTGAACCCGTACTTGCCCAGCACCCACACGGTCATCACGAAGGCGCCGGCGATGAGCAGCGTCGCCTTGATGACCTGCACGTACGTGGTGCCGCGCATGCCGCCGACGAGCACGTAGAAGATCATCAGCGCGCCGACGACGACGACCGTGGCGGCCTGCGCGGCCTCCCCGGTGACGCCGAGCAGCAGGGTGACCAGGCCACCGGCACCGGCCATCTGGGCCAGCAGGTAGAAGAGGCTGACCACCAGGGTGGACAGCGCGGCCGCAGTGCGCACCGGCCCCTGCCGCATCCGGAAGGCCAGGACGTCGGCCATGGTGAAGCGGGCGGTGTTGCGCAGCAGCTCGGCGACCAGCAGCAGCGCCACCAGCCAGGCGACGAGGAAGCCGATCGAGTACAGGAAGCCGTCGTAGCCGTAGACGGCGATGGCGCCGGCGATCCCGAGGAACGAGGCGGCCGACAGGTAGTCACCGGCGATGGCCAGGCCGTTCTGGGTGCCGCCGATGTTGCGCCCGGCGGCGTAGAAGTCGGCGGCGCTCTTGTTGCTGCGGCTGGCGCGGAAGGTGATCACCAGGGTGATCAGCACGAACACGCCGAAGATCGAGATGTTGACGGCCGGCTCGCCGATGGTGGCGGCGTCGGCGGCGATCACGTCATGCACGGGTGGCCCCCTTGCGGCCGCTGCGGGGAGCGGAGCCGAAGTCGTGGTTCTCGAGACGCTCGCGCATCTCGTCGGCGATCGGGTCGGTGGTGCGGCCGGAGTACCGGACGTAGAGCGTGGTGATCGCGAAGGTCGACACGAACTGGCCCAGGCCCAGGAGCAGGCCCAGGTTGACGTTGCCGAAGACCTCGGTGGACATGAAGTCGTTCGCGTACGTGCTGAGCAGCACGTAGAGCAGGTACCAGGCCAGGAAGGCCACGGTCATGGGGACGGCGAAGCGACGGAACCGGCGACGCAGCTCTGCGAACTCCGGGGAGTCCTGCGCCTGCCGGTACTCCTGGGGGGTCAAGAGCTTGCGTTCGTTCGGTGGGGTCACGGTGGCACCTCACTGTGCGTGGCCTGAGGGTGATCGCGGTCACCCTAGGGTGTCCCCGCCCACGTGGACAGACTTCGTGTCCCATTGGTTACGGAAGCGCACCGGAAGATCCCGAGAGTGCACCCGGCCGCAATCCCGGGGAAACCGCGGCCTGGTGCCATGAGGTGCATGGCCTCCCCGTGGACCGCGAGCGCCCGGACCGCCACGCCTCCGGCCGGCCGGGCCGCCACCGGCTGGTACCCGGTGGCCCGCTCCGCCCAGGTCGGGACGACGCCGCTGCCGGTGGGCGCCGGCGGGCAGGCCTACGTCGTGCTGCGGCTGCGGCCGGGCGCGGAGGTGACCGCGCTGTCGGCCCGCTGCCCGCACCGGCTGGTGCCGCTGGCGCACGCGACGGTGGTCGACGGCCGGGTGCAGTGCCCGTACCACGGCTGGCAGTTCGACGCCGAGGGCCGCTGCGTCGACATCCCGTCGCTGGGCCCGGCCGGCACGCCACCGCCCCGCGCCGACCTCACGGGCCCCTGGGCGGTCGAGGAGCGCGACGGCTGGGTGTGGCTGGCCCCCGAGCGGACGCCGGCGGTGCGGCCACCGCGGTCGGGGGACGCCGTCCCCACGCCGGAGCCGGTGCCCGCACTGCCCACCCCGGCGGGGCCGGTGCTGGGCAACCTCGACCCCTCGCTCGCGCACGCCTGGCACCCGGTGGCGCTGGCCGGTGAGCTGCACGAGGGCGGCTGGGTGCAGGCCCGGCTGCTCGGCCGCACGTGGACGGTGCACCGCCACGACGGCGCGCTGGACGCCGACCCGCCCGCCTGGGGCGTCGTCGAGCGGCACGGCCTGGTGTGGATCGCCCCGGCCGAGCCACGGGACTCCCCGCTGGCGGTCCCCGAGTCCACCGACCCGCGGGCGGTCCACGCCTGGCTGCCACCCGCCCGCAGCCCAGCGCCGGCCGGGCCGCTGGCCGACCTGTTCCTCGACGCCGCGCACGTCCCCGTCGTCCACCCGGGCGCCGACGCGACGCACGAGCCGGTCGCGGAGGTGACGCCGGAGGCGGGCGGGTCGACGAGCGTGCGGGTGGAGCGGTCCGCCGGCGGCGGGCTCCGGCGCACCACCGCCGTCCACCGGGCGCCGTTCCAGCTGCGGGTGCGCACCGACGAGCTCGGCACCGGGGCCGCCCGCACCACGCTCCACCTGCTGCAACCGGAGGACGAGGACTCGACCCGGGTCTACTCCTGCCTGTTCCTCACCCCGCCGGACGGGACCGCGCTCACCCCCGACGACGTGGCGGCCGCGGTGGCCGAGGCCGACGCGGTGCTCGCCGCGGACCTGGAGCTGGCGGCGGGGCTGGGGAGCACCGGGCTGCCGCTGCTCCCCCGCGACGAGCTGCACGTGCCGGCGGACTCCCCGGGTGTGGCGCTGCGGCGGACGCTGGCCGACTTCGCCGCGGCCGGCCCGCTGCGCCGGACCGCGTGACGGTGCCCGGCTGAACCCGGCCGGGGCGGGCAGGGGACGATCCAGCGCGTGAGCACGCCTCGACCCGACGGAGACGCACGACCCGGGCCCGGGCCCTTCGAGCGGGGTACCGACGGCCCGCGGGTGATCCTGGCCGGCGTCGACGGGTCGCCCACCTCGCTGCACGCCGTGTCCTACGCCGCCGGGCTCGCGCGCCGGCAGCGCTCACGGCTGGTGGTCGTCTTCGTGGCCGAGGGAGGCCCGGCGATGGCCGGGCTGGTGCCCGGCGCCGGTGCCGTCGTCCGGGAGGCCAACACCGAGGTCGGCACCCGGCTGCGCGAGGAGCTCCTGCCCGTGGCCGAGGAGCTCGGCGTCGAGGCCGACTTCCGCATCGTGCACGGGGACCCGGTCGCGGAGATCTCCCGCATCGCGGACGAGGTGCTCGCCGACGCCGTCCTGGTGGGCGCCTCCGAGCAGGCCGGGCACCGGGTGGTCGGGTCGGTGGCGGTGCGGCTGGTGCGGGTGGGCCGCTGGCCGGTGACCGTCGTCCCGTAGGCCTCAGGCCGCGGTGGGCGTCGGGTCCGCCGCGAAGGCGGTGGCGACCAGGTCCCGGTGGACGACGAGCAGCCGCCACAGCACCAGCGAGAGCAGGAGCAGCCCGGCGCCGGAGACGGCGAAGACCATCGGCACGCTGGTGGCGTCGGCGAGCAGGCCACCGGCCAGCGCCCCGAGCGGGATGCCGCCCCAGACGAGCGTGCGGTAGCCGCCCTGCACGCGGCCGAAGAGCACCTCGGGGACGAGCGCCTGGCGCAACGACATGGTGAGCACGTTCCAGAACATGACGCCGGCCGTCGAGGCGCCGAACAGCACGCCGGCCACGACGGGGTGGTCCGTGGCCGCGAGGGCGCCGGTGGCCAGCGCGGAGACCACCGAGCCGACGACGAGGGTGGCGGTGCGGCCGATCACCCCGGCCAGCGGCGCGGCCGCGAACCCCCCGAGGACGGCGCCGACGCCCGACGCGGTGAGCAGCAGCCCGTAGCCGGCCTCGCTGACCCCGAGGTCGTCGAGGGCGAAGAGCACCAGGACGCCGGTGGTCGTCGACTGCACCAGCGACGTGCTCGCCGACACCAGGGTGAGCCCGCGCAGGAACCGGTGCCGCCACAGCCAGCCGACGCCCTCGGCGACGTCGCGGCGGATCGTGGTGCGCGGCCCGTCGGGGCGGGCCGGCCGGTGCCGGCCGGCGATGCCCACCACGAGGACCGCGGCCAGCAGGAAGCCGCCGGCGGTGCCCAGCAGCGGTGCCGCGACCGCGAGGGCGAACAGCAGCGACCCCAGCGGCGCGCCGAGGAACCCCTGGCTGGCCTCCTCGGCGGTGGTCAGCAGCCCGTTGCCCCGGTCCAGCTGCCCGCGGGCCACGACCTGCGGCAGCATAGCGCGGGCGGCGCTGTCGTAGAAGGTCTCGGCCACCCCGATGGTGAAGGCGACGGCGTAGAGCACCGGCAGGGACGCCGTCCCGGTCAGCGCGGTGACCGCCAGGCCGCCCAGGGCCAGCGCGCGGACGACGTTGGCGACGGCCATCGCCCGCTTGCGGTCGACCCGGTCGACGACGGCGCCGGCCGGCAGCGCGAACAGCAGCCAGGGCAGGAAGGCCAGCGACGAGAGCGCGGCGACCTGCACCGGGTCGCGGGTGAGCGTGGCGGCCAGCAGCGGCAGCGCCACCCGGTTGACCCCGTCGGCGAGGTTGGAGGCCGCGCTGGCGGCGTACAGCCGCCAGAAGGCCGGGCCGAGGGGCGTGGACACGGCCCCGACCCTGCCAGGCGGGGCCGACGGGACGGGCGAGCGCCCACCGACCCGACCGCTCAGGCCGGGGGCCGCCGTCCGCGACGCTGCAGGTCCTCCAGGTCACCGGTGTGCACGACCTCGTCGGCGATGTCGCGCAGCTTCCGGTTCCGGTGCTGGCTGGCCTGCGTCAACGCCTCGAACGCGGCGGCCTCGGTGAGGTTGCGGCGCACCATCAGGATCCGCATCGCCATGCCGATGACCCGCGAGGTCTTCAGCGCGGTCTCCAGGTTGCCCACCTGGACCAGCGCCGCCGACGTCTCCGCCCGGGAGAGGACCGTCTCCTCCCGGGAGACGGCCGTCTCGGCGCGCGACGCCGCGGTCTCGGCCCGCGAGACCCGGGTCTCCTGCCGGGACACCACCAGCTCCTCGACCATCTGCGCCAGGCGCTGCTCGATGCCCAACTCGTACGGTTCGGACACACCCACCCCCCGGGGGATCCTGACACGACCGAGGACCGGGCGCGGGGGGCCGAGGCCCCGCCCGCCTCATCCCGCGGGTGGACACGCGGTTCACCCCGCAGGACGACGACCGCGCGTCCCGCCGTCCCTACGCTCGCTGACGTGGACCGTCGGCTGCTCGAACCCGCGGCGACGCGGCTGAGGCAGCACCCCGTCCGCGTCGACCTCGCCCTCGCCTGCCTCCTCGCCGTCGTGACCACCGGCCTGCAGGCCGCGGCGGGGCTGTACTCCGACCGCAGCCCGTTCGCCCTCCTGCTGGGCCTCGTGCTGTGCCTGGCGCTCGTCTGGCGGCGCAGCCGTCCGCTGCTCACCGCGGGGATCGTGGCCGCCGCCTGCCTGGTCGAGCTCGTCGTCCTGCCCTACGACTTCCTGCTGGCCAACGTGGCCGCGCCGATGACGGTCCACGCGCTGGCGGCGTACGGGCCCCGCTGGGCCGGCCGCGCCGGGCTGCTGACGGGCCTCGTCGGCGCGCTGCTGTTCAGCGGCGTCTACTACGACAGCGGCCAGGTGGACGGCTTCGCGACCGCGTCGGCCACGGTCGGCGGCGTCGTGGTCGCCTCCTGGGCGCTGGGCGTCCAACGCCGCGCCCGGCTGCACGCCGAGCGTGCGGGGGTGACCGACGCCCCGCGCCGGCCGCTGCTCCAGCGCATGGAGGGGTGGCTGCGGCGGCACCCCTTCGGCGTCGACGCGACGCTCGCCGGGCTCGCAGTCCTCGTGCTCGTCGTCGTGTCCTCCGGCGACCAGCCCGACGGCGAGCTCTCCGCCGTCGTGGGGCTGGCGCTGCTGGTGCCGCTGGCCTGGCGCCGGCGGCGGCCGGTCCGCGCCGCCGCCGTCGTCGTCGTGGGCTGCCTGGCCGAGCTGGTGCTGCTGCCGGGCCAGTTCCTCCCCGCCAACGTCGCCGCGCCGGCGATGGTCTACGCGCTGGCCGCCTACGCCCCCCGGTGGGCCGGCCGCGCCGGGCTGGCGACCGGCCTGGTGGGCGCCGTGCTGGCCTCCGTGACCTACTTCGGCGGCGCCGGGCTCTTCTCCTACGTCGCCACCGCCGGTGCCATCGGCGTCCTGGTGATCGCCGCCTGGGCGCTGGGCGACCTGCGCCGGGCCCGGCTGGAGCAGGTCGCCGGACTGGAAGAGCGGGCCCGGCTGCTGGAGCTGGAACGGGAGCAGGAGATGCAGCTGGCCGCCTCGACCGAGCGGGCCCGGATCGCCCGGGAGATGCACGACGTCGTCGCCCACTCCCTGTCGGTGGTCATCGCCCAGGCCGACGGCGGCCGCTACGCCGGGCAGGCCGACCCGGCGGCGGCCACCTCCGCGCTCGAGCAGATCTCCAGCACCGGCCGGCAGGCGCTGGCCGAGATGCGCAAGCTGCTCGGGGTGCTGCGCGAGGGCGACGGGCAGGAGTTCGCCCCGCAGCCCGACGTCGCCGCGATCGACCGGCTGGTGGCCGACGTCCGGTCCAGCGGCCTGGACGTCGAGCTCGTCGTCGAGGGCCGGCCGCAGCCGATGCCCGCGGGCCCGCAGCTGGCCGCCTACCGGATCGTCCAGGAGTCGCTGACCAACGTGCTCAAGCACGCCGGGCCCGCCGGCCGTGCGGAGGTGCGCCTGCAGTGGCGCCCGGACGCCCTCGAGCTCTCGGTGACCGACGACGGCCGGGGCGCGGCCGCCGCGATCGTGGAGTCCGACGGGCAGGGGCAGGGCCTGCTGGGGATGCGCGAGCGGGCGCAGCTGCACGGCGGGCGGCTGACCGCCGGGCCGCGGGACGGCGGGGGGTTCGGCGTCCGGGCGGTCCTGCCCTACCGTTCGGCCCGATGACAGACAGCCCGATCCGCGTGGTCCTCGTCGACGACCAGCAGCTGGTGCGAGCCGGCTTCCGGATGGTGATCGACTCCCAGCCCGACCTCACCGTCGTCGGCGAGGCCGGGGACGGCGCCGCGGCGGTCGAGCTGCTCCGCCGGACGCCGGCCGACGTCGTGCTGATGGACGTGCGGATGCCCGGGACCGACGGCATCGCCGCCACCGAGCAGGTCACCGCGCTGCCCGAGCCGCCGCGGGTCGTGGTGCTGACCACCTTCGACCTCGACGAGTACGTGGTCGCCGCGATCGGCGCCGGGGCCAGCGGCTTCCTGCTCAAGGACGCCCCGCCCGAGGAGATGCTGGCCGCGGTGCGCACCGTGCACTCCGGCGACTCGGTGATCGCCGCCAGCTCCACCCGGCGGCTGCTGCAGCACGTCGCGCCGATCCTGCGCGGCGCGAGCGGGCCGTCGGACAGCGCACCGGCCGACCCGTCGGCGCTGGTCGAGCTGACGCCGCGGGAGAAGGAGGTGCTGGTGCAGATGGCCTACGGCGCCTCCAACACCGAGATCGCCACGCAGCTGTTCGTCAGCGAGGCCACGGTGAAGACCCACGTCGGCCGGGTGCTGGCCAAGACCGGCTCGCGGGACCGGGTGCAGGCCGTCGTCCTGGCCTACCGCACCGGCCTGGTCGCCCCCGCCGACCTGCTCCGCAACGCCTGAGGATCAGCCCACGGGATGACGCCGGGTCATCCCCCGGCCCCAGACGGGCACCGGCCAAGACCCACCTGTGCGCCGACGCGGGAGGAGGCATCCGGGCGAGAACGTGATCACGACCTGATCACCGCCTCTGGAGGCCGAAGTGTCCGTCCCCGTCATGACCGTCCCGGGTGAGCCCACGGCGTCGCTGTCGACCGCCGTCCGCGCCACCGACCTGCGCAAGACCTACGGCTCCGGCGAGACCGCCGTCCACGCACTGGCGGGTGTCGACGTGTCCTTCGAGCGCGGCGCCTTCACCGCCATCATGGGCCCCTCGGGCTCGGGCAAGTCGACCCTCATGCACTGCCTGGCCGGCCTCGACGCCGCCACCTCCGGGCAGGTGTTCCTCGGCGAGACCGAGCTGACCAGCCTCCGCGACGAGCAGCTGACCAAGCTGCGCCGCGAGCGCATCGGCTTCGTCTTCCAGTCCTTCAACCTGCTGCCGGTCCTCAACGCGCAGGAGAACATGCTGCTGCCGATGCAGCTGGCCGGGCAGCGCCCCGACCGCGCGTGGATGGACTCCGTGATCGCCCGTCTGGGCCTGCGCGAGCGCCTCCAGCACCGCCCCTACGAGCTCTCCGGTGGCCAGCAGCAGCGCGTGGCCGTCGCCCGGGCGCTGCTCCCCCGCCCCGACGTCGTCTTCGCCGACGAGCCCACCGGCAACCTCGACTCCTCCGCCGGCGCCGAGGTGCTCGGCCTGCTGCGCTCCAGCGTCCGGGAGACCGGCCAGACCGTCGTCATGGTCACCCACGACCCGGTCGCCGCCGCCTACGCCGACCGCGTCGTCCTGCTGGCCGACGGCCGCCTCGCCGGCGAGGTCCACCAGCCCACGACCGACTCGATCATCGACGCGCTCCGCGGGCTCGGGGGCTGACCGACGTGCGCGCAGTCACCCTCGCCAGCATCCGGGCGCACCTGCCCCGGCTGGTCGCCTCCACCCTGGCCATCGTCATCGCCGTCGGCTTCGTCGTGGCCACCCTCGTGCTCAACGAGACGATGAAGGGCACCGTCGCCGAGGCCGCCGGCGCCCGCTACGTCGGCGCCGACGCCGTGGTCACCTCCGAGGACGGCGCCGACCTCACCGACCAGATCGCCCCGCTCTCCGCCCTGCCCGGCGTCCGGTCCGTCGACCCGGGCTACGAGACGTCGGTCTCGGCCGTCCTCCCCGGGCGCACCGGGAGCCAGTACCTGGGCGTGGAGTCGGTCGCCGCCGACCCGCAGCTGCGCTGGCAGCACCTCACCGCCGGCGCGCTGCCGACCGGGCCGGGCGAGGTGGCGGTCAGCGAGCGCGCCGGCGCCGCCCTCGGTGACGTCCTCTCGCTCACCTACTACGACGCCACGGACACGGCCGCGACCACCGAGGTCACCGTCGTCGGCATCGTCGACCTGCGCGGCGACCCCACCGCCGACCTCTACGGCCGGCTGTACGCCACCGGCGACCAGGCCGTGGCCTGGGGTGCGCTGCAGCCCCTGGAGCTGCGGATCGCCGGCGCCGACCCCGCCACCGTGGCCGACACGGTGACGACCGCGCTGGCCGGGACGGCGCTCACCGTGCGCACCGGCGCCGAGCAGGCGCAGGAGTCGGTGGCGGCCCTGACCGGCGACGCCGACTTCCTGACCACCGGCCTGCTGCTGTTCGCCGCGATCGCGGTGCTCGTCGCCGGGCTGGTGATCGCCAACACCTTCGCCGTCCTGCTGGCCCAGCGCACTCGCGACCTGGCGCTGCTGCGCTGCGTCGGCGCCACCGCCCAGCAGGTCCGCCGCAGCGTCCTCGGCGAGGCCCTGCTCACCGGCCTGACCGCCTCGGTCCTCGGGGTGCTGGCCGGCATCGGGCTGGCCGCCGGCGTCTCCGCGATCGTCGGGACCGACTCGCCGATCCCGCTGTCGGGGGTCACCGTGCCGCTCCACGTCGTGGCGATCGGCCTCGCTGTCGGGACGCTGACCACGCTGCTGGCCGCGCTGGCCCCGGCCCGCGCCGCCACCCGGGTCGCCCCGCTCGCCGCCCTGCGGCCGGCCGACCCGGCGCCCCTCCGCTCCCGTGGCGGCGTGGCCCGGCTGGTCGCCGGGCTGCTGCTCGTCCTCCCGGGCATCGGCCTGATGGCCCTCGGCGTGGTCACCCAGGAGGTCTTCCTCGCCTTCGCCGGCGTCGTCCTCAGCTCCCTCGGCGGCCTGCTGCTGGCCCAGCGCGCGGTGCCGCCGGTCGTCGCCGGCGCCGGGCGGCTCCTCGGCCGGGTCGGCGGGCTGCCGGCCCGCCTGGCCGCGGGCAACGCCACCCGCAATCCCCGCCGGACGGCGGCCACCGCCACCGCGCTGCTGATCGGCGTCACCCTGACCACCGCCATGGTCGTGGGCGCCAGCTCCACCCGGGCCACCGCCCAGGCCGGCCTGCTCGCCGCGTACCCGACCGACGTCATCGTCGAGGGCAACGGCGAGGCGCTCCCGGCCACGGTGCTCGACCAGCTGACCGCCGTGGACGGCGTCGTCGCCGGGACGGCGCTCACCAGCGCCCAGCTCGTCGGCCCGGACCAGGTCGAGACGACCGTCAAGGGCGTCGACGCCGCGCAGGCGCTGCCGGTCCTGCGCTCGACCACCCAGGTGGAGCTGCCCGAGCCGGGCACGGTCGTCCTGCCCGGCTGGGCGGAGCAGTCGTGGGGCGTGACGCCCGGCCAGGAGGTCACCTTCACCGGTGCCGGCGGTCCCCGCACGTTCACCGCGGTCAGCGGCGACACCGGCGACCCGCTGCTGGCCGCCGCCGACCTCACCGCACTGGCCCCCGACGCCGCCCCCGGGACGCTGTGGCTGCGCCTGGGTGACGACGTCGAGCAGAACGACGTCGTCGACGAGATCACCGACATCGCGGGCACCGCGGTCCCGAGCGCCTGGGTCAGCGGCATGGCCACCGAGCGGGCGGCGATCGACCAGGTCGTCGACGTGCTGCTGCTCGTCGTGACCGGGCTGCTCGGCGTGGCCGTGGTCATCGCGCTGATCGGGGTGGGCAACACCCTGGCGCTCTCGGTCGTCGAGCGGCGCCAGGAGAGCGGGCTGCTCCGGGCCCTGGGCCTGACCCGCGGCCAGCTGCGCGGGCTGCTGGCCTGGGAGGCCGTCCTCGTCGCCGGGGTCGCCGCGGTGCTCGGGGTGCTGGTCGGTGGCGCGTACGGCCTGGTCGGGGTCGCCTCGGCGCTCGGTGAGGTCGGCGAGCTGACGATCAGCGTCCCGTGGCTGCAGGTGGCGACGATCGTCGTGGTCGCCACGGTGGCCGGGCTGCTGGCGTCGGTGCTGCCGGCCCGCCGGGCGGCGATGACCCCGCCGGTGGCCGCCATCGCCGGCTGAACGACGACCCTCCGCCGGGGTCACCACGGACGCTCGTGCTCTGCTGCCGGTCCGGCAGCAGAGCACGAGCGTCTGCACACCCCCTCCCGGTGCGGGGCGCTCGCCGTCGCACAGCCGTTCGGGGGATGCTGGTGCCGTGCCGTTCCTCCGCCGCACCGCCACCGTCACCGCCACCGCCGCCCTGCTCGGCGGCGCCAGCTGGGTCGCCCGCGCCGCCTGGGGCCTGCCCGTCGCGCTGGGGGCCGGCCGGAGACAGCTGCGCCCGACCGTCGCCGGCTCGCCGCAGTTCTCCGACGGCAAGTTCCACAACTCGATGCCCACCCCCGCGATGAGCCCGGCCAACGCCCGCGACGGGCTGCTCCGCCAGTGGCACGAGGACCGGCACAAGGGGCTGCCCGGCGGCCCGATCCCGGTGGTCAGCCCCGAGCTGCCCGCCGACGCCGGCGAGCTGGCGGTCACCTGGTTCGGCCACTCCAGCGCCCTGCTCGAGGTCGACGGCCACCGGGTGCTGCTCGACCCGGTGTGGGGCCACCGGGTCTCCCCCTCGCCGACCTTCGGCCCCACCCGGCTGCACGAGCCGCCGGCCCCGCTGGAGAGCCTGCCGCCGGTCGACGCCGTGCTGATCAGCCACGACCACTACGACCACCTCGACCTGCCCACCGTGCGCGGCCTGACCCGTACCCAGACGGCGCCGTTCGTCGTCCCGCTGGGCATCGGTGCGCACCTGCGCGGCTGGGGCGTGCCCGAGGACCGCATCGTCGAGCTCGACTGGGACGGCGCCACGACGGTCGCCGGGCTGACCCTGACCTGCACCGAGGCCCGGCACTTCTCCGGCCGCTTCTTCACCCGGGACACCACCCTGTGGTCGTCGTGGGTGGTCGCCGGCCCGCGGCACCGGGTCTTCTTCGGCGGCGACACCGGCTACACCCCGGCCTTCGCCGGCATCGGCGCGCGGCTGGGCCCCTTCGACCTGGCCCTGCAGCCGGTCGGCGCCTACAACGACGCCTGGCACGCCATCCACATGGACCCCGAGGAGGCGGTGCGCGCGCACGGCGACCTCGGCGGCAAGGTGCTCATGCCGATCCACTGGGCCACGTTCAACCTGGCGTTCCACCGCTGGGCCGAGCCGGTGCAGCGGCTGCTGACCGCCGCCGCGGCCCGCGACGTGCAGGTCGTCGTCCCCCGGCCCGGCGAGCGGGTCGACGTGCTGGCCCCGCCGCCGCTGGAGGACTGGTGGACCGAGGTCGGCTCGGCCGAGGACGCCGCGGGCGGCGACCTGGCGCCCGAGACCGGTCTGGTCACCGCCGTGGCCAGCCGGGCCTACCGCGGGCTCACGTCCCGGCGCCGCTGACCTCCCGCAGCAGCGCCGGGAGCGCGCCGAGGTCGTCGACCTCGTGCGCCGGGCGGGGTCCGTCCGGGTCCAGTGCGTGGCCCGGACGGCGCACCCGGACGACGGCGAGCCCGGCCTCCAGCGCGCCGCGGGTGTCCCGCGCGGAGGCGGGCACGTGCAGCGCGACGCCGGCGGCGACCGCGCGCCGGTAGAGCTCGGGGTGCGGCTTGTAGGCGTGCAGGCGCTCGCTGGTCAGCACCGCGCCGGGCTCGACCAGCGGCGCCACCCGGGTGCGGGCGAACAGGTCGTCGTCGACGTTGGACAGCACGCCGACCCGGTGGGTGCGGGCCACCTCGGCCAGCGCCGTCTCGACGTCGGGCCACAGCGGCCAGTCGGGCAGCGTCGCCAGCAGGACGGCGGTGTCGGCGGCCGGGTCCGCCTCCAGCCCGCGGGTGGCGTAGGCGGCGGCCAGCGCGCGCCGGCAGTGTTCGGCGAAGGGCACCCAGGTGGGCTCGTCCCGCTGGGACGCCTTGTTGCGGGCGTCCCAGTCGTCGTACAGCTCGGTGCCGGAGATGGGCCAGCCGTGCCCGGCGGCGAGCTCCGCCAGCGCGGCGGAGCCGCCGGTCCGCGCGTCGACCAGGGCGCTGAACAGGTCGAAGGTCACCCAGGGCATGCCCCATCGTGACCGCAAGTGGTTGATCTTGCGCACCCCGGGAGCGGTTGGGCGGTCACCCAGCGGGCACCCCTGTCGCCGACGATCCAGCACGGGTCACCAGGAGGCACGCCATGGCAGCGCACAGCGACCGCTCGTCCGACCCGACTCCCGCCGAGTCCCACGGGAGCACCGCGGCCGGCGCGCCGGCCGGCCCTCCCGCCGCCTCCACCGGCGCCACCGCGGGCTCCTCCGCGGCGACCAACCAGATCGTGGCCCCCGACCGGGACGCCACCAACGCCATCCCGCTCGACCGCGGCGCCGACCGGGGTCCGGCCGACGCCGGCCGGGACGCGACCAACGCCATCCCGACCGACCGGCCCGCAGCCGGCGCCGGCCACGCCGGCCCGTCCGAGCGCACCAACGCCATCCCGGCCGCCGACCGCGGCGCCGAGGCCACCCAGGCGATCCCGGGCCGGCCGGCCGCGGGGCTGACCGACGACACCACCGCGCAGCACCCGGTGACCGACCCCGACCCCACGGCGCGGCACTCCACGCTGCCGGCGATGGCCGCGCCGGCCGCCGCCGCGCCCGTCGGTACCCCCGACGGGCCGGACGACGCCCGCCACCGCCACCCCGAGCCGGACGACGTCCCCGTCGCGCCGACCCCGCAGGCCTCCCGCCAGCAGGTGGTGGCCGCCCAGAAGGAGCGCTTCGGCGGCATCTCCTGGGGCGCGGCGTTCTTCGGCTGGCTGTCGGCCAACGGCATGGCGGTGCTGCTGATCGCGCTGCTGTCGGCCGGCGGGCTCGCCTTCGGCCTGGCCGACCAGGTGGCCTCGGTCGACCAGGCCGCCGACTCCGCGACCTCGGGCATCGGCCTGGGTGCCGGCATCGCGCTGCTGGTGGCGCTGTTCCTCGCCTACCTCGCCGGCGGGTACGTGGCCGGGCGGATGGCCCGCTTCGACGGCGCGCGGCAGGGCGTGGCGGTCTGGGTGATCGGCCTGGTGGTCGTCGTCCTGCTCGCGCTGGCCGGGCTGCTGTTCGGCTCGCAGTACAACGTGCTGGCCCAGCTCGACCTGCCGCGCATCCCGATCGACGAGGGCACCGCCACCACCGCCGGGCTCATCGCCCTGGGCGCCGTCCTGCTGGCCACGCTGATCGGCGCCGTCCTCGGTGGCCTGCTCGGCACCCGCTACCACCGCAAGGTCGACCGCGTCGGCTACGACGCCTGACCCGATGGAGTCCCAGGGCGCGGAAGACGCACCCCTGGGACTCCATCAGCGCAGCAGCTTGGACATCCGGCGGTCGGCGAGCGGCTTGCCGCCGGTCTGGCACGTGGGGCAGTACTGCAGCGACGTGTCGGCGAAGGACACCTCGCGCACCGTGTCGCCGCACACCGGGCAGGGCAGGCCGGTGCGGGCGTGCACCTGCAGCCCGGCGCGCTTCTCGCCCTTGAGCGTGGCGGCCCGCTGGCCGAGCTGGCGGTCGAGCGCCCCGGTCAACGTCTCGCGCATCGCGGCGTGCAGCCGGAGCAGCTCGTCGTCGGTGAGCTTGTCGGCGGTCTTGAACGGCGACAGCCTCGCCGCGTGCAGGATCTCGTCGGAGTAGGCGTTGCCGACGCCGGCGAGCACGGTCTGGTCGGTGAGCGTGCCCTTGAGCTGGGTGCGCCGGCCGGCCAGCAGCGCGCTGAGGGTCTCGGCGTCCACGGCCAGCGCGTCGGGGCCGAGCCGGGCGATGCCGGGCACCTCCGAGGGCGAGCGGACGACGTGGACGGCCAGCCCCTTGCGCGTGCCCTGCTCGGTGAGGTCGAAGCCCGAGGGCAGCTCGCCCTCGGGCGGCTCCAGGTGCACCCGCAGCGCCAGCGGGCCCTTGCCCGGCTTGGGCGGCGCGGTGGGCAGGTTCTCCCGCCAGTGCAGCCAGCCCGCGCGCGCCAGGTGCACGACCAGGTGCACCCCGGAGACGTCGAGGTCGAGGAACTTCCCGTGCCGCGAGGCGCCGGACAGCTCCAGGCCGGCCAGCGCCGACAGCGGCGGGTCGAAGGTCTTGATCGCCTGGACGGCGGCCAGGTCGACGCGCGTCACGATCCGGCCGACGGCGTTCTCCCGCAGGAACTCCGCCAGCGCCTCCACCTCGGGCAACTCGGGCACCCGCCCATGATCCACGGAGGACCGCTCCGCCGTCCTGCTCTCGTCCCCCGTGCGGGTGGTCCTGCGGGCCGACCGGCGTCAGCCGGCGCGCAGCTGCGGCGGGGTGAGGTCCATCGGGGTGTCGCCGACCGCCGCCGCGCCCAGCCGCGCCGCCCAGCGGACCAGCCCGGCGTCGTCCACGCCGTGCCGGGCCGCGGCCTCGCCCGCGGTGCCCAGCGACCGGGCGCCGCGGGCGAGCAGCGTGCCCGCACCGGCCCGGTTGCCGCGCGCGGCGTGGGTCAGCCCGACGGCGAGCTGCGCCAGCCCGCGCCACAGGTCGCGCTCGTCGTCCGGTCCGGTCTTCCAGGCGTCCTCGAGGACCTCGTGGGCGTGGAACGGGCGGCCGGCGTCGAGCAGGTCCTGCGCCTCGCGCAGGCTGTCCTGCGGCGTGCGGACGACGCCCTCCGGCGCCCGCGGCTCGCCCGGCTCGCCGTAGGGCAGCGGCCGACCGAGCGCGTCGCGGGGCCGGGCGCTGCGGGCGCGGCCGGCCTCGTCCCGGTCGCGGGTCGGGTCGGTCACGTCAGGGCAGGTCGGTGGTGAGCCGCACCCGCACGCCGTCGCCGGCCATGGTGATGTCGACGTGGTCGCACAGCTGGCGGGCCAGCCACAGGCCCATGCCGCCGAGGGACAGGTCGGCGCCGTGGGCCGGGCCGTAGCCGATGAAGGGGTCCTGCAGCCCGGCGCCGTGGTCGGTGATGGTGCAGACCAGCCGCTTCTCCCCCGCCCACAGCCGCAGGTCGACCGGTGGCCGGCCGTGGCGCAGCGCGTTGGTGGTCATCTCGTCGACGGCCAGCAGGAAGTCCTCGAGCGCCGGGCCCGACCCCTCGGGCGGGCTCGCGTCGGCCGCGCGCAGCGCCAGGTCGCGGCGCAGGCCGCGCAGGTCGCGCACCTCGTCGGCGCGCACCAGCGGCTCGGTGGCCTCCAGCGGCTCGGCCGGCACCGGCAGCGCGAGCAGGTAGGCCTCGGCGTCGACGTGGTCGGGGTTGGGCCGCTGCTCGCCGTCGACCTGCAGGAGCGGGTGGGTGGCGCGGGCGGCCTCGACCAGCGGCCCCGCGACCCGGCGGGTGTCGCACAGGCACAGGACCTCGAGCGGGTCGTCGCCGAGCAGCTCGGCCTCGTGCAGCTGGTGGTCGAGGAC
Source organism: Modestobacter sp. SSW1-42 (assembly GCF_046635825.1). Classification (NCBI taxonomy): domain Bacteria; kingdom Bacillati; phylum Actinomycetota; class Actinomycetes; order Geodermatophilales; family Geodermatophilaceae; genus Modestobacter; species Modestobacter sp. SSW1-42. Next base: position 22,669 of record NZ_JBISCA010000004.1, on the reverse strand, counting down.
GGCGTCGTAGCGCTGCCACTCCCGCCAGGAGTCCGGGTCGGGGTCGTCGAAGGGCTCGAGCACCAGCCGCACCGCGCGGACACCGTCGGCGCGGTGCCGCTCACCCAGCCGGCGGACGGCGGTGATCGCGGCGGCCGGCCCGTTGGAGTACACCTCGGCCCACTCCACCCAGACGACCTGCGGCCGGTCGGCCAGCGCCTTCTGCAGCAGCTCGGCCGTGGCCTCGGTGCAGGCGACGACGACGGGCTGGCCGCACTCGATGCCGGCCTGCACGAACGCCACCGTCCCGTCGACGAGGGCAGCGTCGGAGGCGCCGATCAGTGCCCGGTGTGTGCCGGACACGGCTGCCCCGTCCATCTGCGTCTGTCCCCGTCCTGCCGCTGCGGAGCCGCCGTGCTGGCAGCCGTGGCCGAGGACTCCCTACCCGGTCTGCGCCCACCTAGGCGTGCGGCTCCGGTCACCTGCCCTAGCGTGCTGCCGGTGAGCCCTCTCCCGCACGACGACCTGGGCGACCGCTGGCGGGCCGCCCGCCCCGCCGCGGCCGGCGTCCACCTCGACAGCGCGTCCTGCAGCCGGCAGAGCGAGGCGGTGCTGGACGCCGTCGCCCGGCACGCCCGGCACGAGGCCGAGATCGGCGGCTACGTGGCCCAGGGCGCGGCCGACGGGCTGCTGCAGCAGGGCCGGTCGGTGCTCGCCGGGCTGGTCGGGATGGCCGCCGCCGACGTCGCGTTCACCGAGAGCGCCACCGCCTCGCTGCGCACCCTGCTGGCCGCGTGGCGGCTGCCGGCCGGCAGCCGGGTCGCCGTCCTGCCCGGGGAGTACTGGCACAACGTGGCCGCGATCGAGGCCGTCGGCTGCGTGCCGGTGCTCCTGCCGGCCGACGGCCTGGGGCGGGCGGACGTCGCGGGGGTCGAGCGGCTGCTGCGCACCGACCCGCCGGCGCTGGTGCACCTGACCGTGGTCGCCAGCCACCGTGGCGTCGTCCAGCCGGGCCGGGAGGTCGCCGCGGCGTGCCGGGCCGCCGGCGTCCCGCTGGTGCTCGACGTCGCGCAGGCCCTCGGCCACGTCGACTGCGACCTGGGCGCCGACGCGGCCTACGGCACCTCGCGCAAGTGGCTGGCCGGGCCGCGCGGCGTCGGCTTCCTGGTCGTGCGGCCGTCGGTGACCGCCCGGCTGACCCCGTCCACCGACCCCGCCCGCTACGACGACGGCGGCGCGGGGGTCGACCACGCCCGCTGGTACGAGTCGCACGAGGGGCACGTCGCCGGGCGGGTCGGGCTGACCCTGGCGATCGGCGAGCACCTGGCCGCCGGCCCCGACCGGGTGCGCGGGCGGCTGGCCGCGCTGGGCCGGGCCACCCGCGAGCGGCTGGACGGCCGCGGTGGCTGGCGGGTGGTCGAGCCGCTCGACGAGCCGACGGCGATCACCACCCTGGTCGCACCGGACGGCGTCGACGCCCGGGAGGTCTCGGCCCGGCTGCGCACCGGGCACGGCGTCCTCACCGCGGCGCCGGGGCGGGAGCGGGCGCCGCGCGAGCTGGCCGGCCCGGTGCTGCGCGTCTCCCCGCACCTGGACGCCACCCTCGACCAGCTCGACGCCCTCGCCGCCGTCCTGGCGCCGTAGGACGAGGCTGCATCCGGCAGCGGGACACCGGCGGAAGAGGGGGTGGAAGGCCGCCCAGCCGGGGGGCCACCGCCTCGGAAGGACACCTCCGTGAACCGCACCCGCCCGCTCGCGCTCGTCGCCGGCACCACCGGCGCGCTCGCACTCGTCCTCGCCTCCGCCACCGGCGCCTCCGCCGCCGAGAACGCCACGGTGTCGGTCCTGCACGCCGTGCCGGACACCCCGGTCGACGTCTACGCCAACGGCGAGGAGCTGCTGTCGGACTTCCAGCCCGGCACGCTGACCGACCCGCTGTCCCTGCCCGCCGGCGAGTACGACCTGGCGGTCTTCCCGGCCGGTGCCGACCCGGCGACCGCCACCCCGGCCGTCAAGGCCGACGACGTCGCCGTCCCCGCGGGCGCCAACGCCACGGTGGTCGCGCACCTGTCCGCCGACGGCACGCCGACCCTGACGCCGTTCGTCAACGACCTGTCCGCGGTGGCCGCCGGCGACGCGCGGCTCACCGTCCGGCACACCGCCGCCGCCCCCGCGGTCGACGTGCGGGCCGGTGGCCAGGTCGTCGTCCCGGGCCTGACCAACCCCGAGGAGGCGTCGCTGACCGTCCCCGCCGGGACCGTCTCCGCCGACGTCACCCTCGCCGGGACCGGCACCGTCGCGATCGGCCCGGCCGACCTGACGCTGGCCGAGGGCACCGCGACCGCCGTCTACGCCTGGGGCTCGGGCGACGCCGGCTACCAGCTGGCCGTGCAGACCTTCAGCGGCCTGCACTCCTCGCCCTCCGGTGTCCCCGGCGGCTCGGCCGGCCTGGCCACGGACGACGCCGGGCTGCCCCTGCCCGTCGTGGCGCTGACCGCGCTGGGCCTGGGCGCTGCTGCGTTCGGCGCCCGCCGCGTGGTCGCCGGCCGGGTCTGACCGACCCGGACCGAGGAGGACGACCGTGCGCACCCCCGTCGCCGTGCTCGCGCTGGGCCTCACCCTGGCGGTCGGCACCCCGACCGTCTGGGCGCTGACCCGGCCCGAGCCGGTGGCGGGGGTGCCGGTCGCCGCAGCGCTCCCCGCCCCCACCACGGCACCCGCCCCGTCGGCCACCCCGCTCCCGGTGGACCGGCTGCCCGAGGTCACGGCCCGGCCGGCCGCCCCCACCGTCGCGCCGGCCGTCGTCCCGCCCGTCCGGCTGTCGCTGCCCGCCCGTGGGATCGAGGCGCCGGTCGACCCGGTCGGCGTGGAGCCGGAGGGTGAGATGACGCTGCCCGAGGACGTCGACCGGGTCGGCTGGTACCGGTTCGGCCCGGTCCCCGGTGCCGCCGAGGGCGCGGCCGTCGTGGCCGGGCACGTGGACGACGCCGAGCAGGGACTGGGCGCGCTGGCCCCGCTGCGGGAGGCCGAGCCCGGCGACGAGGTCGTCGTCGAGGCCGCCGACGGCAGCACCACCCGCTGGACGGTCGCCAGCCGGGAGACCATCGACAAGCCCGGCGTCCCGCTGGGCGAGCTGTTCGCGCGCACCGGCGCGCCGCGCCTGGTGCTCATCACCTGCGGCGGTCCGTTCGACGAGGACCTGCGCAGTTACCGCGACAACGTCGTGGTCGTCGCCGAGCCGAGGCCGTGACCGCGCTGGAGGACCGCATCGACCTCTACGGTCAGGACGTGCAGACCGACCGGACGTCGCTGCGGCGGGTCACGGAACCGGACGACGACGAGGTCGCCCGGCGGTTCCGCGAGGGCGACGAGCAGGCGCTCGCGCTGGCCTACGAGCGGTGGGGCGGGCAGCTGTACGGCATGGCGGTGCGCGCCTTCGGGCCCGGCCCGGACGCCGAGGACGTCACCCAGCAGACCTTCATCGCCGCCTGGACCGGCCGCAGCGGGTACAGCGCCGGCTCCGGCCCCCTGCCGGCCTGGCTGGTGGGCATCTGCCGGCACAAGATCGCCGACGTCTGGGCCAAGCGGGACCGGCAACGCCGCCAGTCCGAGGCCGTGGCCGCCGACGTGGCCGCCCGACCCGGCGAGCAGGACGGCGTCGACGCCCGGGTGGCCGACCGGGTGCTGCTCCTCGGCGAGCTGGACCGCATCGGGCAACCACAACGGGGGATCATCGAGCTCGCGTTCTTCGAGGACCTCACGCACCAGCAGATCGCGGCCCGGACCGGCATCCCGCTGGGCACGGTCAAGAGCCACATCCGGCGCACCCTGGAGCGCCTGCGGACCCGGTTGGAGGTGGACGGTGCAGCACTGCAGCCCTGAGCAGCTCGCGCTCGCCGCGCTCCGCGAGCCGCTGCCCTCCGCCGACGCCGCGCACCTGGCCGGCTGCGCCGCCTGCCGCGCCGAGGTCGCCGCCCTGCAGCGCAGCGTGGACGCCCTCGCCGTCCCGGCGCTGGCGGCACCGACGACCCAGATGACCCCGCCGCCGCGGGTGTGGGACGCGATCGCGGCGGCCACCGGCGTCTCCGCCTCGCCCGCGTCCCACCCGGAGCCGGAGGCCGGACCGCTCGCGACGGTCACCCCGCTGCGGCCGCGGCGGAACCGCTGGATCGCTGCGGCCGCCGCCGCCGTGCTGGTGGGCGGCGTCGGCGGGGCGGTCGCGCTGACCCGCGACGGCGGTGGCCAGGTCGTCGCCGCGACGACGCTGGACCCGCTGGACGCCGACGAGTCCTCCGGCCGGGCCGAGGTGCGCGACCGCGACGGCGTCCGCTCGCTGGAGGTGGACCTCGACGCCCCGTCGCCGGGCGACGGCTACTACGAGGTGTGGCTGCTGAAGCCCGACGTGTCCGGGCTGGTGCCGCTGGGCGTCGTCCACCAGGGCACGAACGTGGTACCGCTGCCCGACGGCCTCGACCTGGGCGACTACCCGGTCGTCGACGTCTCGGTCGAACCGCTGGACGGCGACCCCTCGCACTCCGGCGTCTCGGTCGCCCGCGGCTCGCTCTCCTGAGCGGACGCCCGGGCACGGTGCGCTGGGTGCCCACTCCGGCGCCGGGACGGGCACCCAGCGCACAGCGTGGTCCGGGGCGCCTCCGCTCAGAGCACCGAGGACATCCCGCCGTCCACGTAGAGCACCTGGCCGTGGACGAAGGCCGACGCCGGGCTGACCAGGAACACCAGCGCGCCGACCAGGTCCTCCACCCGCCCCCATCGGCCGGCCGGCGTGTGGGCGCGCACCCAGGCACTGAACTGCTCGTCGGCCACCAGCGGCGCGGTCAGCTCCGTCTCGACGTAGCCGGGTCCGATGGCGTTGACGCCGATCCCGCTGCCGGCCAGGTCGGCGCACATGCCCTTGGTGAGCATCTTGACCGCGCCCTTGGTGGCGGCGTAGGGCGTGATGCCCGGGCGGGTGACCTCGCTCTGCAGCGAGGCGATGTTCACGATCCGGCCCCGGCCGCGCGGCACCATCCGCCGGGCGACCTCGCGGCCCACGAGGAACGCGCTGGTCAGATTGGTGTCGAGGAGGCGGTACCAGTCCTCGTCGGTCACCTCGGTGAACGTCGCCCGCGACTGCACCCCGGTGTTGTTGACCAGGACGTCGAGCGGCCCGACCTCGTCCTCGATCCGGGCCACCCCGGCGCGCACGGCCGCCGGGTCGGTGACGTCGAACGGGACGGCGACCACCCGGCCCGGTCCCGCCCCGGCCAGCTCGGCGCGGGTGCGCTCCAGCCGGTCGGCGTCCCGGCCGTTGAGCACCACGGTGCAGCCGGCCTCCAGCAGACCGGTGGCCAGGGCGCGGCCGATCCCCCGGCTGGAGCCGGTGACCAGGGCGGTCGAGCCGCTGATGTCGAACAGGTCGGTCACGACACACCGCCGTCGTCGAGGTGCCGGCGGACCTGCGTCCACCGGCACGGACGGCGCGCCGCCGACCGCTGCTGGACCCTACGATGACGCGGGTCGCCGGCACCGTCGCCGGTCCACCGATCAGGAAGAGGTCGCCGGCGTGAGCGTGGTCGTGGGGTACGTGCCCGATGCGACGGGCCTGCTGGCCGTCACCGAGGCCGCACGGCAGGCGCGGTGGCGCGGGACGGACGTCGTGGTGGTCAACGCCATCGACGACAGCGGCTACGTGCGCCCCACCGCCGCCGACGAGCGCGACCTCGACGCCCTGGACGCCCGGCTGGTGGCCGAGGGCGTGCAGCACGAGATCCGGCACCTGGACGTCGGCACCGCGCGGGCCGCCGAGGTCATCCTCGCGGTGGCCCAGGAGGTCTCCGCCGAGCTGATCGTGGTGGGCATCCACCGGCGCTCACCGGTCGGGAAGTTGCTGCTGGGCAGCACCGCCCAGCGGATCCTGCTCGAGTCCCCCTGCCCGGTCCTCGCCGTCCGGGCGCCCGAGGCCTGAGCCCAGCGCCGGCGTCAGCCGGCGGCGCGGCGGGCGCGGTAGGCGGCCGCGTGCTCGCGGTTGGCGCAGGTGGTGTCGCAGAACCGGCGGCTGGCGTTCTTGGTCAGGTCGACCAGGACGTCGTCGCACCCGCTGGCCGCGCAGCGGTGCAGCCGGTCGAGGGCACCGGCGCGGACGACGTCGGCGAGGGCCATCGCGGCCTCGACGCCCATCCGGTCGGCCACCGAGGCGGTCGGCTCGGTGGCGTGCACGTGGTAGCCCCAGCCGTCGTGCCGGACCAGCTGCGGCAGGGCGTGCCCGTCCCGGAGCAGCCGGTTCACGACGGTGACCACGCCGTCCTCGTCGGCGTCCCAGATGCCGGCCAGCGCCGCGCGCAGCCGGTGCACCTCGGCCAGCTCGTCGGCGGTGCCGGTGCGACTGCCGGTGAACTCCCAGGTGTCCAGGAAGTCGGCGAGCGCCGACGGGTCGGGCAGCCGCTCCTGGCCGTCCGCCGCGGTGTTGACCAGAGCGGTCGCAGCCGCCAGCGCGACCTCGGTGTCATGGGCAAAGAGCATGTGACTCCTGACTCTGTTAACGTCCCGCCATCAGGAGCGTACGTCCGATGACTCCTGACGAGGAGGTGGCTGCCGTGCTCGACCGCCGGACCGCACTGGTCGGACTGCTGCTGGCCGTGCTCTCGGCCGCGTCGTTCGGCACCGCCGGCGTCTTCGCCAGCGGCCTGCTGGGCGCCGGCTGGAGCGCCGGAGCCGCCGTGACGGTGCGCATGGCCGTCGCCGCACTGGCCCTGACCGTGCCCGCCGTGCTGCAGTTGCGCGGACGCTGGCACCTGCTGCGGTCCAACCTCCGCGTCGTCGCGGCGTTCGGGGCCCTCGCGGTCGCGCTGCCCCAGCTCGCGTACTTCGTCGCCGTCACGCGGCTCTCGGTCGGGGTGGCGCTGCTGCTCGAGTACTGCGGCGTCCTGCTCGTCGTGCTCTGGACGTGGGCGCGGCTCGGCCAGCGGCCCAGCCGGGTCACCGGTGCCGGGATGGTCGTCGCGGTCGTCGGCCTGGTGCTGGTGCTCGACGTCGTCAGCGGCGCCCGGATCGACCCGGTCGGCGTGCTGTGGGGCCTGCTGGCCGCCGTGGGACTGGCCTCCTACTTCATCCTGTCCGCCGCCACCGAGGACGGCCTCCCGCCCCTGGCCAGCGCGTGGGCCGGGCTGGCGGCCGGGGCACTGGTGCTCGGAGCGGCCGCGCTCGTCGGGCTCGTCCCGTGGCGGACGGCGACCACCGACGTCGAGTTCGCCGGGTGGTCGACCAGCTGGCTGGTGCCGATCCTCGGCCTGGGCCTGCTCGCGGCCGCGATCGCCTACGCGACGGGGATCGCCGCCGTCCGGCGCCTGGGCTCGCGGACCAGCTCCTTCGTCGGCCTCAGCGAGGTGCTGTTCGCCGTGCTGGCCGCCTGGCTGGCGCTCGGGCAGCGGCCGGGGCCGGTGCAGCTCGTCGGCGGGATCGTCGTCCTGGGCGGGATCGTGCTCGTCCGGCTGGGCGAGCGCCCGGCCGTCGAGCCCGCCGCCACCGTCGACCCCGTCCCGGCCGGCTCGGACCGGTAGGCCCGGCCGGACCTGACGGTGGGCGGTCTCCACGCGCTGGCCGTACCAGGTGGCGGCGAGGACGAGGACGGCGCCGACGGCTGCAACGGCGGTCAGCCGCTCGCCGCCGATGCTGATCCCGACGGCGACGGCCCACAGCGGCTCGGTGCCCATGAGCAGGCTCGCGCGGCTGGGCGAGGTGCGCCGGATGGCCCACGTCTGGGCGAGGAAGGCGAAGACCGTGCAGGCCAGCGCCAGGTACGCGAGCTGCGCCCATGCGGTCAGGGGCAGGCGCGTCACCGATCCCAGCTGCGGTGCGGCGGCGGCGGACAGCAGGACGGCGCCGACCGTCGCCTGGACCGTCGTGAGCACCAGCGAGCTGTACGGACGGTGGGCGGTGAGCCGGCCGATGAGGCTGACGTGCACCGCACGCACCGCGGCGGCAGCCAGCATCAGCCCGTCGCCCCAGCCGGGCGCCCGGACGCCGTCGCCGGAGACCAGCAACCCGACGCCCACCACGGCGACCGCGGTGGCCGCGAAGAAGGGCGCCGGCAGCGGGGTGCGGCTCCACGCGCCGTCGAGCAGCGGGGTGAAGACCACGGTCAGGCTGATGATCAGGCCGGCGTTCGTGGCTGAGGTGCCGGCGACGCCGAAGGTCTCCAGCGTGAGGACGGCCGCCTGGGTGCACCCGAGCAGGACGCCCACGGCCAGCTCCCGCCCGCGCGGTGTCCGCTCACCGGCGCGTCGGCACACGACCCCCAGCGCGGCCGCGGAGAGGGCGTAGCGCAGCGTGAGCACCACCAGCACGGGCGCCACGACGGTGAGGTCCTTGGCCACCAGGTAGCTGCTGCCCCAGACCAGGGCCACGCCCATGAGCACGGCATCCGTCGCCCGGTCCCGCCCTGTCGTTCGCACGCCTCGACCCTGCGGCCGGGATCGGTGAAGAACAACGACCAGTCGCTCAACTGCCGATGTAGCGTTGCTTCATGGACGTGCGCCAGCTGTCGGTCCTCCGGGAGCTCGGCGACCGCGGCAGCGTCACCGCGGTGGCCCAGGCGTTGTTCATCACGCCGTCGGCGGTCTCCCAGCAACTGGCCGCCCTGCAGCGAGGCGTGCCGGTCGCGCTCACCCAGCGCCGCGGCCGCAGCCTCGTGCTCACCGACGCCGGCCGGGCGCTGGCCGACGCCGCCACCGACGTGGCCACCGCCCTGGCCCGTGCCGAGGTGGCCGTCGACGCGTTCCTGGACGACCCGCGCGGCACCGTGCGCGTGGCCGCCTTCTCCAGCGCGGCGGCGGCCTTCTTCCCGGCGTTGCTGCAGGCCGGGGGGCCGGTGGTCGAGTGCGCCGAGCACGACGTCTCCCAGTCCCGGTTCCCGGCCCTGTGCGCCGACCACGACGTCGTCCTGGCACACCGGCTGGACTCCAGTCCCCCGTGGCCGGCGACCATCGCGGTCACGCCGCTGCTGCACGAGCCGCTCGACGTCGCCGTCCCGGTCGGTCACCCCCTCGCGCAGCAGGAGACCGTGACCGCCGCCGAGGTCGTCGCGGAACCGTGGATCGCCGTGCACGAGGGCTTCCCGCTGCTCGCCCCGCTCGAGGCGATCGGCGCCGCGGCAGGGCGGCCGCTGACGATCGCCCACCGCATCAACGACCTGACGGTCGCCGCCGCCCTGGTCACCGCCGGTGCCGGGCTGGCGCTGATGCCCCGGCACACCGCGCCGGCGGCACCCGGCCTCGTGCTCCGCCCGGTGCGCGGGATGGAGCTCGCCCGCCACATCGACGTCCTCGTCCGCCCGGAACGCGCGCTGCGCAGCTCGGTGCGGACCGTCCTCGCGACCCTCACGTCAGCCGCGGACCGGCTCACCGCCCACTGAGTCAGTCCAGCGCGGCCTGCATGCGCTGGGACACCCGGCGGTGGACGGCCAGCTGCTCGTCGAGCCGCGGGTGCGTGACGGCGCCACCCTCGACCACCACCCGCCCACCGACGACGGTCTCCCGCGCCGACACCGGCCCGCAGCGCAGCCACGCCTCGACCGGGTCCGAGAGCGCGCCGGCGAACCGCACGCCCTCCAGCGACCACACCGCCAGGTCACCGCACGCCCCGACCGACAGCTGCCCGATCTCGCCCGCCCGCCCGAGGCAGGCCGCCCCGCCGCGGGTGGCGATCTCGAGCGCGTCCCGGGCCGACATCGCGGCCGCGCCGTGCCGCAGCTTGCCCTGCAGCATCGCCGTCCGGGCCTCCAGCCACAGCGAGGCGGAGTCCGCGGACGCCGAGCCGTCCACGCCCAGCCCGACCGGGGCACCGGCGGCGCGCAGCTCGGCGACCGGGGCCAGCCCGCTGCCCAGGATCATGTTCGACGACGGGCAGTGCGCCGCCCCCACCCCGGCGGCACCCAGCCGCACGACCTCGTCGGCGTTCGGCCAGACGACGTGCGCCAGCCAGGTGCGGTCGGTCATCCAGCCCACGTCGGCCAGGTAGTCGACCGGCCGCCGGCCGAAGGTGGCCAGGCAGAACGCGTCCTCGTCCTGGGTCTCGGCCAGGTGGGTGTGCAGCCGCACGTCGAGGGACTCGGCCAGCTCGGCGGTGCGGGCCATCAGCGACGTCGAGACGCTGAACGGCGAGCACGGGGCCAGCGCGATCCGGGTCATCGCCGTCGACGTCCGGTCGTGGTGCAGCTCGACCAGGCACTGCGAGTCGGCCAGGATCTCGTCGTCGTCCTGGACGACGGAGTCCGGCGGCAAGCCGCCGTCCTTGACCGACAGCGACATCGACCCCCGCGTCGGGTGGAAACGGACGCCGAGCTCGCGGGCCGCGGCCACCTCGGCGCTGATCAGGTCACCGGCGCCACGCGGGTGCACGTAGGAGTGGTCGGTCGAGGTCGTGCAGCCCGACAGCGCCAGCTCGGCCAGCCCGACGTAGGCGCTGACGTACGCGGCCTCCTCGTCCAGCCGGGCCCACAGCGGGTAGAGCGTCACCAGCCACTCGAACAGCCCGCCGGTCAGCGCGGGCGCGTAGGCGCGGGTGAGGTTCTGGTACAGGTGGTGATGGGTGTTCACCAGCCCCGGCGTGACCAGGCAGCCGCGGGCGTCGATGCGCCGGGCGGTCTCCGGCTGCGGGTCGCCGGGTCCGCCGATCGCGCTCACCACCCCGTCGGTGACGGCGACCCACCCCCCGGCGATCTCCCGGCGGGCGTCGTCGACGGTGGCGATCAGCTCGGCATCGTGCACGAGGAGGTCAGCGGTCACGGGCGCATCCTGCCGACCGGATGTGTCCAACGGTCGCACGGGGATGTCATCTGCCCGTGACACTCCGCAGCTACCGTGGCCGTCCCCGGTCGGAAGTCGAGGTCGTACGTGCTGCTGGAAGCGCCCCGTTTCGCCCTGCCCGAGACCCTCGGCGAGGCGCTGGCCGCACGCGCCGAGCGCCCGGAGGCGGTCGTCGTCGCCGGCGGCACCGAGGTCATGCCCGACCTGCTCTGGCGGAACCGGACGGCGGCCGGCTTCCTGTCCCTGCGCCGGGTCGCGGCCCTGCGCGGGACGGCGACCGACGGCGGCGAGCTGGTCATCGGCGCCGGCACCCCGGTCGCCGCGCTCACCACCGCGCCGGACGGCGGTCTGCGTGCGGCCGCCTCGTCGCTGGGCACGCCACTGGTGCGCACCGAGGCGACCATCGGCGGCAACGTGGTCAGCGCGCTCCCCTACCGCAACCTGCTGCCCACCCTGCTGGCCGGCGGCGCCACGCTCGAGCTCACCTCGGCCACCGGCACCCGCGTCGTCCCGTTCGACGGCTTCGTCACCGCCCCGGGCCGCACCGGGCTGCGCGAGGGCGAGCTGCTCACCGCCGTCCGGCTGCCGGTGCACGCCGGGTTCGCCGACTACGCGAAGGTCGGCCGGCGCAACGCCCAGTTCGTGGCCACGGTCAGCGCCGCCGTCGTCTCCCGGGACGGCGTCGCGCGGCTGGCCTTCGGCAACGCCGGCCCCACCCCGCTGCGCTCGGACGCCGTCGACACCGCCGCGACCGCCCTGCTCGACGGGCAGGCGACGCCCGAGGACCTGCGGGCCACCGTCGCCGCCGCCGTCGACCCGCCCGAGGACGCCGTCGCCTCGGCCGAGTACCGCCGGCACGCGCTCGGTGTCCTCGCCGTCCGGCTGGTCACCCGCGCCGCCGTCGACGCGGGGCTGGGCTCGTGAGCGCCGTCGAGGACCCGCGGCCCGCGGTCGCCGAGGAGGTGGACGGGTCCGTCACCTTCCCCCTCACCGTGGACGGGACGGCGCACGAGGTCACCGCCCGCTGGAACGAGTCGCTGCTGACCGTGCTGCGCGACCGGCTGGGCGTCCGCGGGCCCAAGACCGGCTGCGCGCACGGCCGGTGCGGCGCCTGCGCGGTGCGCGCGGACCTCGGCGACGGCGGGCACGTGCTCTGCGCCTGCCTGGTCCCCGCCGCGACCGCCGCCGGCGGCACCGTGGAGACGATCGCCTCGATCGGCGGCCCGGACGGCGCGCTGTCCGACGTCCAGGAGGCCTTCCTCGCCGAGGGCGCCGTGCAGTGCGGCATCTGCACCGCCGGGTTCGTCACCGCCGCCACCGAGCTGCTGGAGACCAACCCCGACCCGACGCGCACCGAGATCGAGGCGGCCCTCTACGGCAACCTCTGCCGCTGCACCGGCTACGGCCGGATCGTCGCCGCCGTCGAGACCGCCGCCCGCACCCGCCGGGCGGCCACCCCGTGACCCCCCACCCGGCCACCCCGCCGGCCAAAGTCGCGACTTTGGCCCTTCCCGAGCCCGACTCCGCGGCCAAAGTCGCGACTTCGGCCGCCCAGGACGCGGCGACGTCGGCCGCTCCGGGGATCGGGACGTCGGTCCGGCGGCCGGACGGGCCGGCGAAGGTGCGCGGCGAGTTCTCCTACGCCGGCGACCTGACCGCCGAGGGCATGCTCGTCGGGGTCACCGTGCGCTCACCGCACCCGCATGCCCGGGTCCTCGGGCTCGACACCACCGCCGCCCGGGCGATCCCCGGCGTGCACGCCGTCCTCACCTGCGACGACGTCCCCGGCGACCTCCACTTCGGGCTGGTCCTGCGCGACGAGCCGGTGCTCGCCGACGGCGTCGTCCGGTACGCCGGGGAGCCGGTGGCGGTCGTGGCCGCGGTCGACGCCGCCACCGCGCGCCGGGCCGCCCGCGCGGTCGCGGTCACCTACGAGGTGCTGCCGCCGCTCACCGACCCGCAGGCGTCACTGACGGCGGCGTCCGTGCACCCCGACGGCAACGTCTACCGGCACGTCTCCTACAGCTGCGGCGACCCCGACGCCCGGGGCGTCGTCACCGTGGAGAACACCTACCGGATCGGCATGCAGGACCCCGCCTTCCTCGCCCCGGAGGCCGGGCTCGCCTGGCCCACCCCGGACGGCGGGGTGGCGATCGAGGTGGCCACCCAGTGGCTGCACTCGGACCAGAAGCAGATCGGCTGGGCCACCGGCCTGCCGCCGGAGAAGGTGCACGTGCGCCTGGCCGGGGTCGGCGGCGCGTTCGGCGGCCGCGAGGACGTCACGCTCCAGACCCACGCCTGCCTGCTCGCGCTGGCCACCGGCCGCCCGGTGAAGATCGAGTACACCCGCGAGGAGTCCTTCCTCGCCCACCGCCAGCGGCACCCGGGCAGCATCTGGCTGCGGCACTCCGCGGACGCCGACGGGCGGATCGTCAGCGTCGAGGGCCGGGTGCTGCTCGACGGCGGCGCGTACGCCAGCACCTCGCCGGTGGTCATCACCAACACCGTCACCCTGCTGCAGGGCCCCTACCGCGTCGACAACGGCCGGTTCGAGGGCTGGTCGGTGCGCACCAACAACCCGTCCTGCGGCGCGATGCGCGGGTTCGGCGTCCCGCAGGCGGCGTTCGCGCACGAGGCGCAGCTCGACGCGCTCGCCGCCGCCCTGGACCTCGACCCGGTCGAGATCCGGCTGACCAACGCCCTGCAGCGCGGCGACGTCGCGACCTTCGGCCAGCGGTTCGACGCCCCCACCCCGGTCCGCGAGGTCATCGAGGGGCTGCAGGCCGTCCCGCTGCCCACAGGGCCGGCAAAGATCCCGGGTGGGGTGGGCAACGCCGGGGGCACCGTCCGCCGCGGGGTGGGGTACGCGGTCACGATGAAGAACCTGGCCTTCAGCGAGGGCCACGTCGACGAGTCCACCGCCGAGGTGAGCCTGCGCGACGGGCACGCCACCGTGCACACCGCCTGCGCCGAGGTCGGGCAGGGGTTCGTCACCGTCGCCGAGCAGGTCGCCCGCACGGTGCTCGGCGCCACGACCGTCGACGTCGTGCAGCCCGACACCCTGGTCGCCTCCGCGGGCTCGACCAGCGCGTCCCGGCAGACCATGGCCTCCGGGACGGCCGTGCACCGCGCCTGCCTCGCCGTCCGCGACCGGCTGCTCGCCCGGGTGGCCCGCGCGCACGGCCTGGACGCCGCCACGCTGACGGTGGCCGACGGCGTGGTCTGCGCCGCGGGCCGCCCGCTCGGGCCCGTCGCGACGGCTGCACCGGGGCAGACGTTCCGGGCCACCGAGCACTTCCAGCACCCCGCAACGCACCCGCTCGGCTCGCCCGAGGGCGGCATGTACGTGGCGTTCGGCTTCTCCGCGCAACGGGCGGTGGTCGACGTCGACGTCGAGCTCGGGCTGGTCAGCGTCGTCCAGATCGCCTCCTGCCAGGACGTCGGCACGGTCGTGAACCCCACCCAGCTGCTCGGCCAGATCGAGGGCGGCATCGTGCAGGGCATGGGCCTGGCGCTCATGGAGGAGGTGGTGGTCGCCGACGGGCTGATCACCAACCCGGACTTCCAGGACTACCTGATCCCGACGATCGTCGACGCCCCCGAGATCGTCTCGACCTACGTCACCGACCCCGAACCGGGCATGCCGCACGGCTGGAAGGGCGTCGGGGAGCCGCCGCTGGTCACCGCGGTGCCGGTGGTCGCGGCCGCCGTCCGGGCCGCCACCGGGCTGCCGCTGCCGGCGGTGCCGATCAAGCCCGAGCACATCGCCCTGGGCATCGGCGCGGCTCCGACCGTCACCTGGACGACGCCGCGGCCCGCCGACCCCGGTCGCACACGCGGCGCCGTCATCGACGAGGAGCCGCACGACGCGCCCGGCACCATGGCCGAGGAAGGCGCCCCGCCCGGGCCTTGACCCCCGGCGGCCGAAGTCGCGACCATGGCCGCCGGTCGGCCGAAGTCGCGACTTCGGCCGACCGAGTCGGATGCCCGGGGTGGTGGCCTGGTGCGACTTCGACGACCCGTGGGCGAACCGCCTGGGCCTGTACACGGACCTCACCACCGGCAGCGCCCCCCTACCGACTGACCGGCCCCGGGCCGGCCGAAGTCTCGACTTCGGCCGGCCGTGCGGGGGGCCAAAGTCGCGACTTTGGCCCCCCCGAGGGGGCGCGGGCTCGCCGCCGCTGGGGTCAGCCGTCGAGGAGGGTGCGGACGGCGTCGGGGACGTCGGTGCCCAGCGGGCGGGCGCCGAGGAGGCGGCCGGCCTCGGAGGGGTCGACGCCGAGCGTGCCCAGCACCTCGAGCGCCTGGACGTCGGGCAGCGCGTCGAACCAGCGCCGTCCCAGCGCGGCGCGGCCGGCGGTGGTGGGCCGGCCCCACAGGCGCAGCCGGGCCATCCCGCCGTCGGGGAAGACGTCCAGCCGCACCGAGGTCACGCCCGTCGACCCGTCGAGGACGAACCGGTGCCGGGTGTCCGGCTGCAGGCGGGTGCGCGGCAGCAGCTCGACCTCGGCGCCGTCGGCGGTGCGGCCGGTGAGCGAGGCGGTGCCCGGCGCGTTGCCCAGGAAGTACGAGGTGTCCAGCTCGGCGAGGGTGACCACGCCCTCGCAGGCCAGCGCGACGTCGACCCAGTCGTTGCCCGGGCCGCGGCGGCGGGCGTTCTCCCAGCCCTCGCCCATCGAGCGGGCCAGGCCGCGGCCGATGAGCTGCAGCGGGCTGCCGTAGTGGGCGTTGCTGACCCCGGTGACCTGCCCGCCGTTCTCCAGCGCCGCCAGGTCGAACGGGCCGGCGTCGAGCAGCCGCGGGTCGGGGACGACGGTGCCGTGCACCCGCAGCCGGGCCACCCCGCCGTCGGGGTGGATGGTCAGCCGCACGTGCGTCACCCGCCGGTCGGAGTCGACGGCGAAGGTGTTGGCGGTGTCACCGGCCAGGTCCGACAGCGGCACCAGCGGCTGCCAGTCGGCGCGGGTGAGCTCCTCGGCCGAGGGGTGGCCCTCGACCGCGGCGCCCTCGACCGACGCCTGGGCCGGGAAGTTGCCGGTGAAGAAGGCGGTGTCGACGACGACGCCGGCCACGATCCCCGGGGCGCCGAGCCGGACGAACGCCCAGTCGTGCCCGGGAGTGCGCCGGCGGCGGGTCTCCCAGCCGTCGTACTCCTTGCCCTTGTGGCCGAACTCGGTGCGCGCGACGGCCGGGTGCGGCAGCACCAGGTTCTCCCGGGCGGCGAAGAACTCGTCGTTGGCGGCGACCACGGCGCCGCCGAGGTCCCGGCGGGCGAGGTCGGGCAGGTGCACGAACGCGGGGCTGACCTCAGCGTGTCTCATCGCTCTCCACATCCGTACGTCGAGTTCATGGGTTCACCTGGGGAGCGAGGGTAGGGGACGGTCGGCACACACCATCGAGCCGTGGGAGGCACCGCATGACCAGCCCTGACGACGACCTGAAGGCCCGCGCGAAGCAGCACGTCGAGCAGCTCCCTGCCGAGACCGCCCTGGGCAACGCCGACCCCGCCGGCGGCGTGGACGACGACCCGAAGGTCCTCGACGAGGCCGCCCGCGAGGAACCCCAGCAGTAGTCGAAGGACCCCTCGCCCCCACCACTCGCACGCTCGCGGCGGGGCCCTACGAGGGGGCCGGGAAGGTGCCTCCTCTGCTGAGCAGACGGCCGAGGGGCGCACCACCCTCCTGGAGCAGTCGGCCGCGCAGCCACGCCGCCCGCACCACCCCGGCCAGCTCGCGGCCGGCGTAGGGCGTCACCGGGTTGCGGTGGTGCAGCGCCCCGACCCGCCACTGCTCGTCGGGGGCGAAGGCCACCAGGTCGGCGTCCCGGCCCACGGCGATGCCGCCCTTGCCGGTCAGCCCGGTGAGCCGGGCGGGCGCCTCCGCCATCCACCGGACGACGTCGGCGAGCGACAGTCCCCGCGCCCGCGCGCCGGTCCACACCGCCGGCAGCGCCACCTGCAGCCCGGCGATCCCGCCCCAGGCCAGCCCGAAGTCGCCCACGTCGAGCCGCTTGAGCTCCGGGGTGCACGGTGAGTGGTCGCTGACCACCAGGTCGATGTCGCCGGCCGCCAGCGCGGCCCACAGCGCCTCGCGGTGGCTGGCCTCCCGGATCGGCGGGCAGCACTTGAACGCGGTGTCGCCGTCGGGCACGTCCTCGGCGGCGAAGGTCAGGTAGTGCGGGCAGGTCTCGAC
This sequence comes from Modestobacter sp. SSW1-42, assembly GCF_046635825.1. NCBI lineage: Bacteria > Bacillati > Actinomycetota > Actinomycetes > Geodermatophilales > Geodermatophilaceae > Modestobacter > Modestobacter sp. SSW1-42. The sequence continues at coordinate 5,697 of NZ_JBISCA010000004.1, read as the reverse complement.
GGTGATCCGCACGCCCTCGGCCCGCGCCGCCCGCAGCATCGGCAGCGCCCCGGCGTCGGCCAGGTGGACGGCGTGCACCCGGGCGCCGGTGTCGCGGGCGGCGGCGATGAGCCGGCCGATCGCGGTCTCCTCCGCCGCGACCGGGCGGGAGGCCAGGAACGCCGGGTAGCTCGTGCCCGCCGGGTCGGGGGCCGCGGCGATCTCGTCGTCGTCCTCGCAGTGGGCGATGAGCAGCCCGTCGACGGTGGCCAGCGCGGCGAGCGCGGCCCGCAGGCCGGCGTCGTCCAGCGGCGGGAACTCCGGCACCCCGGAGTCGAGCAGGAAGCACTTCACCCCGACCGCGCCGTCGGCGAGCAGCCGGGTCAGCTGGCTGGCGTTGCCCGGCACCGCACCGCCCCAGAACGCGACGTCCACGCTGACCTGACCCTCGGCCGCCTGGCGCTTCACCTGCAGCGCCTTGACGTTGACCGTCGGCGGGATCGAGTTCAGCGGCATGTCGACGATCGTGGTGACCCCGCCGGCCGCCGCGGCGCGGGTCGCGGAGGCGAAGCCCTCCCACTCGGTGCGGCCGGGCTCGTTGACGTGCACGTGGCTGTCGACCAGGCCGGGCAGCAGCACCTCGTCGTCGGCCAGGGTGACCGGGTCGCCGCCGGCGTCGTCGAAGCCGGTGACGGCGGTGACCACGCCGTCGGTGACGTGCACGGCCGCGGGCCGCTCACCCTCGGGCAGCACCACCCGGCGCGCCCGGACCACCACCGACCCGCTCACCGGGCCACCTCCACCAGCTCGGCGTCCCCGGTCACCGACGCCAGCGCGGCGACGGCGTCGTGCAGCTCCCCGGCCCACGCGGTGCCCACCCAGCCGCCGGGCAGCGGCAGCCGGACGGCGTCCACGCCCGTGCACACCGCGGCCCTGGGGTCACCGATCCGGACGGTGGAGACGTAGGCCCGCGGCGCGGCCGGCGGCAGCCAAGCCGGTGCGCCGGGCCCCAGCCCGACCGTGGTGTGCAGCACCGGGCGCCCGGCGACCTCGACCCGGGTGGTCCCGGTCCAGCGGCCGGGCTCCTCGCCGCGCCGGCCGAGCAGCACCTGCTCGGTGACGGTCAGCCCCGCCCCCTCGCCCAGCTGGGCGCGCACCTCGGCCCGGTGGTCGGCGCGGGCGGTGACCACCGTGGGTTCCGGGGCCAGGTCCAGGACCCCGGCGACCTCGGCCCGCACCACCTGCCGGGACGGCGGCGACTCGCCCCGCGCGGGCAGCACGACGGCCGCGGCCACCGAGCGCACGGCGAGGCGCGCCCCCTCTTCGACGACCAGCCGGATCCGCGCGTCGTCCCCGCCGAGCGGGCCGAACGCGGTGCCGACCAGGTGCACGGTGGTGGGGCCGGTGCGGCGGACCGCCAGCTGGCCGCTGGCCCGGACCAGCGGCAACACGGTGCGACCACGCGCGTCGCACCGTGCCACCACCTCGACGAGGGTCCTCACGCCTCCTGCAGCGCCCGGGTCCGCACCTGCTGGCGCACCCACTCGGCCACCTCGGTCGCGGCCGGGTCCTCCCGCAGCGAGATCAGCAGGGTCGGCTTCTCCCCGCGGACCGTCGCGGAGTCCCGGCGCATCACGTCGAGGGAGGCACCCACGAGCGGCGCGAGGTCGGTCTTGTTGACCACCAGCAGGTCCGAGGCCGTGACGCCCGGCCCACCCTTGCGCGGCACCTTGTCCCCACCGGCCACGTCGATCACGAAGATCTGCACGTCGACCAGCCCGTAGCTGAACGACGCGGTCAGGTTGTCGCCGCCGGACTCGACCAGCACCAGCTCCAGCCCCGGGTGCCGGGACTCCAGCAGCTCGACGGCGTCGAGGTTGGCGGTGATGTCGTCGCGGATCGCGGTGTGCGGGCAGCAGCCGGTCTGCACCGCCTCGATCCGGTCGTCGGGCAGGACGGCGTTGCGGCGCAGGAAGTCGGCGTCCTCGGTCGTGTAGATGTCGTTGGTGACGACGGCGAGGTCGTACTCGGCGCCCAGCGTGCGGCACAGGGCGGCGGCCAGCGCCGTCTTGCCCGAGCCGACCGGGCCGCCGAGCCCGACCCGCAGCGGTCCGCCGTGGCGGTGGCCGGGGCTGTAGGGGTCGACGTAGTCGTCCAGGTTGTGGTCAGGCGGCATGGGAGCTCTCCTTCGTTCTCATGAGGCGAAGAACCGGTCGTTGCGTGCGGCGTGGACCTCGGTGAGCAGGTCCAGCAGCGGGTCGGTGCCGGCAGGCAGGTCGTCGGTCGGTGCATCGGCCGCGGAGTCGGCCACCCGGTCGATGTCCGGCGACAGCCGGGCGGTGACCGCGGCGACGGTGATCGGGTCCATGGCCAGCAGCCGCTGGGCGGCCGTGGCCGGACCGCTCACCGCCAGGTAGGCGGCCACGTGCGCGGCGTCCCGGGGGGTGAGCCCGGCGGTCGCCGCAGCCACACCGAGGGCCAGCGGGTGGTGCGGCTGCGCGGGCAGCGACGCCCAGGCCGGGTCCGGCCAGGCCCGGCTCGCCACCCGCACCAGGCCGCGCCCCTGCTGCCGCGAGGCGGCGCGCTGCGCGGGGGACGGCGTCCGGGCATCGGCCTCGTCGTCCAGGACGGCGAGCGTGGCCGCGTCGTCGGCGGACCGGCAGGCGGCCGCGGCGAGCCCGGCCGCCACCGCGCCGGTGGTGCTCAGCCGCCGGCGGAGGAAGGCCGCCAGCGACCCCGGGTCGGTGAGCACCCCGGCCGTGATCGCCTGCTCGATCCCCCCGGAGTGGGCGTGCCCCCCGGCCGGCAGCCGGGAGTCGGCCAGCGCCAGCAGTGCGGCCGTCATCAGAACAGGAAGTAGCGCTGGGCCATCGGCAGCTCGCGCACCGGCTCGGGCTCCCAGACGTCACCGTCCACGGAGACGGTGAAGGTGTCGGGGTCGACGCGGATCTCCGGCAGCGCGGTGTTCTCCGGCATGTCGGCCTTGCCCAGCCGGGTGGTGTCGGCGACCGCGACCAGCCGCCGGTCGATGGCCAGCCGGTCGCCCAGGCCCGCCTCCAGCGCCGCGGGGGCGACGAAGTGCACCGAGGTCTGCGCCGGGACCCTGCCGTAGGCGCCGAACATCGGCCGCGGCAGCACCGGCTGCGGGGTCGGGATCGAGGCGTTCGCATCGCCCATCTGCGCCCAGGCGATCATCCCGCCCTTGAGGACGGCGTGCGGCCGCACCCCGAAGGTCTTGGGGTCCCACAGCACCAGGTCGGCGAGCTTGCCCGGCTCGACCGAGCCCACCTCGCCGTCGATGCCGTGGGCCACCGCCGGGCAGATCGTGTACTTGGCGACGTACCGGCGGGCGCGCAGGTTGTCGGCGGCGCCGTCACCGGCCAGCGACCCGCGGCGGCGCTTCATCACGTGCGCCGTCTGCCAGGTGCGCATGACCACCTCGCCGACCCGGCCCATCGCCTGGGCGTCCGAGCCGATCATCGAGATGGCGCCGAGGTCGTGCAGCAGGTCCTCGGCGGCGATCGTGGTGGGCCGGATCCGGCTCTCGGCGAAGGCGAGGTCCTCGGGCACGGAGCTGTCCAGGTGGTGGCAGACCATGAGCATGTCGAGGTGCTCGTCGAGGGTGTTCACCGTGTGCGGCCGGGTCGGGTTCGTGCTGCTGGGCAGCACGTTGGGGTGCCCGGCGACGGTGATGATGTCGGGCGCGTGCCCGCCCCCGGCGCCCTCGGTGTGGTACGCGTGGATGCTCCGGCCGGCGATCGCGGCCAGGGTGTCCTCGACGAAGCCGGCCTCGTTGAGGGTGTCGGAGTGCAGCGCCACCGGGACGCCGTTGCGCCCGGCGACGGTGAGCGCGGCGTCGATCGCCGCCGGCGTGGACCCCCAGTCCTCGTGCAGCTTGAACCCGCTCGCGCCGGCCCGCAGCTGCTCCTCCAGCGACTCGGTGGACACGGTGTTGCCCTTGCCGAGCAGCGCGACGTTGACCGGCATGCCGTCCATCGCCTCGAGCATCCGGGCCAGGTACCAGTCGCCGGGGGTGATGGTGGTGGCCTTGGAGCCCTCGGCCGGGCCGGTGCCGCCGCCGATGAGCGTGGTCATCCCCGAGCCGAGCGCCGTCGGGACGATCTGCGGGCAGATGAAGTGCACGTGGCAGTCGATGCCGCCGGCGGTGAGGATCTTGCCGTTGCTGGCCATGACCTCGGTGCCCGGACCGATGACCAGGTCGGGGTGGACGCCGTCCATGGTGTCGGGGTTGCCGGCCTTCCCCAGCGCCACGATGCGTCCGTCGCGGATGCCGACGTCGGCCTTGACGATGCCCCAGTGGTCGAGCACGACGGCCCCGGTGATCACCAGGTCGGGGGCACCCTCGGCGCGGGTGGCCCGGCCCTGGCCCATCGACTCGCGGATCACCTTGCCGCCGCCGAACACCGCCTCCTCGCCGGCCAGCCCGGGGCCGCCGCAGCGGTCCTCGGTGACCTCGATGAGCAGGTCGGTGTCGGCCAGCCGGATCCGGTCGCCCACCGTGGGACCGTAGAGCTGGGCGTAGCGCTCGCGGGACAGCTGCACCATCAGCCCAGCCCACCTTCCGCGGTCAGCCCCGGGACGACGCGCGCGCCGGCCAGGGGGACGAGTGAGACGGTGCGCTGGATGCCCGGCTCGAACCGGACGGCGGTGCCGGCGGCGATGTCGAGCCGGTGACCGTGCGCGGCGGCCCGGTCGAACTCCAGCGCGGCGTTGGCCTGCGCGAAGTGGTAGTGGGAGCCCACCTGCACCGGGCGGTCGCCGGCGTTGTGCACCGCCAGCTCGACCCGCGGGACGCCGGGGAGGGTCTCGATGACGCCCTCGGCCGGGATCACCTCGCCGGGGACCACCCCGGGCGTGACGCCGTCCCGGATCACGGGCTCCGCTCGTTGGTCCCGCTCGCCGGCGCTCACGGGATCGGGTGGTGGACGGTCACCAGCTTCGTCCCGTCCGGGAAGGTCGCCTCCACCTGCACCTCCTCCAGCAGCTCGGGGACGCCGTCCATGACGTCATCCCGGGTCAGCACGGTGCGGCCGGACTGCATGAGGTCGGTGACCAGCTCGCCGTCCCGGGCGCCCTCGAGGACGTGGTCGGTGACGATCGCCGTCGCCTCCGGGAGGTTGAGCTTCAGACCTCGGGCCTGACGGCGACGGGCGAGCTCGGCGGCGTAGCTGAGCATCAGCCGTTCCTGCTCGTGCGGGGACAGCAGCACGGTCGACGTCCTCCTGACAGAGCGGTCAGCGGCAGAGCCAGCAACCTAACCGCTGCGTGTGTCAGTCCTGTTGCGCAGCGAGCCCCCGATGCCACGCGTGCGTCATGAAGCGGCGACCCGTGTCCCGACCGGAGCCGAATGGTCACCGCTGCCTGGACAGCCGAGCAGTTGCGTCGTGACGCAACTCGGTTTTCGCCAGCCCGTGCGGCTCGACCGAGACGCCGTTCGACCGACTTCCCGAGCACCTCGCGCCGGCCGCGCCAGCGGTCTGCTCCGCTCGCTGACCGCAGCGCATGACCGGACGAGCCGTCCTGTCCGGGAATGCAGGAACGGGGCCACAGCTGATGCTGTGACCCCGTTCCTGGGAGTTGTGTCCGGCGGCGTCCTACTCTCCCACCCCGTCCCCGGGGCAGTACCATCGGCGCTGAAAGGCTTAGCTTCCGGGTTCGGAATGAGACCGGGCGTTTCCCTTTCGCCATGACCGCCGT
>NZ_JBISCA010000003.1:0-844424 GCF_046635825.1 Modestobacter sp. SSW1-42 | reverse complement strand
ACCACGCCCGCACCGACACCCTCCGCCGCACCGCCACCGGCACCCGCCGACCGCTAACCTGACCCCGCACCCGGGTGGGGACTTTCGATGAGCACCCCTGGGGACATTCGGCGAGCGCCATCAGGCTCTCGGGGCGCGGATCACGAGTGCTCGGTCGCGCCGCCACGTCGATGACTTGGTACTTGCCGAACTGCTGATCACCCTCGAGATAGCGGAAGGGCACTGGGTAGAGTCGAACCAAACGAACTGGGTCGTCTCCGCGCAGTTCGACGCCGGCCACGCATACGGTGTCGCCGTATGTGGCAGATGGCTGGGGAGCGGCCTTGACCGTGACGAGGACCTTCAATGTGGGTGACCTACCTCGTCTGGGGCGCCGTTGGTAGGGCTCGGCGGCGCGCGGAGTGCCCTGTTGTCGAATTGGCGGATGTAGTTCGAGCGCGACCTGTCGGAACCCAAGCCGGTTGACGCATGCGTTGGTGAACAATAGATCGTCGTCTGCTCCTCATGGCGCGAACGGCGACACAGTTTGACGCGCGTGCGGTCGCGCGACGGTTCGGTTCGCAGCTGGGTGCTGTGTCGAGCGACTGGAGGCTGGGGTACGAATCGAACCGGCGGCCGCGGTGGCTGTCTGCGGGCTTAGTCAGCCACGGTCGTCTGCGTGGCGGGCTCGCCCGCTTCGTCCGGGACGGCCTGCGTGAATGGCCAGATGCACGACTCGGGCGATTCGGCGCAACTGCTCCGGCCCGCCCGAGTCGTGCATCCAGGTTGTCGCTCTGACGCTTCAGCCCTTGCTCTGCTCCGGGTCGCGGCTACGCGAGTAGGTGTTGCGCTCCGTGATGGCCCCGTCTTGACGGTGAATGAGGTGCGACGGCCGATGATCTTGAGTCCTTCAGGGACGAGGACGCACCGGCGCCGCGCGGTGAGACATGGCGTAGACGGAGAGACTTGTTGGGCAGCTGGGCCGCACGACGGAGCAGCAAGTTGGCTCTGATGCACTGCTACAGGTCACGTCGCTAAGCCCCCGAGCGGACGCAGCTCCCATCTCGTCCCGAGGCTGCTTCGTTGCGGGTTGGCTGAGGGTTGTTCGTGCCGCAAGTCCCCACCCGACGGGACCTGACGTGGGCGGCCGTGCCTGGCTCTCACCGCGGCGGGGCAACCGTCTGCGGCTTTCGTATGACGCACCCTGTCTCAGAGCGAGGCGCCGCACCCACTACCGGTCGTCGTCCGTGGTGTGGTCATTCGTCCCCGTACCAGCTGACTGGGCCAAGGCGGTGCGATGTGTGCGGCCTGCCAGCCTTCGGGCTGCGGTCCAGTCCGAGGAGAGCAGGCTCGCGAGTCGTTGCGGGTCCGTTCTCGGGCGTGCGGGCGTCATCCAGAGCAGGGCGAAGCGTGAATAGAAGTTGCTGAACATCTCGACGTTGGCTCTGGCTGGTTGGCCGTTCAGGTCGACGAGCTGAATTTCCCCGGCAACCTCGTTGTCCAGGTGAAGGAAGGGGAAATCTGACGGGCTCATGTGCGTTGGGAACTTTGGAGCACCGAACCGGCTCGTCCACGAGCGGGAGCATGGCTGTTCGCGACGAATCTGTGGTCCGCCCCTGACCTTTGGGAGATCCAAACGTAAGACGAGGACCGCTCGGTCGTGAGTCTCCGCATAACGTCGGAACGCCGCGTGGATCGATGACCCATAGCGAGCGGCGAGTACCTGAACCGATGCCACGGAGAGGCTTAGGCTACGGGCTTCAGCCTCGAAAGCGGCTCTCTGGAAAAGCAGGTGCGCTGCGCCGTAATTGGCCTCGCGCTCGAACATTAGACGCGTAGACGGGCTCAGCGTCTCGGCGTTGTCTGCGTATATGAGCGCTTGTTGGTGTGGCAGAGCTCCGTGAACGACTTCGTGGAGTTTGACAAACCGTCGACGGTTCTCGTTAGTGACGAGGTCTGTTACACAGAGCGTCCTCGCCTGTCGGTCGAGCATGCCCTCGAGCTGGGGCAGCGCCTGCATCACTAGCGCCCGCTGCTCGGGCGGCATCTGCGCCAGCACAGCGTGGTCCAGTTCGTGGTTCGGCACTTCGACCAGGCCGGCCGCCTCGATGATGTCGTTTACCGGTGTGGGAAAGCGGCCGTACGCGTCCGCTGCACGAAGCAAGTCGTCGACGTGCGCGTCGATCATCTCGGCCGACGCTAGGAGGTCAGGCATGCCCGCGCTGCTGTCGGTAGATCGTTAGATAGGCGGCTAGCGCAGCGGCCTCGTCGTCAGTTATGCCCTTGGCGCTGAGTGCGTGAGCGAGGCTTCCACCGGCGCCCTGCGCGCCGGGTACGACGTAGCCAGCGCGCCGCATCAGGTCCAGATAGTCCCCGTCTAGAGCTTCGGCGAGGCGGTACAAGACGTGGGGAGAGGGGTTTTGAACGTCGCCGCGCTCAAGCTTCAAGAGGTACGCCGCGCTGATCCCCGCTTGCTCGCCCGCAGCCTTGAGCGATGAGCCGGACAACTCCCGAAGGCGTTGAAGGATCTTGCCGAGCTCGGCGGGCTGGTCCTGCATAGCTACGATAGTACACGCCCGGACACCATAGTTGACAAGCCCGCGACCGCCATGCACTCTAGTGAACGTCCGCCCACCATGGTGGCGGCGATGAGACAGAGGAGGCCGTCATGGCCAAAAACACTGGTCGCGGGCATCGCGTTGGAACAGTGCGCCAGCGGACGCAGACCTACAACCCCAAGACGCATTCGTGGACGAAGCGTGGACCAGGCGGCCAGTTCATGGATGGCAAGGCCGACGCCAAACCGTTCAAGGGCGTCCGCAAAGAGAACTGATTGCGACCTCCCTTGAAAAGAGCGTCGTGCAACTCGCTCCTTTTCAGGCGGTGTCAACCGTCCGGCGGCGTGCAGAACCGCGACTGGGCGGAATTGTCAGAGGTACGTGCCATGGTCAACGGAGTCGCCGACATCGGCGCCGAACGAGAGGAAAACCATGCCTGGACAGCCTCGCAAGCCCGACCACCCGGAGCACCCGGAGCACCCGGAGCACCCGGAGCACCCGCACACCCCGAAGCCGCCGCCGGGCCCCCCGCCGGGCCCGCCGAACCCGCCGCGTCCGCCGAAAGACCGGCCGGTCGGTTGAGCACTCCGCTCTGGGAGACGGAGTTCCCCGGCCGCCTCGAGCACGAGTTGATATGTCTCGAGGCGGCCGGCATCCGCTACGACATCGACGACGCGGCCGGCCGGCTCGGCGTCCTTCAGCTACGCGTGACCGCGATCGGTGACCGGGTCGTCGACCTGACGGTGACCTTCCCCGACCTGTACCCCTTCGTCCGGCCCTCGGTCCGCCTCACTGCCGACCAGTTGGAGCCGATGGCCCACCACGCGCATCCCTTCAGCGGAGACCTCTGCCTGATCGGTCGCTCGACTGCGTTGTGGCACACGGACGACACGCTGGCCTGGCTGCTGACCAACCAGCTGCCCAAGACGGTGCAGGCCGGCCAGGCAACGGCGACGTCCGCCGACGAAGTCGAGGCCCTCACCGGCGTGGAAGAGGCCCAGGCCGAGCCCTGGACCGACTACTACAGCTGCTTCGACGAGGGATCGATGCTTCTCGTCGACAGCGGCTGGACGCTGCCCACCACGAGCACGCATGGGACGCTCGGCCTGCGGCTCTCCCGGCTGGACTTGGCCGGCGTCGATGCGGTGCAGGACGCCGGCCTCCTGCACGGCGCGGTCTTCACGGTCAGCGACGGCAGGGGCCAGGTCCTCTGCTCGCTCTCCGGGCAGAATCCCGACCGCTTCCCGCGACCGGTCACCGGCCGCTGGGCTCGCCTGGACGCCCCCGTCCGGGGCAACACCCCCGAGGCGTTCGTGACCGAACTGAAGAGAGCTGCGCCGCAACTCCTCGACGGGGCGTGGCAGCCCGCTCCCGTCGAAGGCTGGGAACTGCAGGTGTTCGGCCTGACCTTCCCCGAGGAGCGAGTGCACCGCGGCACCGGCAACGGCTGGGTCTTCCTCGTCCGCCTCCGTCCGGCCGGCGGCCGGCCCCGGCAGCAGGCCAAGCGCGGGCGCGGGCAGCGCGGCCTTCCGTCGGCTGGCGGCAGGATCACCACGCATGTCATCCGCGCCGGGTACGCCGGGCAGCCGGACATGGCGGCCCGGGTCCCCGAACTCACCGGCCTGCACGACCGGCACATCGCCGTCTTCGGTGTCGGAGCGCTCGGCAGCACCGTCACCGAGCATCTCGCCCGGGCCGGTATCGGACAGCTCACCGTGGTCGACCGCGACCACCTGGAACCGGGCAACCTGGTCCGGCACGCCGCCCGCCTCGACATGGCGGGATGGAACAAGGCCTTCGCCGCCAGCCAGATCGCCCTCAGCGTCGCGCCTGACATCACCGTCAACGTCATTCCGTACGCGATCGGCGCACCACGTACCGACCCCCAGCCCGACCACCGCAACGAGATCGACGCGTGGATTGAGCTCATCGACAAGGTCGACCTCGTCTTGGACTGCACCGCGGAGAAGGGCCTGCAGCAGGCGCTGGCGTGGCTGGCGCGCCGCCGCCGCAAGCCGTACCTCGCCGCCTCGGCGACCAACGGCGGGTGGGGTGGTCGTGTGACCCGCCTGTCGCCCGTGTCGGGAACGGCGTGCTGGTACTGCCTCGAGTACGGCCTCCACAGCGAGTCCACCCCCTCGCTAGCGGCGGCCCCAGACGGAAGTGGAGTCCAACCGGTCGGCTGCGCCGACCCCACCTTCGCCGGGTCCGGCTTCGACCTCGCCGAGGTCGCCTTGCACGCCGTCCGCGTCGCCGTGGCAACGCTGCAGCAGGGCCGGCCAGGCGGGTACCCCGACAGCGGCCACGACGTGCACGTCCTCGCGTTGAGGACGTCTGACGGGACGCCGATCCCCCCGACCTGGACCGGCCTCGAGCTACCGGTGCATCCGCTGTGCCGCGGCGACCACTGATCGACTTCCGCGCCACCCGCCGGGGCCGCGTGTGGTGGGCCGCGGCGGCCCTGGAGGAGGCGCTCCGCGAGGCCCAGCGCGCCTACCCCTCAGAGACCGGGGGACTCCTTCTGGGCTGGTCCCCTCAACCGGCCGCGGTGGTTATCAGTGAGGTCATCGGCCCCGGGCCCCGCGCCGGCCATCACGCGAGGACATTCACACCAGATAGCGCCTGGCAGGAGGAGCAACTCGCCCAGGCGTACGAGCTGGCAGGCCGACGACTGCAGTACCTGGGCGACTGGCACACCCATCCGCGTGGCACCGTCAGGCTCAGCGGCACCGACCGGGCCACCCTGCGTCATATCGCCGAGCATCCCGACGCGCGCGCCGACTATCCGGTGATGGCTGTGCTCGCTGGCGGTCCGCTGTGGCAGGTCGCCGTCCGCCAGCAAGTCCGCCGTCGCGGCGGCCCTCGTCTCCTATCCCTTGAGGTGTGGGAGTCACCGACCGATCGAAGCGAGTGAGCGGGCGATGGGCTCGGCAGACCTGGCGCTGGAGAACAGTGCCAAGGCGTCAGATCGGCGTCGATTGTGTGAGCCCGTCCGACGGGAGCCACCCTCGCCGGACGTCCCGTTAGTCGATCTCTCGCCCTGCGATGGGCCGACTTGTCTGGGCGGGGCAACCCTGCCCTGAGGTCCAGTCGGGCAAGATGCGAAGCGTGACGGGGACCATCCACACTGTCCTAGACCGACTTCGCAGCGAAGCGCTGGACGAGCGGGACAAGGGCAGCAAGTTCGAGCGACTGATCAGGGCCTACCTGACCTCCGACCCGGAGTGGAAGTCGCGGTTCTCCGACGTCTGGCTGTGGTCGGACTGGCCCGAGCGCGCCGGCCGGCCGGACACCGGCATCGACCTGGTCGCGGCGAACGCCGACGACGGCGGGCTCACCGCCATCCAATGCAAGTTCTACGCACCGGGTCGCACGGTCGCCAAGGCCGACATCGACTCGTTCGTCTCCGCCTCCGCCTCCGCCCAGTTCACCAAGCGGATTGTGTTCGACACGGCAGCGGGCTGGTCGTCCAACGCCGAGGAGACGCTGGCCGGGGGAGTGGCTCAGCGCGTCGACATCGGCTACCTCGCCGACGCCGCCATCGACTGGGACCAATTCTCCTGGACGACGCCGGAGGTCGTCGTCCCGACGGGCAAGAAGGCGCTGCGCCCGCACCAGCAGAAGGCGCTGAACGACGTCCGCGCCGGGCTCGCCGAGCACGACCGGGGCCAGCTGGTGATGGCCTGCGGCACCGGGAAGACTTTCACCAGCCTGCGGATCGCCGAGGAGCTGGTCGGCGCCGGCGGCACGGTGCTGTTCCTGGTGCCGAGCATCCAGCTGCTGAGCCAGAGCCTGCGGGAGTGGATGGCCAACGCCGAGGTGGACATCGCGCCGTACGCGGTCTGCTCGGACGTCCGAGTAGGACGGCGCACGCCTTCCGACGACGCCGACCAGCTCCCGATCGATCTGACCGAACCGGCCTCGACCGACCCGCAGACGCTGCTGAGCCGGTTCGAGGCGAACACGAACGCCGACGGCCAAATGCGGGTGGTGTTCTCCACCTACCAGTCGATCGACGTTGTCACCCGCGCCCAGGAGCTCGGCCTGCCCGGGTTCGATCTGGTCATCTGCGACGAGGCGCACCGGACGACCGGCGTCACCCTCGCCGAGGGAGACGAGTCCGCGTTCGTGCGGGTGCACGACGCCGACGCCCTGAAGGCGACCAAGCGGCTGTACATGACCGCAACGCCCAAGGTGTTCGGCGAGGAGGTCCGTCGCAAAGCAACGGACGCCGATGCGGTGCTGGCCGACATGGGCGACCAGGACACGTTCGGTCCGGAGCTGCACCGGCTCGGCTTCGGGCAGGCGGTCGAGGCCGACCTGCTGACCGACTACAAGGTGCTGGTGCTGGCCGTCGACGAGAAGTACGTGGCGGAGAACTTCCAGCAGGCCATGGCGAACTCTGGTGAGATCCAGCTCGACCAGGCCGCGAAGCTGATCGGCTGCTGGAACGGCCTGGCGAAGAACTTCGGCCCCTCGGCGACCGATGGCCAGCCGTCGGTCGTCGGCAGGGCGCCGCTGCGGACGGCGGTGGCCTTCGCGCAACACATCAAGGCGTCCAAGACGGCGGCCGCGGCATTCCCCGACCTGGCCGACCGAGCGCAGATCGACGCCCCGGAGGACCGGCCGCGACTGCGGGTTCAGGCGGCGCACGTGGACGGCACCATGGGGGTGCACGAACGCAACACCCATCTCGCCTGGCTCAAGGAGCCCGCCCCCGACGGCGTGTGCCGCGTGCTCACCAATGCCCGCTGCCTGTCCGAGGGGGTGGACGTGCCCTCGCTGGACGCCGTCCTATTCCTCACCCCCCGCGGCTCGCAGGTCGACGTGGTGCAGTCCGTCGGCCGGGTGATGCGCAAGGCGCCGGGCAAGGAGCTGGGCTACATCGTGCTGCCGGTGGTGGTGCCCAGCGGCGTCGCGCCGGAGGAGGCGCTGCGGGACAACGAGCGGTACAAGGTGGTCTGGCAGGTGCTGCAGGCGCTGCGCAGCCACGATGACCGCTTCCACGCGATGGTCAACCAGATCGAGTTGAACAAGCGCAAGCCGGACACCATCGAGATCGTCTCCATCACCGGTCCGACGGACGGCGACGGCGTCTCCCTGCCCGATCCGGACCAGCCGGCGGAGAAGACCACCGAGCAGCTGCTCATGGAATTCCCGGCCGACGAGTTCCGCGATGCGATGTACGCGCGGATCGTCGCCAAGGTCGGCGAGCGCCGGTACTGGGAATCCTGGGCGAACGACATCGCCGACATCGCCGCCGCACACGTCACCCGCATCAAGGGCCTGCTCGCGACGCCGGGGCCGGCGGCCACCGAGTTCGAGCACTTCGTCGCCGGCCTGCGCGGAAACCTGAACGACTCGATCACCGACGACGCCGCGATCGACATGCTGGCCCAGCACCTCATCACCCGGCCGGTGTTCGAGGCGCTGTTCGCGCACTCCAGTTTCCTGGCCGGCAATCCGGTGGCCCGGACGATGGAGAACATGCTGGTGGTGCTCGATGCGCACGCGGTGGGTGCGGAGAACGAGACCCTTGAGGGCTTCTACGACACTGTGCGCAAGCGGGTCGCCGGGGTGGATAACGCCGCGGGCAAGCAGCGGGTGCTCGTGGAGCTGTACGACAAGTTCTTCGCCACCGCGTTCCCGAAGACGGTGTCGAAGCTCGGCATCGTCTACACGCCGGTGGAGATCGTCGACTTCATCCTCCGCTCGGCCGACGAGGTGCTGCGCGCGGAGTTCGGGCAGGGGCTGACCGACGAGGGCGTGCACGTGCTCGACCCGTTCACTGGCACCGGCACCTTCCTGGTGCGGCTGCTGCAGAGCGGGCTGATCGAGCCGCATGACCTGACCCGCAAGTACGCGAACGAACTGCACGCCAACGAGATCCTGCTGCTGGCCTACTACATCGCCGCCGCGAACATCGAGACGACGTTCGAGGAGCTGGAGGGGACGCCGCAGCCGTTCCCCGGGCTGGTGCTCACCGACAGCTTCCAGTCGTGGGAGGACGGCGACCAGCAGGACATCGACGTCATGCCGGAGAACAACGAGCGGCTGGAGCGGCAGAAGAAGTTGCCTATCCAGGTGATCGTTGGCAACCCGCCGTACTCGGCAGGCCAGGACTCGGCGAACGACGACAACGCGAACGAGAAGTACCCCACGCTGGACGCCGCCATCCGGGACACCTACGCCGCCCGCTCGACAGCGACGAACAAGAATTCTCTGTACGACTCCTACATCCGGGCGATCAAGTGGGCCACGCTGCGCATCCAGGATCGCGGCATCGTCGCCTTCGTGACGAACGGTGGCTTCCTGGACTCCAACACCGCCGACGGCATGCGCAAGACGCTGGCCGAGGAGTTCTCCGCGATCCACGTCTTCAACTTGCGCGGAAACCAGCGGACAGCCGGTGAGCAGTCCCGTCGGGAAGGTGGCAAGATTTTTGGCGCAGGCAGTCGCGCGACCGTGGCCATCACAATCTTGGTCAAGAAGCCTGGCGCGGCAGAGACAGCCGCCGTGCATTACACCGATGTCGGGGACTACCTCACTCGTGAGGAGAAGTTGTCCCGCGTGGCGGAAGCTGGGAGCCTCGTTGGTCTTTCACCCCTCGCCATTGCTCCGAACGACCACGGCGACTGGCTGAGCCAGCGCGCCGACGACTTTGAATCGTTCCTTCCGATCGGCTCGAAGCGGGGACCCCAGGTTGGGGTCTTCGGTAGCTATGGCGACGGCGTAAAGACAAACCGCGACGCTTGGGCTTACAACTTCTCAACCTCGAATCTACACAGCAACATCGCTCGACTGGTCGCCAACTACACGGCATCCTTGGACGGTGGCGCCCCAGATGATGACCCATCACGAGTCGGTTGGAGTCGAGCACTTCGGGCGAGTTACGGGAAGGGTAAAACCGTGACCATGGACGCCGGCGCGATTCGCGTTGGCAGCTATCGCCCTTTTACCAAGCAGCGGTTCTACTTCGATCGAGCACTGAATGACAGCGTTTCGTTGCAATTCGGATTCTTTCCCGATCAGGCAATACAGAACCGCGGTATCGAGCTCACCGGCCCGGCCTCGCATTACGCGTTCTGCAGTCTTGCTGCGCAAGACGTGCCCGATCTCCACCTGCTCGACACGGGGCAGTTCTTCCCTCGGTGGCGGTATGAGAAGGTCGACGAGTCGGGGATGTTCGACGTCCATGAGGGCGACGTCATCGAGGGCCACCGGCGAATTGACAACATCACCGACGAGGCGTTGGCCGCGTTCAGCGCGGCGTACCCAGGCGAGCCGCTGAGCAAGGACGACATCTTCGACTACGTCTACGGACTGCTGCACTCGCCGGAGTACCGGGAGACCTATGCCGCGGACCTGAAGAAGATGCTGCCCCGCATCCCCTTCGCGGCCAACTTCCGGGCGTTCGCCGATGCCGGCAGGCAGCTGGCCGAGGTGCACCTGGGCTACGAGACCGTGAAGCCGTACCCGCTGGAAGGGCTTGACGTGAGTGGCCCGGGCGGCGAGGCCAACTACGGGTTCTTCGCCGTCGGCAGCAAGAAGATGAGCTTCGGCAAGCCCACTGCGGAGCAGAAGACCGAAGGTCTGCGGAGCGACAAGTCGGTCATCCACTACAACGACCGGATCACCCTGCGGGGCATCCCGGAAGAGGCGTACCGGTACACGCTGGGCAGCCGCTCGGCGATCGAGTGGATCATCGACCGCTACTGGGTGAAGACGGACAAGGCGTCGGGCATCGTCAACGACCCCAACGACTGGTCCCGCGAAGTAGGCGATCCGCGCTACATCCTCGACCTCCTGGCACGCGTCGTCACAGTCTCCTTGGAGACGATCAAGATGGTCGACTCCCTGCCCCCGCTTGATACCCGCCACGACGGGTGAACGCCGCGGACGGCCAGGCCGCGATCACGGTGCGCCGGCCGCCCCCATCGGAGCACAGGCCAGCCACGAGATGACACCTGGCCGTCCGTACCCGGCGTCGCTCGTGGGCTGGCGGCCCGTGCCCTGCATTGCACGACGCAGAGGTCATCCACGGCCGGGGCGTGCCTTAGCCGTGCCTTAAGCAGCGGCCAAAGCCGGTGGTCAGCGGTGAGCAGGGGTCAGCACCGTCAAGGCACGGGAGCAGCGTCAAAGCCGTCTTGAGCTGCATAAACGGGCTTACGCGCTGGTCAGTGCGTGGAGCGGGTGACCGGGATCGAACCGGCATGGCCAGCTTGGCCGGCTGGCGATCGTCGTCGCCGCTTCCTGCTTCGGACTCGGACAAGTGGTCGTCGTCAAGGTGAAGGTCGGCCCTGCCCGCATCCGCGAGGTCATGCTGCGCCGCGGGATGCGCGACGGCGGGAGACGGTGCGCTTCGTGGTACCGAGCTGGGCAGCAATGTCTCGGATAGAGCTACCGCGGGTGGTGAGACGGTGGATGACCTCCTGTTGTTCGACCGTGGTGAGGTCGTCGTAGGCGATGTGATTGCCGGCCAGGGCACGTTCCACGGCGATGTCGTCCATGTCGTTTCCAAGGGAGGTGCCGACGATCGCCGGCGGCGGTACGGGATCGGTGTCGATGTCGTCCCAGGCCAGCGGCGGAAGCCAGCCCTGTGCAGCAGCGTGGGCTCTGGCGGCGTCGGCGGCCGCACGCTGCTCGCTGGTCGTCCGTGGTGGTCGGTCGTTCCACAGTCGCTCGTAGAGCGGCGCGATGTCTTGGGCGGTGCGGGCGGTGACGGACTCGCCGGTCATGCTGCGGCACAGGCTGCTCGGGCGGCGGCCGAGCTGGGCTGCCAGTAGCTCGACCGGCCAGCCGATGGCGATGAGCGCTTGCAGACGACGGCGGGTGCCGGTGGCGTCGACACGGCTGTTCGGCGCCCGCTTGGCGTTGTCAATACGGACGCCCAGCAGGCGCATAGCTGTGCTCGGACGAACCCTCCGTGTCCCTGGGGTGTCGCCGCGGCCATGCTGTGCGAGTTCGCGGATGTGGCTGACGGAGAGGCCGGCAAGCTGCGCGATGCGCTCGACGCCGATTCCTGCTGCCCGCAGAGCAGCGATGTGCTCGCGGACGGGGCCGGCGTCGACGTACGGCTGCCAGCGGCCGTAGATCCGCTCTCGGGTGACTCCGCGGCTGGCGGCGGTGTTGGCGGCGGTGCAGTCGGTGCAGCGGCAGCGGTCCTTGACGTAGGCAGCACGGGTTCCGTGCCGATGGCGGGCCTGCGGATGGGTGCAGTCGCGTGGCACTCGTCCCTGGAGTCGTGCGGCTCGGCGAGCGGCTTGCTCGAGGCCGCGCCGATGCTTGGCGCAGGAGTGCTGCCGATGACGAGCGTCGGCGAGTGCGGCGCTGGCGTAGTCGGCGGTGTAGCCGCAGGACGGGCAGGTGCGGCTGACCCTCATAGCCGCCTCGGCTGCCGCGAGGGCTCCGACCTCCTGGTGGCGCGGAGGTCGCGGCCGAGGACGCCGGCTCGGTGAAGTCTGTCCTCGATCCAGTCGGTGCGGACGGTGCCGGCGTCACCGACGTGATCGTCGAAGGCCATCGCGGTGAATTGGGCGGCGATCGCCGACCACTCGTCGTCGGAGAGCGACCGCTCCAGATGGGCCTCGACGGTGGGCCGGTCGACGTAGGCGACGCTCGCTTCGAGGAGATGGCCCAGATCGGTCAGCAGCCGGTAGGTGTCGCCGCCGTAGGCGGTGACGACGGCCTCCAGCGCCCAGGGGGGAACGGACTCCCGAATCAGCGCGACGCCGTCGTGGCCGCCGGTGACCTGAGGGACAGAGGCGCCCGCAACGGGACGGGGGACCGTGTCGACCCCGCGCGCTTTCCGGGCTTGCTTCTCCATCGGCGTTCCACTCCTGCGGCTGTTGCTCTCAGCCGGAGAAGGCGCCATTTCGGCCCGTTTGGTGACATGGTCAGCGAAAGTTCTTCGCGACTGCGCCGAGGACGTGGTGCGCGCTGGAATTGGGACTGGACGCCGTGGATAGACGTGACGGCGATCGTGCATGTCAGCACCGGCCGGCAGGCTGACCGGCATCTGCTGCTTGGAGGAGGTCCGAAGATGACGGTGAGCAAGCGTCGACCGCGCGGTGATGCGCGTCGCCACGCCATCGGGGATGGCCTCTGGCGGATAGTCGCCGCAGCTCCCGCCAGCATCGGCAGCTCGCTGCTGATGCTGGCGTTCGTCCCCCTGGGCCCGTGGGCGGCGCTGCTTCCGTTGCTTTGGGCAGCCAGTGCGGCGGTGCTGCTGACCCGGGTCGGCGAACGGATGGCCGTCCGCGGCGCCTACAGGTTCCGTCGACCCAGCCCGGCGCAGGCGGTGGCGTTGCAGCCCGCATGGGCGACTGCCCTACGAGTGACCGGAACCGCCGCCGGTGACGTCGAGTTGTACGTCCAGACCGCTCGGGTGCCCAACGCGTACGCCGCCGGTGGACGCAGCGTCGCGGTCACCAGCCGGGCCGTGGAGGACTACAAGTCCGGACGACTGCCGGAGAACCAGCTGGTGGCTGTGCTGGTCCACGAGCTCGGTCATCACGCCTCGAGAGCGACTCGTCCGATGCTGCTGGTGTCGTGGCTGGCCGCGCCCTGGCGCGTGGCGACGAACTTGCTGATCGCTCTGGCGAGCGTTCTGTCCGGGCGTCAGAGCCAGCGCGGAGCCATGGTCGCCGTGGTCGTCGGACTGGCCGTCGCCGTGACTCGGACACTGCACCAGGGGCAGTGGACGGTCGGGGGAGTGCTGGTCTTCCTCGGGCTGGCGGTGGTTCTCTGTCCCCTTGTCGACGCCGCGATCAGCCGGCGGGCCGAGTTCGCCGCCGACCGCTTCGCTGCCGACCACGGCCTCGCGCTGGAGCTTGCCGCCGCCCTTCGCGCACTGGATGACGGCCACCGTTCGACCCGCAGATGGTCGCGGCGGCTTCTGGCGTCCCATCCGACCTCTGACCAGCGCATCCACGCTCTCGTTGCGGCAGCTCATACTTCGCCAAGCGACGGAGCGGGTTGCCCGACCGCGCCGACGGGGGAGTGGGACAGCCATGATCCGCCTGTCGCCAGGCTCAGCTGCCCGCCGTTGCCAAACTGATCCTTTCCGACTGATTGCACCTTTCGCTGCTCCCGGTCAGAGGTTGCCTTGACTCTTCGCCCAAGTCGTCTGGTCGTCCGTGTCAGTAGAAGGCGTCTTTTGGCGCCTTCTAGAGCGACGACCCCTTGCTCGCCAGCTCGGTGGGCCTACTTGCGCGCTGGAGTGTCCAATGGCACTGCCCGATCGAGTCCCACCGACAGATGGCAGCAGTCGTGCCCGGGACCGTGCCTTGATCGCTCGGATTGCCGCGGCGGAGCGTTGGGCGCGCACGCCGGACCGGTCGGCAGCTACTGAGCCGGCGCGGCGCGGGCTGCGGGCCAGGTTCGAGCGCGAGGCTGATCCGGACGGTCGTCTTCACCCCGCCGAGCGCGCACGGCGTGCTGATGCGTTGCTTTCTGCCCACATGCTGCGGTTGGCCCGGGCCTCGGCAATGGCGCGACGCGGCAGGCGCTGAACTGCGGCCTACAAGCGGTTGCCGAGTCCCAGCCGTCGGTGCGCCTCGTGTGCCCGCTCGACAGCGGTGGAGGCGGCGTACCGGGAAAGCATGTCGTCGCTGCGCCAGCCGGCCAGCATCATCAGGTCCCGTTCCTGCCCACCACCGGCCAGCCAGCGGTGCGCGAACGTGTGCCGGAACCGGTGCGGGTGTACCCCGGTCAGCCCAGCCTGCGCGCTACGGACGTTGATCACCTCCCGGATCCCGTCGGTGGTCATCGCACCGCGCAGTCCGAGCAGTAGACCAGGTGAACTGGCGTACGGGTGCGTAGCGCGGATCCGTAGGTAGCGGTCGATCGCCTGGCCCGTCTTGGCGCCGAACGGGACGACGCGCGGCCGGGAGCCCTTGCCGGTGACGTAGGCGAGTTCGCGGTCCAGGTCCAGGTCGGCGATCTGCAGCCCGCACAGCTCGGAGACCCGGATGCCGGTGTCCAGCAGCAGCCGCAGGATCACCTCGTCGCGGCGGCCCAGGAAGATCGCCCGAGCGAAGACTCCGGGCCGGCCGCGACCGACCGCGCACGCCTTCAGCAAGGCGGCGATCTCCTCGTCGGTGAGTACGGGCACCGGCTTGTCCGGCGGTGTCGCGATTTCGATGCCCTCGGTGGGTGCTCGGTCCAGCTCTCCTTCAACCACCAGCCACCGGCAGAACCGGCGCATGCCACGCAACCGGGTCGCCACGGTGCTGGGCTCGCACGTCTCGGCGAGCTCGGCCAGCCAGGCGCTGATCGCGTGTCGGGTCAGCTCGTCCAAGGTGGCGGGCCGGTCGTGCTCGACCAACCAGCGGCTGAAGTACCGCACGCTCTGGCTGTAGAGCTCCACCGTGCGCGGTGCCTTGCTGGCAGCCCGCAGGTGGCGTCGGAAGGACGCCAGCAGGTCTTCCAGTCGGATCACCACGAGCGGAGGTTATCCGGTGAACGAGCGATGTGCTACCCCTCGGTGCGCATGCAGGTCAGCTATCTGTGCTGGTAGAACGCCTGGCGCGGCTCGGTTGGACCCGCATGGGCTCGCCGGGCATCTTCGGGTAGTCGGGCGGATAGGGCAGCTCGCCCAGCCCGAGGTCGCGCTCCTGCCGGTCGGCCAGCTCGACCAGCGGGGTGATGTCGAAGGCGTGGTCGGCCAGACCGGCGTGCTTGTCACCGACGGCGGCGAAGCGGGCCGGCATGGTGAGGACGTCGAAGTCGAACGGGCTGACGTCGGGCAGCTCGTCCCAGTCGACGGGCGCGCTGACCGGCGCATGCGACTTCGCCCGGATGGAGTACGCCGAGGCGATCGTGCGGTCCCGGGCCATCTGGTTGTAGTCGATGAAGATCTTCTCGCCGCGCTCCTCCTTCCACCAGTTCATCGTCACGCGGTCGGGGATGCGGCGCTCCAGCTCGCGGCCGAAGGCGATCACCGCTCGGCGCACCTCGGGGAAGGTCCAGCGCGGCAGGATCGGGACGTAGACGTGCACCCCGCGCCCGCCGGAGGTCTTCGGCCAGCCCTCCATGCCGAACTCGTGCAGCAGCTCGCGCACGTGCGGGGCGACCCACACGGCGTCGGAGAAGTCGGTGCCGGGTTGGGGGTCCAGGTCGATCCGGATCTGGTCGGGGGACTCGACGTCGCCCTTGCTCACCGGCCACGGGTGGAAGGTCAGCGTGCCCAGGTTGGCGCACCAGGCGACGACCGCGACCGAGTCGGGCGCGATCTCGTCGGCGGTGCGCCCGCTGGGGAAGGTGATGTGCGCCGTGGGCACCCACGCGGGCGCGTTCTTGGGCACCCGCTTCTGGTAGAACGCGTCGCCGGTGTTGTCCATCCGGGTCGACAGCCGAGCGCCCTCGAACACCCCACCGGGCCAGCGCTCCAGCGTCGTCGGCCGGTCGCGCAGCGCGAACAGGATGCCCTCGCCGACCGACACGAAGTAGTTGACGACGTCGATCTTGCGGATGCCCTTGTCGCCGAAGTACGGCTTCTCCGGGCTGCTGACCCGCACCTCGTGCCCGTCGAGCTCCAGGACGACGGCGTCCTTGCTGCTGGCCATGGGGCTCCGTTCGTCAGGGGCGGGTGCTCAGGCGGGGCAGACGGTCCCCTCGGCCGGGACGGCGAGGTCGATCAGGTACGCGCCCACCGCCGCCGTCACGCAGTCGGTCTTGGGGTAGGCAGTGTGCCCGGTGCCGGCCCAGGTGAGGAGGGTGCCGCTCGCCAGGTCCGCGGCCATGTCCTGCGCCCCGGCCAGCGGGGTCACCGGGTCGCCCTGCGTGCCGATCACCAGGATCGGGGCGCTGCCGGTGGCGTCCCGGTCGGGGAGCGGGGTGGTCGGTGCCTGCCACGGCGAGCAGGTGTAGAGCCCCAGCGCGGCGTCGGCGCCGAAGAGCGGGTACCTGGTCTTCCAGTCGGCCAGCACGGTGCGCACCTGGTCGGCGGTGAACCGCTCGTCGGTGTCCGCGCAGGTCACAGCCACGTTGGCGTCGACGACGTTGGTGTAGGTGCCGTCGTCGTTGCGGCCGGTGTAGGTGTCGGCGAGGGTGAGGATGCCGGCGGCGTCGCCGTTGCGGGCCGCGGCCAGCGACTGGGCCAGCTGCGGCCAGGCGCTGGGCTGGTAGAGGGCGGACCGGATGCCGGTGAGCACCAGCCCGGGAGTGGCCTGCCGGGTCTCGCCGGCGCGGCTGCTCGGCACCGGTGTGGTGGCGGCCTGGGTCAGCAGGTCGGTCACGAAGGTGCGCGGGTCGGCGCCGATCGGGCAGCCGGCGAGCAGCCCGGTGCAGTTGGCGGCGAACGCGTCGAAGGCGGCCTCGAAGCCCTGCGCCTGCTGCTCGGCGAACTCCTGGCCGGTCGCGTCGGGGTCGACCGCGCCGTCGAGGACCAGCGCGCGGACCCGCTCGGGGAACAGCTCGGCGTACGTCGAGCCGAGCGTCGTGCCGTAGGAGTAGCCGAGGAAGGTCAGCTGCTCGTCGCCCAGCGACTCACGCACCAGGTCCATGTCGCGGGCGCTGTCGACGGTGGCGAACGCGCCGAGGGCGTCCTTGTACTTCTCCGCGCAGCCGGCGGCGACGGCGTCGACCTGGCTGAAGGCGGTGGTCAGCGCGGCGGCGTCGGCCGTGCGCGGGTCGACGGCGAAGAGCTGGTCCTTCTGCTCGTCGGAGATGCACTCCACCGGCGTCGACAGGCCCGCACCCCGGGGGTCGAGCCCGACGACGTCGAAGCGGCGCAGCACGTCCTCGGGCAGGGTGAGCGCGGACTGGACCGCCGCGTCGGTGGCCGACTGGCCGGGTCCGCCGGGGTTGACCAGCAGCGAGCCGATCCGCTCGGTCTGCCCGGCCAGCGTGGCGCGCACCAGGAACAGGTCCAGCGGGCCGCCGGCCGGGTCGTCGTAGCTGGCCGGCACGGTCGTCGTCCCGCAGGAGAAGGCGAGGTCCCGCTCCGCGCCGGGCCGCCCGGCGATGATCTGGTCGATGTCGGCGTCGCAGTCGGTCCACTCGATCGGCTGGGCGACGGGCGTGGCCGGCGCCGCCGGTGAGGAGGGCGCCGCCGTCTCGTCGGGCTCGCCGGAGGTGCACCCGCTCAGGGTCACGGCGAGCAGGACGGCGGCAGCGGCCAGGCGGCGGTGTCCGGTCATGATCACCCCAGGGTAGGAGGCCCGGCTGTGACCGGCAGCCGAACCCCCGCCCGGTCAGCCGCCCAGCACCTCGGCGAGGTCGTACCGGACCGGGACCTCCAGCTGCTCGTAGGTGCACGAGCGGGCGTCGCGGTCGGGCCGCCAGCGCTGGAACTGCCCGGTGTGCCGCAGCCGGCTGCCCTCCAGCTGGTCGTAGCGGATCTCGACCACCAGCTCGGGGCGCAGTGGCACCCAGGACAGGTCCTTGCCGGCGTTCCAGCGGCTGGTCGCCCCCGGCATCCGGTGCTCGCCGTCCTCGCCGGTGACCGCGTTGGCCCAGTCCTGCCACGGGTGGCCGTCGAGGGCCTCGGCCCGGTAGGGGGCGAGCTCCTCGACCAGCTCGGCGCGCCGCTTCATCGGGAAGGACGCCGCGACGCCGATGTGCTGCAGCGTGCCGGCGTCGTCGTAGAGGCCCAGCAGCAGCGAGCCGACGACCGGCCCGCTCTTGTGCCAGCGGAACCCGGCGACCACGGCGTCCGCCGTACGCACGTGCTTGACCTTGGCCAGCACCCGCTGGTCGGGGGAGTAGGGCTGGTCGCCGCGCTTGGCGATCACGCCGTCCAGCCCGGCCCCCTCGAACTCGCGGAACCAGCGCTGCCCGACCTCGGGGTCGGCGGTGACGGTGCTGACGTACACCGGCGCCTGCGTGCCGGCCAGCGCCTCACGCAGCCGCAGCTGCCGCTGGGCGTAGGGGGTGTCCATCAGCGACTCGTCGCCCAGCGCCAGCAGGTCGAAGGCGACGAAGGACGCCGGGGTCTCCGCGGCCAGCTTGGTCACCCGGGACGCCGCGGGGTGGATGCGCTGCAGCAGCGACTCGAAGTCCAGCCGGTCACCGCGCGGGACGACGATCTCGCCGTCGACCACGCAGCGCTCGGGCAGCTGTGCGAGCGCGGCCTGGACGACGTCGGGGAAGTAGCGGGTGAGCGGGCGCTCGTTGCGGCTGCCCAGCTCCACCTCGTCGCCGTCGCGGAAGACGATGCAGCGGAAGCCGTCCCACTTCGGCTCGTAGAACCAGTCCTCGCCCGTGGGGAGCGCCGCCGTGGGCTTGGCGAGCATCGGCTTGACCGGGGGCATCACGGGCAGGTCCATGGCGTCAGTGAAGCAGGCGCCACCGACGACCGGCCCGGATCGGACGCCCGGTCAGCGGGGCAGCGGCGGGGTCCCGAGGGGCACCGCGGCGAACGGGCTGGTGCCCAGCCAGCCGGGGAGGGCGCGGACCACGGTGGAGTCACCGTGCAGCACGACGCCGCCGGTGCCCGCCGCCGCGGCCCAGCTCAGCTCGCCGAGCCAGACCCGGGTCAGGGTCGCCGGGTCGGTGTCCAGCCAGGCCGCGACCGGGGAGCCGGGAGGGACGTCGCAGACGTCGAGGCCCTGGCGGGAGAGGACCAGCCACCAGTGCCGGTGCCGCCCGGTCGCGTCCGGGAAGCGCACCTCGACGGTGACCGGACGGGCGGGCAGCCGCGCCGGGTCGACGGTCCGGCCGATGTCGAGCATCAGCAGGACCGGGTCGGACTCCTCCGGACGCAGCCGGTGCATCCAGCGCTGCCCCCAGGCGCCGAGCCCCTCGACCAGCGGCTGGAGCTCCCGGCCGGCGGGGGTGAGCCGGTAGCGCGGCTCGCCGTGCTCCAGCCGGCGGTCGACCAGCCCGGCTCGCTGCAGCTCCCGCAGCCGGGCGGACAGCAGGGACGGCGACATCCGCGGCACGCCCCGGGCGATGTCGGTGAACCGCTCGTTGCCCCAGAGCAGCTCGCGGACCACGAGCAACGTCCAGCGCTCGGCCAGGACCTCCGCCGCCCGTGCGACGGGGCAGTACTGCCCGTAGCGCTTCATCGCCGACCGTCCACACGTCCGCGTGCACCGATACAGAAACGGTAGCGGCGGGCGGTGGTCCGTGGCGAGACCGTGGGGTGTCCGCAGTCACAGGGCCGAGAGGGGCACGCCATGGCCGGCAAGGCAGTCATCAGTCTCACGACCGGGCTCGAGGACCCGGAGAAGGTCACGGTGGCCTTCCTCGTGGCCACCGCCGCCGCCGAGGAGGGGCGGCCCACGCTGGTGTTCCTGACGAAGGAGGCGGTGCGGCTGGCCACCCGGGGGGTCGCCGTGGGCCAGGCCTGCGACGGCTGCCCGAGTCTCCCGTCCCTCGTCGACCGCTACCGCGCGGCGGGCGGTCGCATGCTGGTCTGCCCGATCTGCTTCGACGCACGCCGGCTCGACGCGGCAGGTCTGATCGAGAACGCGGAGCTGGGCGGCACGGTGCCGATGTGGCGCTGGATCGGCGACGCACCGGCCACGACGTTCAGCTACTGACCGGGTCGACCGGGTCGACCGGGTTGACCGGGTTGACCGGGTTGACCGGGTTGACCGGGTTGACCGGGTTGACCGGGTCAACCGGGTCGACCGGGTTGGCCGGCACCGACCGGGTTGGCCCGGTGACGAGGCCGGCCGGCTGATGGAGCTGGCGGGCTGGCCGGGTCCGGGACGGTCGCGAGTGTGCCCGCCGGCTCCTCCACCCCGCCGCGGGCGGCGGGGTGGAGGAGCCGGCGCTGTCGATCGAGGGATCGGCCGATCTGGTGCAGCCTCCACGCTGGGCCCGCCGACCGCTCGGCCCGACGACCGCTCAGCCCTGACAGTGGGCAGGGTCAGAAGGGCGGCGGGTCGTCGGTCGGAGGTGGCTGCTCGGGCGGGTGCGTGTCGGTCGGTGGACTGCCGGGGGCCGGTTCGGGTGGTCGGAGTCCGGGTGGTCGGGTGGTGCGGGTGACGCCGGTCGGTGTGGTGACGTGCAGGGTGCCGTCGTCGGTGAGGCGGAAGTGCCAGCCGCGGGCGAAGGTCTTGAGTCGGTGGTGGGAGCGGCACAGGCAGCACAGGTTGGTGCAGTCGGTGGCTCCGCCGTGGGCGTGGGCGTGCACGTGGTCGAGGTCTGCCTGGCCGGTGCGTTGGCCGCAGTTGGGGAAGCGGCAGCGCTGGTCGCGGGTGGTGACGAAGGCGCGTTGCCGGTCGGTGGGGGTGTAGGCGTCGGTCGGTGGCGGGGGTCCCAGGACCGGGCAGCTGCACGCTTGTGCCGCCTCGCCGTCGACCGCCTCGTCTCCGCCCGTGCCCTCCCCGTCGGGGACCGGGTTCGGGTCCGTGTCGATGTTGGTGCCGGGGACCGGGTCGGGGTCGGGGTCGGGGTCGGGGTCGGGGTCGGGGTCGGGGTCGGGGTCCGTATCCGGGTCCGTGTCCGTGTCGATCTCGGGGACCAGGTCGGTGTCGGGACCGCGGTTCGTGCCGGTGTCGGCGCCGTCGTTGGTGTCAGCGCCGTGGCCATCGCCCGCAGCGGTGGCGTCGTCGGGGTGGTCGGGGCAGCCGCGGCGGGCGAGGCGGGCCAGTTCGGCGGGGGTCAGGGTGGCCAGCAGCTGCCCGTCGGGGCCGGTGATGGCGTAGGTGAGGGTGCCGCCGTCGGGGGTGGTGAGCCCGAGGGCGCCGACGCGGGCGAGCAGTTCGCGTAGGTGGGCGGCGGTGATCGGCAGGCCGTTGACCTCACCGGGGGCGCTGCTGGCGCCGGTGAGGGAGTCCAGGCTGGCGGTGATCCGCAGGTCCGCGGCGACCAGCGGCAGGCCGTTGTCGGCGGGGCGGCGGATGAGCATCGAGTGCACGTGCGCGCGCAGTACCCCGATCGGCCGCGGGTCGCCGTCGGCTTTGAGCATGCGGGCCAGCTGGTCGATCAGGTCCAGGCACTCGGCGGCCTCGTCGGTGGGCAGGTCCACCGCCAGCGTCGCCCGACCTTCCACACCGGAGGGGTGGAGGTGCACGTCGGCGGTGCGCTCGGCCTCCTGGCGGCGCTCTTCGGCGGCGGCGGAGTCCAGCTGCAGCATCAGCGCACCGGCCCGGTCACGCAGCCGGTACACCGACAGGTCCCGGGCCTCGGACAGCAGCGCAGCCTCCACCTGCCCGGCGACGTCGGCGCAGGTGTGGGCGAGCACGTCGGCCAGCGCGTCGGCGCGCCGTTCGTCGATCAACCCGGCCTTGAGCGCGGCGAGGGTGCGCGGGAGCTTGTGCCGCCAGGTCAGCGCCCGCTTCAGCCGGTGCGCGGCGGTGCCGCGCCCGAGGTTGAGGATCACCGACAGATCGGCCAGGAAGAACTCACTGATCCCCGGCTCACCATCGGCCGTCCAACCCGGCCGCCGCGCCCCCGGGCCGTCGGGATCGGCGGTCGCCGGGCGTTGCGCGGCCAGGCCCAGGATCAGCTCGGCCTCCTCCGCGGCGTCCACGGCCCGCCGCCGCTGCAAGGCCTGCAACTCATCGGCCAGCCACTCGTGTGGCCACACCGACCGGTCAGGCAGCTCCGACCAGTCCTCGACCACCGGCCCGCGGGGGCGGGGCGGGTAGGCGGTCGACGTCATGGGTCGAACGTACGTTCGGGGTACGACAGTTCCGGGACGTCCTGCAGGCGTCCGGCGTCCGCGGTCCGACGTCCAACAGTCGAGCCGGAACCCGACGCCGCGGTCGCTCGGGCAGTCACGTCCTCCCCCGCCCCGACGCGCGACCCACGGCCCGGACAACTCCGCCCGTGACCCCGGACTGCTGGACCGGTGGTCGACTGCGCGACTGACCCGACGGTCAGGCGCGAGGGGGTCAGCGCAGCGCGTACCGGGTGAAGAGGACGTCGTCCTCGGTCAGCACCTGCACCAGCCGGGCACCCACCGGGACCGGCAGCGCCGTGGGCACCAGCCCGGCGCCGCCGCCGACCAGCAGCGGGGCGATCGACAGGTCGAGCTCGTCGACCACACCGGCGTCCAGCGCCGCGGCGAACAACGCCGGACCGCCCTCGCAGAGCAGCTGCTCGTGGCCGCGGTCGGCCAGGGCGTCGAGCGCGGACGGCAGGTCGACGTCGTCGTCGCCGCAGACCAGGACCACGACGCCGGCGGCGGCCAGGGCCGCGAGCCGGTCGGGGTCGGCGGCCGCGCAGGTCACCAGCAGGGTCGGGGTGACCGCGTCGGTGACGAGCTGGTCGTCCGGTGCCAGGGACGCGCGCCGGGACACGATCGCGACCGGCGCCACCGGGGGCCGCCCGAGCGCGGCGCGCAGCCGGCCGACCGCGGAGTCCGGCAGCACCGGCCGGTAGCCCTCGGCGGCCGCGGTGCCCGCGCCGACCAGCACGGCGTCGGTCAGCGCGCGGAGCGTCCGGAACACCCGGCGGTCACCGGGGGAGCCTAGCCCGCCGCTGCGCCCGTCGACGCGGACGGCGCCGTCGAGCGCGGCGACGAAGTTCACCCGCAGGTGCCGGCCCGCCACGAGCCGGTACGCCCCGGCCAGCTCGGCCTCGGTGCCGAGCGGGCCGGGGTCGGGCAGCAGCCGCTGCACGGGTCAGCGGCGGGTGGACAGCACCGCGGCGCTCTCCGCCGGGAGGGTCACCACGCCGCCGTCGAGGGTGGGCATCTCGCCGCTGGCGAACAGCACCTCGTCGGCGTCGACGTCCAGGTCGATCTCGCGCGGGGAGTCGGACAGGTTGGCCACCACCCGCAGCGAGCCGCGGCGGACGACCAGCCAGCGGTCGGCGTCGTCCCAGCTGACCGCGACGGCGGTGAGGTCGGGGTCGACCAGGTCGGGGTGCGCCCGGCGCAGCGCGATCAGCGCCTTGTGCACGGCGAGCACGTGCGCGTGCGGCTCCTCGGTGAGCTCGGACCAGTCCAGCTTGGACCGGGTGAAGGTCTCCGGGTCCTGCGGGTCGGGCACGACGTCGGCGTCCCAGCCGTGCTCGGCGAACTCGCCGATCCGGCCCTCCGCGGTGGCCTTGCCCAGCTCGGGCTCGGGGTGGCTGGTGAAGAACTGCCACGGCGTCGAGGCGCCCCACTCCTCGCCCATGAACAGCATCGGGGTGAACGGGCTGGTGAGCACCAGCGTCGCGCCGACACCGAGCAGGCCGGGGGAGAGGGAGGCCGAGATCCGGTCACCGACCGCGCGGTTGCCGATCTGGTCGTGGTCCTGCAGGTAGCCCAGGAACTTCCAGCCCGGCAGCGCGTTCGTGTCGACCGGGCGGCCGTGGTGCCGCCGGCGGAAGCTGGACCAGTCGCCGGCGTGGAAGAAGGCGCCGGTGAGCACCTTCGCCAGCCCGCCGAGGCCGCCGGCGGCGAAGTCGGCGTAGTAGCCCTGCGCCTCGCCGGTCAGCTGGGTGTGCAGCGAGTGGTGGAAGTCGTCGCTCCACTGCGCGTCCAGGCCCTTGCCGCCGGCCACGCGGGGCGTGACGAGCGAGGGGTCGTTGAGGTCGCTCTCGGCGATCAGCGTCAGCGGGCGGCCCTCGGCGACGGAGAGCTTCTCGACCTCCTGGGCCATCTCCTCGAGCACGTGGGTGGCCCGCTCGTCGACCAGCGCGTGGACGGCGTCGAGCCGCAGCCCGTCGACGTGCATGTCGCGCAGCCACATCAGCGCGTTGTCGATGATGTAGCGGCGGACCTCGTCGGAGTCGGGGCCGTCCAGGTTGATCGCGTTGCCCCAGCTGTTCGCACCCGCGGCGAAGATGGGGAAGAACTCCGGCAGGTAGTTGCCCGAGGGCCCGAGGTGGTTGTAGACGACGTCCTGGATGACGCCGATGCCGCGCTGGTGGCAGGCGTCGACCAGTCGCTGGTAGCCCGCCGGGCCGCCGTAGCTCTCCTGCACCGCGTACCAGGCGACCCCGTCGTAGCCCCAGTTGTGGGTGCCGTTGAAGCCGTTGACCGGCAGCAGCTCGACGAAGTCGACACCCAGGTCGACCAGGTGGTCGAGGTTGCGGACGGCGGCGTCGAACGTCCCCTCGCGGGTGAAGGTGCCCACGTGCAGCTCGTAGACGACGCCGCCGGCGAGCGGGCGGCCGGTCCAGGCGCGGTCGCCCCAGCTGTAGGACGACGGGTCGTACCGGCGGGACAGGCCGTGGACGCCGTCGGGCTGGCGGCGGGACCGGGGGTCGGGGCGCGCCGGCTCGGTGTCGTCGAGCAGGAAGCCGTAGTCGGACTCGGGCTCGGCCGGCGCGGTCACCCGCCACCAGCCGGCGTCGTCCCGCTCCATGTCGTGCACCTGCCCGTCGAGCTGGAGGCGCACCCGCTGGGGCAGCGGGGCCCAGACGGAGAACTCGACGGGCTGGGGCATGGAGGACCTCCGGAGCGGTGGTGCGGGGGAGTGGGAGAGCGGCTGGATCATGCCCGCCCACACGCGGTCGAACCGTCGCCCTCGTCACCGGGTGCCCGGGACGGCGAACGGCCGGGCACCCCCACGCTGGGGTGCCCGGCCGTTCGTGCCGTGCGGGTCCGGGGCAGGCCCGGCAGGTGGGTCAGACGGCGAGCAGCTGACCGACGTGGATCATGTTCGGGTTGCTGACGATGCCGCGGTTCTTCGCGTACAGCGACTGCCAGGAGGTGCCGTTGGCGGCCGCGATCTTGCCGAGGGTGTCGCCCGGCTTGACCGTGTAGTTGCCAGCGGCCGGCGCCTGGCGGGTGGAACGGGTGGCGGCGGCGTTCTTGCGCTCCGCGGACGCCTTGGGGGCGGCCTTCGGGGTCGCGGCCTGGGCCTTGGGGGCAGCCTGCGCCTTGGGGGCGGCCTGGGCCTTCGGGGCGGCCTTGGGCGCCTCGGCCTTGGGGGCGGGGGCGGCCTTCTGCTCGGCCACGGCGGTGGTGCCGCCGGTCAGGCGCTTGCCGCAGGTCGGCCATGCGCCGACGCCCTGGCCGACGAGGACCTTCTCGGCCACGGCGATCTGCTCGGCGGCGGAGGCCTGGTCGGCGCGCGGCGCGTAGGCAGTGCCGCCGTAGCCGGCCCAGGTGCTCTGGGAGAACTGCAGGCCGCCGTAGTAGCCGTTGCCGCTGTTGATGCTCCAGTTGCCGCCCGACTCGCACTGGGCGACGCCGCTCCAGTCGTGCTCGGCGGCGGATGCCGTCGCGGTGCCGATGCCGACCGAGGCACCGAGACCGAGAGCGGCGGCCCCGACGGTGACCACGCCGCCGCGCAGGGCACGACGGACGAGGGCCGGACGGGACTGAGAGTGCTTGGACATGCGTGTTCCTCCGATCACCGCCTGCGAGGTGAGCTGTCGGGTTCGGGCGATCGGTGCCCGGCCGCAGATCTGCGGCTTCACCCCGTAGACGCGCGGCGCTGGGTGGGCGGCGCGTCGGATGTGGGTCCCCCGCCCCCGTCCGGAAGGGTCTGGTTGAGGTCACCGGCGGACGGGGCTGAGCGGTCCGGTGCCGCGCTCGGCCAGGAAGGCCCGAACGCGAGGACGACGGTAGGTGGACAACTGCCAACTGGCGAGCGGCGTGTCGCAGATCGACGGCGCGTCGCGCCGAGAATGTGGCGACATGCGCAGTATCGCGTGCGCTCCGAGACCGTTCCGTTACAGACGGTCGACAAATCGACTCCTCGACATGTGGCGGGGACCGGGCTCCGCCAAGGGCCCGGGCACCATCTGTTGCGGGTGTCCGCGTCAGCGCGCACGACCGGTGGTGCCGCGAACGGGTGGGTGCCCCCGACGCGCACCGGCCCCCTCGACGTGTCGTCGAGGGGGCCGGTGATGCCCTGTGGCCGGGAGGCCGCGGGACCTCGCGTCAGTCGCGGACGAGCAGCGCCACCGGCAGCGCGGAGAGCAGCTCGCCGAGCGGGATGCCCGAGGCGTCGGAGACGACCCGGGTGCCGGTGAGCAGGTCCCGCCACGCCCCGGTGGACAGCGCGAGCGTCGTGTCGCCCCAGCCGGTGGTCGCCAGCCGGGCCGGCAGCCGGGTGGCCACGGTCACGACGTCACCGCGGTCGAACGCGACCACGTGGTCGGCGGCCGCGCCGGTGGCCGTCAGCGGGGTGTACCCGGCGAAGGCCTCCGGGTGGTCGCGGCGGTGCCGCAACGCGCGGGAGACCACCAGCAGCTTCGCGGCACCGGTCTCGTCGACCTCCGGCACCCACCCGCCGTCGAGCCGCGCGAGCAGGTCGCGCCGCAGGTCGTAGTCGACCGGACGGCGGTTGTCCGGGTCGACCAGCGAGAAGTCCCACAGCTCGGTGCCCTGGTAGACGTCGGGCACCCCGGCGATGGTCAGCTGCAGGAGCTTCTGCGCGAGCGAGTTGCTGTACCCCAGCGGGGCGATCCGCTGCACGAACGCGGTGATCTCGGCGTTCGTGGTGGCGTCGTCGAAGGCGGCGTCGACCAGGGCGTGCAGCTGGTCCTCGAACTCCTGCACCGGGTTGGTCCAGGTGGTGGAGGTGCCGGCCTCGCGGGCGGCCTTCTCCACGTAGGCGTGCGCCCGCTCGCGGGACAGCGGCCACGCGCCCACCAGGTTCTGCCACACCAGGTGCGCGAGGGAGGCGTCGGCCAGCGGGTGCCGGGCGATGAGGCCCCGGACCAGCGCGGCCCACTCGTCCGGGAGCTCGGCCAGCACCGCCAGCCGGCTGCGGACGTCCTCGCTGCGCTTCGTGTCGTGCGTCGACAGCGTCGTCATGGACGCCGGACGGCGCTCCGCGCGGCGCTGCTGCGCCTCGTGGAACGCAGCGACCGTCGTCCCGAACTGCGCCGGGTCGCCGCCGACCTCGTTGAGCGCGACGAACCGCGCCCACCGGTAGTAGGCGCTGTCCTCGACGCCCTTGGCCATGACCGGGCCCGAGGTCTGCTCGAACCGGGTGGCCAGCTCGGTGCCGGCGCTGCCCAGCAGGGGGTGCAGGGCGTCGACGGCGGCGGCCAGCTCCGGTCGCCGCTCCTTGACCGCGGCCACCGTCTCGTCGAGGTGGGCGCGGCCGTCGGGCAGGTAGCTGCGGTAGACCGGGAAGCTCGCCAGCAGCTCGGCCAGGCCCTCGGTCACCTGGTCGGCCGGCACGCCCGGCAGGTCGCCGACGATGCGCTGCAGCCGGGCCACCTCCGAGCCGAGCATGCCGTCGGTGACCTCGCGCTTGCAGTCGTGCACCAGCTGGGCGTAGTCGACGGGCCCGCCGGCCAGCTCGGTGTCCAGCGCGGTGAACGCCGCCTCGCCGGCCGGGTCGACGAGCACCTCGTCGACCTCGGACAGGGCGTCGTAGCCCGTCGTCCCGGCGGTCTTCCAGGAGCCGGGCATCTCCTCGCCCGGCTCGAGGATCTTCTCCACGACGGTCCACCGGTCACCGGTGGCCTCGGCCAGCCGGTCCAGGTAGCCCTTCGGGTCGGCCAGACCGTCGGGGTGGTCGATCCGCAGCGCGTCGACCGAGCCGTTCTCGACCAGCTCGACGATCAGCGCGTGGGTGGCCCGGAAGACCTCCGGGTCCTCCACACGCAGGCCGGCGAGGGTGTTGATCGCGAAGAACCGGCGGTAGTTCAGCTGGTCGTCGGCGCGCCGCCAGTCGACGAGCTCGTAGTGCTGGCGGTCGTGCACCTCCTGCGGGGTGCCCTCGCCGGTCCCCGGGGCGATCGGGAAGCGGTTGTCGTAGTAGCGCAGCTCCCCGTCGACGAGCTGCAGCTCGGAGACGTCGTCCGCGCTGCCCAGGGTCGGGATGCGGATCCTGCCGCCGCCGAAGTCCCAGTCGATGTCGAAGGCGTCGGCGTGCGCGCTGTCGCGGCCGTGCTGGAGCACGTCCCACCACCAGCCGGACTCGTGCGCGTCGGCCACGCCCATGTGGTTGGGCACCAGGTCCAGCACCAGGCCGAGGCCGTGCTCGTGCAGCTGGGCCACGAGCCGGTCGAAGCCGGCCCGCCCGCCGCGCGGCTCGTCGATGTGCGCGTGGTCGGTGGTGTCGTACCCGTGCGTGCTCCCCGCCGCCGAGCGCAGCAGCGGCGAGGAGTACGCGTGGGTGACGCCCAGGTCGGCCAGGTAGCCGGCCACCGCCGCGGCGTCGTCGAGGGTGAAGTCGGCGGTCACCTGGAGCCGGTAGGTGCCCGCGGGCACCTCCCGCCGTCGGTTCGCGTCGGTGGCCGGCCCGGTCACGGCGCGGCCTGCAGGACGACGGTGGCGCGCGGGGCGATGGTCAGGGTCTCGCCGGCCTTCACGGTCACCGGCTCGACCTCGCCCAGCTCGGCGGTGTCGACGACGACCGTCCAGCCCTCGGCGTAGTCGTCGCTGGGCAGCGTGAACTCGATCGCCTCGTGGTGGGCGTTGAAGGCCAGGTAGAAGCAGTCGTCCACCAGGTCCTCGCCGCGCTCGTCGGTCTCGCGGATGCCGTGGCCGTTGAGGTACATGGCCATCGACTTGGCGTAGCCGGCGTCCCAGTCCTCGTCGCTCATCAGCTCACCGGCCGGCGTCAGCCAGGCGATGTCCTGGACCGGGTCGCCCTCCTCGCGGCGCACCGGACGGCCGTGGAAGAACCGCCGGCGGCGGAACGTCGGGTGGTCGGTGCGCAGCTTGGTGACCAGCTTGGTGAACTCGAGCAGGCCCTCGTCGACGTTCTCCCAGTCGATCCAGGTGATCTCGTCGTCCTGGCAGTAGCCGTTGTTGTTGCCGCCCTGCGTGCGGCCCAGCTCGTCGCCGTGCAGCAGCATCGGGACGCCCTGGCTGAGCATCAGCGTGGCGATGAAGTTGCGCCGCTGCTGCCCGCGCAGCGCCAGGATCTCGGCGTCGTCGGTCTCACCCTCGACGCCGCAGTTCCAGCTGCGGTTGTGGCTCTCGCCGTCGTTGTTGCCCTCGCCGTTGGCCTCGTTGTGCTTCTCGTTGTAGGAGACGAGGTCGTTGAGGGTGAAGCCGTCGTGGGCGGTGACGAAGTTGATGCTCGCCACCGGGCGCCGGCCGGAGTGCTGGTAGAGGTCGGCCGAGCCGGAGATGCGGCTGGCGAACTCGCCGATGGTGGCGTCCTCGCCGCGCCAGAAGTCGCGGACGGTGTCGCGGTACTTGCCGTTCCACTCGGTCCACAGCGCCGGGAAGTTGCCGACCTGGTAGCCGCCGTCGCCGATGTCCCAGGGCTCGGCGATGAGCTTGACCTGGCTGACGATCGGGTCCTGGTGGCAAAGGTCGAAAAAGGCCGACAGCCGGTCGACCTCGTGGAACTGGCGGGCCAGGGAGGAGGCCAGGTCGAAGCGGAAGCCGTCGACGTGCATCTCGGTGACCCAGTAGCGCAGCGAGTCCATGATCAGCTGCAGCGACTGCGGGGTCGCGACGTTCAGCGAGTTCCCGGTGCCGGTGGTGTCCATGTAGTACTGCTTGTCGTCCTCGACGAGGCGGTAGTACGCCGCGTTGTCGATGCCGCGGAAGGACAGCGTCGGGCCCATGTGGTTGCCCTCGGCGGTGTGGTTGTAGACCACGTCGAGGATGACCTCGATGCCCGCCTCGTGCAGGGCCCGGACCATGCCCTTGAACTCCTGGACCTGCTGGCCGTCGGTGTCCTGCGCGTACTCGTTGTGCGGCGCGAAGAAGCCGATCGTGTTGTAGCCCCAGTAGTTGCGCAGGCCCTTCTGCAGCAGGGTGTCGTCCTGCACGAACTGGTGCACCGGCATCAGCTCGATGGCGGTGATGCCCAGGCTGGTGAGGTGCTCGATCACGGCCGGGTGCGCGACGCCGGCGTAGGTGCCGCGGAGGTCCTCGGGCACGCGGGGGTGCGTCATGGTCAGGCCCTTGACGTGGGCCTCGTAGATGACCGTCTTGTTGTAGGGCGTGCGCGGGGGGCGGTCGACGCCCCAGTCGAAGAACGGGTTGACGACGACGGACTTGGGCATGTGCGCCGCCGAGTCGTCGTCGTTCTTCTCGCCGCTCTCGAAGTGGTAGCCGAAGACAGACTCGTCCCAGTCGATCTGCCCGTCGATGGCCTTGGCGTAGGGGTCCAGCAGCAGCTTGTTCGGGTTGCAGCGGTGGCCCTGCGCGGGGTCGTGCGGGCCGTGCACGCGGAACCCGTAGCGCTGGCCGGGCTGGATGCCGGGGAGGAAGGCGTGCCAGACGTAGGCGTCCATCTCGGGGAGCCGGATGCGCTCCTCGTTGCCCTGCTCGTCGAACAGGCACAGCTCGACCTTCTCGGCGACCTCGCTGAAGATGGCGAAGTTGGTGCCGGTGCCGTCGTAGGTGGCTCCGAGGGGGTATGCGGAACCGGGCCACACCTGGGTGGTCATGGGCTGTGTCTTCCTCCTGCGCTGGGTGGCCCCGTGGTCTCGGGGCCGGGGACCGCTCGGACGCGGTCTCATGGGGGTCGGCCAGCGCATGCCCGCGGGGACGCCTCCGCACACCTGAGGTGATCAAAGCCATCGCAGACCCGGCCCGGACACGACGACGCCCTCCGTGACCGGGTCACGGAGGGCGTCGTACGCGGTGCTGAGGACGTCGGGCCCACTGACCTCGCCCGGGGTCCGGGTGGCGCTGGTGGGCACCGTCGCGTTCGTGCTGCGGTGAGCACGGTAGGCCGCCGCGTGCTCCGTGATCAAGTCGGCCCGGCCGTGTCGCGCGCTGCCGGCACACCACGCGTCCCACGAGCAGCAGGAGTGGTCGTGCGCGAGGCCGGGCGTTCTGTCGGAGGTGCGTCGTACCGTCGACGCCGTGACCGCATCAACCGAGCTCCGGCCCACCACGGGCCGGTTCCGCGTCGTCAGCGAGTTCGAGCCCTCCGGCGACCAGCCCACGGCGATCAAGGCCCTCGCCGAGCGGGTGAACGCCGGGGAGACCGACACCGTGCTGCTCGGCGCGACCGGCACCGGCAAGTCGGCCACCACCGCGTGGTTGGTCGAGCAGGTCCAGCGCCCCACGCTGGTCATGGCACCGAACAAGACGCTGGCCGCGCAGCTGGCCAACGAGTTCCGGGAACTGCTGCCCGACAACGCGGTCGAGTACTTCGTCTCGTACTACGACTACTACCAGCCCGAGGCCTACGTCCCGCAGACGGACACCTACATCGAGAAGGACTCCTCGATCAACGAGGAGGTGGAGCGGCTGCGCCACTCGGCCACCAACAGCCTGCTCACCCGGCGCGACGTGATCGTGGTGTCGACGGTGTCGTGCATCTACGGCCTGGGCACGCCGTCGGAGTACGTCGACCGCGCGCTCAAGGTGAAGGTGGGGGAGCAGCGGTCGCAGGAGGAGCTGCTGCGCACCCTGGTCACCGAGCAGTACACCCGCAACGACCTCGCCTTCACCCGTGGCACGTTCCGGGTGCGCGGCGACACGATCGAGATCTTCCCGGTCTACGAGGAGCTCGCCTGCCGGATCGAGATGTTCGGTGACGAGATCGAGCGGCTCTACTACCTGCACCCGCTGACCGGTGAGGTCGTCCGCGAGGTCGACGAGCTCTTCGTCTTCCCGGCCACCCACTACGTCGCCGGCCCGGAGCGGATGGAGCGGGCCATCGGCTCCATCGAGGCGGAGCTGGAGCAGCGGCTGGCCGAGCTGGACAAGCAGGGCAAGCTGCTGGAGTCCCAGCGGCTGCGCATGCGCACCACCTACGACATCGAGATGATGCGCCAGGTCGGGTTCTGCTCGGGCATCGAGAACTACTCCCGGCACATCGACGGCCGCGCCCCCGGCAGCGCCGGCGCCTGCCTCATCGACTACTTCCCCGATGACTTCCTGCTCGTCATCGACGAGTCGCACGTGACGGTGCCGCAGATCGGCGGCATGTACGAGGGCGACATGAGCCGCAAGCGCACGCTGGTCGAGCACGGCTTCCGGCTGCCCTCGGCGATGGACAACCGCCCGCTGAAGTGGGAGGAGTTCACCGACCGGATCCACCAGAGCGTCTACCTGTCGGCCACCCCCGGGCACTACGAGCTCGGCAAGGTGCAGGGTGACGTGGTCGAGCAGGTCATCCGCCCGACCGGCTTGGTCGACCCGCAGGTGGTCGTGAAGCCCACCAAGGGCCAGATCGACGACCTGGTGCACGAGATCCGGGTCCGTACCGAGAAGGACGAGCGGGTCCTGGTCACCACCCTGACCAAGAAGATGTCCGAGGACCTCACCGACTACCTGCTCGAGCTCGGCATCAAGGTGCGCTACCTGCACTCGGAGGTCGACACCCTGCGCCGGGTCGAGCTGCTGCGCGAGCTGCGGCAGGGCGAGTACGACGTCCTGGTCGGCATCAACCTGCTCCGCGAGGGCCTCGACCTGCCCGAGGTCTCGCTGGTGGCGATCCTCGACGCCGACAAGGAGGGCTTCCTCCGCTCGGCCACCTCGCTGATCCAGACCATCGGGCGCGCGGCGCGCAACGTGTCCGGCGAGGTGCACATGTACGCCGACAAGATCACCCCGTCGATGGCGCAGGCGATCGACGAGACCACCCGGCGCCGCGAGCGGCAGATCGCCTACAACACCGAGCACGGCATCGACCCCACGCCGCTGCGCAAGAAGATCGTCGACATCCTCGACGGCATCTACCAGGCCGCGGAGGACGTCGAGGGCACCACGGAGCTGCTCGGGGGCTCGGGCCGCCAGCAGTCGCGGGGCAAGTCGCCGGTGCCGGGGCTGTCGTCGAAGAGCCGGGCCAAGGCCGGGTCGATCGACGTCCAGGGCCTGCCGCGCAACGAGCTGGCCGACATGATCACCAACATGAACGAGCAGATGCTCGCCGCTGCGCGGGAGCTGCAGTTCGAGGTGGCCGCCCGGCTGCGCGACGAGCTGAACGAGCTCAAGCGCGAGCTCCGCCAGTTCGACGCCGCGCACGCCTGAGCCGCCGCCCGGGTGCCGGGGTCCCGTCGCGCGCGCCCGCGGGTGGGACCCCCGGGCGCAGCCGGTGACCACGGGCGCCGGCAGGGGCGATCCAGCCCGCTCAGAATGCGGCCGCCGGGTCGGGAACTCTCCGGGTGGCTCGTCCGTTGCTGACCATGAACCGGCCTGGTGCAGCGTCGATGACGCACGCCCTGGCCGGTCGTGGAGGGGAGTATCCCTGCGCGGCAACGTCGTCAACACGAGGTCCGATGACCTCCGGCGCTGCCGGTCGGCCAACGGTGGTCGGCGGGAGAGACCTCCGGTAGTGACACGTGCTCGTCTACCGGAGGTAACAACGTATGGACGTCCCCACCTGGGTCTGGGCGGTCACGATCGCCGGCATCGTCGGCATGCTGCTGTTCGACTTCGTCGGCCACGTGCGCACCCCGCACGCCCCGACCCTGCGCGAGTCGGCCACCTGGTCGGCGGTCTACGTCGGCATCGCGGTGCTGTTCGGTCTCGGCGTCCTGGTCTTCGCGGGCGGGCAGTACGGCGGTGAGTACTTCGCCGGCTACATCACCGAGAAGAGCCTCTCGGTCGACAACCTCTTCGTCTTCGTGCTGATCATGGCCAGCTTCGGCGTGCCGCGGATCGCCCAGCAGAAGGTGCTGCTGTTCGGGATCACGTTCGCGCTGGTCCTGCGCACGATCTTCATCCTGGTCGGCGCCGCCGCCATCGAGAACTTCAGCTGGGTCTTTTACCTCTTCGGCGCGATCCTCATCTACACCGCCTGGGTGCAGGCCCGCAGCGGCGGCCACTCGGAGGAAGAGGAGGAGTTCAAGGAGAACGCCGTCATCCGGCTGGTCCGCAAGCTGGTGCCCACCACCGAGGAGCACCACGGCGACCGCATGACGGTGAAGCTGCAGGGCAAGCGCTACATCACCCCGCTGGCCATCGCGCTGATCGCGATCGGCACCGCCGACGTCATCTTCGCCGTCGACTCGATCCCGGCCATCTTCGGCCTGACGCAGGAGACCTACCTGGTCTTCGCCGCCAACGCCTTCTCCCTGCTGGGCCTGCGGCAGCTGTTCTTCCTCATCGACGGCCTGCTCGACCGCCTGGTGTACCTGGCCTACGGCCTGGCCGTGATCCTGGGCTTCATCGGCGCCAAGCTGGTCATCCACGCGCTGCACACCAACGAGCTGTCCTGGATCAACGGCGGCGAGCACATCACCGTCATCCCCGAGATCCCGACCTGGCTGTCGCTGGCGGTCATCCTGGTCACCCTCCTGGTGACGACCGTGACCAGCCTGCGGCACGACAAGAAGACCCGCGCCGCCCGGGCGGCGCGGGACGCCGCCCAGCGCGACGCCGCCCCGCGGCACGCCGTGACCGACGCCGCCGTCCCCGCGACGACGACGGACGGGGACGGGGCCGGTCACGCCGGGGACCCGGCTCGCCCGACCACCCGCGCCGGTCTGGACTGACCGCACGCACCACGGCACAGCACCCGGGCCGGGGACGACCGACGTCGTCCCCGGCCCGGGGCGCGTTCCGGGCCACCGGCCGCGCGGCGGCGCGACTGGTTGGCCCGTGCACCCACGCCCGGGCACGTACAGTCGCCCCTCGTGGAGCTCCCCGTCTGGTTCGAGATCGCGACGTTCGTAGGGCTGACCGTCCTGCTGCTGGCAGACCTCGCCCTCGTCGTCCGTCGCCCGCACGAGCCGTCGGCGAAGGAGGCGACCGCCTGGGTCGTCTTCTACGTCACGCTGGCGCTGCTGTTCGGCCTGGTCGTGCTGGCCGTCACGAACGGCACGTTCGCCACCGAGTTCTACGCGGGCTGGCTCACCGAGTACTCGCTCTCGGTCGACAACCTCTTCGTCTTCGTGATCATCATGGCCCGCTTCCAGGTGCCCCGGAAGCTGCAGCAAGAGGTCCTGATGGTCGGGATCATCATCGCCCTGGTGCTCCGCGGGATCTTCATCCTGCTCGGTGCCGCGGTGATCGAGCGGTTCATCTGGGTGTTCTTCCTCTTCGGCGCCTTCCTGGTCTACACCGCGATCAACCTGGTCCGGCACCGCGACGAGGACGAGGACTACGAGGAGAACGCCTTCATCCGGCGCATGCGCAAGGTGCTGCCGATGACCTCCGGCTTCCGCGAGAACAAGATCCGCGTCACCGAGAACGGCAAGAAGCTCTGGACGCCGATGATCGTGGTGTTCCTGGCGCTGGGCACCACCGACCTGCTCTTCGCCCTGGACAGCATCCCGGCGATCTTCGGCCTGACCCGCGAGCCGTTCATCGTCTTCACCGCGAACATCTTCGCGCTGATGGGCCTGCGCCAGTTGTACTTCCTGCTGGGTGGCCTGCTCAAGCGGCTGGTCTACCTGTCGCTGGGCCTGGCCGTCATCCTCGCCTTCATCGGCGTGAAGCTGATCCTCGAGGCGCTGCACGAGAACCAGTACCCGTTCATGGGTGAGCGCGAGGCGCTCGACAGCGTGCCGACCATCCCGACCTGGCTGTCGCTGACCGTCATCCTCGCGGTGCTGGTCGTCGCGACGGTGGCCAGCCTCCTCAAGACCCGCGGCGAGTCGCCCGACGACGAGACGCCGGCGGGGGCCCCGGAGGTCGCCACCGACGCGACCGGGCGCACCGCGCCGGCCGCAGGTCAGGTCCACGGCTCGTCGAGCGAGCCGCAGGGTGATCGCCGAGACTGACCCGACCCGCTGAGCAGTGGCGGTGCGTACGTCACCGGAAGTGAGCACAGCGGATCCATGGCCGGTCTCTACGGCAGCAGCACCACGCAGAACGTCCCCCGGGTGGCCATCGCCGAACTCGTGGGCACCTACTTCCTCGTCTTCGCCGGCACGTCGGTCGCCGTGTCCGCCGCACTGGGGCGGCCGATCGCCGGCGGGCCGGCGGACTCGCTGGCGGTGGCGCTGACCTTCGGGCTCGCGCTCGTCGCGCTGGTCAACGCCCTGGGGCACGTCTCCGGCGCGCACCTCAACCCCGCGGTGACGCTCGGACTCGCGCTGACCGGGAAGTTCCCCTGGCGCTACGTCCCGGCCTACCTCGGCGCGCAGCTGGCGGGGGCGGTCCTGGCCAGCCTGACCGTCTGGGCGACCTTCGGCGACGCCGGACGGGAGGGTGCCAACCTGGCCGCCACCCTGCCGGCGCCCGACGTCGCCCCGGTCACCGTCCTGGTGATCGAGGCGCTGGTGACCTTCTTCCTGGTCCTGACCATCGTCTCGGTGGCCACCGACCCGCGCGTGCCGCAGTCGGTGGCCGGGCTGTCGGTCGGCTTCACCCTGGCGGTCTGCGTCCTGATCGCCGGTCCGCTCTCCGGTGGTGCGGTCAACCCCGCCCGGGCGCTCGGGCCGATGATCGTCTCCGGCCAGTTCAACGGGGTCTGGGCCTACGTGCTCGGGCCGCTGGTCGGTGGGATCGCCGCGGCCTTCGTCTATGCGGGCTTCCTCGCCGAGGCCGCGGAGCCCAGCCAGGCGGACCCCGAGACCAGCAGCGCGCGGGACTGAGCGTCCTCGGTGCGGCCGTCAGCGTGCGGCGACGACCCCGCGCTCGACGGTCGCCCCGCCGGTGGCGACCAGCTCGCCGTCCCGCCACACCTCGCGCACCCGCCCGCCCAGCCCGGTCAGGTCGCCGGCGTCGCCGTCCAGGACGACGACGTCGGCGCGCTTGCCCGGCTCGAGGCTGCCCAGCTCGTCGGCGACCCCCAGCAGCTCGGCCGCCGACAGCGTGGTGGCGTGCCAGGCCTGCTCGGCGGTGAACCCGCAGTCGGCCATCAGGCCCAGCTCGGCCAGGTTGTCGCCGTGCGGCCCGACCCCGCTGTCGGTGCCCATCGCCACCTTCACGCCGGCCGCGATCGCCCGGCCCACCGACTCGTCGTGCACGGCCTGCACCGCGCGGGCCTTCTCCACCACCGCGGTGGGCAGCTGCGCCCCGCCGGCCACCGCGGTGAGCACCGCGCGGGGCGCGGCCAGCGTCGGCACCAGCCAGGTGCCGTGCGCCAGCATCAGGTCGATCGCCTCGTCGTCGAGGTAGATGCCGTGCTCGATGGAGCGGATCCCGGCCCGGACGGCGGCCTTGATGCCCTCGGCGCCCTGCGCGTGCGCCATGACCGCGACGTGCGCGGCGGACGCCTCCTCGACCAGCACCTCCAGCTCGGCCGGGCGGAAGTGCGGGTGCCGCGGATCGTCCCGGGCCGAGAGGACGCCGCCGCTGGTGGCGACCTTGATGACGTCGGCGCCGGCCCGCAGCAGTTCGCGGACGGTGCGGCGCATCTCGTCGGGCCCGTCGACGATCGTGCGGGGCCGGCCCGGGTGCGGGCCCATCAGCGGCAGCTCGGCGCCGCAGACGTGCCAGCCGTCCCCGTGGCCGCCGGTCTGGGACAGCATGCTGATCGCGATCTGCATCCGCGGCCCGCTGATCAGGCCGCGCCGCACGGCCTCGGCCACGCCCAGGTCGGCGCCGCCGGCGTCGCGGACCGTGGTGATGCCCAGGGCCAGGGTGCGCCGCAGGTTGTGCAGCGCCTCGTAGAAGCCGTAGCTGAACGGGGTCTGCAGCGTCCGCATCAGGTCGACGCCGCTCATCATCACGTGCACGTGGCAGTCGAACAGGCCCGGCAGCACGGTCGCGCCGGTGCAGTCGACGACCTCGTCGCCGTCCAGGCCGGTGCCCACCTCGACGATCCGGCCGTCCTGCACGGCGACGTCGGCGGGGGCGGCGCGGCCGCCCGTGCCGTCGAGGACCTGGCCACCGGAGAACACGCGTCGCGTCATGCGGGCACAGTAGGACCTCACCCGTTAGCGGCGCTCATCATCTCCGGGGGGCGGGCCTGGGTTAGCGTGCCGTCATGCGGCCCACCGACCTATCCCTGCTGCGCACGCCCGGCGTCCCGGCGGTGTCCCCGGACGGGACGACGGCCGTCGTCGCCGTCAGCCGGCTGGACCTCGACGCCGACGAGTACCGCAGCCAGCTGTGGACCGTGCCCACCGACGGCTCCACCTCGGCCCGGCCGCTCACCCACGGCCACCGCGACTCCGCACCGGCCTTCTCCCCGGACGGGCGCTGGCTGGCGTACCTGTCCGCCGGGCCGAAGGGCGCTCCGCAGCTGCACGTGCTGCCCACCGGCGGGGGAGCGGCTCGCACGCTCACCGACCACCACCTGGGCGCCGGCGCGCCGGTCTGGTCGCCCGACTCGCGCCGGCTGGCCTACGTCGCACGGGTGCCCGAGGCCGGCCGGTACGGCACCGACGAGGACGTCGCACCGGCCGCCGAGGCGCCCCGGCTGATCACCACGCTGAAGTACCGCGCCGACGGCGTCGGCTTCACCACCGACCGCCGTCCGCACGTGTTCGTCGTCGACCTGCCGGGCGACACCGCCGAGGACGCCGTCGCGCTCGTCGACCCGTTCCAGGTCACCGACGGCGAGTTCGACGACTCCGACGTCACCTGGAGCCCCGACGGCAGCGAGCTGGCCTTCGTCTCCGCCCGGCACGTGGACGCCGACACCGACCGGGTCAGCGACGTCTACGTCGTCCGGCCCGACGGCACCGGGCTGCGCAAGGTCACCGACTCCAGGGCCGCGGTCTCGCACCCCGCGTACGACCCGCAGGACCCGGCCGGC
The DNA here is from genome assembly GCF_046635825.1 of Modestobacter sp. SSW1-42. Taxonomy (NCBI): domain Bacteria; kingdom Bacillati; phylum Actinomycetota; class Actinomycetes; order Geodermatophilales; family Geodermatophilaceae; genus Modestobacter; species Modestobacter sp. SSW1-42. The sequence continues at coordinate 805,567 of NZ_JBISCA010000003.1, read as the reverse complement.
GGCACGATCTACGCCACCGCGATCCCCGACCTCGGCCCGCTCGGCCGGGACTTCGTCGGCCGCAACTCGACCCTGGTGGAGGTCAGCACCGCCGGTGGGCCGGTGGTGCCGATGCTGGACCCCGAGGAGCACGACCGCGGCGACGAGACGCCCGCGACGGTCGTGGCCGACGGCGCGGTGTTCTTCGGCGTGCAGCGCCGCGGGGCGGTCGAGCTGCTGCGCGTGCCGCTGGACGGGGGAGCGCCGGAGGCGCTGGTCGACGGGCCGTACACGGTGCGCGGCATCGGGGTGGGTGGCGGCGTCGTCGTCGCGACCGTGGCGCACGACCGGTCGGCCGGTGAGCTCATCGCGATCACCCCGGGACGGCGCCGGCTGATCACCGGCTTCGGTGCGCCGCTGCAGGCCACCGGCCGGCTGCACCGCATGCGCGAGACGACGGCGACCGCGCCCGACGGCTACCCGGTGCACGGCTGGGTCACCACGCCGCCCGGCCCCGGCCCGCACCCGGTGCTGCTCACCGTGCACGGCGGCCCGTTCGCCCAGTACGGCTGGACGCTGTTCGACGAGACCCAGGCCTACGTCGAGGCCGGCTACGCGGTGCTGATGTGCAACCCCCGCGGCTCCTCGGGCTACGGCCAGGCGCACGGCCGGGTCATCAAGGAGCACATGGGCGAGCTGGACGCCGACGACGTGCTCGCCTTCCTCGACGCCGCGCTCACCGACCCGGCGCTGGACTCCTCGCGGGTGGGCCTGATGGGCGGCTCGTACGGCGGTTACATGACCACCCTGCTGCTCGGCCGCACCGACCGCTTCGTCGCCGGCATCAGCGAGCGCGCGTTCAACGACCCGGTGAGCTTCGTCGGCTCCTCCGACATCGGGTTCTTCTTCCCCGACGAGTACGTGGGCACCGACCCCGAGCGGATCGCGGCCCAGTCGCCGATGGCGCACGCGCACCGGATCACGACGCCGACGCTGGTCGTCCACTCCGAGGAGGACTGGCGCTGCCCGCTGGAGCAGGGCACCCGGCTCTACGTCGAGCTCAAGCGCCGCGGCGTGCCGACCGAGCTGCTGCTGTTCCCGGGGGAGGGGCACGAGCTGTCCCGCTCCGGGCGGCCTGCGCACCGGCGGGCCCGGCTGGAGCACGTGCTGCGCTGGTGGGGCCGGTGGCTGCCGACGGCGCAGAACACCTCGGCGGTCGCCGAGCTGCCGGCCGGCCCGTCGGCCGCCGCCCAGCCGCGGGGTGGGCAGCCGCTGACCGTCCAGGCCACCCGGCTGTCGTGAGCACGCCGGCCCACCGGTCGCCGCCGGGTCGGCCGAGGGCCTAGCGTGCAGGCATGGCGCTCATCTACCCGATCCGGTCCGACGTCCCCGAGCCCGACGAGGACTCGGAGCCGGTGTTCGAGGAGCTCGCCGCCGACCTGTCCGACACCTGGCTCCTCCAGGTCGAGGCCGACGAGGACGACGACGGCGTCTCCTTCGGCCCGATGTCGGCCGCGGCCGCGTTCGAGCTGGCGTTGGAGCTGGACGACCGGCGTCCGGACTGGGCGATCTCGGTCCTGCCGCTGTACGTCCCCGGGACGGCCGACGAGCTGATCGCGCTCTTCGACGACGACGACGAGGTGGACTGACCCGCCTGGCTCCCGGGCCGGTCAGCCGGCCAGGAGGTGCTGCGCGGCGACCTCGGTGGCGGTGAGCGCGCGGCCGAACACCGCCGCCGAGGCCAGGTCACCGGTGAAGTAGAGGTTGGCCGGCTTCCTGGCCCAGTTGCCCAGGGCCGTCCAGCCGAACCGCCACGTGGAGAAGTCCATCGGCTCGCCGCCGGTCTGGGCCGGGTCCGCGGCGACCTGGACGCCGTCGACGTAGAGCCGCATGCCGGTGGTGCCCAGCGTGGCGGTGGCCAGGTGCCAGCGCCCGTCGGCGTAGCTCGTGCCCGCCGGGCTGGCCACGGTGTGGGTCCCACCCCGGTAGACGCCGAACACGAGTTCGCCGGTGTCGGTCATGTACACGTGCCGGTCGTGCTGGCCGGTGTCGACCTCCTGGCCGTTCAGCCCGAACAGCACGCCGCCCGGGACCGTCGTCCGGAACCACACCTGCGTCGTGACGTCGTCGGAGGCGGGAGCCGCGAGGTTGGTGCTGATCCAACCCGTGGCGCCGTCGAGGGTGACCGCCCCGGTGGGGCCGCGTCCGCAGTCGGGGCCGGTGGCGCCCTGTGTGACACCGCCCCGGAACCGGCCGTTGCCCTTGAACGGGGCGGTCGGGGTGGACAGGGTCCCGGTGTTGTAGGCCGTCGTCCCGGTCTCCCGCAGCGAGTAGAAGCGGGTGGCGGCGACCGTGGCGGTCTCGTGGACGCACCCCCAGGCGAGAACCGAGTCCATCGTCACGCTGTTGGCGGGGACGTCCGTGCCGGCGGAGAAGGCCGCAGCGGCGGGGGTGGCGTGCTGCAGCAGCAGCGGTGAGGCGAGGACCAGCACGGCGAGACCGGCTGCGGGCCGCAGCCGGGTGGTGCGCCGGGCGAGCGGGGCGGCGTGCCGGCCGCGGACGCCGAGGCCGGGACGTCGGGCCCGCGCGGGGGCACCCGTGCCGCCCGGAGCCCGTTGCCCACCGGCGGCGGCCAGCAGGACGGCCAGGCCGCCGCCGGTGACGGCCAGCGCTGTCCAGCGGTGCTCCGCCACCCACACGACGGGCAGCCCGACGACCGGGATGCGGAGGACCCCGGCGCCGTGGACGGCCGAGGTCGGGACGAGCGAGGTGTCCGGGCTGCGGTTGGCGTCGCCCTGCAGCCGCAGGCCGCCGTCCTCGACGCCGACCAGCCGGTGCAGCCGCGCGCTGCCGGGGCGGTCGGGGTCGTCCACGAGCAGCACCTGGCCGACCCGGGGGGCGGCGTCCTCGAGCGGCCGGACGACGACCAGGTCACCGGGGTCGATGGCGGGGGCCATCGACCCGCTCATCACCACGGTCGTCTCCCAGCCGAGCAGGGCGGGGACCTGTGACCACACCAGCAGCCCGAGCAGGACGGCGACGAACCCGCGGGCGGCGGCGCTGACCGCGACGGCGGTCCGGCCCGGCCGGTCCAGCGGGGGCGCATCCCCTCCCGGGAGGGGGTCGTCCGGTGCTGCGTACACGAGGGGTCTCCGGAGGTGGGGGCGGTGGGCCGGGGTGCTCAGGGCGTCGTGGACTGGACTTCCCAGACGAGCGTCATGGCCGCCGTCTGGTCCTGGGTCGCGTTCCCGGCGTTCGGGTCGACCCGGTAGGTGACCTTGTAGGCGCGGGCCTCGCCGGTCGTCCCGGTCAGCACCCACGGGGACTGGCCGGTGCCGTAGTCGGTCGGGTAGGCGGCCAGCGTGCGGCTGGACACCGGCGGCGTGGCGGCGGCCACGAAGTCGCTGCAGTCCGCGGCTGCGCCGGCGGTGCCCTGGACGACGTCGAGGGACACGACCTGGGTGAGCAGCGTCTGGCCGGTCAGGCCGGCGCCGTAGAGCCGCACCTCGCCGGGCACCGAGCTGCCGGAGGTGACGGTGACGCAGCGGCTGCCGGTCGCACCCGGCCACAGCCGGTCCACCTGGAAGAGGGCGGTGCCGCGGTCGTTGCTCAGCTGCACGTGCCCGGTCGTCCAGCTGTTGCCGGGGTTGCGGGTCTCGGCGGTGAAGGCGGCGTAGGACGTCGTCCAGACCAGGCACCCGGACAGCACCAGCCCGGCGACGACGGCAGCGGTGCTGCCGGTCCGGACGGTCCGGCGCGTGGCGCGCGGTGCGCGGTGGGTCGTCACAGGGCTTCCCGAGGTCGCAGGTCAGCCGCGACGTCCGCGGCCGTGCGATCTCGATCGGGCCGATGCGTGGTCCTCAGGAGCCGTCGCCGGACGCCCTCACCCCTCGGGGGGAGGCGCCGGTGGGCGGCCGGACCGGTCGGGGACCGGTCCGGCCCGCCCCGGGGTGGTCAGCCCCGGCGTGCGCCGCGACGGCGCAGGACCGCGACGCCCAGCAGCACGACGGCCCCGGCGAGGGCCGCCTCGACCTCCCGCGCCCGGGCGCTGGCCCGGAGGACGCCGAGAGCGTCGGGCCGGGCCAGTCGCGTGCCCAGCAGCAGACCGCCCAGCGCCGAGTCCACCCCCGCGCCGATGGTCACGACGTCCTGCGACGGCGACCGCAGCCGTGCGGTGACCCCGGCGTCGGCCAGTGCGCCCGCCAGCCCGCCGACGTCGGCCCGCCCGGGGCGGACACCGGCCCGGGCGGTGGCCGCCGCGCGCAGGGCGAGCACGAAGTGCCGCACGTCGTCGGCGACCACGTCGACGTCACCGCCCTGGGCCGTGACCCGCACCGGTGCGCCGTCCACCTCGATCGACAGGTCGCCGGTCAGGTCGAGACGGCCCAGCTCCGGGCTCATCCCCGGGAGGCGTTCTCGGCGGTGGTGATCCGCAGGGTGCCGTTGAGCCGCCAGGTGGCGCGCGGGGCGTCGGGGCCGGTCTCGCGGGGGACCTCGACGACCATCTCGACGAACTCGTAGTTGATGGCCGCGCCCTTGCCGGTCAGGTAGGACCACATCTCCTTGCCGAGGTCGGCGAAGCTGGTGGTCTCGTGCGACTTGATGTCCCGCTGGCCGGTGGCGGCGTCGGCGTTGGTCATGCTCATGGTGGTCTCCTCGACTCGGACGGAGGGCTCGGCCGGGGGGCCGGGTCCCGGGTCCCGCGGCTCGCGCCGCGGACTCGGTTGCCCCCTACCCGGTTGATCTCGCGCGAACCGGCGGAGGAGCTGCGGCTACCAGCCGCGCTCGCGCCATGCGTCCAGGTGCGGGCGCTCGGTCCCGATCGTCGTGTCGGCGCCGTGCCCGGGGTGCACCCGGGTCTCGGCGGGCAGCACGTCGAACAGCCGCGCCCGGACGTCGTCGAGCAGGCTGGTGAACCGGGCGGCGTCGCCCTGGGTGTTGCCGACGCCGCCGGGGAAGAGGCTGTCACCGGTGAACACGTGGGTGCCTGCGCCGCCGCCCCGCCACACCAGCGCGATGCTGCCCGGGGTGTGCCCGCGCAGGTGGACGACCTCCAGCACCTGGTCGCCGACCGCGACCGTGTCGCCGTGCTCGACCGGCCGGGTCACCGGGACGGGCAGGTCGGCGGCGTCCGCGGGGTGGGCGACGGTCTGCGCGCCGGTGGCCGCGACGACCTCGGGCAGCGCGCGGTGGTGGTCCCAGTGCCCGTGCGTGGTGACGACGGTGCGGAGGTCGGCGTCGCCGACGAGCGCGAGCAGCGCGGCGGGGTCCGCGGCGGCGTCGACGAGCAGCGACTCCCCGGTGGCGGTGCTGGTCAGCAGGTAGGCGTTGTTCGCCATCTCGCTCACGGCCAGCTTGGTGACGGTCAGGCCCGGCAGCACCAGCGTCTGCGCCGGCCCGCCCACCTCGACGTCGCCGGTGTACTGCTCGCTCATCTCTGCTCCGATCGAGAACTGTCGGTGGCCCCGGCTAGGTTCACCATCATGGACGCCGGCGCAGGTCCCGCCACCCCGCCGCCGGTCGCCCGTGGCGACGCCGGCGTGGTCGGGCTGACCGCCACCGAGCTGGCGGCCCGCGTGCGCTCCGGTGGCGTGTCGGCGGTCGAGGTCGTCCGCGCGCACCTGCGCCACCTGGCCGCGGTCGAGTCACGGGTCGGCGCCTTCCGGGTGGTGCGCACGGACGCGGCGCTCGCCGAGGCCGCCGCGGTCGACGCCTCGCCCCGGCGGTCCGGGCTGCCGCTGGCCGGCGTCCCGATCGCGGTCAAGGACAACGTCGCGGTCGCCGGCGAGGTCGCCACCGACGGGTCGTCGGCCCACGCGCCGCTGCCCGCCACCGCCGACCACCCGGTGGTGGCCCGGCTGCGGGCGGCCGGCGCCGTGGTCGTCGGCATCACCCGGGTGCCCGAGCTGTGCGTCTTCGCCGCCACCGACGCCCCCGGCACGGTCACCCGCAACCCCTGGGACACCGCGCGCTCGCCGGCCGGGTCCTCCGGCGGCAGCGCCGCGGCGGTGGCGGCCGGCGTCGTGCCGCTGGCCCAGGGCAACGACGGCATGGGCTCGCTCCGGTTGCCGGCGGCGGCCTGCGGGCTGGTGACGCTCAAGCCCGGCACCGGTGTCGTCCCGGCCGGGATCGGTGCCGACAGCTGGTCGGGCATGGCCGAGAACGGCGTCCTCGCCACCACCGTCGCCGACCTCGCCCTCGGGTCCGCCGTCCTGGCCGGGGTGTCCCCGGAGCCCCCGGCCCCGCCCGTGGGGCCGCTCCGCATCGCGGTCTCCACCCGCTCGCCCGTCCCCGGGGTCCGGCTCGACCCGGCCGGGCGGGCCGCCGTCGACGCCGTCGTCGCCGAGCTGCGCGCCGCGGGCCACTCCGTCGTGCACCGCGACCCGGTGGTCACCCCGGCGGCCGCGCTGGGCACCGTGGCCCGGTGGCTGGCCGGGGCGGACGCGGACGCCGAGGCCCTGGGCCTGGACCGGCGGTCGCTGGAGCCGCGCAACCGCCGGCACGCCGCGCTCGGCCGCTGGGTGCGCCGGGGCGGGTTCGACCGGCCGCAGCCGGCCCTCCGGGCCCGCGCGACCGCCTTCTTCGACGACGTCGACGTGCTCGTCACCCCGGTCACCGCCGGGCCGCCGCTGCCCGCCCGGCCGTGGCACGAGCGCGGCTGGCTGGCCAACGTGGGCGCCAACGCCCGCTGGGCGCCGTGGACGGCGGCGTGGAACGGGGCCGGGCTCCCGGCGCTCGTGCTGCCCGCCGGTCCGGGCCGGGCCGGGCTGCCCACGGCGGTCCAGCTGGTCGGCCCGCCGGGTGCCGAGACGCGTCTACTCTGGCTGGCCGGGGAGCTCGAGCGCCGGCTGCCCTGGCGGCGGTACGCCCCGGTCCTCGACCCACGCGCGGGTCCCGGCTGACCGGGCCGCACGCGGTCCGGGCCGGCGGGGGAGACCCAGCCGACACCGACCGCGGGGAAGCCCGCCTCCCGGGGCGCCGTTCTGCTCCGTGACGGACTCCCCGGGCGCCCTGCCCAGCACCGCACCACCGGGCCGCCCACCACCGGGCCGCCCACCACCGGGCCCCGCACCACCGGGCCCCGCAGCACCGGGCTCCGGCCCCGCACCACTGGTCACCGCTCGCGAGCGGGCCGGCCAGCACCGAACCACTGCGACCGACAGGGATCACATGGACAGGCTCGTCGTCCGCGGCGCCCGTGAGCACAACCTCAAGGACGTCCACCTCGATCTGCCCCGCGACGCGATGATCGTGTTCACGGGGCTCTCCGGATCGGGCAAGTCGAGCCTCGCGTTCGACACGATCTTCGCCGAGGGGCAGCGCCGCTACGTCGAGTCGCTGTCGGCCTACGCCCGCCAGTTCCTCGGCCAGATGGACAAGCCCGACGTCGACTTCATCGAGGGGCTCTCGCCGGCGGTCTCGATCGACCAGAAGTCGACCAACCGCAACCCGCGGTCCACCGTCGGCACCATCACCGAGGTCTACGACTACCTGCGCCTGCTCTACGCCCGCGCCGGCCAGCCGCACTGCCCCAACTGCGGCAAGCCCATCTCCCGGCAGACCCCGCAGCAGATCGTCGACCAGGTCCTGGCGATGGCCGAGGGCACCCGCTTCCAGGTGCTCGCCCCCGTCGTCCGGGCCCGCAAGGGCGAGTACGTCGACCTGTTCAGCTCGCTGCAGACCCAGGGCTTCTCCCGGGTCCGGGTCGACGGCACCATCCACCCGCTGACCGAGCCGCCGAAGCTCAAGAAGCAGGAGAAGCACACGATCGAGGTGATCGTCGACCGGCTGACGGTCAAGGAGAGCGCCAAGCGGCGGCTCACCGACTCGGTCGAGACCGCCCTCGGCCTGGCCGGCGGCCTCGTCGTGCTCGACTTCGTCGACCTCGCCGAGGACGACCCGGAGCGCGAGCGCACCTTCTCCGAGCACCTGGCCTGCATCGACGACGGGCTGTCGTTCGAGGCGCTCGAGCCCCGCTCGTTCTCCTTCAACTCGCCCTTCGGCGCGTGCCCGGAGTGCACCGGCATCGGCACCCGCAAGGAGGTCGACCCCGACCTCGTCGTCCCCGACCCGGGCAAGAGCCTGGCCGAGGGCGCGATCGCTCCGTGGGCCGGCTCGATGAGCAACGAGTACTTCCAGCGGCTGCTCGGCGGGCTCGCCGACATGAACGGCTTCTCGATGAACACCCCGTGGGAGGAGCTCCCCGCGAAGGTGCAGAAGTCGGTGCTGCACGGGTCCCCGGACCAGGTGCACGTGAAGTACAAGAACCGCTACGGCCGTGAGCGCAGCTACTACGCCGCCTTCGAGGGCGTGCTGCCCTTCCTCGAGCGTCGCCACGAGGACACCGACAGCGAGTTCATGAAGGACAAGTACGAGGGCTACATGCGCGACGTGCCCTGCCCGGTCTGCCACGGCACCCGGCTCAAGCCGGAGATCCTCGCCGTCAAGATGATGGGCCGGTCGATCGCCGAGGTCACCGGGCTGTCCATCGGCGAGGCCTCCGAGTGGCTCAACGGCCTGGAGCTCGGCGAGCGCGAGCGGGCCATCGCCGACCGGGTGCTCCGGGAGATCCAGGCCCGGCTGTCCTTCCTCGTCGACGTCGGGCTCGACTACCTCTCCCTCGACCGCCCGGCCGCCACCCTGGCCGGTGGCGAGGCGCAGCGCATCCGGCTGGCCACCCAGATCGGCTCGGGGCTGGTCGGCGTCCTTTACGTGCTCGACGAGCCCTCGATCGGGCTGCACCAGCGCGACAACGTGCGGCTGATCGAGACGCTCGTGCGGCTGCGCGACATGGGCAACACGCTGATCGTCGTCGAGCACGACGAGGACACGATCAAGCAGGCCGACTGGATCGTCGACATCGGCCCCGGCGCCGGTGAGCACGGTGGCGAGGTCGTCGTCAGCGGCACCCTCGACGAGCTGCTGGCCAGCGAGCGGTCCATCACCGGGCAGTACCTGTCCGGGCGCCGCGAGATCACGATCCCGAAGATCCGCCGCGAGCGGACCCCGGGCCGGGAGCTGGTCGTCAAGGGCGCGCGGGAGAACACCCTGCGCGGCATCGACGTGGCGTTCCCGCTGGGCATGCTGGTGGCCGTCACCGGCGTCTCCGGCTCGGGCAAGTCCAGCCTGGTCAACGACATCCTCTACACGACTCTGGCCAACGAGCTGAACCGCGCGCGGATGGTGCCCGGCCGGCACCGCACGATCACCGGCCTCGACCAGCTGGACAAGGTCGTCGGCGTCGACCAGTCGCCCATCGGCCGCACCCCGCGGTCCAACCCGGCCACCTACACCGGGGTCTGGGACCACGTCCGCAAGCTGTTCGCCGGCACGTCGGAGGCGAAGGTCCGCGGCTACCAGCCCGGGCGCTTCTCCTTCAACGTCAAGGGCGGCCGGTGCGAGGCGTGCTCCGGCGACGGCACGCTGAAGATCGAGATGAACTTCCTGCCCGACGTCTACGTGCCCTGCGAGGTGTGCAAGGGGGCCCGGTTCAACCGGGAGACCCTCGAGGTGCACTACAAGGGCAAGACGGTCGCCGAGGTGCTCAACATGCCGATCGAGGAGGCCGCCGAGTTCTTCGCGGCGATCCCGGCGATCGCCCGGTACATGCGCACCCTCACCGACGTCGGGCTGGGTTACGTCCGGCTCGGCCAGCCGGCCACCACGCTCTCCGGTGGTGAAGCGCAGCGGGTCAAGCTGGCCAGCGAGCTGCAGAAGCGCTCCAACGGCCGCACGATCTACGTCCTCGACGAGCCGACCACCGGCCTGCACTTCGAGGACATCAACAAGCTGCTGCAGGTGATCCAGGGCCTGGTCGACAAGGGCAACTCGGTCGTCGTCATCGAGCACAACCTCGACGTGATCAAGAGCGCCGACTGGCTCATCGACATGGGGCCCGAGGGCGGCTTCCGCGGTGGCCAGGTCGTCGCCGAGGGAACGCCGGAGTTCGTGTCCTCGGTGCCGGAGAGCCACACCGGTCGCTTCCTGGCCGAGATCCTCGACCCCGAGGCGATCGCCGCGGCGGCCGAGGGGCCGAAGAAGCGGGCCCGCCGGAAGCCGCAGCTGGCCGCGGTCTCGGCCGGCGACAAGGCCAGCTGACCGCCGCCCGCACCGTCCCACGGCCCGCCGGCCGCGTCCCCGAGGGGCGCGGACGGCGGGCCGTCGGCGTCGGTGCGCACGTCAGCGGGCCGCCCGGTGGGGCAGGGGCGGGCGGGACCGGGCGGCGCGGCGCACTGTCGGTGGGCCGACCTAATCTGGACCCATGCCCGACCCGTCCACGTACCGACCGGCGGTCGGCAGCATCCCCGAGAGCCCGGGGGTCTACAAGTTCCGCGACCCGGGCGGCCGGGTCGTCTACGTCGGCAAGGCCAAGAGCCTCCGGCAGCGGCTCAACAGCTACTTCGCCGACATCGCCGGCCTGCACCCGCGCACCCGGCAGATGGTCACCACCGCCGCCAGCGTCGAGTGGACCGTCGTCGGCACCGAGGTCGAGGCGCTGCAGCTCGAGTACAACTGGATCAAGGAGTTCGACCCGCGGTTCAACGTCCGCTACCGCGACGACAAGAGCTACCCCAGCCTCGCCGTGACGCTGAACGAGGAGTACCCGCGGCTGCAGGTCATGCGCGGGCCCAAGCGCAAGGGCGTGCGCTACTTCGGCCCCTACGCGCACGCCTGGGCCATCCGCGAGACCCTCGACACCCTGACCCGGGTCTTCCCCGCCCGCACCTGCTCCAACGGCGTCTTCAAGCGCGCGAGCCAGATCGGCCGGCCGTGCCTGCTGGGCTACATCGGCAAGTGCGCCGCGCCGTGCGTCGGCCGGGTCAGCGCCGAGGAGCACCGCGACATCGTCGACGACTTCTGCGACTTCATGGGCGGTCGCACCGAGCAGATGACGCGGAAGCTCGAGCGGCAGATGGCCGAGGCCGCCGAGGCGATGGAGTACGAGAAGGCCGCCCGGCTGCGCGACGACCTGGGCGCCCTGCGCCGGGCGCTGGAGAAGCAGGCCGTCGTGCTCGGTGACGGCACCGACGCCGACGTCGTCGCCTTCGCCCAGGACGAGCTGGAGGCCGCCGTGCAGGTCTTCCACGTCCGCGGCGGCCGGGTCCGCGGCCAGCGCGGCTGGATCATCGACAAGGTCGAGGACGTCACCACCGGCCAGCTCGTCGAGCAGTTCCTGCTGCAGGTCTACGGCGGGGTGGACGAGCAGACCGGCACCGGCGAGGTCGGCGAGGCCGTGCCGCGCGAGGTGCTGGTCCCCGAGCTGCCCGACGACGCCGACGTCTACGCCGACCTGCTCAGCGAGCTGCGCGGCTCCCGGGTGTCGCTGCGGGTGCCCCAGCGCGGCGACAAGCGCAGCCTCATGGAGACCGTCGAGCGCAACGCCAAGGAGTCCTTCGCCCGGCACCGGGTCAAGCGCGCCAGCGACCTCACGGCGCGCTCGCTGGCGCTGTCGGAGATCCAGGAGGCGCTCGACCTCCCCGACGCACCGCTGCGCATCGAGTGCATCGACATCTCGCACGTCCAGGGCACCAACGTGGTGGCCAGCATGGTCGTGTTCGAGGACGGCATGGCCAAGAAGTCCGACTACCGCCGGTTCGCCGTCGCCGCCGGCACCGACGACACCGCGGCCATGGCCGAGGTCGTCCGCCGCCGCTTCGCCCGCCACCTCAAGGACGAGGCCGACCGCCGCGACGAGCAGGGGGTCGCCGCCGAGGAGGGCCGGCCGCGCCGGTTCGCCTACCCGCCCAACCTGCTGGTGGTCGACGGCGGTGCGCCGCAGGTCGCCGCGGCCAGCCGGTCGCTGGCCGAGCTGGGCGTCGTCGACATCGCCGTCTGCGGCCTGGCCAAGCGCATGGAGGAGGTGTGGCTGCCCGACGACCCCGACCCGGTCATCCTGCCGCGCACCTCCGAGGCGCTGTACCTGCTGCAGCGGGTCCGCGACGAGGCCCACCGGTTCGCGATCACCTACCACCGGCAGAAGCGATCCAGCACCATGTTGGTCTCGCTCCTGGACGACGTCCCGGGGCTCGGCGAGACCCGTCGGAAGGCCCTGATGAAGCAGTTCGGATCGCTCAAGCGGCTGCGCGCCGCGACCGTCGAGGAGCTCACCGCGGTGCCCGGCATCGGCCGGCGCACCGCGGAGGCGGTGCTCGCGGCCGTGGCCGAGCCCCCGGCACCGGGGTCCGCGGCCGACCGGGCACCCGACGTGGTCGCCGAGGACGCCGTGGAGCTGGAGGAGGCGCCCGTCGGCGCCGCCGAGCCGGCCCGGCCGGTGCACGGTGCCGCCGCCGGCGACACTGCCGAGATCGGCCGGGTCCTCCCGGCCGCGAGGAGCGGGGCGTGAGCGCGCGGGACGAGCACGTGGCCCCCGACCTGGCCGGCGACGTCCCGCCGTCGGCCGACCCGGCGAGCACCGAGCTGGCGCCGCTGGACGTCGTGGTCGTCACCGGCCTGTCCGGTGCCGGCAAGAACACCGCCGGCCGGGTGCTCGAGGACCTCGGGTTCTTCGTCGTCGACAACCTGCCACCGGCGCTGCTGCAGCCGATGGTCGAGCTGGGCGCCCGCGGTGACCTCCGCCGCTTCGCCGCCGTCGTCGACGTCCGCAGCCGGGCGTTCTCCAGCGACCTGCAGGAGTCGATCCGGCTGCTGGCCGAGGCCGGGCACCGGCCGCGCGTGGTCTACGTGCACGCCCGCAACGAGGTGCTGATCCGCCGCTACGAGTCGAACCGGCGCGAGCACCCCCTGCAGGGCAACGGCCGGCTGGTCGACGGCATCGACGCCGAGCGCGAGCTGCTCACCGGCATCGCCGGCGAGGCCGACCTGTGGGTCGACACCAGCGACCTCAACGTCCACCAGCTGCGGGCCACCCTGGAGTCGGCGTTCGTCGCGCACGGGGCCGCCCCCGAGGTGACGGCGACCGTGCTCAGCTTCGGCTTCAAGTACGGCCTGCCGCTGGACGCCGACCTCGTCGTCGACGCCCGGTTCCTGCCGAACCCGCACTGGATCCCCGAGCTGCGCCCGATGACCGGCCGGGACGCCGAGGTGCGTGACTACGTGCTCGGCCAGGAGCACGCCGGGGAGTTCCTCGACGAGTACATGAAGGTCCTCGCCCTGCTGCTGCCCGGCTACCGGCGCGAGGGCAAGCGGTACCTGACCCTGGCCGTGGGCTGCACCGGCGGCAAGCACCGCAGCGTGGCCATCGCCGAGGAGTTCGCCCGCCGGCTGTCCACCGAGGGCGTGGCCGCCACCGCCCGGCACCGCGACCTGGGGCGCGAGTGAGCAGCGGGACCGGCCCGCGCGTCGTCGCGCTGGGCGGCGGGCACGGGCTGGCCGCCTCGCTGGCGGCCTGGCGGCTGCTGACCAGCACGCTGACCGCCGTGGTGACCGTCGCCGACGACGGCGGCAGCTCCGGGCGCATCCGGCGGGAGCTGCCCGTGCTCCCACCGGGCGACCTGCGCATGGCGCTGGCCGCCCTGGCCGGCGACGAGCCGCGCACCCGGGAGATGGCCAGCCTGCTGCAGCACCGGATCGGCGGCGAGGGCGTGCTCGCCGGCCACCCCGTCGGCAACCTGATGCTCACCGGCTGGACCGAGCTCTACCAGGGTGACACCGTGCGGGCCCTGCGCGCGCTGGAGGAGCTGCTGGGCTCGGTCGGCCGGGTGCTGCCGATGGCCGACGTCCCGCTGGACCTGGTGGCGACCGTGGCCAGCGTCGACCCCGACGACCCACGCGAGACCCGGCGCATCCGCGGGCAGGTGGCGATCGCCTCGACCCCGGGCCGGGTGCGCGACATCCGGGTGTCCCCGGCCGACCCGTCGGTGCACCCCGACGTGCTGTCCGCCATCGCCGAGGCCGACGTCGTCACCCTCGGCCCGGGCTCCTGGTACACCTCCGTGCTGCCGCACCTGCTGGTGCCCCGGCTGCGTGCCGCGCTGGCCGCGACGCCCGCCCGGGTGGTCGTCGTGCTCAACCTCGAGCCCCAGCCGGGGGAGACCGACGGCTTCTCCCCGGAGGAGCACCTGAGGGTCCTGCTGGCGCACCTGGGAGGCGTGTCGTTGCACACTGTCATCGCCGATGCCGCTGCGGTTGTTGACCGGCGTGGTCTGCTGTCTGCTGTGCAGGGGTGCGGTGCGGAGCTGGTCCTGGCTCCGGTGGCTGCGCCCGACGACGCAGCGAGGCACGATCCTTCTCGGCTCGCCGCCGCACTGGCCTCCGTGGTCGGTGCCCGGTGACCGGTGGGGGAGTGGCTGCGCACCGGGACGACCGGTGCACCGGCCGGCACACAGGGGGAAGGGAACACCGCTCATGGCGATGACTGCGATGGTGAAGGACGAGCTCTCCCGCGTGGAGTGCACGAAGACCTCCGAGCGCAAGGCCGAGGTGACGGCGCTGCTGCGCTTCTCCGGCGGCCTGCACATCGTGGGGGGCCGCGTGGTCATCGAGGCCGAGCTCGACACCGGCTCGGTGGCCCGGCGGCTGCGCCGCGACATCAGCGAGGTCTACGGCTACACCAGCGGCGTCAGCGTGCTCGCCGGGGGCAACATCCGCCGCGGGGTGCGCTACCTGGTGCGGATCGCCAAGCACGGCGAGGGCCTGGCCCGCCAGACCGGGCTGGTCGACCAGCGCGGCCGGCCGGTGCGCGGGCTCCCGCCGTCGGTGGTCTCCGGTGGCATCGGCGACGCCGAGGCGGCCTGGCGGGGCGCCTTCCTGGCCCACGGGTCGCTGACCGAGCCGGGGCGCTCGTCGTCCCTGGAGGTCACCTGCCCCGGGCCGGAGGCGGCGATGGCCCTGGTGGGCGCGGCCCGCCGGCTCGGCATCGCGGCCAAGGCCCGTGAGGTCCGGGGCACCGACCGGGTCGTCGTCCGTGACGGCGACGCCATCAGCGCGCTGCTGACCCGGATGGGCGCCCACGACGCGGTGCTGGCCTGGGAGGAACGGCGCATGCGCCGCGAGGTCCGGGCGACGGCCAACCGGCTGGCCAACTTCGACGACGCCAACCTGCGCCGCTCGGCCCGCGCCGCGGTCGCGGCCAGCGCCCGGGTGGAGCGCGCCCTGGAGATCCTCGCCGACGAGGCGCCCGAGCACCTGCTCGTGGCCGGGCGGCTGCGGCTGGAGTTCGGGCAGGCCTCGCTCGAGGAGCTGGGCCAGCGCGCCGACCCGCCGATGACCAAGGACGCCGTCGCCGGCCGGATCCGCCGGCTGCTGGCGATGGCCGACAAGCGGGCCAAGGACCTCGGCATCCCGGACACGGAGTCCGTCGTCACCGACGACATGCTCGCCCAGTAGGAGGGGCGCGACCTCACCCCGTCGGGGTGCAGGCCGGGCCGGCCGGCACAGCCGGCGCGCCCGCGTGCCGATCCCTCCTGCTGAGCGGCGGCCGACGGGGGCGCGGTGACGGTCGGAGGTGCGTCGTGGGTCCGGTGCCGCTGACCGTCGCCTTCGTCGTCGCCACGGCTGTGGCGCTGGCCGTGGCCCGGGTCTGCTGGCAGCGACGGCGAGGCAACTCGGCCGCCAGTTGCCTCGCGCTGGTGATGGCCGGCATCGCGGTCTGGTCGGTGGCCGACGGCGTGCTGCTGGCCGACGTGGGCGCCGCTGTCCGCCGGGCGTCCCAGCCGGTCCTGTTCATCGGCGTCGGCGCCGCGGTCATCGGTCTGTGGTGCCTGCCGCGGGCGCTCACCGACCCGGCCTGGCGCCCCAGCCGGCGACTCGTCGCCGGGCTGCTCGTGGAGCCGGTCACGATCCTCGTGCTGACCGCGCTGCCGGCCACCTGGCCGTGGGTGTACGGCGGCACCGACCTCGGGGCGCCGGCCGGGCAGGTCGCGCTCGTCGTCGGGCCGGCGTTCCTCGCCCATGCCGCCTACAGCTACCTGATGATCGCCAGCGCACTGGGCCTGCTCGCCTGGCGGATGCGGGGGAGCACCACGCTGGCCCGCCGGCAGAGCGGCGTCCTGCTGCTGTCCGCGCTGCCCCCGGTGATCGGCAACGTCACCTTGACCGGCCTCATGTCCGACCGGGGTGCGGTCGACCTGACCCCGCTGTTCTTCGTGGCCACGGGCGTGATCGCCGGCTTCGCGGTGCTGCGGATGGGGCTGCTGCAGCTGCTGCCGGTGGCACGCAACCAGGCGGTCGAGACCATGACCGACGCCGTCGTCGTCTGGGACCCGGCCGGGCGGCTGCTCGACCTCAACCCCGCCGCCCGCGCCCTGCTGCGCCGTGTCCGTCCCGACGTCGTCGCCGACCCGCTCGGCGCCACCCTGGCCGAGGTCGCCGGCCAGGACGTCGCCACTGCCGTCCAATCGGTCCTCCAGCGCGACGAGCGCCGCCCGGTCGAGCTGCGCCCCGGCTTCTGGTGCGACGTGCGCACCGCGCCGGTGACCGACGGTCGCGGCCGGCTGCTCGGCAGGGTGTCGGTGGTGCGCGACGTGAGCGAGGAGCGGGCCCGGCACCTGGCCACCGAGGCACTCAACGTCCGGCTGGCCGCCCAGCTCGCGGTGGTCGAGCGGCTGCAGGCCGAGCTCTCCGAGGAGGCGGTGCGCGACCACCTGACCGGGCTGCACAACCGGCGGCACCTCGACCGGGCGCTCGCCAGGGCGCTGATGGCCGACGAGGCGGACGGCTCGCTCGCGGTGGTCGTGTTCGACGTCGACCACTTCAAGAGCGTCAACGACCGCTTCGGCCACGCGGCCGGCGACCAGGTCCTGCAGGGGGTGGCCGACGCGCTGCGCAGCTCGACCCGGCCGGGGGACACCCTGGCCCGTCTCGGCGGGGAGGAGTTCGTCCTGCTCCTGCCGTGGGCGGACCGCACCCAGGCAGCGGCTCGCGCCGAGGCCGTGCGGCGCGCCTGCGCCCGCGCCGTCCACCAGCTGGGGAGCCACCCGGTGCGGGTGACGGTGAGCGCGGGGGTGGCCGTCCGGGCCGGGGCCACCGACCCGGCTGCCCTGCTCGCGGCGGCGGACGAGGCCCTGTACGCCGCCAAGGCGGCCGGGCGGGACCGGGTCGTCGTGGCGCCGACCGCGGGTGCGGTCGGCGCCGGCGGTCCGGCCCGCCTCACCGTCCCCGCCGTCCCCTGACCCACCGCGGCAGACGTCCGCGACGTCTGCAGGCGGTCCGGGCGGCCGTCGGACCGCCCGGTCGGGGTGCCCACCGCAGCCCGTTAGGCTGCGTGCGAAATGTGGCCGTGCACACGCGCGGCCGACGGTTCCGCTGGGCCGACCGGCCCGGCTGGGCGACACGGTCTGGGAGGTCTTCAGTGACGGTACGGGTCGGGATCAACGGGTTCGGCAGGATCGGCCGCAACTTCTACCGCGCGGTCGCGGCGAGCGGTGCTGACGTCGAGGTCGTGGCGGTCAACGACCTGACCACGCCCGAGACGCTGGCGCACCTGCTCAAGTACGACAGCATCCTCGGCAAGCTCGCCGAGGACGTCTCGGTCACCGGTGACGGCATCAAGGTCGGCGAGAAGACGGTCAAGGTGCTCGCCGAGCGCGACCCGGCGAACCTGCCCTGGGGTGAGCTGGGCGTCGACATCGTCGTGGAGTCCACGGGCTTCTTCACCAAGGCCGACGACGCCCGCAAGCACGTCGACGCCGGTGGCGCCAAGAAGGTCATCATCTCCGCGCCGGCCACCGGCGACGACCTGACGATCGTCATGGGCGTCAACCACGAGCAGTACGACGGCTCGCAGACGATCATCAGCAACGCGTCCTGCACCACCAACTGCCTGGCGCCGCTGGCCAAGGTCCTCAACGACGCGTTCGGCATCGAGCGTGGCCTCATGACCACGATCCACGCCTACACCGCCGACCAGAACCTGCAGGACGGCCCGCACAAGGACCTCCGCCGCGCCCGCGCCGCCGCGCTGAACATCGTCCCCACCAGCACGGGTGCGGCCAAGGCCATCGGCCTGGTGCTGCCCGAGCTCAAGGGCAAGCTCGACGGCTACGCGCTGCGCGTGCCCGTGCCCACCGGCTCGGCCACCGACCTCACCGTCACCGTGGGCCGCGACGTCACCGTCGAGGAGGTCAACGACGCCTACAAGGCGGCTGCCGCCGGCCCGCTGGCCCCCTACCTCACCTACACCGACGCGCCGATCGTCTCCTCCGACATCGTCACCGACCCGGCGTCGTGCATCTTCGACTCCGGCCTGACCAAGGTCTTCGGCAACCAGGTCAAGGTCGTGGGCTGGTACGACAACGAGTGGGGCTACTCCAACCGCCTGGTCGACTCCGTCGTCCTGGTCGGCTCGAAGCTCTCCTGATGCGGTCCGTCGACGAGCTCATCGCCGACGGGGTCTCGGGTCGGCGCGTGCTGCTGCGCGCCGACCTGAACGTCCCCCTGGACAAGAAGACCGGCGCGATCACCGACGACGGCCGGATCCGGGCCAGCCTGCCCACGCTGCAGGCGCTGCAGGCCGCCGGTGCCCGCGTCGTGGTGGCCGCGCACCTGGGTCGTCCCAAGGGGACGCCGGACCCGCAGTTCTCGCTGGCCCCGGTCGCCGCACGGCTGGGCGAGATGCTCGGCAGCCCGGTGACCCTGGCCGGCGACGTCGCCGGCACCGACGCCACGGCGAAGGTGGCCGGGCTGGCCGACGGCGAGGTGCTGCTGCTGGAGAACGTCCGCTTCGAGGCGGCCGAGACCTCCAAGGACGACGCCGAGCGCGGGGAGCTGGCCGACCGGCTGGCCGCCCTGGCCGACCTCTACGTCGACGACGCGTTCGGTGCCGTGCACCGCAAGCACGCCTCGGTGTACGACGTCGCGCTGCGCCTCCCGCACGCGGCCGGCCGGCTGGTCGCCCGTGAGCTGGACGTGCTCACCCGGCTCACCGAGGACCCCGAGCGGCCCTACGTGGTCGTCCTCGGCGGCTCGAAGGTCAGCGACAAGCTCGGCGTCATCGAGGCGCTGCTGCCCCGGGTCGACAAGCTGCTCATCGGCGGCGGGATGACCTACACCTTCCTGGCCGCCCAGGGCCTGGAGGTCGGGAAGTCGCTGCTCGAGGCCGACCAGGTCGACACCTGCCGGCGGCTGCTGGCCGAGGCCGGTGACCGGATCGTGCTGCCGGTCGACCTCGTCAGCGCCACCGAGTTCAGCGCCGAGGCCACGACGCGCGTCGTCCCCTTCGACGGCATCCCCGCCGACGAGGAGTGCCTCGACATCGGCCCGGCGAGCATCGAGCTGTTCACCCAGCAGCTCGCCGGCGCCCGCACCGTCTTCTGGAACGGCCCGGTCGGCGTCTTCGAGCTGGCTCCGTTCCAGGCCGGCACCCGGGGCGTGGCGCAGGCCGTGGCCTCCGTCGAGGGCCTGTCGGTCGTCGGTGGCGGTGACTCCGCCGCGTCGGTCCGCACCCTCGGGCTGGACGAGGCCGCCTACGGCCACATCAGCACCGGTGGCGGGGCGTCGCTGGAGTTCCTCGAGGGCCGGGAGCTCCCCGGTCTCGCGGTCCTGGCCGACTGAGGCGCGGGACGATGGCGCGCACGAAGGCACAGCCGGTCCGGGAGGGCCGGCGCCCGCTGATCGCGGGCAACTGGAAGATGAACCTCACCCACCTCGAGGCCATCGGGCTGGTGCAGAAGCTGGCCTTCTCGCTGACCGACGTGCAGCTCGAGGCGGCGGAGGTCGTCGTCCTGCCGCCGTTCACCGCACTGCGCAGCGTGCAGACGCTGGTGGCCGGCGACAAGCTGGCGATCGGCTACGGGGCGCAGGACCTCTCGACCGCCGACGAGGGCGCGTACACCGGTGAGGTCAGCGGGGCCATGCTCGCCGCGCTGGCCTGCCAGTACGTCGTCGTCGGCCACTCCGAGCGGCGCACCCTGCACGGTGAGGACGACGCACTCGTCTCCGCCAAGGTGCGGAAGGCGCTGGAGCACGGGCTGGTGCCCCTGCTCTGCGTGGGCGAGGGGCTCGAGGTGCGCCGGGACGGCGCGCAGGTGTCCCACTGCACCGCCCAGCTCGACCGGGCGCTCGACGGCCTCACCGCCGAGCAGCTGCGGGGCCCCGACGGGCCGGGGTCGGGCATCGTGATCGCCTACGAGCCGGTCTGGGCGATCGGCACCGGCGAGGTGGCGACGCCCGCCGATGCGCAGGAGGTCTGTGGGGCGCTGCGGGCGCGGCTCGCCGAGCTGCACGGCCCGGAGCTGGCCGCTGCCGTCCGTATCCTCTACGGGGGTTCGGTCAAGGCCGACAACACGGCCGGCATCCTCGCCGGCCCGGACGTCGACGGCGCGCTCGTCGGCGGGGCCAGCCTGGACGCCGACCAGTTCGCGCAGATCTGTCGTACCGCCGCCGACGGCAGCTGACCGCCGCCGGCACCGACCGGGTGGAGCACCAGCCACGTTGACGAACAGCACCGCACGACGGCCGACCGGTCGCACCTCCGCCGCGGGGGTGCGTCGGTCGGCCGTCGTGCTGTCCGTGCTGGTCGCGCTGGCGGTGCTGACCGGGTGCAGCGGCAGCAATACCGGCGCCGCCGCCGTGCCGACCCAGCCCGGTGAGCCCGACAGCGGAGTGACCGGCGTCCGGGCGCCCTCCGACACCGCCGGGGGCACGCTGCGCGTGGTCGCCGGGCAGATCGACAGCCTGGACCCCCAGCGGTCCTACGCGCGCGGCGCCTGGAACCTCATGCGGCTGTACGCCCGCACCCTGGTCACCTACTCCTCGGCGCCGGGCAGCACCGACGAGCTGGTGCCCGACCTGGCCACCGACCTGGGCACCACGACCGACGGCGGCCGCACCTGGACGTTCACGCTGCGCGAGGACGTGCGGTTCGAGACCGGCCGGCCGATCACCTCGCGGGACGTCAAGTACGGCATCGAGCGGTCCTTCGCCTCCGAGGTCGTCGTCGGGGGACCCACCTACGTCGTCGACCTGCTCGACGACAAGGCCGACCCCTATCCCGGGCCCTACCAGGACGAGTCGCAGGACCGGCTGGGGCTGCGGTCGGTCGCCACCCCCGACGACCGCACGATCGTGTTCACCCTGACCACGCCCACGCCGGACTTCCCGTTCGTGCTGGCGCTGCCCTCCAGCAGCCCGGTGCCCGCGGAGAACGACACCGGCGGCGCCTACGGCGACGACCCGGTGAGCTCCGGGCCCTACATGATCACCTCGGTCGACGCCCAGACCGGCATCGCCCTGGCCCGCAACCCGCAGTGGGACCCGGCCACCGACGACGTCCGGACGGCGCTGCCCGACGCGGTGCTGGTGCGCACCGGGCTGTCCGGCGTGGCCCGCGACCAGGCGCTGCTCGCGGGCTCGGCCGACCTCGACCTGTCCGGCACCGGCGTGCAGCAGGCCACGACCAGCCGGGTCGTCGACGACGCCCTGGCCGGCCGCATCGACGACGTGACCACCGGCGCCGTCCGGCTCCTCGCGATGCCCACGACGGTGGCGCCGATGGAGAACCGGGACTGCCGCGCGGCGGTCGCCGCGGTGGTCGACCGGGTCGGTGTCCAGGAGGCGCTGCAGGGGCCGGGCAACGCCGAGCGCACCTCCGTGCTGTGGCCGCGCGCGGTGGCCGGCGGCCCCGAGGACCTCGACCCGCAGCCGGACGCCGCCGCGGCGCGGGCGTCGCTGGCCGCCTGCGGCCGGCCCGAGGGCTTCCAGACGGTCCTGGCGGTGCCGGACGTGCCGGGCACCGTCCTGGTGGCCGAGTCGCTCGCCGCCGACCTGGCCGAGGTGGGCATCACCGCCGAGGTGCGCAAGCTGGACCCGAGCACCTACTACTCCGACATCACCAACCCCGACACGGTCACCGCCGCCGGCTACGGCCTGGTGCTGGCCACCTGGACCGCGGACTTCCCGACCGCGGCGTCGTTCCTGGTGCCGCTGGTCGACGGTCGCTCGATCCGCGGGCTGGGCAACACCAACTACGCCCGGATCGACGACCCGGGGGTCAACGGCCTGGTGGACGCCGCGCGGGCGGCGACCGACCCGACGGTCGCCACCGACGCCTGGCGGCAGGTGGCCACCGCGGCCGGGCAGACGGTGGCCTACGTGCCGCTGGCCGAGACCCGGGTGCAGCTGCTGGCCGGGCAGCGGCTGCGCAACGGCGTGGTCATGCAGCCCTACGGCAGCTACGACGTCGCCACCGCCGGCGTCGGCTGACCGGGCTCGGCGGCGGGTCGGCCGGGCCGCGCCCGCGGTCCGTTAGGCTGGTCCGCTGAGAGCCCCGGACCACGTGGGTGGAACCTCACCCGCCGGCGTGGGCAGAGGACAGGAGACGGACGACCATGGAACTGTTCCTCAACGTGCTGCTGGCGCTGACCAGCGTCCTGCTGATCGTGCTCATCCTGCTGCACCGCGGCAAGGGCGGCGGACTGTCGTCGATGTTCGGCGGCGCGGTCTCCTCGCAGCTGTCCGGCAGCTCCGTGGTCGAGAAGAACCTCAACCGGCTGACCGTCTTCGCCGGCCTGCTGTGGGCGGTCTGCATCGTCGCCCTCGGCATCCTGATCAAGGCCTGAGGACCGGCTCCCGCGCCGCGCCCTGGGGGCGCGGCCGCAGGGGGCGTCCGGACGATCCGGTTCCGGCAAGGTGGAGTCCGCATCGTGACCTGCGACTCCCTCCCAGGCCCTACACTGCCCGGGCGGTGATCACTCAGTCACCGCGACGTGGCGACGATCAGGGGGGCCGCTCGTGGCTGGAGGGAACGCGATTCGGGGGAGCCGGGTCGGTGCAGGGCCGATGGGTGAGGTCGAACGGGGCGAGGCAGCGCCGCGCAACCGGGTCGGCTTCTGGTGTGCGAACGGGCACGAGTCGCGGATCGCCTTCGCGGCCGACATCGAGGTGCCGGACTGCTGGGACTGCCCGCGCTGCGGGCTGCCGGCCGGCACCGATCAGCACAATCCTCCGCCCGCACCGCGGACGGAGCCCTACAAGACGCACCTGGCCTACGTGCGGGAGCGCCGCTCCGACGAGGACGGTGACGCCCTCCTGCAGGAGGCGCTGACCCGGCTGCGCGCCCGCCGCGGCGCCTAGCCCCCGTCCTCCCGCCCCGAGGCGGGAGGACGGACGACCGCGGCCCGGTCACCCCATGAGCAGCTGGGGTGACCGGGCCGTGGTCGTCTCGCCGGGTGTCCCTACGCGCTGCGCGGCAGCTCGCTGGCGGCGGCGGTGTCGAGCAGCCAACGGGTGGCCTGCCGGCCGCGGGCGCCGGCGGCGGGGAGGTCGACGGGCCGGGCGCCACCCAGCGCCTGGGCCACCGCAGCGGCCTTGCCCTCGCCGCTGACCAGCAGCCAGACCTCCTCGGCCGCCGTGATCGCAGAGAACCCCAGGCTGACCCGGGTCGGCGGTGGCTTCGGGCAGTCGCGGACCGCGACGACCGGGCGGTGGTCGGTGGCGGCCGGGGAGTCCGGGAAGATCGAGGCCACGTGACCCTCCGGCCCCATGCCCAGCAGCAGGACGTCGATCCGCGGCACGGCGGCGCCGTCGTCCGCGACCGCCGCGAGCTGCTCGGCGTACCAGGACGCCGCCTCCTCCGGGGTGTCGAAGCCGGCGTCGGAGGAGGGCATGGGGTGCACCTTCTCCGGGTCGACCGTCACGTGGTCGAGCAGCGCCTGCTGCGCGCCGAGCTCGTTGCGGTCCGGGTGGTCGACGGGCACCCAGCGCTCGTCGCCCCACCAGACGTGCACAGCGGTCCAGTCGACGACCGCGTGCTCGGGCTCGGCGGCCAGCGCGGCCACCCGCTGCAGCACGGCGGTGCCGATGCCGCCGCCGGTGAGCACCACCGACGCCGTCCCGTGCACCGCCTGGGCGGCTGCCAGCCGGGCGACCAGCGCCGAGGCCACCGACCGGGCGAGGGTGTCGGCGTCGGGTTCGACCACGACGTCGGGGGTGGGCAGGCCGGCGTCGGCCAGCGCCTCGTCGACGCGGTCGCCCGGGGACTCCTGGCTCTGGCTCACCGCTTGCCCCCCTTGCCCCGCGGCGTGACGTCGGCGGAGGGAGCGTCGGCGTCCTGGACGACCGACTGCTCGTCGGAGTCGTCGGCCGGGTCGTCGTGCTCGCCGCTCTCGGCCACCTCGTCGGTGTCCTCGGACGACGGCGGGACGGTCGGCAGGGGCGCGGCCACACCGGTCGGCTCGTCACCGGCGGACTTGCCCGGGGTCTGGCCCATGGGCGGCTTGGCCCGCATCGGGTCGAACCAGACGTGCTCGCGCAGCGCGGGCCGGTCGGACAGGCCGGTCTCGCCGGTCACCACCTCCAGGGCCTCGCTGAAGGGCTCGTCCTGGTCCAGCCGGCGCAGTTCCTCACCGATCAGCTCGCCGAGCGAGCGGTCCGGCAGCGCGACGGTGGCCTCGGGCCGGTTGGGCTGCTGGATCACCGCACCGCCCTTGCGGTCGTCGGTCAGGCGGACCTCCTCGTCCTGGTCCAGCCGCAGGGTGACCGAGTCGATGCCGGCCGACCCGGGGACGCGGGTGCTGGGGACGACCTGGATCGAGCA
This sequence comes from Modestobacter sp. SSW1-42, assembly GCF_046635825.1. Lineage (NCBI taxonomy): Bacteria > Bacillati > Actinomycetota > Actinomycetes > Geodermatophilales > Geodermatophilaceae > Modestobacter > Modestobacter sp. SSW1-42. The sequence continues at coordinate 781,158 of NZ_JBISCA010000003.1, read as the reverse complement.
ACCGCACCGGGAGGACAGCCAGCCGGCGACGAGCTGAGCGGTGGCGTTGTGCACGTCGCCGGACACCTCACCGCCCAGCACGCGCACGGCCTCGGCGCGGCGCCCGGACACCGAGTCCAGCGTCGAGGCCAGCGTCGCCCGCCACGGGGTGCTGCGGGTCCAGGTCAGGTCGGTGTCGCCGGGCGCGTAGTCCTTCGCCCGGACGGCCAGGGCGCTCACCGGGTCGTCGGACATGGACGAGTCGCTGATCCGGCGGTCGGCGATGACGCCGAGCGCGTCGGTGGAGACCCGCTCCGGCGGCGGGGCGTGCCACCAGGTCACCACGGGGGCGTCGGCGGCCAGCAGCGGCAGGACGACGGACTCGGCGTGCAGCCCGAGCCGGCCGTACATGCGCATGACCACGGCCTCGCCGGGGCCCAGGCGGCCGCCGACGACCACCTCGGCGTCGAGCCGGGGCACGGGCGCCTCGACCTGGCGGCGGACCACGATGAGCAGCCGGCACGGGTTGGTCGCGGCGGCGGCGCTGGCGGCCTCCTCGGCCTCGGCCACCCGGCTCTCGTCCGCGACGACCACGAGGGTCAGCGCGACGCCGCTCATCACCGCACCGCCGGTGCGGCGCTGGGCGGCCAGCTCCTTGACCACCGCGGATCCGGTGGTGTCCCACAGCGTCGTCACGACAGGCCTCTCTCGTAGGTCGGGTGCGTCGCGGTCGGGTGCACGGCGGCCGGGGGCGCGGTCGGCGCGGTCACGGCCGGCGCCATGAGCGGCCCTCGGCGGCGAGCATGTCCTCGGCGGCGCGCGGGCCCCACTCGCCGGCCCGGTAGGGCTGCGGGGTGGTGCCGGCCCAGAACTCCTCGAGCGGGTCGATGACCGCCCAGGACGCCTCGACCTCCGCGTTGCGCGGGAAGAGGGTGGCGTCACCGAGCAGCACGTCGAGCAGCAGCCGCTCGTAGGCCTCGGGGCTGGCCTCGGTGAACTGCTCGCCGTAGAGGAAGTCCATCGCGACGTCGCGGACCTCCATGACGCTGCCCGGCACCTTCGAGCCGAACTTCAGCGTCATGCCCTCGTCGGGCTGCACCCGGATCACCAGCTGGTTGTGGCCCAGCTCCTCGGTGTCGGTGGGCGCGAAGGGCAGGTGCGGCGCCCGCTTGAACACCAGGGCGATCTCGGTGACCCGGCGGGGGAGCCGCTTGCCGGTGCGCAGGTAGAACGGGACGCCGGCCCAGCGCCGGGTCTCCACGCCCAGCCGGACGGCGGCGTAGGTCTCGGTGGTGGAGTCGTCGGCGACGCCGGTCTCCTGCCGGTACCCGGTGGCCCGCTGGCCGGCGAGCCAGCCCTGCTCGTACTGGCCGCGGACGGCGAAGCGCTCCATGTCCTCGGGCTCGGGGACGGAGACCGCGCGCAGCACCTTCAGCTTCTCGGTGCGGATCTCCTCGGCCGAGAACTCGACCGGCTCCTCCATGGCGGTGAGCGCCAGCAGTTGGAGCAGGTGGTTCTGCAGCACGTCACGGGCCGCGCCGGTCTTCTCGTAGAAGCCGGCCCGGCCGCCGATGCCGACGTCCTCGGCCATGGTGATCTGGACCGAGTCGACGTGGTGGCCGTTCCAGACCGGCTCGAACAGCTCGTTGGCGAAGCGCAGCGCCAGCAGGTTCTGGACCGTCTCCTTGCCCAGGTAGTGGTCGATCCGGAAGACGTCGTCGGCGGTGAACACCGAGTCGACCAGCGTGTTGAGCTCGCGGCTGGAGGCCAGGTCGTTGCCGAAGGGCTTCTCCACGACCACGCGGCGCCAGCGGTCGGGCGTGCTCTCGGCCATCCCGGTGCGCTCCATCTGCTTGAGCACGGTGGGGAACATGGCCGGGGGGATGGACAGGTAGAAGGCGGCGTTGCCGCCGATGCCGTGGCTGCCCTCGAGCTCGCTCAGGTTCGCGGCGAGCTCGTCGAACGCGGCGTCGTCGTCGAAGGAGCCCTGGATGAAGCGCACGCTGTTGGCCAGCCGCTCCCAGACCTCCTCGCGCCACGGGGTGCGCGCGTGCTCGCGGGCGGCCGAGCGGGCCAGCTCGGAGAACTCGGAGTCGCCCCAGTCGCGGCGGGCGAAGCCCAGCAGCGCGAAGTTGGTGGGCAGCAGACCCCGGTTGGCCAGGTCGTAGACGGCCGGGAGAAGCTTCTTGCGCGACAGGTCGCCGGTGATGCCGAACACGACCAGAGCACACGGCTCCGGCACTCGGGGCAGCCGCCGGTCCCGCGGGTCGCGCAACGGGTTGGTGGACATCGTTTCCGTCCTCGGGGGGCTCGCGGTGGGCGCCGGACCGCCGGGCCGGCGAGCGACCCGGACGGCAGGGAGGTGCGGGGGCGGGGGGGGGTGCGGCCGGGTCCCGGCCGCACCGCCCCGCGGGGTCACTTCTTGTCTTCGAGCTGGCCCTTGACGGAGGCGGTGAGCTCGTCCCAGGCGTCGACGAACTTCTGCACGGCCTCGTCCTCGAGGACGCGGAAGACGTCGTCGAGGTCGATGCCGGCCTCGACGACGGCGGCCATGACCTTCTCGGCCTCGGCGTAGGAGGACTGCACCGGGGTGCCGACCTGCCCGTGGTCGGCGAAGGCCTGCATGGTCTTGCCCGGCATCGTGTTGACGGTGTCGGGGGCGGTCAGCTCCGAGAGGTACAGCGTGTCGGAGTAATCGGGGTTCTTGACCCCGGTGGAGGCCCACAGCGCCCGCTGCTTGCTGGCGCCCTTGGCCTCCAGCGCCTTCCAGCGGTCGGAGGAGAAGACCTCCTCGTAGGCCTGGTAGGCCAGCTGGGCGTTGGCGACGCCGGCCTTGCCCTTGAGCGAGGCGTCGGCGCCGGCGGCGTCCAGGCGCTTGTCGATCTCGGTGTCCACGCGGGAGACGAAGAACGACGCGACGGACTCGATGCCCTCGAAGGAGGCCTCCGGGTCCTCGGCCAGCCGCTGCTCGAGGCCGGTGAGGTAGGCGTCCATGACGGCCTTGTAGCGGTCGATGCTGAAGATCAGCGTCACGTTGACGCTGATGCCCTTGGCGATCGTGGAGGTGATCGCCGGCAGGCTCGCCAGCGTGGCCGGGATCTTGATGAACAGGTTCGGCCGGTCGACGAGCCACCACAGGTGGGCGGCCTCGGCGGCGGTGCCGTCCTCGTCGTGGGCGAGCCCGGGGGCCACCTCGAGGGAGACCCGGCCGTCGCGCCCGGTGCGGGCGGCGACCGGCGCGAGCAGGTCGCAGGCGTCGCGGACGTCGGCGGCGGTGATGGTGCGCAGGGCCTCCTCGACGCTGACCTTGCGCACGGCCAGGGCGTGCAGCTGGTCGTCGTAGGACTTCGAGCCGCTGATCGCCGCGGCGAAGATGCTCGGGTTCGTCGTGACGCCGACGACGCTGGACTCGTCGACCAGCTTCTGCAGGTCGCCGCTGTGGATCAGGTCGCGGGAGAGGTCGTCGAGCCAGACGGCGACCCCCGTCTCGGACAACTTCGCCAGATTCTCGTTCTGTGCCATGTCACTGCCTTCCGTGGTGGGCGGGGCCCCCGTCCTGGGGGCCCCGCCGCTGGAGTTGTCGTCGGCCCCGCTGCCTGCGCAGCGGGGTCCTTTCAGTGGTCGCCGGTGGCGGTGGAGGTGTAGACCCCGCCACGGGCGACGGCGGCACCGGAGGGCGGCGTCGCGCCGTTCTTCGCGGCCTCGATGCTCTCCCGCGCGGCGGCCACGACGGCTTCCGCGGTGAGGCCGAACTCCTCGTACAGCTTCGAGAAGCTGGCGCTGGCGCCGTAGTGGTTCAGGCCGACGATCCGGCCGGCGTCACCGACGAACTCACGCCAGCCCATCGGCACCCCGGCCTCGACGCTGACGCGCGCCTTCACCGACGGCGGCAGGACCTCGAGGCGGTAGGCCTCGTCCTGCTCGGCGAACCACTCCCAGCAAGGCAGGGAGACGACGCGGGTCGGGACGCCGGCGGCCTCCAGCTGCTCGCGGGCGGCGACGGCGATCTGCACCTCGGAGCCGGTGCCCATCAGGACCACCTCGGGGGTGCCGGTCGACGCCTCGGCCAGCACGTAGCCGCCCTTGGCCACGCCCTCGGCGGAGCCGAACTCGCTGCGGTCGAAGACCGGCAGGTTCTGCCGGGACAGCGCCAGGCCGGCCGGCCGGTCGTTGTTCTCCAGGATCGTCCGCCACGCGACCGCGGTCTCGTTGGCGTCGGCCGGGCGGACGAAGTCCAGACCCGGGATGGCGCGCAGCGCGGCGTAGTGCTCGATCGGCTGGTGGGTGGGGCCGTCCTCGCCCAGGCCGATGGAGTCGTGGGTCCACACGTAGGTCACCGGCAGCTGCATGAGGGCAGCCAGCCGCACCGCGCCACGCATGTAGTCGGAGAAGGTGAGGAACGTGCCGCCGTAGACGCGGGTGCCGCCGTGCAGGGCGATCCCGTTCATGACCGCGCCCATGGCGTGCTCGCGGACGCCGAAGTGCAGCGTGCGGCCGTAGGGGCCACCGGACCACGCCTTGGTCTGGCGGCTGGCCGGCAGGAACGACGGCTCGCCCTTGACCGCGGTGTTGTTGCTCTCGGCCAGGTCGGCCGAGCCGCCCCACAGCTCGGGGAGCTCGGGGTAGATGGCGGCCAGCACCTCACCGGAGGCCTTGCGGGTGGCCACGCCCTTGGGGTCGGCGTCCCAGGTGGGGAGCTTCCCGGCCCAGCCCTCGGGCAGCGTGCGGGTGCTCATCCGCTCCAGCAGCGCGGCGCCCTCGGGGTTGGCCTGCTGCCAGGCGGAGAACTGCTCCTGCCAGGCGGCGTGCGCCTCCTGGCCGCGGGTGACGGCCTTGCGGGTGTGCTCGATGACCTCGGCGGCGACGTCGAAGGTCTTCTCCGGGTCGAAGCCCAGCACCTGCTTGGTGGCCTTGACCTCGTCGTCGCCGAGGGCCGAGCCGTGCACACCGCCGGTGTTCTGCTTGTTCGGCGACGGCCAGCCGATGACCGTGCGCAGCACGATGATCGAGGGGCGGGTCGTCTCGGCCTTGGCGGCGGCGAAGGCGGCGTCCAGGGAGGCCAGGTCCTCACCGTCGTCGACGTGCTGGACGTGCCAGCCGTAGGCGGCGTAGCGGGCGCCGACGTCCTCGGTGAAGGCGATCGTGGTGTCGTCCTCGATCGAGATCTTGTTGTCGTCGTAGACCAGGACCAGGTTGCCCAGCTGCTGGGTGCCCGCGAGCGAGGAGGCCTCGCCGGAGACGCCCTCCTCCAGGTCGCCGTCGGAGGCGAAGGCCCAGACGGTGTGGTCGAACAGGCTCTCGCCCTCGCCGGCGTCCGGGTCGAGCAGGCCGCGCTCGCGGCGGGCGGCCATGGCCATGCCCACCGCGTTGCCCACGCCCTGGCCCAGCGGGCCGGTGGTGGTCTCGACGCCGGCGGTGTGGCCGACCTCGGGGTGGCCGGGGGTCTTCGAGCCCCAGGTGCGCAGCGCCTGCAGGTCCTCGAGCTCCAGGCCGTAGCCGGCCAGGTAAAGCTGGACGTAGAGGGTGAGGCTGGAGTGCCCCATCGACAGCACGAAGCGGTCGCGGGCGGCCCAGTTCGGGTCGGACGGGTCGTGCTTGAGCCACTTCTGGAAGAGCAGGTAGGCGACCGGGGCCATGCTCATCGCGGTGCCCGGGTGGCCGTTGCCGACCTTCTGGACGGCGTCCATCGCCAGCACGCGGGCGGTGTCGATGGCCTTGCGGTCGAGGTCACCGAAGCCCTCGGGGAGGGTCGGCTGCGGCTGGCGCGGCGAGCCGGTGGGGGTGTCGCTGGCGGCCTCGGCCGGTGCCTCGGCGTTCGTGGACTGCGTGGAGGAGCTGTTGTCGGTGGTCATGTGGCGCTCGGTGCTCCCTCGGGGATCGGTCGATGTCGGACCCACCCGGTGGCTCGGGGGCGGCCCTGCCCCGGGCGGACGACGGTGCACACCACGGCCGCCCCGGTCGGCGCGGTCGGAGGTCGTGACCGGAAGCGCGCCGTCGTCCTCGACGTCCGCCCTACCCGCATCACGCGCAGAGTCAACGTGATCAAACCCTAGTCGTGCGGGGCGCCGCACACAGGGAGGGCGGTACAGTGGCCGGGCACGCTCACCCCCCGGCGGAGAAGGACTCATCCGTGCCCTGCTGCCCGCGCGACGCCGCGTCCCTGGGCACCCGGTGACCACGGTCGCCGACCGCTCCGTCAGCTCCGCCCGGCCGTTGCGCTCGGCCCGGGCCACGGTGGCCGCCTACGTCTCGCTGACCAAGCCCAAGCTGGTCGAGCTGCTGCTGGTCACCACCCTGCCGGCGATGATGCTGGCCGACGGCGGCTGGCCCGGCACGGGCCTGGTCGTGGCCACCCTGGTCGGCGGCATGCTCGCCGCCGGGGCCGCCAACACCATCAACTGCTGGTACGACCGCGACATCGACCGGCTCATGTCGCGCACCCGCGACCGGCCGATCCCCAGCGGGGTGATCTCCCCCCGCAACGCGCTGGTCTTCGGCGTGATGCTGGCCTGGGTCTCGCTGGTGCTGCTGGGCCTGTTCACCACGCCGCTGGCCACCGCCCTGGCCGCCGCCGCGGTGCTGGCCTACTCGGTGCTCTACACGATGGTGCTCAAGCGCCGCACCCGGCACAACACCGTCTTCGGCGGGCTCCCGGGCGCCGCCCCGGTGCTGATCGGCTGGGCCGCGGTCACCGGGTCGCTGGACTGGCCGGCCCTGGTCTTCTTCGGCATCGTCTTCTGCTGGCAGATGCCGCACTTCTGGGCCCTGGCCAGCCGGTTCCGCTTCGACTACTTCCGCGCCGGGGTGCCCATGCTCTCGGTGGTGGCCGGGCCGGTCACCGTCGGGCAGCAGTCCGTCGCCTGGGCCTGGGGCACCCTGGGCACCTCGCTGCTGATGGTCCCCGCCACCCCGCAGCTGGGCTGGATCACCGGCCTGGCCACGCTGGGCCTGGGCGCCTGGTACGTCGCCGAGTCGCACGCCTGGCTGCGGCGGATCCGTTCCGGCGGCCCCGACCGGCCGATGAAGCTGTTCTCGGTGTCGATCACCTACATGACGCTGCTGTCGATCGCCCTGGTGGCCGACGTCCTCGTGTGACGTCAGGCGGGCGCCCGGTCGCGCGGTCGGCGGGACGCCAGCGTCAGGACGCCGGCAGCGAGCGCCGCGCCCACCGCCGCGCCGGTGGTGTTCATCAGCCAGTCGTTGGTGTCGCAGGCGCGCCCCAGGAGCGGCACGAGCGCCTGCAGTGCCTCGATGGTCGCCGACGCCCCGGCGGCCGCGGCGAGCACCCGCAGGGGACGGCGGGTGAGCAGCGTGCCGGAGAACGCCAGGGGCAGGAAGAGCGCCACGTTGGCCAGCAGCTCCACGCTGCCCAGGGTCGGCAGGGCGAACTGCACGGTGCAGCGGACGTCGTCCACCCGCGAGGCGGCGGCGGGCACGAGCGTCAGCGCCACCACCGGCAGCAGTGACGCACCCAGCAGCGCCCCGGTCAGGCGCCGGCTGCGCAGGGCCACCCACCCGAGCAGCACGCAGCCGGCGGCGACGGCCAGCAGCCCGAGCGGCACCAGTGCGGCGTGGTCGAGCAGGGCGTTCGTGATCACCGGGGCGCACGGGTCGTCGGCGTCAGCACGCCGGTGACCCTCTCACCGCACCGTCGACCCGGGGGACACCCCGCCACCGGCGCGCCGCGGGTCAGTGGACGGCGGCGGAGACCGGGTGGACGGCGCCGACGGGCAGCTCGGAGGCCGGACCGCGCACCGACCACACCAGCCGTGCGGTGTAGACGGTGATCAGCACGGCCCCGGCCATGTGCAGCAGCACGGCGACCACCGGGAGGCCGGTGAAGTACTGCACGTAGCCGACGACGCCCTGCAGCAGCTCGACCACCAGCAGGTCGCGGGCGGCCCGGCGGACCCGGCCGGGGGAGTCGGTGGCCGCCAGGGCGACCAGCAGCGCGATGGTCAGGCCGATGAGCAGGAACACGAAGTCGGCGTGCAGTTGGCTGACCAGCTCGGGGTCGAAGCCGGTGCGCCCGGCCTCCGGGTCGCCGCTGTGCGGGCCGCTGCCGGTGACCACGGTGCCGACCACCTGGACGGCGGCGACGGTGGCGGCGATGCCGGTGACCAGCAGCGCGAAGGGCCGGCGGACCACCAGCTGGCCCACCCCGGGCTCGCGCGAGCGCAGCCACAGGACCGTGGCGATGGCGATCAGCACGGTGGAGACGAGGAAGTGCGCGGCCACCGTCCACGGGTTCAGCCCGGTCAGCACGGTGACCCCGCCGAGCGCGGCCTGGGCCGGGATGCCCAGGAAGCTCAGCACCGCCAGCCGGCGGAGGTCGCGGCGCGCGGAGGCGAACACCGCGACCACGGTGGCCACGGCCGCCACGAGCACCACGAAGGTGAGCAGCCGGTTGCCGAACTCGATGAGCCCGTGGCCGGCGAGCTCGGGCGTGGGCCGGATGCTGCCGTCGGTGCACTCGGGCCAGGTCGGGCAGCCCAGTCCGGAGCCGGTGAGCCGCACGGCGCCGCCGGTCACGACGATCACGCCGTTGGCGATCACGTTGGCCAGCAGGATGCGGGAGACCACGGACGGGTTCATCCGAGAGCGGAACGACGCGGGAAGAACCGGCACGCGGCCGATGCTACTTACCTCGGTGCCCCCGCCCCCCGGTCCGAGCCGAGAGCCCGGTCACCCGGAGAGCGACCCGGCCCGACGCGCGCAGACCCGGCGGCCCCCGACACCCCGCTGAACCGGTGCGCAGCGTCGCGGAGCGGGTAGGCGAGCGCCGGTCCCTTCCGACGAGAGGTCCCATCAGACATGACGAGTGGATTCCCGGGCGGCCCCTTCGGTGGCAGCCCGTTCGACGACTTCTTCTCCGCGTTCCTCAACTCCGGCGCCGGTGCCCGCCGGGGCATGCAGCGGGTCGACATCACCCAGCTGCTCAGCGAGCACTCCCGCGAGGTGGTCTCCGCGGCGGCCCGGGCGGCCAGCCAGTGGGGGAGTGCCGACCTGGACACCGAGCACCTGCTCTGGGCGCTGGCCGGCCACGAGCCGACCCGCACCCTGGTCCAGCGGGCCGGCGCCGACCCCGACCAGCTGCAGGCCGCACTGGAGGCCCAGCTGCGCCAGGGCGAGCCGACCGGTCAGCCGGTGTCGCTGACCCCGGCGGCCAAGCGGGCGCTGCTGGACGCCCACCAGGTGTCCCGGGCCAGCGGCTCGACCTACATCGGCCCCGAGCACCTGCTCTTCGCGCTGTCGGTGAACCCCGACTCCGGCGCCGGGCGGGTCCTGGGCGGTGCGCGGGTGACCCCCGAGGCGCTGCAGCAGGCGGCCGCCGGTGGCCCGGTGCCCGCCCGCGGCGGCAGCGGCGGCCCCGGTGGTGGCGCGCAGGCGCCGTCCAGCACCCCCACGCTGGACGAGTACGGCCGCGACCTCACCGCGATGGCCCGCGACGGGAAGATCGACCCGGTCATCGGCCGCGCGCAGGAGATCGAGCAGACCATCGAGGTGCTGTCGCGCCGCAACAAGAACAACCCGGTGCTGATCGGCGAGGCCGGCGTCGGCAAGACCGCGATCGTCGAGGGCATCGCCCTGCAGATCGTGGACGGCGACGTCCCCGACTCGCTGCGCGGACGGCGGCTGGTCGAGCTCGACCTCACCGGCCTGGTCGCCGGCACGCGCTACCGCGGCGACTTCGAGGAGCGGCTCAAGAAGGTGATGGACGAGATCCGTGAGCACAGCGACGAGGTGATCGTCTTCATCGACGAGCTGCACACCGTGGTCGCGGCCGGCGGCTCGGAGGGCTCGGCCGGGGCGGGCAACATGCTCAAGCCGGCGCTGGCCCGCGGTGAGCTGCACATCGTCGGTGCCACGACGCTGGACGAGTACCGCCGCAACATCGAGAAGGACCCGGCCCTGGAGCGGCGCTTCCAGCCGGTCCTGGTGCCCGAGCCCAGCACGCTGGACACCATCGAAATCCTGCGCGGGCTGCGGGACCGCTACGAGGCCCACCACCAGGTGCGCTTCACCGACGAGGCCCTCGTCGCCGCGGCCGAGCTGTCGGCGCGCTACATCACCGACCGGCACCTGCCGGACAAGGCGATCGACCTGATCGACCAGGCCGGCGCGCGCACCCGGCTGCGGGTCAAGCGGCCCACCACCGACCTGCGCGAGCTGGAGCAGGAGGTGCAGCGGCTGCAGCGGGAGAAGGACCAGGCGGTCGCGGCCGAGCAGTACGAGCGGGCCTCGGCCCTGCGCGACGAGCTGGCCACGGCCCAGGCCGGCCTCGAGCGGGCGCGCGACGGCGGCGAGGCCGGCATCCCCGAGGTGGGTGCGACCGAGATCGCCGAGGTCGTCTCCCGGGCGACCGGCGTGCCGGTGGCCCAGCTGACCCAGGAGGAGCGCGAGCGGCTGCTGGGCCTGGAGGAGCACCTGCACCAGCGGGTCGTCGGCCAGGACGAGGCGGTCGAGGTGGTCGCCGAGGCCATCCGGCGGTCGCGCGCGGGCCTGGGCGACCCGGACCGGCCGATCGGCAGCTTCCTGTTCCTCGGCCCGACCGGCGTGGGCAAGACCGAGCTGGCCCGGGCGCTGGCGGAGGCGCTGTTCGGCGACTCCGACCGGATGATCCGGCTGGACATGAGCGAGTTCCAGGAGCGGCACACGGTCAGCCGGCTGGTCGGCTCGCCCCCCGGCTACGTGGGCTACGAGGACGCCGGTCAGCTGACCGAGGCCGTGCGGCGGCACCCCTACTCGGTGGTGCTGCTCGACGAGATCGAGAAGGCGCACCCGGACGTGTTCAACACGCTGCTGCAGCTGCTGGACGACGGCCGGCTCACCGACTCGCAGGGCCGCACGGTGAACTTCAGCAACACCGTGGTGATCATGACCAGCAACCTCGGCTCCGAGGCGATCGTCAACAGCGCCGGACCGCTGGGCTTCACCAGCAACGACGGCGGCAACAGCGACGTCCGGGACCAGGTCATGCGGCGGCTGCGGGAGGCCTTCCGGCCCGAGTTCCTCAACCGGATCGACGAGATCGTGGTCTTCCGGCAGCTGGAGCCCGCGCAGCTGGAGAAGATCACCGACCTGCTGCTGGACGAGACCCGGCGCCGGCTGGCCGCGCAGGACATCACGGTGGAGTTCACGCCCGAGGCGGTGTCCTGGCTGTCCGAGCGGGGCTTCGAGCGGGCCTTCGGCGCCCGGCCGCTGCGCCGGGCGATCCAGCGGGAGGTCGACAACCGGCTGTCCCGGCTGGTCCTCGGCGGGCAGCTGAGCGCCGGCCAGCGGGTCACGGTCGGTGTCGCCGACGGCCGGCTGGACGTCCAGGTGGCCGACGGCGACCGGGAGCCGGACACCGTCACGGAGGCGGAGAGCCCCGCCGCGGTGTGACCTCGCTCTCGGGGAGCCCGCAAGCAAGGTGACCCTTGCTTGCGGGCTCCCCGAATAAGCACACAATCGTGTTGTGGAAACCGTTGCGGCCGTGGCCGTCCCCGCCGGTGCGCCGGCCGAGGACGGCCGCACCCGTGACCGGGTGGCGGGTCTGCTGCTCGAGCACGGGGCGCAGTCGGCCACCGAGCTCGCCGCCCGGCTGGGCGTCAGCCCGGCCGCCGTCCGGCGGCACCTCGACGGCCTGGTCGCCGCCGGCCGGGTCGCCGAGCGCGAGGCCCCGGGCGGGCAGCGCGGGCGGGGGCGTCCGGCCCGCCGGTTCACCCTCACCGACGCCGGCCGCTCGGCCTTCCCGCACGCCTACGACGACCTGGCGCTGACCGCGCTGCGGTTCGTCGCCGAGCACGGCGGCCCGGACGCCGTGCGGGCGGTCGCCGAGCAGCAGCTGACCGGGCTGGCCCAGCGGTGCTCCACCGCCGTCGACAGCGCGGTGGAGGAGGCCGGCGCCCAGCCCGTCGACCGGGCGCAGGTGCTCGCCGCCGCGCTCACCGCCGAGGGCTACGCCGCGACCGCATCGGCGATCTCCAGCGGCGGCCAGCTGTGCCAGCACCACTGCCCGGTGGCGCACGTCGCCGCCGAGTTCCCCCAGCTGTGCGAGGCCGAGACCGCGGTGATCAGCCGGCTGGTCGGCACGCACGTCCAGCGGCTGGCCACCATCGCCCACGGCGACGGCGTCTGCACCACGCACATCCCCACCCAGCGCGCGCCGCGCCCTGGGAACAAAGGCGCCCCTGTGAGCCCTGTACCTGCTGGTCGCGCCACGGCCCCCGGAGCTCCCGGAGCCGGCGCCAGCACTCTGAGCACCCCCTCGATCGACCGGGAGAGGACCCCCGCATGACCACCACGCAGCCGGTGCCCAGCACGCCGATGACGCAGGACGAGACGATCGACTCGCTCGGCAACTACCAGTACGGCTGGGCGGACACCGACGTCGCGGGGGCCTCGGCCACCCGCGGCATCAACGAGGACGTCGTCCGCGACATCTCCCGCCGCAAGAACGAGCCGGAGTGGATGCTGGAGCGGCGCCTGAAGGCGCTGCAGATCTTCGGCAGGAAGCCGATGCCCGACTGGGGCTCGGACCTGTCCGGGATCGACTTCCAGAACATCAAGTACTTCGTGCGGTCGACCGAGGCGCAGGCCGCCTCGTGGGACGACCTGCCCGACGACATCAAGAACACCTACGACAAGCTGGGCATCCCGGAGGCCGAGAAGCAGCGGCTGGTCTCCGGTGTCGCGGCCCAGTACGAGTCCGAGGTCGTCTACCACAAGATCCGTGAGGACCTCGAGGAGCAGGGCGTCCTGTTCCTGGACACCGACACCGCGCTCCGCGAGCAGCCCGAGCTGTTCCGCGAGTACTTCGGCTCGGTCATCCCGGCCGGTGACAACAAGTTCGCCGCGCTGAACACCGCCGTGTGGTCCGGTGGCTCGTTCATCTACGTGCCGAAGGGCGTGCACGTCGAGATCCCGCTGCAGGCATACTTCCGGATCAACACCGAGAACATGGGCCAGTTCGAGCGGACGCTCATGATCATCGACGAGGGCGCCTACGTGCACTACGTCGAGGGCTGCACCGCGCCGATCTACAAGACCGACTCGCTGCACTCCGCGGTCGTCGAGATCATCGTCAAGAAGAACGCGCGCTGCCGGTACACGACCATCCAGAACTGGTCGAACAACGTCTACAACCTGGTCACCAAGCGGGCCGTGGCCCACGAGGGCGCGACCATGGAGTGGGTCGACGGCAACATCGGCTCCAAGGTGACGATGAAGTACCCGGCCGTGTGGATGACCGGTGAGCACGCCAAGGGCGAGGTCATGAGCATCGCCTTCGCCGGCGAGGGCCAGCACCAGGACGCCGGCGCCAAGATGGTGCACGCCGCCCCGCACACCTCCTCGACGATCGTGTCGAAGTCCGTGGCCCGTGGCGGTGGCCGCACCTCCTACCGCGGCCTCGTGCAGATCGACGAGGGCGCCTACGGCTCCAAGTCCACGGTCAAGTGCGACGCCCTGCTGGTCGACACGATCAGCCGGTCGGACACCTACCCCTACGTCGACGTCCGCGAGGACGACGTGTCCATGGGCCACGAGGCGACCGTCTCCCGGGTCAGCGACGACCAGCTCTTCTACCTGATGAGCCGCGGGCTGTCCGAGGACGAGGCGATGGCGATGGTCGTGCGCGGCTTCGTCGAGCCGATCGCCCGGGAGCTGCCGATGGAGTACGCCCTCGAGCTGAACCGCCTGATCGAGCTGCAGATGGAAGGTGCCGTCGGCTGATGTCGACCAACGACACGAGCAACACCGTGGACCTCGACGCCGCCGAGTTGGCGCACGAGGAGAAGGCCGCCCTCGCCGCGGAGCTGTTCGCTCCCGGCGTGGGCGCCCAGGCCGGCCCGCCGACCACCCCGGCCACGGCCACCGGCAGCGCCGGCGACACACCCCCCGGGGCGCACTCGCACGGCGGCCCGGCGGTGACCGGGGGGCCGGCGCCCACGGGGTCCCCGGCGGAGCGCTTCACCTCCACCGACCCCGACGCCTTCGCCAAGCCCACGGGCCGCGAGGAGGAGTGGCGGTTCACCCCGCTGCGCCGGGCCCGCCAGCTGCTGGACGGCGCGCCGTCCGACGCCCACCTGCAGGTGAAGAGCGACCTCCCCGAGGGTGCGGTGCTGACCTCCGTCGAGGCCGGCGACCCGCTGCTCAAGGGCCTGCCCGAGCCGGTCGACCGGCTCGCGGCGCTGACCCGCCAGCGCAGCAACGGTGCCACGGTGCTCCGGATCGCCAAGGAGGCCGTGCTCGACCGCCCGGTCACCCTGCGGCTGTCCGGCACGGGCGCCGAGGACGTCGTGTGGGGCCAGCTGGTCGTCGAGGTGGGTGCGTTCGCGCAGGCCACCGTCGTCCTGGACCACGCGGGCCTGGCCAAGTACTCCGGCGGTGCGGCCTTCCTGCTCGGCGACGGTGCGCAGCTGACCGTCGTCTCGGTGCAGGAGTGGGCGCCCGGCACCGTGCACGGCGGGCAGTACGACGCCGTCGTCGGCCGGGACGCCAGCCTCAAGCAGGTCGTGGTCACCCTGGGCGGCGACCTCGTCCGGCTGGTCAGCAACGTGTCCTACACCGGCACCGGGGGCCAGGCCGACCTGTACGGCCTCTACTTCGCCGACGAGACCCAGCACCAGGAGCACCGGCTGTGGGTCGACCACAGCACGCCGAACTGCCGCAGCAACGTCGTCTACAAGGGCGCGCTGCAGGGCGAGGAGGCGCGCAGCGTCTGGATCGGTGACGTCCGGATCCGTCCGGCCGCGACCGGCACCGAGACCTACGAGCTCAACCGCAACCTGGTGCTCACCGACGGCGCCCGCGCCGACTCGGTCCCCAACCTGGAGATCGAGACCGGCGAGATCGTCAGCGCCGGCCACGCCAGCGCCACCGGCCGGTTCGACGACGAGCAGCTGTTCTACCTCTGCTCGCGCGGCATCGACGCCGAGACCGCCCGCCGCCTGGTGGTCCGTGGCTTCTTCGCCGACGTCGTCCAGCACATCGGCGTCCCCGAGCTGCAGGACCGGCTGATGCGCTCCATCGAGGTCCGCCTCGGTGCGCTGCCGGAGCTGGACGAGCAGCCGGTCGAGGTCGCCTGATGGCCTTCGAGCGCGTCTGCGCCCGCTCGGAGGTCCCCGAGGACGGCGCGCTGCGGGTCGAGCTGGCCGACGTCGACGTCGCCGTCGTGGAGTTCGACGGCGAGCTGTACGCCATCCAGGACGTCTGCTCGCACGCCGACTTCCCGCTGACCGACGGCGACGTCGACGAGGTCGACGGCGCCCCCACGATCGAGTGCGCGCTGCACGGGTCCTGCTTCGACCTGCGCACCGGAGCCCCCACCAACCTCCCGGCCAACAAGCCGGTCCCCGTCTACCCGGTCCGGGTGGAGGGCGACGACGTCCTGGTCGACGTCGACGCCCCCCTCGCCGCGGCCAGCAACTGAGGAGCGACACCCGTGACCAGCCCCACCGCGACCCCGACCGCCACCGGCCTCCCGACCGGCAGCGTCCTGGAGATCCGCGACCTGCACGTCACCGTCGGCGACGGTGACGACGCCAAGGAGATCCTCCGCGGCGTCGACCTGACCGTCCGCGGCGGCGAGACCCACGCGATCATGGGCCCCAACGGGTCGGGCAAGTCGACCCTGGCCTACTCGATCGCCGGGCACCCCAAGTACACGATCACCGGTGGCACCGTCACCCTCGACGGCGAGGACGTCCTCGCGATGACCGTCGACGAGCGCGCCCGGGCCGGCCTGTTCCTGGCCATGCAGTACCCGGTCGAGGTCCCCGGCGTCTCGGTGTCCAACTTCCTGCGCACCGCGGCGACCGCGGTCACCGGCGAGGCGCCGAAGCTGCGCACCTGGGTCAAGGACGTGCGCACCGAGATGGCGGCCCTGGAGATGGACTCCGCCTTCGCCGAGCGCAACGTCAACGAGGGCTTCTCCGGTGGTGAGAAGAAGCGCCACGAGATCCTCCAGATGCGCCTGCTCAAGCCGAAGATGGCGATCCTCGACGAGACCGACTCCGGCCTGGACGTCGACGCGCTGCGCATCGTCTCCGAGGGCGTCAACCGGGCCAAGGCCGACAGCCCCGTCGGCGTCCTGCTGATCACGCACTACACGCGGATCCTGCGCTACATCAAGCCCGACTTCGTGCACGTCTTCGTGGCCGGCCGCGTCGTCGAGGAGGGCGGCCCGGAGCTGGCCCAGAAGCTCGAGGACGAGGGCTACGCCGCCTACGTCAAGGACTCGGCCGAGCAGGCCGCCACCGAGAAGACCGCCCTGGAGGCGACCCAGCCGTGACCCAGACCGCCTCGCGTCCCGTTGGGGCGCACCAGGTGCCGCTCCCGCTGGACGTCGAGGCGATCAGGGCGGACTTCCCGATCCTGTCCCGCACCGTCCGGGACGGGAAGCGGCTGGTCTACCTCGACTCCGGCGCCACCGCGCAGAAGCCGCGCAGCGTCCTGGACGCCGAGCGCTGGTTCTATGAGAACGTCAACGCCGCGCCGCACCGGGGGGCACACCAGCTCGCCGAGGAGGCGACGGCTGCGTACGAGGCCGCCCGGACGACGATCGGTGCCTTCATCGGGGCGCCGGAGAACGAGATCGTCTTCACCCGGAACAGCACCGAGTCGATCAACCTGGTCGCCTACGCGCTGTCCAACGCGGCCACGGCCAAGGAGCCGGAGTTCCGCCGGTACGCCGTCGGCCAGGGCGACGAGATCGTCGTGACCGAGATGGAGCACCACGCCAACCTGCTGCCCTGGCAGCAGCTGTGCGAGCGGACGGGCGCGACCCTGCGCTGGCTGGGGCTCACCGACGACGGACGGCTGGACCTCTCGGACCTGTCGACCGTCGTCAACGAGCGCACCAGGCTCGTGGCGGTCACCCAGCAGTCGAACATCCTGGGCACCATCAACCCGCTGGGCGACATCATCGCCCGGGCCCGGGAGGTCGGGGCCTTGGTGCTGGTCGACGGCGCGCAGTCGGTGCCGCACCAGAAGGTCGACGTCACCGAGCTGGGTGCGGACTTCCTAGTCTTCTCCGGGCACAAGATGCTCGGCCCCTCGGGGGTCGGCGTCCTGTGGGGTCGCTACGACGTCCTCGACGCGCTGCCGCCCTTCCTCACCGGCGGCTCGATGATCGAGGTGGTGCGGATGGAGGGCAGCACCTTCATGCCCCCGCCGCAGCGCTTCGAGGCCGGCGTCCCGATGTCGGCGCAGGTGGTCGGTCTGGCCGCCGCCGCCGACTACCTCACCGCCCTGGGCATGGACCGCGTGCAGCAGCACGAGGAGGTGCTCACCGCCTACGCGCTGGAGCAGCTCCAGGCCATCCCCGGCGTCACCGTGATCGGCCCGCCGGACACCGTGGCCCGCGGCGGGGCGATCAGCTTCACCGTCGAGGGCATCCACCCGCACGACGTCGGTCAGGTCCTCGACGACCTGGGCATCGCCGTCCGGGTCGGGCACCACTGCGCCTGGCCGGTCGTCCGCCGCTACGGCGTCCCGGCGACCACCCGGGCAACGTTCTACGTGCACACCGGCTACGACGACGTCGACGCGCTGGTCGAGGGTGTCCGGGAAGCTCAGCGGTTCTTCGGTGTTGCACCTGGTGTGACCGAGGGCGGGACGAACTGATGCAGCTGCAGTCGATGTACCAGGACATCATCCTGGACCACTACCGGAACCCCCACGGGCGCGGTCTGCGCGACCCGTTCGAGGCCGAGGTGCACCACGTCAACCCCACGTGCGGTGACGAGGTCACCATGCGGGTGCACCTGGACGGCGACACGATCGCCGACGTCTCCTACGAGGGGCAGGGCTGCTCGATCAGCCAGGCCTCGGTGTCGGCGATGTACGACCTGGTCATCGGCAAGAGCGTGACCGAGGCGCTGGGCACCGGCGAGCACTTCATGACGCTGATGCAGAGCAAGGGCGACGCCGCCGTGGCGGAGACGCTCGAGGACGAGCTCGAGGACGCCATCGCGTTCGCGGGGGTCAGCAAGTACCCGGCCCGCGTGAAGTGCGCGCTGATGAGCTGGATGGCGCTCAAGGACGCGAGCGCCCGCGCACTCTCGACTACCAGTGAGGCGAACTGACATGACCGAGTCCACCACCCCCGACGCCGGCCTCTACGGCGGCAAGTCCGCACTGCTCGAGGACGTCGAGGAGGCCATGCGCGACGTCGTCGACCCCGAGCTCGGCGTCAACGTCGTCGACCTCGGCCTGGTCTACGGCATCGACGTGGACACCGAGGCCAACGTGGCCATCCTGGACATGACGCTGACGTCCGCGGCCTGCCCGCTGACCGACGTCATCGAGGACCAGGCCCGGCAGGCCCTCACCGGCCCCGGCCTGGTCGAGGACATCCGGATCAACTGGGTCTGGATGCCGCCGTGGGGCCCGGACAAGATCACCGACGACGGCCGCGAGCAGCTGCGCGCCCTCGGCTTCCGGGTCTGAGGCGGCCTCGCTGCAGGGTCCCGCGCTGAGCTCGCGAAGCGTGGGGGGCAGCGAGGTCCTTGCAATCTCTGAGCTCTTCGAACGGTTGGCCGCGGGGGAGACCCCACCGGCCGACGCCAGCGTGACGACCGTGCCGGCGCCCCTGCTCCTCGACGAGCGGCGGGCGCCGGCACTCGTCGTCGGGGGCACCGCCTGGCACGTGGTCGCCGCGGACGTCGACCCCGACTGGGTGGCGGCGCAGGTGGCGCACGACCCGATCGCCGCACCGCTGGGCGCCCGGTTCCTGACCGCGCTGGCCGAGCGGGTGGGGGCCGAGCCGGGCGTGCTGGACGCCGTCCTGGTCGCCCCGCCCGCGCCCGTGCGCCCCGGGGTGCCGCTGGTGCCGGCCGAGGTGGGCGACCACCCGCGCGTGCAGCGGGCGCTCCGCCACCGCACCGACGTGCGCACCTGGTCGACGCCCGACGGCTCCGCCCTGCTGGTGCTGGGCCGCGGGGTCGCCGGCCGGTGGGAGGCGGGCGTCGAGGTCGACCCGGCCGCCCGGGGCCGTGGGCTGGGCACCGCGCTGGCCGCAGCCGCCCCGGCGCTGCTGCCCGAGCCGGCGCCGCTGTGGGCCCAGGTCGCCCCGGCCAACGTCGCCTCGCTGCGCGCGTTCCTCGCCGCCGGGTGGCGTCCGGTCGGCGCCGAGGTCCTGTTCGGCTCCTGAGTGCAGTGGCTGTAGCGAGCCGGCATCAGCGCATGTCAGCGACGCGCGGTGCGGTCTTCCGCCGCCGGGTCTCGTACCGGGCGCCGACCACGAGCAGCACCACGCCGACGACCAGGACGGCGAGCAACCCGGGCAGCGGCAGGGCCACCGCGAGCCGTCCGAGCGCCACGGTCACCACCGACACCGCGCCCACCACGAACGGGGCGCGCACCCCGGGGCCGCTGGCCAGGGTCATCACCAGCCCGGCGGCGGCCACGACCAGCACCAGCCGGAGCAGCCCCTCGTCGAACACCGCCAGGGTCACCGACGGACCGAACGCGGTGACCAGCGCCGGACCCCACGCCGGCCACGACCGCTCGGTCGCCAGCGCCCGGCCGGCGTACAGCAGCAGCGCCGCCGCGGCCGGCAGCGTGTAGGCCTCGGCCAGGTGCGCGCCGGCGTCACCGGCTGCCAGCCACGCCGCACCGGCGAGCGCCGCACACCCCCCGGCCCGGGCCGGCGTGCGGTCGGTCCGGACGGCGTACGCGGTCAGGGCCGCGCCCAGCACGGCCAGCCCGGCCGCGGCGGCCAGCAGGTCGCCCGACCACCCCAGGTGCACGACGGCCAGCACCCCCACCACGACCGCGGAGACCGCCAGCGGCCGCTCCGACCGCGAGTGCCGCTCCAGCGTCGCCGCGCCGAGCGCGACCACCGCCAGGACCAGCAGCTCGACCCCGGTACGACCGGGCGCAGCGGCGCCGTCAGCCTCCAGGAACAGCGCTGCTGCGGCCAGGCAGCCGACCGCGATCGGCAGCGCGCCGGGCCGGTCGGCCGGCTGCCGGGCGGCGACCAGCACGGCCGGGACGGCGGCGGCCATCAGCAGCAGTCCCAGCGCGGTCCAGCGTCCCTCCAGCAGCAGCTGACCGGCCGACAGCCCGGTGCAGGTGCTGGCCAGCGCCAGCCCGACCGGGCGGGCCAGCCCCTCCGGCCGGGGGTCGGCGCCGGCGGCCACCAGTACCGCGACGGCCAGGCCGAGGTACCCGGCCGCGGGGGTGCCGGCCGCACCGCTGCCCTGCAGGGCCCCGGCGATGCCGACCCCCGCGACCACCCCGGCGACCACCGGTACGAGCGGGCGCGGGCCGAGCACCGCCCGCAGCGCCCGCCGGGAGCGCACCAGGGCCAGGGCGGCGGCGACCGCCACCAGCAGTGCCGCGGTGCCGGGGGCCGACGTCGTCCACACCTGCACCGCGCCGACGGCGACCCCGGCCAGCCACCACGGGGCGGTCGTCGCCAGCGACACCTCCGCCACCGGCCGCCGGGCGACCCGGGCCACCAGCAGTCCGGCCAGCGCGGTGCCGAGCACGAGGTCGGTCCGCCATCCCTGCCCGGTCAGCACGGCGAGCACGGCCAGTTGCGCGGCCAGCCACGACCCGATCGGCCAGGCGGACGCCGTGCGGGCGAGCAGCCCGGCCAGCAGCAGCACACCCGCAAGCCCGCCGAGCAGCACCGCGCGGCTGCCGGGGGAGCTCCCGGCGGACCAGGCGCCGACCACGGCCAGGACGACGGCGGCGGCGGCCAGGGTCTCCTCGCTGGACCGCAGCCCGCGCCGGCCGGCCGCCCACGACGCGGCCGCGGTGCCGAGGGCCAGCGCGGCCAGCAGCAGTTGCCCGAGCGGCCGTCCGACCGCGGCGAGAGAGGCGGCGCCGGCCGCGGTCAGCGCGACCGCGCCGGTGGTCAGCAGCACCTGCTGGGGGCTGACCGGGCCCAGGCCGTCGGACTCCGGGGCGGCCGGCGGTGGCACGTACGGGGCGCCCACCGGGGGCGGGTAGACCACCTCGGGGTCCCCGGTCACCGCGCACCTCCTCCCGCCGGTCCGACCGACCACGCTACGGGCGCGGGGCGCGCCCGGCCCACCGGCTCAGCCCATCTGCGCGACCCACGCGACGGCCTCGCGGGCCTGCTGGCGGCGTCGCTCGTACGTGGCGCCGAGAGCGAACAGGACCAGCCCGGCCACGACCAGGGTGAGCCAGCGGGGGAGCAGCGGCGCGTACGGGCCGAGCCGGGTGACGACCACGACGGCGAGGACCCCGGCGCCGACCACGAACGGCGCCTGCCGGTGCGCCAGCGTGCCGAGCGTGACCAGGGCCACGGCCGCGGCGACCACCAGCGCCAGGCGCAGCGCCGTCGGGTCGGCGACGACGGTGGAGGTCGACGGCACGAGCGCCACGGCCACCGCGGCGCCTTCCGCGGCCCAGGAGGGGTCGCGGGCCCGCAGCCGGGGGAGGGCGGCGACCAGGAGCCCGGCGGCGGCCGGCAGCGTGTAGGCCTCCGGCGTCTCCACCCCGGCGCCGCCGACCGCTGTCCACGAGGCGAGCACCAGGTCGGCGAGGGCGAGCAGCCCCACCGGACGGCGGCCGGCCACCACCGCGTAGCACCCGGCGGCGACCCCGACGACCGCCAGCTGGAGCCCGACCTGGCCCCAGGCGCCGGCCGAGGCGGTGGTGACACCGGCGGCGAACCCGGCCAGCGTGCCGGCCGCCGCGGCGACCTGCTCCTCCGCGGTCGTGGCCCGCCGGGTGGCCACCGCGAAGGCGGCAGCGCCCACCAGCGCGATCAGCAGGCCGGCCGTCGCCGAGGACAGCAGCCCGCCCTCCCGGGCCAGCAGGGCCGCGGCGCACGGCGCCAGCAGCGCGAGGCCGGTGGCGCCGCTGCGCAGCACGGGCACCCGGACGGCGGCCAGGGCGGCCGGCAGCGTCCCGGCGAGCGACAGCGCGGCGAGCGGGCCGAACCGCTCGGCGTCGAGCAACTGCTGGCCGCCGACGACGGTGAGCGCCACGGCAGCTCCGCCCAGGGCCCGCAGCACCGGGGTGCGCCGGCCACCCGCCGGCCGCGGCCCGGCCAGCAGGACGCCGGCCGTGGCGAGGACGAGCGCCAGCGCACCGGCCAGCACCGGCCCGGCCGCACCGCTGAGCCCCAGCGACTGGCCCAGCGAGAGGCCGACGACGGCTCCGGCCACCAGCGCGACGGTCGGCGCGGGCAGCGCCCGGCCGCTCAGCCGGCTGTCGCGCAGCCCGGGCACGGCCACCGCGCCGGCCGCGGCCAGCAGGGCGGTCGCCGCCCAGGACTCGGCCGCCGTCCCCACCTGGCCCAGCAGCACGCCGCCACCGACGCCGAGGGCGGCCCACAGCACCGCGAGCACGCGGGCGACCGGGCCGAGGGCGGGTCGCAGCACGCGCACCAGGGCCAGGTCGACCGCAGCCGCGCCCAGGGCGAGCGCGACCCCGGCCGGGCCGGTCAGCGCCTCACCGGGCAGCAGGAGGCCCCCCACCGGCTGGGCGGCCAGCAGCGCGGCCAGCGGCCAGGTGACCGTGCTGCGGGTCAGCCGCCCCAGGCCCAGCGCCACCGCGACGACCACCAGGCAGGACACCGCCGTCCAGGGCCGCACGCCCACCTCGTCCAGGCCGGCCAGCCCCCGCGCGCGGGCCGCGCCCAGGTCGACGGCGAGCAGCGCGGTGCCCGCCGCGGCCAGCGCCTCCTCGGTGGCGCGCAGCCCGCGGCGCGCGGCGAACGCCGACCCGGCACAGGCCGCCGCCGTGCCGGTGAGCATCACGGTGGCCTGGAAGACCAGCCCGAGGCGGGTCCAGCCCAGGGCGACGAAGGCCAGGGCGCCGGCGACCAGCAGCAGCGCGCCCAGGCCCAGGAGGACCTGCTGCGGGCTGAGCCGGCGGCGGGGCGGCGGGGTCGGCACCCGGTCGGGCGCCGGGAGGGGGTGCCAGGGCCGGACGGCGGGCGCGGGCGGCCCGGCCGGCACCGGTGCGGGCAGCGCGGCCGGGGACGGAGCCGGGGCGGGCGTCGGGTGGGCGACCGGCGCAGGTGCGGCGGCGGGCGGCCCGGGGGCGGCGGCGCGCAGGGTCGCCAGCAGCGACTCCCGGTCGCGGGCGAGTTCGCCGAACGTGGCGGTGATGCGGCCGACGACGTGCGCAGCCCGGCCGGCGGCGGGCAGCCCGCAGGCCGGGCAGGCCGCCGCGCCCGAGTCCGCCACCGGTGTGCCGCAGACCGGGCACGGCAGCGGCGGGGAGCTGGGAGGCGAGACCATGGCGGCATCCTGGCCGGTCCGAGGCGTCCGCGGGCCGGTTTCCCCAGGGCTCGCCCGCCGGAGGTGACGTGGAGGTCACCCGGGAAAGGGGTCGAGGTCACGCCCGGAGGCGCCTATCCTGGGGTCAGTGATCACGACGACCGGTCTCGAGCTGCGCGCCGGGTCCCGCATCCTCATCAGCGAGGCCGACCTCCGGGTGCAGTCCGGTGACCGCATCGGCCTCGTCGGCCGCAACGGCGCCGGCAAGACCACCACCCTCACCACCCTGGCCGGCGAGCGCGTGCCGCACGCCGGCAAGGTCGAGATCACCGGTGAGCTCGGCTACCTCCCGCAGGACCCGCGCAGCGGCGACCTGGACATCACCGCCAGCGACCGCGTGCTGTCCGGCCGCGGGCTCGACGTCCTCAAGGCCGAGCTGACCAAGGCGCAGGTCGCCATGGCCGAGCCCGCCGACGACGCCGAGATGGACCGCGCGGTGCGCCGGTACGGCCGGCTCGAGGACCAGTTCGCCGCCATGGGCGGGTACGCCGCGGAGAGCGACGCCGCCCGGATCTGCACCAACCTCGGCCTGCCGGACCGGATCCTGTCCCAGCCGCTGCGCACGCTGTCCGGTGGTCAGCGCCGCCGCGTGGAGCTGGCCCGGATCCTGTTCTCCGACGCCGACACGCTGCTGCTCGACGAGCCGACCAACCACCTGGACGCCGACTCCATCGTCTGGCTCAAGGGCTACCTGGCCAGCCACCGCGCCGGCCTCATCGTCATCAGCCACGACGTCGACCTGCTGGCCGCCGTGGTGAACAAGGTCTGGCACCTGGACGCCAACCGGGCCACCGTCGACGTCTACAACCTGGGCTGGAAGCGGTACCTCGACGCCCGGGAGACCGACGAGCGCCGCCGCCGCTCCGAGCGGGCCAACGCCGAGAAGAAGATCGACGCGCTCACCGCCCAGGCCGACAAGATGCGCGCGAAGGCCACCAAGGCCAAGGCCGCGCAGAGCATGGACAAGCGCGCCCAGCGCCTCGCCGCGGGCCTGGCCGACGTCCGGGTGCAGGACAAGGTCGCCAAGCTGCGCTTCCCGACCCCGGCGCCCTGCGGCCGTACGCCGCTGACCGCCGAGCACCTGAGCAAGACCTACGGCTCGACGGAGATCTTCGCCGGCGTCGACCTGGCCATCGACAAGGGCGCGCGGGTCGTCGTCCTGGGCTTCAACGGCGCGGGCAAGACGACGCTGCTGCGGATGCTGGCCGGCACCGAGCAGCCCGACACCGGCGAGGTCAAGGCCGGGCACGGGCTGCGGGTGGGCTACTACGCCCAGGAGCACGAGACCCTGGACATGGACCGCACGCTGCTGGAGAACATGCGCTCGGCGGCCCCGGGGTCCACCGACACCGAGCTGCGCAAGATCCTCGGCGCGTTCCTCTTCTCCGGGGAGAACGTCGACCAGCGCACCGGTACGCTCTCCGGCGGTGAGCGCACCCGGCTGGCGATGGCCACGCTGGTGATCTCCGGCGCGAACGTGCTGCTGCTGGACGAGCCGACCAACAACCTCGACCCGGCCAGCCGGGAGCAGGTGCTCGAGGCGCTGCGCACCTACCAGGGCGCGATCGTACTCGTCACCCACGACGAGGGTGCCGTGGTCGCGCTGAACCCCGACAAGGTGATCATCCTGCCCGACGGCACCGAGGACACCTGGAGCCCCGACTTCGCCGACCTGGTCTCGCTGGCCTGAACGAGTCGGAGGGCCCCGCTGCCCCCACACCACGCGCCGCGCGGCGCGTGACCCTGCAGCGGGGCCGACCCGCTGTGCACCGTCTTGTTGCGGTGGCCCCACTCCCGATGCTGGGTGATCATGGCGAACAGGACGCCGGGGTCAGAAGGACCGTGGCGCCGGGGGAACAGCGGGCAGTCGTCGGTGCGAGCCGTACTGCCCCTGACACGGAGGGGAGTCATGGCCGACTCGAACACTGCAGACCTGGGCAAGGGCAAGCGCATCACCGGCGACGACAGGAACTCGCTGGCCGACGAGCTGCGGGAGCGGTACGCCGGGGGCGAGAGCATCCGTTCGCTGGCGACCTCGACCAACCGCTCCTACGGGTTCGTGCACCGGCTGCTGTCGGAGTCCGGTGCCGCGCTGCGCGGCCGAGGTGGTGCGAACAGGAACGCCAAGAAGTCGGCGTGACCGGTCAGCCGGACGAGGGGTGGGTGCGGGCCGAGCGCGACGGCGCCGTCCTCACCGTGAGCCTCGTCCGGCCCGACCAGCTCAACGCGCAGACGCCGGCCACCTGGGCGGCGCTGCGCACCCTCGGGGAGCAGTTGGACGACGGCGTCCGGGTGGTCGTCGTCCGCGGCGAGGGCCGCGCCTTCTCCGCCGGTCTCGACCGCGCGCTGCTGCCGGGGCTGGCCGCCGAGCTCGCGCCCCTGCCGCCCGACCTGGCCGACGAGCGGCTGCGCGGGTGGCAGGCCGCCTTCCGCTGGCTGCGCGCACCGGGCATCGTCTCGGTCGCCGCCGTCCAGGGGCACGCCGTCGGCGCCGGCGCGCAGCTGGCGCTGGCCTGCGACCTGCGTGTGGTGGCCGAGGACCTGCAGCTGAGGCTGCCGGAGGCCACCCTCGGTCTCGTCCCGGACCTCACCGGCACCAGCACGCTGGTCGAGCTCGTCGGCTACGCCCGGGCGGTCGAGCTGTGCCTCACCGGCCGGGCCGTGGGCGCTGCGGAGGCGGTCGCACTCGGGCTGGCCGCCACGGCCGTCCCGGTCGGCCGGCTCGACGCCGCGGTCGCGGGTCTGGTCACCGCATTGCTGGCGGTCGACCCCGGGGCGGCCCGGGAGACCGTCGCGCTGCTCCGGTCGGCCACCCGTACCGGCCCCGCGGCCCAGGACGCGGCCGAGCGGGCGGCTCAGCTGCGCCGGCTGCGCGCACTCTCGGCCTGAGGAACACCCGGCCCCCCTCCCGCGGTTCGACCCGTTGATCACGCCGTTGCAGCAGGAGAGGACCGCCATGAGCTCGCCGATGACCTCCATGGCCGCGATGCGGTCCTTCAGCAGCGACCCGTCGGTGACGAAGAAGGAGATCCCCAAGGGGACCACCCGCCGGATCCTGGGCATCGCCGGGCCCTACCGCCGCGAGCTGATCGGGTTCCTGTCGCTGGTGGTCTTCTCCTCGGTGATCGGCGTGGTGACCCCGCTGCTGGCCGGGAACATCGTCAACCGGATCGCCGGGCTCGAGGGGACGGCGGGCGACGTCGTCCGGATCGCGTTGTTCATCGCCGGCCTGGCCGTGCTCGACGCCGCCAGCTCGCTGGCGCAGCGCTGGTACTCCGCCCGGATCGGTGAGGGCGTCATCTACGACCTGCGTGCCCGGGTGTTCACGCACGTGCAGCAGATGCCGGTGGCCTTCTTCACCCGCACGCAGACCGGTGCGCTGGTCAGCCGGCTGAACAACGACGTCATCGGTGCCCAGCGGGCGTTCACCTCGACGCTGTCGGGCGTGGTGTCCAACGTGATCGCGCTGGTGCTCACCGCCGGGGTGATGCTGACGCTGTCCTGGCAGATCACCCTGCTGTCGATCGTGATGGTGCCGCTGTTCGTCGTCCCCGCCCAGCGGGTGGGCAGGAAGCTGCAGTCGATCACCCGGGAGTCCTACGGGCTCAACGCCTCGATGAACGCCACGATGACCGAGCGGTTCAACGTCGCCGGTGCGCTCCTGGTGAAGCTGTTCGGCCACCCCGAGGCGGAGGCCGCCTCCTTCCGCGGCCGGGCCGCCCGGGTCCGCGACATCGGCGTGCTGTCGGCGATGTACGGCCGCGCCTTCTTCACCGCACTGACGCTGGTCGCGGCCCTGGCCACCGCCCTGGTCTACGGGCTGGGCGGGACGCTGGCGTTCGACGGCTCGCTGTCGGCCGGGGACGTCGTCGCGCTGGCCCTGCTGCTGGCCCGGCTGTACGGGCCGCTGACCGCGCTGGCCAACGTCCGGGTCGACGTGATGAGCGCGCTGGTCAGCTTCGACCGGGTCTTCGAGGTGCTCGACCTGGAGCCGATGATCCGCCAGGCGGCCGACGCCGTCCCGGTGCCGGCCGACGACCGGTCGGTGGAGTTCGACGCGGTCTCCTTCCGCTACCCGGCGCCCAGCGAGGTCTCGCTGGCCTCGCTCGAGGACGTCGCCGTCCCGGCGCAGCACGAGTCGGCCGAGGTGCTGCACGAGATCTCGTTCCGGGCGGAGCCCGGGCAGCTGGTCGCCCTCGTGGGCACCTCGGGCGCGGGCAAGTCGACGATCGCCGGCCTGGTGTCCCGGCTCTACGACGTGACCGGGGGAGCGGTGCGGGTCGGCGGGGTCGACGTCCGGCAGGCCACCAGCGACTCGCTGCGGGACGCGATCGGCGTGGTCAGCCAGGACTCCCACCTCTTCCACGACACGATCGGCGCCAACCTGCGCTACGCCCGGCCCGACGCCACCGACGACGAGCTCTGGACGGCGCTGACCGGCGCCCGGATCGCCGCGCTGGTGCGCGCGCTGCCCGACGGCCTGGACACCGTGGTCGGCGACCGCGGGCACCGGATGTCGGGCGGGGAGAAGCAGCGGCTGGCCATCGCCCGGGTGCTGCTCAAGGCGCCGGGCATCGTGATCCTGGACGAGGCGACCGCGCACCTCGACAGCGAGTCCGAGGTGGCGGTGCAGCACGCGCTGGACGCCGCGCTCGCCGGCCGCACCTCGCTGGTGATCGCCCACCGGCTGTCGACGATCCGGGGTGCGGACCAGATCCTGGTGGTCGACGACGGCCGGATCATCGAGCGCGGCACCCACGAGGAGCTGCTCGCCGCCGGGGGCCACTACGCCGATCTGTACCGCACCCAGTTCGCCCCCGACCCGGCGGCCGCAGCGCTGTAGTCGACCGATCGCTGACCGTGACGGCGCGGCACCTGTACACCCACGCGACACCTGCTGTCCGATCGCGCGTGGGAGCTTCTGCCCGACGGCAGTCGTCTCCCGAGGACAGGGGCCCCACATGACCACCCAGAGC
The DNA here is from genome assembly GCF_046635825.1 of Modestobacter sp. SSW1-42. Lineage (NCBI taxonomy): Bacteria > Bacillati > Actinomycetota > Actinomycetes > Geodermatophilales > Geodermatophilaceae > Modestobacter > Modestobacter sp. SSW1-42. Next base: position 752,951 of record NZ_JBISCA010000003.1, on the reverse strand, counting down.
TGGCACTCGATCGCCTCCGGCAAGCCCTACCTGGTGACGGGGGCGGTCACCTCCCTCGACCAGTTCCTCGGGGACGCCGAGTTCACGATCGACGGAGAGGGCGGTCCGGTGGTGGTGCGCGGGCACGGCGTCCCGCTCGAGGGTCCCGCCGACGGGGTGGTCCGGTTCCACGAGAAGAGCGAGGTGGGCGGCAAGGACGTCCGCGTCTGGCACGTGTGCGCCGAGGACCGCGGCTTCGTCGCGGAGTCCGTCGCCGCGTTCTGACGACGCCGGTCCGCGGCCCGCCCCCGGGCGGCGCCGCGGACCGCTCGGTCACATCCGCTGCGGCGCGGGGTCGGCGGGGTCCGAGGTCGGCGCACTACCGTCACTCCCGACCCACTCGCACCACCGCAGGAGCAGTCCCTTGAGCGCAGGCCATCCGCAGGACACCCAGATCCGCGCCCTGTACGCGCGGTACCTGGCGGGCTGGAACCAGCGCAGCGGCGTCACCGTCTCCTCGGTCTTCGCCGACGACGGCGAGCTCATCGACCTCGACGGCACGCTGCGCAGCGGCCGGCTGAGTATCGCCGCCGACATGCGCCGGATGTTCGCCGAGCACGCCACCCCCACCTTCGTCGGCGTCGTCCGCTCGGTGCGCCGGCTGGCCGACGGCGTGGTCGTGCTGCACGCGGTGGCCGGCATGGTCCCGCCCGGCGCCGACGGCGTGGACCCGTCGCTGCACACGGTGCACGCGCTGACCGCCGTCGAGGACGCCGGACGCTGGAAGATCGCGCTGCTGCAGGCCACTCCCGCCCGCTACGGCGGCCGCGCCGACACCCTGGCCGCACTCACCGCGGAGCTGGAAGCCGCCCGGTGAGGGTGCTGACCTCGGTCGCCGAGCTGCGCGCCGACGCTCCGGACGTCGTCCTGCTCGACGTCCGGTGGGCGCTGGGCGACCCGCACGGCCACGCGCGGTACCTGACCGGCCACCTGCCCGGCGCGGTGTTCGTCGACCTCGACGCCGAGCTGTCCGCACCGCCCTCACCGGCGGCGGGCCGTCATCCGCTGCCCTCGGTGCCGTCACTGCAGTCAGCGGCGCGGCGCTGGGGGCTGTCGGCCGGGTCGCGGGTCGTCGCCTACGACGCCGGCCCCGGAGCCGCCGCGGCGCGCGCCTGGTGGCTGCTGCGCTGGGCCGGCCTGACCGACGTGACGATCCTCAACGGCGGCCTGGCCGCCTGGACCGCCGCCGGTGGTGAGCTGGAGCAGGGCGAGGTCGTGCCGGTGCCGGGCGACGTCGTGCTGTCCGGCGGTGGGATGCCCGTGCTCGACATCGACCAGGCCGCCGCCCTGCCGACCACCGGGGGCGTCCTGTTCGACGCCCGCGCGGGCGAGCGCTTCCGTGGGGAGGTCGAGCCGGTCGACCCCCGCGCCGGCCATGTGCCCGGGGCGGTCAGCGCACCGACCGCCGAGGTCCTGACCAGCGACGGCACGTTCGCTACAGCCGCTGTACTCACCGAGCACTTCATCCGGCTCGGTGTCCGGCCGGGGACGCCGGTCGGCGTCTACTGCGGCTCCGGGGTGTTCGCCGCCCATGAGGTCGCCGCGCTGGCCGTCGCCGGAGTCGAGGCGGCGCTGTGGCCGGGTTCCTGGTCGCAGTGGTCCCACGACCCCGACCGCCCGGTGGCCACCGGCACGTGACCCGACCCCCGGGGGGCCGAAGTCGCGACTTCGGCCCCCCGGGCGGGCCAGGCGCCCAGGGGCGTCAGCAGGTGGCGGCGACGTCCCGCACGAACTGCACCGACCGCTCGCGCAGCCCGGCGATCCGCTCGGCCACCACCTGGTCGGCGATCGCCTCGATGCCGTTCCCGGACTCAGCGCTGGTCGGTGGGCGGCGGACGTTGCGCGAGCAGGAGAAGTCCTCGCAGATCAGCGTGCCGATCGTGTTGCCGGCCCGCCCTGCGCTGCCGCCCCGGCGGGCGACGTACAGGGTGGCCCCCACCGAGGCGAGGTCGCGGCACCAGCTGCACATCGCCGAGCGCCGCCGTCCGCTGGCCGGCGCGGGGCTCGCCCGCAGCAGGACGCCGGCGGGTACGCCGTCCAGCTCGACGACGACGTAGGCCGACAGGGGCGACCGGCGGTCACGCCAGCCCAGGTGGTCGAGCCGGTCCCACGGGACGGTGTCCAGGTCGGGGAGGACAGCCTGGCTCGCCTCGCGGCGGCTGGCGTTGAGGAAGGACGCGCGGATCTGCTTCTCGGTCAGGACGTTCACGGGAGGTCTCTGCTTCCGGTCGGGCGGGGACCGCCGCCGGGCTGCGTGCACCGGCGGACGGGAGGGAGGACGGGCAGGGGCGTCCGTCCGCGACCGGCTCCGTGCTGCGCGCACGCTCCCGCGGACGCGGGGCGTGGGATCAGGAGGAGTGCGGGCGCCGGACGCTGGTCCGGCTCGGGTCCGTGCAGGCCACGACGGCCACCTCACGATCCGCGCCCGGACTGCGCACCTGTTCGCTCCTCGTGTCGCTCCGGTCCCGTGACCGGTCGCTGCGATCCTACGACGGCGCTCAGCTCAGCGCGGCGTCGTACCGGTCGAGCAGGACGGCGGCGACCCGCTCATCGGGCAGCAGGGGCGCCGTGACGAGGTCGGCTCCCGCGCCCTGCAGCTTGTCGTGGAAGTGGCCCGGCGCCAGCAGATAGGCCGCGACGACCACCCGCTGGGCGCCGGCCGCCCGGGCCGCGGCGACCGCGTCGGGGACGCTGGGCTTCGCGGCCGACCCGTAACCGGTGGTCACCGGGCCGGACCGGTGCTCCTGCAGCATCGCGGCGGTCGCCTCGACGTCGGCGACCGAGCGGGCGTCGCTGGACCCCGCGGCAGCGAGGACGACGGCGTCGTCGGGACCGGCGCCGGCCTCGCGCAGCCGGTCGGCGAGCACCGCGGCCAGCCGGGGGTCGGGCCCCAGCGGCCGCGCGGCCACCGCACCCGGGTGGGCGCCGACGGCACCCGCGATGTCGACGTGCACGTGGTACCCGCCGGAGAGCAGCAGCGGGACGACGACGGTCGGCGTCTGCGACCCGGCCAGCCCGGCGACGACGTCGACCACCGTGGGCGGCTGGACGTCGACGAAGGCGGCGGTGGTGCGCAGGCCCGGCCGCAGTGCCCGGGCGGCCAGCGCCAGCTCGCCGATCAGCCGCCGTCCGGTGGGGTTGCGGGTGCCGTGCGCGCACGCGACGAGCACGGGGTCGGTGTCCATCGGGACTCCTCGGGTCGGTGGCGTGGAGCGGTGCGGCGTCAGAGCGCCCTCGTCGCGCCGCCGTCGACGGTGAGCATCGTGCCGGTCAGGTAGGACGCCGCGGGGGAGAGGGCGAAGGCGGCCACCCGGCCGAACTCCTCTGGCCGGCCCACCCGGCCCAGCGGGACGGCCGCCTCGGTGCGGGCCCGGGCGGCGGCCGGGTCGCCGGAGGCGACCTCGATCTCGGTGATCCGGTCGGTGGCGATCGTGCCGGGCAGCAGCCCGAACACCCGGATGCCGCGGGGGCCCAGCTCGTCGGCGAGCGCCTTCGCCGTCATCGCCAGCCCGGGCCGCAGCCCGTTGGAGACGGCCAGGCCGCCGATCGGCTGGCGCACCGAGGTCGACAGCACGAAGCCGATCGCCGCGCCCTCGGACAGGTGCGGCACCAGGGCCCGGACCAGCCGCAGCGGGCCGAACAGGACGCTCTCGACCCCCACCCGCCAGGCGTCCTCGCCGACGTCCAGCACCGAACCGGGGGGAGGGCCGCCGACCGAGACCAGCGCGCCGTCGACCCCGCCCAGCTGGCCCAGCGCCTCGGCGACCAGGGTGCCGGCCGCCAGCGGGTCGGCCAGGTCGGCGGCGACCCCGGTGGCGTGCGCACCGAGCGCCTCGACCGCTGCGGACACCGAGTACGCGTCCCGGGAGCTGATCAGCACCCGGGCGCCGTCCGCGACGAGGGCCTGGGCGGTCGCCAGCCCCAGCCCCCGGCTCGCGCCGGTGAGCAGGAACCTGCGACCGCCCAGACCCAGGTCCATCAGGCGGAGACGGTGCCGCGCAGCGAGCGCAGCACGTACTGCATGATCCCGCCGTTGCGGTAGTAGCTCGCCTCACCGGGGGTGTCGATCCGGACGCGGGCGTCGAACTCGACGTCCCCGGCCTTCACGTGCACCGTGCGGGGGATCGTGCCGTCGTTCAGCGCGGTCACCCCGGTGATCTCGAACTCCTCGTCGCCGGTCAGGCCCAGCGTCTCGCGGGTCTGGCCCTCGGGGAACTGCAGCGGCAGTACGCCCATGCCGATGAGGTTGGAGCGGTGGATGCGCTCGTAGCTCTCGGCGATGACCGCCTTGACCCCCAGCAGCGCCGTCCCCTTGGCCGCCCAGTCGCGGGAGGACCCGGAGCCGTACTCCTTGCCGGCCAGCACGACCAGCGGGATGCCAGCGTCGATGTAGGCGCGCGAGGCGTCGTAGATCGAGGTCGTCTCGCCGGTCAGGTGGTTCTTGGTGACGCCACCCTCGGTGCCGGGCACCAGCTGGTTGCGCAGCCGGATGTTGGCGAAGGTGCCGCGGATCATCACCTCGTGGTTGCCGCGGCGGGACCCGTAGGAGTTGAAGTCGCGGCGCTCGATGCCGTGCTCGGTCAGGTACTTGCCGGCCGGGCTGTCGGCCTTGATGGAGCCGGCCGGGGAGATGTGGTCGGTGGTGACCGAGTCGCCCAGCACCGCCAGCGTGCGGGCACCGGTGATGTCGGTGACCGGGGCCGGCTCGGCCGGCATGCCCTCGAAGTACGGGGGCTTGCGGACGTAGGTGCTCTCGGCGTCCCACTCGAACGTGTCGCCGGTGGGGGTCGGGAGCTCCTGCCACTGCTGCGTGCCGGCGAACACGTCGGCGTAGTCGTTGGCGAACATCTCCGCCGTCACCGACTCGTCGATGGTGCGCTGCACCTCGTGCGGGGAGGGCCAGATGTCGCGCAGGTACACCGGCTGGCCGTCGGTGCCCGTGCCCAGCGGCTCGGTCGTCAGGTCCAGGTCCATCGTGCCGGCGAGCGCGTAGGCGATCACCAGCGGCGGGGACGCCAGGTAGTTCATCTTGACGTCGGGGTTGATCCGGCCCTCGAAGTTGCGGTTGCCCGAGAGCACGGAGACCACGGCGAGGTCGGCGTGGTTGACCGCCTGGCTGACCGGCTCGGGCAGCGGGCCGGAGTTGCCGATGCAGGTGGTGCAGCCGTAGCCGACGAGGTGGAAGCCGAGCTTCTCCAGGTAGGGGGTGAGGCCGGACTTCTCGTAGTAGTCGGTGACGACCTTCGACCCGGGGGCCAGCGTCGTCTTGACCCACGGCTTGGTGGACAGACCCGCCTCGACGGCCTTCTTGGCCAGCAGCGCGGCCCCGATCATCACCGAGGGGTTCGAGGTGTTGGTGCAGGAGGTGATCGCGGCGATCACCACGTGCCCGTGGTCGACCTCGGTCTCGGTGCCGTCCTCCATGACGACCTTGGTGGGCTTGCGGGTGCGGCCGGAGTCCGAGCCGGTGACGGCGTCGTGCGGCTTGCCGGCGTCGCCGTTGCCGGTGGCGAACGGGCTGGCCGGGTCGGAGGCCGGGAAGGTCTCCTCGACGGCCTCGTCGACGGTGGAGGACTCCGCGGCGGCGTCGTCGGGGTCGCTGTCACCGTCGGGCGCGTAGGTGGGCAGCACCTCGCGGAAGGCCTCCTTGGCCTCGGTCATCGCGACCCGGTCCTGCGGGCGCTTGGGCCCGGCGATGCTCGGCACCACCGTGGCCAGGTCGAGCTCCAGGTACTCGGAGAACGCCGGCTCGCGGTCGTCGTCGTGCCACATGCCCTGCGCCTTGGCGTAGGCCTCGACCAGGGCGATCTGCTCCGGCGAGCGGCCGGTGAGCTGCAGGTAGCGGGTCGTCTCGCCGTCGATCGGGAACATCGCGGCGGTCGAGCCGAACTCCGGGCTCATGTTGCCGATCGTGGCCCGGTTGGCCAGCGGGACGGCGGAGACGCCGGCGCCGTAGAACTCGACGAACTTCCCGACCACGCCGTGCTGGCGCAGCATCTCGGTGATCGTGAGCACCAGGTCGGTGGCGGTGGCGCCGTCGGGCAGCTCGCCGGAGAGCTTGAAGCCGACCACGCGGGGGATGAGCATCGACACCGGCTGGCCGAGCATCGCGGCCTCGGCCTCGATGCCGCCGACGCCCCAGCCGAGCACGCCCAGGCCGTTGACCATGGTGGTGTGGGAGTCGGTGCCCACGCAGGTGTCGGGGTAGGCGAGGGTGCGGTCGCCCTCCTGGCGCGGGAAGACCACGCGGGCCAGGTGCTCGATGTTGACCTGGTGGACGATGCCGGTGCCCGGGGGGACGACCTTGAAGTCGTCGAAGGCGCCCTGGCCCCAGCGGAGGAACTGGTAGCGCTCGCCGTTGCGCTCGTACTCGATCTCGACGTTGCGCTCGAAGGCGTCCGGCGTGCCGAAGACGTCGGCGATGACCGAGTGGTCGATGACCAGCTCGGCCGGGGCGAGCGGGTTGATCTTCTGCGGGTCGCCGCCGAGGTCGGCCATCGCCTCGCGCATGGTGGCGAGGTCGACGATGCACGGCACGCCGGTGAAGTCCTGCATCACCACGCGGGCGGGGGTGAACTGGATCTCCTGGTCGGGCTCGGCCGAGGGGTCCCAGTTCGCCAGCGCACGGATGTGGTCGGCGGTGATGTTCGCGCCGTCCTCGGTGCGGAGGAGGTTCTCCAGCAGGACCTTGAGGCTGAAGGGCAGCTTCTCAGCGCCCTCCACCGCGTCGAGCCGGAAGATGTCGTACTCGGTGCCGTCGACGTCGAGCGTCGACCGGGCTCCGAAGCTGTCCTTGCTGGCTGCCACTGTCTGCGCCTCACCCTCGCTGGTCCTGCGCGCGTCCTGCGCCTCGATGTGCCACCCCCGATCATCCCAGCCCGATCGCCCGGGCGCGGAGCAAGGCTGCCCTTCCCTCACCCACAGTGGGCGGAGTCGCCACGCTCCGCAGGTGATCGGGCCTCACCCCGACGAGGGACGCCCCCGCCCCGGCACTCCGGCGTCCCGGTGATCCGGTCGATGGGTCCGGGAGAGCACACCCCTCGCGGGTGTGCCGGGACTGGTCGAGACCGGCGCCGCCGAGCACCTGGCGCCGGGCAACGGAGGAGCAGCTGTGCGGGCACGAGTGGGGACGCAGGCAGGGGCGGGACGACGCACGGGTGGCCGCTGGCTGCAGCGGGCGCTGGCCGCGGCGACGGTCACGGCAGCCTGCCTGGTCGTCGCGCCGGGGACGGCGGGAGCCGCGCCGGTGAACCCCAGCGACGAGCAGATCAGCGCCGCCGAGCAGGCGGAGGTCGACGCCGCCGCCCAGGTCGGGCAGATCACCGCGGCCCTCGCGGAGGCCCAGTCGGCCGCCGCCGGTGCCGCCGCGCAGGCCGACATCGCGTTGCAGGACTACGAGGACAAGCAGGGCGCCTACGACGAGGCGCGGGCCGCGGCCGACGCCGCAGCCGCCGCCGCCGCGCAGGCCGACGTCCAGCTGCAGGGCGGGCGCGACGCGGTCGCGGCCTTCGCCCGGGACAGCTACATGCAGGGCAGCACCGCCTCCGGGGCGATGGCGCTGATGACCTCCGGTGGTCCGGCCGAGCTGATCGAGCGGGCCGCCCTGCTCGACGCCGCCGGCGAGCACCGCACCGACGTGGTCGCCGAGCTCACCGTGCTGGAGCAGCAGGCCACCGCCGCGGAGCAGACCGCGCAGACGGCCGTCGGCCAGGCCGAGACGCTCAAGGCCGAGGCGGCGACGCTGCTGGCCAGCGCGCAGGAGCAGAAGGTCGCCGCCCGCGAGCAGGCCGCCGCCCTGAGCGTGCAGCAGGAGCAGCTGGAGGGCCGGCTGGTCGAGGCCCAGCAGGTGGCCCTCGGACTGGCCGGTGCCCGCAAGGCGGCCGAGGAGTACGCGGCAGCGCAGGCCGCCGCCCCGCCGCCGGCCGCCCCGCGGCGCGCGACGACCACCGCCGACGCCCCCAGCAGCACGCCCGGCGCCGCGGCCGGCCCGGCGGCCGGCACCAGCACGCCGGCCGCCGCCGCGCCCAGCAGCACGCCGCCCCGGGCGCCGGTCGCGAGCGCGCCCTCCGCGGGCGGCGCCGCACCGGCACCGGCGAAGGCGCCGGTCCAGGCACCCGTGGCCCCCAAGCCCGGGGGCACCACCGCCGCCGCGCCGTCCGGCTCGGCCGTGCAGACCGCCATCGCCGCGGCCCGCACCCAGCTCGGGCTGCCCTACTCGTGGGGCGGCGGCGGCAGCAACGGGCCGAGCTACGGCATCTCACCCGACACCAGCATCTGGGGCTTCGACTGCTCGGGGCTCACCCAGTACGCCTACGCCCAGGCCGGCGTCGCCATCGGCGGCACCAGCCGCGACCAGTGGTGGCGCTTCCGCGACCGCACCGTGGCCCGCGCCGACCTGAAGCCGGGAGACCTGGTCTTCTGGGGCACCGGGAACGACTACACGTCGATCTACCACGTGGCGCTCTACATCGGCGGGAACCAGGTGATCCAGGCGCCGCAGAGCAACGACGTCGTGAAGGTCAGCGGCATGTGGTTCGGCAGCGACTACTTCGGGGCCGTCCGCCCCACCGGGTGACGTCACCGGGAAGGGCGTCGGGCAGCCACGGGGGGAGCTGCCCGACGCACTGCCGAGGCTAGCAGCACCGGCTGCCCGTGGGGACGTTCCCGCGCGCGGCGACGCCGTCCTCTTCCCGCGCCGCGCCGGTGGCCGGCACAGCCAGGTGTAGGAGACTGGGCCGGTGACCGCTGCCGGAAGCCACTCCGTCCCCGACCAGCCCACCCCGCCGTCGGTGGACGCCGCCCGGCTGGAGCGTGCGCTGTTCGAGGTCAAGCGGGTCATCGTCGGTCAGGACCGGCTGGTGGAGCGGATGCTCGTCGGCCTGCTGGCCCGCGGCCACGTGCTGCTGGAGGGGGTGCCCGGCGTCGCCAAGACCCTGGCGGTCGAGACCCTGGCCACCGTCGTGGGCGGGCACTTCTCCCGCCTGCAGTTCACCCCCGACCTGGTGCCGGCCGACATCATCGGCACCCGGATCTACAAGGCCGGCCAGGACGCCTTCGACACCGAGCTCGGCCCGGTGTTCGCCAACTTCGTGCTCGCCGACGAGATCAACCGCGCGCCGGCGAAGGTGCAGTCGGCGCTGCTGGAGGTCATGGCCGAGCGGCAGGTGTCCATCGGCGGGGTGACGCACGCGTTGCCCGACCCGTTCCTGGTGCTGGCCACCCAGAACCCGATCGAGAACGAGGGCGTCTACCCGCTGCCCGAGGCCCAGCGCGACCGCTTCCTGCTCAAGGTGCTCGTCGACTACCCGAGCCCCGAGGAGGAGCGGGAGATCATCTACCGGATGGGCTCGACCCCGCCGCGCGCGGAGACCGTCCTGGGCCCCGACGACGTCCGGCGGCTGCAGCGCACCGCCTCGCAGGTCTTCGTCCACCACGCGCTGGTCGACTACGTCGTCCGGCTGGTCGTGGCGACCCGGTCGCCCCAGGAGCACGGCATGCCCGACGTGGCCACCTGGGTCTCCTACGGCGCCAGCCCGCGCGCCTCGCTGGGCCTGATCGCGGCCAGCCGGGCGCTGGCGCTGATCCGTGGCCGCGACTACGTCCTGCCGCAGGACGTGCTGGACGTGACCGCCGACGTGCTGCGGCACCGCCTGGTGCTCTCCTACGACGCGCTCGCCGACGGCGTGCCGGCCGACCACGTCGTCAAGCGGGTGCTGCAGAGCGTGCCGCTGCCGCAGGTCACCCCGCGCCAGCGCGCCGGTGGCTTCGGCCCCGCCGCGCCGGGCGGCCCGATGGTGCCGGCCCCCGGCGGGCAGTACGGCCCGCCGAACGGGGCGCCGCAGCCGGTGCCCGCCGGCGCGCCGGGCAACCCGTACGGCCAGGCGGCGCCGCCGCAGGGCTGGTCGAACGGTCAGGGCCTCGCGCCCGGCCAGCAGCAGGGCCCGCAGCAGGGCGGCCGTCCCGACGGCGGCTCGGGCCCGCAGCCGGGATGACCGGGGCCAGCCCGGGCGGGCCGTCGGCCGGGGGCGCCGGCGCCCCGCCGCACTTCGGGCCGGGGTCCTCCTCGGCGGTGCTGCTGCGCCGGCTGGAGCTCACCATCCGGCGCCGCCTCGACGGGCTGCTGCAGGGCGACCACCTCGGCCTGGTGCCCGGCTCGGGCAGCGAGGCCGGTGACGCCCGCGCCTACCACCCCGGCGACGACGTGCGCCGGATGGACTGGCCGGTCACCGCCCGCACGCAGACCCCGCACGTGCGCGAGACCGTCGCCGACCGCGAGCTGGAGACCTGGGTGGTCCTGGACCTCTCCGCCAGCCTGGACTTCGGCACCGCGGACTCCGAGAAGCGGGACCTGGCGATCGCCGGCCTGGCCGCCGTCGGCCACCTCACCGTGCGCGGCGGCAACCGGCTGGGCGCCGTCGTCACCACCGGCGAGCGGGTCGACCGGTACCCGGCCGTGCCCGGGCGGCTGGCCGCCGACCGGCTGCTGCGCGCCGTCGTCGCCACCCCCCGGGCGGCGAGCGGACGGCGCGGTGACCTGGCCGCCGCGCTGGACTCGCTGCGCCGTCCGCCCCGCCGCCGCGGGCTGGTCGTGGTGATCTCGGACTTCCTCGGCGACCTGGACTGGGAGCGCCCGCTGCGCGGGCTCTCGGCCCGGCACGAGCTGCTGGCGATCGAGGTCGTCGACCCCCGCGAGCTGGAGCTGGCCGACGTCGGCCTGCTCACCGTCGTCGACCCGGAGAGCGGGCAGACCCTCGAGGTGCCCACCGGCGACGCCGACGTCCGCCGCCGGTTCGCCGAGGGCGCCGCCGCCCAGCGGGCGGAGATCGCCGCAGCCCTGCGCCGGGCCGGTGCGGGCCACCTGCGGCTGCAGACCGACCGCGACTGGATGGCCGACGTCGTCGCCTACGTCGCCCACCGCCGGCGTGCCGGCACCGGAGGAGCCTCCCGATGACCTTCCAGTCCCCGTGGTGGCTGGCGGCGCTGCTCGCCGTGGTGGCGCTCGTGGCGCTCTACGTCGTGCTGCAGCTGCGCCGCGCGAAGTACGCCGCCCGGTTCACCAACGTCGCCCTCCTGGGGTCGCTGGTGCCCAGGAGGGCAGGCTGGCGCCGGCACGTGGCCTTCGGCCTGGTGGCCGCCGGCCTCGCGGTGCTGGTCACCTCCCTCGCGGTGCCCAGCACCGAGGTGCGGGTGCCGCGGGAGCGGGCCACGGTGATCATGACCGTCGACGTCTCGCTGTCGATGCGGGCCACCGACATCCAGCCCGACCGCTTCCAGGCCATGCAGGTGGCGGCCAAGCAGTTCGTCGACGTCCTGCCCGCCCGGATCAACCTGGGCCTGGTCTCCTTCGCCGGGACGGCGACCACCCTGGTCACCCCGACCACCGACCGCGACCAGGTGCGCACCGCGATCGACAACCTGCAGCTGGCCGAGGCGACCGCGATCGGCGAGGCGGTGTTCACCTCGCTCACGGCGGTGACCAACTTCCAGTCGACGCTGGAGACCGGCGGCGAGGAGGTGCCACCGGCCCGCGTCGTCCTGCTGTCCGACGGCTACAACACGGTCGGCCGGGAGACGACGCAGGCGGTCGAGGCGGCCGTGGCGGCGCAGGTGCCGGTGTCGACGATCGCGTTCGGCACCGACTACGGCGTCCTGGACCTCAACGGCGAGCGGTTCCCGGTGCCGGTCGACCGCTCGACGCTGGAGGACATCGCCGACGAGACCGGCGGCAGCTACAGCGAGGCGGCCAGCGCGGCCGAGCTGGAGCAGGTCTACGAGGACCTCGGCAGCCAGATCGGCTACACCACCGAGGCCCAGGACATCAGCCCCTGGTTCGTCCGCGGCGGGCTGCTGTTCGCCTTCCTCGGCATCGTCGCCTCCCTGCTGTGGACCAACCGGCTGCTGTGACGCGAGGACCCCGCCGCCCCGAGGGGGCAGCGGGGTCCGGGGCAGCGAGGTCCTCCCTCAGACGGTGAAGCCGCGCTGGCGGCGGACCAGCTTCTTGAGCATGAAGATGGTCTGCAGGACCGTCACCAGGTAGAGCACCGGCCAGCCGATCGACAGGATCGCCGACTGCACGCCCACGCTCTGCTGGCTCCAGGCGAAGATCAGCACCGCGAAGGTGGCCGCCGCGCACAGCGCCGGCATGACGTAGGCCGACCCGCGTCCACGCTCGGCCGCGGCCTGCGCCGCCCAGTTGTCCTTCTCCACCCGGGCCAGGAACTGCACCCAGGCGGAGACGAAGTGGCCCATCCGGATCCACATGTAGAACTCCGCCGGGGCCACCAGCAGTGCGTAGAAGATGTCCGAGGCGCTCTTGTCGTGCATCGACGCGGCGATCCGCAGGTTGAGCAGCGTCGCCACGGCCGGCGGGATCAGCCAGACCGGGTTGAAGACGAACGCGTCGATCGACAGCGCCGCGGCCAGCAGCAGCAGGAACGCCATCCGGCTGGTGATGTTGAACAGCATCGAGATGTTCTCGTACCAGCGCAGCCGCAGGTTCGGGTGCAGCGGCTGGCCCTTGTTGTCGCCGCGCTGGCCGGGCCACAGCAGGTCGATGCCGCCGAAGTTCCACTTGACCTGCTGGCCGTGCAGGGAGCGCAGGTCGGTCATCGGGCCCACGAAGGCGCGGGCCCGGGCGCTGATCTTGGTGTTGAAGCCGGCGTCCTTGATCTGCAGCGAGAGCTTGGAGTCCTCGACCTCCGAGTCGCGCACCCAGGGGGCGGACTGGTGGTGCCGGTACATCACGGTCTCCAGCGCCCGGACGCTGAAGAGGCTGCACTGCCCGCCGAGGACGGCCATGTTCCGGCCGCGGACGAGGTTGTCCATGTTGAAGCCGGCGAACTGGGCGCGCTGGCCGGCGACCAGGAACTTGGCCATCGCGCCGTGCACCTTGGTCTTGTCGAAGCTGTAGACGGCCGACAGCCCACCGATGCGGGGGTCGGTCACCATCTCCTTCTCCAGCCACTCGACGCAGCGGCGGTCCAGGGTCGTGTCGCCGTCGACGCCGAGGATGTAGTCGTACCCGCGGCTGAGGTGGTAGCCGATGTTGAGGGCGCCGACCTTCTTGTCCGGGTTCTCGCCGATGTCGTGGACGTGCACCATCGTGCGGAACAGCTCGCCCTTGACGACCCGCTCGTGGGCGCCCTCGAAGCTGCGGGCGATCTCGGGGGTGTCGTCGTCGGTGTTGTTGATGATCACGTGGATCACGTCGGGCAGCCGGGTCTGCGCCAGCAGCGAGGTGAGGACGGCGGCGATGGTCCCCTCCTCGTTGTAGGCCGGGATGATGCAGCTGATGGTCGCCGTGCGGCGCTCGCTGCCGGCCCGCTGGTCGGCCCAGTCGTCGGGCAGCAGGGAGGAGACGTCCGGCGGCACGACGGTGCCCCGGGCCAGCAGCTGGATGCGGTCGGTGGCCCGGCGCATGCCCGGGACGACGAGCTCGGTCATGGGATCTCCTGCACGAGGGGCAGCTCGATGCTGTCCTGGACGGTCTGTCGGAAGTACTCACCGGAACCGCTGGCGGTCTCGACGAGCAGGTCGAACTGGACGTAGACGGTGAGTGCGGTGGCCGTGGCGGCGGACGGCGCCACGTTGAGGGCGCTGGTGTAGCTGAAGGGCGGGGTGAGGACGAACTCGCCGCGGTCCTCGGTGACCGTGGTGCGGGCGGTGCCGTCGTCGGCGGTGGCCGCGAAGCGGGTCACCGTGATCTCCTGCTTAGCGCTGCCGCCCTCGACGTGCGCGGACAGCTGGATCGTCTTGGCGTCCGCCGCGGTCCACGCGACGGACTCCTGGTCGGTCCACCAGTCGATGACCACCGAGCGGTCGCCGGCGGCCACGGTGTGGGTGACCGAGCCGGTGTCCAGGTCGCCGGCGACCCGGGCCGGGGTGACGGGTGCCTCCTCGGTGACCGGCGCGACGCTGGGCCTCGCGGTGGTCGCCGGTGCGGCGGAGGTCTCCGCCGCCGCGGCGGACAGTCCCGGGCTCATGCCGACGTCGGGCAGCTGGCAGCCCGACAGCAGCGCCCCGAGGGTCAGCGCGGCTCCCAGCCCGACCGCACCCCGCCGTGCTCCACGTGCTCGCATCGAGCGCACCTCTTCCTCCTGCGGCACCAGCCGCACACGGTCATCGGACGACCGCGCGGGAGGGGGACGACGCCGGCCGCGTCCTCGAGCGATCGTCACCGACCGTAGAGATCGGCGGGAACGTCGTCACTGACCGTCACGCGTCCGGGGTACACGGGGGCACCGGACGGGTGAGCGGCCGTCACTCACACGGAGGGACGGCGCCGCGCGGGGCGTCCGCGACCGGTCCCCGGCCCGGGCTCAGGCCGCGGGGAACAGCCGGTCGACCGCAGGGGAGCGGCGCACGTCCACGGTCCGCCCGCCCAGCGCCGCGACGTCCAGGTGGTCGCGCACCAGCTCCAGCGCGGCGGCGCTCAGCGAGGTGACCGAGCGGGCGTCGAGCACGTCGATCCGCGCCGGCTCGCACCCGTAGCGGCGCCGGAAGGCCGCGACGGCGGCGGCGTCCACGTCGCCGGCCAGGCAGAGCGCGCGACCGTCGGCGGTGTCCAGCAGCCGCACCAGCCCGCGAGCGGGGGCAGCGACGGTCGGCACGGGACCAGTGTGCGTCGGCCCGGTGCCGACCGCGCGGGCGTGCGTCCGCGGGGGACCGACTAGGTTCATGGGCGGTTGTACCCAGGCGAGCGGCGAGGTGGACTGAGTGGGCAGGTCGGTGCTGGTGACCGGTGGGAACCGGGGGATCGGGCTGGCCATCGCCCGCTCGTTCGCCGAGGCGGGTGACTCCGTGGCGGTGACCCACCGCGGCAGCGGTGCCCCGGACGGGCTGTTCGGGGTCGAGTGCGACGTCACCGACGGCGCGGCCGTCGACCGCGCGTTCACCGAGGTCGAGGAGCACCAGGGCCCGGTCGAGGTGCTGGTCAGCAACGCCGGCATCACCCGCGACGGGCTGCTGCTGCGGATGGGCGAGGAGGCCTTCACCGACGTCATCGACGCCAACCTGACCGCCGCCTACCGGGTCGCCAAGCGCGCGGCGCCGAAGATGGTGCGCGCCCGGGGCGGTCGGATGATCTTCATCAGCTCGGTGGTCGGGCTGCTGGGCTCGGCGGGGCAGGTCAACTACGCGGCCAGCAAGTCCGGCCTGGTCGGGCTGGCGCGGTCGATCGCCCGCGAGCTGGGCAGCCGCAACATCACCGCGAACGTGGTGGCTCCGGGGTTCGTGTCCACCGACATGACCGCCGAGCTGTCCGAGAAGCGGCAGCAGGAGATCCTCGGGCAGGTGCCGCTGGGGCGGCTCGCCGGGGCAGACGAGATCGCCGGCGTCGTCCGCTTCCTGGCGGGCGAGCAGGCGGGTTACATCACCGGGGCCGTCGTCCCGGTCGACGGCGGACTGGGGATGGGGCACTGACATGGGCATTCTGGAAGGCAAGACGATCCTGGTCGCGGGCGTGCTGACCGAGGCCTCGATCGCCTTCTCGGCGGCGAAGATCGCCCAGGAGCAGGGCGCCACCGTCGTCCTGTCGAACTTCGGCCGGGCGCTGTCGCTGTGCCAGCGGATCGCCAAGCGGCTGCCGCAGGAGGCGGCCGTGGTCGAGCTGGACGTCACGGACACCGAGCACCTGGCCACGCTGGCCGACCGGCTGCGCGAGCACCTGGGCGCCGACGCCCGCCTCGACGGCGTCGTCCACTCCATCGGCTTCGCACCGCAGGAGGCGATGGGCGAGGGGTTCACCGAGGTCGCCTGGGAGCACGCCGCCACCGCCTTCCAGGTCTCCACCTGGTCCCTGGCCAGCCTCACCCAGGCCTGCCGGCCGCTGTTCGGCGACACCGCCGCGGTGGTCGGGCTGACCTTCGACGCCACCGTCGCCTGGCCGGTCTACGGCTGGATGGGCGCGGCCAAGGCCGCCCTGGAGTCCACCTCCCGCTACCTGGCCCGCGAGCTGGGCCCCGAGGGCGTGCGGGTCAACCTCGTCGCCGCCGGCCCGCTGCGCACCATGGCCATGAAGTCGATCCCGGGCAGCAACCAGTTCGAGGAGGCCTGGGAGGGCCGCGCGCCGCTGGGGTGGTCGGTCACCGACACCGAACCGGCCGGCAAGGCCGTCGCCGCGCTGCTGAGCGACTGGTTCCCCGCGACCACCGGCGAGATCGTGCACGTCGACGGCGGCTTCCACGCGGTGGGGGTGTGACCGCCCCCGCGGACGCCCGTCCGCGGCACCCGCTGCCCGACGGCGTCTCGATCACCCCGGCCGCTCAGCAGCCGAACGAGGACCCCTCGCTCGCCGTGCGCAACAACGGCGGTGTCGCCCCCTCGTCCGACCCGGCCCCCGCCGGACGGCGTGAGGCGCTGCTCGTGCTCGGCTTCGGCGGGCCCGAGGGCCACGACGACGTCATGCCGTTCCTGCTCAACGTCACCCGCGGCCGCGGCATCCCGCCCGAGCGCCTGGAGGAGGTCGCGGAGCACTACCACCACTTCGGTGGCGTGAGCCCGATCAACGAGCAGAACAAGGCCCTGATCAGCGCGCTCGAGGCCGAGCTCCGCTCCGTCGGCGTCGACATGCCCGTCTACTGGGGCAACCGCAACTGGGCGCCCTACGTCGAGGACGTCTGGCGTCAGATGGCCGACGACGGCATCGGGCACGCCTACGTGCTGGCCACGTCGGCCTACGCCTCGTTCTCCGGCTGCCGGCAGTACCACGAGGACGTCGCCCGGGCCCGGGTCGCGCTGGAGTCCGACCCGGCCGCCCCGGCCGGGCCGACGGCGGAGAAGCTGCCGCACTACTTCGACGCACCGGGCTTCGTGCAGGCCAACGCCGACGCGCTGGCGGCCGCGATCGCCTCGCTGCCCGCGGAGCTGCGCGACGGTGCCCGGCTGGTCGCCACCGCGCACAGCATCCCCAACGCGATGGCCGCCGTCGCCGGACCGCAGGGCGGTGCCTACGAGGCCGAGCTGATGGCCGCCGCGCAGGCGGTCGTCGAGGCCGCCGCGCCGGGCCGGTCCTTCGACCTGGTCTGGCAGAGCCGCAGCGGCCCGCCGTCGGTGCCGTGGCTGGAGCCCGACGTCAACGACCACCTGCGGGCGCTGGCCGAGAACGGCGAGCAGGCCGTCGTGGTCTTCCCGGTCGGTTTCATCAGCGACCACCTCGAGGTCATCTGGGACCTGGACAACGAGGCGCTGGAGACCGCCGGCGAGCTCGGGCTGGCCTTCGCCCGCGCCGCGACCGCCGGCACCCACCCGGCGTTCGTCACCTCGCTGCGCGAGCTGCTCGAGGAGCGCCGCGCCGGCGGCGAACCGCGCCTGGGCACCAACTGCCCGGCCCACTGCTGCTTCGTCCAGCGCCCCGCGGCACGACCGGCGGCCGCAGCCACCTGACGGAGGGCCCCGCTGCCCCCCGCCGCGCGCAGGCTCGCGGCGGGCCCCGCAGCGGGGCCGGACGGACTAGGGGCGCGGGACCCAGTTGTAGGCGGCGACCGTGGCCTCGCGGACGGCCTGTGCCAGCGGGCGCAGCGCCTCGTCGCGGCGGGCGGCCTGGGCGTGGGTGACCGCGGCCCCCGGCGCGTCGGCCATCGCCAGGTCCAGCACCTGTGACAGCCGCTGCGCCCGGCCCAGCACCGACGCCGCGAGCTGGTCGTGGTCGGCGGGCAGGCCCGGGGCGTGCACACGGCGCGCCAGCCCGGCCAGCAGCGCGGGCACCTCGGGGTTCCACCGGGCGAGGTCCAGGGCGGCCAGGGTGCGCGCGGAGTCACCGACCGCGAGGTCCAGGGCGCCGGAGACCGAGCGCAGGGTGCCCTCGACCGGCGGTGCCGAGGGCGGGGCGCCGTCCAGCGGCACCGCCGTCCAGGAGACGACCTCCGGGCCGAGCTCCTCGGGCACCAGCGCGATCCGGGAGCCGACCACGGCCTGCCCGGACTCCAGCACCAGCGCCACCAGCGAGGGCAGCGCCGGGAGGCCGCGGGTGTCACCGGGGACGGGCAGCACCAGCCGCAGCCGCTGCTCGCCGAGGCCGCGCAGCGCGCTCAGCGCCCAGCCCAGCGGCACGACCTCCTCGGTGCCGGGCAGCCCGACCACCCGGTGCGCGGTGTCGCCGACGAGGGCGTCGAGCGCCTCGTCGTAGGAGGTGCGTCCAGTGAGCCAGGCGGTGGCCCAGACGGCGAAGCGGCCGGCGGCGATGTCGTGCACGGTTGCCGAGGTTACGACGCCCCGGCGGCCGGGTGGGGCGCCCGGCCGGGTGATCCTGCCGGCGACCGCGCGGACCGGTGCTGCACAGCTCGGCGTGCCAGACTGCGGAGCGTGGCTGCCTGGTTGCTCTGGTTGATCGCCGCGGGGCTCTTCACCGCCGGCGAGGTCGCCAGCCTGGACCTGGTCCTGCTCATGTTCGCCGGCGGCGCCCTCGGCGGGATGAGCGCGGCGCTGCTGACCGACAGCGTGCCGGTGCAGCTGGCGGTCTTCGTCATCGTCTCGGTGGGGCTGCTGGCCGTCGTCCGGCCGGTCGCCAAGCGGCACCTGGTCGACCGCACCCCCGAGCAGCTGGACGGCGTGCAGACGCTCGTCGGGCGCACGGCCGTGGTCAGCGAGCGCGTCGACGGCACCGCCGGCCAGGTGCGGATGGGCCACGACGAGTGGTCGGCGCGCACCCAGCTCGACGGTGAGGTCTACGAGGTGGGCGACGAGGTGCGGATCGTGCAGATCGAGGGCCCGATCGCCTACGTCGGCCACCCCTGAGCATTGCGAACGGGTGAAGCCGCCCCGCCGGGCGTGATCATCGGGCCACGGACGGTGCACCATCAGGGGAACGCACCACCTCCGAGGAACGGAGCACCGTGGAACCCGCACTCATCGCACTGATCGTGGTCGTCCTGCTGGCGGTCGTCGTGCTGGCCAAGAGCGTGACGATCGTCCCGCAGGCCCAGGCGAAGGTCGTCGAGCGGCTGGGCCGCTACAGCCGCACCCTCTCGCCCGGGCTGGCGCTGCTCGTGCCGTTCGTCGACCGCGTCCGCGCGACCATCGACCTGCGCGAGCAGGTCATCTCCTTCCCGCCGCAGCCGGTCATCACCGCCGACAACCTGCAGGTGGGCATCGACACCGTCGTCTACTTCCAGGTCACCGACCCGCGGCTGGCCGTCTACGGCATCGCGAACTACATCACCGGCATGGAGCAGCTGACGACGACGACGCTGCGCAACGTCGTCGGCGGGCTGAACCTCGAAGGTGCGCTGACCGGCCGGGACGGCATCAACTCCCAGCTGCGCAGCGTGCTCGACGGCACCACCGGGCCGTGGGGCCTGCGGGTGGCCCGAGTGGAGATCAAGGCGATCGACCCGCCGCCGTCCATCCAGGACTCGATGGAGAAGCAGATGCGCGCCGACCGCGACAAGCGCGCGGTCATCCTCACCGCCGAGGGGCAGCGGCAGTCGGCGATCACCACCGCCGAGGGTCAGAAGGCCGCTGCCATCCTGTCGGCCGAGGGCAAGAAGCAGGCGGCGATCCTCGACGCCGAGGCCGAGCGGCAGAGCCGGATCCTGCGCGCCGAGGGTGAGCGGGCCGCGCTGTTCCTGCAGGCACAGGGCCAGGCCAAGTCGATCGAGACGGTCTTCCAGGCCATCCACGACGGCAAGCCCGACTCCGGGCTGCTGGCCTACCAGTACCTGCAGACCCTGCCCAAGATCGCCCAGGGTGATGCGAACAAGATGTGGATCGTGCCCAGCGAGTTCAGCAAGGCGCTCGAGGGGCTCAGCCGCCTCGGTGGCTCGGACGGCGAGGGCGCCCGCAACTGGATGGACGTCGACGGCGCCCCGCGCGCCGCCGCGGACGGGACCCCACCCGCCGCCCCGGCGCAGTCGCTGGACACCAGTGGCTGGTTCGACTCGAACCTGCCGCCGGCCGCCGAGCAGCCCGAGGCGAAGATCTCGCTGTCCAGCATCGGCGTGGAGCCCTCGCTGCCCAGCACCGCCTCGCCGCGGCCCTCGCTGGCCCAGGCGACCGAGGAGGCCCGCAGCACCCCGCAGCTGGGCAGCGGCGAGACCCCGGAGCAGCAGCCGTAGAACGTCAGTGGGTCGGGCTAGTCCTTGAGCAGGCCCTCGCGGAGCTTGGCCAGGGTCTGGCTGAGCAGCCGGGAGACGTGCATCTGCGAGATGCCGATGTCGGCCGCGATCTGCGACTGGGTCATGTTCCCGAAGAACCGCAGGATGAGGATGCGGCGCTCGCGGGCCGGGATGGTGGCCAGCAGCGGCTGCAGCGACTCGCGGTACTCGACGCCCTCGAGCGCGGCGTCCTCCTCGCCCAGCGTGGCCGCCAGGGTGGGGGAGTCCTCCTCGCCGGAGAGCCGCTCGTCCAGCGAGCTGCTGCGGTAGGCGTTGGCCACCGCGAGCCCCTCGAGGACCTCGGCGCGCGGGATGCCCAGGTGCTCGGCCAGCTCCGACGGGGTCGGGGCGTGCCCGTTCTTCTGGGACAGCTCGCTGACCGCGGCGTTCAGCGACAGGTGCAGCTCCTGCAGCCGGCGCGGCACGCGCACCGACCAGCCCTGGTCACGGAAGTGCCGCTTGATCTCGCCGGTGATGGTCGGGACGGCGAAGGACAGGAACTCGACGCCGCGGGTCGGGTCGAACCGGTCGATCGCGGCGATCAGGCCGAGGGTGCCGACCTGCAGCAGGTCGTCGAAGGGCTCCCCGCGGTTGCTGAACCGGCGGGCGAAGTGCCGGACGAGGGGCAGGTGCTCCTCGACCAGGATCTCCCGCAGCCGCTCGCGCCGCGGGTCGCCCTTCTCCAGGGCGGCCAGCTCGACGAACAGCGGCGCGGTGCGCTCGGCCCGGCTGCGGTTCTCCGAGAGCGGGACGGCGGCCGGTGCGTCGGCCGTGACCGCGGGCAGCTCGGGTGAGGTGTCGGTGACGGCCGGCAGGTCGGGGGACGTGTCGGTCACCGCCGGCAGCTCCGGTGCGGTGTCGGTGGACTCGGTGGTCATCTCGCTCGCCTCCGGGGCAGCGCCCGCGACGGCCGTGGGGACCGCCTCCGGCGCATCGTCAGCGGGGACCCGGGGGCGCGCGGGCCCGCCCTGGTCGAGGACGGCGTCGTCGGCGGCCGGAACGTCCGTGGCAGCCGACCGGGTCACTGTGCGACCGACGCGTACTGGCGCAGCTTCTTCACCAGCGCGATGCACGCGACCGGGGAGGCCGAGCCGTCACCGGCGACGACGGTCGCCTGGGTGTTCGGGCCGGCCTCTACGGTGTCGACCAGGGTGTGCAGCACCGCCCAGCCGAAGCCGTCGCGGGGCACGTCGACGCCGGGCTCGGTGGGCACCCAGGCATCGATGCGCAGGCCCTCGCGGAAGGCCTCGAAGACCACCGTCAGCGGGGCGTCGCCGAGGGCGACGGAGGACAGCGTGGCGCAGGCCTCGTCGACCGCCAGGCGGAGGTCCTCGACCGCGTCCAGGTCGAAGTCCATGCGCATCGCCAGGTCACCGGCCATCGCGCGCACCGCGGGCAGCTGGGTCGGCGAGGTCGGGACCCGCAGCTCCAGCCGCTCGGGACGCCGCTCGCCGGTGGCGGCAGCCGTCGTGTCGACCATGCGTCGTTCGCTCCTTCGTCGTCCCCGCGCTCCCGGCCGGGAACGCGGCGGTCCATCCTCGCGCACCCGGCCGCGGCTCCGGCGGGAGCGCGTTCGGGGGGCGGCCGCCCCGCAGGTGGGTCCCGGGCCGGGCCCGGATCCGCCGACGGTGGCTGCACCGACAGACTGTCATGCCCCGGGGGACGGGCGCGAAACGAGGGACGACGGGCGGGGTGCACCGGCGGGTGACAGGTGTCGCGTCCGGGTTTGAGGCGACCCGGTGGTGCCCACCCCACCGGGGTGAGACTCCGCCGCAGTGACGTGCACGCCCAGGGCTGGACCAGGCGGCGGGCCGGGCGCAGCTTCGCCTACTACGACGCCGACGGCGTGCTGATCCGCGACGAGCGGCTCGACCGGCTCAAGTCGCTGGCCATCCCGCCGGCCTGGAAGGACGTCTGGATCTGCCCCTGGCCCAACGGCCACATCCAGGCGGTGGGCACCGACGCCGCGGGCCGCCGGCAGTACCGCTACCACGACGAGTGGCGGGCCAAGCGCGACGCCGCCAAGCACGAGCGGGTGCTGGAGATCTCCCACCAGCTGCCCGACGTCCGCGACGAGGTGGTCGCCGCGCTGCGCACCCGCGGGCTCAACCGCGACCGCGTGCTGGCGTGCGCGGTCCGCCTGCTCGACCTGGGCGCCTTCCGGATCGGCAGCGAGCAGTACGCCGAGGACAACCACACCTACGGCCTGGCCACGCTGCGCCGCGAGCACGTCTCGGTGCGCGGGGAGCGGGTGTTCTTCCACTACCGGGCCAAGCACGGCATCGAGCGCGAGGTGGAGCTGCTGGACCGGCCCACGGCCACCGTCGTCCGGGCGCTGCTGGAGCGGCCCGCCGACCAGGGCGAGGAGCTGCTCGGCTACCCCGGCGAGGACGGCAGCTGGCACGACGTCACCAGCGACGAGATCAACGCCTACCTGAAGGAGATCAGCGGCGCGGAGATCACCGCCAAGGACTTCCGCACCTGGAGCGCCACCGTGCTGATGGCCGCCACCTTGGCCGAAGCGCCCAAGCCGAGCAGCAAGACCGCCCGCAACAAGGTGGTCAAGCAGGCCTACGTGCGGGTCAGCGAGCAGCTGGGCAACACCCCGACGGTGGCCAAGAACAGCTACGTCGACCCGCGGGTGGTCGACCGCTGGGAGCACGGCGAGACGGTCGCCGACGCGCTCGCCGAGGCGGCGGGAGCGCCCGACGACCGCACCGCCCAGCGCACGATCGAGTCCGCGGTCTGCGCGATGCTCACGCCCTGACGGAGGACCCGGCGGACGACGAAGGCGCCCCGCGGCTGCGGGGCGCCTTCGTCGTCGGTGGGGCCGGGGCCCCGGTGGTGCTGTGCTGAGGAGGTCAGGCCTTCTCGGCGATGGTGAACAGGTCGATCAGGCCGGTGACCTCCAGCGGACGGGTCACGGCGCGGGTGTTGGCCACCAGCCGCAGCCCGACGTCGCGGGAGCGCGCCGACTTCTGGGTCTCCACGAGCACGGCCAGGCCGGCCGACCCCAGGAACTGGACGCCGCACAGGTCGATCACGAGCGCAGTGGGCTGCTGCTCCAGCTGGGTGTCCAGGGACGCCCGGAGGACCGGGGCGGTGAACGTGTCGACCTCGCCGACGACGGTCACGGTGACCGTGCCGTCGTCGTCGGTGGACGTCGACAGCGTGATCACGTCGTCGAAGGGCGCTTCGTTCGAGTCAGCAGGGGCCGACACGTCGCGCGAGCCCTCGGCGGGTGAGTCGGATGAGGTCACGGACTGCAGCTCCTCTCAGCGGCGATGCCCCACGGGCACGCCTTCGCCGGGTCAATGTACTGCTGGACGCACCCCGAGCGGGCGCGGCCTGGGGCCATCGAGGTCCCGGGCAGGTGCCTGCCCGGGCGACGGGCAGGCAGCGGCTGGCTGCTCAACCGTGGCGCCCAACCTAGTCGCGGCATGATCGCGGCACCACTCAGGGACCCGGGCGGGGTCCGCCCGGGTCCCTGAGCCCCGGTCGGTCAGGTGCCGGGGATGACGTGGACGGCGCCCTCCTCGGCGCTCTCCCCGCCCACCGGTGCGTCGGCGAAGGCCTCGACGTCATCGCCGGTCCGGTTGGTGCCGGAGTCGCTGAGGTCGTCGGTGTCCTGGTCCTCGTCGAGCTGCGCGAAGGCGCGGTCGGGGTCCTCAGCGGGGCGCACGTCCTCGGCGTCGTCGGGGACCTCGCGCTCGAGCCGGCCCGACAGTGACTCGCCCTCGGACTGCTCGGCGGCCGTCGTCCCGAAGTCGACCGTCTGGTGGGTCTCCCGGTCACCGGGCTCGGGGGCGAACTCCGGGTCCTCGGCGCGGGCCATGGTCGGGCTGTCGTCCTGGGACACCTCGGGCACGCCGTCGTCCTCGGGGAAGACGTCGCGGGCGGTCTGGCCCTCGGGACCCACGTCGCCGGTGACGCCGTCGCGCGCGCCGGTGACACCGCGCTCGTCGTCGGGGAACTCCGCGTCGTTGAGGTCGCCGTCGCGGGCGGCCTGGTCGAGGGCCGCCTGGTCGAGGGGGGCGTCGGGTGCGGTCATGGCGGTGCCTCCGTTCTGCGCGCCCGCGGCTGGGCGCGCTCGTCCGTCCGTCGGGGACGGGGGAGCCGGTCGGGTGACCGGCGTCGTGATCACCACCTACCCGGGCGCCCTGCCGCCATGCGTCGCACGTCTCGCGCCGGCGACGGCATGGCCGACGGCCCACCGGGTAACAGCCCCGGCATGGCGATCACGGACGAGGTCCAGAAGCTGACGTCACCGGTGCGACGGTGGGCGAGGGTGCAGAAGCACGCGTACTCCCCGGAGGAGGACCGCCCGCTCGGTGGCCTGCTCGGGGCGATGGGCACGTACCTGACGCTGACGGCCGCCGGCGCCGCCGCGGTGCGCGCCTCGGGCCGCGAGCTGCCCCGGCGCATCCCGCTGGGCGACGCGGTGCTGCTCACGGTCGCCACCTTCCGGATCGCCCGCACGATCGCCAAGGACCCGGTCACCAGCCCGCTGCGTGCGCCGTTCACCTCGTTCCAGGGGCAGTCCGGCGAGGCCGAGATCGCCGAGGGGATCCGCGAGCACGGCGGCGTCAAGCACGCCGTCGGCGAGCTCGTGACCTGCCCGTTCTGCCTGGCCCAGTGGACGGCGACCGCGCTGGTGTTCGGCTACGCGACGGTGCCGCAGGCCACCCGGCTGGCGGCGCTGACCATGACGATGGTCGCGGTGGCCGACGTCGGTCAGTTCGCCTACGACGCGCTGCAGCAGCAGGCGATGTCCGGCGGCGACGAGGACTGACCCGGCGGTCACCCTGCGTGGCCGGTCTGTGGGCATCGCGGACGTGCAGGACGCGACGGGCCGGTCACCCCTCCGGGTGGTCCACTGCGCAGCGTGACCGTTCGGGCTGCCGGAGGGGCGCCCGCGCACCTATCCTGTGATCTTGTCGGGTGCCGCGGGGCCCCGGGGGACGGAGGGTCCGAGCATGCGGTCGATCTGGCGCGGTGCGGTCTCCTTCGGTCTGGTCTCCATCGCGGTGAAGCTGTACTCGGCCACCGAGGACCACGACATCCGCTTCCACCAGGTCCACAAGACCGACGGCGGGCGGGTGAAGTACCAGCGGGTGTGCTCCGTCGACGGCGAGACGGTCGAGTACAACGACATCGCCAAGGGCTACGAGCTCCCCGACGGGCAGCTGGTGGTGCTCACCGACGAGGACTTCGACGAGCTCCCGCTGGTCACCACCCGCGAGATCGAGGTGCTCCAGTTCGTCGACCAGGAGCAGATCGACCCGATCCACTTCGAGAAGACGTACTACCTGGAGCCCGACGGCGTCGCGACCCGGCCCTACGTGCTGCTGCGCACCGCGCTGGAGAACGCCGGCCAGGTGGCGATCACCAAGATCGCGATCCGGCAGCGCGAGTCGCTGGCCGCGCTGCGGGTGCGCGAGGGGGTGCTGGTGCTGCACACGATGCGCTGGCCCGACGAGATCCGCCGTCCCGGGTTCGCCTTCCTCGACGACGAGGTCGCCGTCCGGCCGCAGGAGCTCGCGATGGCCGAGTCGCTGATCTCGACGATGGCCGGCGACTTCGACCCCAGCGCCTTCACCGACGACTACCGCGAGGCGATGCAGGCGCTGCTGGAGGCCAAGCAGACCGGCGGCGAGGTGCAGGCCGCCCCGGAGACCGCCGACACCGGCGGCGGCGCGGTCGTCGACCTGATGAGCGCGCTGCGCCGCAGCGTCGAGCGCGCCGGCGGTACCGCCCCGGAGGCCGCACCGGACGACGCGACGGACGACGCCCCGCCCGCGAAGACCCCGGCGAAGAAGGCCGCCGCGAAGAAGGCCGCGCCCGCCAAGGCCCCGGCGAAGCGGGCACCGGCGAAGAAGGCCGCCGCGAAGGCCGACGAGGAGCCCGCGAAGCCGGCCAAGCGCGCGTCCCGGGCCCGCAAGACCGCCTGACGCGGTGGCCGCCGCCGATCCGCTGGCCACCTACCGGGCCAGGCGCGACCCGACCCGCACCGCCGAGCCGGTCCCGCCGGCCGGGCAGCCGTTGCCGGTGGGCGACGACGACACCTTCGTCGTCCACGAGCACCACACGCCGCGCGGCCGCACCGGCGAGCGGGTGCACTGGGACCTGCGGCTCGAGCGTGACGGCGTCCTCAGATGCTGGGCGGTGCCCAAGGGCCCGCCGCTGGAGCCCGGGGTCAACCGGCTCGCCGTGCCCACCGAGGACCACCCGCTGGAGTACGCGTCCTTCTCCGGCACCATCGCCGCCGGTGAGTACGGCGGCGGCGTGTCGACGATCTGGGACGCCGGCCGGTACGCCACCGAGAAGTGGGCCGCCGACCACGTCACCGTCGCCTTCGACGGGCAGCGGCTGAGCGGGCGCTACGTCCTGTTCCGGCTGCCCGACGGCACCTGGGACCTGCGCAAGCTCGACCCCGACCCGGTCACCGCGGAGCCGGTGGCCGGCGTGCCCGAGGACCTGGCGCCGATGCTCGCCGCGATCGGGGAGCTGCCGCCCGCCGACGACCCGCGCTGGGGGTACGAGTTCAAGTGGGACGGCGTCCGCGCCCTGGCCCACGTGCGGGCGGGCCGGCTGCGGCTGCGGGCGCGCAGCGGCAACGACGTCACCGCCACCTACCCCGAGCTCGGCCCGCTGCCCGCCGCGCTGGCCGGGCACGACGCAGTCCTCGACGGCGAGGTCGTGGCGCTGGACGCCGCCGGCCGGCCGGACTTCGGGCTGCTGCAGGGCCGCATACACCGCACCGGGCCCGAGGTCGCCCGGATGGCCGCCGCGGCGCCGGTCAGCTACCTGGTCTTCGACCTGCTCGCCCTCGACGGGGAGAGCCTGCTCGACCTGCCGTACACCGAGCGCCGCGCGCGGCTGGACGCCCTCGGCGTGAGCGGGGACCGGTGGGTGACCACCCCGTGGTTCGTCGGCAACGGCGACCAGGTGCAGGCGGCCAGCCGCGAGAACGGGCTGGAGGGCGTGGTCGCCAAGCGGCTGGACTCGACCTACCGGCCCGGCGGGCGGGGGCCGGACTGGCGGAAGGTGAAGAACCTGCGCACCCAGTCGGTCGTCGTCGGCGGCTGGCGACCGGGCGCGGGGCGGCGGGCCGGCGGCATCGGCTCGCTGCTGCTGGGCGTGCACGACGACGACGGGCGGCTGGTGTTCGCCGGGCACGTGGGCACCGGGTTCACCGCGCGGGCGCTGGCCGACCTGGCGCCGCTGCTCACCGCACGGGCGACGTCCCCGTTCGCCGACACCCTGCCGCGCGAGGTCACCCGCGACGCGCACTGGGTGGAGCCGGCGCTGGTCGGCGAGGTCGCGTTCGGCGAGTGGACCCGCGAGGGGCGGCTGCGGCACCCCGCGTGGCGCGGCCTGCGCGAGGACCTCGACCCGGACGACGTGGTGGTGGAGCCGTGACCCGGCAGCGGGTGCACATCGACGGGCGCGAGCTCGAGGTGTCCAACCTGGACAAGGTGCTGTTCCCCGAGGTCGGGTTCACCAAGGCGCAGGTCATCGACTACTACGTCCGCATCGCGCCGGTGCTGCTGCCGCACGTCGCGCAGCGGCCGGTCACCTTCACCCGCTGGCCGAACGGGGTGGAGGGGCAGGCGTTCTTCGAGAAGAACAACGCCCGGCACTCCCCACCGTGGGTGCGCACCGTCACCGTGCCCTCGCCCGGCTCGACCCGGGGCCGCGAGACGCTGGAGATGGTGCTGCTCACCGCCGTCCCGGACCTGGTCTGGTCGGCCAACCTGGCCGCGCTGGAGGTGCACGTGCCGCAGTGGCAGGTCGGCGCCCGCGGCCGGGCGGAGCTGCCGGACCTGCTCGTGCTCGACCTCGACCCGGGGCCGGGCACGACCGTCGTCGAGTGCGCGCAGCTGGCGCACCGGCTGCGCGAGCGGCTGGTCGACGACGGCCTGGACCCGGTGGTGAAGACCTCGGGCTCCAAGGGGCTGCAGGTGTACGCGCCGATCCGGGTGCGGGACGCCGACCACCCCAGCCGCTACGCCAAGGCGCTGGCCCAGGAGCTGAGCGCGCAGACCCCCGACCGCGTGGTCTGGCGGATGGAGAAGGCGCTGCGGCCGGGCAAGGTGCTGCTGGACTGGAGTCAGAACAACACCGCGAAGACGACGGTCGCGCCGTACTCGCTGCGTGCCCGGCCGCTGGCAACCGTCTCCACGCCGCTGCACTGGGCCGAGGTGGACGCCCTGCGCGAAGGGGGCGACCCGGAGGCGGTGCGCTTCCGCACCGACGACGTGCTGGCCCGCGTCGAGGCCCACGGCGACCTGTTCGACGTGGGTGCCCGCCGCCGGGCGTCGCTGCCCGCTGCCTGAGGTCCCGACCGGGCCCCTGCCGGTCGCGCGCGGCGGCTCTGCCACGATCTCGCGCATGTCAGCGCCCTCGGATGTCAGCCTCGCCGACGTCGGACGGCTCGTCGTCCGCTGCCCCGACCGGCCCGGCATCGTCGCCGTCCTGTCCCGGCTGATGGCCGACGCCGGCGCGAACATCACCGAGTCCCAGCAGCACTCGTCCGACCCGGTCGGCGGCACGTTCACCCTGCGGCTGGAGTTCGTGCTGGCCGACCTGGCCACCCGCCGGGTGCAGCTGGAGGCGGCGCTGACCGGGCTGGCGGGGGAGTGGCAGTTCACCTGGCGGCTCACCGCGGCGGCCCGCAGGCCGCGGGTGGCGGTGTTCGTGTCGAAGACCGACCACGTGCTGCAGGAGCTGCTCTACCGGGTGGGCTCCGGCGACCTGCGCGCCGAGGTGGCCGCCGTGGTCTCCAACCACCCCGACCTCGAGCCGGTGGCCCGGGCGCACGGCGTCCCGTTCCACCACGTGCCGGTCACCCCCGGGACGAAGGAGGCCGCCGAGGCCCGCGCCCTGGAACTGGTCGGCGACGTGGACCTGGTGGTGCTGGCCCGCTACATGCAGATCGTGTCGGCGGACTTCTGCAGCCGGTTCCCCGAGCGGCTGATCAACATCCACCACAGCTTCCTGCCGGCCTTCGTCGGCGCCAACCCCTACCGGGCCGCGCACGACCGGGGCGTGAAGCTGATCGGGGCGACCGCGCACTACGTGACCGCGGAGCTCGACGCCGGCCCGATCATCGAGCAGGAGGTCGCCCGGGTCGACCACCGCGCCACGGTCGAGGACATGCGCCGGATCGGCCGCTACGTCGAGCGCCAGGTGCTGGCCCAGGCCGTGACCTGGCACGTGGAGGACCGCGTCATCGTCGAGGGCGACCGCACCATCGTCTTCGCCTAGCCGGGTGACGTTCATCCGGTCTTGATTTGACTGAGTCAAGACAACGCGGTTGGGTGGACGCATGGAGACGGCCTGGGACGACCAGCTGAGGGCGGCGGGGCTGCGTGTGACGCGCCCCCGGCTGTCCGTGCTGGGCGTGCTCGCCGAGCACCCGCACGTCGACGCCGACACCATCGCCACCGCGGCCCGCGCCGTGCACCCCTCGATCTCGCCGCAGGCGGTCTACGGGGTGCTCAAGGCGCTGGTCGGCAGTGGCCTGGCCCGGCGGATCGAGCCGGCCGGTGGGCCCGCGCTCTACGAGCTGCGGGTGGGCGACAACCACCACCACCTGGTCTGCCGGGGGTGCGGCGCGGTCGCCGACGTCGACTGTGTCGTGGGGGCGGCCCCGTGCCTGGCCCCCTCCGACGCGGCGGGATTCGCGGTCGACGAGGCCGAGGTCGTCTTCTGGGGTCTCTGTGCCGACTGTCAGGTACAGCGCAGTCGGCCCGGGTACGCAACAGGTACAACCAGCGGAGAGGGAGTGGGAGCATGACCGACGTCGCATCGCAGGGCCCGGCCGCCAGTGAGGCGAGCCGGCCGATCCTGACCAACCGTCAGGGCCATCCGGTCTACGACAACCAGAACTCGCGGACGGTGGGCTCGCGTGGCCCGGCGACCCTCGAGAACTACCAGTTCCTCGAGAAGATCAGCCACTTCGACCGTGAGCGCATCCCCGAGCGCGTCGTGCACGCCCGCGGCTTCGTGGCCTACGGCGAGTTCGAGGCCACCGGGCAGTGGGGCGACGAGCCCATCGAGCGCTACACCCGCGCCAAGCTGTTCAACGCCCCGGGCAAGAAGACGCCGCTGGCGATCCGCTTCTCCACCGTCATCGGCGGCCGGGACTCCTCCGAGGCGGCGCGCGACCCGCGCGGCTTCGCGGTGAAGTTCTACACCGAGGACGGCAACTGGGACATCGTCGGCAACAACCTCGCGGTGTTCTTCATCCGCGACGCCATCAAGTTCCCCGACGTCATCCACTCCCTGAAGCCGGACCCGATCAGCTTCCGCCAGGAGCCGGCCCGCATCTTCGACTTCATGTCGCAGACGCCGGAGTCGATGCACATGCTGGTGAACCTGTTCTCCCCGCGGGGCATCCCGGCCGACTACCGGCACATGCAGGGCTTCGGCGTGAACACCTACAAGTGGGTCAACGCCGCCGGTGAGACCAAGCTGGTCAAGTACCACTGGCAGCCCAAGCAGGGCGTCAAGAGCCTCACCGACGCCGACGCCGCGGTCATCCAGGGTGGCGACCTCGGCCACGCCTCGAAGGACCTCTTCGAGGCCATCGAGCGCGGCGACTTCCCGCAGTGGGACCTCTACGTCCAGCTGATGGACGACCACGACCACCCCGAGCTCGACTTCGACCCGCTGGACGACACCAAGGTGTGGCCGGAGAACGAGTTCGAGCCCAAGCTGGTCGGCACGATGACGCTGAACCGCAACGTCGACGACCACCACAACGAGAACGAGCAGAGCGCGTTCGGCACCGGCGTCCTCGTCGACGGGATGGACTTCTCCGACGACAAGATGCTCGTCGGCCGCACGTTCTCCTACTCCGACGCGCAGCGCTACCGGGTGGGCCCGAACTACCTGCAGCTGCCGGTCAACTCGGCGAAGAACGCGGTCGTGCAGACCAACCAGCGCGGCGGCCAGATGTCCTTCGGCGTCGACCTCGGCCCGGGCCAGAACCCGCACGTCAACTACGAGCCGTCGATCACCGGCGGCCTGCGTGAGGACACCTACCCCACGCACGACGAGCAGGGCCCGGTCATCACCGGCCGGCTCACCCGCAAGCGGATCGAGCGCACCAACGACTACACCCAGGCCGGTCAGCGCTACCAGCTGATGGAGCAGTGGGAGAAGGACGACCTGGTCGCCAACTTCGTCACGCTCATCGGCCAGGCGATCCCCGAGGTCCAGCAGCGGATGGTGTGGCACTTCTTCATGTGCGACGACGAGCTGGGTGCCCGCGTCGGTGAGGGCCTGGGCATCAGCGCGGACGACGTCCGTGGCCTGGAGCCGCTGCAGACGCAGACGCTGTCGGAGGACGAGCTGCAGCGTGCGGCGAACCTGGGGAAGAACGGCCCCCGGGACGTCACCGGCCTGACGATGACGCACACCGTGCCCAACGAGCGCGTCGTCCTCGCCCAGTGACCCACCGGGGCTGACCCCCCACCGCACCACCTGCGGGCCACGACCGTTCCCGGTCGTGGCCCGCAGTGCTGTCCGGATGGCTACGGTCGCACCGGGACGGGGCAACGCCGGTGGGCAGGACGCCGGCAGGCGAGGGGAGCTGCAGATGAGCTGGATCGACACACCGCCGGGCACCGACCCCAACCACGCCCGGGTGTTCGCCCGGCGTCCCGAGGTGCTCGCCGCCTGGCAGCAGCTCAACGGAGCGATCAAGGCGCAGATGGACCCGCGGCGCTACGAGCTCGCCACCGTCGCCGCCGCGCTGCGGCTGCGGTGCAGCTACTGCGCACTGGCCCACGGGCAGGTGCTCGCCGAGCAGCACCTGGACGACGCCGCGGTGGTGGCCCTGGTGCGCGACCCGCGGGCCGCCGGGCTGACCGACGCCGAGGTGGCGGTGGTGGAGCTGGCCGACCGGGTGGCCGCGGGCGCGGCGACGATGCAGCGGCCCGACGTGGCGCGGGCGCGGGCGGCCGGGCTGAGCGACGACGACGTCCTCGACGTGGTCCTGGCCGCCTCGGCGCGGATGTTCTTCAGCAGCGTCCTCGATGCCACCGGCACCCTGCCCGACGCCGGGTACGCGGCCCTGCCCACCGCGCTGCGCGACGCGCTGACCGTCGGCCGGCCGATCGAGGGCGAGGACGCTGCCACGGCCCGGGACACGGACCGGGTCGCCGCGCTCTACGAGGCCCTGGCCGCGCGCGACGTCGACCGGCTGATGGCCGGGTTCGCGCCGGACGTCGACTGGCCCGACGTGCTGCAGGGCGGCCGGGTGCGCGGCGCCGCCGCCGTCCGGTCCCACTGGCTGGAGCAGTGGGCGGTGACCGTGGCGGAGACGGTGCCGCGCCGGGTGCGGGAGCTGCCCGACGGCCGGGTGGAGGTGCTCGTGCAGCAGACCGTGCGGGACCTCGACGGCGACCTGCTCGGCGGCGCGACGGTGCTGCACACGTACACGCTGCGCGGTGGGCTGATCACCCGGATGGACGTCGGCGACCCGCTCGACGACCTCTGACCGGCCTGTCAGTCGGTCGGGCGGTCGTCCTGCTCGGCCAGGAACTGCTCGATCTGCGCGCCCAGCTCCTCACCACTGGGCATCTGCCCGCCGAAGCCGAGCAGGCCGGTGTCCTCGCGCGAGGCGGTGAAGTCGTCGAACTGCTGCTCGAGGGCCGCCACCACCGCGGTGTTCTCGCTGGACCGGGCGATCTGCTCGTCGACCTCGGTCCGGTTGGCCTCGGCGGCCTCGCGCAGCGTCTCGGTCGGCACGTGCAGCCCGGTGAGGGACTCCAGGTGCTCGAGCAGCGTGAGCGACGCCGCGGGGTAGGTGGCCTGGGCGAGGTAGTGCGGGACGTGTGCACCCACCCCCAGGGCGTCGACGCCGGCCTCGCCGAGCCGCAGCTCCAGCAGGGCGCCGACGCTGCCGGGCACCCGCATCTCGCCCCAGTACACCGGGTAGGACTCGATCAGCTGCCGGCGCGTGGCGTGCGCGGTCACCGTCACCGGGCGGGTGTGCGGCACCGGCATCGGGAAGGCGTGCAGCGCGACCACCGAGGTCACCCCGAGCCGGTCGACGAGGCCGATGACCGCGGCGACGAAGCGTTCCCAGGCGAAGTCGGGCTCGGCGCCGTGCAGCAGCAGGAACGGCGTCCCGGCGTCGTCCTCGAGCGCGTAGAGCGCGATCTCGGGGGAGACGATCGACTCGTAGCGGTCGCCGGAGAAGACGATCCGCGGCCGGTGGCCGCGGTAGTCGACCAGGGCGTCGGCGTCGAAGCGGGCGATGACCTCGTGGGGCAGGGCGTCGAGCAGGTGCGCGCCGGCGAGGGCGCCGGCGTGGGCGGCGTCGAACTCACCGGCCAGGTCGTGCACGAGCACCAGCCCGCGGCGCTGGTCGGGTGAGCGGACCGAGGCCTCACGGACGAGGAACGGCTCGGCCGGGGGGAGGACCTCGACGAGGTCCTCCGGTCGCTGCGGCACGGGTTCTCCTCCTGGATCGACTGCCTCCGCGGGGGACGGGGGCCTGTCAGCGGTGAAGGCGCAGCCTGCGCGCGGCATTCCCGATGACCCCGACCCGGTGGCCCTCAGGGGTGGTGCCGGCGTCCTCGGCGCCCTCGGAGTCGGGGTTGACCATCGGCTCGGTCTCCACCTTCTCCGCCTTGCGGCGCACCAGCTGGGCGCCGGAGGAGTCGCCGGCCAGCTGCTGGCTGGTGCCGTCGGCCGCGACCTCGGGGGAGAGCCCGTCGAGCTGGTCGCGGCCGTAGCGGTAGAAGACCGCGATCAGCGCGGCGACCGGCACCGACAGGAAGGCGCCGATGATGCCGGCCAGGCTGCTGCCGGCCGTGACGGCCAGGATCACCACGGCGGCGTGCAGGTTGAGCCCGCGCCCCTGGATGATCGGCTGCAGCACGTTGCCCTCGAGCTGCTGCACCAGCAGCACGATGACCAGGACCCAGATGGCCGTGCTCACGCCGTTGGTGACCAGGGCGATCAGCACCGCGAACACGCCGGCCACGACGGCGCCGATGATCGGGATGAAGGCGCCGAAGAAGGTCAGCACCGCCAGCGGCAGCACCAGCGGGACGCCGAGGAAGAACAGGCCCATCCCGATGAAGAACGCGTCGACGAAGCCGACGAGCGCCTGCTGGCGGATGAACTCCGACAGCGTCGACCAGGTCTTCAGGGACAGCGCCGCGACGTGCGGTGCGGCCCGCGGCCCGGTCTGGGCGGCCAGCCACGGCACCCACTTGGGGCCGTCCTTGAGGAAGAAGAAGGTCAGCACCAGCGCGAGCACCAGGTTGACCAGGATGTTGCCGATGGTGGTGGCCGTGGTGACCGCGTAGCCGGCGATGTTCTGGGCGTTGGCCTGCACGCTGTTGACCACCGAGTCCACGGCGTTGCCCAGCTGCTGGTCGTCGAGGTTGAGCGGCGGGCCGGCGATCCACGTCTGCACCTGCTCCAGGCCCTCGGTGAAGCGGTCGGCGACGTCCTCCACCTGCCCGACGACCTGCGGGACGATCACCGCGACGATGCCGCCGATCACGGCCAGGAAGAACAGCAGCACGGTGGCCGCCGCCAGCGCCGGGGGCCAGGAGTGGTTGCGCAGGAGGCGGGCGGCCGGCCACATGACCGTGGTGAACAGCAGGCCCAGCACGACGGGGAGCAGGACGACCCACAGGACACCGAAGACGTAGCCGAGGATCACCACGGCGACGGTGATGAGGATCAGTTGGGCGGAGGCGATGGCCACGCTCCGCGTCGCGGCCTGCATCCGCCGGGTGCGGTCGGGGCCGGGAGCGGGGGCGCGGGTGGCGACGGTGGCCGGGGCCTCGCCGGCGGGGCCGGTGCTGGTCGCTCCGCTGCCCGCGGTGCTGGTCTGGTCGGTGGGCTCGGCGGAACGGTCGTCGGGCATGAGGTGATCCCAGCACATCCCGGCCCGTCGGGCGTCTCGACCGTGCGACGTCACACGGCGTCCGGCGGACTGTCGCACCCGCGTCGTAGGTTGCCCCCATGCCGAAGACCGCCACCGCAGACCGCGTCGAGCGCGACGAGCTGCTCGCCTTCCTCCGCCCCCGGCACAAGGCGCTGCTGATGACCCGCCGCGCCGACGGCAGTCCGCAGCTGTCCCCGGTCACCTGCGGCGTCGACGAGGCGGGCCGGGTGGTCGTCTCCACCTATCCGCAGCGGGCCAAGGTGGTCAACGCCCGGCGCGACCCGCGGGTGTCGATGTGCGTGCTGTCCGACGACTTCGACGGCCCCTGGGTGCAGGTCGACGGAACGGCCGAGGTGCTCGACCTGCCCGAGTCCGTGGAGCCCCTGGTCGACTACTTCCGCGCCATCAGCGGTAAGCACCCCGACTGGGACGAGTACCGCGCGGCGATGACCCGCCAGGGCAAGTCGCTGCTGCGGGTGACGATCGAGCGCTGGGGCCCGGTGGCCACCGGCGGCTTCCCACCCGAGCTGACCGGCGCCTGACGCGACCCGCCAAGGCCAGGTCCTTGCTTTCGCCAGTGCAAGCTGCTGGACTTGCCGGGTGCCGTTCGTGTTGACCATCGACCAGAAGGGCAGTCGCCGCGCCCCCGACCGGGTGCCCGGCGCGCTCAGCGTGCTGTCCGGGGTGCCCACCGTGCTGCGCTTCGAGCGCACTGCGGGCGACGAGTTCCAGGGCGTCCTCGACGACCCCGCGGCGGTGGTCGACGCCGTCCGCCGGCTGGTCCGTGACGGCGACTGGAGCATCGGCATCGGTGCCGGGCCGGTGCACACGCCGCTGCCCAGCTCCACCCGTGCCGGCGCGGGCCCGGCCTTCCTCGCTGCCCGCGCGGCGGTGGAGGCGGCCAAGCGGCGTCCGGTGCGGATCGCCGTCCGGGGCGTGGTGGGAGAGCCCGCCGGTGACGCCCAGGCGGTGCTGACCGCGCTCGCGGCGCTGGTCGAGCGGCGCAGCGCCCAGGCCTGGGAGGCCATCGAGCGGGTCGAGGCCGGCCGTACCCAGGTCGAGGCCGCCGCCGAGCTCGGCGTCACCCGGCAGGCGGTCGGCCAGCGCCTGGCCGCCGGCAGCTGGGAGGTCGAGCGCGACCTGCACCCGGTCGCCGCGCGGCTGCTCGCCCGGGCGGCGGGGTGAGCGCCCGGTGAGCATCGCCGTGCTGGTGCTGCTCGGCGTGGTCGCCGTCGCCGGAGCCGTGCTGACCCCGCACAGCGACCGCCGCCGCAGTCCGCGGGGGGCGCTGTTCCTGGTCGCCGTCCTGGCCGTGGCCGCTGCGCTGGCCTGGCGCACCGGCCGGCTCGGCGACGTGGTCGAGACCGCCGGCGTCGTGCTGGCGGTCGCCGCGGCCGCCCTGGGCGGTGGGCCGGTCACCACCGCGGTGCTCCGCGCGGCCGACCCCGACCGCGGCCCCGACCGGCGCCGGGCCTCCGACCCGGAGGTGCTGCGCGGGGGCACCTGGATCGGCGTCCTCGAGCGCACGGCCGTCGCCGCGGTGGTGCTCGCCCAGTACAAGGAGGGCCTGCCGGTGCTGGTCGCGGTGAAGGGCCTGGGCCGGTTCAACGAGCTCAAGGCCCCGGTCGCCGCCGAGCGCTTCATCATCGGCACCCTGGCCAGCGGCCTGTGGGCCCTCGCCTGCGTCGGCGTCAGCGTCCTGCTCCACTCCTGATCCGCACCGAGGGCGAGAGTGGCCACCTTCGCCCCCCGGGGGAGGGGTCAGTCGGTGAAGACCTCGATGCGGGCGCCCATCTCGACGAGGCGCTCGTAGAGTTGCTCGTAGCCGCGGGCGATGATGTCGACGTTGCGCAGCACCGAGTCGCCCTTGGCGGCCAGCATCGCCAGCAGGATGACCACGGCGGGCCGCAGCGCCGGCGGGCAGACGATCTCCGCGCCCGACCAGCGGGTGGGCCCGTTGACCAGCACGCGGTGCGGGTCGAGCAGCCGCACGTCGGCGCCCAGCCGGGTCAGG
This sequence comes from Modestobacter sp. SSW1-42, assembly GCF_046635825.1. NCBI lineage: Bacteria > Bacillati > Actinomycetota > Actinomycetes > Geodermatophilales > Geodermatophilaceae > Modestobacter > Modestobacter sp. SSW1-42. The sequence goes on along the minus strand of NZ_JBISCA010000003.1, from coordinate 715,885 downwards.
TCGGACAGGTGGATCGCCCGGTTGTCGTAGACCCAGTCGTGGATGACGGTCTCGCCGGTCGCGGTGGCCGCGATGACGGCGAAGAACGGCAGGTTGTCGATGTTGAGGCCGGGGAACGGCATCGGGTGGATCTTGTCGATCGGTGCCCGCAGCTGCGACGGGTGGATCGTGACGTCGACCAGCCGGGTCCGGCCGTTGTCGGCGGCGTACTCGGCGGAGAGGTCGTACCGCAGCCCCATCTCCGTCAGCGTGGCCAGCTCGATCTCCAGGAACTCGATCGGCGCGCGGCGCACGGTGAGCTCGGAGCCGGTGACGATCCCGGCGGTGAGCAGGCTCATCGCCTCCACCGGGTCCTCGGAGATCGTGTAGTCGACGTCGGCGTCGAGCACCGGTGCACCGGTGACCACCAGCGTCGTCGTCCCGAAGCCGGAGATGCCGACGCCGAGCTTCTCCAGGTAGAGGCAGAGGTCCTGGACCATGTAGTTCGGGCTGGCGTTGCGGATCGTCGTGGTGCCGTCGTGCCGGGCGGCGGCCAGCAGTGCGTTCTCGGTGACGGTGTCGCCGCGTTCGGTCAGCACGATGGTGCGGTCGCGGGCCTCCGGACGGCGCACGGTCGCGTGGTACTCGCCGGCGTGTGCCTCGATCTGCAGCCCGAAGTGCCGCAGCGCGATCATGTGCGGCTCGATGGTGCGGGTGCCCAGGTCGCAGCCGCCGGCGTAGGGCAGCTCGAACTGCTCGGCGCGGTGCAGCAGCGGCCCCAGGAACATGATGATGCTGCGGGTGCGGCGGGCGGCGTCGGCGTCGATCGCGGACAGGTCCAGCTGCTCGGGCACGACCAGGGTCAGGTCGCGGCCGGCGGCGTCCCAGGTGGCCGACACCCCGATCGAGGTGAGGACGTCGAGGATGCGGTCGACCTCGACGATCCGGGAGACGTTGCGCAGCGTGGTGCGGCCGCGGTTGAGCAGCGAGGCGCACAGCAGGGCGACCGCGGCGTTCTTCGACGACTTCACCGTCACGCTGCCCGACAGCGGGGTGCCGCCGCTGACCCGCAGGTGGGTGGGGCCCGAGCGGCCGACGGTGATCAGCTCGCTGTCCAGCGCCGCCGACAGCCGGCCGAGCAGCTCCAGGGTGAGGTTCTGGTTGCCCTGCTCGATCCGGGCGATCGCGCTCTGACTGGTGCCCAGCCGCTCCGCGAGCTGGGACTGGGTGAGGCCGTGGTGGCGCCGGGCGTCCCGGACCAGCGTGCCGATCTGGCGCAGGGACTGACCGGTCGCTTCTTCGGTGATCGTCATCGCAGGCGACGATATCTCACACATGAGATGCCGTCGGAGCAGGCGCGGACGATCGCGTTCCGGCACCATGCGGCATGGGCATCGTCTGGGGAGTCATCGGTCTGGTGGTCCTGCTGGTGCTGATCGCGGCCTGGCGGATGGACCGCGCGGTGCAGCGGCGCGGCTCGCGGGTGTCGCACCACTCCGACCTCTGGTACGAGGTGCGGGAGGGTCGCCGGGACGCCGACCTGGTGGACCCGCTGGCGCGCGACTACTCGTGGACCAGCTGGAGCCGGCGCAACCAGCGCTGATGATCTCCCGGTGCCCGGCCGCGGGTACCGGGGGATGATGACCCGGCCGTCCCGGCACCACCTGCGAGGAGTCCCCGTGTCCCAGAGCCCGGCACCGACCGGTGCGGTCGCCCACCCCGAGCTGCTCGCCGTCTACCTCAACGACCACATCGCCTCCGCGGCCGGTGGGATCGAGCTGGTCACCCGGATGATCGGGGCCAACCGGGGGAGCGTGCACGAGGCGGGCCTGCGCCAGCTGCTCGACGAGCTGCGCCAGGAGAAGACCGACCTGACCGCGATCGCCGGCGCGCTCGACCTGCCGGTGCGCCAGTACAAGCAGGTCGCGGTCTGGATCGCGGAGAAGGCCAGCCGGCTCAAGCTCAACGGCCACGTGCTCACCCGGTCCCCGTTGTCCGGGCTGGTCGAGTTCGAGTTCCTGGCGTCGGCGGTGCGTGGCAAGCGCAGCGGCTTCGAGACGCTGCGCATCGCCGCGACGGTCGACCACCGGATCGACCCGGTGCTCGTCGAGTCGCTGATCGACCAGGCCCACCGGCAGTACCTGTGGCTGACCGAGGCGCGCCGTGAGGTCGCCGCCGGGCTGTTCGGCGGCGACCCCGGCGTGGTCGCCGACACCACCGAGGCCTGACCCCGGCGTGGTCGCCGGCACCACCGGGGCTGACCCCGGCGTGGTCGCCGGCACCACCGGGGCTGACCCCGGCGTGGTCGCCGGCACCACCGGGGCCTGACCCCGGCGTGGGCGCGCGGACGGCGCGGTCCGCAGGTAGACACAGGGCCATGTGCCACGACCACGACAGCCGCCCGCCCGCACCGCCCCGCTCCGGGGACGTCGCCGAGCGCGGCACCCTCGAGCTGACCGCCGCCGACGGCAACCAGCTGTCCGCCGCCTACGCCGCACCGGCCGCCCCGGCCACCGCCGGGGTCGTGATCCTGCCCGACATCCGCGGGCTGCACCCCTACTACGTCGCGCTGGCCGAGCGGTTCGCCGAGGCCGGCGTCCCCGCTGTGGCGCTGGACTACTTCGGCCGCACCGCCGGGCTCGCCGAGACCGGCACCCGCGAGGACGACTTCGACTGGCAGGCGCACATCCCGCAGACCACGCCCGAGGGCATCGACGCCGACACCGCCGCCGGCATCGAGTACCTGCGCAGCCGCACCCGCCCCGACCTGCCCGTGATCACGGTGGGCTTCTGCTTCGGGGGCAGCCACGCCTGGCGGCAGTCGGCCAGCGACCTGGACCTGGCCGGCAGCGCCGGGTTCTACGGCCGGCCCAGCCTGGTCGGCGAGGCCGCCGGCGCGGCGCGCCGGCCGGTCGTGATGCTCATCGCCGGGGCCGACACCGCCACCCCGGTCGCCGACCAGCTGGAGCTGGCGGCCACCATGCGCGCTGCCGGCGCCGAGGTCGACGACGTCGTCTACGAGGGCGCGCCGCACTCGTTCTTCGACCGCGCCTTCGGCGAGTGGGCCGAGGCCTGCGCCGACGCCTGGCGGCACGTGCTCGCGCTCACCGACCGGGTCGCCGTCCGCTGACCGGGCCACCCGCCCTCACCCGCACGGGCGAGGGCGGGTGCCGCGGGCCCGCCTAGGCTGGCCGGTGTGAGCGAGCACGAGCAGTCGGGACCGATCGAGCAGGGCGTGCTGGACCTCGCCGTCCGGGTGTTCGGGCTGGCCCGCGCCGGGGAGGCCGAGGAGCTGGCCGCCTACCTCGACGCCGGGGTGCCGCCGAACCTGACCAACGAGAAGGGCGACACCCTGCTCATCCTGGCCGCGTACCACGGGCACCCGGAGACGGTGGCCGCGCTGCTCGAGCGCGGTGCGGAGCACGGCCGGTACAACGACCGCGGCCAGACACCGCTGGCGGCCGCGGTGTTCAAGCAGTCCGCCGAGACGGTCCGCGTCCTGCTGGACGCCGGCGCCGACCCCGACGCGGGGCAGCCCAGCGCCCGCGCCACGGCCGCCTTCTTCGACCTCCCGGCGATGACCGCCCTGCTGGAGGGCCGCCCGGCCTGACCGGGCTCAGCGGGCCGGGTCGTGCGGGGCGACGGCGGCGTCCGCCGCCTCGACCGCCGCCTCCTCGCGGGGCGGCTCCGGCGCTCGCGCGGCGCGGGTGGGCAGCAGCCCGGTGAGCAGGCCGACCGCGACGCAGGTGCCCACCCCGGTCCAGGCGATCGCGGTGTAGCCACCGGCGTCCGGGAACGCCGCACCCGCCGGGGTGGCGGCCTCCAGCACGGTGGCGCTGAGCGCGCTGCCGACGGAGAAGCCGACGTAGCGCATGACCTGGTTGAGGCTCATGGCGCTGCCGGTCTCGTGCTTGGGCACGGCGCCCACGATGAGGCCGGGGAGCGCGGCGAACATGGTGCCCACGCCCAGGCCGACGACGGTCATCGCCACGAACAGCTGCCAGAGCTCGTCACGCAGCAGGGCGAAGAGCAGTTGCCCGGCGCCGAGCACCAGGGCGGCCAGGGGCAGCACCACGCGCGGCCCGTGCGACCGGTCCAGCCGCGCCGCGATCCGGCTGGCGGAGAAGCTGGCCAGGGAGAACGGCAGCAGGATCAGCCCGGCCACCACGATCGAGGTGTCGAAGCCCCCGGCGGCCACCGGCTCCTGGGCCAGCCGCGGCACCGAGGACAGCAGCAGGTAGTTGGCCAGGCCGACCAGCAGCGCCGTGCCGTGCGCGGCGGCGGCGTCGCGGCCGCGGGCCAGCCGGAGGTCGACCAGCGGTGCCGGCGCGCGCAGCTGCCAGACCACCCACCAGGCCAGCGCGGCCACCGCCACGGCGGTCAGGCCCAGCACCGCCGGCGACGTCCAGCCCCAGGTCTCGGCCTCGGCCAGCGCCAGCAGGGCGGTGGCCAGCCCGGTGCCCAGCAGCGCGGCGCCGAGCAGGTCCAGGCGGCGCGGCGGGACGTCGGCGGAGGGCGGGTAGACCACCGCGGCCGCGACCAGGGCCACCGCGCTGGCGGCGGCGCCGGCCCAGAAGGCCGCGTGCACGCCGCCGAACTCGGCGATCGCCCCGGTCAGCGGGTAGCCCAGCCCCACCCCGGCGGCCACGGTGACCGACAGCGCGGCGACGGTGGACCGGGAGCGCTCCCCGCTCAGCGTCGTCCGGGCGGTGGCGATCGCCAGCGGGGTGAGCCCCATCCCGACGCCCTGCAGCGCGCGCCCGGCGATCAGCCAGCCCAGCCCGAGCGGCAGCGCGGCGAGCACGCTGCCGGCCAGCACCACGCCCAGGACGGCGAGCACCACGGTGCGGCGGTGCCGCCCGTCGCCCAGCCGCCCGATCACCGGTGTGGCCACCGCGCCGACCAGCAGGGTGACGGTCAGCGACCACTGCGCGTCGGCCACCGAGACGCCGTTGGCCTCGGCGATCGCCGGCACCAGGGGCGCGCCGAGACTGCTGATGACCGCCACCAGCATCGCCAGGTAGACCAGCGTCGGGACCAGGGCGGCCGGCGTCGGGCGGGTGGCGGGCTGTGCGTGGACCGTTGTCACGTGCACCAACGCTAGCCCGCATCCGGGGTGCCGCGGGACGTGCGCTGGGCCACGCTGGGGCGGTGACCGCGCGCCGATCGTCCGGGTGCATCGACCCGCCGACCGGCGTGGGAGGCGCTGCCGACCTGGGTGCGGGAGCACGCCGCGGCCCGGCCGGGAGGTCAGGCCAGCGCGTGCGGGGTGCCGGTGGCGTCCAGCGCCCCGGCCAGCGCCGCCACCGCCATGGCGACGAGCGCGCCGCGCTGCTCCGGCGGGCAGCCGAGTGCGACCCAGGACAGGCAGGCCGCGTCGAGGAAGCCCAGGTAGCCGTACAGCGCGTGGTCACGGGCCGGCGCGGGCGCCAGGCCGAGGATGCCGCGCAGCAGCTCGACGTACCGGTCACGGGCCCGGGCGCGCAGCTCGGCGGCGGCGGGGACGTCGTGGTGCGGGTCGCGCAGCGGCGCCGCCCAGCCGACGGGGGAGTTGCTGATCACCTCCAGGTAGACCTCGATGGAGGTGGCCAGCCGCAGCCGCACGGCGGCCCGGGAGCCGAGCGCGGTGTCGGCGGCGACCTGGCGGGTGAGCAGCTCGTCGATGCTCTCGGCCACCACGGCCTGGTAGAGCCCGCTCTTGCTGGTGAAGTACCGGTGCACCAGCGCCTCGGACGACGCCGCGGCCGTGGCGATCCCGGCGACGCTGACCGCGGCGTAGGGCGCGGCGGCGAACGCCTCCCGGGCGGCGTCCAGGATGGCGGCCCGGCGCTGCTCGGGGTCGAGGCGCCGGCGGGGGAGCCGATCTGTCCGGGGCACGGCGGCCACGCTAGTGAGGTACGGTCAGTTGCGCTAGTGAGCCTCGATCACTTGGAGACGTGAGATGCCCGACTGGGTGCAGGACGCAGTGTGGTGGCACGTCTACCCGCTGGGCTTCATGGGAGCCGAGAAGGAGGCCACCGAGGTGGTCACCTCCCGGCTGGGCCACCTCGCCGCCTGGCTGGACTACGCGGTCGAGCTCGGCGCCAACGGCCTGGCGCTCGGTCCGGTGTTCGCCTCCAGCACGCACGGCTACGACACCGTCGACCACGGCCGGATCGACCCGCGGCTCGGCGACGACGAGGACTTCGACGAGCTGGTGGAGCAGGCGCACGCCCGCGGGCTGCGGGTGCTGCTCGACGGCGTGTTCAACCACGTCGGCCGCGAGCACCCGGCGTTCACCGCGGTCGTGGAGCGCGGGCCCGGCGCCCCCTCGGCGTCCTGGTTCCGGCTGCGCTGGCCCGACGACTGGCGACCCGGTGTCGTGCCCGGGTACGACACCTTCGAGGGCCACGACCAGCTGGTCGCCCTCGACCACTCCGCTCCCGCGGTGGCCGACTGGGTGGCCGAGGTCATGACCCACTGGCTCGACCGCGGCGCCGACGGCTGGCGGCTGGACGCCGCCTACGCCGTCCCGCCGGCGTTCTGGGCGACCGTGCTGCCGCGGGTGCGGGAGGCCCACCCCGACGCCTACGTCGTCGGCGAGGTCATCCACGGCGACTACACGCGCATCGTCAGCGAGTCCGGGATGGACGCGGTCACCCAGTACGAGCTGTGGAAGGCGATCTGGAGCTCGCTCAACGACGGCAACCTGCACGAGCTGGCCCACGCCCTCGGCCGGCACGACGGGTTCCTGCAGGGTGGGCCGGGCGGGCGAGGGTTCGTGCCGCTGACCTTCGTCGGCAACCACGACGTCACCCGGATCGCCAGCCGGCTCACCGACCCCCGGCACCTGCCGCACGCCCTGGCGGTGCTGTTCACCGTGGGCGGCACGCCGTCGGTCTACGCCGGCGACGAGCAGGCGTTCACCGGGGTCAAGGAGGACCGGGCCGGCGGCGACGACGCCGTCCGGCCGCCGTTCCCGGACAGCCCGGACGAGCTCGCGCCGTTCGGTGAGCCGACGTTCCGGCTGCACCAGGAGCTGATCGGGCTGCGCCGCCGGCACCGCTGGCTGCACACCGCCCGCACCACGCCGCTGCACCGGGACAACCGGCAGCTGAGCTACGAGGTGACCGGCGACGGCGGGCGGCTGGTGGTCGCGCTCAACCTGGCCGACACCCCGGCCTCGCTGCCCGCCCGCGGCGCCGGCGCAGTGCTGGCCGGCGCCGGGACGGTGGCCGGCGGCGCCGTCCGGCTCGAGCCGCACGGCTGGGCGGTGCTCGCCGGCTGAGCTCCGGGGGCGGGCACACGCCCGCCCCCGGGGCCGGGCTCAGGCCGGGTCGCCCGGCACGAGGTGGGCGATCGACCGGGTGTCCTGGAAGGACCGCACCCCCTGGATGCCCTGCTCCCGGCCCATGCCCGACTGCTTCATGCCGCCGAAGGGGGCCCGCAGGTCCAGCCGGGTGGCCCCGTGGTCGTTGATCCAGACGTACCCGCACTGCAGCTGGGCGCCCAGCCGGGTGGCGGCCTCGGTGTCGGCGCTCCACACCGAGCCGCACAGGCCGCCCCAGGTGTCGTTGGCCAGCCGCACCGCCTCGGCGTCGTCGTCGTAGGGGATCACCGGGATGACCGGGCCGAACTGCTCCTGGGTGACCACCCGCAGCGAGGGGTCGGGGTCGACCACGACGGCCGGGCGCAGGAAGTTGCCCTCGGCGAACTCGCCGCCGGGCAGCTCGCCGAACTCCAGCACCGTCGCGCCGGAGGCCCGCGCCTCCTCGACGATCTCCGCGACGAACGCCTTCTGCGCCGGCTGGTGCAGCGGGCCCATCGTCGTGTCCTCGGCCAGGCCGTGGCCGAGCACGACCCGCTCGAGCCGCGCGGACAGCCCGGCCACGAGCTCGTCCATCCGGGAGCGGTGCACGTACAGCCGCTTGGCGGCCATGCAGATCTGGCCGGTGGTGTCGAAGACCCCGGCGTAGAGGCGGTCGAGGTGCTCGTCGTCGAGGACGGCGTCCGCGCGCAGGATCGCCGCGTCGTTGCCGCCCAGCTCCAGGGTGACCCGGGTGAGGTTGCGCGAGGCCATCTCCATCATCTTCTTGCCGCCGTTGACGCTGCCGGTGAAGCAGACCTTGGCCACCAGCGGGTTGTCGATCAGGCCGGCCATCTCGCCGTCGCGCCCGGTGACGACGTTGAGCACGCCCGGGGGCAGCTTCTCGGCGACCCGCTGCACCAGCCGCGTGGTCGCCAGCGGCGTCGAGGGCGGCGGCTTGACGATGGCGGTGTTGCCGGCCAGCAGCGCGTGCGGGAGCGCGGCGCCGAGGATCGCGATCGGCCAGTTGAACGGCACGATGACCGTGACGACGCCCAGCGGCTGGTGGGACACGGTGGTCTCGACCGGGATGCCGGGCGCGGGGGGCAGCACGGTGGGCCGGTCCACCTCCTCGGCGAGGGACAGGGCCAGCTGCCACCGGATCTCGAACACCAGCGCGTCGACCCAGGCCTCCATCCGGACCTTGCCGTTCTCCAGCGACAGCACCCGCGCGTCCTCGTCGCGGTCGTCGGCGATGCCGGCGATGGCCGCCGCCATCGCGGCCGCCCGCTCGGGAGCGGGCAGCGCCGACCAGGCGGGGAAGGCCTCGGTCGCCGCGGCCACGGCGTCGGCGACGTCCTGCTGCGTCGCCGCGGCCGCGGTGCCGACGACGACGCCCGGGCGGGCCGGGTCGACGACCTCCAGGACGTCGGCCGTGGACCGCGACTGCCCTCCGATGTAGAGCCCCGTCGTCACCGGGGCCGTGGTGCTGAGCGTGTCCGTCACGCGGATCGCCACCTCTCTGTGTCGTCCGTACCTGTCCGGGGACGCCGAGGCTCCCCGGGGCGGCGCTCGTGCGCCAGGTCCTCGCGGTGCGCAGCGTCGCGCACCCGTGCCCCGCAGCGGGCACCGCGCGGCGCGGCAGCGCCCACGGCGGCCACCACGCGCACCGCGTCGGCGCTGCCCGCCACGTCGTGCACCCGCACACCCCAGGCGCCGGCGCCGGCGGCGAGCACGGTCGTGGCCAGGGTGGCGTCGTCCCGCTCGGCCGGGGTGCGGGGGTGTCCGCCGGAGGCGGCGAGCACCGCGCCGAGGAAGCGCTTGCGGGACGCACCCACCAGCACCGGCAGGCCCAGGGCGGTGATCCCGGGCAGGCCGGCGAGCAGGGCCAGGTCGTGCTCGGGCCGCTTGGCGAAGCCCAGGCCCGGGTCGACGACCAGCCGGCCGGCGTCGACGCCGGCCGCGAGCGCCGCGTCGGCCCGCCGGCACAGCGCGCGCCGCACCTCGGCGACCACGTCGTCGTAGCCGGCCCGGGCGTCCATGTCGCGGCTGTCGCCCCGGCGGTGCATGAGCACCCAGGGCACCCCGGCGTCGGCGACGACCGCGGCCATCGCCGGGTCGGCCAGGCCGCCGCTGACGTCGTTGACCAGCACCGCGCCGGCGTCCAGGGCCGCCGCCGCCACGCGCGAGCGGGTGGTGTCGACGCTGACCGCGACCCCGGCCCGGGCCAGCTCGGCCACCACCGGCAGCACCCGGCGCAGCTCGTGGTCGGCCGGCACCCGCTCGGCGCCCGGCCGGGTCGACTCGCCGCCGACGTCGACGTAGTCGGCGCCGGCGGCCGCCAGGGCCAGCCCGTGCGCGACCGCGGCGTCGACGGTCTCGTGCCGCCCGCCGTCGGAGAACGAGTCCGGCGTGACGTTCAGGACGCCCACCACCACGCACCGCCCGGGCCGGGCGAGCTCGCTCACCGGGCCCCCACCGGGGTCGGGTGCGCCGTCACCTCGTGGGTGAGGACGGCGGCCTTGGCCAGCAGCTCGGCCCGCTCGGCGGCGGCCTCCGACCCCCAGGTGATCCCGCCGCCGGCGCCGTACACGGCCGCACCGGTCGCGCGGTCGACGACGGCGGTGCGGATGGCGACGCCGAACCGGGCGCGCACGCGGGCCGACGGGGGAGCCACCAGGCCCACCGCGCCGCAGTAGACGCCCCGCGGGGTCGGCTCGAGCGCGCCGATCAGCTGCATCGTGCGGCGCTTGGGGGCGCCGGTGACCGAGCCGCAGGGGAAGAGCGCGCGGAACAGGTCCAGCAGCCCGGTGCCCGGCCGCGCGCGGGCGCTCACCTGCGAGGTCAGCTGCCAGACGGTGGGGTAACGCTCCAGGGTGAACAGCTCGTCGACCACGACGCTGCCGGTCTCGGCCACCCGGCCCAGGTCGTTGCGCAGCAGGTCGACGATCATCAGGTTCTCGGCGCGCTCCTTGCTGCTGGCCAGCAGCCGGCGGCGCTGCTCCCGGTCCTCGGCCGGGGTGCGGCCGCGCGGTGCGGTGCCCTTCATCGGCCGGGTCCGCACCCGATCGCCCGCCCACTCGAAGAACAGCTCGGGGCTGGCGCTGGCCACCACGTGCCGGCCCAGGTCCAGGTGGGCGTTGAAGGCGCCCTGCTGGGCGAGGGCGAGCCGGGCGTAGAGCTGCCCGGGGTCCCCGGGGACGGTCGAGCGCAGCCGGTCGGTGAGGTTGCACTGGTAGGTCTCGCCGGCGGCGATGTGGTCGCGCACCGTCGCGACGGCCGCGGCGTGCTCGGCGTCGGTCCAGTCCGGGCGCCACGCGGCCGGGGGCCCGCCGGGCGCCGGCGCGGTCGGCGGCGCCACCCCGACGGGCTCGCCGCAGAGCCCGAACCAGACCAGGGGCGGCCCGCCGGGGGACGACGGCCCGCCCGGCAGCTGCGCGTCGAGCCCGGACGCCGCCTCGTAGGCCACGTACCCGAAGGCCCAGCTGCCGGCGGCGGTCGAAGCGTCCACCTCCTGCAGCACCCCGGCGACCTCGGCCGGCTCGCGCGCGGTCAGCACCCGCGACGGCGGCGGGCACCGCACCGAACGGCCGGCGGCCAGGTCGTCGAAGCGCGCCCACGGGCCGGTCATGGCCGCGGGCGGCCCTGCTGGACCGTGGCGGCGGTGAGCGTGTTGGCCAGCAGCATGGCGATGGTCATCGGGCCGACCCCGCCGGGCACCGGGGTGACCGCCCCGGCCACCGCGGCCACCGCGGCGAACGCGACGTCCCCGCGCAGGCCGTGCTCCCCGCGGTGGATCCCGACGTCGATGACCGTCGCGCCGGGCTTGACCGCGTCGGCCCCGACCAGCCCGGGGATGCCGGCGGCGACGACCAGCACGTCGGCGCGCCGGCAGACGGCGGCCAGGTCGCGGGTGCGGGAGTGGGCGGTGGTCACCGTGGCGTCCGCGGCGAGCAGCAGCTGCGCCATCGGCCGGCCGACCAGCACCGAGCGGCCGACCACCACCGCCTCGGCGCCGGAGAGCTCCACCCCCTGCTCGGCCAGCAGCTCCATGACGCCGGCCGGCGTGCACGGGCGCAGCCCCGGCCGGCCCTGGGCGAGCAGCCCGGCGTTGGCCGTGCTCAGCCCGTCGACGTCCTTGGTCGCGGGGATGCGGGCCAGCAGCGCCTCGGTGTCCAGGTGCGCCGGCACCGGCAGCTGCAGCAGGATCCCCGACACCGCCGGGTCGGCGGCGAGCTCGTCGAGCAGCGCGGCCACGGTCGCCTGGTCGGCGTCGCCGGGCAGGTGGCGGTGCAGGTCGGCCATGCCGGCCTCGACGCACAGCCGGCGCTTGTTGCGGACGTAGACCTCCGAGGCGGGGTCCTCGCCCACGAGCACCGTGGCCAGGCCCGGTGCGGTGCCGCCGCCGGCGACCAGCTCGGCCACCCCGCGGGCGACGTCGGCGCGGACCCGCCGCGCGACCGCGGTGCCGTTGATCAGCTGCGCGGTCGCCGGGTGCCCGGCGCCGCCGGCGTCAGGCAAGGTCCCGCAGCATCTGCTGACGCCACGCCTCGGTGGGCTCCAGGTCGTTGAACGTGAAGACGTGGAAGCCGTGGAGGTGGTTGTCCGGCTTGCCGATGTGCGGCGCCAGCCCGCGGATGATCTTGTCCGGGCTGTACCCGCCGGGGACGAAGAACCGCCACAGCAGACCCTGCTGCTTCTTGAGGAACTTCGCCGACTCCCCGATGCCCAGCCCGCCGGAGACGCGCACCAGCTTCTGCCGGTGGACCGCGCCGGGGACGCCGACGTGCACCGGCAGGTCGATCCCGCGGGCGACCAGCTCGCGCGCCCACGCCAGGATCACCTGGGGGTCGAACACGATCTGGGTGGTGATGTGGGTGGCCAGCGGCGCCTTGTCCACCAGTGCCCGGAACAGCAGCTCGTCCGGGGCGTTCGGGTGCCCCTCGGGGTGACCGCCGATGCCGACGTCGGTGAACGGGTGGCCGAGCTCGTGCATGGCGACCAGCAGCGCGTGCGCGTCGGCGAAGCCGGTGTCCTCCTCGCTCGGGTCCCCGCCGACGACGAAGACGCCGGTGATGCCCGCCTCCCGGCAGCGGGCCAGGACGTCGGCCAGGTGGGCCCGGTCGCGCACCTGGCGGGCCGACAGGTGCGGGGACACCGCGTAGCCGTGGCCGGCCAGCGCCACCGCGAGGTCGACGGTGGCGTCCTGCCCTTTGGCCGGCGACGCGGTCACCGTCAGGGCGACGTCCCGGGGCACGTGGTCGAGCACGGCCTGCTCGGTCCTCTTGAACGGGATCACCTCGAAGCCGACGTCGGTGACCGCCCGCCTCAGCGCCTCCCGCGTGGCTCCGTCGCGGACGGTCAGCACACGCCTCACGTGGTCCCTCCCTCTGCACTGGCCGGGCGGGCGCCCCGCGGGACGTCGCCGGCGGCACCGCCCGGACGTCGTCCGTCCTGGCGCTCAGCGTGACCTGGGCCACGCCGGGCCGACACGGTGGTCTGACGGCACCTGCTCCACCGGATCGGTCGCCGGCCGTAGGTCAATCGTCGCGGTCGGCCCGGGGGCGGCGACGGGCCCCCTGGGCACCGGACGGCGGTGCTGTCAGGATCACGGTGGAGTGGCCTGCGCCACTCGGCGTGCGCGCGGCAACGGAGCCGTGCGGGGAGGTGGGGCAGATGGAGACAGCAGGGTCGGTCGCGGTCGGCACGAGGACCGCTGCGGGCGTCGCGGCCGCGGACGTGGTGCGGCACGCCCCCGACGGGCTGGCGGTCATCGACGCCGACGCCCGCTTCGTCGACGCGAACACCGCCGCGGTGGCCCTGTGCGGCCTGGACCCGGAGCAGGTGGCGGGCACCCCGTCGCCGTTCGCCCCGCCGCAGGACGCGGCGGGCACCGGCCGGTCCGGTGAGCTGACCGTCGCCTGGGAGCCGGTGACCGGTCAGCGGCGCGAGTTCAGCTACGTGCTGTCCCGCGTCCCGGGCGAGGACCGGTGGATCGTGTCGTTCCGCGACGTGACGCTGAGCCGGCTGCGCGAGCGGCGGCTGGCCGCGATCGCCAAGGCCGCCTCCAGCGTGGCGTCGAAGCGCTCCCTGGTCGGCACGCTGGAGGTGCTCGCCCGGGAGGTGGCGCGGTCCGACGCGATCGCCAGCGTCCAGGTCCTGACGGTGAACTCGACCGGGGACCGGCTGCACGTCGTCGGCGCCTGGGGCTTCCGGCGCTCCACCGACTTCTTCGACAAGCTCATGGAGTGCCGCGCCCTGGGTGCCCGGCTGATGATGCTGGAGGCGCTGGAGACCCGGCAGCCGGTGGTCGCCGCGAACCGCTACGACGCGGTCATGGCCGACCCGGCGTGGGCGCCGCTGCAGCAGCTCATGCGCCACCCCCGCTGGGACTGGTTCGTCAGCGTCCCGCTCCTGGCGCGCGGTGAGCCGGTGGGCATCCTCAACGCCTTCTTCGCCCCCGGCCAGGTGGTCGGCGACACCGAGCTGGAGTTCCTGCTGGCGATGGCCGAGCAGGCCGCGATGGCCGTCGACCACGCAGCGCTGCTGGAGTGGGAGCGCGACGTCGCCCGCCGCGAGGAGCGCCAGAAGCTGGCCCGCGACCTGCACGACTCGGTGGTCCAGCAGGTGTTCTCGATGATGATGCAGGCGCGCTCGCTGGAGGTGCTGGTCGCGCGCGGGCTGCCGCCCAGCCCGGAGGAGGTCGCCCAGGTGGCCGACGACCTGAGCAGCGCCGCCCAGGACGTGCTGGCCGACCTGCGCGGCATGGTGGTGGAGCTGCGGCCCGCCGCGGCCACGGCCGGCGGGCTGGTCCCGGCGGTCCGGTCCCTGGTCGACACGACCGCGGCCCGCACCGGCGTGCCGGTCGCCCTCGAGGTCGAGGACCGCGGCGACGAGCTGGCCGCGCTCGACGCCGCGCTGCTCGAGGACGTGTACCGCGTCGTCGCCGAGGCCCTGCACAACACCGTCAAGCACGCCGACGCCTCGCAGGTGCACGTCCGGCTGGCGGTGGCGCCGCACGGTGGCCGCCGCCGGCTGATCGCCGAGGTCACCGACGACGGCCGGGGGATGGGCGACCCCGCCGGCCCGGCCGGCCCCGCGGTGGCCGGGAACTGCACGTCCAGCGGCTTCGGGATGACCGTGATGCGCGAGCGCGCCGCGCGGTGGGGTGGCGCCGTCCGGGTCCGGCGGCCGGCGGCGGGCGGGACCAGCGTGCTGCTGAGCCTGCCCTTCCCGACCACCCTCCCGGTGACCCCGTGCGAGCCGGAGGTCGCGCCGTGACCGGCCCGCACCCGATCCGGGTCCTGGTCGTCGACGACCACTCGGTCGTCCGCCGCGGGGTGGTCGCCTACCTGGAGGCGCTGGCCGACGTCGAGGTGGCCGACGAGGCCGCCGACGGGCAGGAGGCGCTGGACCGGCTGGCCCGGGCGTCCGCGCACGGTGAGCTGCCCGACGTCGTCCTGATGGACCTGCAGATGCCCGGGATGGACGGGGTGACCGCCACCGCGGAGGTGCTGCGCCGGTGGCCGCAGCTGAAGGTGGTCATCCTGACCAGCTTCGGCGAGACCGAACGGGTGCACGCGGCGCTGGAGGGCGGGGCGTCGGGCTACCTGCTCAAGGACGCCGGTCCCGCCGAGGTCGACGCCGCGCTGCGGGCGGCGGTGCGCGACGAGGTGTTCCTCGACGCGGCGGTCACCCGCCGGCTGACCCAGGAGCTGCGGGCGCCGCGCACCGGCCTGGGGGTGCTCACCGCCCGGGAGAAGGAGGTGCTGATCCTGGTGGCCGAGGGCCGGTCGAACAAGGACATCGCCGAGCACCTGGTCATCAGCGAGCGCACGGCGCGCACGCACGTCAGCCACCTGCTGGCCAAGATCGGGCTCACCTCCCGCACCCAGGCGGCGCTGCTCGCGGTGAAGGAGGGGCTGGTGCAGCCCCGCTGACCCGGGTGCGTCAGATGTCGCGCGCGGGGGCCGTCAAGCGGGCGATCCGGCGACCGGCGCCGCCGCCCTACGGTGGCCGCAGGCCGGGCAGCCGAAGCCCTCGTCCCGTGGCCCGGCCGCCCGTCGGAGGAGGGCGCGTGACCGTCGCTGCCGGTACCGCCGGGGACCTGGCCCCGCTGGACGTCGTCTGCGCCGCGGCCGGCATCTCCCTCGCCGTCCCGCCCGGGTCCTCGGTCCTGGAGGCGGTGCGCGCGGCCGGGCTGGAGGTGCCGGCGGCGTGCGCCGACGGCTGCTGCGGCCTGTGCGAGACCCGGGTCCTGGAGGGCGTCCCCGAGCACCGGGACGGCGTCCTCACGGCCGAGGAGCGCACCGTGGGGGAGACGATGATGATCTGCGTCTCCCGGGCCGCGACGTCCCGGCTGGTGCTCGACCTGTGACCGCCCGCCGGCGGCACCACGACGGATGACGTAGGGCGGGCCTGCCGCGCCGGTGCGCCGGCCATGACATCGGGCCGATCCCGCCGGCCGGTCCCGTCCCTAGCGTGGGCGTCACGGGCGTGGGTGCGCCCGACCGGGCCCGCGGGCCCCCGGAGGAGGGCGGCGCATGACCACGTTCGTGCTCGTGCACGGGGCCTGGCACGGCGGGTGGTGCTGGGACCGGGTCGCCCCGCTGCTGCGCGCGGCCGGCCATGAGGTGCACGCGCCCACGCTCACCGGGTTGTCCGAGCGGGCGCACCTGGTCTCGCCGCTGGTCGGCCTGGAGACCCACGTGCAGGACGTGCTCGGGCTGGTCGACGTGCTGGGGCTCACCGACGTCGTCCTGGTCGGGCACAGCTACGCCGGGCAGGTGGTGAGCGCCGTCGCCGACCGCCGCCCGCAGGCGGTCGCCCACCGGGTCTACCTCGACGCCTTCGTCGGCGCGGACGGCGAGTCGGCGCGGGACCTGCTGCCCGCGACGGTCGAGCACCACTGGGCGGAGTCCGCGGCTGCGCAGGGCTTCGGCTGGCTGGTGCCGGTGCGCCGGCTGTCGGTCCTCGGCGTCACCGAGCAGGCCGACCTGGACTGGCTGGAGCCCCGGCTCACCCCGCACCCGTGGCGCACCTACACCGACCCGCTGCGGCTGACCGGCGCCGCGGACGCCGTGCCCGCCACCTTCGTCGAGTGCGTCAGCTGGATGCGCGTCTTCGCCGGCCAGGCCGACCGCGCCCGCGCCCGCGGCTGGCCGGTGCACGAGCTGGCCACCGGCCACGAGGCCATGGTCACCGCACCGGCGGAGCTGGCCCGCGTGCTGGCCGACGTCGCCGCCCGTCCCGTCCCGGAGGTGGTCTGAGTGGAGTTCCTGGTGCGGTCGGAGAACCGGCTGCCGCCCGACACCCCGCCCGAGCGGCGCGCGGAGCTGCGGGCCGGCGAGCGCGCCCGCGCGATGGAGCTGCGCGCCGACGGCGTGCTCGTGCGGCTGTGGCGGGTGCCCGGCCGCAACGCGACCATCGGCCTGTACGAGGCCGCGGACCCCGCCGCCCTGCACGAGGCGCTGATGTCGCTCCCGATGTCCCCGTGGCTCGACGTCCACGTCGAGGCGCTCGCCACCCACCCCCAGGAGCGGACATGACCCGACCCCACCGCGCGAGAGGACCCCGGCGGCCATGAGCCCAGCAGCGGGACGGCGCGACCTGCCCGGCACGCCGGTCTTCGACGGCGACACCAGCCGGCGCGGGCTGCGGATGAACAAGCTCTTCATGAGCCTGCGCGACCCGGCGGCCCGGGAGCGGTTCCTGGTCGACCAGGCCGCGTACTGCCAGGAGTTCGGGCTCTCGCCCGCGCAGCAGCAGGCCGTGCTGGCCCGGGACTGGCAGGCGATGATCGAGCTGGGCGGCAGCATCTTCTACGTCTACAAGCTGGCGATGATGGACGGCCGGTCGATGCAGTACCTCGGCGGGGTGTTCACCGGCATGGGCGAGGACGCGTTCGTCGCCGCGATGCGCGCGGGGGGCCGCCGCGATGGCTGAGGTCATCTGGGGCCTGGCGACCTCGCACGTGCCCTCGATCGGTGCGGCGATGGACCGCGGGAAGACCGACGACCCGCACTGGAAGGCGCTCTTCGACGGCTACGCCCCCGCCCGGGCGTGGCTGGCCGAGCACCGGCCCGACGTCGCGATCGTGGTCTACAACGACCACGCCAACGGCATCGACCTCGACGTCGTCCCGACCTTCGGGCTGGGCACGGCCGAGCGGTACGAGGTCGCCGACGAGGGGTTCGGCCGCCGGCCGGTGCCCGACGTGGTCGGCCACCCGGAGCTGTCGTTCCACCTCGTGGAGAGCCTCGTGGACGAGGGCTTCGACCTCACCGTCTTCCAGGAGCTCGCCGTCGACCACGGGTTCACCGTGCCGCTGTCGGTCTGGACGCCGGACCCGGGCGAGGCGTGGCCGTGCCCGGTGATCCCGCTGCTGGTCAACGTCATCCAGTACCCGCAGCCGACGGCGGCGCGCTGCCACGCCCTGGGCCGGGCCCTGGGCCGGGCGCTGCGCAGCTTCCCCGAGGACCTCACGGTCGGCCTGCTGGGCACCGGCGGCATGTCGCACCAGCTGGCCGGTGCCCGCGCGGGGTTCATCAACCCCGACTTCGACGCCCTCTGGATGCAGGCGATCGAGACCGACCCGGCCCGTCTCGCGGCGCTGTCCCGCGAGGAGCTGATCCGCCAGGCCGGCTCCGAGGGCATCGAGCTGATCATGTGGCTGGTCATGCGCGGGGCGATGGACGAGCAGGTGACGAGGGTGCACTCGGACTACTTCGTACCGGCGTCCAACACCGCCGCGGGCATCGCGCTGTTCGACAACCGGGCCCCGCAGGCCTGAGCCGGCACGGCCGGCCCGCACGACCGGGTCACGACGAGGCCCCCGGGGAGATCTCCCCGGGGGCCTCGTCGTGCGTGGTCAGGAGGCTGCGGCGCTCCGCCAGCCGCCGTGGTACTCGGTCCGCGCCGTCTCCGCGTACGGGGCCGGGCTGACGACGGCGCGCACGGAGAACTGCTCGTGCGGCTCGACGTTGGACTTCCTGCTGCCGCCGTCCGGCTCGCCCCAGACGACCCGGACCTCCGCGCCGATCGGCACGTTCGGGTCGACCGTGGCCAGCGACAGGCCCTTGCGCTCGTTGGCGCTGTAGCCGGTGAACAGGGACGCGCCCACCACCGTGCCGTCGGCGTCGACGACCGAGTCGAAGTTCGACGAGCCGTAGTTGGCGTTGGGCAGGTCGAACACCTGGTACCCCGGGGCCGGCGCCACGATCCCGCCCAGCAGCGTCGTCAGGTCCTCGTCGTTCCAGGCGAGGGTGACCTTGCGCCGCTGGGTGGCCGGGTCGATGGCCTGCAGGGCGTCGCGGCCGATGAAGTCGTGGTCGAACTTCACGAAGGAGCCGTAACCGAGCTCCCAGGGGTTGAGGTAGTAGTCCCGGATGTCCTCGGACACGAAGCTGCCGGCCAGCGCGTTGGTCGCCTCGTAGCCGGTGGCCGGGAGCCACTCGCGGTAGGGGCGCAGCTCCTCCGCGGTGTAGATGGCCGGCAGCGGGGAGGGGATCCAGCCCGACTCCAGGGTGTTGGAGGAGTAGGCGCGCGAGCCGCACGGCTCCAGCCCGAACTCCGCACCCGCCTCGAGGATGGTCTCGCGCACCTTCTCGTAGGAGTCGTAGGGGCCCCAGATCTCCAGCCCCGGGGCGCCGGCCATGCCGTGCCGCAGGGTGCGGACCGTCTCGCCGCCGATGTTCATCTCCGACATGCGGAAGAACTTCAGCTGCTCCAGGTCGCCGCCGTGCAGCTTCTCGATCAGCGGCCAGGCGTTGGGGCCCTGGATCTGGAACCGCCACACGTCCCGGGTCACGGCCTTGCCGTAGGGCCGCGAGGACGAGCGCGGGTCGTTGCGGACCTCGACGTCGTAGCCGGTGGACGCCCGGAACTCCAGCCAGTTGGCGACCGGGGCCCGCCCGACGAAGACGTACTCGTCCTCGGCGAGGTGGAAGAGGATCCCGTCGCCGATGACCCCGCCCTCGGGCGAGACCGGGACGAACTGCTTGGCCATGTTCACCGGGAAGTTGGCGACGCTGTTGATGCCCGTGTCGGAGATCAGCTTCAGCGCGTCCTTGCCCGAGATCCAGGTGTTGTACATGTGGTGCGACTGGTCGAAGAGCACGGCGGTGTCCCGCCAGGCCTTCTGCTCCCGCCGCCAGTTGGTGAACTCCGAGGGCACCACCGGGTAGATGTAGGTGCCGATCTGGGAGTCGCGCAGCATCCCCACGGTGTCGCCGGTCTGGTCGAGGAGCTCCTGCAGGTTGTTCGCGGTCATGTGCACCCGTCCTCGTGTGCTTCTGGTGGACACCCGCCCCGGTGGGGCGGGCTGGTGGCCGGGGAGCCGGCCGGTCTGGGGAGGTCGGCCGCACGCCGCGCGGCCGGCTGCGGTCAGCCCGCCGGACCGTCGTGCTCCTCGAGCTCGTCGATCCGCTCGGTGGCGAAGGAGTGGGCGATCATCCAGCTGGCGAACCGGGTGATGCGGGCGTCGACGACCAGTGGCCGCTCGCGCGACCCGGCCACCCAGTCCGCGACGCCCTTGAGGTCGGAGACGGTGCGCACGGTGACCGCCTCGCAGCCGTAGCCGCGGGCGATCGCGGCGATGTCGGTCTCCGGGAACTCGACGATGCCCAGCGGGTGGCCCTCGGGGCCGAAGTGGTGCACCTCGGCGCCGTAGGCGTGGTCGTTGTAGACGACGACCACCAGCGGCAGCGCCAGGCGCACGGCGGTGTCCAGCTCGACGTGGCTCATCATGAAGCCGCCGTCACCGACCCCGGCGACGGCCACCCGCCCCGGGGAGGCCAGGCCCGCGCCGATGGCGGTGGACAGGCCCAGGCCGATCGACTGGAACGCCAGGGTGAGGCAGTAGCCGCGCTCGTCGGGCACGTCGAGGAACATCGCCGGGTAGCCGTTGAAGTTGCCGCCGTCGGGGGCGACCACCCGCTCGATCGGCAGCACCTCGTTCAGCGCGGTGCTCAGCGTGCGCGGGTCGATCAGCTCGCCGGTGCTGGTGTCCTCGTACGGCTCGTCGCGCCAGCGCCGGCCGGCGCGGATCCGGGCCGACAGCTCCGGCGTCCGCCACGACGGCGCCGTGCGGGGGCGGGCGCGCAGCTGCTCGACGGTGGCCGCGGCGGTCGCCGCCACGTCGCCGACGACCCCGTGGTCGATCCGGACGTGCACGCCCAGCGCGGCGGGGTCCTCGTCGACCTGGACGACGGTGGCGTCGGCGGCCAGCAGCTCACCGCCCCGCAGCGTCCACACGTTGAGCGAGGCGCCCCAGCCGACGACGAGGTCGGCGGAGCCGATCAGCTCGGCGGCCATCGGGGTGGCGAACCCGCCGGAGACGTCGACGGACCACTCCAGCCCCTCGAACAGCCCGCGGGCCACCGCCGAGGTGGCCAGCAGCGCGCCGCTGAGGTCGGCGAGCTCGGCGAGGACATCGCGGGCGCCGGACAGCCGCGCACCCCGGCCGGCGATCAGGACCGGCCGCTGCGCCGTCCGCAGCAGGTCGGCGAGCTGCTCGACCGAGCGCGGGCCGGCGACGGCCGGCTCGAGCACCGGGGGAGCGAACGGGGGCAGCGCGTCGGCGGGCACCTCGGCCTCCTGCACGTCCAGCGGCAGGTTGAGCACGACGGTGCGGCGGTCGACGGCGGCGCGGCGGAAGGCGCGGACGGCGTCGTGCACGGCGGTGCGCGGGGAGGTGATCGTCTCGGAGTGGATGCCGAGCCCGCGCAGGACGGCGGGCTGGTCGATGTTGAAGTTCGACAGCGTGTTCCAGCCGGCCGTGTCCGCGGCGAGCACCAGCAGCGGGGTGCGGCTCTTGGCCGCCTCGGTGAGGCCGGTCAGCGCGTTGGTCAGGCCACAGCCCTGGTGGAACGTCGCGGCGGCCACCCGCTGGGTGGTGCGGGCGTAGGCGTCGGCCATGATCGCCGCGCCCGCCTCGTGCCGGGTGGCCACGAACCGCGCCCCGGCGGCGACCAGCGCGTTGGTCACGTGGAAGTTGCCGCTGCCGACCACGCCGAACACCTGGTCCAGCCCCTGCCGGGCCAGTTCCTGCCCGATCGCCTCTGCCACGCGCACGGTCGTCCGTCCTCTCGGGTGTCTGCTCAGGTGGTGCGGTCCGGCCGCCGCGCCCGGGGTGGCCCGGGCGCGGCGGGAGCGGTCAGCCGCAGAACAGGTCGTCGGCGGTGGGGGCCTCCTCGACGATGTCGTAGGTCTCCAGGAAGCCCATCTGCTGGTCGATGGCCTCGGCGTCGAGCTCGGGCTGGAAGACCGGCAGCCGCATCCGGCTCGCCACCTCGGCCGGGATCTTGGTGTAGGTCGGGATGATCTGGCGCACGGCGTCGGGGTTGTCCCGGGCGTACTCGAGCGACTTGGTCATCGCCGCCTCGAACTTCTGCATGAGCTCGGGCTCGGAGCTGAAGATCTGCTGGCTGGTGGCGTAGGAGCCGTTCGGGTACTCGGGGGCGATCGCCGACTGCGGGGCGAAGACGACCTTGCCGCCCTGGTCGATGACCGTGGTGACGAAGGGCTCGGAGGTGTAGCCGGCGTCGATGCGGCCGGCGGCGACCGCGGCGGGCACCTCCGGGAAGGGCACCTCGATGAGCTTGACGCTGCGCCAGTCGACGCCCTCCTGGTCCAGCGCCGCCTTGATCATCACCTCGGCGACGCCGCCCAGGCCGTTGACGCTGACGGTCTTGCCCGCGAGGTCGGCCGGGGAGGCGATCGGGCTGTCGCCGCCGGCGACCATCACCTGCCAGTCGTCCTCGGGCGTGGTGCCGGTGGCGTCGCTGGCGGTGAGCACGCAGATCGGCACGTTCTTGGCCGCGGCGATGCCTGCGGAGATGTAGCCGACGAAGCCGATGTCGTAGTCGCCGGCGACCATCCCGGTGATGATCTCGTTGCCGCTCTGCAGCACGGTCGGCTCGACCACCAGCCCCTGCTCCTCGAAGAAGCCCTGCTCCATGCCCAGGTACATCGGGGCGGAGTTGCCGATGGGGAGGGTGCCGATCTGGATCGTGGTGGTCCCTCCGGCGGCGGCGTCCCCACCTCCTCCGGAGTCGGACTCGCTGCCACCGCAGCCGGTGGCCGCGAGCGCGACGACGGCGAGGCCGGCGACCGCTGATGTCGTGCGACGGGTGATCGGGCGGGGGCTCATCAACTCTCCTTTGAGTCGTCGTACGGGAGGAACGGGGCCGGTCGCGGCCGGTCAGACGGGTGCGTCGGTGAGCTCCGGGCGCTTGATCGAGCGCCACACGTAGCCGCGCAGCTGCGCGAACTCCGGCAGCTCCTTGGTGTCGACCTGGTCGCGCGGCCGGGGCAGCGGGATGTCGACGATCTCCTGCACCCGGGTCGGTGAGGGCGTCAGGACGATGACCCGGTCGCTGAGGTAGACCGACTCGTCGATGTCGTGGGTGACGAACACGACCGTGACCCCGTACCGGGCGCGCAACTGCAGCACGAGGTCCTCGAGGTCGGCCCGGGTCTGGGCGTCGACGGAGGCGAAGGGCTCGTCCATCAGCAGGATCTCGGGCTGGTAGGCCAGCGCCCGGGCGATCGCCACGCGCTGCTGCATGCCCCCGGACAGCTGCCACGGGTACTTGGCGCCGGCCCCGGCCAGGCCGACCGACTGCAGCGTGTCCCGGATCAGCCCGGTCGCCTCGCCCTTGCCCAGCTTGCGGTGCTTGAGCGGGAAGGCGACGTTCTGCTCGACGGTCATCCACGGGTAGAGCGACCGCGAGTAGTCCTGGAAGACCAGCGCCATCTTCTCCGGCGGCCCGGTCACCACCTCGCCGTCGAGGTGGACGGTGCCGGAGCTGGGCGTGAGCAGCCCGGCGATCATCTTCAGCAGCGTGGTCTTGCCGGCCCCGGACGGGCCGACGATGCAGACCAGTTCCCGCTGCTCCACGGTGAAGCTCAGGTCGGCCACCGCCTCGAAGGCACGCTTGGTGCCCTCCTGGTAGACCTTCCGCAGGTTCTCGACTCGCAACACGGGCGTACCTCCGCAGGTCAGCCGGCGCCGGCGCGGGCACCGCGGTGCCAGCGGAGCGCGCGGCGCTCGATGGACAGGAAGACGACGTTCAGCACGTAGCCGAGGAGCGCCAGCAGGAAGATCCCGGCCCACATCTCGGTGATGGCGTAGGTGCGCTGGGACTGCAGGACGAAGTAGCCGATCCCGTTGGTGCTGCCGACCATCTCGGAGACGACCATCATGATCACGGCGAGGGACAGGCTGACCCGGGCGCCGGCGAACATCTGCGGTGCTGCCGAGGGCAGCACCACCCGGAACAGCCGCTCGTGCCACGGGATCTGGAAGCTGCGTGCGGTCTCCCGCAGCGCCGGGTCGACGCCGGCCACGCCGTCGATGGTGTTGAGCAGCACCGGGAACAGGCAGACGAAGGCGATCAGGGCCACCTTCATCCCCGAGCCGACGCCCAGCAGCAGGATGCCGGCGGGGATGAGCACCGGGGCGGGGATCGCCCGCAGGAACTGCACGACGGGGTCGACCATCCGGCCCAGCGTCCGGGAGGAGCCCAGCGCCACCCCGAGCACGACGGCCGCGACCACGGCCAGCGCGTAGCCGGCGAAGAGCCGGCCCAGGCTGGGCAGCACGTCGGTGCCGACCCGCTCGAACAGCCAGGTGTCGCCGAACGCCCGGAAGACGTCGAGCAGCGGCGGGAAGTAGAACGACTCGCTGTCGGCCGACAGCAGCGCCCACACCGCCAGCACGGCGATCGGGACGGCGACCTCCAGGCCGACCCCCAGCACGCGGATCGACCGCTTCTCCCTCATCGGTTCCGCTCCCGCTGCGAGGCGTGCCAGTGCAGCAGCCGGCGCTCGACGGCCGACAGCGCGATGTTGAGGACCCAGCCGATCAGCCCGGTCACGATGATCAGCGCGTACATGGTGTCGACGGCGCCGCTCTGCCGCGCGACGTTGATCTCCTGGCCGAGCCCCGGCGCCCCGAGCACCAGCTCGACGGTGACCGACAGGATCAGCGCCACCGCCGAGGAGATGCGGACGCCGGTGACCACGTAGGGCAGGGCACTGGGCAGCACCACCCGGCGCAGCCGCTGCAGCGGCGGGATGCCGAAGGAGCGGGCGGTCTCCATCGCCGTCGGGTCGACGTCCCGGACGCCGTAGAGCGTCTGCAGCAGGATCGGCCAGGTCGCGGCGAAGGAGGCGAGGAACCACTTGCCCTCGAGCCCGGCGCCGAAGACCAGCGCGGTGAGCGGGATGAGCGCCACCGACGGGATCGGCCGGAGGAACTCGACGATCGTCCGGGTCGACATGAACAGCAGGAACACCGAGCCGATCAGGATGCCCAGCGGCAGCGCGATGACCAGGGCGGTGCCCAGCCCCAGCGACCAGCCCTGCAGCGTCTGCCCGATCGGCTGCCACAGCGTCCCGTCGGCGACCCGGGACCCCAGCGCGCGGAACATCTCCGACGCCGGCGGCAGGAAGCGCCGGTCGACCAGGCCCAGCCGCGGGGCGAGCTCGAAGACGGCCACGGCGAGGGCCACGCCCAGCAGCGGCAGCGCCCAGTCCGACGTCCGCCGGCGGCCGGCGCGCGCCGCGTCGTCGGACCGGCTGCCGGCGGGGCCGGGCGCGGCGGCGTCGGCCGAGGCGGCCGGGGCCGGGCTCCCCGGCGCCTCGGCGACGACCGGCTGGGCGCCCTGGCTGGACCTGGTCACGTGCCTCCCGTCGAGGACCTCGGACGCACCGCGCAGGAAGTGAGCGGCGTCACCGTTCGGGGCGAGCGTAGGGCGGCCGACGGGCCCGGGGACACGGCTCTTCGGCGACCTGGAGCGCGCGATGTGGCCCGGTCGACCACGTCGGACCGGCCTGCCCGCCAGGTCATTTGTCGCGTCTCTCGGGGATCGGGGCCCGGACGGCGACGCCGCGACCGCGCCGCGGGTAGGCAGGGCGCGAGCGGTCGGTCGGCGAGGGGAGCGGTGCATGGCGCTGGAGCCCGGGCCGGCCCGTACCTGCACGTCCTGGGCGGCGGTCGTCAGCCTGGCCGCCGCCGGGGTGGTGGCCGCCGTCCAGATCGGCAAGGGCGCCGCCGCCCTGCCGGTGCTGACCGAGCAGTTCGGGCTCAGCTCCGCGGCCGCGGCCTGGTTCCTCTCCGTCGTCAGCGCGATGGGTGCGGCCGCCGGTGCGCTGCTCGGCTGGCTGGGCCAGGGCCTGGGCTTCCGCCGGCAGGTGCAGCTGGGGCTGCTCGCCGTGGTGCTGGCCAACCTGGCGGGTGCGGTCGCCGCCTCCACGCCGTGGCTGCTGGGTGCCCGGGTCGCCGAGGGGCTGGGCTTCGTGCTGGTGGTCCTGGCCGCGCCCGCGCTGCTGCCGTCGCTGGCCGCGCCCGGCCACCGCCGGCTGGTCGTGGGCGGCTGGGGGGTGTACATGCCGGTGGGCTCGGGGCTCGCCGTGCTGTTCGTCCCGCCGGCGCTCACCGGCTGGGGCTGGCCGGTGGTCTGCCTGGCCGACGCCGCCTGCACCGCGGCGGTGCTGGTGGCGGTGGCCCGCTGGGTGCCGCCCGGACCGGTCCGCCGGCTGCCGCGCGTCGATGGGCTGACCCGCGCGTTGCGCGCCCCGGGCGTGCTGTGCGTGTCGGGCCTCTTCGCCCTCTACGCCGCGCAGTACCTGGCCGTCGTCGGTCTGCTGCCCACGCTGCTGGTGGGCGCCGGCCAGCTCTCGCTGCCGGCGGCGGGCACGGTCACCGCCGCGGTCTTCCTGGTCAACGCGCCGAGCAACCTGCTGGGCGCGCTGCTGCTGCACCGGGGGTGGTCCCGTCGCGCGCTCTTCCTCGGTGGGGCGGCCTGCATGGCCGCCACCGTGTGGCCGCTGTTCGACCCGGGCCGGCCGTTGGGGGTGCGCATCGCCGCGGCCCTGACGTTCTCCGCGTGCTCCGGGGTGGTGCCGGCCGCCGCGTTCAGCGGGGTCGTCGCGATGTCGGCCAGGTCCCCGTCGGCGGGGGCGTCGGTCGGGCTGCTGATGCAGGGCTCGGGCATCGGGCAGCTCCTCGGCCCGCCACTGGTCGTGGCGGCCGGGGCAGCCGGCGGGTGGACGGCCCGGCCGCTCGTCCTGGGCGCCCTCGCCGCCGGGCTCGCGGTCGCGGGCCTGGCCTACGGCCGGCTGGAGCGCCCGGTCGCCACCGGCCCGGCGGCGGTCACCGGCCCACCCGCCGGACCAGACCGGCGTCGACGTCGGCCACGGTCGCGCACCCGCTGAGCGCCATCGCCCGGTCCAGCTCGGTGCCCAGCACGTCGAGCACCTTCTCGACGCCGGCCTGCCCGCCGGCGGCCAGCCCGAACAGGTACGGGCGCCCGATCATCACCGCCCGCGCGCCCAGGGCGAGCGCCTTGAGGACGTCGGTGCCCCGGCGCACCCCGCCGTCGAGGAACACCTCGGCGCGCCCGGCGACCGCGTCGACCACGGCCGGCAGCGCCTCGATCGTGGCCGGCACCCCGTCGAGCTGCCGCCCCCCGTGGTTGGAGACGACCACCCCGTCGACGCCCTCGTCGAGCAGCCGCTGCACCTGCTCCGGGCCGAGCACCCCCTTGACCACCAGGGGACCGGGCCACAGCGCCCGGACCGAGGCCAGGTCGGCCCAGGTGACCGGCGACGGGGAGGCCAGGATCTGCTCCTGGGTGGCCCGCACCGACAGCCCGCGGCTGCCCGACAGGGGCCCGGGCAGCTGCACCGCGCCGCGCACGAAGTCGACCGCCCAGGCGGGCCGGCCGGCCCCCTGCAGCGCCAGCCGGGGCCGGATGCGGACCGGCAGCGCGGTGCCGTTGCGCCGGTCGCGCTCCCGCCCGCCGAACACCGCGGTGTCGACGGTGAGCACCAGCGCCCGGTAGCCGGCGGCGACCACCCTGTCGACCATCGCCGCGGTCCGCGACCGGTCGGCGGGCAGGTAGAGCTGGTACCAGGAGCTGCCGCCGCCGGCCGCGGCCACGTCCTCCAGCGACCAGCTGGTGACGGTGCCCTGCACGTACACGGTGTGCCGGGACGCCGCGGCCGCCGCGACCGCCAGTTCGGCGTGCCGGTGCGCCACGCGCGCGCCCCCGGTCGGCGCGAGCAGCACCGGCAGCGCCACCGGCTGCCCGAGCACCTCGGTGCGCATCGACCGGGTGGTCACGTCGACGAGCGGGCGCGGGGTGACCAGCAGGTCGCGGAAGGCGGTCTCGTTGCGGGTCAGCGTGAGCTCGTCGTCGGCGCCGCCGTCGATGGTGTCGAAGACCGGGCGCGGCAGCCGCCGCCGGGCGGCCTCGCGGACGTCGGCGAGGTTGACCGCGCGGTTCAGCCGCACGACCGGCTCGGGGTGGGTCGGGAGCGCATCGCGGACCTCCGGGGGGTCGTCCACCCGGCGGGCGCCGGAGGGCCCGGAACCTGCCACGCCGGCCGTCCTCCCGCCACCCCCGGACGCCGGGGTGGTCTTGCGCTGCGGGAACGGCGTCTGGTTGCTTGTGCGCCATGGACCGCACGGTGACGCAGACCACACCCGTCGACGAGCTGCGGGGGCTGCTGCCCGCGGGGCGGGTCGTCACCGACCCGGCGGAGACCGAGCCGTACCGCCACGACTGGACGCGGATGCCCGCCGGCCGGCCGCTGGCCGTGGTGCTCGCCGAGAACGCCGCGGACGTGCAGGCCGCCCTCGGCTGGGCCGCCCGGCACCGCGTGCCGGTGGTCCCACGCGGCACCGGCACCGGCCTGGCCGGTGGTGCCACGGCGGTCGAGGGCTGCCTGGTGGTGAGCACCGAGCGGATGACGGCGATCGAGGTCGACCCGGCCACCCGCACGGTCGTGGCCGGGGCCGGTGCGCTCACCTCCGCGGTCAAGGACGCCGCCGCGCTGCACGGGCTCTGGTACCCGCCGGACCCCGGCTCGTTCCGCATCTCGACGATCGGCGGGAACGTCGCCACCAACGCCGGCGGCATCTGCTGCGTCAAGTACGGCGTCACCACCGACTACGTGATGGGCCTGGACGTGGTCCTGGCCGACGGCCGGCTGGTCACCCTCGGCGGACGCACGGTCAAGGACGTCGCCGGGCTGTCGCTGCTCAAGCTCTTCGTGGGCAGCGAGGGCACGCTCGGGGTGGTCACCCGGGTGGTGCTCCGACTGGTCCCGCTCCCGGCCCCGTCGGCGACGCTGGTGGCCTGGTTCGACAGCACCCGGGCCGCGGCGGAGGCGGTCGTGGCGATGTCGCTGCGGGTGCGCCCGTCGATGCTCGAGCTGATGGACACCGGGGCGGTCAACGCGGTCGAGGACTTCCGCCCGATGGGCCTGGACCGCGACGCCGGCTGCCTGCTGGTCGGCCAGTCCGACGCCCCCGGGACGGCGCGGGAGGCGGAGGTGGCCGTCATGGTGGCGTGCTGCGAGGAGGCCGGGGCGTTGCGCGCGTACGCCCTCGACGACCCGGTCGAGGGCGACCTGTTCCTGGAGGCGCGCCGCGCCGCGGGCCCGGCGATCGACGCGCTGGGCGACGTCCTGGCCGAGGACGTCTGCGTGCCGGTGGACCGGCTGCCGGTGGCCATGGCGCGCATCGAGGCCGTCGCGGCGGCGACCGGCACACCGATCCCGGTCTTCGCCCACGCCGGCGACGGCAACCTGCACGCCGCGATCGTCCGCACCCCCGGGGACGAGGACTCCGCCCGCCGGGCACAGGAGGCGTTCGAGGCGGTGCTGCAGGTCGCGCTCGACTGCGGCGGCACCATCAGCGGCGAGCACGGGGTGGGGCGGACCAAGGTCGGGGTGCTGCCCCGCCAGCTCGGGCCGGACGTGATGGACGTCGGCCGGCGGGTGCGGGACGCGCTGGACCCGCTGGGCATCCTCAACCCCGGCGTCCTCTGGTGAGCCCGGACCGTCCCGCGCGATGTCAGCAGGATTGTTGACGATCCTGTCGACAGCCCGCTAGCGTCGCCGCCCTGCGGACCGGGGAGGTCGGGATGGGCACAGCCGGGCACGAGGACGCGGCGGGCAGCCTGCGGGCGGCGATCTCGCGGGGCGACCTGCCGCCGGGCGTCCGGCTGGTCGAGGCCGACCTGGTCGAGGTGCTCGGCGTCAGCCGCGGGACCGTCCGGTTGGCCCTGGACGCGCTGGTCGCCGAGCGGCTGGTGGAGCGGATGCCCCACCGCGGCGCGCGGGTCCGGGTGGTGTCGACCGCCGAGGCCGTCGAGATCACCGAGTGCCGGCTGCCGCTGGAGGCGCTGCTCGCCCGCAAGGCCGCCGAGCGGGTCACCGACGCCGAGGCCGACCGGCTGCGCGCGCACCTGGACTCCATGACCGCGGCCGTCGACTCCGGTGACGTGCTCAAGTACGGCGAGCTCATCCAGCAGCTGCACGGCCTGGTGGCCGAGGCCGCCCGGCACGCGGTCGCCGCCGACCTCGTCGGGAAGCTGCAGGCGCAGCTGGTGCGCCACCAGTTCCGGCTCTCGCTGCGGCCCGGGCGCCCCCGGGTCAGCCTCGCGGAGCTGACCGAGCTGGTCGCGGCGGTCACCGGGCGCGACCCCGACCGGGCCGAGGCGGCCGCGGTCGCGCACTTCCGCAGCGTCATCGCGGCGCTGTCCCAGCCGACCCCCGAGCCCGGAGGCCCCGCATGAGGAACGTCGTCGTTACCGATCCGCCCCGCGCCGACCCGGCGGACGCCGAGACCCTGGGCGGCTTCGGGGTCGCCACCGTGCACGAGGCCCTGGGCCGGGTCGGCTACCTGGGCCCGGCGTTCCGGCCGGCCTGGTCCGGCGCCCGGATCGGCGGCACCGCGGTGACCGCGCTGTGCTGGCCCGGCGACAACCTGATGATCCACGTCGCCGTGGAGCAGTGCCGGCCCGGCGACGTCCTGGTGGTCGCCACGAACTCGCCGTCGACCGACGGGCTGTTCGGCGAGCTGTTCGCCACCGCGCTGGCCCAGCGCGGGGTCCGCGGCGTCGTACTGGGCAGCGGCGTGCGCGACGTCGCCGAGCTGCGTGCGATGGGCTTCCCGGCCTGGTCGACCGCGGTGAGCGCGCAGGGCTCGGTCAAGGCGACCGCGGGGTCGGTCAACGTGCCGGTCGTCCTCGGTGGGCAGCTGGTCTCACCGGGCGACGTCGTCCTGGCCGACGACGACGGCGTGCTTGTGGTGCCGCGCGGCGACGTGCCGCGGGCGCTGTCGGCCGGGCAGGCGCGGCTGGACAAGGAGGCGGCCACCCGTGCGGCCTTCCGGCAGGGCGAGCTCGGGCTGGACCGCTACGGCCTGCGCGCGAAGCTGCCCGACTTCGGCATCGAGTACGTGCCGCACGCGGAGTGGGCGCAGCAGCCGTGAGCTACGACGACACCGGCGTCCGCTGCACCATGCTGCGCGGCGGCACCTCGCGCGGGCTGTTCTTCGAGGCCGGCGACCTGCCGGCCGACCCCGCCGCGCGCGACGACCTGCTGCTGCGCCTGATGGGCACCCCGGACCCCCGGCAGATCGACGGCCTGGGCGGTGCCACCACGCTCACCAGCAAGGTCGCGCTCGTGTCGCCCTCGGAGCACCCGGACGCCGACGTCGACTACCTGTTCCTGCAGCTGGGCGTCGACGACGCCACGGTCAGCGACCGGCAGAACTGCGGCAACGTGCTGGCCGGGGTCGGGCCGTTCGCCGTCGAGCGCGGGCTGGTCCCGGCCGGCGACGGCGAGACCAGCGTGCGGATCCGGATGGTCAACTCCGGCAGCGTCGCCGTCGCCACCTTCCCGACGCCGGGCGGGCGGGTCGAGTACCGCGGCGACGCCGGGATCGCCGGCGTCCCCGGGACGGCGGCGCCGGTGGTGCTCGCGTTCACCGACACGGAGGGCTCGGCCACCGGCGCGCTGCTGCCCACCGGGCGCGTCCGGGACACCGTCGCGGGCATCGAGGTCACCTGCGTCGACAACGGCATGCCCGTCGTGCTCGCGAGGGCCGAGGCGTTCGGGCTCACCGGGTACGAGCCGCACGAGGAGCTGGCCGCCGACGCGGACCTGCTCGCGCGGGTCGACGCCTTCCGCCGCGAAGCCGCGGAGCTGATGGGCATGGGCGACGTGGCCACGTCCTCGGTGCCCAAGACGGTGCTGCTCGCCGCCGCCCGCGACGGCGGAGGAGTGTGCACGCGGTCGTTCATCCCGGTGCAGCCGCACAGCTCGATCGGCGTCCTCGGTGCGGTCAGCGTGGTCACCGGGATGCTGCTGCCCGGCGCGGTCGGGCACGAGCTCACCGCCGGCTGGCCGGCCGGCACCTCGCAGGTCGACGTCGAGCACCCGACCGGCCACCTGCTCGTCGACGTCGTCGTCGACACCGGCGTCACCCCGCCGCGGGCGGTCCGCTCCGGCGTCGTGCGCACCGCCCGCAAGCTGTTCGACGGCACGGCCTACCCCCGCGCCTGAAGGACCCCCTGCCAGGACCCCGTGCTCGAAGGAGAGTGCTGTGCCCCCGTTGCACGACATCGCCCACCTCGCCCACGTCGAGCTGCTCACCGACAAGCCGGAGGAGTGCCTGGACTTCTACGTCCGCTACCTCGGGATGACCGAGCACGGGCGCAGCGGGGACTCGGTCTTCCTGCGCGCCTGGGACGACTACGAGAACACCACGGTCAAGCTCACCGCGGCCGCGCAGCCGGGGGTGGGGCGGACCAACTTCCGGGCCAGCAGCCCCGAGGCGCTGGCCCGCCGGGTCGCGGCCATCGAGGCGACCGGGCTGGGCCGGGGCTGGCAGGACGGCGACCCCGGCTACGGCCCGGTCTACGTGTTCACCGACCCCGACGGGCACGAGATGGGCGTCTACTTCGAGACCGAGTGGTACCGGCCGGAGGGCGACCTCGTGCCGGCGCTGAAGAACCAGGCGCAGGCCTACCCCGGCCGCGGCGTCAGCGTCCGCCGGATCGACCACGTCAACTACCTCGGCGTCGACGTCGTCGCCAACCGCGACTTCGCCCGCGACGTCCTCGGCGGGATGGTCACCGAGCAGATCGTGCTCGACGACGGCGTCGCCGGCAGCTGGACGACGTTCACCAACAAGGGCTATGACGCGGTCTGGACCCGGGACAACACCGGCACGTCCGGCCGGCTGCACCACCTGTCGTTCGCCGTCGACAGCCGGGACGACGTCCTGCGCGCCGCCGACCTGGCGCTCGAGCACGGCGTCCACATCGAGACCGGGCCGCACAAGCACACCATCCAGCAGAGCTTCTTCCTCTACGTCTGGGACCCGGCCGGCAACCGGATCGAGCTGGACAACCCCGGCGCCCGGCTGGTGCTCGCCCCGGACTGGCAGTCGGTCGACTGGTCGGCGGCCGAGCGCGCCAAGGGCCAGGCGTGGGGGCTGCAGACCATCGCCACCTTCCACACCCACGGCACGCCGCCGGTGCCCCAGGAGCCGGCGTGAGCACCCGGATCGCGATGCTCGGCCTGGGCGAGGCCGGGTCCGAGATCGCCCGGGACCTGGTCGCCGCGGGCGCCGACGTCCGCGGGTACGACCCGCTGGCCATCCGGGTGGACGGTGTGGCGCCCCGGGACGGCGAGGCCGCCGCGGTCGCCGACGCCGACCTGGTGCTCAGCGTCAACAGCTCGCACGACGCGCTGCCCGCGCTGACCGCCGCGCTGCCCGCGCTGCGGCCGGGCACGATCTGGGCCGACCTGAACACGGCCGCCCCCGCGCTCAAGGTGGCCCTGGCGCAGGCGGCGGGGGAGTCGGTGCCCGTCGTCGACGTCGCCCTGATGGCGCCGGTGCCGGGCAAGGGCCTGCGGACGCCGATGCTGGTGTCGGGCCCGGCGGCGGAGACCTACGCCCGGGAGCTGTCGGCGCTCGGCGCGCAGGTCACCGTCCAGCCCGGGGGAGTGGGCGAGGCGATCTCCCGCAAGCTGCTGCGCAGCGTGTTCTACAAGGGGCTGGCCGCGGCGGTCGTCGAGGCGCTGGCCGGTGCCGAGCGCGCCGGCTGCGCCGACTGGCTGCGCGGCGACATCGCCGCCGAGCTCGCCGGGTTCGACGAGCACGCGATCGACCGGCTGGTCGACGGCACGCACCGGCACGCGCGCCGGCGGGCCGACGAGATGACCGCGGCCACCGAGCAGCTGCGCGACCTGGGCGTCGAGCCGCGGGTCGCCGCGGCCGCCCGCGACCTGCTCGCCCAGCTCCGCGACTCCACCGACGCCCGGGAGGCGACCCCGTGATCATCGACTGCCACGGCCACTACACGACCGCTCCCGCCGCGCACACCGCCTGGCGGGAGGCGCAGGTCGCGGCCTGGGAGGCCGGCGACGACACCCCGGCCTACCCGCGGATCAGCGACGACGAGATCCGGGAGACGATCGAGGGCAGCCAGCTGCGGCTGATGGACGAGCGCGGCATCGACGTCACGCTGTTCTCCCCGCGCGCCTCGGCGATGGCCCACCACGTCGGCGACTCGGCGGTCAGCCAGGAGTGGTCCCGCCGGTGCAACGACCTCGTCGCCCGGGTCACCGCCCTGTACCCGGACCGGTTCGTCGGCGTGTGCCAGCTGCCGCAGTCGCCGGGCGCCCCGATCGAGGACTCGATCGCCGAGCTGCGCCGGTGCGTGCAGGACCTCGGCTTCGTGGGCTGCAACCTCAACCCCGACCCCAGCGGCGGGTACTGGACCTCCCCGCCGCTGACCGACCGCAGCTGGTACCCGTTCTACGAGGCGATGACCGACCTCGACGTCCCGGCGATGGTGCACGTCTCGGCGTCGGCGACCCCGGTCTTCCACGGGACCGGCGCGTACTACATCAACGCCGACACGACGGCCTTCATGCAGCTGGTGCAGGGCTCGCTGTTCACCGACCTGCCCGACCTGCGGCTGGTGGTCCCGCACGGCGGCGGGGCGGTGCCCTACCACTGGGGCCGGTACCGCGGGCTGGCCGACATGCTCGGGCAGCCGCCGGTGGAGTCCAACGTCATGGGCAACGTCTTCTTCGACACCTGCGTCTACCACCAGCCCGGCATCGACCTGCTGCTCGACGTCATCGACACCGCGAACGTCCTGTTCGGGTCCGAGATGGTCGGCGCGGTGCGCGGCCGGGACCCGCGGACCGGGCAGTACTACGACGACACCCGCCGCTACGTCGAGGCATCGGCCCTGGACGAGGACGCGCGGGCGGCGGTGTTCGAGGGCAACGTCCGCCGCGTCTACCCCCGGCTGGCCGCGGCCCTGGCGGCCGCCGGCCGCTGACCCGGGCGGCTACGTCGAATGTCTCGCCCCCGCCGACTCCTGCCGTCGCCGGGGAGGCGTCATCTGCGGCATCCGGGGCCCGGCTGCGCTGCATAGGTTCACGACGAGGGCGCCCGCTCCCGACCACGGCCGAGCGGGGACCGACCTGGACGAGGAGGCGCGATGACACGGCCGGCCGGTGCGCAGCACGGGGTCCTGGTGCTCAGCTGCACGGACGCCCCGGGCATCGTCCACGCGGTGTCCGGCCTGCTCGTGCAGGAGCGCTGCACGATCGTCGAGAGCCACCAGTTCGACAGCCCGGTGAGCGGCATGTTCTTCATGCGGGTCGAGTTCGCCCGCGTCGACGGCGCACCGCTGGACCTCGACGCCCTGCGCCGGACCTTCACCGGGATCGCCGACACCTTCGGGATGAGGTGGCGGATGACCGACGGCGCGGCCCGGCAGCGGGTGCTGATCATGGTCAGCCAGTACGCGCACTGCCTCAACGACCTGCTGTTCCGCAACTCCATCGGAGAGTTGGCCCTCGACGTGGTCGCGGTCGTGTCCAACCACGCGACCCTGGCGGGCACCGCGGAGTTCTACGGCGTGCCCTTCCACCACGTCCCGGTCACCCGCGAGACCAAGCCGGAGGCCGAGGCGGCGCTGCTGGAGATCGTGCGGGCCGAGCGGGTGGAGCTGGTGGTGCTGGCCCGCTACATGCAGATCCTCTCCGACGACCTGTGCCGGCAGCTCGAGGGACGGGCGATCAACATCCACCACTCGATGCTGCCCAGCTTCAAGGGCGCCCGGCCCTACCACCAGGCGCACGCCCGCGGGGTGAAGTTCATCGGCGCGACCGCGCACTACGTCACCGCCGACCTCGACGAGGGCCCGATCATCGAGCAGGAGATGCTCCGGGTCGACCACGCGCTGACCCCCGAGCAGCTCGCCGCCCGCGGCCGGGAGGCCGAGACCCGCGCTCTCGCGCACGCCGTCCGCTGGCACACCGAGAACCGCGTCGTCGTCCACGGGAGCCGGACCGTCGTCTTCGAGTGACCCCACCGGCACCGCCGGTGAGCGATCTCACCGGACCCCCGGGGAAGCAGCGGCGGGACCGTGGTGTCCTCTGTGTACGTGTCCACCCCGAGCGCGCCGTCGACCGCCACCACCCGGCGGGCCTACGCGATCTGGGCCGTCGCGCTCGTCGCCTACGCGATCGCGATCTTCCACCGGGCCTCCCTCGGCGTCGCCGGGGTCGAGGCCCAGGAGCGCTTCTCCGCCGGGGCGTCGGCGATCTCGCTGTTCCTGGTGCTGCAGCTGGCCGTCTACGCCGGGCTGCAGGTGCCCGTGGGCGTCGCGCTGGACCGGTTCGGCTCGCGCCGGATGATCCTCACCGGGGCGCTCACCATGGCCGTGGGCCAGCTGGTGCTGGCGCTGGCCACCGACGTCCCGACCGCGGTGGTCGCCCGGGTGCTGGTCGGCGCGGGCGACGCGATGACCTTCATCAGCGTGCTGCGCCTGGTGCCGCTGTGGTTCCCCGGCCGGGTCGTGCCGGTGATCACCCAGCTGACCGGCATCCTCGGTCAGATCGGGCAGATCGCCGCGGCCTACCCGCTCGTGCGCCTGCTGCACTCCGCCGGCTGGGAGCCGACGTTCCTGGGCGCTGCGGCGATGGGCGTGCTGGCCGCGGTGCTGGTGCTCGTCGCGCTGCGCGACGCCCCGCCGGGCACGGTGCTCGCCCCGCCCGCCGGCCTGGCCCAGGTGCGCCGCAACCTGGTCGACACCTGGCGCGAGCCGGGCACCCGGATCGGTCTGTTCACCCACCTGGTCACCCAGTTCTCCGGCACCGTGTTCGCGCTGTTGTGGGGGTACCCGTTCCTGACCACCGGCCAGGGCCTGTCCGCCGGGGCGGCCGCCACGCTGCTGAGCCTGCTGGTGGTCGTCGGGATGGGGTTCGGCCCGCTGCTGGGCCAGCTGGTCGCCCGCTGGCCGCTGCGCCGGTCGAACCTGGTGTTCGGCATCCTCGGGATCACCGCGGTCACCTGGACCGTCGTGCTGCTGTGGCCGGGCCCGGCACCGCTGTGGCTGCTGGTCGTGCTCGTGCTGGTGCTCGGAACCAACGGGCCGGGGTCGATGATCGGCTTCGACTTCGCCCGCACCGAGAACCCGGTCGAGCGCTCCGGCAGCGCCAGCGGCGTGGTCAACGTGGGCGGCTTCGTCGCCTCGCTGCTCACGGTGCTGGCGATCGGGTTCGTGCTCGACGTGCTGACCCCCGGCAGCTCGACCGACTACTCGCTGGACGCCTTCCGGGCCGCCTTCGCGGTGCAGTACGTGTTCTGGGGCATCGGGCTGGTCGGCGTGCTCACCCACCGCCGCCAGCTGCGCGCGAGGCTCGCCCGCGACGGCGTCGTCCTGGCCCCGCTGGTGACCGCGGCCCGCGCCCGCCTGCGCGGTGGCTCGGCCTACCTGCCCCCGCGCGGGGACTGACCGGCCCGGCGGGCCAGCACGATCGCGTAGTCGAAGCGGCGGCCCTCCCGCTCGACCGGCAGCAGCCGGTGCTCGACGTCGGTGGTGCCCGGCAGCGCGGTGAGCTGGTCGGCGAGCTCCGGCGTCGGGTCGCTGGACCAGACGGCCAGCATCCCGCCGGGCCGCAATGCGGTGAGCGCGGTGGCCAGCCCGGCCGGCTCGTACAGCCCGGCGTTGGCCTGGTGGACGAGGAACGCCGGGCCGTTGTCGACGTCGAGCAGCACGGCGTCCCAGCTGTCCGGCGTCGCGGCGAGGACGTCGGCCACGTCGGCGGTGCGCACCCGCAGCCGCTCCGGCAGCCCACCGGGGAGCCCGGGCAGCAGCCCGTCGGCGGCCCAGCCGGCCAGCGCGGGCTGCAGCTCGGCGACCTCCACCGCGGCCACCCGAGGGTCGGCCAGCACGGTCGCCGCGGTCCAGCCCAGGCCCAGCCCGCCGACCAGCACCCGCAGGCCAGCGCCGGTGCAGCGGCCCAGCGTCTCGGTGGCCAGCGCGCGCTCGGTGGTGGTGTCGACGTCGTCCATCGCGAAGACGCCGTCGACGATCAGCTCGGTCACCCCGCCGCGCCGGCGCAGCACGACCTCGCCGTGCGCGCCGGACGCCCGGCCGAGCTCCTGCACCTGCTCCTCGAACACGCCCCGATCCTCACCGCCGCTCAGCCGGCGCGCAGCAGCAGGCCCTGCCCCGGGCGCAGCTGGGCGCACCGGTCGACGTCGGCGTCGGCGACGTAGCCGATCACCGGGTAGCCGCCGGTGACCGGGTGGTCGGCGAGGAAGAGCACCGGCGTGCCCGACGGCGGCACCTGCAGCGCGCCGCGGACCATGCCCTCGCTGGGCAGCTCACCGGTGCGCAGCCGCTCGAGCGGGACGCCGTCCAGCCGGAGCCCGACCCGGTTGCTCTCGCTGGTGACCGCCCACCGCTGCCCGGTGAGCGCGGCCCAGCCGGCGTCGCCGAACCAGTCGGCGCGCGGGCCGGGCAGCACGGTCACGGTCAGGTCGCCGGCGGCCGGGCCGGGCACCGCGGCGAGGTCCACCCCGGGCAGCGGCGCGGCCGGGGCCCCGACCGGCAGCACGTCGCCGGCCGCGACGAGGGCCGGCCCCAGCCCGGCGAGGACGTCGGTGGCGCGCGAGCCCAGCACCGGCGGGACGGCGATGCCGCCGCGCACCGCGAGGTAGGTGCGCAGCCCGGCGGCCGGGGTGCCCAGCCGGAGCTCCTGCCCGGTGCGCAGCGGGGTGGGGGCGTCGTGCGGCGAGCCCGGGCAGCGGGCGCCGGTGGTGACCACGAGCAGGTCGGCCTCCGCGCGCACGGCCAGCCCGCCCAGGGTCACCTCCAGCACCGCGGCCCCGAGCGGGTTGCCCACCAGCCGGTTGGCCAGCCGGGCCGAGGCGCGGTCGGCGACGCCGGAGCGGCCGATCCCCAGCGCGGCCTGGCCGGGGCGGCCCTCGTCCTGCACGGTGGTCAGCGGGCCGGGGGAGAGCACGGTGAGGCTCATGGCACCGCCACGAAGCGCACCCGGGTGCCGGGCCGGAGCAGCGCGGCCGGGTCGCGGTCGAGGTCGAAGACGGCGACGTCGGTGCGGCCGATGAGCTGCCAGCCACCGGGGGACTCGCGCGGGTAGACGCCGCTGAACTCCCCGGCCAGCGCCACCGAGCCCGGCGGGACCTTCGTGCGCGGGGTGGCCCGGCGCGGCACGTCCCACGCACCCCCGGGCTGGACGAGGTAGCCGAAGCCGGGCGCGAAGCCGCAGAAGGCGACCGTCCACGGGGCGCCGGTGTGCCGCTCGACCAGCTCGCCGGGGCCGATGCCGAGCAGCCCGGCGGCGTCGGCGAGGTCGGCGCCGTCGTAGTGCACCGGCAGCTCGACGGTGTCGCCGGACCGTTGCGCCCCGGGTCGCGGCGTCGTCGTCCGCACCGCGTCGGCCACCGCGGCCAGCGTGGTGCGCGCGGGGTCGGTGACCAGCAGCACCGTGCGGGCCGCCGGGACGACGTCGACCACGCCCGCGGGTGGCGCGTCGGCCAACGCGGCGTACAGCGCCAGGACGTCGTCCAGCCCGTCGAGCTCGACCAGCAGCGCGGTGCTGCCGCTGGGGAGCAGCCGCATCAGGCGGCGGCGAACGGGGTCAGGGTGACCCCGGCCGCGGTCAGCGCCGTGCGCACCTGCCGGGCGATCTCGACCGCGCCGGGGGTGTCGCCGTGCACGCAGATCGAGCCGGGCGTCAGCGTCAGCTCGCCGCCCTCGACGTCCCGGACCGGCTCGCCCGCGGCCATCGCCACGCACCGGGCGGCGATCTCGGCCGGGTCGTGCAGCACCGCGCCGGGCAGCCGGCGGGAGACCAGCGTGCCCTCGGGCGTGTAGGCGCGGTCGGCGAACGCCTCGTGCACGACGGTCAGCCCGGCCTCGGCGGCCAGCCGCAGCCAGGCCGACCCGGGCAGGCCGAGCACCGGCAGCGTCGGGTCCAGCGCCACGACGGCGGCCACCACCGCGGCGGCCTGCTCCTCGTGGTGGACGATCGCGTTGTAGAGCGCGCCGTGCGGCTTGACGTAGCGCACCCGGTCGCCGGCGATCCGCGCGAAGGCCTGCAGCGCGCCCACCTGGTAGACGACGTCGGCGGTGAGGGCCTCGGGCTCGATGTCGATGAACCGGCGGCCGAAGCCGGGCAGGTCGCGGTAGCCGACCTGCGCGCCGATCGCGACGCCGGAGGAGACCGCCTTCTCGCACACCCGCCGCATGATCGCGGCGTCGCTGGCGTGGAAGCCGCAGGCGACGTTGGCGCTGGTGACCACGCCGAGGAGGGCGTCGTCGTCGCCGAGGGTCCACTGGCCGAAGCCCTCGCCGAGGTCGCTGTTGAGGTCCATGTCGTTCTCCTTGCCCGGTCCGGCGCTCAGCGGAACAGGTCGATGACCGGCTGCACCGACCGGACGGCCAGGTACAGCGTCAGCAGCCAGGCCACCCAGCCGACCACCAGCAGCCAGCGCGGGTAGCGGTAGCCGTCGAGCAGGTCGGCCCGCCGGGTGGCGACCCACAGCAGGACGGCGATGCCGATGGGCAGCAGCAGCCCGTTGAACGCGCCGGCGAACACCAGCAGGGTGGCCGGCGCGGTGCCGATGAGCAGGTAGGCCGCCGTGGTCACGGCGATGAAGCCGACGACGAGCAGCGTGCGGGTGCGGTCGGAGGTCGTCGTGCGGGAGGTCACGAAGGACACCGAGGTGTAGCTGGCGCCGATCACGCTGGTGATCGCCGCGGCCCACAGCACGACGCCGAACACCCGCAGCCCCACCTCGCCGGCCGCGGCCTCGAACGCGGAGGCCGCCTGCCGGGCCGGGTCGAGGGCGGCGCCGCCGCTGACGACGCCGAGGATGGCCAGGAAGAGCACGACCCGCATGACGGCGGTGATCAGGATGCCGGTGACCGAGCCGCGGGTGATGTCGCGGACGTGGGCGGGGCCGGTGACCCCGGAGTCGAGCAGCCGGTGCGCGCCGGCGTAGACGATGTAGCCGCCGATGGTGCCGCCGACCAGCGTGGTGATCGCCAGGACGTCGACCTGCTCGGGCAGCACCACGTTCCTCAGCGCCTGCCCCACGGGCGGGCCGGAGGTGATCGCCACGTAGGTGGTCAGCGCGATCATCACCAGCCCGAGGACGACCACGATCCGGTCGACCGCCAGCCCGGCCTTCTTGCTGAGGAAGATGCCGATGGCGATCAGCGCCGACAGGGCGCCGCCGAGCTTGGGGTCCAGGCCGAGCATCGCGTCCAGGCCCAGCCCGGAGCCGGCGACGTTGCCGATGTTGAACACCAGCCCGCCGACGAGCAGGAACGCGGCCATCACCCAGCCGAGGCCGGGGAGGACGAGATTGCCCAGTTCCTGCGCGCGGCGGCCGCTCACGCCGATGACCCGCCACACGTTCAGCTGCAGCGCGATGTCGACCAGGATCGAGATGACGATCGCGAAGGCGAACGCCGCGCCCAGCTGCACGGTGAAGGTGGTCGTCTGGGTGATGAAGCCCGGCCCGATCGCGGAGGTCGCCATCAGGAACATCGCGCCCAGCAGCGTCGACCGGGTGCTCGTGGCCAGCCGTCCGCCGGTGGCCGGCGTGGTGGGGCCGTGCGCTTCGTGTGCCATGGGGTCTCCCCGGTCGGGTCGGTCGGGCCGCGCGGTGGCGGCGTCCGTCGGGGCAGCACCCCTTGCCGGGTGAACCTAGGGAGTTGTTGAACAATCCGACAAGGGGATGGGTGGACAATTAACGGCGCCGACACACGCCGACCGGGCAGGATGGCCGCATGACCGACGCCGCGCAGGACACGGGCTGGCTGCGCACCGTCGCCTCCGAGGTGCGCAGCTTCGACCGGTCCAGCACGGCCGAGCGGGTCGCCGAGCTGCTGCGCGCCCGGGTCATCGAGGGCGACCTGCCCCCGGGGACCCGGCTCAGCGAGGAGCAGCTGGTCGAGGTGCTGCACGTCAGCCGCAACACGCTGCGCGAGTCGTTCCGGCTGCTCACCCACGAGGGCCTGCTGGTGCACCGGCTGCACCGCGGCGTCTTCGTCCCCGAGCTCGACGAGGACGACCTGGTCGACCTCTACCGTGCGCGCCGGGCGATCGAGTGCGACGTCGTCCGGCGGCTGGAGGGGCTCGACGCCGTGCGGCTGCGTCCGTTGCACGACGCGGTCGCCGCGGCCGAGGACGCCGCCCGGCGTGGGGACTGGCCGGCCGTCGGGACGGCGAACATGCGCTTCCACCTGGCCCTGGTGGCGCTGGGCCGCAGCCGCCGGCTGGACGAGACGGCGGCGCGGCTGTTCGCCGAGCTGCGGCTGCTCTTCCACACCATGGACGAACCGCGGTCGCTGCACGAGCCCTACGTCCGCCGCAACCGGGCGCTGCTGGACCTGCTGGCCGCCGGGGAGACCGGGCAGGCGGCCGAGGACCTCGACGCCTACCTGCACGACTCCGAGGCCCAGCTGCTCACCGCCTACCGCGACTCACCCCGGAGGAACCCGTGACCGCCACCCTGCCGGCCGCCGACCCCGCCGCCGCCCGCGCGCACTTCCGGTCCGGGCTGGCGGTGCCGTCCTCGGGCTGGGCGCCCGGGCACACCCAGGCCAACCTTGTGGTCCTGCCGCGGGAGTGGGCGTACGACATGCTGCTGTTCGGCCAGCGCAACCCGCAGCCGGTGCCGCTGCTGGACGTCACCGACGCCGGGTCGTACCGCACCGTCCTGGCCCCGGACGCCGACCTGCGCACCGACCTCCCGCGCTACCGCGTCTGGCGCGACGGGGAGCTGGTCGCCGAGCCCACCGACGTCACCGACCTGTGGGGCCCGGACCTGGTCGCCTTCCTGATCGGCTGCAGCTTCAGCTTCGAGACCGCCCTGCTGGACGCCGGGGTGCCGGTCCGCAACATCGAGCAGGGCCGCAACGTGTCGATGTACCGCACCGACCGGCAGTGCCGGCCCGCCGGGCGGCTGTCCGGTCCGCTGGTGGTCTCGATGCGCCCGGTGCCCGGGCACCTGGTCGCCACCGCGGTGCAGGTGACCGGCCGGATGCCGCAGGTGCACGGTGCGCCGGTGCACGTCGGGTCGCCGGGGGGTCTGGGCATCGCCGACCTCGCCCGGCCGGACTTCGGCGACCCGGTCGAGCCCGCCGACGGCGACGTCCCGGTCTTCTGGGCGTGCGGGGTGACCCCGCAGGCGGCGCTGATGGCCTCCCGGCCGCCGTTCGCGATCACCCACGCGCCGGGGCACATGTTCGTCACCGACGTCCCGGACGCCGTGTACCGCCAGCTCTGAGCCGGCTCAGCCCTGCCGGACCTGCTCGGCGCAGCGGTCGAACACCGCGGTGTTCTCCGCCCGCTCCGCGCTGCTCAGCTCGCCG
This sequence comes from Modestobacter sp. SSW1-42, assembly GCF_046635825.1. Lineage (NCBI taxonomy): Bacteria > Bacillati > Actinomycetota > Actinomycetes > Geodermatophilales > Geodermatophilaceae > Modestobacter > Modestobacter sp. SSW1-42. The sequence continues at coordinate 673,090 of NZ_JBISCA010000003.1, read as the reverse complement.
CCGTCCGGGGCGCGGACCGGGCCGCCGGTCCAGCTCAGGTCGGTGCCGCTGGGCGCCATGGTCACCCGGAACCCCAGCGGGGTGAGGCAGGCCCGCAGCCGCAGCCAGTACTCGCGGCCGGGGTCGGCGTCGCGCGGGACGCCGCGCAGCGGGGTGTTGAGCGCCCGCGGCGTCCCGGCGGCGACGATCTCGCCGGCGCGGTAGGCGATCGCGATCGCGGCGTGCTCGACCAGCGGGGTGGTCACCTCGCCGAGGGCCACGCCGTCGACCACCGGCAGCTCGGTGTAGGTGCGCACCAGCCGGCCGGCGGCGTCGCGGTCCTGGCCGGGGGAGTACTCGACCCGGTCGCCGGGCAGCCCGACGACCACCAGCGGCCCGGTGGGCGCGCCGGCGTCCTGCAGCGTGATCGGCTCGCCGGGCGTCGCGTCACCAGGCGTGAGCTTCAGCGCCAGCTGCCCGGGCCGGGCGCCGGTCCGGCCGGCGAACCAGGCGGTGCGGTACGCCTCACCCATCCGGCCCATGACCAGCGCCCAGCGGTGCCCGCCGGGGACGTCGCCGGCGAACAGCACCCGGCGGGTGTCGGCCGGCGGCGACAGCACGCCCATCGCGGCGTTCGGGGGGCTGGACCACTCGATGGCCCGCACCCCCTCCACGAACGCCGCGTCCCCGGCCAGCGACCCCCGGGTCGGGACGTCGTAGAGCGTGGGGCCGGCCGCCTCGGCGACCAGCTCGGCGGGCGCGGGTGCGGTCGGGGCGGCCACCGGCAGCGGGTCGGCGGCCCGCCCCGGGACCAGCGCGAGGACGACGGCGGTGGCGGTGACGGTGACGGCGGCGACCCGTGCCGCGCCCCACCGGCGGCGCCGGGTGCTGCGGGCCGCGGCGCGGGCGGCGGTGTCCGCCGGCAGCGGCGCCTGCCGGGCGAGCCGGGTCAGCCGGTCGCGCAGCTGCTGCTGTCCCTCGGACACCCGGTCTCCCTCGCTCGGCGCCCTCACGATCCTCCCGGGCGTGCCGGCGCGCCGCGCGGCGCTGGTCAGTCCTGGCCGGTGCCCAGGAAGCAGTCCTGGCCGGCCCGGTCGCGCTCGGCCTGCTCCTCGCTGGAGAGGTCACCGGTCCGCGGGTCCTCGTAGTAGACGCCCGCGCTGGGCGGTGCCGCCTGGACGGTGAACCCGTTCGCGGTCAGGCACTCCGCGATGTCCGAGGGGTCGGGCGGGTCGTCCGGGTAGGCCGTCGGGGCCCACAGCGGGGTGCCGGTGGTGAGCGTGATGCCCAACGGTGTGCGGACGCCGTTGCGGACCTGGACGAGCTCGGGCGCGGTGTCGGGGCCGTAGGAGACCGGGGTGCGCACCAGGCCCGACCGCACGCCGTCGACCTCGGGCAGCTCGACGAAGTCGCGGACCAGGCTGCCGTCGGGGGCGCGGTCGAGGGTGGCGGAGTACTCGACCCCCACCCCGGGGTCGGCGAGCACCACCAGCGGGCCGGTCGCGGCGGAGACGTCCATCAGCGCCAGCGGCAGCGAGCGGGACCAGCCGGTGGGGCCGTAGGCCTCGGTCATCTCCGCGGGCCTGGCGCCCCGTGGCCCGGCGAACCAGTTGACCACCCACGAGGAGCCGTTCCTGGCCATGACCACCGCCCAGCGGTGCCCGCCCGGGACGTCGGCGGCGTAGACGACCCGGCGCGAGTCGCCGTCGAACGAGCGGGAGAAGCCGCTGCCGCTGGCCGGGGGCGACCAGCGCAGCGCGGCCACCCCGGCCAGGAAGCCGGGGTCGTCGGCGAGCGAACCGCGCGGCGGCTGCTCGTAGACCTCGGGTGGCGGAGGCCCGGCCGGGGTGGGCTGCGCGGCCTGGACGGCGGGGGCGGCCTCGGGCCGGGCGAGCGTGCCGGCCGTGCCCAGGACGACGACGGCGACCGCGGCCGCGACCCAGCGGGCGGCGCGGAGCCGGCGGGAGCGGTTCACCGCGAGGGCGCGCTGGAGGGTGTCCCCGCCGCCCGAGGTCGGGGCGTGCCGGGCGAGCCGGACCAGCCGCGCGCGCAGGTCCCGGTCCTCGGCGGTCATCCGGCCCTCCTCCCCGTGCTGCGTCAACTGCCCGGCCGCGCCGGCTCGGTCCGGTCGCGGCTGGCCTGCGTGTGGCAGTCCGCCGCCGACCTCTCCCGGGCCGCGCTCTCGGCGCTGCTCTCGTCCCCGGTGGTGTGGCTCCAGCTCAGGTCGCCCTCGGCGGGGCCGTCGTCCACGTCGAAGCCGAGCCCGGTCAGGCACGCGGCCAGCAGGGTCTCGTCGGGTGGGCCGGTCATGCCCGCGTACCAGCTCTCCCACGGCGGGGACCCGGTGTAGAGGACCTCGAACACCTGCGACCGGCTACCGCGCTGCACCTGGTACAGCTCGCCGGCGTTCCAGGTGACCGGCGTCGTCACCATGCCCAGCAGTGCGCCGTCGACCTCGGGGAGCGGGTCGAAGTCGCGCACCAGGCGCCCGTCGGGCGTCCGGTCCAGGCTGGGGGAGTACTCGCCCTCGACGCCCGGCTCGGCGAGCACCAGCAGCGGGCCGCGCTCGGCGGAGGCGTCCATCAGCGCCAGCGGGCCCCGGCCCGACCAGGGGGTGGGCGGGTACGCCTCGGTCAGCTCCGCCGCGGTGGCGCCCCGCGGCCCGGCGAACCAGGCGATCGCCCACTGCGTGCGCCAGCGCGCCATCACCAGCGCCCAGCGGTGCCCGCCGGGCACGTCGGCGGCGTAGACGACGCGGCGGGTGTCCGGCTCGATGTCCACGGGGTCGCCGTTGCCGGGGTCCAGGAGCGTCGACCAGGGCAACGCCGCGACCTGGGAGACGAACGTGGTGTCGTCGCGCAGCGACCCGCGCGGTGGCTGCTCGTACACCGGGGGCGGGGCGGCGGTGGTCCGGGCGGCCGGCGGGGGCGCCGCGGCCGGGGCGACCTCCGGCCGGGCGAGCGTGGCGGCGGTGCCCAGCACGACGACGGCCACGGCCGCGGCGACCCAGCTGGCCGCGCGCCGCCGGCGGTGCCGGTTGACGGCGACGGCGCGCAGGGCGGTGTCCGCCGTCGCGTCGGGCGCTCCCCGTGTCGCGAGCTGCTGCAGGCGCGCGGCGACGTCCGGTCCGGGGGCGGTCACGTCGGCCGCCGGTAGATCGCCCAGGGGTCGTCGCCGTCGTCCGGCGGGAGCGCACCGGCGGACGGCGCGGCCGGGGCCGGGGCCGGGCGGACGGGAGGTGGGGGAGCGCCCGGCCGCCGGAAGACGGCGTCCGGGTCGCCGGCGGGTGCGTCCCGGACGGGCGTCGGGTCGCCGGACGGCCCGGGCACGGCCGGACGCCGGGGTCCGGTGTCGGACGTGTCCGGCCGCCGGAACGCGGCGTCCGGGTCGCCGGCGGGTGCGCCCGGCCGCCGGAACGCGGCGGCGCCGGGGTCGGCGAGCGGCGCTGCGACCGGCCAGGCGGGCTGCGGGGTGGCCGGCTCGGGCTCGGCGGCGAGGAGGTCGGCCAGGATCGCGACCGCGGTGTCCAGCGCGTCGGCGACCTCCTCGGGCGAGCGGCCCAGCAGGCGGGCCACCGTCTCCTCGTCCTGGCCCTCCACCAGCCGGAGGACCACGACCGCCCGGGCCGTCGGGTCGAGCCCGGCGAGCGCCGCGAGCCAGCGCCGGTCGTCGGGGTCGAGGCGCTCGCCGTCGGCCCGGTCGTCGCCGGTGCCGGGCAGGGTGCCGATCGAGCCGTGGGACGCCGCCGGCCCGGTCCCGTCCAGCGCGGCGGTGACCAGCGACGCGCGGGTGTCGGCCAGGGCGTCGGCCGGGGAGGCCAGCCGGCGCCAGCGGCGGTGGGTGCGGGCCAGCGCGGCGACCACCAGGTCGTCGGCCTGGGCCGGGTCGCCGGTCAGCAGCAGGGCGGTGCCGCGCAGCTGCTGGTCGCAGTCGGCGACGAAGGCCGCGAAGTCGTCGGTCCGCCGGTCCATCCCCGCCCCCTCCCGGTGCCGTCGCCGCACTGTAGGGGGCCGGAACCGATCCGTCAGCAAGGCACACTCCGCGTCATGGGTGCACCCGATCCGGTCGTCGTCGCCCGGCTGCGCGCCGCCGGCTGCGTGTTCGCCGAGGACGAGGCCGAGCTGCTGCTCGCCGCCGCGCCGACGGCCGCCGCCCTCGACGGACTGGTCGCGCGGCGGGTGGCCGGTGAGCCGCTGGAGCAGGTGCTCGGCTGGGCGGAGTTCTGCGGCCGGCGGTTCGCCGTGGAGCCCGGGGTGTTCGTGCCGCGCCGCCGCACCGAGCTGCTGGTGCGCTCGGCGGTGCGGGCCGGGGGTCCGGGCGCGGTCGTGCTGGACCTGTGCTGCGGCGTGGGCGCGGTCGGCGCGGCGGTCGCGGCTGCGCTGGGCCGGGTGGAGCTGCACGCGGCGGACGTCGACCCGGCCGCCGTCCGCTGCGCGCGGCGCAACCTGGTCGGGCTCGGCGCCGTGTACGAGGGCGACCTGTTCGCGCCACTGCCCGCCGGGCTGGCGGGCCGGGTCGAGCTGCTGGTGGTGAACGCGCCCTACGTGCCCACCGACGCGATCGCGCTGATGCCGCCGGAGGCGCGCGACCACGAGGCCCGGGCCGCGCTCGACGGCGGCAGCGACGGGCTCGCCGTGCACCGCCGGGTCGCCGCGGGCGCGCGGCGCTGGCTGGCGCCCGGTGGGTCGCTGCTGATCGAGACCAGCCGGCGGCAGGCAGCCGGCACGCAGGCGCTGGTCGCCGCCGCCGGGCTGACCGCCCGGGTGGTCACCGACGACGACCTCGACGGCACCGCGGTGGTCGGCCGGCTCGACGCCTGAACACGACGACGGCCCGCTCCCGGGCGGGGAGCGGGCCGTCGTCCGGCCCTGCGGGAGCGGCCTCGCTCAGGAGGGCTGGACGCCGAACGCCGTGGCGAGCCGCTCGATCTTGCGGGCGCGGCCGAGGCGGGGCAGGTCGCTGCCGTCGCGGATGACCTGGCCGCGAGCCTCGAAGTCGGCGAGGAAGTCGCGGGCCCAGGCGACGTCGGAGGGCGCCGGGCTGATGACCTCGTTGATGACCGGCAGCTGGTCGAGCTGGAGGCAGAGCTTGCCGGTGAGGCCGAGGGACACCGTCAGCGCCGACTGCTCGCGCAGGATCGGGTGGCTGGTGCCCACCGTGGGCCCGTCGATCGGGCCGGGCAGGCCACCGACCCGGCTGGCGACGACCAGGCGGGAGCGCGGGTAGGCCATGGCCAGGTCGTCGGCGCTGGTGCCGGTGTCGCGGCGGTAGTCGCCGCTGCCGAAGGCCAGCCGGAAGGCGCCGCGGGCACGGGCGATGTTCACCGCCTCCTCGATGCCCAGCGCGGACTCGACGAGGGCGAGCACCGGGGTGTCCCCGCCGAGGCGGTCGTAGGTCTCGGTGACGTGCTCGGCGGCCTCGGTCTTGGCCAGCATCACGCCGGCCAGGCCGGGGAGGCCCTTGAGCGCGTCGACGTCGTCGGACCAGAACTCGGTGGAGCGGTCGTTGATCCGCACCCACGCGCGCTTCTCGCCCGACGTCAGGTAGTCGACGACGTCGGCGCGGGCCTGCGGCTTGCGCGCGGGGTCGACGGCGTCCTCGATGTCGAGGACCACCTGGTCGGCGCGGGACGCGTGCGCGTCGTCGAACAGCTCCGTGCGGGCGCCGTTGACGAGCAGCCACGAGCGGGCGATACCGGGGTCGACGCTTCTGCCTCTGTGCACGCCGCCATTGTGGCGGCCACCACCCCCGTTGTCTGCGCTGGGGTCCGTGGCGGTCACGCGGCGGTGCGCCCGAGCCGGTCGAGCAGGCCCAGGTGCCAGTCGACGTCGACCCGGCGGCCGATGTACCCGCGGGGGCGCACGAGGTCGAAGCGGACCAGCTCCGGGTCGCGGCCCGGGCGCCGGGAGTCGGCCCAGAGCAGCGCCAGGTGGTCGCGGCGGGCGGGGCCGCCGGGGACGTCGTCCAGCGCCAGCTGGAGGTGCAGCTGGGCGGTGGGTTGCTGGGCGTAGTAGTCGCGCAGGCCCTGCGTGTCGGCGGCGGGCAGCTCGCCGTCCTCGGAGTGCCAGACCCGCAGCACCTCGGTGGGCGTGCGCAGGATCAACCCGCTCATCGGCAGACCGAGGTTGTCGTTGCCCGGCTCGAGCAGCTCCAGCTGGGTGCCGAACGGGTCGTCGGCGTGCTCGGCATAGGGGCGCAGCTGCTCCATGGCCTCCCGGCGGACCAGCTGGTGGTCGAGGTGGCGGTCGGCGGAGGCCAGCCAGCCGTGCTGGGCGTGGATGGCCCGGCTGACGGCGAGGCCGCGGACGAGGGCGTCGCGCACCTCGACCAGCAGCGGGTGCAGCCGCCGGACGACGGCGTCGGAGGGGTGGTCCACGCGGCTGAGTCTGCCGCGCGGGTCCGACGTTCCCGGCAGACTCACCGGTCGTGTCCACCACGTCGCCCCTGCTCACCCTCGTCACCGGCGGCAGCCAGGGGATCGGTGCCGCCACCGTCGTCCACCTGGCGCGGCTCGGACACGACGTCGTCGTCGGCTACCGCAGCAGCCGGGCCGGTGCCGAGGAGGTGGTGGCCGCGGCGGTGGCGCTCGGGGTGCGCGCGGTCGCCGTCCGGGCCGACGTCTCCGACGCCGCGGAGGTCGACGCGCTGTTCGACGCGGCTGCCGAGCTCGGGCCGGTCACCGGGCTGGTGGCCAACGCGGGGGTCACCGCGCACCTGGGCGACCTGGCCGACACCCCGGTCGAGGTGATCCGCCAGGTGCTCGACGTCAACCTGCTCGGCGTCGTGCTGTGCGCCCGGCGCGCGGCGCAGGTGATGTCACGTCGGCGCGGCGGGGCCGGGGGCGCGATCGTCACGGTGTCCTCGGGGGCGGCCACCCTGGGCTCGCCGCACGAGTACGTGCACTACGCCGCCGCCAAGGCCGGTGTCGACGCGCTCACCATGGGCCTGGCCAAGGAGCTGGCGGACGACGGCGTGCGGGTCAACGCGGTCGCGCCGGGGCTGGTGCACACCGGCATCCACGCCGGCGCCGGGGACCCCGGCCGTCCGGACCGGGTGGTCGCGCGGGTGCCGATGGGCCGGGCGGGGGAGCCCGCGGAGATCGCGCCGGCGATCGCCTGGCTGCTCGGCCCCGAGGCCGGCTACTGCACCGGCGCCGTGCTGCGGGTGGCCGGCGGGCTGTAGGTCGCCCCGCGTCGGGACGTCGATGGCCTGCTGGGCTCCCGCCGGTGGGCGCGGCAGGGCGTCCGGTCCGGCTCGTGGGCGGCCGGGCCCGACCGTCGGGGCGGATGGTGGCGGTGCTCCACCGGGTGCCCGGCCGGGCTGGTGCCGCGTCGGACGTGGGTGCCGTCGGCCGCGTGTCCGTGCCGTCGTGATGGCTCGCCGGTACCGGCAGCCGGGTTGCCCACGGGGACGTCTGCTTCCTCGCGATCCAGCCTCCGACCTGCGGGAACTGTCGTACCCCTCGCCTAGGTTCGAGGCGTGTTCGGAGGCGGCTACGGGGTGGGGCTGACGGTTGTCGACCGCGGCGAGACCCTGCCGGCCTGGGCGCCGCCCCCGCCAGGTGTGACGCGCCGCCGGACCCGGTTGTCGGAGGTGCTCGCGCCGGAGTCGTGCTCGGAGGACGAGTTGGTGCGTGAGATGCGTGCGGTCGCCGACGGGCGCGCACAGTTGGCCGCGTACGAGGCGGTGCTGGTGGCGGAGCTGGCCGCTCGCCGTCCGGCGCAGACCGACCTGGTCGACGACCAGTCCGGGCAGGGGGTGGAGGGTTGGGGTCCGGCGCGGGTGCCGGTCGGTGTCTCGGAGTTCCTGGTCGACGAGCTCGCGTTCCTCAAGGGCATCTCACTGGGCGCGGCGACGGGGTTGGCGGAGCGGTCGCTGGCGCTGGTGCGCGAGCTGTCTAGGACGTGGGCGGCGCTGGCTGACGGTGAGGTGGACGAGCTGCGGGTGAATGCGATCGTGCGGGCGCTGGCCGGTCAGTCGCAGGCCGCCGGTGGCCCGGTCGAGCCGGCGATCGTCGCGGAGGTCGAGGCCCAGGCGCTGGGGTGGGCGCAGGCGGGGGAGACGCCGGTGCGCCTGCGGGAGCGCACCGCCGCCGCGTTGATCGCGCTGGACTCGGCGGCGGCGGACCGGCGACGCAGGAAGGCCGAGCGGGCTGCGGACGTGCGGGTGCGGCCCGTTGGTGACGGGATGTCCGAGCTGATCGCCGACCTGCCCACCCCGGTCGCCGCGGCGTGCCGGGAGACCGTGGACACCTACGCGCGGATGGCCAAGGAGGACGGCGACGAACGGTCCATCGGCCAGTTGCGGGCAATGGTGCTCAGCGACCTGGTCCTGCGGCCGTGGGACACCAGCCGGGCGCCGGTGACCGCGCACCTGCAGCTCATCGCGCCGCTGCCGGCGATGGGCGGTCGCCCGACTGCTCACGACGACACCCCACCCCGAGCAGCCGCGGTGCCGACCGACGAGGACGCCGCGTCGGTCGACGGGGCGCCGATCACGCACCAGCAGCTGCGCGACCTGCTCGAGCAACTCGACGCGCTGTGCCCCGGTGGTCTGCAGGCCCCGACCGGTGGCTCGCTGGACATCTCCTTGGTCGACCCGGTCACCGGCGCCCTGCAGGCGACGGTCAGCCCCCCGGAGTTGCAGCGGCTGGTCCGCCGCGGATGCGCGCGGCACCCGGCCGGTCAGCACTCCCGAGTGGCCTCCTCGCACCGCGCCGACACCGGTCGCGTCCCTGACGAGTCACCACCTCGTGGGTGCAGTTGCCCGGTGCTCGACCGGCCCCCACCCGTCGACCGCTACACCCCCACCCCGGCCCAGCGCCGCTTCCTGCACGCCCGCGACCGCACCTGCCGCCATCCCGGCTGCCGCCGCCCCGCCGCGCGCACCGACCTCGACCACGTCCAGGCCCACGCCGACGGCGGAGCCACCGACTGCGCCAACCTCTGCTGCCTGTGCCGCCGGCACCACCGGCTCAAGACCCATGCGCAGGGCTGGCGGTTCACCATGACCGCCGACGGCACGCTCGCGGTCACCACACCCAGCGGCGCCACCCGCACCACCCGGCCACCGGGCCTGCGGACCACCGGAGCGAGGAGTCCGGTCCCCGGCGGCGGTGGTGCGCTCGTCCGCACCGGCGACCCGTGGTCGCTCGGGCGACGGGCCGGCCGGGACGACCCACCGCCGTTCTGACCGGGCACGCCGTCCGGCTGCACCGACCCGTCCGCGTCGCGGTCGCCGCCTGGACGGCGACCGCGACCCGGTGGCCGGACCAGGCAGCGACCGGTGGGTGCGGGAGAGCTGCAGCTGCCCGCGGCCAGGACGTCACATCGGGGCCTGTGTCTGCCGATGAGCAGCGCGTGATCCGTTCCCACGCCGTGGAGAGCTCGCCGCGGAGCCCCCAGTGGTTCGACTCGGCCCACCAGGCCGACATCCTCGCCGCCTTCGACACACACCTGGCCAGTGGGCTGCACGACCGCAGCCCGTTCACGCCCCGCCCCGAGCGGGTGCGTGAGCTGGGCCAGCTCGCCGCCTCCAGCACGCTGCCCGCCCGGGCCGCGCTGCTGCGCTGGGGTGCCCTGCCCGCCGCGGTCCGCAGTGAGCTGCTGATCGGCTGGTACGGCTCCCAGCGCAGCACCTCTGCCGCCTGACGCCTGCGGGGCCGCGCGCCCCGCCGCGCCCGGTCACCGCGCCGTCCGCCCCCAGCGGGACGGACGGTCGCGGCTCGGTGCCCGGGCGACGACTCAGGGACGCGGGACGTTGCGCAGGTTCGCCCGCGCGAGGTCGATCATCGTGCCGACGCCGCCACCGAGCACCATCTTGGTCGCCGACGTCGCGAAACCGCGGACCTGCTCGCCGGTGATGGCCGGCGGGATCGACAGCGCGTTGGCGTCGGTCACGAACTCCATGAGCACCGGCCCCGGCTGCGCCAGCCCGCGCTGCAGCGTCTCCCGCACCTGCGCCGGGTCCTCCACCCGGTAGGACGGGATGCCCACGCCCGCCGCGATCGCCGAGAAGTCCGTCGGCTCGTGGTCGGTCTCGAAGTCCGGGATGCCGTCGACCATCATCTCCAGCTTCACCATGCCGAGCGAGGCGTTGTTGAAGACCACGATCTTCACCGGCAGCCGGTGCAGCCGCACGGTGATCAGCTCCCCGAGCAGCATCGCCAGGCCGCCGTCGCCGCTCATCGAGACCACCTGCCGGCTCCGGTCGGTGAACTGCGCGCCCACCGCGTGCGGCAGCGCGTTGGCCATCGACCCGTGCCGGAACGACCCGATCACCCGCCGCCGGCCGTTCGGGGTCAGGTAGCGCGCCGCCCAGACGTTGCACATGCCCGTGTCGACGGTGAAGACGGCGTCGTCGGCGGCCAGCTCGTCCAGCTGCGCGGCCACGTACTCCGGGTGGATCGGCCGCATCTCCTCGACCTTGCGCGTGTAGGCGTCGACCACCGTCTCCAGCGCGTGCGCGTGGTCGCGCAGCATCGCGTCCAGGAACGTCCGGTCGGTCCGGCGCTCCAGCAGCGGCAGCAGCGCCCGGATCGTCTCCCCGACGTCCCCGTGGACGGCGACCTCCAGCGGCGTGCGCCGGCCCAGGTGCGAGGCGTCGGCGTCGACCTGCGCCGTCTTCCTCTGCGGCAGGAAGTCGACGTAGGGGAAGTCGGTGCCCAGCAGCACCAGCAGGTCGGCCTCGTGCGTGGCCTTGTGCGCGGCTCCGTAGCCGAGCAGCCCGTTCATCCCGACGTCGTAGGGGTTGTCGTACTGGATCCACTCCTTGCCGCCCAGCGCGTGACCGACCGGCGCCAGCACGTGCCCGGCCAGCGCCATGACGTCGTCGTGGGCACCCCGGCAGCCGGCGCCGGCGAACAGGGTCACCGTGCCGGCGGCGTTGATCGCGTCGGCCAGCGCCTGCACCTGCGCGGGCAGCGGCCGCACCGGCGAGGGCTCGGTCACCATCGCGCTGGGCACGGTCGGCCCACCGGACTCCTCCGCCGCCAGGTCGCCGGGCAGGACGACGACCGACACCCCGCGCTTGCCGACCGCGGTCTGGATCGCGACCCGCAGGTTGTGCGGCATCTGCTTCGGGGTCACCACCTCGCACCAGTGCGAGCACTCCTGGAACATCCGCTCGGGGTGCGTCTCCTGGAAGAAGGCCATCCCGATCTCCTGCGACTGGATGTGCGAGGCGATCGCCAGCACCGGGGCGCCGCTGCGGTGGGCGTCGAACAACCCCTGCAGCAGGTGGGTGTTGCCCGGCCCGCAGGACCCGGCGCAGACGGCGAGCCGGCCGGTCACCTGCGCCTCGGCGGCGGCCGCGAAGGCGCCGCCCTCCTCGTTGCTGACGTGCACCCACTCGATGCCCTCGGTGTGGCGGACGGCGTCGACGACCGGGTTGAGGCTGTCGCCGACGACGCCGTAGATGCGCTCGACGCCGGCGTCCCGGAGCATCTCGACGAGCTGGCGGGCGACGGTGGGGTTGGCCATGGGCTGCACTCCTCGGGAGGTGCGGACGCCGGTGCTCGGCTGCCGCACTCCTACCCGACGACGCCGTCCCGAACATGGCCGGTCAGTCCCAGGGCTCCCCGCAGGACGCGCAGCGCCCGTCGGCCGTCCGTTCGGTGAGCCGGCCGCACGCGGGGCACACCCGGTCCAGCCAGCACGCCGGGTCGCCGCCCTCCGGCTCGGGCCGGGCCTCGGTCACCGGCGGGCTCAGTCCTCGTCGGGTGGGGCGAGGCGGGCGAGCGCGTCGATCGACGGGCAGGTGTAGTACGCCCCGGTGAGCGGGGTGAGGTAGTGGGTGAGCCCGTCCCGGATGCCGTCGGTCACCCCGGCCATCCGGCGGAGCATCTCGTGCAGCCGCCAGCGGTCCCGGGCAAAGCCGACGAACGCCGTCCCGTGGTCGGTGACGCCGCCGTAGGCGACGTTGCGCCGGAAGATCTGCCGCTCCTCGCCGTCCACCTCGACGGTGGTGCGGGCGACGTGCGCGCTGGGCAGCATCACGTCCGCGGGCAGCTCCACGCTGTCGGCCTTGGTGCGGCCCAGGTTCATCTCCTGGCCGTAGACCCCGATCGACTCCCAGGTCGCGGTGTCGTGCCGCCAGAGCTGGTACAGCACGACGCTGGCCCCGGCGCCGGGCTCGCCCGCCGGGACGGTCGCGACGTCGGCGGCGGTCAGTAGCGACGGGTTCTCGGTGCCGTCGATGAACCCGGTGAGGTCGCGGTCGTGCTGGTACAGCCAGCCGGTCACCTCCGCGGCCACGTGCGCGACGCCGGCCAGCTCGGCCAGCACGGCGCGGGCGTTGTCGAACACCGCGGTCCGGTTGCCCCCGGCGACCCACACCCAGGCGTCGTGCTGGGTGGCCGGCATCCGGAACCGCCCGGGGCCGACCAGGTCCTCGGTGAAGCCGGCGGCATCGGCCGGGGCGTCGTCGGGGGCGACCTCGGCCCACAGCTCGGGCCGGAACCCGACGACGACGTTGACGCCGCCGGTCGTCGACAGCGGGCCGGTGAGCCCGGCCACCCCGCGGACCAGGTCCTCCGCGGTGCGGCCGGGCTCGAGGTCGAGCTCGAGGTAGCAGTGCTCGGGGGTGCCGAGAGCGAAGACGCCGGGCTGTGCGGTCACCCGACCAGCCTGCCCCCTCTGCCCCAGGCGCCGGCGTCAGCCCTCGGTCGGCGGTTCGTCCTTGCCGGCCTCCTCGAGCGCGTCGGCCTCCTCCTTCGTCTTGTGCACGGCCTTGTCGGCGTGCTCCGGCGGGCCGTAGACCGTGTAGAGCACCAGCGGGTTGACCCCGGTGTTGAGGAAGTTGTGCTTCTTGCCGGCCGGGACGACGACCAGGTCGCCCTGGGCCACCTTCTTCTCCTGGCCGCCGACCTTCGCCGTCCCGGTGCCGCTGACGAACGTGAGGATCTGGTCCACCTCGTGGACCTCCTCGCCGATCTCACCACCGACGGGGATGGTCATGATCACGAGCTGGGTGTGCTCGCCGGTCCAGAGGACCCGGCGGAAGTCGGCGCTCTGCTCGGCGACGGTGGCGATGGTGAAGTGCTCCACGGACCTCGTCCTCCTCCTCGGTGCGGGCGGCAGGGGCTGCCGCCGGTCGTCGTCCAGTCAAGAGCACCGCGGCCCCGTGCGCGATCCGAGGTGATCTTCGAACCGTCCACCGGCACCTGGGAGCACGGCCGCCGGTGCGGTAGGACAGGCTGTGCAGGCCAGGGCGTCCTGGCGCCCGGCCGCGGCCGGGCAGGTGGACCGGCACAGGAGGACGTCGTGAGCGACCAGGCAGGCAACACCCGGGCGGACGCAGCACTCGAGGCCGAGCGGGACGAGGCGGCCGCCGAGCTGACCGGCACCGAGACCGACACCGTGGCCACCGAGGCGGCCGTCACCGGCGGGGTCGTGGTCGGGCACGACGACTCCGACCACGCGCGCGACGCGCTGGTCTGGGCCGCCGCTCTCGCCGAGCGCGCGTCCTGGCCGCTGCACGTCGTGCGGGCCTGGCGGATCGTCACCGCGCCACAGCCGGCCAGCTGGGAGCCCGGCTACGTCCCGCCGCTGGCCGACTACGAGGCCGCCGTCCAGGCCGACCTGGAGGCCGACGTCGTCGCCGTGCTCGGCGCCGAGCGGGCCGCCGGCGTCACCTGCCACGTGGTGCACGCCGCCCCGGCGCAGGCCCTGATCGAGGCCGCCCGGGGCGCGGACCTGCTGGTCGTCGGCGCGCGCGGGCGCGGGGGCTTCGCCGGGCTGCTGCTGGGCTCGGTCAGCGACCAGGTCACCCGGCACGCCCCGTGCGCGGTCACCGTCGTCCGCGACGGCGGCGAGGGCTGAACCCGGTGCCGGAGCAGCGGGCGGTCCCGCCGTCCTTCCTGCGGGCGCACACGACGCCCGCCCGGCCCACCCTGGTGCCCGAGGTGCAGCTGCACGTCGCCGACGACGTCGTCGCGCTGTGGGAGGCGATGGAGACCGAGGGCGGGGGCGCCGGTCAGGACCCGCCGTTCTGGGCCGCCGCCTGGCCCGGCGGGCAGGCGCTGGCCCGGCACGTGCTCGACCACCCGGAGCTGGTGGCCGGCCGCCGGGTGCTCGACCTGGGCGCCGGCAGCGGGCTGGTCGCCGTGGCGGCGCTGCTGGCCGGGGCGGGCAGCGTCGTGGCCAGTGACATCGACCCGTACTCGCACGCGGCGATCGCGCTGAACTCCGAGCTCAACGGGGTCACCGGGGTCGAGGTCGTCGGCGACGTGCTGGGCGAGGACCCGCCGGACGTCGACGTCGTCCTGGCCGGTGACGTCTGCTACGACCGGGACATGACCGCCCGGGTGCTGCCCTTCCTGGGCACCGCCTGGCTGCGCGGCGCCGCCGTGTTCATCGGCGACCCGGGCCGTGCCTACGTGCCGAAGGAGGGGCTGCTGGAGCAGGCCGCCTACGACGTCCCGGACGCCGACGGTGGTGAGGTCCGCCGGACGACGGTGTGGCGGCTGCCCTGAGCCGTCCGTCACAGACCGCCGACTGACCCGTTCCCCACCTGGTCAAACGTGGCAGATCCTCACAAATCGCGATCCGGGGATTGTCACGACCACGTCACGGGCTCTACCGTGGCCGAGTCCGGTCGGACGTCAGGTCCCCACCCGGGGAGCCCGCACCGGATGCCGCCGAGTCGCTGCCAGCAGCGATCCGGGGACCCACCGCAGCACTGGGGTGAATCTCGCTCCGGGCCTCCCGCCCGGTGCGCGTAGGGCGCCTTCCCGCCCGAATCCGTCAGCTAACCCGGTAGGCGGCCGCGGAAGACCACGGAGTCCACCCCCTCGATGTCCCGTCGCTCCATCGCGCGCGCCTCGCACCAGCAGTCCCCGGCCACCGACGTCCTCGACGTCGCGGCCGCCGACGCCCCGGCCACCGCCGTCCTGGCGAGCCCTGTGGCCACGCCGCGCACCGGCCGTCGGCTGCCCCCCGGTGGGCTCCGCCGTCCCGCGCTGTACCTCGCCGTCGCCGCAGCCGGCGCGATCATGGTCAACGTGCTGACCGTCGGCCAGGAGGACGCCCTCGCGGACGCTGCCGCCCAGCCGGTGAGCGTCGCCGCGCAGCTCGGCCTCAGCTCCTCCCAGGCCGACGTGACGCTGTCCCAGGGCCGGATCGGCGAGCGCCTCGGGGAGCTGGCCGGCAACCGCAGCCAGCGCGAGGCCGAGCAGGCCGCCGCCGCCCAGGCGCAGGCCGCCGCCGACCAGGCCGTGCTCGACGCCAAGGCCGCCGAGGAGGCCCGGCTCGCCGCCGAGGCCAAGGCCGCGGAGGAGGCCCGGATCGCCGAGGAGGCGCGTCTGGCCGCCGAGGCCCAGGCCGCCGCGGAGGCGGAGGCCGCGGCGGAGGCGGAGGCCGCCGAGGAGGCCGCCGCCGCCCAGGCCGCGGCGGCCGCGAAGACGGCGACGACGAAGAAGAGCGCGCCGACTGCCGCGCCCGCCCCGGAGCCCGCTGCCGCCGAGGCCCCGGCCGGCAGCTCCTCGGGCCGGGCCGGCTCCTTCCAGGACTACGCCCGGGCCCAGCTCGGCGGCAGCAGCAGCGAGTTCTCCTGCCTCGAGAACCTCTGGGGCAAGGAGAGCGGCTGGAACCCGAACGCCCAGAACCCGAGCAGCACCGCCTACGGGATCCCGCAGTTCCTCGACTCGACCTGGAAGGGCACCGGGATCGCCAAGACCTCCGACGGGTACCGCCAGATCGACGCCGGGCTGATCTACATCGACTCGCGCTACGGCTCGCCGTGCGGCGCCTGGTCCCACTCGAAGTCCACCGGCTGGTACTGACCGGACCGGGAGCGGGCCCCCTCTTCCCGGTGTCGGACCCGTCGTGCACGATCGACGCGTTCCACCCACCGACTCCAGGAGCGCGCAACGTGGGCAAGCACCGTGCACCCGAGGGATCGGTGACGGACTTCGACGCCGCCACCAGTGCCCTCGCCGACGTCACCGGCGACTACACGGTCGACGTCGCGCACACCCGGATCGGCGTCCGGGCCCGGCACGCGATGGTGACCACCGTCCGCGGTGCGTTCACCGAGTTCTCCGGCACCGCCCACCTCGACACGGCGCACCCGATGGCCAGCAGCGTCGACCTGCGCATCGCCACCGCCAGCATCGACACCGGCACGCCCGACCGGGACGCGCACCTGCGCTCGCCGGACTTCCTCGACGTCGAGCGCTACCCCGAGATGCGCTTCGCCTCCACCGACGTCGAGCAGGTCGACGACGAGGTCTACCGCGTGACCGGCGACCTGACCATCAAGGACGTCACCCGGTCGGTGTCCGTCGACTTCACCCTCACCGGCTCGGCGCAGGACCCGTTCGGCAACACCCGGGTGGGCTTCGAGGGTGCGCTGGCGATCAAGCGCAGCGACTGGCAGTTGACCTGGAACGCGGTCCTCGAGACCGGCGGCGTGCTGGTCAGCGACCGCGTGCAGATCGAGTTCGACGTCTCGGCGATCAAGGTCGGCTGAGCGCCGGGCGCGGACGCCGATGAGTTCGGCGTCCGCGGGTGGTCTCCTCTGCACACCCACGAGGAGAGGACCTCCCATGCCCGTCCAGACACCCTGCCTGTGGTTCGACGGCCAGGCCGAGCAGGCCGCCGCGTTCTACACGTCGGTCTTCCCGAACTCGGCCGTCAGCTCGGTGCGCCGCAACCCCGACGGCTCGGCGCTCGTCGTGGAGTGGACGCTCGACGGTCAGCCCTACCAGGGGCTCAACGGCGGTCCGGGGCAGGTCGCCTCGTGGGCGGTCAGCCTCTCGATCTCCTGCGCCGACCAGGAGGAGGTCGACCACTACTGGGACGCGCTGTCCGAGGGCGGCGAGGAGAGCATGTGCGGCTGGCTCCGGGACCGTTACGGGTTCTGGTGGCAGGTCGTGCCGGTGCGGCTGCCCGAGCTGCTGGGCGACCGCGACCCCGAGCGGGCCCACCGGGCGATGCAGGCGATGCTGGGCATGCGCCGCATCGTCGTCGCCGAGCTGGAGGCGGCGGCCGACGGTCCGGCCACCGCCCCCGTGGGGGTCACTGCCCCCTGAGCAGGTCCTCGAACGACGTCGTCGGGTCGGCGAACGGGTCGGCCGGTCGGCTGGTCACCGGCTGCCCGGCGACCAGCCCGGCCAGCTCGCCGGCGGCCCGCTCGATGCGGGCCGCCAGCGTCTGGTCGACCCCGCCGCCGGCCCAGTCGTCAGCGGCGGCGAACACCGCGGTCGGCACGGTGACCGCCCGCAGGTAAGAGAACAGCGGGCGGACGGCGTGCTCGAGCACCAGCGAGTGCCGCGGGCTGCCGGCGGTCGCCCCCATCAGCACCGGCTTGCCGGTCAGCGCCTCGTTGTCCAGGACGTCGAAGAACGTCTTGAACAGGCCGCTGTAGCTGGCGGAGAAGACCGGGGTGACCGCGATGAGCCCGTCGGCGCCCACCACCGTGTCGACCGCCGTCCGGAGCTCGGCGTTGGGGAAGCCGGTGACGAGGGCGTCGGCGAGGTCGTGGGCGTGTGCACGCAGCTCCACGACCTCGACCGTCGCGCCCTCGCCGCGCGCCCGCAGCGCCGCCACGGTCGCCGTCGTCAGCCGGTCGGCCAGCAGCCGGGTGGACGACGGGACGCTCAGGCCGGCGCTCAGCACGGCCAGGGTGCGGGTGCCCATCAGGCCTGCGCCCCTTCCACGGTCCGGCCGGTGACGTCGTCCAGGGCGTGCACGGTGGTGTCGTGCGCGCCGCCGGCGGCGGCCACCAGCGAGGCGTGGGTCGGGGCGTCGGGCACGTGGGTGGGCTTGAGGGCGGCGAACTCCCGCCGCAGCACCGGCACGACCTCCTCGCCGAGGATGTCCAGCTGCTCGAGCACGGTCTTCAGCGGCAGGCCGGCGTGGTCGATGAGGAACAGCTGGCGCTGGTAGTCACCGACGTAGTCGCGGAAGCCGAGCGTCCGCTCGATCACCTGCTCGGGCGAGCCGACGGTCAGCGGCGTCTGGAAGCTGAAGTCCTCCAGCGACGGGCCGTGGCCGTAGACCGGGGCGTTGTCGAAGTAGGGGCGGAACTCCCGGACGGCGTCCTGGCTGTTCTTCCGGATGAACACCTGCCCGCCCAGGCCGACGATCGCCTGGTCGGGGTCGCCGTGGCCGTAGTGGGCGTACCGGCGGCGGTAGTACTCGACCATCCGCTGGGTGTGCTCCTTGGGCCAGAAGATGTGGTTGTGGAAGAAGCCGTCGCCGTAGAAGGCGGCCTGCTCGGCGATCTGCGGGCTGCGGATCGAGCCGTGCCAGACGAACGGCGGGACGCCGTCCAGCGGGCGCGGGGTGGAGGTGAAGCCCTGCAGCGGGGTGCGGAACTGCCCCGACCAGTCGACGACGTCCTCGCGCCACAGCCGGCGCAGCAGCTGGTAGTTCTCCACCGCCAGCGGGATGCCGTCGCGGATGTCCTTGCCGAACCAGGGGTAGACCGGGCCGGTGTTGCCCCGGCCCAGGGTCAGGTCGACGCGGCCGTCGGAGACGTGCTGCAGCATCGCGTAGTCCTCGGCGATCTTCACCGGGTCGTTGGTGGTGATCAGCGTCGTGGCCGTCGACAGCTGCAGGGTCGAGGTGCGCGCGGCGATGTAGCCCAGCGCGGTGGTGGGGGAGGAGGGCACGAACGGCGGGTTGTGGTGCTCGCCCATGGCGAAGACGTCGAGCCCGACCTCCTCGGCCTTGAGCGCGATGGCGATCATCGCCTTGATGCGCTCGGCCTCGGTGGGTGCCCGGCCGGTGGTCGGGTCGGGCGTGACGTCGCCGACGGTGAAGACCCCGAACTGCATGGCGTGCTCCTCGCGCTGGTGGTTGAGAGTGCAACTACTGGCCGGTGGAACCGTCCCACACCGCGGGGCATTCCCGGTCAGCCGGGCAGCGCAGCCAGCTCGGCCTCGATCATCGTCAGCGACTCCGCCGGGCCCAGCGCCATCCGGCTGATCAGGTCGAAGGCCTGCGTGTAGCGGTGCACCTCGGCCTCGGCGTCGAGGAAGGAGATCCGGGTCTTGTTCTCCAGGTAGACGACGTCGGCGGTGGCGGTGGCGAGCGAGTCGAGCACCGAGAACGACCCGGCGGTGACCGGGGGCAGCCCCGCGGCGAACGGCAGCACCTGCAGGCGCACGCCCGGCCGGACGGCGACGGTGGCCAGCCGCTGGAGCTGGCCGCGCCGGACCGCGGCGTCCCGGGCCGGGTCGCCGGGGACGACGCACCGCCGCAGCACGGACTCGTCCAGGACGGCGGACAGCTGCAGCGCGCCGCCGGCCCGGTCGCCGTCGAGCACCTCCTGCCGGCGGCGGCACACCTGCACCCGGCGCTCGACCTCGGCCGGGGCGGGCCGCGTCCAGGTGGACAGGATCACCTCGCGGGCGAAGTCCGGGGTCTGCAGCAGTGCGTGCGGGACCAGGGCGCCGTAGCAGCGCAGCGCCCGCGAGCCGGACTCCATCCGGATCAGGTTGGCGTAGCCGGGGGAGAGGGTCTCGGCGTAGGCGTCCCACCAGCCGCGCGGCCGGGCCGAGGGTGCCAGCCGGCGCAGGAGGTCGGCCTGCTGCTCGGGCACCGCGTACAGCTCGACCAGGCGCTCGAGGTCGTCGCCGGAGACGCCGCTGCGCCCGGTCTCGATCCGGGACACCTTCGACGGTGACCAGCCGAGTGCAGCGGCGGCGTCCTTGCCGTGCAGCTGGGCGGCGGTGCGCAGGACCCGCAGCTCGGCGGCGAGCCGGCGCTCGCGGACGGAGGGCGTCTCGTGGACCGACACGGCGCCAGCTTGATTGCGTGCATGCAATCTTGCAAGGGACCTTCCGGCCTGACGCCTGGGCTGCGACCTTTCCGACACAGGCCGCACCCGCGGCCCACCGACCGGGAGGACGGCAGCGATGACCAGGACCCAGGCCCGCACCCACACCTACGACCTCGCGCAGCTGGCCGGCGGGGTGGAGCGCGTGGCCGACACCGCGGTGGTCGCGCTGCTGGCGCGCGGTCGCCTGCTGGTCGACGGCGGCGGACTCCTCCGGGTCGCCGGCAGCGCACCGGCGCACCCGGTCGAGGCCGCCGTGCTCGACGCGGTCGGCCCGCGCCCGCGCCCGCGGCGCTCGGCGCTGACCGTGCGCGCCCTGGTGCAGGACGACCCGCGGGTCGGTGCCGTCGCCGTCCGGCTGGAGGCCGAAGGGCTGCTGCGGCGCAACCCGTGGGCCGTCCTGTCCCGCTCCTGGCCGGCCCGGGTGCGCACGCCCGAGGGACGCCGGGTGCTGGCCGAGGCGCGGCAGCAGCCCGGGATCGGGGAGGACGTCCGGGTGGCGCTCGACGGCGTGGCCGCGATGGCCGACCAGACCCGCCGCCGGCTCGTCTTCGGTGCCGCGCCCGGCCGGGCGCAGCCGGGAGGGCGCGCCCGGCGGTCCGACGGGCCGTGGTCGTCGAGCACGTCGGGCTCCTTCCTCACCTGGGGCGGCGGGGACGGCGGGAGCGGCGGCTGGGGCGGCGACGGCGGCGGGTGCGGCGGCGGGGACGGCGGTGGGGGCGGCTGCTGACCCACGGCGCCGGTCACGAGCTGTGACCGGCGCCGCCGGCGGACCGCCACCTTGGGGGGAGTTCGGCCGGATGCGCTGGAGAGCGGTGCCCGGGGCGCCGAGGCTCAGGTCAGGACGCACCGATGCGTCCGGTCGGGCAACGGGAGGGAACACCACGTGGCAGCGCGGACGCGGGTGGCGGACGAGCACGAGGTGTCCGCCGAGGTCGTCTCCACGGTGTTCCACGGCGTGCGGGTCAGCGACGTCATGGCGGTCCTGGTCGTCGAGCCCGTGGACGGCGTGCTGCGGGTCAGCTGGGGCAACGAGAAGGCGCTCGCGCTGCTGGGCTACGGCCTGCCGGACCTGCGGGCGCTGTCCTTCGACGTGCTCCTGCCCTCGCTGACCACCGCCGAGCTGAAGCTGCTGCTGCGCCGGGAGCGCGCCGTCCGGATGTCGCTGCCGGTCCGCTGCGCCAGCGGCGCGGTGGTCGAGTGCGTGGTCTCCACCGTCCCCGCCGCGGCCGGCCGGCGCTGGAGCGTACGGCTGGTGTCGACGGCGAACGAGACCGAGCGCGCGCTGCGCGCCACCGCCGACGCCCACGAACGCCGCTTCTCCACCCTCACCGAGCGCTCGCCGGTGCCGACGCTGCTCTCCGAGCAGGGCATGCGGCTGGCGCACGTCAACGACGCCTTCTGCGCCCTCGTGGGCGTGCAGGCCGAACAGCTCCTGGGCACCGGCTGGATGACCACCGTGCACCCCGACGACCTCGACGGGGTCGTCGGGCAGGTCGTGCGCGTGCTCGACGGCGAGGAGGCCGAGGCCCGGGCGCGGCTGGTCCGCGACGACGGCACCGAGCGGACGACGGTCATCCGCTTCTCCCACCTGTTCACCCCGGGCGTGGGCGCCGGGTTCGTCGGCACGATCGAGGACGTCACCGAGCGGCTGGCCTTCGAGGCGCGGCTGGCCCACCAGGCCCACCACGACCCGCTGACCGGGCTGCCCAACCGCACCCTGCTCGCCGAGCACGTCACCGACCGGTTCGCCCCCGGCGGCGGGCGGCTGGCCTGCATCTTCCTCGACCTGGACGACTTCAAGGTCGTCAACGACTCCCTCGGCCACGCCGCCGGCGACCAGCTGCTGGTCGAGGTCGCCCACCGGCTGACGGCCACCGTGCGCCCCGGTGACCTGGTGGCCCGCTTCGGCGGCGACGAGTTCGTCGTCGTCTGCCAGGACGTCGGCCAGGACGACGCGGTCGCCCTGGCCGAGCGGGTCGGCGAGGCGCTGCGCGTGCCGATGACCCTGGGCGGGGTCGACGTGCGGCCCACGGCCAGCGTCGGCGTCACCGTGCAGACCGGGGAGCACGTCGAGGCCGAGGAGCTGATCCGCGACTGCGACATCGCCATGTACCAGGCCAAGGCCGGCGGCAAGGGCCGGGTCACGGTGCTGGACCAGCAGGCGCGCGCCGCGGCCCGGGACAAGCTGCGGCTGGTCGCCGACCTGCGCGACGCCATCGAGCGCCGCGACATCCGCTGCGTCTACCAGCCGATCTTCAGCACCGCCGACGGCCAGGCCGTCGCCGTGGAGACGCTGGCCCGCTGGCAGCACCCCGAGCGGGGCGCGATCAGCCCGGCCACGTTCGTGCCGCTCGCCGAGGAGAGCGGCCTGGTCTCCGGGCTGGGCCTGCTCGTGCTGGACGAGACCTGCCGGCAGCTGGCCGCGTGGGACGCCCAGCTGGGCGAGGCCGCCCCCGGCCGGGCCAACGTCAACGTCTCCGCGCTGCAGCTGGACGGCAACCTCCCCGGCCACGTGCAGTCGGCGCTGGACCGGCACGCCCTGCAGCCGCACCGGTTGTCGATCGAGCTCACCGAGTCGGCCCTGATGAAGGACCCGGCCTCGGCGCGCGCGGTGCTGCAGCAGCTGCGCGAGCTCGGCGTCCAGGTCTCCATCGACGACTTCGGCACCGGCTACTCCTCGCTGGCCTACCTGCGCCACCTGCCGCTGGACTGCCTGAAGGTCGACCGCTCCTTCGTCGCCGAGCTGGCCGACGGGCACGCCGAGATCACCTCCGCGATCATCGCGCTGGCCGGCAGCCTCGGGCTGTGCACGGTCGCCGAGGGCGTCGAGACCCTCGAGCAGGCCGAGGAGCTCACCCGCCTGGGCGCCACCTACCTGCAGGGCTTCAGCCTCGCCGCCCCGCTCTCCGCCGCCGATGCCGCCACCTGGTTCGCCGAGGCCCATGAGCCCGGCTGACCGGTCGCCGTCCGGCCGGACCCGCCGCCTCGCCCCGCACTCCCGAACTGGAGCCGTCGTGACCTCCCTCGCCGTCCCGTCCCCGGCCACCGCCTCGCTGGCGGTCGCGCCGCTGTTCGACCTGGAGCGCGTGCTGGCCAGCATCGACACCATGGCCGCGCAGCGCCCGGTGGCCGCCCACATCGTCTCGATCGCCAACAGCGACGACGCCAGCGCCGCGGAGCTCTCCCGCATCCTGGCCGGCGACGTCGCGCTCGCCGGCCGGGTGATGAAGCTGGCCAACTCGGCGTTCTACGGCATGCGCGGGCGGGTGACCTCCCTGCAGTTCGCCGTCACCGTGATCGGCTTCGCGACCGTGCGCACGATGGCCACCGTGGCGCTGACCGACCTCGACGACGAGTCCCGGCTGCCCGACGACTTCTGGGAGACCTCGACCAGCCTCGCGCTGGCCGCCTCGACCCTGGCGCCGCGCTTCGCCGAGCGACCCCAGGACGCGCTATGCCTGGGGCTGCTCGCCCAGATGGGCGTGGCGCTGCTGCACCACAACGACCCCGACGGCTACGCGGAGCTGTGGGCGACCGAGCGGTCCTCCGACGCGCGGCGCACCGCGGAGGTGCAGCGCTACGGCATCTCCGCGCTGCGGCTGACCTCGGTGGCCCTGGAGCAGTGGGGCTTCCCGGCCGGGATGCTGGAGCCGCTCAAGCAGGTCGGGGACCTCGCCTCCTTCTCCGGGGCGCTGCTGCGTTCGGCGTTCGAGGTCGCCGGCCGGCTGGTCGACCGGGACCACGCCGAGGTGCCCATCGAGCGGGTCAGCTGCGGCCAGCTGCGCGAGCGCGACGTCGCCCCGGTGCTGGAGCAGGTCCGCACGGACGCCGCGGAGCTGCGGCAGGCCCTGCTCGCCTAGCCGCGGGTCCGCCGCACCGCCGGGCCGGTCCGCCGGTCCAGCGGGCGGGTTTGCCCGGTCACCACCGCGGGGAGGTGGTCACGATGCGGCTGGACGCGAGCACCCTGCACCATCTCGGCCCGGAGGTCTCCGTCCCGGGCTACGACCGGAGCGCGGTGCGCACCGGGATCGTGCACCTGGGCGTCGGTGGCTTCCACCGCTCGCACCAGGCGATGTACCTGGACCGGCTGATGGACCAGGGGCAGGCGCTGGAGTGGGGGATCTGCGGGGTCGGGGTGCTGCCGTCCGACGCCCGGATGCGCGACGTCCTCACCGCCCAGGACGGGCTGTACACCCTGGTGCTCGCCCATCCCGACGGCTTCCTCGAGGCCCGGGTGATCGGCTCCGTGGTCGAGTACCTGCTCGCCCCCGACGACCCGGAGGCCGTGCTGGAGAGGATGGCCGACCCGCAGGTGCGGATCGTGTCCCTCACGGTCACCGAGGGCGGCTACAACACCACCGGCATCGGCTCCTTCGACACCACGGAGCCCGGGGTGGCCGCCGACCTGCAGCCCGGCGCCGTCCCGCGCACGGTCTTCGGCCTGGTGGTCGAGGCGCTGGCCCGGCGCCGCGCCCGCGGCGTGCCGCCGTTCACCGTCGTGTCCTGCGACAACATGCCCGGCAACGGCGACGTCGCGGCCGACAGCTTCACGACCTTCGCGCGGGCGCGCGACCCCGAGCTGGGCGCGTGGGTGGCCGGGCACGTCCGCTTCCCGAACTCCATGGTGGACCGGATCACCCCCGGCACCACCGACGCCCAGCGTGCCGAGGTGAGCCGCCGGTTCGCGGTGGACGACGGCTGGCCGGTGATAGCGGAGCCCTACGCGCAGTGGGTGCTGGAGGACGACTTCGCCCTCGGCCGCCCGCCGCTGGAGGACGCCGGCGTCCAGGTCGTCGACGACGTCGGGCCCTACGAGCTGATGAAGCTGCGGCTGCTCAACGCCAGCCACCAGTGCCTGGGCTACCTGGGCAGCCTGGCCGGGTACACGTTCATCCACGACGCGTGCCAGGACCCGTTCCTGCGCGCCCTCCTGCTGCGCTACATGACCGACGAGGCCGCGCCCACGCTGCCGCCGGTGCCCGGGATCGACCTGGCGCAGTACCGCGCCGACCTGCTCGGCCGCTTCTCCAACCCGCACGTCCGGGACACCCTCGCCCGGCTGTGCGTCGACAGCTCGGAGCGGATGCCGAAGTTCCTGCTGCCCGTCGTCCGCGAGGACCTCGCCGCCGGCCGCGACGTCACCTCCGCGGCCCTCGCGATCGCGGGCTGGGCGCGCTGGGCGGCCGGCACCGACGACGCCGGGCGGGAGCTGGAGATGGTCGACCCGCGGGCCGAGGCGCTGCGGTCCGCGGCCCGCCGGCAGGACGACGACCCGCTGGCGTTCCTACGGCTGCGCGAGGTGTTCGGTGACCTGGCCGACGACGAGCGGTTCACCCGCCCCTACCTCCGGGCGCTGCGGTCGCTGACCGAGCACGGCGCCCGGGCCACCGTGCAGGCCGTCGTCCGCGGCACGCTCTGACGCGCCCCCGCCAGCTGCCGGGGGCGCGGCCCGGTCAGGTGCCCGGCTCGGGGTTCGTCGGCTGCGGGTCGGCGCCCACGGTGGGCAGGTAGCCGGGCGCCTCACGGGCCGCCGCCTGCTCCTCGAAGTCGGCGGCGATGTCCAGCAGGGCCGCGTCGTCCCAGCGGGCGCCGAAGAACGAGACGCCGACCGGCAGCGTCTCCCGCGGTCCGGAGAACCCGGCGGGCACCGACACGTTCGGGTAGCCGGCCACCGCGGCCGGGCCCGAGGTGCTGTAGACGAAGGCGTCGGCCTGGCCGTCCAGGTACTGGTAGCGGGTCTGCCAGGCCGGGGTGTTGGTCAGCCCGACGATCGCGGCCAGGTCGTCCTCGGGGCCGGCGCCCTGGGCGAGCACCTCGTCGATCGAGGCGCGCGCCAGCTGCCGGATCCGGTCGCGGGTCTCGCGCACCGCCGGGTCGTCGGCGGGCACGGTGGCCGCCTGCGCCTGCTCGAGCAGCTCCTGGCCGAAGTAGGCCAGCTCCACCGGGTCCTGGGCGTCGAACGCGATCAGCCCGGCCAGGTCGGCGGGGTGGTCGCCGGGTGTGGCGGCGAGGTAGGCGTTCAGGTCGCGCTTGAACTCCGCCAGGAGCGCGGGGGTCTCCCCGGCGCCGATCTCGTCCTGGTACGCCAGCTGCACCGGCACCGCGGTCGCCCCGGCCGCCTCCACCGCCTTCACCGCCGCGGCGAACACGGCCTCGGTCTGGTCGTCGACGGCGGCGGACTGCTCCGGCGTGAGCGTCCAGACGCCGATCCGCGCGCCCTGCAGCGCGTCGAGGTCCAGGTCGGCGAAGTCGGTGCCCAGGCCGGCGGGGATCTCGGCGGTCGCGGCGTCGGAACCGTCGGTCCCGGCCAGCACCTCGAGCACCAGTGCGGCGTCCACGGCGTGCCGGGCCATGGGGCCGGCGGTGTCCTGCTCGGCGGAGATCGGCACGATGCCGGTGCGGCTGACCAGGCCCAGGGTGGGCTTGAGCCCGACCACGCCGTTGGCGCCGGCCGGGCAGACGATCGAGCCGTCGGTCTCGGTGCCGATCGCCACCTGGGCCAGCGAGGCCGCCACCCCGGCCGCCGAGCCCGAGGAGGAGCCGCAGGGGTTGCGGTCGAGCACGTAGGGGTTCGCCGTCTGCCCGCCCACGCCGCTCCAGCCGCTGGTGGAGGCCGCGCCGCGGAAGTTGGCCCACTCCGACAGATTGGCCTTGCCCAGCACGACCGCCCCGGCCTCGCGGAGCCGGCGGGTGATCGTCGCGTCGTCGGGCTCGCTGCCCAGCAGCGCCCGCGAGCCGGCCGTGGTGGGCATCGCCTCGGTGTCGACGTTGTCCTTGAGCAGCACCGGGATGCCCTCCAGCGGGCCCCGCGCCTGCTGCCGCTGGCGCGCGGCGTCGCTGGCCGCGGCATCGTCCAGGGCGTGCGGGTTGACGCTGAGGACCGCGCCCAGGTCGGGGTTGAGGGTGTCGATGCGGGCCAGGTAGGCGCGGGTGAGATCGACGGCGCTCAGCTGCCCGGCGTCCATCCGCTGCTGCAGCTCCGGGATGGTCAGCGCGTCCAGGTCCAGGCCGCGCACCGGCACCGACCCGGCGCCGACGACGGCGGGGACGGCGACCGGGGCGCGGTCGGGCGGCGTGGCGGAGACCGCGCTCGCCGGGAGCAGCAGCGCCGCGGCGGCCGCCGCGGCGGCGACCCCCACGGGGCGGCGCAGCGGACGGGGACGACGGTGCTGGTCGGCGCGCATGGACTGCTCCAGGGCTCGCTACGGGTCCGGGGTGTCCCGGCTCACGTTAGGCCCGCGGCGGCCCGCCCGCCGGGTCGGTGCGCAACGGTGGTCGGACTCCGTCCCGGCGGGGCATGGTGGAGGGGTGATCGACAGCGACTTCGGCCCCGACCCCATGGCGCTGCTGTGCCGCGAGGTGCTCCGCGAGCGCACCCCCGCCCTGATCGCCGAGGCGTGCGCCTGGGCGGTGGGGCTGTCGGACCGCCCGCACTTCCAGCGGGTGCGCGGCAAGGTGGTGCCCAGCGGCTCGACCCTCGGCGCCCGCGCCGCCAACGGCCAGCCGCTCGGCGGCGAGGAGGACGGTCGGCTCGAGCTCGGCGACGCCCGCCCCGGCAGCTTCCAGGACGCGCTCAACGCCATCGGCGCCGACGGCGTGGTGCAGGCCGAGCGGTTCGACCGCGAGCTGGTCGAGCCCTTCGTGCTCGACACCTGCGTGCAGGCCGCCGAGCGGGCCCGGGCGACGCGTGCCCTCACGTGGGCCGAGCTGCTCGACGAGCTCGGCGAGGACGGCGGCGACCTGGTCGAGGTCGTGCGGGTGGGGGAGTGGGAGGCCCCGCTGCGCATCGACGCCGAGCACCTGGTGCTGGCCGCGATCGGCGCGGTGCCGCTGGTCGAGGTGGAGGCCGAGGGGCTGCCGCTGTCGCTGGTGCGCGCGGCCGAGGCGGTCACCCGCGCCGCGGCGCCGGTCCCGCCGCCGACCGGGCCGGCGGCCGACGAGCTGGCCGGTGCGCTCTTCCTGGCCGAGGCCGCGCTCCGGGGCTCCGGCCTCACCCTGCCGGTGCCGCCGGCGCAGGCCGACCGGCTGCTCGACGTGCTGCTGGCGGAGGGGCTGCTGCCCGAGGAGGTGCCCCCGCTGCTGTCGCAGCTGCCGGTCGAGCCGGTCACCGCCGCGGAGGTGCGGGCGACCCTCGCCGCGCTGGGCGGCTGAGCCCCCGGTCAGCGCGCGGGCAGCCGCACCACGTCGGCGTCCACCCCGTGCTCGTGCAGGCGGGCCGGCGCGGGGCTGTCGTAGACCACCAGCAGCCGGTCCCCGCCGAGCAGGCCGATGCCCTCCGCGTGGTCGTCGCCGTCGCCGAACGGGAGCTCCAGCTCCCGGGTCAGCGCCTCCCCGCGCACCACCTGCGGCGCCTCCACGGTGAGCGCGTCGTGCCAGCGGTACACCCGTACCGGGCCGTCGAGGTCCATCGTCGGACCGGCGAGCACGAGCAGGTCGTCGCCGTGCGGGCACAGGTCGCGCACGCCCAGCCCGGCCATCCGCAGCACGTGCTTGCGGTACCGGCGACCGTCGGGGAACGGCCGCAACCGCAGCCGTGACGGGTGGTCCGGGTCGGTCTCCGGACGCAGCTCCAGCACCACCGCCCAGCCACGCAGCACCGGGCCGCGCAGCCCGAGCAGCACCCGGTCGCCGGCCACCGCGATGCCCTCGACGTCCAGGCCGTTGTCCTTGCCCGGGATGGGCAGGAACGGCGCCAGGTGCTCGTCGTCGGCGAGCAGGTCGCGCAGGTCCTCCCCGTGCGCGCCGAACACCGCGGCCCGGTGCTCGAGGCCGTCGACGGTCAGCGCGCGCACCGGCGTCGGCAGGCCGTCGACGGTGGCCACCGGCAGGCGCACCAGCACCTGGCGGTTGGCCTGGCCGCTGACCTTCGCCAGCCGGCGCAGCGCCTTGTCGCCCTCGTGGTGGCCCTTGATCCGCTTCCGCCGCAGGCTGTGCGAGCCGACCGCCCACAGGAAGTCCCCGTGCCGGGCCAGGCCCTCGACGTCGGCCTCCTCGTCGTCGTCCTCGCCCGGCAGGTCGACCAGGTCGGCGAGCCGGAAGGTGGCCTGTCCCGCATGGTCGCCGGCGTCGTCGGCGACCAGCCGCTCCACCGTCGCCGTCTCGTCGCCGGCCACCCACAGCACCGGCCCGTCGCTGCGGACGGCGGAGAGGTTGGTGTGCGTGCCCGCGGCGCGGGCGCCGGCGGAGAAGGAGAGCCGGACCGTGCGTTCGATGCCCACCCCGCCAGCCTGGCAGACCGACCGGTTGGGCACCGGTGTCCCGGGCATGAGCGGGAGGACGTGGTCGAGACGAGGGAGTGCAGCGGATGAGCGAGCAGGGCAGCGTGCTGGTCACCGGCGCGGGCGGGGTGATCGGGTCGGCCGCGGCCGCGGAGTACGAGCGGGCCGGACGGCGGGTGCGCGGGCTGAGCCGGCGCGCTCCCCGGGAGGCCGGCTGGGAACACCTGGCCGTCGACCTGCGGGACGCCGACGCCGCGCGCGACGGGCTGGCCGGGGCGGGCGACACCACGCACCTGGTGTTCGGTGCCTACGCCGAGCGGCCCACCGCCGCCGAGCTGTCGGAGGTCAACGTCGGGATGCTGCGCCACACCCTGGACGGGCTGGCCGCGGCCGGGGCCCCGCTGGAGCACGTGACCCTGTACCAGGGCGGCAAGGCCTACGGGGCGCACATGGGCTTCTTCAACACCCCGGCCAAGGAGCGCGACCCGCGGATCGTCCAGCCGAACTTCTACTACGACCAGGAGGACCTGCTCCGCGAGGTCGCCGCCGAGCGCGGCTTCCGGCTCACGGTGCTGCGGCCCGAGGGCGTCATCGGCTACGCCGTCGGCAACCCGATGAACCTGCTCATGGTCATCGCCGCCTACGCCGCGATCAGCAAGGAGCTGGGCCAGCCGCTGCGCTTCCCGGGCAGCCTGGCTGCCTACGACGCCCTGTACCAGGTCACCGACGCCGAGCTGCTGGCCCGCGCGACCGTGTGGGCCGGCGCCGAGCCGGCCGCCGACGGCGAGGTCTACAACGTGACCAACGGCGACCAGGTGCGCTGGCGGCACCTGTTCCCGGCCTTCGCCCGCGCCTTCGGCATGGAGCACGCCGAGCCGCAGCCGGTGCCGCTGCCCGAGGCGATGGCCGGCCGCCGCGACGTCTGGGAGCGGCTGGCGGCCCGGCACGACCTGGTGCCCACGCCGTTCGAGGACCTGGTCGGCTGGGAGTTCGGAGAGTTCATCTTCACCTCCGGCTTCGACAACGTCAGCTCCACGATCAAGCTGCGCCAGGCCGGGTTCGCCGACTGCCTGGACACCGAGGACCGGTTCGTGGAGCTGTTCGGTCAGCTGGCCGACCGGAAGGTGATCCCGCCGCTGCGCTGAGCCGCGACACATGTCGCGCCCGTCGTGCGCGTCGCGGTCGCGGGCAGACTGCGGGCACGCCGCGGGCAGGGTCGCCCGCGGCGCGACGGTCCGCGGGTGCGCCGGCGCGGCCGTCGTCGGCCGGTCCGGCGCGGGGAGCGCACGATGAGAGCATCCGCCGCCGTCGTCGAGGAGCCGGACGCACCGTTCGTCCTCCGGGACGTCGAGCTGGACGACCCCGCCCCGGGCGAGGTGCTGGTGCAGGTCACCGCCACCGGGTTCTGCCACACCGACGGGCTGGCCCGGGAGGGGAACATGCCCTTCCCGCTGCCCGGCGTGCTCGGCCACGAGGGCGCCGGGGTGGTCGTCGCCGTCGGCGACGGGGTCACCGACGTCCGCGAGGGGCAGGCCGTCGTCATGGGCTGGCCCTGGTGCGGGCATTGCCGCAACTGCCTGGACGGCGAGCCGCGGTACTGCCTGGAGCTGGGGGCACTGGCCTTCAGCGGCCACCGCCCGATCGGCACCTCCGGCGTGCGCACCACCGGCGGTGACCCGCTGGCCGGGGCGTTCTTCGGGCAGTCCTCGTTCGCCACCCACGCGCTGGCCACGGCGACGTCGCTGGTGCCGGTCCCCGAGGGGCTGCCGGTCGACCTCATGGGCCCGCTGGCCTGCGGCCTGGCCACCGGCGCCGGGGCGGTCCTGAACACCGCCCGTCCGCTGCCCGGGGCCTCGCTGGTGGTCTACGGGGTCGGCACCGTGGGGCTGGCCGCGGTCATGGCCGCCCGCAACTCCGCGGCCACCACCATCATCGCCGTCGACCGGCACGCGTCCCGGCTGCAGCTGGCCCGCGAGCTGGGCGCCACCGAGGTGGTCGACGCCGGCGACACCGACCCGGTGCAGGCGGTCGCCGACATCTGCGGCGGGCCGGCCGACTTCGCGCTGGAGTGCACCGGCATCCTGCCGGTGGTCCGCCAGGCCATCGACTCGGTCGGGATGCGCGGCAAGGTCATCCTGATTGGCGGGGCGCCGGCCGGCGCGGAGTTCACCGCCGACCACATGAGCACGCTCTGGGGCAAGTCGATCGTGGGGACCCTGGGCGGCAGCGGCCGCAGCGGGCCGTTGATCGGCGCCTTGATGGACCTCTACGCCACCGGCCGGTTCCCGATCGACCGGCTGGTGCAACGGTTCCCGCTGGACCGGATCACCGAGGCGATGGAGGCCTCCTACAGCGGCGAGGTCGTCAAGCCGGTGATCACGATGCCGCAGGGCTGACGCCGCGGCGCGGGCCGTACGGTCGCGTCGTGGCTGACGACGACCTCACCCAGTGGACCCCCGCCGACGCCGAGCGGCTGCGCGCCGCCGCGGCCGAGCTGGCCGCGGCGGTGACCGCGCACGCCGCCGCGGTGTCCGCGGTGACCGGCGAGGACGGCGTCCCCGAGGTGCTCGCCGCCCACGACCGGCTGCTCCCGGCGGTGCTGGCCTACGCGGATGCCCAGTTCGACCTGACCGGCAACGACTTCCCGTTCGGCGTCCTGCACACCTACGCCGAGGACGAGGTCATCGACCTGGGCATCGACCTCGACGCCCCCGACGCCCCCGACGGCCCCGCTGTCCCCGCCGCCGAGCCCGAGCTCTCCGGCGTCACCGCAGTGTCGGTGCTGCAGCGCCACGACCTGCAGGTCACCGACGAGGCCGCCGTGCTGACCGCGGCGGGGGAGCCCGACCTCGGCCAGGCGCTCGCGCGGCTGGCCCGTGCCGGCGGCTGGAGCGCCCTGGGCGGCGAGCCCGGCCTGCGGTCGACGGCGCGGTCGGTGCTGGTGGTCGGCTCGCAGCGGGACGCCGGCGAGGCCGCCGACGACGAGGACGGCGAGCTGCTGTACTCCCACCAGGACGTGTTCCCCGACTGACCGGCGGCTCAGGCCGGGCGCATGCTGCCGGTCCGCAGGTACCGGGAGTGCCAGCTCAGCGCCTCGTCCAGCAGGTGCGGGGTGTGCCGGCCGTGCGCCCCGTGCAGGGCGCGCTCGGTGTAGTCGGTGAGCATCGGCCGGTAGTCCGGGTGCGCGCAGCGCTCGATGACCTGCCGGGCGCGCTTGCGCGGGGACAGCCCGCGCAGGTCGGCCAGCCCCTGCTCGGTGACCACGACCGCCACGTCGTGCTCGGTGTGGTCGACGTGGGACACCATCGGGACGATCGCGGAGATGGCGCCGCCCTTGGCCGTCGACGGGCTGACGAACGCCGACAGGAAGGCGTTGCGGGCGAAGTCGCCCGAGCCGCCGATGCCGTTCTGCATCCGGCTGCCCATCAGGTGCGTGGAGTTGACGTTGCCGTAGACGTCGGCCTCGATCATCCCGTTCATGGCGATGACGCCCAGGCGCCGCACGAGCTCGGGGTGGTTGCTGATCTCCTGCGGGCGCAGCACGATCCGGTCGCGGAACTCCTCGACGTGGCTGGTGAAGGCCGCGATCGCCGTCGGGCTCAGCGAGAACGCGGTCGCCGAGGCGAAGGCGAGGGTGCCCGACCGGAGCAGGTCGAGCATGCCGTCCTGGATCACCTCGGTGTAGGCGGTGAGCTGCTCGAACCGTGACTCCTGCAGCCCGGACAGGACGGCGTTGGCCACGTTGCCGACGCCGGACTGCAGCGGCAGCAGCCCGGCCGGCAGCCGGCCCCGGGCGACCTGGTGCTCCAGGTACTCGATGAGGTGCCCGGCGATGGCGCGGGCGGTGTCGTCGGGCGGGCTGAACGGGCTGTTGCGGTCGGGGGCGTGGGTCTCGACCACGGCCACCACCTTCGCCGGGTCGACCCGCAGGTGCGGCACCCCGATCCGGTCGCTGGGGTGGGTCAGCTGGACCGGACGGCGGTGCGGCGGCAGCGCCGTCCCGTAGTACACGTCGTGCATGCCGTCCAGGCCGGCCGGCTGCCAGGAGTTGACCTCCAGCACCACCCGCTCGGCCAGGTCCAGCCACGTCTTGTTGTTGCCGACCGAGGACGAGGGCACCAGCTCGCCGTCGGCGGTGATGCCGCTGACCTCGACGACGGCGACGTCCAGCGGGCCGAGGAAGCCCTCCCAGGCGAGCTGGGCCACGTGCGACAGGTGCACGTCCAGGTAGTCGATCTGCCCGGTGTTGATCTTCTCCCGGGTGACCGGGTCGGACTGGTAGGGCAGCCGCAGGCCGATCCCGTCGGCGGCGGCCAGCACGCCGTCGACCTCCGGCGCGGTGGACGCCCCGGTCCAGACGTCGACCTGGAACGGCTGCCCGGAGGCGTGCGCCTCGGTGATCCGGTGCGCCAGCGCCGGCGGCAGCGCCTTGGGGTGGCCGGCGCCGGTGAAGCCGCTCATCCCGACCGTCTCGCCCGGCCGGACCAGGGCGGCGGCCTCCTCGGCCGGCACCACCTTGCGGGCGAAGTCGGGGTGCTGGATGCGGCTGGAGCCAGGCATCGGTCCTCCTCGTCGTCGGCCACCCGGGACGGAACCGGAGGTCTCCGGCCGACGCTAGGTGGCCGCCGGGGGTCCCGCCCGCCCGGGGCGCGGGCGGGCGGGACCGGGGGTCACCGGGCGGTGCGCGGCTGGTCGCTGCGGGCGCCGAGCCGGCCGACCGGGCCGCTGACCTTCCGGCTGCCCTTCACCGAGACGTAGGAGGTCTCGTAGCCGACGGTGGCCTGCGGGTCCAGCCGCGGGTCGACGGCCAGGCCCTTGTCGCCGTTGCTGCGGATGAACCAGAAGTCGGCCTGCACCCGCTCCGGCGTCACGTCCAGGACGGTGAAGCCGTGGCCGATGCCCTCGAGGTAGCGGACCCAGGGGTTGGTGGCCTGGAACGCCGCGGTGGTCGCGGTGGCCGCGGCCGCGGAGTTGCCCAGGGACTCCTTGAACCCGTTGCTGGTGATCGAGGGGCAGACGAACTCCACGCCGACCGAGTTGCCGTCGGCCGGGTAGCGCGCCCAGTCGGTGGGCAGGTCGTTGGCCCAGGAGGAGTGGATGTCGCCGGTGAGCACGACCGGGTCGGTGCCGCCGGAGGCAGCCATCGCGTCGAGCAGGGTGCGCTGGTCGGCCTGGTAGCCGTCCCACTGGTCGGTGTTGAACACCTGGCCGCCGAGCACCCCGGCGCGCGGCACGGCGAAGACGCGGGCGAACACCGTCTGGTTGCCCACCAGGTGCCACGCGGTCTTCTCCGCGGTGATGCCCCGGGTGAGCCACGTCATCTGCTGGGTCTCCGGCAGGTGCCGGCGGGCGTCGGTGAGCGCCGGGTTGAGCGCACCGCCGACGGTGGCCGGGACCTGCTCGGCGCGGTTCTGCCGGGTCTCGACCACCGACAGCTCGGCCAGGTCGCCGAAGCCGAACCGGCGGAAGAACTGCCGGCCCTGGCTGGGCTGCGGCTGCCACTGCGCGGGCTCGCGGATCGGCATCCACTCCAGGTAGGCGCGGAACGCCCGCTCCCGGCGGGCCAGGAAGTCGCCCTCAGGCCGGATGCCCGCGGGCTTGCCCGGCTCGGTGTAGGCGGTGTCGGGGTCGTCGTCCCGCTCGTGGTTCTCCGCGCCGGTGGCGTAGGCGTCGTTGGTGATCTCGTGGTCGTCGAAGACCACGATCCACGGGTGCTGCCGGTGGCTGGCCTGCAGGTCGGGGTCGGTCTTGTAGAGCGCGTGCCGGACCCGGTAGTCGGCCAGCGACACCATCTCGGTGGCCGGCTCGTGGTCGCGGATGCCGATGAGCGCGTTGGGGCCGTAGCGGTCGCCGCTGCCGGCGACCCCGGCGATGCGGGGGTCGTTGCCGTACTCGTAGAGGTAGTCGCCCAGGTGCAGCACGAAGTCCAGGTCGTCGCGGGCGGCGATGCCGCGGTAGGCGGTGAAGAAGCCGCCGGTCCAGTTGCTGCAGGACACGAACGCCATCCGCAGCGCGTGCAGCTGACCGGCCTCGTCGGGCGCGGTCTGGGTGCGGCCGACCGGGGAGGTCTGGCCGCCGGAGGTGAACCGGTACCAGTAGCGGGTGTACGGGGTCAGCCTGCTGACGACGACCTTGACGGTGTGGTCACGGCTGACGTCGGCGGTGACCCGGCCGGTGCGCACGATCCGGGTGAACGCCTCGTCGGCAGCCAGCTCCCAGCGGACCTCGACCGCCGGGCCCCTGCCGCTGCCGGGCAGCGCGTCGGGGGTGGGGGTGACGCGCGTCCAGAGCAGCAGCTCGGTGGCGGTCGGGTCGCCGCTGGCGACGCCGAAGCCGAAGGCGCCGGAGCGGGCGGTCTCGGCGACGGCGGCGCGGGCGGCCTCGGCGGACAGGCCGCCGAAGGTCAGGGCGGCGGCCGTGACGGCCCCGCCCTTCAGCAGTGTGCGGCGGGACAGGGGGGCATCGAAGGCCATGGGCGGACTGTTGCGGGGCCGGACGACCGGTGTGCGGTGCCCGGGTGAACGGACGGCGGCGTGCGGCTGGCCGGTCGGCGTGGCCGGCGCCGCTGTTTCACGTCCCGGGCCCAGGGCAGGTGCAGAGGACACGGCCGCCCGAGCACACCGGACGCCGGCCGTGTCCACCGAACAGGAGGAACCCATGGCCATCGCCACCGTCAACCCCGCCACCGGCGAGACGCTGAAGACCTTCGAGCCGCTGACCGACGAGGTGCTCGAGGACAAGATCGCCCGCGCCTCGGCCGCCTTCGCGCGCTACCGGCTGACCAGCGTCGAGGACCGGGTCGGCTGGCTGCGCGCCGCGGCCGACGTGCTGGACGCCGACACCGACTCCGTCGCCGCGCTGATGACCACCGAGATGGGCAAGACGCTGGCGTCGGCGAAGGCCGAGGTGGCCAAGTGCGCCAAGGCGCTGCGGTACTACGCCGACCACGGCCCGGCGATGCTCGAGCCGCAGCAGCTGGACGCCGGCGCGGTGGACGCCCAGCAGGCCTACGTCAGCTACCAGCCCCTGGGCGTCGTCCTGGCGATCATGCCGTGGAACTTCCCGCTGTGGCAGGCGATGCGGTTCGCCGCACCCGCGCTGATGGCCGGCAACGTCGGGCTGCTCAAGCACGCCAGCAACGTGCCGCAGACCGCCCTCTACATGGAGGAGCTGTTCCGCAAGGCGGGCTTCCCCGACGACGTGTTCCAGACCCTGCTCATCGGGTCGGGGACGATCGAGCGGGTGCTCCGTGACGACCGGGTGGTGGCGGCCACGCTGACCGGCAGCGCGCCGGCCGGGCAGTCGGTCGCGTCGATCGCCGGGGACGCGCTCAAGCCCACCGTGCTCGAGCTGGGTGGGTCCGACCCGTTCATCGTCATGCCCTCGGCGCACCTGGACACCGCCGCCGAGGTGGCCACCACCGCGCGCAACCAGAACAACGGGCAGAGCTGCATCGCCGCCAAGCGGTTCTTCGTGCACCGCGACGTCGCCGAGGAGTTCACCCGGCTGTTCGCCGAGAAGGTCGGCGCGCTGACCGTCGGCGACCCGATGGACGAGGGCACCGAGATCGGTCCGCTGGCCACCGAGTCCGGGGTCGACGACGTGGACGACTACGTGCAGGACGCCGTGAGCAAGGGCGCGACCGTCGTGGTGGGCGGCAAGCGGGTGGACGGGCCGGGCTGGTTCTACGAGCCGACGCTGCTCACCGGGATCACGCCGGAGATGAAGCTGTACGCCGAGGAGGTCTTCGGGCCGGTCGCGGCGCTGTGGACCGTCGACAGCCTCGACGAGGCGATCGAGATCGCCAACAGCCACCCCTACGGCCTGGGCTCCAACCTGTGGAGCGAGGACGAGGGCGAGCGAGCGCAGTTCGTGCGCGACATCCAGTCGGGCATGGCGTTCGTCAACGGGATGACCTCCAGCTACCCCGACCTGCCCTTCGGCGGGGTGAAGCAGAGCGGCTACGGCCGGGAGCTCACCGAGCTGGGCATGCGCGCGTTCATGAACGCCAAGACGGTGTGGGTGGGCGCGCCCAGCAGCGAGCAGGGCGACGGCAGCACCGCGGGCCAGGCCGGGGAGTGACCCCGGAGGGGCGGAAGTGGCCACTTCCGCCCCTCCGGGTCAGCCGCGCGGGGGAGCGCCGCGGTGACCGCCGTCCGGAGGCACCTCGGCAGCGGGCCGCCGGCGGCCGCCCGGTCACCCCCGGCCACACCCCGGTCGCCTTCCTGCAAGTCAGTTGCAATAACGTGCGTTGCGGCGCGGTTCTGTCCCGCCGCCGCGCCGACCGGTGCGGTCCCCCGACCCGGGAGGTCCCCGTGGCCCATCGCACCCCGTCCGGCCGGCGCATCGGCGCCGTGCGCCCCGAGCTGACCGACCTCGTCCGTGGCACCGGCGTCGTCCCGGAGCGGGCACCGGTCGCCGACGCCGGGGCGCTGCTGGCCCGGGACGGCGCGGTGGTGGTCGCCGAGCCCGGTCCGGGGCCGGAGGCGCTGCCGGTGGTGGCCGCCCAGGTGTGGGGAGACCGGCTCCGCCGGCTGTTCACCGTCCGCCCGCTGCGGCAGACCTCCGGCGAGCTGCTCGGGCTGCACAGCGACGGCGCGTACGTGGTCGTCGACGACCACGGCGCCGCGGCCGAGCTCCGCTCGCTGGACGAGGACGGCCTGCTGCAGCGGTGCGTCCACCCCTCCGCCCAGGGCGGCGACTCCTTCCTCGTCGACGGCTACGCCCTGGTCGACGCGCTGGCCGAGGGCCTGCCCGACCTGCACGCCTTCCTCACCGGCGTCGAGGTCGACTACTTCGGCGGCTGGGTCGACCCGCCGCGCGAGGTGCCCCGCACCCCGCTGATCCGCCGGCTGGTCGAGCACACCCGGGCCGGCCGCCGCGTGGTGCGGCACAGCGAGACCGCGGTCCCCGCGCCCCGCGTCCCCGGTGCGGCCGGGCACGACGCCTGCCTGGACCTGTGGGCCGACGTGCTGGCCACCGTCACCGAGGTGGCCCCCCGCTTCCGGCTGGACGCCGGCGAGGTGCTCGTCGTCGACAACCACCGGCTGCTGCACGGGCGCGAGGCCTTCACCGGTCGGCGCGACATGGACGTGCTCACCGTGCTCACCGCCGACGCCCGGTGAGCTCCGCGCACCTGCTGCAGGTCCGCGACCTCACCGTCGTCCTCGGCGGGCGGCCCGTCCTGGCCGGGGTCGGGTTCGACCTGGGCGGCAGGGAGCGGGTCGCCCTGGTCGGCGCCTCCGGGTCGGGCAAGACCACCCTCGGCCTCGCCCTGCTCGGGTTGCTGCCCCCCGGCGCCGTCGTCACCGGCAGCGTGCGGGTGGGCGGCACCGAGCTGGTGGGCGCGCCCGAGCGGGTGCTGCGCACGCTGCGCGGCCGGGTCACCGCGCTGGTGCCGCAGGACCCGGGCACCTCGCTCAACCCGCAGGTCCGGGTCGGCCGGCAGGTGGCCGCACCGCTGCGCCGGGCCGGGCTCGGCCGGCGGGCGGCGGCGACCCGGGCCGAGGAGCTGCTGGCCGAGCTGCGGCTGCCGGCCGGCGCTGCCCGGCGGTCGCCGGTCCAGCTCTCCGGTGGGCAGCGGCAGCGCGCCGCCCTGGCCACGGCGCTGGCCTGCGACCCGCAGCTGCTGGTCGCCGACGAGCCGACCTCCGCGCTCGACGGCACCGTGCAGGCCGGCGTGCTCGCGACGCTGGGCGCGGCCACGCGGGAACGCGGCACCGCGCTGCTGCTGGTCACGCACGACCTCGCCGCCGCGGCCGGCACCTGCGACCGGCTGCTGGCGCTGGACGGCGGCCGCCTGGTGGCCGACGGCCCGCTGCCGGACGTGCTGCACGACCCGCACCCGGTGTTGCGGGCGATGGTCGACGCGACCGTCGCGCTCTCCCCGGCCCGCGCGCGGTGACCGAGCTGCTGGCCGGTTCCGGGCTCACCCGGCGGTACCCGCGGACGCCGGCTCTCGCGCTGGACGGGGTCGACGTCGCGGTGCACGCCGGTCAGCGGCTGGGCGTGGTGGGGGAGTCCGGCGCCGGGAAGTCGACACTGGTCCGGCTGCTGCTCGGCCTCGAGCGCCCGGACGGCGGTGCGGTCACCTACCGGGGGCGGCCGGTCCTGCCGGGCCGCGCCCGGTCGCTGCACTGGTTCCGCCGGGCGGTGCAACTGGTGCCCCAGGACCCGGGCCGCTCGCTGGACCCGCGGATGCGGATCGGCCGCGCGATCGCCGAGCCGCTGCACTGCCTGCGGGTGGCCGGGGACCCGCCGGGCCGGGTCGCCGAGCTGCTGGCCGCCGTCGGCCTGGACGCCGACGCCGCCGGCCGGCTGCCGCACGAGTTCTCCGGTGGGCAGCGGCAGCGGATCGCGCTGGCCCGGGCGCTGGCCCCGCGCCCGCAGGTGCTGGTGGCCGACGAGCCGGTCAGCGCCCTGGACGCCGTCGTCCGGCTGCAGGTGGTCGAGCTGCTGCGGCAGGTCAGCGAGGCCGAGGGCGTCGCGCTGCTGGTCGTCTCGCACGACCTCGGCGTCGTGGCGGCGCTGTGCACCGACGTGCTGGTGCTCGACGCCGGCGGGGTGGCCGAGGCCGGACCGGTGGCGCAGGTGCTCGGCGCCCCGCGCAGCGCACCGGCGCGGGCGCTGGTCGACGCCGCGCCCCGGCTGGGAGCCTCGTGAGCTGGCAGCCGGCCGTGCTCTTCCGGCGGCTGCCGCCGGTGCCGCGGCTGCTGCTGGCCTCGCAGCTGGCCTTCAACATCGGCTTCTACCTCGTGGTGCCCTTCCTGGCCGTGCACCTGACCGAGGACCTCGCGCTGGCCGGCGGCCTCGTCGGTCTCGTGCTCGGCGTGCGCACCTTCAGCCAGCAGGGGCTGTTCTTCCTCGGCGGCGGGCTGGCCGACCGGTTCGGCGTGAAGCCGGTCGTGCTCGTCGGGGTGACCGTGCGGATCGCCGGGTTCGCCGTGCTGGCGGTGGCCACGTCGCTGCCCGGCGTGCTCGCCGGCACGGTGCTGGTCGGCTTCGCCGCGGCGCTGTTCTCCCCGGCCGTGGAGTCCGCGCTGGCCGGTGAGGGCCGCCGACTGGAGGCCGCCGGGGTGGTGACCCGGGCGGAGGTGTTCGGGCTCGACGCGATCGCCGGCAAGCTGGGGTCGGTGACCGGGCCGGTGCTCGGCGCGGTGCTGCTCGGCGTGCCGTTCGCGGTCACCTGCTGGGTGTCGGCCGCCGTCTTCGGCGCGGTCCTGCTGGCGCACCTGCGCTGGCTGCCGCCGGACCTGCGCACCGAGGACGCCGTCGCGGGGGCCGTCGGGGAGAGCGTGGTCGCCGGGTGGGGGCACGTGCTGCGGAACCGCACCTTCCTCGCCTTCACCGCCTGCTACTGCACCTACCTGCTCAGCTACAACCAGCTCTACCTCGCCCTGCCCGTCGAGCTGACCCGGGCCACCGGCGGGCAGGGGGCGCTGGGCTGGCTGTTCGTGCTGGCCGCCGTCTCCGTGCTGCTGTTCCAGCTGCCGGTGACCGGCGCGGCCCGGCGGCTGGGCCCGCGCCGCGCGCTGCCGCTGGGCTTCGCGCTGATGGCCGCGGCGTTCGCCCTCGTCGCGCTCTGCGCCCCGCTGGACCCGCCGCCGGGTGCGTGGGCGCTGGCCCCGGCGGTCGGCATGGTGCTGCTGCTCTACGCCGGCCAGATGGTCGCCGTCCCCGTCGCCCAGGACCTGGTGCCGCGGCTGGCGGGGGAGCGGCGGCTGGGCGCGCACTTCGGCTTCCTCGCCTCGGCCGGTGGGGCGGCCGTGCTGGTCGGCAGCACCGGCGTCGGCGTGCTGCTCGACCGCGCCGCGGTGCCGCAGCCGGGCGCCGCGCTGCCCTGGCTGGTGCTCGCCGCCCTGCCCGCGCTCTCCGCCGTCGGCATGGCGGTGCTGACCCGCCGGATCACCGCCGCGCCCGTCCCCGTTCCCCGCTGACCGTCCCGTCCCGAGAAGAGGAACGATGTCCCGCCGTCCTGCCCGCGCCCTCGGCGCGGTGCTCGTGCTGCCCGCCCTGCTCACCGGCTGCTTCGCCGGGTCGCCCCCGGCCGCCGACGACGGCGCCGACCGGCTCCGGCTGGCGCTCAACTTCCCGCCCGTCGCGGCCCTGTCGCCGTTCTCCGACGACGCCGTGCTGGCCTCCCGGATGGGGGTCACCGAGACCCTCGTCGGACTGGACGACGCCGGCGCCCCGGTGCCGCAGCTGGCGGAGTCCTGGACCCGCCCCGACGACCGC
The DNA here is from genome assembly GCF_046635825.1 of Modestobacter sp. SSW1-42. Lineage (NCBI taxonomy): Bacteria > Bacillati > Actinomycetota > Actinomycetes > Geodermatophilales > Geodermatophilaceae > Modestobacter > Modestobacter sp. SSW1-42. The sequence goes on along the minus strand of NZ_JBISCA010000003.1, from coordinate 631,871 downwards.
ACCGCGCTGCTCGAGCTGCGCGACGGCGTCGTCTTCCAGGACGGCACCGCGCTGGACGCCGACACGGTGGTCGGCGCGCTGGAGGCGGCCGCCGCGGCCGGCCCGGCGCCCCGGGCGATCAGCGGCGTGGGCCTGACCGCCCGGGCCGTGGACGCCGACACCGTCGAGGTGCAGGCCGCCGCGGCCGACCCGCTGCTGGTGCAGCGGCTGGCGTCACCGGGCCTGGTCGTGCTCTCCCCGGCGGCCTACGCCGACCCGGCCGCGCCGGACCCGGTGGGCACCGCGACCGGCCCGTTCGCGATCACCGAGCTGACCGGCGACAGCACCGCCACCCTGCGGGCGAACCGCGCCTACTGGGGCGGGGAGCCGGCGCTGGACGGCGTCGACGTGCGGTTCACCGCCGACCCCGGCGCCCGCACCGCGGGGCTGCGCGCCGGCGAGCTCGACGTCGCGGTCAACCTGCCGATCGCCCAGCTGCCCTCGCTCACCGACCTCGCGGTGCTGTCGACCCCGCTGCCGCGGCTGGTCGGGCTCTTCCTGGACACCGCCGACGGCCCCTTCGCCGACCCCGGCCTGCGGGCCGCGGCTGCCCGGGCGGTCGACCCGGGGCCGGTCGTCGACGGCGTGTACGAGGGCGAGGCGGGCCGCGCGGTCGGCTTCTTCGACGACGGCACCCTGGCCGGGGCCACCCGGCCCACCCCGCAGCTGCCGGCCCCTGCCGACCCGGCCGGTGCGGCGGTCCGGCTGGCCACCTACTCCGACCGGCCGGAGCTGCCCGAGGCCGCCGCGGTGCTGGCCGAGCAGCTGCGCACCGCCGGTTTCACCGTCGAGGTGGTGGTCGCCGAGTACGCCACCCTGGAGCCCGCGCTGCTGGACGGCACGTACGACGCCGTGCTGGGCAGCCGGCTGTACCTGGGCGACACCGGCGACCCGGTCGGCTACCTGGCCACCGACCTCACCTGCGCGGGCACCTACAACATCGCCCGGCTCTGCGACCCGGGCGTCGACGCCGCGGTCGCCGCCGCCGGCGCGCTGACCGACCCGGTGCAGCGCCGCGAGCAGGCCGCGCGCATCGAGGCGACCGTGCTGGGGACGGCGGCGTTCGTGCCGGTGCTGCACGAGCGCAGCCGCACCGGCCACGCGCCGGGGGTGACCGGCCTGGCCACCGACCGCTTCGAGCGCCGGCTGGTCACCGCCGACACCGCGGTCGGCGGGTGACCCGCGCGGCCGTGCTCCGGCCGGCCGTGCGCCCGCTGCTCACCGCGGTCGTCGCCGTCACCGGCACCGCGCTGCTGGCCGGGTCGCTGCCCTGGCTGTCCGGCGACGACCCGGCGCGCACGGTGCTGCGGGCCCGCGAGACCGAGCGGGAGATCGACCCGGCGGCGCTGGCCGCGGTCCGGGAGCGGCTCGACCTGCCCGCCGACCCGGTGCAGGGCACCCTCGGCTGGCTCGGCCGCGTCGTCCGCGGCGACCTGGGCACCTCGTGGGTCAGCGGGCAGCCGGTGGCCGACGTCGTCCCGCCCGCGCTGGGGGTGTCGCTCACCCTGGCCACGACCGCCGCCCTGGTGGCGCTGGTCCTCGCCGTGCTGCTGTGCCTGCCGGCGCTGGCCCGGGCGGCCGCCGGGGGACACCCGGGCGGTGGCGCTGCGTCCGTGGGAGCCGCCGCGCTGGCCGCGCTGCCGGAGTTCGTGGTCGCCGTCGTCCTGGTGGCCGTGGTCGCGGTCGGCTGGGGGCTGCTGCCCACGTCGGGCTTCGCCGGCCCGGCCTCCCTCGTGCTGCCGGTGCTGGCCCTGGCGCTGCCGGCCGGCGGGCTGCTCGCCCGGGTGCTCGGCGGGGCGGTGGGTGACGCGGCGGGCGAGGCCTGGGTGCGCACCTGGCGGGCGGCAGGGGTGCCCCGGACGGCGGTGATGGCCGCGCTCGGCCGCCGGGCGCTGACCGCGGTGGTGCCCCAGGTGCTCCTGCTGCTGGTCGGCACGCTCGGGGCCAGCGCCGTCGTCGAGGCCGTGTTCGACGTGCCCGGCCTCGGCGGCACCGCCCTGGACGCGGCGCTGGCGCAGGACGTGCCGGTGGTGCAGGCCGGGGTGGCGCTGCTGGTGGTCCTCGGCCTGGCCGTCGGCGGCGCCGGGGTGCTCGCCTCCCGGCTGCTGCTGGGCCCGGCGGCGTCGGGCGGGCTGAGCCCGGAGCTGCCCCCGCCGGCGCGGCGCACCGGACGGTGGGCCGCGGGGCTGGCGGGGGTGCTGCTGCTCGTCGTCCTGGCCGGCCTGCTGCGCGACCCGGCCGCCCAGCAGGTGGGCGGCCGGCTGGCCGCACCGGGCTGGGACCACCCGCTGGGCGCCGACGCGCTCGGCCGCGACGTGCTCGCCCGCTTCGGCGCCGGCGCGCTGCTCACCGTGGGCCTGGCGCTGCTGGTCAGCGCCGTCGCGCTGGTCGCGGGCGTGGCGGCGGGGCTGCTCGGCCGGGGCCGGGCCGGGCTGGCCGACGTGCTCAACGCGCTGCCGGCCGTGCTCGTGGGCATAGCGGTGGCCGCGGTGGCCGGACCCGGCCTGCCGGCGGCGGTGCTGGCGGTGAGCGCGGTGGCCTGGGTCCCGCTGGCCGTGCACACCCGCACCCTGGCCGCCGAGGTGCGCGCCTCGGGCTTCCACCTCGCCGCCCGCACCTACGGCGCCGACGGCTGGCGGCTGGTGCGCGCGCACGTGCTGCCCGCGGTGCTGCCCCCGGTGGCCCGGCACGCGCTGCTGCGGGTGCCGCACAGCGCCCTGGCCCTGGCCGGGTTGTCGTTCCTGGGGCTCGGTGCCGGACCGGAGTCGCCGGAGTGGGGCCGGAGCCTGGCCGACGGGGTGGGCTACCTGGAGCGGGCGCCGTGGCTGGTGGGGGTCCCGGCGGCCGGGCTGGTCCTGCTCGGGGTCGCGGCCGGGCTGGTGCGCACCGGCCGCTGAGCCGGGGCCACCGGACGTCGTCCGCTGGCCCCGGCGCGGTCGGTCAGGCGCCGGGGGTGCGCCGGCGACCGGTGACCAGGCCGGCCAGCGCGGCGAGCAGCGCCACGACGGCGACGACCAGGCCGGTCACGGCCAACCCGGACGGGCCGTCGTCGGGAGCAGCGGCGGTGCTGGTCGCGGTGGTGTCGGTCGGCGACCCGGCCGACACGCCCTGCGTGTCACCGGCGGCCGCAGTGAGCTCCAGGACGGGAGCGGGGTGCTCGGGCTCCTCCTGGCCGTCGACGGTGGGCTCGATCCAGGCGGCCTCGGTGCCGTCGTCGTAGGTCTGCACCGCCGGCAGCGCCAGGGTCCCGGTGTCGGGCATCGGGCCGGCGCTGATGCTGAACGTCTGGTACTCGCCCGGGGCGATGCCGGCGCCGGGGTCGGCGGTCCAGACGACCTGCGAGACGACCTCGGTGACCTCGCTGCCGTGCACGGTCACCGGGGCGTCCAGCGTCGTCCGCTCGGTGGTGGCGGTCCAGCCCGGGACCGGCTTGGTCGACACCGACGCCAGCGGGGTGTCGGTGGGCAGCTGCACGGCGACCCGGACCGTCGAGGCGGTGTCGCTCTCGGTGGGCACCCGGAAGGTCAGCTCGCCGTACCCGCCGGGCGCGGCGTCCGCCGAGCTGACGCGCACGTGCGCGGCGGCGGGTCCGACGCCCAGGGCGACGACGGACAGCGCGGCCGCGGCGGCGACGGCGGACGAACGGGTCAGGATGTGCACGGGTGCTCCTCGCAGCGCGGTGCGCCGGCGGCTGCCGGCTCACCGGAGGAGTCGTTCCCGGCGGCCCGCCAGTTCCCGGCCCCGGCGGTGAGGTCAGCGCAGGACGCCGGCCCGTCGCGGCAGCTGCTCGACCGGTGGGGCAGCGGCGGGGTCGTGCAGGCGCCGTGAGCCGCGGAGCACGGCCCGCCCGCCGGCCAGCACCGCGTAGCCGGCGACGGTCACCAGCACGATCGTCGCGCCCGACGGGGTGTCGGCGTGGAAGGACAGCACCGTGCCGCCCACCGCGGCGGTGACGCCGACCAGCACGGCGACGGCCAGGCTCGCCCGGAAGCTGCGGGCGACCAGCTGGGCACAGCCGGCGGGCAGCACCATCAGGCCGCTGATCAGCAGCAGGCCGAGCACCCGCATCGACAGCGTGACGGTGCCGGCGGTGACCACGGCCAGGAGCAGGTTCAGCCGCAGCACGGGCAGCCCGCTGGCCGCCGCGTGGTCCTCGTCGAGCGCGACGGTGAACAGGTGGCGGCTCAGCCCGAGCGTGACCGCCAGGACGACGACGGCCATGACGGCGAAGACGACGAGGTCGGCCCGGGTGGTGGTGGTCAGCGCCCCGAACAGGTAGCTGTCCAGGTTGGTCGGCGTCCCGGCCGGTGCACGGGTGACCACGACGACGCCACCGGCGATGCCGCCGTAGGACAGGATCGCCAGCGCGACGTCGGTGCCGGCCGAGCGGCGGCTGCGCAGCAGCTCCACCACCAGCGCGCCGCCCACCGTGGCGAGCAGTGCGGTGAGCACCGGTGCCGTGCGGGTGGCGAGCCCGATGGCGACGCCGAGCAGGGCGACGTGCCCCAGGCCGTCGCCGATCAGCGACAGCCGGCGCTGCACCAGGTGGACGCCGACCGTCGGTGCGGTGAGCCCGACCAGGACGGCCGCGACCAGCGCCAGCTGCATGAAGTCGTAGCTCAGCACCCCGCGGCCCCGGCCAGCGTGACCGTGCGGGTGACCACCGGCGCCAGCGGGCCGATCTCGTGGACGACGAGCACGACCGTGGTGCCGGTCGCGGCCAGCCCGGCCAGGGTCGCGGCGAGCACCCGCTGGTGGTCGGCGTCCACGCCGGCGGTCGGCTCGTCGAGCACCAGCAGCTCGGGGTCGCCGGCGAGGGCGCGGGCGACGAGGGCCCGCCGCTGCTGGCCGCCGGACAGCTCGGTGACCGGGCGCCGGTCGGACCCGGCCAGCCCGACGCCCTCCAGCGCGCAGTCGACGGCGCACCGGTCGGCCTCGCCGAACCGCCGCCACAGGCCGACCCGGCCCAGCCGGCCGGAGGAGACCAGCTCGCGGACGGTGACCGGGACGCTGCCCACCACCGTCGAACGCTGCGGCACGTAGCCCACCCGCGGCCAGTCCCGGAACTGCCCGCGCGGCCGGCCGAACAGCCGCACCTCGCCGGCCAGCACCTCCGACAGGCCCAGCACGCCCCGGACCAGCGTGGACTTGCCGGCGCCGTTGGGGCCGCGGACGGCCACCACCTCGCCGCGCCGGACCGTCAGGTCGACCCCGCGCAGCACCGGGCGCCGGCCGTACCCGAAGGTGGCGCCGCGCAGTTCGAGGACGTCGCCCGCCCGGCCGGCCGGGGCAGTGATCGCCCGTGCGGGGCGTGGGCTCAGGAGCACTACTGACCTGCGCGCAGGCTCGCCAGGTTGGCGCGCATCAGCTCCAGGTAGTCGTCGCCCTGCGAGGCGTCGGTGAGCCCCTCGACCGGGTCGAGCTGCCGGGTCCGCGCGCCGGTCTCCCGGGCCACGGTCTCGGCGACGGCCGGGCTGACCAGCGTCTCGAAGTAGATGGTCGAGACGCCGTGCTCGCGCACGAAGGCGGTGGCGTCGGTGAGCGCGCTGGGCGCGGGCTCCTCGTCGGGGGCCAGCCCGCTGATGCCCACCTGGTGCAGGCCGAACGCCTCGGCGAGGTAGCCGAAGGCGCTGTGGCGGGTGACGACGTCGCGGCTGGCGCAGGTGGCCAGGCCGCTGCGGAACTCGCCGTCGAGCTCCTCCAGCTGGGTGCGGAGGGCGGCGGCGTTGGCGGTGTAGGTCGCGGCATCGGCCGCGTCGGCGCGGCCCAGCCGTTCGGCCAGCGCGTCAGCGACGGCGGCCATCCGCATCGGGTCGTGCCAGAAGTGCGGGTCGGTGACGGCCGCGTCCTCCCCGGCGTGCTCCTCGTCCTCGGCGTGCTCGTCACCGTGCTCGCCGGCCACGTACACCAGGTCCAGGTCGGCGGCGCTGCCGACGTCGAAGGCCCGGTCGCCGGCCTGCTGCTCCACCGCTGCGTCGACGGCGGGCTGCAGCGCGTCGAGGTACACCACCACGTCGGCCTCGGAGACCGCAGCGACGTCCTGGGGTGTGAGCTCGTACTCGTGCGGCTCGGCGCCCGGCGGGGTGAGCGTGGCGACGTCGGCGAGGTCGCCGGCGACCTGCCGGCTGAGCCACTCGAGCGGGTAGAAGGACGCGACGACGGCGAGGCCGTCCCGACCGGCCGCAGCCGGCTCCGCGCCGTCGGCGGCCGAGCAGCCGGCGAGGGTCAGCGTCCCGGCGCAGATCAGTGCGAGCAGGCCGGGGGCGGCGGTGCGGAGGCGCCGGGGCAGAGACATGCGCCCACCCTGAGCTTTATGACAATCATTGTCAACACACCGCACCGCCCCGATCCGCGAGGCCGGCGCGTGCCCCACCTGCCTGGAGCTGGCCGGCTCCGCCGAGCTGCTCGGCACCCGCCGGGCGGTCGAGGTCGCCGGGGCCCTGGACGGGCACCTTCCAGGCGACCCCGATGCCCTCGGGCAGCGGCCCGCACTGGCTGCCGCTGCGGGCCGCGCTGGGCACGGCCATCGGCGAGTCCGGCGCCGGGGAGCAGGTCGCCGGGCACCTGCAGCAGCCGGCCACCGGCGGTCAGGGCCGCCCGGCGGTGGTCCCGTCCGGCTCGATCGCGTGGTCGTCGCGGTGCACGCCGCGGTGGCGGACCAGCCGCGCGGAGTTGCCGGCCACCGCCACCGAGCTGGCGTTGTGCAGCACCGCGGCGAGCACCGGCGACAGCGCGCCACCGCCGGCGACCAGCAGGCCGATGCCGTTGACCGCGATCGACATGCCGTAGTTCTGCCGCACGATCTGCAGCGTCCGGCCGCCCAGCTCGCGCAGGTCGAGCAGGTGCCGCAGGTCGTCGCCGACCAGCGCGACGTCGGCGGTCTCCACCGCCACGTCGGTGCCCGAGACACCCATCGCGATGCCGATGTCGGCCGCGGCCAGCGCCGGGGCGTCGTTCGTCCCGTCGCCGACCATCGCCACCGTGTGCCCCTCGGCCTGCAGCGCGGCCACCACGTCCTGCTTGTGCTCGGGCAGCACCTCGGCCCGCCACTCGGTGATGCCGAGCTCACCGGCCACCGCAGCCGCGGTCGCGGCGTGGTCGCCGGTGAGCATCACGATCCGGCGCACCCCGGTGGCGCGCAGCGCGTCGAGCACCGCGCGGGACTCCGGGCGGATCTCGTCGCGCAGGCTCACCAGACCGACCAGCTCGCCGTCGACCGCCAGCAGCAGCGGGGTCTCGGTGGCCGCCCGGAGCGTGGTCAGCCAGTGCGCCGCGTCCGCGCCGACCGCGACGCCCTCGCCGGCCATCAGCGCCTCGCTGCCCAGCAGCAGCACCCGGCCGTCGGCCTGGGTGCGCATGCCCAGCCCGAGCAGCACCTCGCACTCCTCGTGCGGCGGGATGAAGACGTGCCGCTCCTCGGTCGAGCGGATCACCGCCTGGGCCAGCGGGTGCCGGGAGTGCACCTCCGAGCTCGCCGCGTAGCCGAGCACCTCCTCCGGCGTCCAGGCGTCGGAGAAGGAGACGACGTTGGTGACCACGGGCCGGCCGATGGTGAGCGTGCCGGTCTTGTCGAACACCACGGCGTCGACCCGGCCGGCCGCCTCCAGGTGCGCACCGCCCTTGATCAGCACGCCGCGGGAGGCGCCGTTGCCGATCGCCGCGCTCACCGCGGTGGGCGTGGACAGCCCGACCGCGCACGGGCAGGCGACCAGCAGCATCGTCATCGCCCGGCGGACGTCCCGGGTGACCAGCCAGGTCACCGTGGCCAGCGCGAAGGACGCCGGTACGAAGCGGCGGGAGAAGTCCTCACCCACGGTCTGGATGGGCGCCCGGTCGTCCTGGGCCTGCTCGACCCGGGCGATGATCCGGCCGATCGCGGTGTCCGAGCCGGTGGCCGAGGCGCGCACCACGAGCCGGCCGCGCAGGTTCACCGACCCGGCGTGCACGGTGTCGCCCGCAGCGGCCGACGCCGGCAGCGGCTCACCGGTGATGGCGGCCTGGTCGACCACGCCGGTGCCGTCGACGACCTCGCCGTCGACGGCGATGGTGGCCTGGTCGTGCACGACCACCAGGTCGCCGACCCGCAGCTGGGCGAGGTCGACCTGGCGTTCGACGTCGGGCGCCCCGCCCTCGCCGGGCACGAGCACCCAGGCGGTGGTCTCGGTGCCGGCCAGCAGTGCGGAGATCGCCCGGCGGGTGCGGCGCAGGGTGAGGGTCTGCATCCACTCGCCGATGTTGAGCAGCCACAGCACGGTCAGCGCGACCACGTTCTCCCGCAGCAGCAGCGAGGCGAAGGTCGCGGCGGTGACCAGTGCGTCGGTGCCGGCGGTGCGCTTGCCGGCGAGCGCGCCGAACGCGCCCTTGACGAACGGGTAGCCGGTGAACAGGGTCAGCGCGCTGGCCACCAGCCGGCTGCGGCCCGACAGCACCGGTGGCCGGCCGAAGCCGTACCGCCGGACGCCGAGCAGGGCCAGGGCGGCCCCGCCGATGCCGATCCGCAGCAGCTCGGTGTTGGCGACGTCGGCCGAGCGGGGGTGGCGGGCGACGACGGCGTCCGGCGAGAGCTCTCCGGCGCCGGCCACCACGGCCAGCACCTCGGCCCGGTCGGCGTCCGGGGTCAGCCAGACCACGACGTGCCCGGTGCCCGGGAACGCCTGCGCGGCCAGCACGCCCGGGACGCCGTCGAGGACGTCCTCGACCTGGACGGCGCGCGACGGGGAGCCGGTCAGCGCCGGGACGGCGATCCGCACCCGGCCGCCGGCGTCGGCGACGACCGTGGGCGGGGTGCTGGTCGCGGCGGTCATCAGTGGCTGTGCTCGTGACCGCCGGTGGACCGGTCGGCCGGCGGGGGAGCCTGCTCGCCGAGGTCGGCGTAGGCCTGCGCCCGGACGTCGCCGGCGGCCAGCCGGGCGCGCTCGACGGCGGTCTCGGCCCGGCGGGTGCCCAGGATGCCCAGGCGGGTGGCGGTGACGGCGACCCGGCGGGGCAGGCTGCCGGCCTCGCCGCGCTCGGCGGCCCGGACGACGGCGACGCCGACCACGCCGGTGGCCACGGTGCCGGCGGCCTTGCGCAGCAGCCGCCCTGCCGTGGCGGTGCGGGTGCGGTCGGTCTCGGTCATGGACGGCTCCTCGGTGCTGCAGGGGGTGACGGGGGGACGATCTGCGGAGAGACGCTAACGGGAATCGTCCTCAGCGGCGATCGGGGCCCGAGCGGACGTCGACCCGAGCGACCTGGCCCGGCCCGGCGCGGACCCGGGGGACACGCTGCCCCGGGACGTCGTTTACGCTAGCGGTAACCGTTGTCATTCTTGGGAGCTCTCATGCGCAAGGTCCAGTCGCTGTCGGCAGCCGTTGCCGCGTCCTCGCTGCTGCTGCTGACGGCCTGCGGCTCGGACGACGCGTCGGCCGCGGACGCCGCCGGGTCGTCGTCGGCGGAGGGCGGCGTCTCCGTCGTCGCCTCGACCAACGTCTACGGCGACATCGTCTCGGCCATCGCCGGCGACGGCGTCGAGGTCACCTCGATCATCTCCGACCCGTCGGCGGACCCGCACTCCTACGAGGCCGACACCCGCACCCAGCTGGCCGTCGCCGACGCCGACCTGGTCATCGAGAACGGCGGTGGCTACGACGACTTCGTCGGCACGCTGATCGAGGCCAGCGGCTCCGACGCCCCGGTGATCGACGTCGTCGAGCTGTCCGGCCGCGAGGCCGAGGCCGAGGCCGCGGGGGAGGAGCTCAACGAGCACATGTGGTACGACTTCGAGACCGTGCTGGAGCTGTCGGACGAGATCGTCTCCCGGCTCAGCGAGATCGACCCGGACAACGCCGACACCTACGCGTCCAACGGCGCCGCGTTCAGCGACGCCGTGCAGGGCCTCATCGACAGCGAGGCCGAGCAGCAGGCCGGCACCGCCGGCGCCGGTGTGGCGATCACCGAGCCCGTCCCCGGCTACCTGCTGGACGCCCTGGGCGCGGAGAACCGCACGCCCGAGGAGTTCTCCGAGGCGATCGAGGAGGGCGACGACGTCGCCCCGGCCGTGCTCCAGGAGACCATCGACCTGTTCACCGGCGGCCAGGTGGAGGCGCTGGTCTACAACGAGCAGACCACCGGCGCGGAGACCGAGCAGGTCCTGTCCGCCGCCGAGGCCGCCGGCGTCGCCGTCGTCCCGGTCACCGAGACCCTGCCCGAGGGCGAGGACTACGTTTCCTGGATGCAGAGCAACATCGACGCCGTCGCCGACGCGCTGTCGGCCTGACCACCGCGTGAGCACCAGCGCCGGCGCACGCCCGGACGCCGTCGCCGCCCCGCCGCTCTCCGTCCGGGGAGCGGCGGTGGCGTTCGGGTCGCGGACGCTGTGGCGCGACCTGGACCTCGACCTCGCGCCGGGGGAGTTCCTGGCGGTCCTCGGCCCGAACGGGGCGGGCAAGTCCACCTTTCTGCGCGCCGTGCTGGGCGAGCAGCCGCTGTCGGCCGGCTCGATGGCGGTCGCCGGCCGGCCCCCGGGCCGGGGCAACCGGGCGATCGGGTACGTCCCCCAGCAGAAGACGCTCAACGCCGCCACCCCGCTGCGGGCCCGCGACCTGGTCGCGCTGGGCATCGACGGCGACCGGTTCGGGCTGCGGCCGCGCCGCAAGGCCGACCGGGCGCGGGTCGACGAGGCGCTCTCGGCGGTCGGGGCGACCGCCTACGCCGACGCCCCGATCGGGCTGCTGTCCGGCGGTGAGCAGCAGCGGGTCCGGATCGCCCAGGCGCTGGTGGGTGACCCGTCGCTGCTGCTGTGCGACGAGCCGCTGCTGTCCCTGGACCTGCGGCACCAGCGGGCGGTCAGCTCGATGATCGACCGGCGGCGCCGGGAGCACGACACCGCCGTCGTCTTCGTCACCCACGAGATCAACCCGGTGCTCGACATGGTCGACCGGGTCCTCTACGTCGCCGGCGGACGGCACCGGCTGGGGACACCGGCCGAGGTGCTCACCTCCGAGTCGCTCACCGACCTCTACCGCACGCCGGTCGACGTGTTCACCGTGCGCGGCCGGATCGTCGTCGTCGGCACGCCCGACCACCCGGTCGAGGCCGGCCGCGGGCACGACCACTCCCACCACCCCGACGCGGAGCACCGATGAACGACCTGTTCGACTTCAGCGACTACGGGCGGCTGCTCGAGCTGGTGCACAACTCGCTCATCGCCGCGGCGCTGCTCGGGGTGATCGGCGGGCTGGTCGGGGTCTTCGTACAGATGCGCGACATGCAGTTCGCGGTGCACGGCATCGCCGAGCTGTCCTTCGCCGGCGCGGCCGCCGCGCTGCTGCTGGGCATCAACGTCGCGCTCGGGTCGGTGCTGGGCTCACTGGTCGCCGGTGCCCTGATCGGCGCGCTCGGCGTCCGGGCCCGGGACCGCAACTCCGTCATCGGCGTCCTGATGCCCTTCGGGCTCGGGCTGGGCGTGCTCTTCCTGGCGCTGTACGAAGGGCGGGCGGCCAACAAGTTCGGCCTGCTCACCGGGCAGGTCGTCTCCGTGGCCGGTGAGCAGCTGGGCTGGCTGATCAGCCTCTCGGTCGTGGTCGTCGTCGGGCTGGCGCTGATCTGGCGCCCGCTGACCTTCCTCAGCGCCGACCCCGAGGTGGCGGTCGCCCGCGGGCTGCCCGCCGGGCTCCTGTCGGTGGTGTTCACCGTGCTGCTGGCGCTCGCGGTCTCCCTCGCCGTGCAGGTGGTGGGGGCGCTGCTGGTGCTGTCGCTGCTGGTCACCCCGGCGGCGGCGGCCTTCCGGGTGACCGCCTCGCCGGTGCTCGCACCGCTGCTGAGCGTCGTGTTCGCGGTGACCTCCGCGGTGGGCGGCATCCTCGTGGCGCTGGGCACCAGCGTGCCGATCAGCCCCTTCGTCACCACGATCAGCTTCCTGATCTACGTGGTGTGCCGGCTGAGTTCGCGCCGGCGCATGCGCCGCGGGTGGGGGAGCCGGGAGGAGGAGCCTGCCGAGCGGTCCACAGTCGACAACAGTTCTCACATGGCGTTACCGTGATGTCATGACCGCTGCACCGAGCCAGGAGCGGGCCGCCACCCCGGCCGCCGACCCGGCCGTCGACCCGTCCGTCGACCCGGACGCCGTCCAGGCCGCCAGCGCCCTGCTCGCCGCGCTGGCCGCGCCGATGCGGCTGGCGATCATCGCGCTGCTGGACCAGCACGGCAGCCGGTGCGTGCACCAGCTGGTCGACGCCCTCGGCGCGCCCCAGCCGCTGGTCTCCCAGCACCTGCGGGTGCTGCGCGGGGCGGACCTGGTGGTCGGGGAGCGGCGGCACCGGGAGGTGCACTACGAGCTGGTCGACCCGCACGTCGCCCACATCGTCCGGGACGCCCTCGCCCACGTCTCCCACGGCGCCGCCGCCACACCGGTCGCCGAGACCTGCGAGAGCGGGAGTGGGACGATGCCGCGATGATCCGCAACACCCGCCAGCGCGCCGCCGTGGTCGCCGTCTTCGACTCCCTCGACGGGTTCCACAGTGCCCAGGAGGTGCACGCCCGGATGCGTGCCTCCGGCGACAGCATCGGGTTGTCCACCGTGTACCGGGCCGTGCAGGCGCTGGTCGACGACGGCGAGCTCGACTCGATCCGCACCGACAACGGCGAGGCGATCTACCGCCGCTGCAGCACCACGCACCACCACCACCTGGTCTGCCGCAGCTGCGGCCGCACGGTGGAGGTCGAGGGGCCCACGGTCGAGCGCTGGGCCGACCGGGTCGCCGGCGAGCACGGGTTCGTCGACGTCAAGCACACCCTGGAGATCTTCGGCACCTGCGCCGCCTGCCACCGGGTGGCCAGCGAGGCCGAGCCGGCGGCCGCCGACAGCTGAGCCGACCGGCCCGTCAGGCGTCCGGGGGCGCTGCCCTGCCCCGGACGACGGCGGCCCCGGCCAGCTGCCCGCCGCCGACCAGCACCGCGGTCGCCGCCGCGGCGCCCAGCAGCTCCCCGGCGGTCGGGAGCCGGCCGCCGCCGGCGCGGTGCAGCGCCCACCCGGCCCACGCCGACCAGGGTGCGACCACCAGCGGCACCGTCAGCACGCCCGGCGTGTAGGCGCGCAGCACCGCGGAGCCGAGCAGGTGGGTCACCCCGTGCGCGGCGAAGGCCCCCAGTGCGGGCGGCAGCAGCCCGAGGTCGTCGTCCCGGTGGCGCCAGCCCGACCGGGTCACGACCGCCACCCCGGCACCGACCACCGTGATGGCGACCGCCATCTGCCCGGTGGAGACCGCGGCAGCCCGGGCGACCCGGTCGGGAGCGCGGGGGACGCGCTCCCGGACGAGGTCCGGCGCGCGCCGGCCCCAGGTGCCGGCGGCCAGCACCTCCTCCAGGTCGTGCAGCACGAAGGCCAGCGGGAAGGTCAGGACGACGGCCGCCCGCAGCCGTCGTCGTCGCTCGTCGTCCGCGGTCGTCGTCCGCCGGGACGGCCCGGGGCTCACCGCCGCGACCGGGGGGAGCGCGCGTCCGCCCAGTGGGCGGGGCGGTCGAGCCCGGCGGGCAGCCGGGTGGCGGCATCGCCGGTGGCCGCGGTGAGCTGGGGCTGCGCGACGAACAACGCGCCGGTGAGGTCGGCTCCCCGCAGGTCCGCGGCGCGCAGGTCGGCGCCGAGCAGGTCGGCCCGGCGGAGGTCGGCGCCCCGCAGGTCGGCGCCGATCAGGTAGGCGCCCCGCAGGCTCGCCCCGTGCAGGTCCGCCCCGCGGAGCCCGGCGCCCATGAGGTCGGCGCCGCGGCGGTCCCGGGCCCGGCCGGGCACCTGCGCGCGGACGGCCTCGCTGACCTCGCCGAGCAGCTCGCCGACCTCGCGGCGCCAGCCGCCGACCTCGAGCGCGACCAGGTCGGGGGCCGGGGCGAGGGTGTGCTGCTCGGTGCGGGCGCGCGCCGCCTCGACCGCGGTGCGCAGCGGGCCGTCGGGCAGCAGGGTGCCGGCCTCGGTGAGGTGCCAGAGCAGCTCGGTCAGCTGCCGCATCACCGGGAAGACGGCGGACAGGGTGGCCGCGACCTCCGGGTCGCCCCGCCAGTCGCGGCCGCCCAGGGTGTGCTGGGTGACCCGCTGGCCGGCGCCCAGGCAGTCGAAGACGGTGCAGCCCGCGAAGCCCCGGTCGCGCAGCCGGTCGTGGATGCCGCAGCGGGAGTCCGCCCGCAGGTTCGGGCACGGGGTGCCGGCCGGCTTGTCGATGGCGAAGTCGGCGGACGCGGCGAACGCCGGGGCCACGCAGCACGACCCCACACAGCGGCTGCAGTCGGCGCGGAGGTCCGCGCGCAGCGTCGCGAGGTCGGGTGCCGCAGGGGCGGCGGGAGAGTGCGGCACGGTCACGCGCCGACTGTAGGGGCGGGCGGCGCCCGGCCCGGTACGGCGGCCACCCGCGCGGCTACGGCGCGCGACGGCGCGCGACGGCGCGCGCCGGGTGGGCGGATCACCGTTGAGCCGCGCCTGGCCCGGCGAGGAAGGTGTCCGCCGTCACAGCAGGTCCACAGACGCGGGGGAGATCGAGGGGGAGCTCGATGAGGCGTTGGAGGAAGACCGCCGTGGTGGTCGCGGCCGGGGCTGCGGTGGTGGTGCTGCCGGCGGGCCCGGCCGGTGCCACCGGGGACCACGACCACGGTGAGCCCGTCACCACCGTGGCCGGCGGGTTGGACGGGCCCCGGCAGGTGAGCGACTACCGGGGCAAGCGGGTCGTGGTCGCCGAGTCCGGCAGCGGGGAGGTGTCCTCGGTGTCCCTGCGCTCGGGCCGGGTGGAGACCCTGCTCAGCGGGCTCGCCACGCCGCAGGGCGTCGACTTCGACCGGGGGCGGCTGTTCGTCGCCACCGGCGAGGCGCCGCCGCCGGAGGAGGGCGCACCGCCCGCCGAGCCGGCACCCGGGGCCAGCTCGCTGGTGGTCGCCGAGCCCGGCGGCCGTGTGCTGGAGACCATCGACCTGCTGGCCTACGAGCTCGCGGCCAACCCCGACGGTCAGCTCCAGTTCGGCCCGGACGGGGCGCCCGTCGACGCGCTGTCCAACCCCTATGCCGTGCTGGCCCAGAAGCGCCGGGTGCTGGTGGCCGACGCGGGCGCCAACGCCGTCCTGTCGGTCGACCGGCGCACGGGGGAGGTGTCGACGTTCTTCGTCCCGCCGCTGGTCACCGACGTCGCCGGGTGCGAGACCGCGGAGAACAACCCGGGCACCGTCGGCTGCGACCCGGTGCCGACCGGCATCGCCGCCGGGCCGCACGGCCTGGTCTACGTCAGCACCCTGGGCGCCGAGGTGCCCGGCGCCGGCCGGGTGTACGTCCTGTCCCCGGAGGGGCAGGTGGTGCACGTGATCGACGGGCTCACCTCGCCGACCGGGCTGGCCGTCGACGGGCACGGCACGGTGTACGTGTCCAACGTCGGCGAGGGCGCACCGGAGGGTGAGCCGGGCGAGGGCTTCGACCCGGCGGACGTCGGTGAGGTCACCCGGATCAGCTGGCGCGGGGAGCGCAGCACGGCCCAGGTGACCATGCCGACCGGGCTGCTGGCCCGCGACGGCGACCTCTACGCCTCGGCGTGGAGCGTGGCCGCCTTCCTCGGGCTCCCGGCCGACTCCGGCGAGCTGGTCCGGGTCGACCGCCGCGCCTTCACCCCGGCCGGCGGCTGAGCCGCGCCGCCGCCGGCGGGGTCAGGCCGCGCTGCAGACGCAGCCGCGGTCGGTCCCGCCGGCGGTGGTGGCCAGGCAGAACCGGACGCCGATCCGGTCGTGGGCGCTCATCGGGTGGGCGCAGGCCGGGCAGCCGGGGGCCTCCGGCACGCCGGCGTGGGGAGCCGGTGCGGTGTCCTCGGGGGAGGGCGCGTCGGTGGCGAACGGGGAGACGGTCATGGCAGCGGCCTGACTCCGCCGACGGCACGGCGGGAGAGTGCGCGGCGCCCGACGGTCGTCGGGAGCTGGCGCGGGAGGACCGTGCCGCCGACGCTACGCCGTCCGCGGGGTCAGCCGCGGGTCGCCAGGTGGGCCCGCAGGGCGGCGACCACCATCGCGTGGTCCTCGACCTGCGGCAGGCCGGAGACCACGACGACGCCGACCGGGCCGACGTCGCGCACGAGCACCGGGAAGCCGCCGCCGTGGGCGACGTAGCGCTCGGGGTCCAGGCCGAACTCCGCCTCGAACGTCGTCCCGTTCTCCCGGGAGCGCTGCCCGACGAACAGCGAGCTGTGCCCGAACCGGTGCACCGTGGCGGCCTTGCGGGCGATCCAGGTGTCGTTGTCCGGGGTCGCCCCGGGCAGGGCGGCGTGGAAGAGCTGGTGCGAGTGCCGCGAGATCTCGATCGCGACCGGCAGCTGCTCGGCCTGCGCGCGGGCGACGAGCGCCGAGCCCAGCGCCCAGGCGTCGTCGTTGGTGAAGCCCGGCAGCTGGAGCTCGGCCTCCTGGGCGGCGAGCTCGGTGAGGGCGGGGAAGTCGGTCATGGTCGGACCTCGGTCACGTCGAAGGTGCGGGTGGGGGAGACGTACTCGTCCTGCGCGGCGACCAGCAGGATCTCGCGGGAGCCGGCCTCGGCGGTCATCCGCAGCAGCCCGAACACCGAGGCCGCGGCCCGGCCGAGGGCCTGCTCGGCCGACCGGGTGCGCAGCCAGTGCGCCAGGAACAGCGCCGCGATCGCGTCGCCGGCGCCGTTGACCGACACGTCCAGCCGCGGTGTGCGCACCCGGAAGTGCCGACCGCCCTCGGAGGCCAGCAGGTCGACGGCGTCGTCGGGGGTGTCCTCGGTGACCAGGGACGTGGTGAGCACGACCCGCGGCCCCAGCGCCTGGACGGCGGCGACGGCGTCGGTGACCTCGGTCAGCGTGCGGGTCTCCCGCTGGGCCAGCAGGTCGAGCTCGAAGTGGTTCGGGGTGACGACGTCGGCGGCGGGGACGGCGACCTCGCGCAGGAACTCGGGGATGCCGGGGCGGACGAACACCCCGCGCCCGACGTCGCCGATGACCGGGTCGCAGCACCAGATCGCGTCCGGGTTGGCCGCGCGCACCTTCGCGACCGCACCGAGCACCGCATGGCCGATGTCGGCCGAGCCCAGGTAGCCGGACAGGACGGCGTCGCAGCTGCCCAGGACGCCCCGGTCCTCGATGCCCTGCACGACCTCCTCGACGGCCTGGCCGTCGAACACGCGCCCGGTCCAGGCGCCGTAGCCGGTGTGGTTGGAGAACTGCACGGTGTGCACGGGCCAGACCTCGACGCCCAGCCGCTGCAGCGGGAAGACCGCCGAGGCGTTGCCGGCGTGCCCGTAGGCCACGTGCGACTGGACGGACAGGACGTTCACCATGCCGCCGACGATGGCACACCGGTGCCGGACGTCCGCCGCCTGCCGGTCCACCGTCGCCCGCCGGCTGTGAGGCAGTTCACGGTCGGCGCTCAGTGCGGACCCAGCGTGAGCGACACGTCGTCGACGCGCCGATCGGTGCAATTCTCGGAACCTTTCGATCACGGATCGGTCACGTCCGGTCACCGGTCACCCTGGGAACGACGTCATCGTCCGCACACGACCCGGTGAACGGACCGTTGACCCCGCGTTGCCGCGGTGTTTCACTTCCCCCGGTCGTCGAGAGACTTTCGACACTTTCCGTGACTTCCCACCCGAGCACCGCCGCCCGAGGAGAACGCCACACATGACACGACGTCGCCTGAGCGCAGGAGCCCTCTGCCTCGCCCTGGCCGGAGGAGTCGGCCTGCTGGCCGCGCCCGCCGCCTCCGCCGCCCCCGCCACCGTCTACGAGACCGGCTTCGAGTCCGGCACCGCGAGCTGGGCAGGCCGCGGTGACGCCACGGTCGCCGTCACCACCGAGCAGGCGCGCACCGGCGCGCAGAGCCTGCTGGCCACCGGCCGCACCGCCAACTGGCACGGCCCCGCGCTGAACGCCAACGCGTTCATGCCCGCCGGCACCTACGAGGTCGAGGCCTGGGTCAAGCTCAAGGCCGGCACCGGGTCCGACCCGGCCGCCACGACCGACCAGATCACCGTCAGCTCGGTCCGCACCACCACCGGCGGGGTGACGACGTACGACACCGTCGGCGGCTACCAGATCGCCGTCTCCGACAGCACCTGGACCAAGGTCGGCGGCCAGTACACGTTCGGCACCGCCAACAGCGGGCTCGAGCTGTACCTGGAGAGCCCCGACCCGACGCAGCAGTTCTACGTCGACGACGTGCGCATCGTCGGCGAGGCCGCCGCACCGGTCGCCCCCGGCACCGCCGCCCCGCTGTCCACCGACTTCGAGTCCGGCCTGCAGGGCTGGGGCCCGCGCGGGGACGCCCAGGTCGCCCTGGCCCCCACCGGCGGGCGCACCGGGGCGGGTCTGGCGGTCACCAACCGCCTGCAGAACTGGCAGGGCCCGACGATCGACGTCACCGAGAACGTGGCCGTCGGCGTCACCGTCGACGTCTCGGTGTGGGCGAAGCTGGCCCCGGGCCAGGCGCCGGCGTCGCTGCAGGTCTCCGTCCAGCGGGACAAGGCCGGCACCTCCACCGCCTACGAGGGCGTCGCGGGCGCCAGTGCCGTCGTCACGGCCGATGCGTGGACCGAGCTCAAGGGCACCTACACCCTGGGCGCGCCGGCGGACCGCGCGCAGCTCTACGTCGAGGGCACCGCCAACGTCCCCTTCACCGTCGACGACCTCACGATGAAGCCGCGGGTGGACGCGCCGATCGAGGACGTGCCGGCGCTCAAGGACGTCCTCGGTGCCCAGGGCTTCGAGCACGTGAGCACCGCGATCGACCCGCGGGAGACCGTCGGCCGCCCGTCGCAGCTCCTGACCAGGCACTTCAACGCGTTCACCCCCGAGAACGACGGCAAGCCGGCCGAGATCCAGCCGACCGAGGGCACCTTCACCTTCGGCGACCTGGACCGCCTGCTCGACTTCGCCGACGCCAACGGCGTCCAGGTCTACGGTCACGTGCTGGCCTGGCACTCCCAGACCCCGGACTGGTTCTTCCAGCGCAACGGCCAGTGGCTGACCAACAGCCCGGCCGACCAGGCGCTGCTGCGCCAGCGGCTGGACACCCACGTCAAGGCCATCGCCGACCACGTGAACGCCCGCTACCCCGACGGCGACAGCCCGATCTGGGCCTGGGACGTGGTGAACGAGGTCATCGAGGACCGCGACACCCCCAACCCGCACGACATGCGCAACAGCCGCTGGTTCCAGGTGCTGGGTGAGACCTTCGTCGACGACGCCTTCCGGATCGCGGACAAGTACTTCCCGGCCCAGAAGTTGTTCATCAACGACTACAACACCGAGATGCCGACCAAGCGGGCCGACTACCTCTCGCTGATCGCCGCGCTCAAGCAGCGCGGGGTGCCGATCGACGGGGTGGGCCATCAGGCGCACGTCGACTTCAGCCGCCCGATCGAGTGGCTGGACGCCTCCATGGACGCCGTCGAGGCGCTCGACCCGACCCTGCTGCAGGCGGTCACCGAGCTCGACGTGAGCACCTCGGCCGAGAACTTCGGCGCCGACGTCAGCTCCGGCACCACGCCCCAGCACCGCCCGGGCATGGCCGACCAGGCACAGGCGGAGCTCGAGAACGGCTACTACTACCGCGACCTGTTCGCCATGCTGCGGACGCACGAGGAGTCGCTGGAGTCGGTCACCTTCTGGGGGATCAGCAACGCCCGCAGCTGGTTGCGCACCTGGCCGGCGGCCCGCCCGTGGGAGGCGCCGCTGCCCTTCGGTGACGAGCTGGAGGCCAAGCCCGCCTACTGGGGCATCGTCGACCCGACGAAGCTCGCCGCGCGCCCGAGCGACCAGCTCGCACCGCGCATCGCCGGGCACGACACCGTGTACGCCACGTCCACGAGCACCCAGGGCGCGAAGGTGACCTACACGGTCGAGGCCGGGGACACCCGGGACGGCGCCGTCACGCCGGTCTGCACCCCGCCGTCGGGTTCGCTGTTCCCGATCGGCACCACGAAGGTCACCTGCACCGCCACCGACAAGGCCGGCAACAAGGCCAACCCGGTGAGCTTCGACGTGGTGGTCACCGCGCCGCCCACGACGACCGACCTGTACTCGCAGGTCAACAACGGGTCGGTCGTCCGGGCCAACGTGAAGCAGAACGTCCAGGTGGTCGTGCAGTTCGGCAACAAGGGCACGGGGAAGCTCGTGGGCAGCACCTTCGCCTACAGCTGCACCCAGAAGTCCGGTCCGGCCATGAAGCTGGAGCTGGCCCCCGGGTCCGCCCAGCAGGTCACCAACCGCGACTACCCGGCCGGGCAGAACGCCGACTTCCAGCTGCGCGGCACGCCCACGCAGGTCGGGACGGCGACGTTCGACTGCACGCTGACCATGACCGACGCCTTCGGGGCGAAGGTGACCAGCACGAACACGGTCACCATCGACGTCCGGAAGTGACCGCTCGTCCGGGGCGCTGACCGCGCCCCGGACGGCACCCCGACAGGCCGAGGCCCTCGCTCACACCGGTGAGCGGGGGCCTCGTGCCGTTCAGTCGCGGCCGGCGGTGCGGGCCGCGGCCACCTGCCGGCGGGCCACGGCAGCCCAGTCCTCGAGCGGGCCGGGGGCGTCCCAGACCCGGTCGACCAGGTACAGCCCCCGGGTGGGGGTGGTCGCGCCCAGCTCCACCAGCACCGGCTTGAGCAGCAGCTCCGGGGCCAGGGCGTGCGTCGGTCCGCCGCCGAGCATGAGCGGGACGGCGACCACCCCGGCCAGGTCGCCGGTGCCCACCTGGTCCAGGAAGAGCTTGAGCAGCCCGGTGTAGGTCGCCTTGTAGGTGGGGCTCGCGACGACGGCGACCTCGGCCCGGCGCAGGGCGTCGACCGCCTCGGTGACCGCCGGGTCGCCCCAGGACAGCAGTCCGGCACCGAGGTCGACGACGTCCACGACCCGGTCCGGCGGCGCGCCGGTCAGCTCGTGCACGACCCGTTCGGCGGCGGCGCGGGTGCGGGAGTTCGGCTTGGGGTTGCCCACGACGGCGATGGTGGTCACGACTCATACCTCACCATGTCGATGAGGATTGACGACATGAGGGCCGCTGTGCCACTCTCGGCCCAGGTCACGAGTGCCAGCGTTCAGCCCCGGCTTGCTGGCCGGCAACCCTCCTCCGCGAGCGGGTGCCCCGGGTGACGACCTGGCGACTGCACCCCGCAGCCGCAAAGCGCGGACCCGTGCCCGGGTCCCCGGACCCAGGAGCACCCTCATGTCCCACGCCGTCCTCTGTGCGCCCGCCGCCCCCGTCGCCGGCGCCGCGCCGCTGCTGCCCGTGGTGGGCGCGCAGACCCGGGTCCCGCTCGTGCCCGGCGGCACCACCCGCTACGTCGACCTCGACGCCGCCGCCAGTGCCCGCGCGCTCCAGTCGGTCGCCGACCGGGTCGCCGAGGCGCTGCCGCTCTACGCCAGCGTCCACCGCGGCGCCGGGTACCTCTCCCAGGTGTCCACCGCGCTCTACGAGTCGGCGCGGGCCACCGTCGCCGGCTTCGTCGGCGCGCGGGCGGACGACGTCTGCGTGCTCACCCGCAACAGCACCGACTCGCTCAACCTGCTCGCCGGCGCCGTCCCGGACGGGGCCGCGGTGCTGGTGCTCGACTGCGAGCACCACGCCGACCTGCTGCCCTGGCAGCGCCGCGGCCCGGTGACCGTGCTGCCGACCGGCGACACGGTGGTGGCGACGCTGCGCGCCCTCGGCGCCGAGCTGGCCGCCGCGCCGTACGCGCTGGTCGCGGTCACCGGCGCCTCCAACGTGACCGGGGAGTCGCTGCCGCTGCACGAGGTGGTGCAGCTGGCGCACGCCGCCGGCGCCCGGGTGGTCGTCGACGGGGCGCAGCTGGTCCCGCACCGCCGGTTCTCCCTGGCCGGTTCCGGCGCGGACTACGTCGTGCTCTCCGGGCACAAGACCTACGCACCGTTCGGCTCCGGCGCCCTGGTGGGCCGCCGCGACTGGCTGGACGCCGCACCCGCGTACCTGGCCGGCGGCGGCGCGGTCACCGAGGTGACGGTGGCGGAGACCAGCTGGGCCGCGGCGCCGCACCGGCACGAGGGCGGCTCGCCCAACGTGCTGGGCGCGGTCGCCCTGGCCGCCGCGTGCGACGCGCTGGCCGCCCTGCCCGCCGGTGCCCTGGAGGAGCACGAGCGGGCGCTGCGCACCCGGCTGACCGAGGGCCTGGCCACGCTGCCCGGCGTCCGGGTGCTGCGGATCTGGGCCGACTCCGACGAGCCGACCGGCGTCGTCTCGTTCACCGTCGCCGGGGCCGACCCCGGGCTGGTGGCCGCCTACCTGTCCGCCGAGCACGGCATCGGCGTGCGCGACGGCCGGTTCTGCGCGCACCCGCTGGTCACCCGGCTCGGGGTCCCGGACGGGGCGCTGCGGGCCAGCGTCGGGGTCGGCAGCACCCTCGCCGACGTCGACCGGCTGGTCACCGCGCTGGACGCCTGGCTGAGCGAGGGACCACAGGCGGACTACGCGCAGGTCGCCGGGCGTTGGCAGCCGGTGAACGACCCCCGGCCGCCGGCCGGCCTGGCCGGCGCCGACCCGGCCGCCGTCGCCCGCGGCGCCGGCTGCGGGCCGGCGACGGCCTGAACGCCCGGCCCCGACACCCCCGACCCCAGGAGCGCCGATGACCGTCACCGAGAGCCCGACCTTCGCCGAGGAGTGGGCGGCCTGGCACGCCCAGCACGAGGCCGTGCGCGCCGACGGCCACGGCTTCCTGGCCATCACCGGCCTGACCTGGCTCACCGACTCCCCGCAGCGGGTGGCCGGGATCCCGGGGCAGTGGTGGGCCGGCCCGGGCGGCCCGGTCGTGCGGCTCGCCGACGGCGAGGAGCTCGTCGTCGACGGCACGGCCGTACACGGTGAGCACGCGTTCGGCGAGGTCCCGGAGCGCGGCGGGGTCGACGCGGTCGCCGGTGACGTCGTCATCGAGGTCGCCCGCCGGGGCGGGGCCGACGTCGTCCGGCCGCGGGACCCGGCCAACCCGGTGCTCGCCGCCTACACCGGCACCCCGGCGTACGAGGCGGACCCGCGCTGGCGGGTGACGGGCACCTACGTGCCCTTCGACCAGCCCCGGCCGACCACCGTCGGTTCGGTCGTCGAGGGCCTCGAGCACGTCTACGACGCCCCCGGCCGGATCGAGTTCACCCTCGAGGGCCGGCAGCTGGCGCTGACCGCGTTCGACGGCGCGACGCCGGGCACCTTCATGGTGCTGTTCACCGACGAGACGTCGGGGGTCACCACCTACGCGGCGAACCGGTCGCTCAAGGTCGGCGCCCCGGACGCCGACGGCACCGTGGTCGTGGACTTCAACCGGGCCACCAACCTGCCGTGCGCCTACACGGTCTTCGCGACCTGCCCGCTGCCGCCGGCGGAGAACCGCCTGCCCATCGCGGTCGAGGCGGGGGAGAAGAAGCCGGCGGCCTGACCCCCCGGCACGGCACAGCGGCCGGTCACCTCCCTGCGGCGGTGACCGGCCGCGGTGCGTGGCGCCAGCGGTCAGCCGCGGGGCTGGACCTCGCCCATCGGGCCCCAGCCGGCCAGGTCGGGGGAGTCGACGTACATGATCGACGGCGTCGCGGACACCCAGTCCGGCATCTGGCCGACGGCCTTCTTGAACGGCTCCGACGAGGTGTGCGCCGCGCCGGCCTCGGCGTCCCGGAAGCCCTCCACGAGCACCCAGGTGTGCGGCTCGTCGACGCTGCGGGACCACTCGAAGAAGACGTTGCCGGGCTCGGCGCGCACGGCGTCGGTGAACTCGCGGACCAGCTCGGGCCACTGGTCGTCGAACTCGGGGCGGACGGGCCACTTCACGACGATGAGGATCATCCGGGCAGCGTAGGAGCCCGGCAGCGCGCGACGGCCGGTCACCCCCGTGCGGAGGTGACCGGCCGTCGTCGTGCGGGGGTGCGGGTCAGGAGGCGACCGAGGGGTTGACCTCCGGCGCCTCGACGGCCTCGTCGGACAGGCCCCACCGCTGCAGGGTGGCGGCGTAGCTGCCGTCGTCGAACACGTGCTGCAGGCCGGCCTCGAACGCCTCCACCAAGCCGTTGCCCTTCAGCGAGGTGGCGGCGACGTAGGTGGTGTTGGGCCAGCCGGCGTTCACCGTGCCGACGACGGACACCGTGCCCTTGCTCTCCTGGTAGACGGCGTTGGGGTTCGGCCCGAGGTAGGCGTCGACCCGTCCCGAGGAGATCGCCAGCAGCGCGTCGGCGGCGTTGGCGTAGTAGTCCAGCGTCGCCGGCTCCAGGCCCGCCGCCTCGTTGGCCTTGTTCCAGTCCAGCAGGATCCGCTCCTGGTTGGTGCCGGAGCCCACGGCCAGCGTGAGGCCGGCGACGTCCTTCGCCTCGCCGATCGCCAGCGTGCTGTCCGGCTTCGCGGTGAACGCCATGATCCCCTGCCGGTAGGTGGCGAAGTCGAACAGCTCCAGCCGCGCGGCGTTGACCCCGACGTTGCTGAACACCGCCTCGACGTCCCCGCTCTGCACCGACAGCGGCCACTGCTCCCAGGAGACGTTGCGGACGTCGAGCTCCAGGCCCAGCGACTGGGCGACGAGTGAGGCGATGTCGACCTCGCTGCCCACGACGGTGCTGTTGTCGTCGGCGAGGAAGGCCAGCGGCGGGTCGCCGGCGCCGACGATGCCCACGGTGAGCTTGCCGTCGGCGGCGATCGCATCGGGCACCAGCGCCTGGGCGTCGGGGTCGGCGGTGGTGGCGACGCGGCCGGACTGCTGGGCGCTGGTGTCGACGACGAGCGCCTGCGCGGCGCCGGCCTCGCTGGTGCCGGCCTGCGCGGCCTCGATGTCGGCCGAGCTGCTGCACGCCGACAGCAGGGTCACGGTGGACAGCAGCAGGGCGCTGGTCACCGGCAGGGCGGGACGACGACGGCGGCGGGTACGGGTGCGGGTCATGGCGGTGCCTCTCGTGGTGGTGGAGGGTCGGACGGCGGGCGGGGTCTTCACGAGCCCAGGCCCGGCGGGTTGGTGCGGGACTCGGTGACGGCCTCGGCGCCCAGGCCCCAGCGGTCGAGGACCTGCGCGTAGCTGCCGTCGGCGATGGCGCCGTTGAGCGCGGCGGTGAACGCCTCGGCCAGCCCGTTGCCCTTCTTCGTGGCGACGGCGATCTCGGCGGTGTCCGGCCAGCCGCCGTTGGTCGTGCCGGCGATGGCGACGTCCTGGGGGCTGGTGGCCGCGCTGTAGGCGGCGGTGGCGTTCGGCCCGACATAGGTGTCGAGGCGGCCGGACTGCAGGGCCAGCACCGCGTCGTTGTAGGACTCGTAGTAGTCGATCGTCACCGGCGCGAGGCCGGCCTCGGTGTTGGCGGCGTCCCAGGCCAGCAGGATCTGCTCCTGGTTGGTGCCCGAGGACACCCCGACCGTCAGCCCGGCGACGTCCTCGGCCTCGGCGATGGTGCGGCCGCTGTCGGCCCGGACCAGCCAGCCGAGCTGGTCGACGCGGTAGGAGGAGAAGTCGAAGAGCTCCTTGCGCTCCTCGGTCACCGTGACGTTGGAGATGGTGGCGTCGACCTCGCCGGACTGGGTGGCCAGCGGCCAGTTCGACCAGTCGTTGACCACGAGCTCCAGCTCCAGGCCCAGTGCGTCCGCGACCAGGGTGGCGATGTCGGTCTCGTTGCCGATGACGGTGGCGTTGTCGTCGGCGAAGAAGGCCAGCGGGACGGCGCCCTGGGTGACCGAGACCTGCAGCTTCCCGTCGGGGAAGGCGCCGTCGGGCAGGAGGTCGATCGCGGCCTGGTTGCGCTGGGTGTGCACCCGGTCCTGGTCCCGGGTCGTGTTCACCACAAGGGCGCCGGTGGTCACGCCCTCCTGGACGGCGGCGGCCTGCTCGATGGCGCTGGAGCTGGTGCACGCGCCCAGGGCCAGCGCGGACACAGCGGCCAGGACGGTGACGAGCGGGGCTCGCCGGCTACGTGCGGTCACGTTCTTCTCTCCTCAGGTCGGTCCGCGGGCGCGGACCATCGCCGGGCGGCGCGCGCTGCGCCGTCCGAGGGGGGGTGGGGGAGGGCCCCGGCGCGGGTGGCGCCGGGCCCGTCGTTCAGAGGACGCGGGCGAGGAAGGCGCGCGTGCGGTCGTGCTGCGGGGCGTCGAGCACCTGCTCGGGCGGGCCCTGCTCGACCACCCGGCCGCCGTCCATGAAGACGACCTGGTCGGCGACCTCGCGGGCGAAGCCGATCTCGTGGGTGACCACGATCATCGTGGTGCCGGTGCGGGCCAGGTCGGTGATCACCTCGAGCACCTCGCCGACCAGCTCGGGGTCCAGCGCCGACGTCGGCTCGTCGAACAGCAGGACGGCGGGCCGCATGGCCAGCGCCCGGGCGATGGCCACCCGCTGCTGCTGGCCACCGGACAGCTGCCGCGGGTAGGCCCCGCCCCGGTCGCCGAGCCCCACCCGGGCCAGCAGCTCGCGGGCCTCCGCCTCGACCTCGGCGCGCGGCCGGCCCTGTGCTGCGACCGGGGCCTCGACCACGTTCTCCAGCGCCGTCAGGTGCGGGAAGAGGTTGAAGGACTGGAACACGAAGCCGAACCGGGTGCGCTGGCGCAGCAGCTCCTTCTCCGGCAGCTCGTGCAGCCGGTCGCCGTCCCGGTGGGCCTTCCGGCGGTAACCGACCAGTTCGCCGTCCAGGGCGATGAAGCCGCGGTCGACCTTCTCCAGGTGGTTGATGCTGCGCAGCAGCGTCGACTTGCCCGAGCCCGACGGGCCCAGGACGACGGTCACCGTGCCCGGCTCGACCACCAGGTCGACGCCGTGCAGCACCTCCACCCCGGCGTAGGACTTGTGCACCCCGTGCACCTCGACCCGGCCCGGGCGGGCCTCGACGGCGGTCATCGGGTGGCCCCGCGGGGGGCGCCGAAGCGGGACAGCACGGAGCCGAGCTCGCTGCGCACCCGCTGCAGCGGGGTGGGTGGCAACGTGCGGACCGCGCCGCGGGAGTAGTACCGCTCCACGTGGTACTGGACGACGGTGACCACGGTGGTGAGCACGACGTACCAGATCGCGGCGACCACCAGCATCGGCAGCACCCGCTGCGTGCGGCCGTAGATGACGCTGACGGTGTAGAAGAGCTCGCCGAGGGCCAGCACGTAGACGATCGAGGTGCCCTTGAACAGGCCGATGACCTCGTTGACCGCGGTCGGGACGATGGTGCGCATCGCCTGCGGCAGCACGATCCGGGTCGTCTGCCGGCGCCGGGGGATGCCCAGGCTGGCGGCGGCCTCGTGCTGTCCCTGGTCGACCGAGAGGATGCCCGCCCGCACGATCTCGGCCGAGTAGGCGGCCTGGTGCAGCCCCAGTCCGAGCACCGCGGCGCCGAACTTGTCGATCAGCGAGAGCGTCTCGACGCTGGCGAACGACGGGCCGAACGGGATGCCGAGGTCCAGGTGCTGGTACAGGTAGGCGAGGTTGTACCAGAGCAGCAGCTGCAGGATCAGCGGCACCGAGCGGAACACCCAGGTGTAGCCCCAGCTCACCGCCTGCAGCAGGGGCGAGCGGCTCAGCCGCATGAGCGCCAGCACCGTGCCCAGCGCGAAGCCCACCACCGCGGTGATCGCGGTGAGCTGCACGGTGGTCAGCACGCCGCGGACGATCGACTCCTCGGTTAGGTAGGCGCCGACGACGCCCCACTCCCACCGGGGGTTGGTGACCAGGCTGTTGACCACCATCGCCAGCAGCACGGCCACGACGGCGGTGGCCACCCAGCGGCCGGGGTGCCGGGCCGGCACCACCCTGAGCTCGTCGAAGGGCGTGCCGGCCGGTGGTGCGGCGGACGCCGGCCGGGTGTCGAGGGTGGTCATGCGAGGTCTCCCAGCTGCTTGTCGAAGGCGTACAGGCGCTCGGCGACCGGCAGGCCGCGCAGCGTCTCGAGGTCGGTGGGGCGGGGGACGGCGGGGTCGAACAGCGGCGTCCACCCGGTGGCGAGGTAGAGGTCGCGCGCCTCGGGCTGGCGCGGACCGGTGGTCAGGTACATGCGGCGGTAGCCCGCCCGGGCGGCCCGGTGCTCCAGCAGGGCCAGCACCTGGCGGGCCAGGCCCCGGCGGCGGTGGGTGGCCGCGGTCCACATCCGCTTGACCTCGGCGGTGCCGGGGTCGGCGTGCCGCATGAACGCCCCGCCGGCGACCGCGGCGCCGTCGTCGAGCAGCAGCACGAAGTCACCGGACGGCGGCTGGAACGCAGCGTTCGGGTAGCGGGCCAGCTCCTCGGCCGCGCCGCCGAACAGGTCGCCGTAGCGGGCGTCGTACTCGGCGGCCAGGTCGGCGAACAGCGGCACGGCCAGCGGGGAGTCGGGGTGGACCCGGACCACCTGCAGGCCGGGGGAGGACAGGGGCGTGGACATGCGTCAGGGACTCCTGGGCGGGGAGGGCGCGCTCAGCGACCGCCGGGGGCCGGCGGGCGGGGCGGGGAGGTCGGTGGGGAGGGGACGCGGCTGCGTCAGCGACAGAGCGCGCTGTCGGTGCGCAGCAGGTCGACGGCCAGGCGGCCGACCAGGTCGGTGGAGACCCGCTCGACAGCGGTGCTGTCGGCGGAGGCGGCGCGGCGGCCGGTCTGTCCCACGGTGTGCTGCTCCTCGTTCGTCCCCTGGAGAGGGGAGGCCACTGCTTGCCGGGGCGCGGGTCGCGCTCGGCCAGGTCGTCACCCGGGGCACCCCGTCGCAGGGAGGGTTGCCGGCCAGCGAGCCGGGGCTTGTCGCTGGCGCTCAGGACCTGGGGCGGACCATAGGGGCACGACCCGCCAGTCGTCAAACACGATCGGTTTGATAGACATTGCGGCGAGCGACACACCGTCGCGGGGAACAGCCCGCCGCGCGGGCGCCGTTCACCCGGCGAGACGACGAGGAGAGGAGACGCACGTGCCCAGCACCGCCCTGGTCCGCCGCCGGCACGTCGACCTCCTCCGCACGGCGAGCGCGCAGTGTCTGCGGACGGTCCCGACCACGCGTCCCTGACCCTCCGTTCCCCGGAGCCCGCATGTCCTCCGCCCCGAACTCCCGCACGTCCAGCCCCTCCGTCGCCGTCGTCGGCGCCGGACCCACCGCGATCGGCCTGCTCGAGCGGCTGATCGCCAGCGCCCCCGAGCTGTCGGGGTCCGACCGCCTGCAGGTGCACCTGGTCGACCCGCACCCGCCGGGCGGCGGCCGGGTCTGGCGGGCCGCCCAGCCCTCGCTGCTGTGGGCCAACTCCCTGGTCGCCGACGTCACCGTCGTGCCCGACCCCTCGGTCACGGTCGAGGGCCCGGTGGGCGAGGGGGCGACGCTGGAGTGGTGGGTCGGGTCCGTCGGCCGCGGCCTGCCCGTCGGTGACCCGATCGGTGACGAGGCCCGGCGGCTCGCGCCCACCGACTTCCCGTCGCGGCCGCTGGTCAACGCCTACCTGGGCTGGGTGCTCGCCCACGTCGTCGAGTCCGCCCGCCCGTGGGCCGACGTGCACCTGCACACCGGCACCGCCGTCGACGTCCGGGTGACCGGCGACGGCGTGACCGTCGTGCTGGCCGACGGCCGCGAGGTGGGCGCCGACCTCGCGGTCCTGGCCCAGGGCCACCTGGACGCGCACGCCACCGACGAGGAGGCCGCGACCGCCCGCCGTGCCGCGGCCGCCGGCGCGACCTACCTCCCCACCGGCTACACCGCCGACCTGGACCTGTCGGTGCTGGCGCCCGGCGAGCCGGTGCTCGTCCGCGGCGCCGGGCTGGCCTTCACCGACCTGATGGTGCTGCTGACCAGCGGCCGCGGCGGGCGGTTCACCTCCGACGGCGACCGGCTGCGCTACCTGCCCAGCGGGCAGGAGCCGGTGCTGCACGTGGGCTCCCGCCGCGGAGTGCCCTACCGGGCGAAGCTGGGCTACGTCTGGCCCGGCCCGCCGGTGCCGCTGCGCTTCTTCACGCCGGAGGCCCTGGACGCGCGGTTCGGCGACCGCCCGCTCGACCTGCGGGCCGACCTCGCGCCGGTCATCGCCCGCGAGCTGGGCTGGGCGCACTACACCGAGCTGTTCGACGCCCACCCCGAGCGCACGACGTTGCCGTGGCCGGAGTTCGCCGAGCGCTACGCCGCCACCGACGACCCGGTCGCCGTCGCGGCGCTGGTGCAGGCCGCCGTCCCCGACCCCGTCGACCGTTTCGACCTCGCGGCCCGCGACCGCCCGCTGGCCGGCGCCCGGTTCGCCGACGCCGAGGAGCTGCAGGAGGCGGTCCGCGACCTGGTGCGCGCGGACCTGGCGCGCTCGGCCGACCCCGCGTACAGCTCCGACGCCGCCGTCTTCACCGCGCTGCTGTACTGCCACGGCACCATCGCCGGGCTGGTCGGGGCCGGGCGGCTCACGCCCCGCTCGGAGGCCGAGGACGTCGCCGGCTGGTGGATGAACCTGTTCAGCTACCTGGCCAGCGGCCCGCCCGCGCCCCGGCTGGCCGAGCTGCTCGCGCTGTCGGAGGCCGGTGTCCTGCGCTTCCTCGGCGCGGACGCGCAGTTCGAGCTCGACGCCGCCGCCGGGGTGTTCCGCGCCCGGTCGGCCAGCGTCGAGGACGCCGTCGAGGCCCGGGCGATGGTCGAGGCCCGGGTCCCCGCACCCTCGGTCGCCGCCACCCCCGACGCGCTGGTCACCACCCTGCTGACCCGGGGCGTGGCCGCGGAGAAGGTGCTCGCCGACCCGAGCGCACCCGGCGGTGCCCGCAGCACCGGCCGGCTGCACGTCGACGCCGCCCAGCGGGTCGTCGACGCCACCGGACAGGCCTCCGACCGGCTGTTCGCCCTCGGTTTCTGGACCTCGGGCGCGCAGGTCGCCGCCTTCGCCCGCCCCCGCACCAACGCCCCCTTCTTCCGGCAGAACGACGCGCTGGCCCGCCGGCTGTGGCGCGCGCTCGTCCCCGCCGCCGTCCCCGCCGCCGCCTGAGGTCCTGGAGCACCCGATGACCACACCCCTGCACCTGGCCGTCGCCCTCGACGGCGCCGGCTGGCACCCCGCCGCCTGGCGTGAGCCCGACGCCCGCCCCACCGAACTGCTCACCCCCGGCTACTGGGTCGACCTGGTCACCGAGGCCGAACGCGGCCTGCTGGACCTGGTCACCTTCGAGGACGCGTTCGCGCTGCAGTCAGCCGACCGCTGGGCGCCCGACCAGCGCACCGACCAGGTGCGCGGCCGGCTCGACGCCGTCCAGGTCGCCGCCCGGGTCGCGCCGCTGACCCGCTCGATCGGGCTGGTGCCGACCGCCGTCGTCACCCACACCGAGCCCTTCCACCTGTCCAAGGCGATCGCGACCCTGGACTTCGTCAGCAGCGGCCGCGCCGGCGTGCGGGTCCGGGTCGGGGCGCTCCCGGCCGAGGCCGCGCACATCGGCCGCCGGCAGCTGCCCGACCTCCGCGACCTCGACCCCGCGGACCCGGTCGCCCAGGCCGGCCTGCGCGAGCTGTTCGACGAGGCCGCCGACTGGGTCGAGGTCGTCCGCCGGCTCTGGGACAGCTGGGAGGACGGCGCCGAGGTCCGCGACGTCGCCACCGGCCGGTTCGTCGACGTGGGCAAGCTGCACTACGTCGACTTCACGGGCCGGCACTTCTCCGTCCGCGGCCCCTCGATCACCCCGCGCCCGCCGCAGGGGCAGCCGGTCGTGGCCGCGCTCGCGCACCAGGCCGTGCCGTTCGAGCTGGTCGGCCGCAGCGCCGACCTGGGCTTCGTGACCCCGACCGACGCCGCCGACGCGGGCCGCATCCTCGGTGAGGTCCGTGCCGCCCAGACCGCGGCCGGCCGGGCGGAGGAGACCGTGCACGTGCTCGGCGACCTCGTCGTCTTCCTCGACGAGGACGAGGCCACCGCCCGCGCGCGCAAGGACCGCCTCGACGAGCGGGCCGGCGAGACGTTCACCAGCGACGCCGCCGTCTTCGTCGGGACGCCGTCGCAGCTGGCCGACCTGGTCGCCGACTGGACCCAGGCCGGGCTGTCCGGGCTGCGGCTGCGCCCGGCGACCCTCCCGCACGACCTGCGCCAGGTGACGACCGGGCTGGTGCCCGAGCTGCAGCGCCGCGGGCTGTTCCGCACCGCCTACGAGGCGTCCACCCTGCGCGGCCTGCTCGGGCTGCCGCGCCCCGCCAACCGCTACGCCAGCGTCTGAGGAGGCGACCATGACCAAGCAGGTGCACCTCGCCGCGCACTTCCCCGGCGTCAACAACACCACCGTGTGGAGCGACCCCGCGGCCGGCAGCCACATCGAGTTCGACTCGTTCCGCCGGTTCGCCGCCGCCGCCGAGCGCGGGAGGTTCGACTTCCTGTTCCTGGCCGAGGGGCTGCGGCTGCGCGAGCAGAACGGCGCGATCTACGACCTGGACGTCGTCGGCCGGCCCGACACCTTCACCGTGCTCGCCGCCCTCGCCGCGGTCACCGAGCACCTGGGGCTGGCCGGGACGATCAACTCCACGTTCAACGAGCCCTACGAGGTGGCCCGGGAGTTCGCCACCCTCGACCACCTCTCCGGCGGGCGGGCGGCGTGGAACGTCGTCACCTCGTGGGACGCCTTCACCGGCGAGAACTTCCGCCGCGGCGGCTTCCTCCCGCAGGACCAGCGCTACGAGCGGGCCCGCACCTTCCTGGCCACCGCGATGGAGCTGCTCGACTCCTGGCGCGGCGACGAGATCGTGGCCGACAAGGAGACCGGCGCGTTCCTGAGCACGCCCACCCCCGGCCGGTTCGCCCACGCCGACGCGCACTTCGACATCGCCGGGCAGTTCGACGTCCCGCGCAGCCCGCAGGGCCGCCCGGTGGTCTTCCAGGCCGGTGACTCCGACGAGGGCCGCGAGTTCGCCGCCTCCGCCGCGGACGCCATCTTCAGCCGGCACGGCACCAAGGAGGCCGGCCAGGCCTTCTACGCCGACGTCAAGGGCCGGCTGGAGAAGTACGGCCGGGCCCGGGAGGAGCTGCTGATCCTCCCCGCGGCGACCTTCGTCATCGCCGACACCGACGCCGAGGCCGCCGAGCTCGCCGCCGAGGTCCGCCGCCAGCAGGTGTCCGGCCAGACCGCGCTGCGCAAGCTCGAGGAGGTCTGGAACCGGGACCTGTCCGGCTACGACCCCGACGGCCCGCTGCCCGAGGTCGACCCGCTGGTCGGGGAGAACACCGTCGCGAAGGGCCGGGCCAGCGTGCGGATGAACAAGGACCCGCTCGCCGTCGCCCGCGACTGGCGGGAGCGCGCCGAGGCCAAGGGCCTGTCGATCCGCGAGCTGATGATCGAGGTGAGCAGCCGGCAGAACTTCATCGGCAGCCCCACCAGCGTCGCCGACCAGATCGACGACCTCGTGCAGTCCGACGCCAGCGACGGGTTCATCCTCGTCCCGCACATCACCCCCGGCGGCCTCGACGTCTTCGTCGACACCGTGGTCCCGCTGCTGCAGGAGCGCGGCGTGCACCGCACCGAGTACACCGGGACGACGCTGCGCGACCACCTCGGCCTCGCACCGCTCGGCGGCACGGCGTGACCGCGCCGCTGGCCGAGGAGTTCCGCGCGGTCATGGCCGGGGTGGCGACCCCGGTCTCGGTGGTCACCACGCTCACCGACGGGCGCCCGCACGGGACGACGGTGAGCGCGTTCGCCTCGCTGTCGCTGGCCCCGCCGATGGTGCTGGTGTCGCTGGACCGGGGCTCGGAGCTGCTGGCCCGCCTCGCCGTGGACGGCGTCTTCGGGGTCAACGTGCTCGGCAGCGACCAGGCGTCGCTGGCGCTGCGGTTCGCCCGGAAGGGCGACGACGACTTCGCCGGCGTCGACTGGGTGGCCGAGGACGGCGCCCCGCGGCTGACCGGCAGCCCGGGCTGGCTGGCCTGCACGGTGAGCCAGCTCGTCGCCGGAGGCGACCACGTGATCGTGCTCGGCGAGGTGCGGGCCGCGGCGCGGGAGGACCTGGCGCCGCTGACCTACCACGCGCGCACGTTCGGCACCCACGCCGCGGCGGTCTGAGAGGCTGCGGCGGTGACGACGCCGCCCCGGTCGCCGGGAGACGCCGCCGACCGCACCGGGGTGCCCTTCGGCACCGCCGTGCGCGCCTGGTTCCTGATCTCGCTGCAGACCTTCGGCGGCCCGGCCGGCCAGATCGCGGTCATGCAGCGGACGCTGGTGGAGGAGAAGCGCTGGATCGGCCAGCGCCGGTTCCTGCACGCGATGAACTACTCGATGCTGCTGCCCGGCCCCGAGGCCCAGCAGCTGGCCACCTACGTCGGCTGGCTCATGCACGGCACCCGCGGCGGGCTGGTGGCCGGCGGGCTGTTCGTCCTGCCCGGCGTGGTGGCGCTGCTGGCGCTGTCGGCGGTCTATGTGGCCTGGGGCGACACCACCGCGGTCACCGCCCTGTTCGCCGGGCTCGCGCCCGCGGTGGTCGCGATCGTGGTGCAGGCGGTCGTCCGGGTCGGCAGGCGGGCGCTCACCAGCCGGGTGCTGCTGGGCATCGCGGTCGCCGCGTTCGCCGCGCTCGCGCTGTTCGGCGTCCCGTTCCCGGTGGTCGTCGCGCTGGCCGGCGTCGCCGGCTGGGCGCTCCACCGGTGGCGTCCCGCGGCGGTGCCCGACAGGCCGGCGAAGGACGCCGACGACGGCCCGGCGCCGCTGATCGGCGACGACGAGCTGCACACCGAGCAGCCTTCCGGCCGCCGCACGCTGCGGGTGCTGGTCGTCGGTCTGGTCGCCTGGGGCGTGCCGATCGCGGCGGTGGCGCTGCTGACCGGCGCGGGCAGCGTCCTCACCGAGCAGGGGCTGTTCTTCTCCGGCGCGGCGGTGGTCACCTTCGGCGGCGCCTACGCGGTGCTGGCCTACGTCGCCCAGCAGGCGGTCGGGGTGTACGGCTGGCTGGCGCCGGGGGAGATGGTGCGCGGCCTGGCGCTGGCCGAGACCACGCCCGGGCCGCTGATCATGGTGGTGCAGTTCGTGGCGTTCCTGGGCGCCTACCGCGACCCCGGCAGCCTCGACCCGTGGGTCGCCGCGGTGCTCGCCTCGCTGCTGGTCACCTGGGTGACGTTCGTGCCCAGCTTCCTGTTCGTGCTGCTCGGGGCCCCGTACATGGAGCGGCTGCGCGGCAACCGCTCGCTGTCGGCGGCGCTGACCGGCATCACCGCCGCCGTCGTCGGGGTGATCGCCAACCTGGGGCTGTACTTCGCGGTGCACACGCTGTTCAGCGAGGTCGTGGCCGTCGACCGGTGGGGGCTGAGCCTGGAACTGCCCGACCTGGGCAGCCCGCGCTGGGTGGCGCTGGCGATCACCGCGGTCGCCGCCGTGCTGCTGTTCCGGCTGCGCTGGTCGGTGCTGCGCACGCTGGGCGTGTGCGCCGCACTCGGCCTGGCCGCCGGGCTGGCCGGCCTGCCCGTCTGACCGGGCCGGTCAGCGCGTGAGGGTGCCGGTGGCGGCCAGCTCCTCGGCGACCTGGTGGAGCTTGCGATTGCTGTCCTGGCTGACCTTGGCCAGCACGTTGAACGCCTGGTCGGCGGTGATCCTGAAGCGCTCCATCAGGATGCCCTTGGCCTGGCCGATGACGTCCCGGCTGGCCAGTGCGGCCGAGAGGTGACCCAACTGCTGGGCGTCGGCCACCGCGACCGAGGCGTGGCTGGCCAGCAGCAGCCCGACCTGCTCGGACTCGTCGGTGAAGGCGCTCGGCTGACCGGAGACGCAGTCGAGCGCACCCAGCGCGTCGCCCTCGACGAACAGCTGGAGGCACAGCAGGCTGCGGACGGCGATCTCCGGTGCGCGAGCGCCCAGCGCGGGCCAGCGGTCGTCGGTGGGCAGGTCGTCGACCCGGACGGTGCGCGACTCGTACAGGGCGTCCAGGCACGGTCCTTGACCCAGCTCGTCCTGCAACGCGTCGAAGGCCCGCGGTCGGTCCCCGGTCGCGGCGGCGGAGCGGACGTGCCGCCGCCCGCGGGCGATGGTGATCGTCGCGTCCTCCGCGCCGGGCACCAGGGCCACCGCGGTCGCCACGATGCGCGCCATGACCTGCTCGGGGTCGCGGCGACCCTGCAGGTCGCGGGCTGCCTCCGCGAGCTGGACGGCGAGGTCGTTCGTCCCGGCCGTCGTGCCGGAGTCCTGCGCGGAGGGCTCGCCGTGCGTGTCCTGCTGGGGGCCGCTCATACGCGGACCCTGCCACATCCCGGCGGTCGGGGACCGGACGGTCAGCGCTTGGGGAGCAGGCCCTCCTCGTGGTCGAGCTCGCGCTCGAGGATGCGCAGCCCCTCGTCGGGCAGCCGGGCGCCGTCCCGCCAGCGCAGCAGCTCCTGGCGTTCGGCCTCGATCACCGCGCGGCGCAGCCGCAGCGCGGCCTCGTAGCCCGGCGACAGCGGGATCTCCCCGCCCTCGGCGGTGCTCAGCAGGTCCAGCCGCTTGCGGTAGCGGTCCAGCCGGGTGGTCAGCTGCGTCCGCATCGCCTCGATCGCGCGGTCGTCGACGGCGTCGTGCTCCTCGGACTGCAGGGTGTCCAGCCGGGCCAGCCCGGCCTCGACCGCGGCGATCCGGGCCTCGTTGCGCAGCCGGGCCTCGTCGGCCTGGTCGGCGCGGCAGCCCAGCGCCCGCACCAGCGGGGCGAAGGTGACGCCCTGGCCGACCAGGGTCACCAGCACCGCGAGGAACGCGCAGAACAGCAGCAGGTCGCGGTCGGGGAACGGCGCCCCGGTGTCGGTGACCAGCGGCAGCGTGAAGATCGCCGCCAGGCTGATGACGCCGCGGGTGCCCGCCCAGCTCAGCACGACGATCTCCCGCCCCGACAGGCGCCCGACGAACTTGCCGCTGCCCTCGGTGTCCCCGCCCAGCCGGCTGTGCATCGACGCCGGCAGCGACTCGGTGAGCAGCAACCACAGCGGCCGGATGAGGAGCACGGACCCGACGGTGATGGCGGCGGCGATCACCACGGTGGAGGTGTCGTACTGGCCCAGCCCGCGGATGACCTCCGGCAGCTGCTGCCCGATCAGCAGGAAGACGATGCCCTCGAGCAGGAAGTCGACCAGCCGCCAGACCGCGTCGGTCTGCAGCCGGCTGGCCCCCGACGTCCAGTACGGCGCGTTGTGCCCGATCACCAGCCCGGCGACGACCACCGCCAGCACACCGGAGACGTGCACCGCCTCGCCCAGCAGGTAGGCGACGAACGGCGTGGCCAGCGAGATCGCGTTGGACGTCAGCGGGTCGCGCCGCAGCCGGCGCAGCGGCCGGACGCCGTAGGCCACCACCAGCCCGGCGGCCACGCCACCGACCGCGGCGATCGTGAACTCACCGACCGCCGCCGGGGTGGAGAAGCCCTCGCCCTGCGCGGCGGTGACCGCGACGGTCAGGATGGTCAGCGCGGTGGCGTCGTTGAGCAGCCCTTCGCCCTGGATGAGCGTGATCAGCCGCGGCGGCAGCCCCACCTTCCGGCCCACCGACAGCGCGGCGACCGGGTCCGGCGGGGCGACCGCGGCGCCCAGCGCGATGCCCGCGGCCAGCGTCGCCCCGGTGACGAACAGCGCGAACCCGGCGCCGATGACCAGCGCGGTCACCAGCACCAGCAGCACCGACAGGCTGACCACGGTGCGCAGGTTCCTGCGGATCGCGGTCAGCGAGGAGTCCAGCGCCGCGCTGTACAGCAGCGGCGGCAACACGAGGGTCAGCACCAGGTGCGGGTCGAGCGCGACGTTCGGCCCGGGCAGCAGGGCGTACACGATCCCGACGACGGTCAGCAGGGCGGCGGCCGGCAGCCCGGTGCGGTCGGCGACCGCCCGGACCGCGACGATCACCGCCACGGCGCCCAGCACCAGCAACAACATGGTCTCGGCGCTCACCGGCCCAGTCTCCCGGACGGCGGGTGCCCGGCCGGGGAGCGGTCCGGCCCGGTTGCCGGGTCCCGGCTCGTGCGCAGCGGAGGCCGGGTGGCGACGGGGCCCTCCCTCAGCTGCGGGCGGCCTCGAGCTCGGCCAGCGTGGGCGGGTTCGCGCCGGCCTTCGTGCAGGCCAGAGCGGCGACCAGCGCGGCGTCGTCCAGCAGGGCGGCGAGCTCGCCCTCGGGCAGCGCGCGCAGCGCGGCGGAGGTGAGCACCCCGGTGCGGGCCAGCCCGGCGAACAGCCCGGCGGCCAGGCTGTCGCCGGCGCCCACGGTGTCGACCACGGTGACCGACGGCGGCTGCCGGTGCAGCAGGGTGCCGTCGGGGCGGGCCGCGCGCAGGGTGTCGCCGCCGTCGGTGACCACCACCAGCGACGGCCCCTCGGCGGCCCAGCGGAGCGCGGTGGCGTCGAGGTCGGCGTCCGGCTCCAGCCACTGCAGGTCCTCGGCGCTGACCTTCACGACGTCCGCGGTGCGCCGCAGCAGTTCGACCTGCGCCCGGACGGCGTCGGCGTCGGCGATCAGGCCGGGGCGGATGTTCGGGTCGAAGCTCACCAGCGCCGTCCCGTCGTCCCGGACCCGGCGCACCAGCTCGGCGATGGCGTCCGAGCCCGGCGGCGTCCAGCTGGAGATCGAGCCGATGTGCACGATGCGGGTGTCGGCGGGCCAGGCTCGCGTCAGCTCGTCGGCGGTCCACTGCCAGTCGGCGGCGCCGACGGTGTGGAAGGAGTACTCGGCCGAGCCGTTCTCGGTCAGCTCGACCACGGCCAGGCTCACCGGCTCGGGCGCGGGCAGCATCGCGTCGGTGCCGACGCCGTTGCGGCTCGCGTGCCCGCGCAGCAGCGCGCCGAACGGGCCTGGACCCACCCGGGCCATCAGGTGGCTGACCGCGCCCAACCGGGCCGCGGCGACCGCGACGTTGAGCGCGTTGCCGCCGGGGAAGGCCGTGTACTGCGGCGCCTGCCCGGGCTCGGGTGCCCCGGAGGGGATCAGGTCGATCACGAGCTCGCCGCAGACGGTGATCACCGACACACCGTAGCGGTGCCGCAGGGAGTCCCAGCGCGACGGTTCCCGGAGCGCTGGGACTCCACGAGCTCAGTCGTTCGGGTAGACGACGCCGAGCTGGGCGCGGACGCCGTCCAGGAAGCGCATGAGGGCCAGCGAGTCCTCCAGCGGCATGACCGGGCTCTCGGTCAGCCCCTGCTGCACGCAGCGGGTGACCTCGCGCAGCTCGTGCACGTAGCCGGACCCGATGAGCTCGAACTCCTCCACCCGCACCGGGGCGTCGCCGACCTGCACCTCCAGGCGGCCGGGCCGGTAGACCGAGTCCGCGCCCTCGGCGCGCAGCCAGCCCGCACTGCCGCAGACCAGCGCGGTGTGCGGCGAGCGGGCCAGCAGCGAGGTGGTCAGCTGCGCCTGCGCGCCGGAGTCGTACGAGAGCGACAGCGCGTTCTGCGCGTCCACGCCCTCGCCGTTCAGCGTCCCGACGGCGGTGACCGAGGCCGGCAGGCCGATCGTGCCCCACGCCCACAGCAGCGGGTAGACGGCGAGGTCGAGCAGCGCACCGCCGCCGTCGGCCGGCGCCCAGATGCGCGCGGTCGGGTCGGCCGGGGCAG
Source organism: Modestobacter sp. SSW1-42 (assembly GCF_046635825.1). Classification (NCBI taxonomy): domain Bacteria; kingdom Bacillati; phylum Actinomycetota; class Actinomycetes; order Geodermatophilales; family Geodermatophilaceae; genus Modestobacter; species Modestobacter sp. SSW1-42. The sequence goes on along the minus strand of NZ_JBISCA010000003.1, from coordinate 592,457 downwards.
GGAAGGACACCTCGGCGTTCACCCAGTGCACCTGCCCCAGCTCGCCGGACGCAGCGATCTGCAGCGCCCGCTGGTAGGCCGGCAGGAACCGGGTCCACACGGCCTCCATCAGGAAGACGCCGCGCTCGCGGGCCAGCTCGACCAGCTCGGCGGCCTCGCGCGCGTTGACCGTGATCGGCTTCTCGACCAGCACCGACTTGCCGGCGGTGAGCGCCGCGCGCACCACGGCGGCGTGCTGGGCGTGCGGGGTGGCGACGTAGACCACCTCGACGGCGGGGTCGGCGAGCAGCGCGTCCAGGCCCGAGCGGGTGTCGTCGTCACCGTAGGAGGCCGCGAACCCGAACTGCTCGGCGAACGCGGCGGCCTTGTCGGCGTGCCGCGAGCTCACCGCGGCCAGCGTCGCGTCGGCCAGCAGCGCGATGTCCGCGGTGACCTTCGCGGCGATCGAGCCGGTGGACACCACGCCCCAGCCGACGGGACGGCCGGTCGCGGCCAGCGGGTCGGCGTCGAGCAGCTCCGGACGGGCGATGTACGGGGAGGTCATGGGCTCACGCTAGGGCCACCCCGGCGTCCTCTAGCGTGCGGGCATGAGCGACCGTGCGGGCACCAGCGACGACGCCGTCCAGCCGTGGAGCGCCGGGACGTGGACGGCGACCCCGGCCGACGTCCGCGAGGAGGACGGCGACCTGCTGGTCACCGCCGTCGAGGGCAGCGACGCCTGGCGGCACACCAGCTACGGCTTCGTGCACGACTCCGCCCACGCCCTGCTCGCCCCGCTCGCCGACCCCGGCGCGGTCGAGGTGACCTTCGACCTCGACTACGGCCAGCAGTTCGACCAGGCCGGGCTGGTGCTGCGCGCCGACGCCGAGACCTGGGTCAAGGCCGGCGTCGAGTTCGCCGACGGCGCGCCCTCGGTCGGTGCGGTGGTGACGCTCGGCCGCTCGGACTGGTCGGTGGCCCCGGTGCCGCAGTGGGCCGGCCGCCGGGTCACGGTGCGGGCCAGCCGCTCCGGGGACGCCGTCACCGTCCGCGCCCGCGCCGACGACGAGCCGTTCCAGCTGGTGCGCGTGGCCGCCTTCCCGGCCGGGACACCGGTGGCCGCCGGCCCGTACTGCTGCGCGCCCACCCGCGCCGGGCTCGTCGTCCGCTTCCGGCGCTGGGCCACCGGCCCCGCCGACGCCGCCCTGCACTGACCCTCCGCCCCGCAGCGGCAGGCGACCCGTTCCCGCGGCGGCCCGCGCCTGGCAGCATCCCGGCGCATGACCGACGCACCCACGGGCCCGGCCAGCTACTTCCCGTCGATCGAGAAGAGGTACGGCCGCCCGGTCGCCGCGTGGCAGGAGCTGATCCGGGCCTCGCCGCTGACGAAGCACCGGGAGCTGGTGACCTGGCTCAAGACCGAGCACGGCCTGGGGCACGGGCACGCCAACGCCCTGGTGGCGGCCACCCTCGCCGAGGGGTGACCGGCTGCCCCGGAGCTCGTGCTCTGCTCACCACGGTGAGCAGAGCACGAGCTCCGCGACAGTGACCTCCGCGGACGGCAGGATGGGCGCGTGACCCGCACGCCGCACCTGTCCTCCCGGTTGCAGGGCTTCGGGACGACGGTCTTCGCCGAGATGAGCGCGCTCGCCGTGGCCACCGGCTCGATCAACCTCGGCCAGGGGTTCCCCGACGAGCCGGGCCCGCCCGAGGTGCTCGACGTGGCCCGCGCCGCCATCGGCACCGCGCACGACCAGTACCCGCCCGGGCCCGGCCTGCCCGTGTTGCGGACGGCGATCGCCGAGCACCACCTCCGCTTCCGCGGGCTCAGCTACGACCCGGACGGCGAGGTGCTGGTGACCGCCGGCGCCACCGAGGCGCTGACCGCCGCGCTGCTGGCGCTGCTCGAACCCGGCGACGAGGTCGTGCTGTTCGAGCCGATGTACGACAGCTACGCCGCCGCGGTCGCCATGGCCGGGGGTGTGCTGCGCCCGGTGCCGCTGCGCCCGCCCGTGGTCGAGCCGGGCAGCGTCAGCACCGACGCCTGGACCTTCGACGAGGCCGAGCTGCGGGCCGCGGTGACCCCGCGCACCCGCATGCTGCTGCTCAACACCCCGCACAACCCCACCGGCAAGGTCTTCACCGCCGGGGAGCTGGCGCTGCTGGCCGAGGTCGCCACCGCCGCCGACCTGCTGGTGCTCACCGACGAGGTCTACGAGCACCTGGTCTTCACCGGCGCCGCGCACACCTCGATCGCCACGCTGCCGGGGATGGCCGGGCGCACGCTGGTGGTCGGCAGCGGCGGCAAGACCTTCCACACGACCGGCTGGAAGATCGGCTGGGTGTGCGGGCCGGCGCCGCTGGTGGCCGCCGTCCGCACCGCCAAGCAGTTCCTCACCTTCGTCAACGGCGGGCCGTTCCAGCCGGCGGTCGCCGCCGGGCTGCGGCTGCCCGACGCGTACTTCACCGGGGTCGCCGCCCAGCTGCAGCGCCGCCGCGACCTGCTGGCCGCGGGGCTGGCCGCCGCGGGCCTGCCGGTGGTCAGCCCGCAGGCGACGTACTTCGCCACCGTCGACGTCCGGCCGCTGCAGCCCGACGGCGACGGCATCGCGTTCTGCCGCGCGCTGCCGGCCCGCGCCGGGGTGGTCGCCGTCCCGTCCGTGGTCTTCTACGCGGCGGCGGACGCGCACCTGGGCCGGCACCTGGTGCGGTTCGCCTTCTGCAAGCGCGACGAGGTGCTCGAGGACGCCGCGAGGCGGTTGGGGGGGATGCAGTGAGGATCGCCGCGGTCCAGCACGACATCGTCTGGGAGGACCGGGACGCGAACTTCGCCCGGCTGGCCCCGCAGGTCACCCGTGCGGTGGGCGCCGGTGCGGAGCTGGTGCTGCTCACCGAGACCTTCTCCACCGGCTTCTCGATGACCCCGGGCATCGGGGAGCCCGAGGGCGGTCCCTCGGCGCAGTTCCTCGCCGGCCAGGCCGCCGAGCACGGTGTGTGGGTCGCGGGCACCTGCCCGGAGGTCGGTGCCGGCGAGGAGCTGCCGCACAACGTGTTCGTGCTCGCCGGCCCCGACGGCAGCACGCACCGCTACCGCAAGCTGCACCCCTTCGCCGAGGAGCGCACCCGGTTCCAGGCCGGCACCGGGCCGGTCACCGTTGAGGTCGGCGGCCTGCGGGTCACCCCGTTCATCTGCTACGACCTGCGCTTCGCCAACGTCTTCTGGGACGCGGGCCCCACGACCGACGTCTTCCTGGTGCCGGCGAACTGGCCGCGCGCCCGGCGGCAGCACTGGACGACGCTGCTGTCGGCCCGGGCGATCGAGAACCAGGCCTACGTCGTCGGCTGCAACCGGGTCGGGGACGCTGCCGACGGCACCCACCACGCCGGGGACAGCCGCATCGTGAGCCCCACGGGCGAGCTGCTGGCCACCGCCTCGGGGATCGAGACGATCGTGCTCGCCGACGTCGACGCCGCCGAGGTGACCGCCACGCGGGAGCGTTTCCGCTTCCTCGCCGACCGCCGCGGCTGAGGAATCGCCGGGGCGGCTGGCCCCGGCGGGGCACCCTGGGGGACCCTGGTACCCGCAGGTACCGAGCAGTTGTCGAGATGTGCAGGAGTCGCAGGATGCCGCAGGGCACGGTCAAGTGGTTCAACGCCGAGAAGGGGTTCGGGTTCATCGAGCCCGACGACGGCGGGCAGGACGTGTTCGCGCACTTCTCCGCGATCGCCGACGACGGCGGGTTCCGCAGTCTGGACGAGGGACAGCGGGTCGAGTTCGAGGCGAGCCCGGGCGACCGCGGCATGCAGGCGGACTCCATCCGGCCGCTGGGCGGCGGCGCCGGCCGCGCGCCCGCCCGGGCCGAGCGCGGTTCCCGTGACGACTACCGCCAGGTCCGCGCCCCCCGCGGCGGCGGCGGCGAGTCCGAGGGCACCGTCCGGTTCTTCAACGCCGAGAAGGGCTTCGGGTTCATCGAGCCCGACGAGGGCGGCGACGACGTCTTCGTGCACTTCTCCGCGATCGTCGACGACGGCGGCTACCGCAGCCTCGACGAGGGCCAGCGGGTCGCCTACACCGCCAGCCCCGGCCAGAAGGGCCTGCAGGCCGACTCGGTCCAGCCCCTCGGTGGCGGCCGGGCCCCGGCCCGCAACGACCGCCGCGACGACCGGGCCCCCCGTGCGCCCCGCGGGGGCGGTGGCTCGCAGGGCACCGTGCGGTTCTTCAACGCCGAGAAGGGCTTCGGGTTCATCGAGCCCGACGAGGGCGGCGACGACGTCTTCGTGCACTTCTCCGCGATCGCCGACGACGGCGGCTACCGCAGCCTCGACGAGGGCCAGCGGGTCGAGTACTCCGCCAGCCCCGGCCAGCGCGGCATGCAGGCCGACCACGTCCAGCCCCTCGACGGCGGCGGCCGGGCCCCGGCCCGCAACGACCGCCGCGACGAGCGGCCGCGCCGGGACGAGCGGCCCCGCCGCGACGACCGGGCACCCCGCGCTCCCCGCTCCGGCGGTGGCGGTACCGGTGGGCAGGGCACCGTGCGGTTCTTCAACGCCGAGAAGGGCTTCGGGTTCATCGAGCCCGACGACGGCGGCGACGACGTGTTCGTGCACTTCTCCGCGATCGCCGACCGGGGCGGCTACCGCAGCCTCGACGAGGGCCAGCGGGTCGAGTACTCCGCCAGTCAGGGCGACCGCGGCATGCAGGCGGACTCGGTCGACCCGCTCTGACCCCACCTGACCGGCCGGCCCCGCGTGGGCCGGCCGGTCAGCCCTGCACGCCGCTGCCGTAGTCGCCGAACGGCTCGCTGGGCACCGGCGCGACGGGGGTCTCCCGCAGCGGCCGCCCCGTGCCGTCGAGCGTGCGCACGGCCGCGACCCCGTCCGGCATCGGCACGACCGCGCCGCCGCCGGTCAGCGCGAGCGGGCCCAGCGCCTGCCCCTGCGCGTCCAGCAGCTCGGCCGCCGCGGCCCCGGCCGGCGCGGTGACGACCAGCCACCGGCCGTCCTCACCGGAGCTCAGCCCGGGCAGCGCGACGTCGCAGGTGCGCACCACCGTGAGCGTGCTGACGTCGGTGGCGCCCGGCGGGGTCGACGTCCCGCAGGGCAGCACCGTCCCGGGCCGGCCGGCCACCGTGCCGACCACGAGCGCCCCGCCGGGGCTGTGCGCGACCACGACGGCCACGCTGCCGCCACGCCGGTCCAGCGGCAGCCGACCGGTCCACAGCAGCTCCGGCTCCAGCTCGGCGGGCTCGACCCCCAGCGGGGCGGCCAGCTGGCTGAGCGCCGTACCCACCACCGCCGCGTCGGGCGCCTGGTCGGTCGGCCGCAGCGGCGCCGGCTGCGGTGCGTCCGCCGGGCGCGGCGCCCGCCACCCCGGCCACTCGACCCCGGCACGATGTACGACCCGGCCCTCGCGCTGCACCCGGACGCTGAGCCCCGACCCGGCCTGGGTCGTCCGGGCCGGCAGGACGGCGGTGCCGTCGGGCGCCCCGACCGGCAGGTAGTCGCGGCCGACGGTGCCGCGCGGCCCGACCATCAGCCGGTCGGACACCTCGACCGTGTCACCGCGACCGGCGACCACGACGAGCGTGGTGGCGCCCGGCTCGCCCAGCAGCAGCGTCGCCGGCCGGGTGCGGCCCAGCGAGCGCGCGAACCGGGGCACCAGCTCCGTGGCCGCCGCGCCGACCGGGCCGGTGAGCCAGGTGCCGCGGAAGTCGCCCTCGGTCTCGCCGACCACCAGCACCACCCGGCCCTGCGGGGTGTCGTCGGCGAACACGACCTCCCGGTCGGCCACCGGCGGGGGCTCCTGACCGCCCCAGCCCACCTGCCGGACGGCGTCGAGGAACCCCGCGTCGCCGGCGAGCGAGCCGCGGGCCGGGCCGAGCAGGACCGGGATCGCCGGGTTGCCGCCCAGCGGCGCGGCCGGGGCCGGGCGGCCGGGCAGGGTCGGTGCCGGGGTGGTCGACGCCGGGGTGGCCGGGGTCGGGGTGGGCTCGGGCCGGATGACGGTGGTCCCGGCCCCGACCACGCACAAGGCGGTCAGCGCCGCGGCGCCGGCGAGCTGCCACCGGGTGCGCTGCCGCCGGTGCCGCACGTCCGCGACGGCCTGCCCGGCGTCCAGCCGCCAGGCGCCGGGGGCGCCGGCCAGCCGACTGAGTTCGTCGTGCAACCGCCGCGCGGGGTCGTCGGCGCCGGGCCGTGGGCGGGCATAGAGGTCGGGCGCCAGGGCCGGCCGCAGCTGCCCGGCGCCACGGGCGGCCTCCTGCGCCGCGACGTCCGGCGGGCAGCCAAGCAGCGGGGCGAGCTCGGCGGGGGTCAGGCCGTCGAGGGCGGTGAGCACGGTCGCCGCCCGGGTGCGCGGGGGCAGGTCGTGCAGCGCCCGGGCCAGCGGTCCCGGGCCCGCGGCGGCGGGGGAGGACGGGTCGGGCAGCGACTCGATGACCTGCTCGCCGCGGACCCGCCGGCGGGTGCCGCCGGCGACGAGGGCCGCGCGGGCGGTGGCCAGCGGGTCGGTGCTGCGCGCCCAGCGCGCGCGGGTGCGGACCAGCGCGCGCTGCACGAGCGCCTCGGCGCCCGCCCGGTCGCCGGTCAGCAGCAGGGCGGTGCGCAGCAGCTCCGGACGCCGGGCGGCGACGAACTCCTCGAACGACGTGTCCACCGTGGCCTCCTCCCGCCCCTGCCGCGTTCGCCCCCGGTGCCCCGGACGGTTCAGTGGTACGCGGCGGCGAGCCGGGCGAACCCCTCGTCCAGCGGGACCTCGGGGGTCCAGCGCAGGGCCTCGCGGGTGCGGCGCTGGTCGAACCAGTGCGCGGTCGCCAGCTGTTCGGCGAGGAACCGGGTCAGCGGCGGGGTCGCACGCGCACCCGTCAGCGACCAGACGCCCTCGACCACGGCGCCGACGGCCCAGGCCACCCCGAACGGCACCCGGGCGCGCGGCCCGGGGACGCCGGCGGCGCGGCACAGCCGGGCGATGACCTCCCCGACCGGCCGCGGCTCGCCGTTGGAGACGACCAGCGCCTCGCCGTGCACCGGGCCGCACGCGTCGACCGCGGCCACCAGGGCGCCGGCGGCGTTGTCGACGTAGGTGGTGTCGATCAACGCGGCCCCGGAGCCGATCAGCGGCAGCCGCCCGGTGCGGGCCCGCTCGACGATGCGGCCGACGAGCTGTGTGTCGCCGGGCCCCCAGACCAGGTGCGGGCGCACCACCAGCACGGCCAGCGCGCGGGAGTCGGCGGCCAGCGCCGCGAGCTCGGCGACCGCCTTGGACCGCGCGTAGTGCCCGCGGGCCCGCGCCGGGTCGGCGGGCTCGGCGCCCACCCCGACCAGCGCGGAGCCGCCGTGCGCCACCGAGGGTGAGGAGACGTGCACCAGCCGGGCCACCCCCGCGCCGGCGCAGGCGGCCAGCACCGTGCGGGTGCCGGTGACGTTGGCCCGCTCGTACTCGGCCCACGGCCCGGTGACGTCCACCTTCGCGGCCAGGTGCACGACGGCGTCCTGCCCGGCCACGGCCCGCGCGACGACCGCCGGGTCGGCGACGTCGCCGAGCACCTGCGCGCAGGCCAGGTCGGCCGGCCGGCGCTGGAGCACGGTGACGTCGTCGCCGCGGTCCAGCAGCCGCTGCGCCGTGGCCCGGCCCAGCATGCCGCTGGCGCCGGTGACGAGCACCCTCACGACCGGCGCCGGGATCCGCCCGCGCCGGCGAGCACGGCGCCGGCCGCGCGGGCGACCGCGGTGCGGTCGACCTTGGACTGGTGCCGGATGTCGACCGGCAGCCGGCCGGTGGTCAGCACCGCCGCGACCTCGGTGCCGGCCGCGGCCCGCACGGCCCCGGCCAGCTCGGCGTCGGCCGGCACGAGCCGGGAGGCGGCGCCGGGCAGCCGGGAGGACCCGGCACCGTCCGGGACGACGACCACGACGACGACCTGCGCGCCGGCCGGCCCGACCCCGGCGACCGCGGCCGCCGCGACGCCGGGCAGCTGCTCGACCCGCTGCTCGACGCCGACCGGGGTGACCACACCGGCGGCGGTGGTGACCACGTGCGGCAGCCGGCCCTCGATCCACAGCCGGCCCTGCGCGTCGAGGTGCCCGACGTCGCCGGTGCGGTGCCAGCCCGGGTTGCGGGAGGAGACCCGCTCGGTGGCCCACAGGGCGTCGTAGCGGTCCTTGACGTGCGCGGCGCGGACGCACACCTCGCCGGTCAGCCCGGGGGTGTCGGTGAGGTCGCCCTCGGCCCGGCCGGTGGGCGTGAGCGCGCTGACCCGCACCTCGACCCCGGCCAGCGGGCGGCCCACGCAGACGCCGTCGCCGGACCCGGCGGCCTCGATCTCGGCGGCCGAGACGTCGGTGACCGGCAGCGCCTCGGTCATCCCGTAGGGCGTGCGCGCCTCGGCGGCCGGCAGCACGGTGCGCAGCTGCTGCAGCAGCGACAGCGGGACCGGCGCCCCGGCCGACATCAGCAGCCGCACCCCGCCCAGCGCCGTCCGCTGGGCGTCGGTGAGCTCGCCGGCGGTGGCCACGACCCGGCGCAGGGCGGCCGGAGAGGCGAACACCACGGTGCCGCCGACGGCGGCGGTGGCGTCGGCGAGCTCGGCCGCGGTGAGCGAGCCGGGCGCGGTGACGTCGATGTCGGGCACCGCGGAGCCGATGCCCAGCGCCGGGCCGAGGATCGCGAACGGTGCGAACGCGGCGACCAGCCGGTCGGTGGGGGTGAGGCCGTAGGTCGACCGGACCAGGTCGAGCTGGGCCACGGCCTGGCGCTGCGTGTAGACCACGCCCTTGGCCGGGCCGGTCGCCCCGGAGGTGAACAGCACGGCACAGTCGGCGTCGGGTGCGGCGACGGCGGGCGCGGCCGCGGTGGCGCCGCGCTGCTCCAGCTCGGCCAGCGAGGTGGTGGCGCCCAGGGCGCGGGCGGCGGCCGGGGACAGGTCGCCGGCGGCGATCCGCGTGCCGGGAAGCCCCATGACCCGGGCGGCGGCCAGCCCCTGGGAGCTGCCGATCACCGCGCCGACGCCGGCGCCGCGCAGCGCCCGGCGCATGCCGCGCAGGCCCAGCCCCTTGTCGGCCACCACGATCACCGCACCGGCCCGCCAGACGGCGTACACGGCGGCGGTGAGGTCGGCCGAGGGCTCGACCAGCATGCCGAACCGGGTGCCCGGACCCACCCCGGCGGCGACCAGGCCGGCGGCGAGGTCCTCGACCCGGCGGGACAGCTGCGCCCAGGTGACGGTGCCCCCGCCGACCTCGACGACGGCGGGGGAGTCGTCGCCGGCCCGGTCGGTCAGCGCCGACCAGGGGCGCCGGTCGGGGGTCTCCGCGACCGGGCGCGGCGGCGCGGCCGGCCGGCCGTCGGCCAGGTCGGCGACCCACTGGGCGACCGCCCGGGCGTACTGCGGGGCGTCCTCCTGGACCAGGTGCGAGGCGCCCTCGTAGCGGTGCAGCTGCGCGTGCGGCAGCCGCCCCCGCAGGTCGGCCAGGTAGCGCTCGCCGAACACCGGGTCGCGCGGACCCCACAGCAGCAACGCCGGGACGTCGAGGCCGCGGATGCCCTCGGCGATCGCCTCCTGGGCGGCACGGGAGGGGTGGCCGGGGGCGAAGGGGATGTCGGCGACGAAGTCACCGACCGAGCGGCGGCGCTCGGCGGAGCCGTAGGGGGCGGCGAAGGCGTCGCGCACGGCGGCGGGCAGCGGCGGCCGGGACAGCGCGGTGGTCGCGCGCACGAACAGCGGGGTGCCCACGGTGGCGGCGGGGCGCACACCCGGGGCGTGGGCCAGCCGGATCAGCGCCGGGCCCAGGTCGCCGGGCGGCATCGCCACGGCGGTGTTGGTCAGGACGACGCCGCGCAGCTGGTCGCGGTGCGCCAGCGCCCAGCCCAGCGAGATGACGCCGCCCCAGTCGTGGCCCACGGTGATGACCGGGCCGGTGACGCCGAGGGCGGCGGTGAGGTCGCCGAGGTCGTCGACCCGCTGGGCCAGCGGGCGCAGCTCGGCCAGCCGCTCGGAGAAGCCCATGCCGAGCTGGTCGGGGGCGATCACCCGCCAGCCGGGGGGAGCCGCGGCGACCAGCCGGCGCCAGAGGTAGGACCAGGTGGGGTTGCCGTGGACGCACAGCAGCGTGCCGACCGGGTCGGTCACGCCGTTGTCGAGCACGTGCCAGTCGTGCTCGGCGCCGGTGGCGTCGGCCACCGTGACGTGCCGGGACCACGCCGGGTCGAGCCCGGGCAGACCCGCGGGGAGGTCGGGCACGGAGGTCGCGGCGGTCACCAGGCGATCTCGAGGCAGGAGGCGTTCAGGCCCGAGCCGATGCCCATCAGCAGCACCCGGTCGCCGTCGACCAGGGAGTCCTGCTGGCCGGCCAGCGTGAAGGGCACCGCCGCCGGGCCGAGGTTGCCGCGGGTGGGGAAGGTCAGCGGCACCTTGGTCTCGTCGATGCCGAACTTCGCGACCATCGTGGCGGTGTGCACCTTGGAGACCTGATGGATGACGTAGCGGTCCATGCCGCGCTGCCAGTCGAACTCGGCGGCCGCCTCGTCCCACATGTCCAGCGAGAGGGCGATGCCGGCGTCCAGGAGGCCCTTGAGGTCGGTGCGCATCTCGTCGTTGTCGCCGATGCACAGCTCGTGGTGCTCGGTGCCGGCCCGGCTGACCGAACCGACCAGGCGGTGGCCCTCGGGGTGCTGGTCGCTGCGGCCCAGGACCATCGCGGCCGCGCCCGAGCCCAGGGTGAGGGTGGCGAACTGGGCGATGACGTCGCGGGAGGTGACGCCGTCGGCCTTCAGCCGCTCGATGGTGCGCTCCTGGACGATCCGGGAGTCCTCGCCGTTGACGATCAGGGCGTGGTCGACCATGCCGGAGTCGATCATCGCCGCGGCGAGCTCCATGCCGTTGACGAAGCCCAGGCAGGCGTTGGTGACGTCGAAGTTCTGCGCCGAGCGGGGCAGGCCGAGGGCCGAGTGCACGGCCACCGCGGTCGAGGGCTCGAGGTACTTGCGGCTCACCGAGGTGTTGATCATGAGCCCGATCGAGGCCGGGTCGACACCGCTCTCGCTGATCGCCTTGGCGCCGGCCATGGCCGCGCCGTCGACGAAGGTCTCTCCGTCGGCCCACCAGCGGCGCTCGCGGATGCCGGCCAGCCGCTCGAGCATCCCCGGCCGCAGGCCCACCCGTCGGTAGGTCTCGGCCAGCTGCTCGTCGAGGGCGTCGGAGGTGATCACCTGGGAGGCATCCGCCGTCTGGACGGCCAGGATGCTGGTGTTGCGGAAACGGTGCGTGGCATTGCCACTCATGGGCGGGTCCAGTCGTCGAGGGGTTCCGACTCTGCCACGTGCGTTCGTCCACGTGCGGCCCCCTGTTCGCACTCGGCACTACCCGGGGCGGTCACCGGTATGCCGTGAGCCGTTCACCCGCGGCGGGCATCACATCGGGTGGCGGCCGCCACCGGGGGTGGGCGGAGCGTGGGGGTGGGGGGAGGATGCCCGGGTGACAGCCCCCGAGGACGGCGCGCAGGGCCCGGCACGTGACCGCACCGGCGCAGCCGCGCCCCGGGAGATCGCGCGGATCGGGCTGGTGGTGCACGAGGGCAAGCCCGCGGCCCGCGCGGCCGCGCAGCGGGTCCGCGACTGGTCGGCGGCCCGGGGCGTGCCCTGCGCCGACATCGACGTGTGGAGCGAGTCCGACGCCCGCCGTCCCGCGCACGAGGAGGCGGCGCTCGCCGGCAACCCCGACCTGGTGGTCACCGTGGGCGGGGACGGCACCTTCCTGCGCGGCGCGCGGGTGGCGGCCGCGGCGGGGGCGCTGGTGCTCGGCGTCGACGTCGGCCGGGTGGGCTTCCTCACCGAGGTCGAGGTCGACCGGCTGGAGGAGGCGCTGCAGGCCGTCCTGGACGGCGAGGTGGTCCTCGACGCCCGGATGATGCTCACCCTGCGCGCCTCCCGGCCGCTGGTGCTGCCGCGCGGCATGGACGCGCTGCTGAAGTTCGGCCGCGGCCCGGCGCTGCCCTCGCCGTCGGTGCGGCCGGGCACCGCCGAGGAGGTCGGCTGGGGCGTGCCGCTGGACGTGCTGGCGCTCAACGACGTGGTGTTCGAGAAGCTCGCCCGCGACCGCCAGGCCAGCCTCGCCCTCTACGTCGACGGGCGGCTGTTCGCCTCCTACTCCGCCGACGCGCTGGTGGTCTCCACCGCGACCGGGTCGACGGCCTACAGCTTCGCCGCCGGCGGCCCGGTGCTCTCGCCGGACCTGGAGGCGCTGGTCTTCACGCCGGTCGCCCCGCACATGGTCTTCAACCGCAGCCTCGTGCTCTCCGCGCAGCACCGGATCGGGGTGCTGGTGCTGGGCCGGTCCGGGCAGGTGGCGGTCAGCGTCGACGGGCAGCTGCGCGGCGTGCTCGACCCTGGCGACTGGGTCAGCGTCTACGGCGCGACCCAGCGCTCGGAGCTGGTGCGGCTGGACCAGCCGCACTTCCTCGACCGGGTGCGCAGCCGCTTCGGCCTGTCCGACGCCCGCGCCGCGGTCGCCGACGGGGAGGCGCCGATGGTCTACGACCCGCTGGAGCCGCTGCCGCCGGACCTGGCGCACCCCGGCCCGACGGCGGGCTGAGCGCAGCCGGTCAGACGGTGACCGGCAGGTGGTCGAGGCCGTAGACGAAGGACAGCTCGCGGAACCGCAGCTCCGACTGCGGCACGGCCACCGCGAGGTCGGGGAAGCGGCGCAGCAGCGCGGGCAGCAGGATGCGCAGCTCCATCCGGGCGAGCTCGGCGCCGATGCAGCGGTGCGCGCCGTGCCCGAAGGCCAGGTGCCCGCTGGTGGGCACCCGCGTGGGGTCGAACGCCTCGGGGGCGGCGCCGGCCGACCGGGGGTCGCGGTTGGCGCCGCTGAGCGAGGCGAGCACCACGTCGCCGGCCTTCAGCGGGGTGCCCGCCAGGTCCAGGTCGTGCCGGGCGAAGCGGGGGAAGGCCATCTGCACGACCGAGAGGTACCGCAGCAGCTCCTCCACGACCCGGTCGACGTCCCTGCGGGTGCCGGTGCGCACCAGCTCGGCGTGCGCGGGGTCGCGCAGCAGCACCAGGGTGCTCAGCGAGATCATCCCGGCGGTGGTCTCGTAGCCGCCGGTGAAGACGCCGTCGGCCAGGCCCGCGAGGTCGACGTCGGAGATTAGCTCGCCCTCGTCGCGGATGATCTGGCCGATCAGCCCCGGGCCGGGCTCCTTGCGCTGGCGGGCCACGGCGTCGAAGAGGAACTCCCGCTGCGCCGACACCGCGCCGAACGCCGCGGCGGCGCCGGAGGTGATGTCGAAGCGCTGCACGCCGAGCCGGGCGAAGGCGTCCCGGTCGGACAGCTCCAGGCCCAGCAGCGCGCAGATCGTCTGGAAGGGCACCGGGAACGACAGCACCTTCGCGAGGTCGACCGGAGAGCCGTCGGCGCCGGCGGCAGCCAGCTCGTCGAGCCGGCTCTCCACGATCGCCTCGATCATCGGCTCGAGCCGGGCCAGCCGGCGCATCGTGAACTCCGGCGTCACGATCTTGCGCAGCCGGGTGTGCAGCGGGGCGTCGGTGAAGCCCAGGCCGCCGATGTCGGCGCCGGACGTGGTCCCGCCGGTGCCGGGCAGCAGGTGGCGGATGTCGTTGCTGTAGTCGTCCCGGTTGGCCAGCACCGAGCGCACCAGCTCGGTGTCGGTGACCAGGTACACGGCGAAGTCGAACGGCAGCTCGACCCGGTGCACCGGGTCGGTCGCGCGCAGCTGCGCCAGCGCCGGGACCGGGTCCAGGCCGGTGCGCTGCAGCGGCACCTTCGCCGGCTCCGGGATGAAGGTCAGGCTGGCCAGGTCGATGCCCTTGCGGGAGATCCGGCGCGCCAGCAGCCGACCGCCCCAGGCCTGGGCCCGGGCACGCACCGCGCGGGCGGCCCGCCGTCCGGCCACCCGGGTGCGACCGGTGGGGAGGGCGCAGCGGGACGGGGCGCCGGTGCGGGGTTCGGTGTCCGTGACCTCTCCTGGGGTGAGCGGGACGATGTCGTCTTCGTACTCCAGGACGGCGTCGGTGATCAAGGATGGCACGCGCCCGGCGCCCCACCCGCCCCTGCGGTCGCCCGGCCCCCAGCGTGTCCGGGGGACGCCGGACCTCGGCGGGCCGCCGGTCAGCGCCGGGCCGCCGCCAGCCGGGCCAGGTGCTCGTCGACGGTCCCGGTGCCGCTGACGAACGGCGGGGCGGGCACCAGCGCGCCGGAGGTGAACGCGGCGCCGACCGGCCCGGGCAGCCGCAGCGACACGACCAGCCGGCGCCGTCCGGTCGCGCGCAGCAGGCGCCGCACCAGGCCGGCCATGTCCAGCTCCTCGGGACCGGTCATCGGCTCGGCGACCCCGCGGGGCGCGCCGTGCACCAGCTCGACCAGGTGTGCGGCCACCTCCCGGGCGGCCACCGGGCGGCTGCGCATCCGGGGGACGACGACGAACGGCGCGGGGGAGCGGTCGACGAGCTGGTCGGCGAACTCGTGGAACTGGGTGGCGCGCAGCAGCGTCCAGGGCACCGGACCGGCGGCCAGCAGCTCCTCCTGGCGGCGCTTGCCCAGGTAGTAGCCGAAGTCGACGGTGTCCGCGCCGACGATCGACAGGGCCACCAGGTGACCGACCCCGGCCCGGTCGGCCGCGGCGAGCAGGTGCTGCGTGGCGGCGGCGAAGAAGGCCACCGACCGGCGGCGGCTGGTCGTCGCCACGTTGCTGACGTCGATGACCGCGTCGGCTCCGGCGAGCGCGTCGTCGAGCCCGGCCCCGCTGGTCAGGTGGACGCCGCGGGAGCGGGCCAGCACGACCGGGGCGTCGCCGCGGCGTTCCAGCTCGGCCACCACGAGCCGCCCCAGCAGGCCGGTGCCGCCGGCCACCGCGACCCTCACGACGTGCTCCCCTCGGTGGGCGCGGGCACCGGGGCGCCCAGGGCGAGGGTCAGCTCCAGCACCGTCTGCGGGTCCTCGAGCCGGTCGCCGTAGAGCTCGCGCAGCTGGCCGAGCCGGTACCGCACGGTCTGCGGGTGCACGAACAGGTCGGCGGCCACCTGCTCGCGGCGGCCGTGGTGCAGCAGCCAGGAGCGCAGCGTGACGGTGAGCTTTTCCCGGACGGCGGGGCTCAGCCCGTCGAGCGGGGCGAGGACGGCGGCCCGCAGGTCGGCCAGCGCGCTGTCGTCGGCGCGCAGCACCAGGTCGGTGAGCCGGCTCTCGGTGTCCAGGGCCGCCCTGCCCTCGGCGGCCAGGCCCAGCCGCAGCGCGGTGAGGGCGCGCGCGTAGGACGCCGACACCGCCGTCCACTCCCGGGCCGGGCCGACGACGGCGGAGGACCCCTCCAGCGCGCGCAGCAGCGTGGCGCGGGCGCCGCAGCCGGCGTCGGGGACCAGCAGCACGGCCAGCTCGGCGGCGGGGTCGAGGCCGGGCGGGTCGTCGGTGACCTGCAGCGTGCGGTCGTCGAGCAGGGCCAGCGCGCCCCGGGCCCGGGCCTCGGGCAGCAGTACGGCGGTGAGCGTGCGCGGCGGTGGCCAGCCGGCCCGCTCGGCGGCCGGGACGAGGTCGTGCGGCGGCCGCCCGGCCAGCAGCAGCGCGCCGAGCCGCTCGAGGTGGTGCCGGCGGACCCGGCCGGTGGTCTCCAGCTCGTCGGTGTGCCCGGCGACGCTGGAGGCCGAGAGCTGGTCGATGTAGGCGAAGACCAGCTCGGCGAAGCGCGCCAGCGACCCGACGCTCATGCCCGCGGCGACGGCCGTGTCGCTCATGTGCCGCCAGGCCACCCGGGCCCCCACCCGGTAGGCGGCCAGCAGCGCGTCGACCGCCCGGCCGCTGCGGGCCTCGCCGCGGCCCAGGGCGTAGGCGCCCTCGAGCGCGGGGCCGATCGGGCGGCTGGGGTCGGCGCCGCCGGTGGCGGTGGCCAGCTCCAGGAACCCGCCGAGCGCGAGCTGGACGGCGCGGGTGATCGCCCGGCCCATCTCCCCGGCGAAGGCGTCGGTGTAGCTGGGCACCTCGACCACGATGCTGGCCACGGTCCGCTCGGCGACGGCAGGCAGCTCGGCGCGCATCGCGGCGACCACCGGCCCCGGGAAGGTCACGGGCTCGCTCGTCGTCCCCACCTCCTTTGTTCCTGGGGAACAGAACCTACCGGTCGATTCACGCCTGGAGGGGGAGTGTTCACTTCCGGAACCGGGAAGACTCAGGTCATGACCGCCACCGTCCCTCGTCCGGGCCGCCCTGCCCTCCGGGCGCTGCGCGACCGGGTGCTCAAGGCCGCCGAGCTGGTCACCACGCCGCTGCTCCCGGTCGACTACCTGGACCTGATCGACCCGCTGCGTTCCGGCGCCGCGCTGCGCGGGCGGATCGAGGAGGTCCGGCACGAGACCCGTGACGCCGCGACCGTCGTGGTCCAGCCCGGCCGCGACTGGCTGCCGCACACCCCCGGCCAGTACGTGCGCATCGGCATCGACGTCGAGGGCGTGCGCCTGTGGCGCGCCTACTCGATCACCTCGGTGCTGGGCCGGCCCGACGGCCGCTTCACCATCACGGTCAAGGCGATCCCCGGCGGCAAGGTGAGCAACCACCTGGTGCACCGCGTGCAGCCGGGCACCGTCGTGCAGCTGGACCAGGCCACCGGTGACTTCGTGCTCCCCGAGCAGCGCCCGGCCAAGGCGCTGTTCGTCACCGCGGGGTCCGGCATCACGCCCGTCATGGGGATCCTGCGCAACCACGTGCACGAGCACGAGGACGTCGTCCTGGTGCACTCCGCGCCGACTCCTGCCGACGTGATCTTCGGCCGGGAGCTGCGCGAGCTGGCCCGCACGGGCGCGATCCGGCTCATCGAGCGGCACACCGCGACCGACGGGCTGCTCGACACCGCCGTGCTCGCCGGCATGGTGCCCGACCTGGCCGAGCGGTCGACCTGGGCGTGCGGGCCGATCGGCCTGCTGGAGTCGCTCGAGCAGTACTGGGCCGACGCCGGCATCGCCGACCAGCTCTACACCGAGCGGTTCCGCCCGCGGGTGCTCGTCACCGGCGACGCCGGCGGCACGGTGACCTTCACCAGGAGCGACCGCACCCTCGAGGTCGACGGCGCCACCCCGATCCTGGACGCCGCCGAGGACGCCGGGCTGCTCATGCCCAGCGGCTGCCGGATGGGCATCTGCTACGGCTGCGTGCTCCCGCTGCGCGAGGGCGCCGTCCGTGACCTGCGCAACGGCGAGGTCACCACCGCGGCACCGGGCGACGGCGTCCTCGTCCAGACCTGCATCAGCGCCGCCGCCGGCGCCTGCGACATCGACCACTGACCCGTCCCGCACCACCCGCCGCCCCACTGGAGGAGCTGCACATGACCGTCCTGCAGAAGAAGTCCGACAACCCGATCGCCCACCTGAGCCCCGAGGACATCGAGGCCATCGGCTTCGAGCTCGACGCCATCCGGCAGGGCGTGATGGACAGCCGTGGCGAGTCCGACGCGGCCTACATCCGCAAGGTCATCGACGTGCAGCGCAAGCTCGAGCTGGGCAGCCGCGCCGTCCTGCTGTTCTCCAAGTTCCCGCCGGCCTGGGTGCTGGGCACCGTGGGCCTGTCGGTCGCCAAGATCCTGGAGAACATGGAGATCGGGCACAACATCCTGCACGGCCAGTGGGACTGGATGCGGGACCCGAAGATCCACTCCACGACCTGGGAGTGGGACATGGCCAGCCCGGCCGAGCAGTGGAAGCACTCGCACAACGAGCTGCACCACACGTACACGAACGTGATCGGCAAGGACAACGACCTCGGCTACGGCATCATGCGCGTGGACGAGGACCAGCGGTGGGTGCCGCTGTACCTGCTGCAGCCGGTGTGGAACTTCGTCAACGCCTGCTTCTTCGAGTACGGCATCGCCGCCTACGACCTGGAGCTGGGCAAGAACCTGGCCACCAAGGAGCGGCGCGCCAACCCGGCCTTCCGGGCGGCGGGCAAGCAGGTGCTGAAGAAGATCCGCAAGCAGATGACCAAGGACTACGTCGTCCACCCGCTGATGTCGGGCCCGTCGTTCCTGCCGACCCTGGCCGCGAACTTCACCGCCAACGTGGTGCGCAACCTGTGGTCGCACTCGGTGATCATGTGCGGGCACTTCCCCGAGGGCGTCGAGACGTTCGAGAAGAAGTCGATCGACGGGGAGACCCGCGGTGAGTGGTACCTGCGCCAGATGCTCGGCTCGGCCAACATCTCCGGCAGCAAGGCCATGCACGTCATGACCGGCAACCTGTCGCACCAGGTCGAGCACCACCTGTTCCCCGACCTGCCCAGCAACCGGTACGCCGAGATCGCCCCGAAGATCGAGGACCTGTTCCGCCGGTACGGCCTGCGGTACCACTCCGCGTCGCTGCCGCGTCAGGTCGGCTCGGCCTGGCACAAGGTCATCCGGCTCTCGCTGCCCAACGGCTGGCTGGCCCAGACCAACCGGTCCAACGCGCCGGCCCAGGTCGTCAAGCTCTACAAGATGACGACGGGCGGGGCGAAGGTGCGCCGCGCGCTCCAGGCCGCCTGACCTCTCCTCCTGCACGACCGCGACCCCGCCGGGCACCCGCCCGGCGGGGTCGCGGTGCGTCCGGCCCCGACGGCGGGGGACGGGCGCAACGGGTGGCGGCTCAGGAGGCCGCGGTCGTGTGCACCCGTTCGGCGAGTTCACGTCCCCACCGACGGGCGCGGTCCTGCTCGCCCGCGACCAGCGGACCCCGGGTGTCGGCGACGGCGAAGTGCTCGGCCGGTGCAGCGACCCGCGTGCCCAGCTTGCCGAGGAGCTTCTCCGTGGCCCGCGCGGCGTGGTCCATCCGGGTCAGCGCCGGATGGCCGGCGACGCGGGTGTCGAAGGCAGCGGCCGGCAGCCCGCGCGTCGGGGCGTGGACGGCCGCGAGCCACTCGCGGAGGCCACGCGAGGTGTCGGCCACGTCGGCCCCGTGCTGGGTCACCGCGCTCTGCCGGGTGGCCGGGCGCGGCATGCTGAAGGCGTGGTTCGGGCCGCCGACGACCAGCAGCCCGACGTCGGCCGGGATCTCCGCCGGGGCCTCGGCGGCCGCGACGACGTCGGTCGGCACCGTCGCCGACAGGCCGTCGGCGATCGCCTGGGCGACCGCCCGGGCGTTGCCGAACATGGACTCGTAGACCACCAGGGCGCGGGTCACGTGCGCTCACCACCTCTGCACTCGGAGCAACGTCCTCTCGACCGTAGGAACGCGCCCGTCCGCCCACCATGGCCCAACGACCCGCGTCGCAGGGTCCTGCTGCTTGCCCGGCCCGACCGCTCCCGGTCGGACGCCGGTACTGGCCGGCGGATCCGACGGGCGGGCCGACTCGGGGCGGAGGTCCCTGCCCGGCGTGCCGCCCGACCCCGTCCCGGATCGCCGCACCGCCACCAGGCTGGGCGGGCCGGACCGCTGTCGCAGGAGGGACGTCGTGGACGACCGACCACCGCTGCCCTCGACCGTCGCCGGCGCCCGGCAGGCCGCCGGGCGCACACCGGCCGCCACCGGTCGGCCGAGCCGGCGCGTGCTGCCGGACCGCGGGGCCGGGCGACCTGATGGGTGAGGACCCGCCGCCCCACCGCAGGGCGCGCCGGCGCCGGATGTCCGGCGCGGTCGTCCTGCTCGTCGCCGCCTTCTACGTGGTGCCGGTCGCCGAACCGGTCGCCGAGCCGGGGACCCTGCTGCGGGCCGGGGGCACGGCCGTCCTGCTCGGGGCGGGGGTGTGGTTCATCGCCCGCGAGGTGGTGCGGGAGGCGCGCGTGGCGGGCGGCGGCGCGCCCGCCGAGCGGGTCCAGGTCGACCGCCTGGTGCTGGCGCTGGTGCTCGGGGTGCTGGTGTTCGCCCTGGCCGACTTCGTGGTGGCCACCAGCGGCGACGGGCAGTTCGTCGGCCTGCAGACCCGCACCGACGCGCTCTACTTCTCGCTGGCCACCCTGTGCACCGTCGGGTTCGGCGACGTCCACGCCGCGGGGCAGTTAGCCCGTGCGCTGGTCAGCCTGCAGATGGTGTTCGACGTCGCGGTGCTCGCCTCGGCCATCCAGGTCATCGGTCGCGGTCTGCGCGGGGACGGCGGGTCGCGGTAGCCGGCCCGCCGGGTGCCGCCGGGGTCGGCGGCGGCCCCGGCGGGTTCACGGCCGGCGGGACCCCCGGGAGCCCGCGGCGTGCCGCCGGGTCAGCAGGGAGCCGATGAGCGCACCCAGCGCCCCGGCGAGGGCGAGCGCCACCCAGAGGGGCAGGGTGACCGAGCCGACCAGGAACGCGACCTCGACCCGGTCACGGTTGACCGCGATCCAGAGCACCAGGAGGACGGCGACCACGGTGGCCAGGACCGTGCGCCCGCGGACGCGGGTGGCGGGCCGGCCCCTGCCGGTGTCCACCGCCGGCCGGCTCACGGTGCGCCCACCGGCTCGCGCATGCGGCCCAGCTGGAGCCGACCCGACAGCAGGATCGCCACGCCGTCGACCAGGGTCTGCACGCCGATGATCACCCCGAGCAGGGTCTCGGACGCGTCGACGAGGTCGAGGAGCACCAGCAGACCCAGGCCCGCGGAGACGACGCCGGCGAGCAGCATCGCAGCCCGGTGGTCCGGCGCCTGGGCCGCGGCGACCAGCCTGATCACGCCGTCGGCGAGGAAGAGCGCGCCCGCGACGAGGGTGAGCGTCACCGCCGTCGCGCCGGTGTTCCGCAGCACGACGACGCCCAGCACGGTGAGCAGTCCACCGGTGAGCACGGCCGACCACGAGCCGTCGTCGCGCAGCCGGACCAGGGCCGCGCCCAGGGCGCACACGCCGGCGACGACCAGCACCCAGCCCACGAACACCACGGAGACGGTGGTCGCCAGGGCAGCGTGCCCGAGCACCCCGAGTCCGAGCAGCACGAGCACGGCGCCGGCGAGCAGGTCACCCACGGTCCGCCGTCTCTCCAGGGTCAGCTCGCTCATGGTCGGTCCCTCCCGGCCGGGGCGGTCCCGGCCTGCGGCGCCGATCGTCGGCCGGCCGGCCGGAGCCTCACCCGCACCGGGTGAGCCCGACCGCGGGTGTCCTCACCGGGTGGGCCGCCTGGTCCCAGCCGGTGGGGCCGGGGCGATGGTCCCGGCCGGCAGGGACCGAGGAGACCGTGTGCTCGACCGCGCCGGCGGCGATCCTGGGGAGGTGCCGGCCGCAGCCGCGCACGGGCACGGGGGGCACCGTCGTACGTCTCGGGACGAGCCGGGGGCCTGGTGATGGAGGAGCCTGCTGGTCCTGCCGAGTGCCTGGCCGCGGACGTGCGCGCCGCGCTGGCGGCAGGGGACGGCGCAGGAGCGGCTGCCCGCGTGGTCGGCAGCCTGGGCATCGGCCTGCTCCTCGTGGACCAGGGGTGGACGCCGCTGGCTGCCGCCGCGGCCGCGATCCCGCAGGCCGAGCCCGGTGGGATGGCTGCCGTCGTCCGGGCCGCCCTGGCCCTGCGCACGTTCGAGCTCGCCCACGCCCGGGAGCACCTCGCCGTCGCCGAGCGGCTGGCGCCGGCGGTGTCATCGGCGGACGAGGCGTCGATGCGCGCGTCGACGGCGCTGCTGCGCACGGTGCTGGCGCGCGCCGCCGGTGATGCGGCGGCGGCAGCGGCCGCCCTGGCCGACGGCGAGCGCCACCTGGCCCGGATCCCGGAGCTGGCGGCGCGCCGCCCCGAGGTGGGCGCCCTGCTGCTGTCCAGCGCGGGCACCGCTGCGCTGTGGGCGGGTGACCACGCGGCGGCGGAGGAGACCCTGGTGCGCGCGCTGGCCGCCTCGACGGCCCCGGGGTGCGCGTACCCGCGGCTCAACGTGATGGGCCGGCTGGCCGAGGTCGAACTGCTGCGCGGCCGCCTGGAGCAGGCGGCGCGGCAAGCTGCGGAGGAGGTCGCCTTCGCGGAGGCCGCCGGCTTCCCCGTGGCACGGCGTACCGGGACCGGGCACCTGGTCCTCGCCCAGGTGGCGCTGGAGCAGGGTGACGACGCCTGTGCCCGGCGGCACCTGGACGACGCCGCGCGCACGGCGGGCGCCCGGCACGACCCCCTCGTCGCGACCCTGGTCCCGCTGACGCTCGCGCGGGCGCTGGCCGACGCCGGCGACCGCGCGGGCGCGGAGGCCGCGCTCGCGCGCGTGCCGGCCGCCCTGGGCGGCCACCCCCTTCCGGAGTGGCTGGCCGCTGCGGTCGGCCTCGGCGTCGTCGACGTCCAGCTCGGTGTCGGGGACCCCGACGGGGCGGCGCAGGCACTCGCCGGGCTGACCACGCGCGGCGCCCCGTGGGCCGTCGGCCGGGCCCGGCTGGCCCTGGCCGGGTCCGACCCGGTGCAGGCCGTCAGCGTGCTGGGGACGGCCCTCGACGAGCGGCCGGACGACGGCCTGCGCGTCGAGGCGTGGGTGCTGATGGCGCGGGCGCGCCTCGCGCTGGGCGAACCGGCGGCGGCGCGTGCGGCCCTGGGGCGGGCCCTGGTGCTGGCGCGCGCCGAGCGGCGGCGCCGTCCCTTCCGGCCCACCGGTCCGGCGGGAGCGGACCTGCTGGCCGCCTTCCCCGGTCTGCTCGCGGCGCACCCGTGGCTCGGCGTGCCGGCGGTGCTGCCGGTCGCGCCGCGGGACGGGGGCCCCCGCCCGGACCGCCTCGTCGAGCCGCTCACCGAGCGCGAGCGCATGGTGCTCGCCAGGATGGCCGGCGCCATGTCGGTCGCGGACATCGCGGCCGACCTGCACCTGTCGGTCAACACCGTGAAGACCCACCAGCGGGGCATCTACCGCAAGCTGTCGGTGTGCCGGCGCAACGACGCGGTCCGCGCAGCGCGCGGGCTGGGCCTCGTCCGACCGCTGGAGCCCGAGGTCCTCGGGGCGCCGGCCTGCTCGGCGCAGCTGCTCGCCGAGCAGCTGCGCCGGCTCGAGCAGCGGCTGGCGCTCGCCGCCGGCGGCGGGCCGGCGGCCGAGGCGGAGGCGCGGCTGGCGCTCGCCGCAGCCTGCCGGACCTACGCGGCCACGGTCGCCGGCGCCGGCCACGGTGACGAGCGGGCACGGCCGGCCGCCGGAGAGCTCACCCGCTCCGGATGATCCCGGGCGGCCGCCGGGAGGCCGAAGCTCGGTCACCGACCGTTGCGTCTGCCCGCCGAGGAGTCCGTCATGTCGTTCTGGGACGTCGTCTGGTTCATCGTCATCAGCTTCGCCTTCGTGGCGTACCTGATGGTCATGTTCACCATCGTCGCGGACCTGGTCCGGGACCGGAGCACCTCGGGGTTCGCCAAGGCGCTGTGGGTCCTGGCCCTGATCCTGCTGCCGGTGCTCACGTCGCTGGTGTACCTGGTCACCCGCGGCAACGGCATGGCCGAGCGCGCCGCCCGCGCGGACCACGTGTCGCGGCCCTCCGCCGGGACCGTCGCCACCGCGTCGAACGGCCACGCCACCCCGACCGACCAGATCACCCGGGCCCGGGCACTGCTCGACGACGGGGTGATCTCCCGGGCCGAGTACGAGGCGCTGAAGGGCAAGGCGCTGGTCTGAGGAGCCCCTGGTCCGAGGAGGCCCCGGTCGAGGGCCGGCTCGTCACCGCCTGGTCTCGTACCTGGTCAGCAGCACCCCGTCGGGGAAGGCCCGGGTCTCCACCAGGGCGAGGTCGACCCAGTCGTCGAGGGCGGTGAAGAAGGGCGTGCCGCCGCCCACCAGGACCGGGTGGGTGACGAGCACGAACTCGTCGACCAGCCCGGCCCGCACGGCCGCTGCGGCCAGGGTCGCGCCGGCGACGTCCATGTCACCGCCGTCCTCGGCCTTGAGCCGGGTGATCTCGGCGACCGCGTCGCCGGTGACCAGGCGGGTGTTCCCGTCGACCGGCCGCTCCGTGGACGAGAACACGACCTTCGGCACGGCCCGCCAGCGGCGGGCGTACTCGGCGTGTGCGGGGCTGACGCCGGGCTGCTGGTCGGCGGTCGGCCAGTGGGCGTTCATCCCTTCCCACAGCCGGCGCCCGTACAGCGCCAGGCCCGTGGCGGCCACCCGGTCGGACCAGAACTGGAACAGCTCGTCGCTCGGCGCGCTCCAGCCGAGGTCGTCGCCGGGTGCGGCGGTGTAGCCGTCCAGGCTCACGTTCATGCCGTAGGTCAGTCTCCGCATGGCCGAGCCTCTCGTCGGGGGGTGCTCGACGTACGGACCGGCCCGGCGCGGACGACTCATCGGTCAGACCGGCAGGGCCGCCAGCCGGGCGGCCAGGTCGGCGTTGCGGCGCAGGAAGGGCAGCCACCCCTCCGGCGCCCGCGCGCCGGGCGTCGGGCGGGTGCAGGTCTCCTGTTCCCAGGAGCGCAGCTTGCCGTCCTGGATCCGCAGCCGCAGCAGGACGTCGCCGCCCCACGCGGTGACGTCCTGGGCACCCTCCTCGTTGGCCGCGGTGACCCGCTGGGGCGCGACCACCCACGCGAGCGCCTCGATCTCCTGCTGGAGCCGGGCGGCGGCCTCGTAGGCCTGCGCGGCGGCTGCGGCGTCCCGTCGGGCGGTCAGCGCCGCCAGCGCGGCGGCGACCGCGGCCGGCTCGCGGTCGAGCACCGCCTCCACGGCGCGGGCCAGCTCCGCGACGGGGACGTCCTGCCCGCCGCGCAGCCGCGCGAGCTCCCGCTCACCGGTGCTGCGCGCCGGGCCGGCGTGGCCGATCGGGTACAGCCGCTCCAGGCCCGACAGCGCCAGCTTCGCCTTCCCCGCGCCCAGGTAGGGCCCGAAGCAGCGGACGTCCGGCCCCGGCCGGTGCGCCGAGGTCAGGCCGAGGCGGGGCGCCGTCGGCGAGACGTCCAGGCGGATGCTGACCGGCACCTCGAGGCCGCCGACGACGCGGTTCCACGGGGGCATCGACCGCTCGAGCAGGTTGCGCTCGGCCCAGGCCGCCTCGTGCACGGAGTCGCAGACCAGCGCCTCGATCCGGGCGACCCGGGTCATCATCCGCCGCAGGTGGCGGCGGTCGCGCAGGTCGCCCCAGTAGGAGCTGACCCGGCGGCGCAGCTCACCGGCCCGCCCGACGTAGAGCACGCGCCCGCCGGCGTCCCGGAAGCGGTAGACGCCCGGGGCGGCCGGCAGCGCGGCGACGGCGTCCGGGCGGGTGGGCACGCCCCACTGTGCGCACGTTCCGGGCGCCGGTGGTGGCGCCACGCCCCACGGCCCCCGGGTGTCCCACCCGTCACGGCACGGTCCGGTGGCGGGGACGGCGGAGGGGGACGCCCCGGACGGGACGTCCCCCTCGCGTTGCTGCTCGCGGCCCGGTCCGGGCCCCGGGTCAGCGGGTGGTCTGCGCCTCGCGGCGCGGCAGCACCCAGTCGGGCCGTACGTAGTGGCACGTGTAGCCGAACGGGATCTTCTGCAGGTAGTCCTGGTGCTCCTCCTCGGCCTCCCAGAACGCGCCGGCCGGCTCAACCTCGGTGACGACCGGGCCGGGCCAGATGCCCGAGGCGTCGACGTCGGCGATGGTGTCGAGCGCGACCCGCTGCTGCTCCTCGTCCGTGAAGTAGATCGCCGAGCGGTAGCTGCGACCCAGGTCGTTGCCCTGCCGGTCCTTGGTGGACGGGTCGTGGATCTGGAAGAAGAACTCCAGCAGCTCCCGGTAGGAGATCACCTCGGGGTCGAAGACGATCTCGACCGCCTCGGCGTGGTCGCCGTGGTTGCGGTAGGTCGCGTTCGGGGTGTCGCCGCCGGAGTAGCCGACCCGGGTGGTGAGCACCCCCGGGCGCTTGCGCAGCAGCTCCTGGGCGCCCCAGAAGCAGCCCCCGGCGAGGATCGCGGTCTCAGTGGTCATGTGTGCCTCCCTCTGTGTCCAGCACGACCGGTGAACACCGCGACCCCCGCAGGAGTTCCCACTGCCGACGGCGTCCTACCGCTCCGGGGTGAGGGCCTGGGTGCCGAGGACGGCGAGGAGCGCGAGCCGGCTCGCGGCGTCGGTGCCCGGGGGAGCGGTGAGCACGAGCAGCACCTGGGACTCGTCCTCGGTGAACAGCGCCTGGCAGTCGACCTCGATCGGGCCGATCTCCGGGTGCAGGAGGACCTTGTGGTCCTCGAACCGCCGGCCCACCTCGTGCGCGGCCCACAGCCGCGCGAACTCCGGGCTGGTCCGGGTGAGCTCCCGGACCAGCTCGCCGGCCCGGGAGCTGGGCCCCAGCGACCCGTACGCGGCGCGCAGCGAGGCCACCTGCGCGCGGCTCTGCCGGTCGTGGTCGCTGTCGGGGTAGTGCGCCCGCTCGGTGCCGGGGTGGGCGAACCAGCGGTAGATGCCGCTGCGCTCCAGCCCGGTCAGGTGGGCCACGTCGCCGAACAGGGCGCGGGCCGGGTCGTTCTGCACCAGCGTCTCGCCCAGCGCGGACAGGATGAGCGCCGGGGTGTCGGTCAGCCGGTCCAGCACCCGCAGGAGCGCCGGCGCCACGTGGTCGCTGCCGCCCACGCGGTCGGGGGCGTCGTGACCGGCGAGCCGGTAGAGGTAGGCCTGCTCGTCGGCGGTCAGCCGCAGCGCCCGGGACAGCGAGGCCAGCATCTGCGTGCTCGGCTGCGGCCCGCGCCGCTGCTCCAGCCGCGTGTAGTAGTCGGTGGACATCGCCGCCAGCTGCGCGACCTCCTCCCGCCGCAGCCCCGGGGTGCGCCGGCGCTGACCCGCGCCGAGACCGACGTCCGCGGGCTGGAGGCCGCTGCGGCGGCGGACGAGGAAGTCGGCCAGGTCGTCCCGGTTCACCCGGCCAGTGTCCCCACGCCGCGCCCTCCGCAGCCAGGGACCCGCGGTCCCCCGATCACCGCGCTCTGCCACGGGCTGCCGACCCGGCTGACGCTGGGTCCATGGACATCGCAGGGAACACCGTCTTCATCCCCGGCGCGACGAGCGGCATCGGCCTGGCCCTGGCGCTGCGGCTGCACCAGGAGGGCAACACCGTCGTCGTCGGCGGGCGGCGCACCGCGCTGCTGGACCAGCTCACCGCCGAGCACCCCGGCCTGCACGCCGTCGAGATCGACACCGCCGACCCGGCGAGCATCCAGCGCGCCGCCGCCCAGGTCGTCGCCGAGCACCCGGAGCTGGACGTCCTGGTCACCATGGCCGGGATCATGCGCGTGGAGGACTGGACCACCCCGGACGGCTTCCTGGCCTCGGCCGAGGAGACCGTCACCACCAACCTGCTCGGCCCGATCCGGCTGATCGCCGCCTTCGTCGAGCACCTGCGCTCCCGGCCCGCCGCGACGATCATGACCGTCTCCTCGGGGCTGGCGTTCGCCCCGCTGAAGGTCACGCCCAGCTACAACGCCACCAAGGCCGCCGTCCACATGCTCAGCGAGTCGCTGCGGCTGCAGCTGGCGGGCACGAGCGTCGCGGTGGTCGAGCTGGAGCCGCCGTCGGTGCGCACCGCGCTGCTGCCGGGCCACGAGGAGAACGAGCACGCCATGCCGCTGGCCGACTTCGTCGACGAGGTGGTCGAGCTGATCCGCACCCAGCCGGACGCCACCGAGATCCAGGTCGAGAACGTGAAGTTCCTCCGGTACGGGGAGGCGCGCGGCGACTACGACCGGGTCGTCGCCACCATCAACCAGCTGGACCCGCACGGCGACTGACGTCCCGGGCCCGGTGGGCGGTGGTCAGACCGGGACGACGACGCCACAGACGGGGCAGACCTCGAGCTCCTCGCGCCGCCACCGGGCCACCGGGACGAAGAAGACCGTGAGCTGCCGGGACTGCCGGACCCGCGCCCACTGCGTCGTGTTGCCGCAGTCGGGGCAGGTGCGGACCTCTCCGGGACCGAGGTCGGTCTGCTTGGTGCCGAAGCCGAAGAGGAAGAACACGCCGCCAGCGTAGGCAGCGGCCCCGGTCACCGCCCCCCGTGATCGGGGTGCGACCGGACGGATGCGCCGACGGCGCGGTGTCG
Source organism: Modestobacter sp. SSW1-42 (assembly GCF_046635825.1). Classification (NCBI taxonomy): domain Bacteria; kingdom Bacillati; phylum Actinomycetota; class Actinomycetes; order Geodermatophilales; family Geodermatophilaceae; genus Modestobacter; species Modestobacter sp. SSW1-42. Next base: position 564,631 of record NZ_JBISCA010000003.1, on the reverse strand, counting down.
TCGCCCGTCCCCGGGCCTGCGCGGTGAGAAGCTGCCGACCGGTCACCGGGGTGGTGGCCGGTGACGACAGGAGCTCGGTGGCGATGACGTCCTTGTTCGGGACGGGGGAGCTCTCCCCGCGGGACCCCCTCGTCGGTGCCGACCTGCACGTCCCGGTCGGCGGCGAGCTGCGCCGCTACGTCGACCTCGACGCCGCGGCCACCACCTCGGCCTCGGCGGGCGTCGTCCGGGCCGTGCAGGAGTTCCTGCCCTGGTACTCCAGCGTCCACCGGGGAGCCGGGGCGAAGTCCCAGGTCACCAGCGCCCGCTACGAGCAGGCCCGCGAGACGATCGTCCGGTTCGTGGGCGGCGACCCGGCGACGCACGTGGGCCTGTTCCCGCGCAACACCACCGAGGCGCTCAACCAGATCGCCTTCCGGCTGCGGCTGACCCGGGACGACGTCGTCGTCACCACCGCGGTCGAGCACCACGCCAACCTGCTGCCCTGGCAGCGCCACGCGCAGCTGCGGGTCGTCGACGTCGACGGCTCGGGGACCTACGACGTCGACGCCGTGGTCGCCGCGCTCGACGAGCGGCCCACACCGCGGGTGCTCGCGGTGTCCGGGGCGTCCAACGTGACCGGCTGGCTGCCCGACCTGGCCCGGATCGCCGCGGCGGCCCGCGACCGGGGGGTGCTCGTGGTGGTCGACGGGGCGCAGCTGGTCCCGCACCGCCCGGTCGACATGACCGCCCTCGGCATCGACGCGCTGGCCTGGTCCGGGCACAAGATGTTCGCGCCCTTCGGCGCGAGCGGCCTGGTCGTCGACCGGCGGCTGCTCGCCGACGGCGAGCCGTTCCTCGTCGGCGGCGGCGCGGTGAAGGCGGTCTCCCACGACGAGGTCGTCTGGGCCGACGCCCCCGACCGGGACGACGCCGGCACGCCCAACGTCCTCGGCGCCGTCGCGCTCGCCGCCGCGGCGGAGGAGCTGCTCGCCGCCGCAGCGCGGAACCGCCGGCACGAGGACCTGCTCGTCCGGGCCTTGGACGACGAGCTCGCCACCGTCCCCGGGCTGCGCCGGCTCGGGCCGACGTCCGGCGACCGGCTCCCCGTGGCCACCTTCGTCGTCGACGGGATGCCGCACGGGGAGGTCGCCGAGCGGCTGTCCCGGGAGCACGGCATCGGGGTCCGCAACGGGTGCTTCTGCGCCCACCCGTACCTCGGCCGGCTGTTCGGGCTCACCCCCGACGAGGTGCAGCAGTTCCACGACGACGCCCGCGTCGGCCGCTCCGACCGGCTGCCCGGCGCGGTGCGCGTGAGCTGCAGCTCGGCCACCCCGCTCGCCGACGTCGCCACGCTGGGCCGGGCCCTGCGCGCGCTCACCGCCACCCCGGAGGTCGGGGACCTCGACCTCACCGTCCCCGCGACGACGGCCGGTCACCGCGCGCCGGTGGCACATGGCGGGCAGGTCGTCGCCTCACCCCGCCACGGGCAGGCGACCCCGCAGGTGCTCACGACCAGCTGAGTCGACGGGGGGGGGGTGAGCCGAAGAGGACCGTCCGGCGGTCACGACGCACGCCGGTGGCCCTGGTCCCGGCCTCCGGAGCGACCCGCGAGTCGAGTTCGCCGTTCGGGGACGGAGGTCTTCCCTCGGCGGCAGGGTCCGAGGAGGGCGGGCTGCTCACGCACGTCCTGTCGTACCCGGGGTGCACGCTGAGACGGTGAGCTCCAGACGGTCTCCGGCCAGGGACGGGAGTGGCGTGGGCCCCATGGCCATCGCGCTCGGTCCCAACCGAGAGATCGTGGACATCCACGAGCCGGGGCAGTACGAGCACTGGCACGGCGGGGGCGGGCTGCTGTGTGTCGTCTGTGGGGACAAGGTCCACCCCTACCGACTGGGCAACGGCAACACGTGGCTGCGCCACAACCCAGGCTCCGAGGCGGACCGTCACGCGCTGGCCCTGGGCTCGCGGGGGGAGAGCTACGAACACCTGTCGCTGAAGCACTGGCTGTGTGGCTGGCTGCAGTCGCAGGGGCATCAAGCCGACTACGAGCGTCAGGTGGGGACGTCGAGACCGGACGTCCGAGCCCTGGTGTCCGGTCGCCGCATCGCGCTGGAGGTGCAGCTCTCACCGCTCTCGCTGGACGAGGCCGTGCGGCGGACCGGACTGCTGGCAGCCGGCGGACACGAGGTCCTCTGGCTGACCCGGAACCGGGACTGGGTGGACCAGTTGCCGGCAGTGGGTCTGCACGTCGAGGAGGAGCAACCGCGGTATGCGACCACCGAGGTGCACGGTCGCTTCTACTCCGTCCGGGAGGGCTTCCTCACCGCGGACTCCCACGGCCGCATCGCACCAGGCAAGCGCCCAGCCCTGGAGACCTTCCTGCGGCACTTCGTCGCCGGGCGGGTGCAGTGGGCGGTGGCGGGCGCCGATCGTCACGGCGAGCACTCGGGATGGGCGACCATGGACAGCTGGCGGCAGCACACCGCATGGCAGGCGCGGCGCCTGCACGACCTCGAGAGCCGCCTTCGTGCGGCCGAGTCCGACCGTCAGCGACTCGATGCCCTGGTCGAGTCGAGGGTCCGCGAACTGGACCGGACCCGGGACGCGCTGGCGGTCGAGAAGGCCGCGGCGGAGGACGTTCGACGCCAGCTGAGCGACAGCACCAGCCGACTGGACGCGGAGCGCGCCGCCACGGAGCAGCGGGCGCGGGAGTCGGCCCGATGCCGGGAGTTGCTGCAGGAGACCTTCTGGGGACGTCGCCTGCTCAAGCGCATTGGCTGGTCGTGAGACGGGGCTCCGCCCATCCGTCACGCGCCGTCGACACAGGACGCGCTCATGATCGGCAGCGACGTCGTACAGCCCTCCCGTTCCGGAACGGTCTCGTCGACCACCCCACCAGATCGATCGGGTTGTGGGACCGGCCACGCGGCGGAATGCTCGTGCCCGGCAGCGGTTCCCCCTGGCGGCAGGGGCACCGACCCTGCCCCCACGTCGGACGCCCCCCATGAACCCGGAGACCACCACCGTGCGCACCCGCCTGACCCTGACCGCCGCCCTCGCCACCGCCCTGCTGCTGACCTCCTGCGGCGGCGGCGACTCCGACGACGCCGGCAGCGCCAGCGGCGGCGGCTCGGGCGACGCGATCACCGTCGCCACCGAGGGCACCTACGCGCCCTTCTCCTTCCACGACCCGGCCAACGGCAACGAGCTCACCGGCTACGACGTCGAGGTGGCCCGCGCGGTCGGCGAGAAGCTCGGCCGTGAGGTCGAGTTCGCCGAGACGCCGTTCGACTCGATCTTCGCCGGCCTCGACGCCGGCCGGTTCGACCTCATCGCCAACCAGATCGGCGTCAACCCCGAGCGGCAGGCCAAGTACCTGTTCTCCACCCCGTACACCTACTCGAACGGCGTCGTGATCACCCGCGCCGACGACACCAGCGTCAGCTCGCTGGCCGACGTCGCCGGCAAGCGCAGCGCGCAGTCGACCACCAGCAACTTCGCCGAGGTCGCCACCGGCGCCGGCGCGCAGATCGAGGCGGTCGAGGGCTTCACCCAGGCCATCACGCTGCTCAAGCAGTCCCGCGTCGACGTCACGATCAACGACAGCCTGGCCTTCCTGGAGTACCAGAAGACCACCGGTGACCAGGACGTGAAGGTCGCCGCCGAGATCGACGACCCGAGCGAGTCGGCGTTCGCCTTCCGCCAGGACAGCGCCGAGCTGCAGACCCAGGTCGACGGTGCCCTCGAGCAGCTGCGCACCGACGGCACGCTGGCCCAGATCTCGGAGAAGTACTTCGGCGAGGACGTCAGCGCGGAGTGAACGCGATCGACTGGGACCTGGTCCGCAGCAGCCTGGGCCCGCTCTTCGAGGGGCTGGTGCGCGGCACGCTGCCGCTCACCGTGGTGACCTTCGCGCTGGGTCTGGCCATCGCCCTGCTGGTCGCGCTGATGCGGCTGTCGGGCACGTGGCTGATCGCGGCGCCGGCGCGGTTCTACGTCTCGGTCATCCGCGGCACCCCGCTGCTGCTGCAGCTGTTCATCGTCTTCTTCGGGCTGCCCTCGCTCGGGCTCACGATCGACCCGTGGCCCAGCGCGGTCATCGCGCTGTCGCTCAACGTCGGGGCCTACGCCTCCGAGGCGGTGCGCGGAGCGATCCTCGCCGTCCCGCGCGGGCAGTGGGAGGCGGCGATGACCGTCGGGATGGGGCGGGTCACGACGCTGCGGCGGGTGGTGCTGCCCCAGGCCGCCCGCATCGCGGTGCCGCCGCTGAGCAACACGCTCATCTCGCTGGTCAAGGACACCTCGCTCGTCTCGACGATCCTGGTGACCGAGCTGCTGCGCCGGGCCCAGGAGATCGCGGCGCCGACCTTCGCGTTCTTCACGCTCTACGGCGTCGCCGCCGTCTACTACTGGGTGGTGTGCCTCGTGCTCTCCTTCGGCCAGACCCGGCTGGAGACCAGGCTCTCCCGGCACGTGGCCGCATGACCGCCCCGCTGCTGGAGGCCCGCGGGCTGGTCAAGTCCTTCGGCGACAACCGGGTGCTGCGCGGCGTCGACGTCCACGTCCCGGCCGGCTCGGTCACCTGCCTCATCGGGCCGTCGGGCTCGGGCAAGACCACGGTGCTGCGCAGCCTCAACGGGCTGGAGCGGCCGGAGTCCGGCACCGTGCGGGTCGGCGAGGTCGAGCTCGACTGGTCGACGCGCCCCGACGCCCGCGCGGTGTCCCGGCTGCGTGGCCAGAGCGGGATGGTGTTCCAGGCCCACAACCTCTTCCCGCACCTCAGCGTGCTCGACAACGTCACCTCCGGGCCGGTATTCGCCCAGGGGCGCCCGAAGGCGCAGGCGCAGGAGGAGGCGCGCGAGCTGCTGGCCCGGGTGGGGCTGGCCGACAAGGCCGACGCCTACCCGGTGCAGCTGTCGGGCGGGCAGCAGCAGCGGGTCGGCATCGCACGCGCGCTGGCCACCCGGCCGGAGGTGGTGCTCTTCGACGAGCCCACCAGCGCCCTGGACCCCGAGCTGGTCGGTGAGGTGCTGCAGGTGATGCAGTCGCTGGCCGCCGAGGGCTGGACGATGGTCGTGGTCACCCACGAGATGCGCTTCGCCCGGCAGGTGGCCGACCAGGTCCTCTTCCTCGACGGCGGCGTCGTCGTCGAGTCGGGCCCGCCGTCGGAGGTGCTCGTCGAGCCGCGCGAGGCCCGCACCCGCCAGTTCCTGCAGCGCCTGCTCGACCCGCTCTAGGCCGGTCGCACCGCCGTCGTCCCGGACACCGGGACGGCGGCCGAGGCCAGCAGGGCCAGCTTGTCGGCGTCGCTGGAGCCGGCGTCGGGGTGGTAGACGACCAGGTGCAGGTCGTCGGCGCCGTCGACGGCCAGCCGCTCGCGGTTGAGCGTCAGCTGCCCGACCTGCGGGTGGTCCAGCAGGATCGGCGTCCCGCGCTGGCCGCGTACCTCGTGCCGCGCCCACAGCCGGCGGAACCGCTCGCTGGCCAGGCTCAGCTCGCCGGTGAGCTCGATGAACCGCGGGTCGTCGACGTCGGTGCCCACCGCCTGGCGCAGGTTGGCCACGAAGCACTCGGTGACCTGCTCCCAGTCCAGGTGCATGCCCTGCACCGCCGGGTCGAGGAAGGGGTCGCGCAGCTGGTTCCTGCCCACCGCGAAGGCGGGGGAGAGCACGGTGGCCATCTGGTTGACGGCCAGGACGTCGAAGTAGCGGTCCTCGACGACCGCGGGCTGGGCGAGGGAGTCCAGCAGCTTGAGGACGCCGGGCGGCGGGGTCTGCCGCCGCGTCGGGCGCCGGCGGTGCCGGGGCACCTCGGCGACGAGGGTCATCAGGTGGGCGAAGTGGTCGTCGTCGAACTGCAGCACGCGGGCGATGGACTCCAGCACCTGCAGCGAGGGGTGGCGGTCGCGGCCGCGCTCCAGGCGCAGGTAGTAGTCGGCGCTGATGCCGGCGAGCATCGCGACCTCCTCGCGCCGCAGCCCGGGCACGCGCCGCACGCCGACGTCGGGGATGCCGGCCTGCTGCGGGGTCACCAGCTCGCGCCGGGCCCGCAGGAACGTGCCCAGCGGGTTCGTCGACTCACCCACGCAGCGAGCGTAGGGCGGCGCGGGCGCTCAGCGGGGGTCCTGTCACTCCCTAGGCTGAGCAGGGCTCTGGGTGCCGGCGTCCGCGCTGCCCACGATGGCGGACGGCCCGACCGGGCCGAGCACATCGAGGGGGAGACATGACCGTCACGCTCATCACCGGCGCCAACAAGGGCATCGGGTACGAGACCGCCCGCCAGCTGCTGGAGCTGGGGCACGTCGTCCACGTGGGCGCCCGGGACGCCGAGCGCGGGGCGAAGGCGGCCGCCGAGCTCGGCGCGCGGTTCGTCCAGCTCGACGTCACCGACGCCGCGTCGGTGACCCGGGCCCTGGCCGAGGTCGACGCCGCGGAGGGCCGCCTGGACCTGCTGGTGCACAACGCCGGCGTCCTGGAGACCACGCTCGACAGCGCCGCCGCGGTGCGGTCCTTCGACGTCAACGCGATCGGGATCGTCCGCGTCACGGAGGCCGCGCTGCCGCTGCTGCGCCGGTCGCCGGAGGCCGCCGTGGTCACCGTGTCCAGCAGCATGGGGTCGTTCTGGGCGGTGACCAACCCCGAGCGGCCGGAGTCGCAGCTGCCGCTGGCGCTGTACGCGGCGTCCAAGGCCGCGGCCACCATGCTCACGCTGCAGTACGCCAAGGCCCACCCCGGCATCCGGTTCGTCGCCGTCGAGCCGGGCGCCACCGCGACTGACATGACCGCCGCCTTCGGCATCGGCCGGCCGGTCGCGGACAGCGCGCGGGTCGTCGTCCGACTGGCGACCCAGGGACCCGACGGCCCCTCCGGCACGTTGCAGGACGAGGCCGGGGTGCTGGCCTGGTGAGCAGCCGCGACCAGGGCTGGGGCCGAGGTGCCGCGCGGGCGATGAGTTCGCCGGCGTGCGGCGGTCCCACCCCCTGACGGGGACGACCGACCGAGCGGAGCGCGACATGGGACTGGTGCAGGCGGAGCTGTTCGCCACCCTCGACCTGGTGGGGCAGGCACCCGGCGGCCCGGACGAGGACCCGGAGGGCTTCCCGTTCGGCGGCTGGCAGGCGCCGCTGCTCGACGAGGTCTCCGGCGCGCAGGTGGGCGCGGCCTACCAGGGCGTCGACGCGCTGCTGCTCGGCCGGCGCACCTACGACGTCTTCGCTGCGTACTGGCCGCACCAGCAGGGCGGTGAGGACGGCGAGATCGCCCGGCTGTTCAACGGCGTGCCCAAGTACGTGGCCTCCCGCGGCCGGCCCGACCTGTCCTGGGCCGGGTCCACCCAGCTGGGCCCGGACCTCGCCGACGCGGTGCGGGGCGTCCGGGACCGGCACGAGCACGTCGCGGTGGTCGGCAGCCTGGACCTGCTGCAGTCGCTGCTGCGCGAGCGGCTCGTCGACCGGCTCGACCTCTGGGTGCACCCGGTCCTGCTGGGGGTGGGCAAGAAGGTGTTCGACCGCGGCGTCGTCCCGGCGGGGCTGGAGCTGCTCGGCCCGCCGGTGGCCTCGCCCCGGGGCACCGTCCACCTCCGCTACGCGGTCACCGGCGGCACGCCGGCCACCGGCGACATGAGCGCGCCCGACCGCGGGGTCCCGCGCGAGGGCTGAAGACCACCCGTTCGGGTCCTCCGGTCGGACGGCCCGGTGGTCGATGTACCCGGGGACGGCCACCGGGAGGGTGATGTGAGGAAGAGGCGTTCGGACGCCGAGCAGCAGGTCGCGGAGCTGCTGCGCACGGCCAAGGAGTCGCTGCAGCTGTCGGTGGCCTTCCTGACCCGGATGGACGGCACCACCCAGCACCTGGAGGTCGTCGAGTCCTCGGTGCCCTTCCTGTTCCAGGAGGGCAACCGGCAGCAGCAGGAGACCACCTTCTGCCAGGCGATCCTGGACGGGAAGCTGCCCGCGGTCATCCCCGACGTGCGCCGGCACCCCGCGGCGATGGAGCTGCCGGCCGCGCGGCTGCCGCGGATCCGCAGCTACGTCTCGGTCCCGGTCGTGCTCAGCGACGGCGAGCTGTACGGCACCTTCTGCGCCGCCGGCCTCACCACCGACAAGGGCCTCACCCAGCGGGACCGGTCGCTGATGACCGTGCTCGCCTCGGCCGCGGCCGTCGTCATCGAGCCGGGCGTGCGGGAGGAGGCGCGCCGGCGGGAGGTGCTGTCCCGGCTCGAGCCGGTGGTCGCCGACGGCGGACCCGTCGTCGTCCTGCAGCCGATCGTGGACCTCGCCACCGGGCGCCAGGTCGGGTCCGAGGCGCTCAGCCGGTTCCCGGCGGCGTGGGCCAAGGCGCCGGACGTCGTCTTCGAGGAGGCGCACAGCGTCGGCCTCGGTCACCAGCTGGAGCTGCTGGCGCTGCGCCGGGCCGCCGACCACCTCACCGTGGTCGAGGGGTACGTCGCGATGAACATCTCCCCGGCCACCCTGCTGCTGCCGGAGTTCACCGCGCTCCTGCGGCAGCTGCCGCTGGACCGGGTGCTGCTGGAGCTCTCCGAGCACGACCAGGTCGCCGACTACGCCGACCTCGCCGCCGTCCTGGCTCCGCTGCGGGCCGGCGGGATGCGGCTGGCCATCGACGACGTGGGCGCCGGGTACTCCTCGCTGCGGCACATCGTCCTCACCGCCCCGGACGTGCTGAAGATGGACCGCAGCGTCGTCTCCGGGGTCGACGGCGACCCGGTGCTGGCCAAGCTCGTCGCCTCCCTGGTCGAGTTCGGCCACGGCTGCGGCGCGACCGTGGTCGCCGAGGGCGTGGAGACGGCGGCCGAGGCGGCGGCGCTGCAGGAGCTGCAGGTCGACTTCGGGCAGGGCTGGCTCTTCGGGCGCCCGGCGCACCCGGGCACCTCGGCGACCGGAGCCGCGGTCCCGGTGGCCCGCACCCCGCTGGACGACGTCCGGCCGCTCGCCTCGGCGGGCTGAGCGCCGGCCCCGTCAGGGCCGGTCGGCGGCCGGGGTGGGCGGTGCGGCGCCGGTGGGCGCCTGGGTCGCCGCCCAGCTCGACAGCAGCTTGAGCGCGTCCTCGGACGGGGTGCCCGGCTGGGCGGTGTAGATGGTCAGCCGCAGGCCGGGGGGCTCCTCGGCGGGCAGGTCGAGGGTGCAGTAGCCCAGCTCGAGGTCACCGACCACCGGGTGGTGGAACTGCTTGCTGCCGTTGTGGTGGATGCGGACGTCGTGCGCGGCCCACCGGGTGCGGAACTCCTCGCTGACCGTGGACAGCTCCCCGACGAGCTCGCGCAGTGCGGTGTCGTGCGGACGGCGGCCGGCCTCGGCGCGCAGCAGCGCCACGGTGACGTCGGCCGCGGCGCCCCAGTCGAAATAGTAGCCCTGCGCGGCCGGGTCGAGGAACTGGAACCGGGCGAAGTTCGCCGGTCGCCGGGGGCCGGCGAACATCGGCGCGTGCAGCGCCCAGCCCAGCGTGTTGGTGGCCAGGACGTCGAGCCGGCCGTTGGCGACGAACGCGGCCGAGCCGGTCATCGTGTCCAGCATCCACTGCACCCGCGGTGCGATGCCGCCCCTGGCCCGGCGCTGCGGTGCGCGGCCGGGCCGGGCCGCGCGGGCCAGGTCGAACAGGTAGGTGCGCTCGGCCTCGTCGAGCTGCAGGGCCCGGGCGACGGCCTCCAGCACGTCCTCGGAGACGCCGGTGATGTGGCCCTTCTCCAGCCGGGTGTACCAGTCGGTGCTCACCCCGGCGAGGACGGCGACCTCCTCCCGCCGCAGCCCCGGCACGCGACGCCGTCCGCCCCCGGCCAGGAGCCCGGCCTGCTGCGGGGTGATCCGGGCGCGGCGGCTGGTCAGGAAGTCGCGGATGTCGGCGCGGTTGTCCACCCCCTCGACGCTACGTCGGCCGGCGCCACGAGGGAGGTCGAGCTCCCACCCCCCACAGGCCCGCCCTCCCACGCAGGCGCGAGGAGGCGTTCCGTGGACCCCGACAGACCGTCCCGACGCCGGAGGACCCACCGTGCAGATCACCCGCAGCTCCGCCGACACCGTGCAGGGCCCGGCCGACTGGTTCACCGGCGACGTGTTCATCGACGTCGTCGCCGCGGCCCCTGCGCCGTCCCGGGTCACCGCCAACCTGGTGCACTTCATGCCCGGTGCGCGCACCCACTGGCACCGCCACCCGCTGGGCCAGACCGTCTTCGTCACCGAGGGCGTGGGGTTGTGCCAGCGCCGCGGTGGGCAGGTCGAGGTCATCCGCCCCGGTGACCGCGTGCTGTTCGAGGCCGACGAGGAGCACTGGCACGGTGCCGCCCCGAACCGGCTGATGGTCCACCTGGCGATCAACGAGGGCGACGACGACCACGCGGTCGTGCACTGGCTGACGCCGGTGACCGACGCCGAGTACACCGCCGCCCCCGCCACCCACTGATCCACCCGAACCGAGGAGACCCCCGTGCGCGTCAATGCCTACGCCGCCCCCGCCGCCGGCCAGCCCCTGGCCCCCGCCACGATCGAGCGCCGGGACGTCGGCCCGCGCGACGTGCTGATCGAGATCACGCACGCCGGCATCTGCCACTCCGACATCCACACCGTCAACGGCGACTGGGGCCCCCAGCCGTTCCCGGTCGTGCCCGGCCACGAGATCGTCGGCCTGGTCACCGAGGTCGGCGCCGACGTCACCACCCACCGGGTCGGCGACCGGGTCGGCGTCGGCTGCATGGTGAACTCCTGCCGGGAGTGCGCCAACTGCCTGGCCGGCGACGAGCAGTACTGCCTCAAGGGCATGATCGGCACCTACGCCGCCACCGACCGCGACGGCACGACGACCCAGGGCGGCTACTCCACCCACGTCGTGGTCGATGCCGACTTCGCCCTCCGGGTGCCCGCGGGCATCGACTCGGCGGCCGCCGCGCCGCTGCTGTGTGCGGGCATCACCACCTACTCCCCGCTGCGCCACTGGGGCGCCGGCCCCGGCAAGCGGGTCGCCGTCGTCGGCCTCGGCGGGCTCGGGCACATGGGCGTGCAGCTGGCGCACGCGATGGGCGCGCACGTGACGGTGCTGTCGCAGTCGCTGAAGAAGCAGGAGGACGGGCTGCGGCTGGGCGCGGACGCCTACGCCGCCACCAGCGACCCGGACACCTTCACCGCGCTGGCCGGGTCCTTCGACCTGGTGCTCAACACCGTGAGCGCGCCGATCGACGTCGACGCGTACCTGTCGCTGCTGGCCGTGGGCGGTGCGCTGGTCAACGTCGGCGCCCCCGCCGAGCCGCTGGACGTCGGCGTGATGTCGCTGATCGGCGGCCGCCGGTCCTTCGCCGGGTCGATGATCGGCGGTCTGGCCGAGACCCAGGAGATGCTCGACTTCTGCGCCGAGCAGCGCATCGGCGCCGAGGTCGAGGTCATCGACGCGGCCCAGGTCAACGAGGCCTACGAGCGGGTGCTGGCCTCCGACGTCCGCTACCGGTTCGTCATCGACGCGGCCACCCTGCGGTGACCGCGAGCTCCACCACGCGCTCGGCTCCGGCCACCCGGCCAGGGCGCATGCCGTTCGTCGTCTACGTGCTCGCCGTCGGCACGTTCCTGATGCTCACCACCGAGTTCGTCGTCGCCGGCCTGCTGCCGGAGATCGCCGGCGACCTGCAGGTGAGCGTCGCCCAGGCCGGGCTGCTGATCACCGTGTTCGCGGTCGGCATGATCGTCGGCTCGCCGACGATGGCGCTGCTCACCCGACGCATGTCGGCCCGGGTGACGCTGGTGCTGGCCCTGGCGGTGTTCGCCGTCGGGCACGTGGTGGTCGCCGTGGGCGACAGCTTCCCGCTGCTGCTGGCCGCCCGGTTCGTCACCGCCTGGGCCACCGGCGCGTTCTGGGCCGTCGCCTCGGTGGTCGCCACCCGCGCGGCCGGCCCGGGCGCCGGTGCGCGGGCGCTGGGCCTGGTCGGGGCCGGCGGCATGCTGGCCAACGTCGCCGGCGTCCCGCTGGGCGCGTTCGCCGGGCAGCTGTCGGGCTGGCGCGGGCCGTTCTGGGCGCTCGCGCTGCTGGCCCTGGCCGCCGTCCCGCTCATCGCCCGCAGCGTGCCGCCCGAGGACGCCGACCGGGCGCCGACGTCGCTGCGCTCGGAGCTGGGCGTGCTGCGGTCGGGCCGGCTGTGGCTGGTGCTGGCGGCGTGCGCGACCACCACCGGCGGCGTGCTGTCGGTCTACTCCTACGTGTCCCCGCTGCTCACCGACCGGGCGGGCGTCGCGGCGAGCTGGGTGCCGCTGGTGCTCGTCGGGTTCGGTGTCGGCTCCCTCGTCGGCACGATCGTGGGCGGGCGGCTCGGCGACGACCACCCGCACGCGACGACGATCGGGGTGGCCGCCTCGACCACCGTCGTCCTGCTGGCGATCTGCCTGCTGTCGGGTTCGGCCGTGCCCACGGTGGTGCTGCTGGTCCTGCTCGGGCTGCTCGGGCTCAGCGCGAACCCGGTGCTCTCGGCGCTGGCGGTCCGCTTCTCCGCGGCCGCGCCGACGTTGGGCGTGGCGCTGTCGGTCTCGGCCTACAACCTCGGGACGGCGGTCGGCTCGCTGGCCGCCGGCTCCGCGCTGGAGTCCGGGCTCGCGGCCGCCGGCCCGGCGGTGGTGGGCACCGGCATCGCCGTGCTCACCCTGGTGCCCACCACCGTTCTCGCCCTCCGTTCCCGCCGCGGGGCCGCGTCGGCCTGACCGGTCAGGCGGCGGGGTCCTCGGGCAGCGGCAGGAGCAGGGCGTCCAGCGGCAGCCGCTCGCGCGGTGCCACCTCGCGGGCGGCCAGCGCCTCGGGCAGCTCGGCGCCCGCGGAGTGGCTGCCCAGGGCCAGGACGACGAGCGGCTGCACCTGCTCGGGCAGCGCCAGCAGCGCGGCGACCCGGTCGCGGTCGAACCCGCCGAGCTGGTGCAGCACCAGCCCCTCGTGCTGGGCCTGGACCGACAGGTGGGCGACCGCCTGGCCGGTGTCGTACACCGCCCACGGCCGCGGGGCACCGTCCGGGCCGGTGGTCTCGGCGGCCACCACGACCAGCGCGGACGCCGCGTGCGCCCACAGCCGGTTGCCGCGCGCCAGCGCGTCGCGCACGTCGTCGAAGGTGCGCGTGCCGCGGCGGGCCACGGCGAAGCGCCACGGCTGGGTGTTGCTCGCGCTCGGCGACCAGCGGGCGGCCTCGAGCAGCGCGGTCAGCTGCTCCTCGGTGAGCTCGTGCGCGGCGTCCAGGCCACGGGGGCTCCACCGCTCGGCGAGCAGCGGGTGCAGGGGGACGGCGGTGACGGCGGTCTTGCGGACGGTCATGACACCGTCAGCGCCGGTTGAACCGTCAAGCATTTCGTGGCGCTGCTCACGAAGCGAGGCTGCGACGCGCTCAGCCGGCCGCGAGCCAGGACAGCAACCGGCCGCGCGACCAGCAGCGGCCGAGCGCCTCGCCGCGCAGCACCGGGCCGTCCGGCAGGGTCAGCCCGATGGTGCTGTGGCCCGACGCCGGGCGGTCGCCGAGGGTCGGGACGCCCGGAGCGACGCCGACGCCCTCCACCGACACCCACGCGACGGCGCGTCCGGCCGCGACCTCCTCGAGCGTGCGGCGGAGGCGCAGCCGCCGGTCGGGGGTCAGCCGCGCGACCGCCCAGGTGGTGAGGACGACGGGCAGCGCGCCCGCGGGCACCCGGGCGACGGCCGCGGGCAGCAGGTCGAGCGGGTCGCCGCGCAGCAGGTGTGGGGGAGCAGCGGCCGCGACGGCCAGCGCCTCCGCCAGCCGTGCGGACTCCGCCGGGCGGTCCGGGGCCAGGCAGGCGTGCAGCCAGCGGGCGTCGTCCGGGTCGGTGAGGTCCAGCGGGTCGCGGCCGACGCCGATCCGGGCGACCACCGCGGGCACCGCCCGCTCCGGGACCCGCCCGGGCCCCACGACGGAGGCGCGCAGCTGGACGGGAGAGGCCGGGTCGCCGAGGTGCTGCCCGGTGTCGAGGTGGGTGCCGACGCGGTCGACGTGCAGGTCGAGCCCGGGGGAGAGATCGAGGCCGATCAGGCCCACGGCACCGGCTCCGGCCCGGGAGGCCGCCTCGGCGACGGCCGGCTGCAGCACCGCGCAGTGTCCCGTCACGAGGGAGGCCGGTCTGCGGCGCGCCAGGAGCGCGGCGACCTCGGGAGCCGACCGCAGGAGCGTGTCGACCGCCGCGGCGGCGGTCGCCTCACCGTCGGCGGCGGCGTGGGCGGCGGCCAGGCCGGGCGCCCGTCCGGCGAGGGTGAGGTCGTGCAGCGCCGCGAGGACCGGTACCGGTCCTCGCCTGCGGGCCGGCACCACCTGCAGGACCCGCAGCGCCGCGGCCGACCGGCCCAGGGCCGTGGCGACGTGGGCGTCCAGCGGGGACGTGCCGGCGGCCTGCGCGAACGCGCGGTAGGGCGCGGCCGGGTCGGTCACCCCGGCAGTCTGCACCCGGGGCGCGAGCGGGTCAGGCGGCGTCGGTGCGGGCGCCGTCGAGGTACGCGCGGACGGCCGGGGCCGGGACGCGGAAGGAGCGGCCGACGCGGACGGCGGCCATCTCGCCGTTGTGCACGAGGCGGTAGACGGTCATCTTCGACACGCGCATCATCGCGGCGACCTCGGCGACGGTCATGAACCGGACCGCCGGGCGCGGGGCGGGCCGCTCGGTCATCGGCTGCACGGGGGCGGTCACGTTGCGCTGGCCGACGGGGGCGAAGCCGGGCTGGACGCGGGCACCGGGGACGGCGGGCCGGGGGGCCGGGACGCGGCCGTAGGTGGCCTGACGGGGGAGGGCGGTAGCGGGGGAGCGCTGGGCCAGGGTCATCGTCGTGCCTCTCGGGAACGGTTCGCGGGACGCGGGGTCTGAGGGGAGTCGGCGACCCTGCGCTGCTGTGCTGCAACTGACCGTATGCGAAATCGTGACCAGGAACAGGTTTGACCAAGACGAGACGAACCGGTCCGCTTCGTCACTTGTTGCCCGTGCGCCGACCGGGGTGCGTGCGAGTCGTGAGGTGACAGGCGTGATCGATGGGGCGGGACGGCCGGCTCACAGCACCCCGGTCGCGGGTCCGCGGCGGCGGCAGGAACACTCGCGGCATGGACCAGGCCCCGATCCCCGCCGACCAGATCCTGACCGCGGCCACCCGGGTCGCCGACCAGCTCCTCGAGCTGCAGACCGAGGTGAACCGGCGCATCGACGCCACGCTGGCCGAGCTGCTGCCCGGCGTCGTCGAGCGCCTGGGCACCGCGCCGGTCGGTGACGCCGACGTCGCCGACCTGGTCAACGCCCGGATCACCGGCCTGAGCGTCGTCGTGACCCCGGCCGCGGTCGCGACCGTCGTCCCGCTGCCGGCGGCGTCGACGGCGACGACCCGGGCCGCGCGCCGCGCGGTGACCGGCATCGTCCGGGGCGAGGACGACCGGCTGACCGTGATCGCCGGCCCGTGCTCGATCCACGACCCGGCCGCAGCCGTCGAGTACGCCGGGTTCATCGCCGCAATGCGCGAGCGCCACGGCGCCGACCTCGAGGTGCTCATGCGCACCTACACCGAGAAGCCGCGCACCGAGGTCGACTGGAAGGGCTTCGCCTACGACCCCTTCCTCGACGGCTCCAGCCGGATCAGCGTCGGCCTCGTCGCCACCCGCATGCTGATGCGCGCCATCACCGCGCTGGGCGTCCCGGTCGCGGCCGAGCCGCTGAACGCGCTCACCCCGCAGTACGTCAACGGGCTGGTCACCTACAACGGCGTGGGCGCGCGCAACGTCACCGACCAGACCGCGCGGGAGCGGGCGTCGGGCTTCTCCTCGGTCATCGGGTTCAAGAACTCGCCCGAGGGCAGCATCGGCGCCGCCGTCTCCGCAGTGCTCACCGCCCGGGCGCCGCACGAGTTCCTCGGCGTCGACGGCTCCGGGGTGACCGCGCAGCTGTCGACCACCGGCAACGACACCGCCCACGTGATCCTGCGCGGTGACAAGGACGGCCCCAACCACTCCGCCGCGCACATCGCCGCGACGAAGGCGGCGCTGGCCGCCCGGGATCTGCCGCAGGTCATCGTCGTCGACGCCTCGCACGGCAACAGCCAGAAGGACCACCGCCGCCAGGCCGGCGTCGTCGCCGACCTGGCCGGGCAGGTCGCCGGCGGGGAGCGGGCGATCCGCGGCGTGATGCTGGAGAGCAACCTCGTCGAGGGCCGGCAGGACCTCGACCGCCGGGACCCGACGCTGGAGTACGGCAAGAGCGTCACCGACGCCTGCGTCGACCTCCCCACCACCGAGCGCCTGCTGGCCGAGCTGGCCGCGGCCGTGCGCGCCCGCCGGGAGGTCTGAGGTCAGGGGCGGCGGCCCCGCTGCAGCCGGGCGGCGATCCGCGGGTAGGTGGCCGGCGCCAGCCGCACCAGCAGGTCGACCACCTTCGCGTCGTTGCCGACCAGCACCCGCGCCCGCCCGGCCTCCACGCCGTCGACCACGATCCGCGCAGCCTGCTCGGCCGGCATCCGCAGCAGCTTCTCGTTGTAGAAGCGGGTGCGCGCCTCGTCCTCGGCGGTGATCGCGTCCCCGCGCTGCCGGGACACCTCCAGCGCCGCGGTGGCGATGTTGGTGCGCACGCCTCCGGGGTGGACGACGGTCACCTGCACCGGGTGCCCGGCCAGCAGCATCTCCTGCCGCAGCGCCTCGGTGAACCCGCGGACGGCGAACTTGCTCGCGCTGTAGGCGTTGATCCCGGCCTGGGCCATCAGCCCGTTGAGGCTGGACACGTTGACCACGTGCCCGTCACCGGAGGCGATCAGGTGCGGCAGGAACGCCTTGGTGCCGTGCAGGACGCCGAAGAGGTTGACGCCCAGGATGCGGTCGTAGTCGGCCCAGTCGCTGTCCTCGACCGACGTCCCCCCGGCCACCCCGGCGTTGTTGTAGACCTGGTGGACGACGCCGAAGTGACCGGCCACGGTGTCGGCGTACGCCAGCACCGCCGCCCGGTCGGTGACGTCGAGCCGGGCTGTGTGCACCTGCGCGCCCAGCGCCCGCGCCCGGGCCGCCGTCTCGGCCAGCCCGACCTCGGCGACGTCGGACAGCGCCAGCCGGGCGCCCCGGCGGGCGAGCTGGAAGGCCAGCTCCCGCCCGATGCCGGACCCGGCGCCGGTGACGACGGCGACCTTGCTCCGGACGCTGTGCTTCGCGGACCTGCTCATCGGTGGTCTCCTGCGGTCTCGAGCGGGACGCCGGTGCCGCGCACCAGCTCGGTGGTGAGGTCGACCAGCCGGTCGACGACCCCGGGGGCCAGGTGGTGGCCCATGCCGGCGATCTCGACGTGGCGGGCCCCGGGGACGGCGGCGGCGGTGGCCCGGCCGCCGGTGGGGTGGACCATCCGGTCGGCCGACCCGTGCACGACCAGCGTGGGTGCGGTGATCGCCCGCAGCTCCGCCGTCCGGTCGCCGGAGGCCTGGATGGCGCCGATCTGCCGGGGGACGCCCGCCCGGGCGCGCACGCCGCCGCCGCGTTCCCAGAACCCGGTGGCCCAGGCACGCTCGAGGTCGGCGTCGGGCAGCAGGGTCGGCGAGCCGATGTGCGCCAGCATGCCCAGGTGCCGCTCGACCGAGGCCCCGACCGTGCGCGCGGGGCCCTTCGCCAGCCGCAGCAGGGTCGACCGGGCGGGCTGGCCCACCCGGCGGTCGCCGGTGGTCGAGAAGATCGAGGTCAGGCTGGCGACCCGGTCGGGGTGCCGCGCGGTCAGCGTCTGGGCGATCATCCCGCCCATCGACATGCCCACCAGGTGCACCCGGTCGATCTCCAGGTGCTCCAGCAGCCCGAAGGCGTCGGCGGCCATGTCGCCGAGGTCGTAGGCGTCGCGGCGCGGCCGGGCCAGCAGCTGGCGCAGCCGGCCGGGCGCGGGCGTGCCGATCGTGCTGGAGCGGCCGATGTCGCGGTTGTCGAGCCGGACGACCCGGAACCCGCGGGCGGTGAACCCGTCGACCATCCGCTGCGGCCACGAGGTCAGGTCGATGCCCAGCCCCGCGATCAGCAGCAGCGGGACGCCGTCGTCCGGCCCGTCGACCCGGAAGCAGATCCGCGGGCCGGCGGGCAGGTCGACGAACCGGTCGGCGTCCGGGCCGGTCATGCCGGCACCGGGACCCGGGCTGCGAACTGCAGCTCGGGGTCGGCGACGCTGCCGTCCCGCAGCAGCTTCACGTCCGCGCGGTAGTCGGTGGAGGTCGACCAGGGCACCCGCTCACCCTGCCGCGGCAACTGGTCCATCGACCGCTTGAGGTAGCCGGCGCCGAAGTCCAGGAAGGGCCGGGTGGGCATGTCCGGGTCGCGCGGCACCGGGCGGACGCTGTCGAACCCGTGTGCGTCCATGTGCGTGAGCAGCCGGGTGAAGTGCTCGCACAGCAGCCCGATCTTCAGCGTCCAGGAGCTGTTGGTGTAGCCGATGGCGTAGGCGAAGTTGGGCACGCCGGACAGCATCATCCCCTTGAACGCGACCGTCTCCGGCAGCCGCACCTCGGCCCCGTCGACGGTCAGCCGGATGCCGCCGAAGGCCTGCACGTTCAGCCCGGTGGCGGTCACGATCACGTCGGCGGGCAGCTCGCGGCCGGACTCCAGCAGCACGCCGGTCTCGGTGAACGTGGCGATGCGGTCGGTGACCACCTCCGCCGTCCCCTCGCGGATCGACCGGAACAGGTCGCCGTTCGGGACGGCGCACAGCCGCTGGTCCCACGGGCCGTAGGGCGGGTTGAAGTGCTCGTCGACCGGATAGCCCGCGGGCAGCTGCTTGGTGTTGACCCAGCGGATGAGCGCCCGGGCCCGCTCGGGGTGCCGCTGGCAGAACCGCCAGACGAGCTGGCTCTTGGCGATGTTCTTGCGGCGGATCAGCGGGTGGGCGCGCTCCTCGCCGAGCAGCCGGCGCAGCCGGTTGGCCAGCGCGTCCTCGGCGGGCACCGGCAGCACGTAGGTGGGCGTGCGCTGCAGCATGGTCACGTGCGCGGCGGTCCGCGCCAGCGCCGGCACGAGGGTCACCGCGGTGGCGCCGCTGCCGATGACCACGACCCGCCGGCCGGTGGTGTCGAGGTCCTCGGGCCAGTGCTGCGGGTGCACGACCGGGCCGGCGAACCGCTCGCGGCCGGGGAAGACCGGGGTGAAGCCCTCGTCGTAGCGGTAGTAGCCGCCGGCGCAGAACAGCCAGCCGCAGGTCAGCGTCGTCCGCTCACCGGTGTCGGTGCGCTCGACGTCGACCGTCCAGCGCGCCTGCTCCGACGACCAGGAGGCGGCCACGACCTTCGTGGAGAAGCGCACCAGGGCGTCGATGCCGTTCTCGGCGGCGGTCTCGCGCAGGTAGGCCAGGATCCGGTCGGCGCCGGCGATCGACTGCTCCTCGCGCCACGGCTTGAAGTCGTAGCCGAAGGTGTGCAGGTCGGAGTCCGACCGGACGCCGGGGTAGCGGAACAGGTCCCAGGTGCCGCCGGTCGCGTCGCGGGCCTCCAGCAGCGCGATGCTGCGCTGCGGGTGGTCGCGGCGCAGGTGGTACGCCGCGCCGATGCCGGACAGGCCGGCGCCGACGATCAGGACGTCGAGGTGCTCGACGGCGGTGTCGGTGGTCATGCTCCCGACTCTGCGTGACCCGGGCCACGGTCTGCCAGTTCACCGTGCACCACGCTCTTCGTCCGGTGGTGCACCATGCCCGGCATGACCGCCGACTGGCCCCTGCCCTCACCGGCGGTCCGCGAGCTGTTCCGGCGCGGCGCGGAGGTCGCGCTCGACCCGAGCGCCGACTGGGTCGCCGAGGTGCACACCGCGGCGCTGAGCGGGGCGGGCATGCGCCCGGTCGCCGAGGACCCGGTGCTCGCCGAGAGCGTCCGACGGGCGAACCTGGCCAACCTGCTGCACTGGGCCGCGGCCAACGTGCAGCGCCCCGGCGAGCGGGTGCCGGTGTACGTCGGGCCCGAGGTGCTCGACGGCGCCCGCGACCTCGTCCGCCGCGGGCTCGACCACCTGGGCCTGGACGCCTACCGCACCGCCCAGGCGGTGGCCTGGCGCCACTGGATGCAGATCTGCTTCGCGCTCACCGCCGACACCGCCCAGCTGCGCGAGCTGCTCGACGTCTCGGCCCGGTCGATCAGCACCTTCGTCGACGACACCGTCGCCACGGTCTCCCAGCGGATGGCCGCCGAGCGCAGCGAGCTCACCCGCGGCGCGCACGCCGAGCGCCGGGCCACCGTCTCGCTGCTGCTGGAGGGCGCGCCGCTGGCCCGCGCCCGCGCCGAGGCGCAGCTGGGCTACGGGCTCACCGGACCGCACACCGCCGTCATCGTGTGGAGCGGGTCGGGGGAGGTGGGGTCCGACCAGCTGGAGGCGGCGGCCGAGGCGACCATGCGGGCCGCCGGGGCCGGCCGGCGGCTGACCGTCGTCGCCGGGGCCGCGGCGCTGTGGGTGTGGCTGCCGGTGGACCGGGCGCCCGAGCCGGCCGCGGTGACCGCCGGTCTGGCCGGCGCCCCCGGCGTGCGGGTGGCGATCGGCCGGCCGGGCAGCGACGTCGACGGCTTCCGGCGCAGCCACCTGGACGCCGCGACCACCCAGCAGATGCTCGCCCGGCTCACCTCGCCCCAGCAGGTCGCCCGTTACGCCGACGTCCAGCTGGTCGCGCTGCTGACCACCGACCCGACCCGGGTCGAGGAGTTCCTCACCGCCACCCTGGGCGGCCTGCTCGGCGCCGACGCCGCCACCCGCGACACCGTGCTCACCTACGTGCGCGAGCTGGGCAGCGCCGCCCGGACGGCCGAGCGGCTCTACACCCACCGCAACACCGTGCTGCGCCGGCTGGCCCGCGCCGAGGAGCTGCTGCCGCGCCCGCTGGCCGAGGACGCCGTCGCCGTCGCCGCGGCGCTCGACGTCCTCCGCTGGCGGGGTGGCGGCAGCTGAGCCAGCCGCCGGGGCGGGCGTGGTCCCTGTCGCGCCCGGGCGCCGGTGCGGCGGACCACCGCCCACCCGGGGCACGCACCGGCGCAGCACCCGCGCTGCGGACCAGCACCCCGGGTCAGCCCTCCTCGGGCGTCGGGTCCTCCGCCGGATCGGGGAAGTCGTAGGTGGGCACGGGGTCCTGCCCCTCGGCGGCCACCATCGCCTGGACCGTCACCTCGCCGGCGTCGGCGAAGGTGAAGGTGACCGGGATGGACTGCGAGGACCGGAGCTCGGTCCGCAGGTCCTCGAGCACGATCGACGGCATGCCCTCCGCGCCCACGTAGACGTTGTCGTCCGGCTCCACGGTCAGGGTGACGTCCTCGCCGCTGCCGGCTCGGGCGTCGGCGAAGTCGGGGCCGCTGACGTCCACGAGCGTGGCCGCTGTGGTGCCGACGTTGGCGATGCCGAGGAACAGGCGCGCGTCCTCTCCGACTTCGTAGAGCCCGTCGAGGGGGTACTCGAGCTGGACCTGCAGCAGGTCCAGGTCCGCACCGACCGGGGCGTCGGGGCCGACGGCGCCGCCGGGCACCTCCGCCTGAGGGGTGGCCAGGGGACCTTCCTCACCGCACGCGCTCGTACCGAGCGCGGCGAGGACGGCACCGGTGACCAGCCACCGTCGGCGGTGGGTGACGGGGCGATGGGGGGTGTCCACGAGCAGCTCCTCTCGTCGGGGGACGGGTGGGTCCGGTGGCCGCACCGCCCCTGCCGGGTGTCCTCCGGGTCGGTACCCGGTGACGCCGGGGAGCCGCATGACGGTCCTGTGACGAGTGCCCACCCCGCCCCGGCGGGGCGGTGGCAGCGGGGCCTCAGGTCGCCGCGAACCGGCCGACGGCGGCGGTCACCTCCGGCTCGCGCAGCGGGAACCCCGGCATCCGGGACAGCCGCACCAGCGGGACGGCGCGCAGCATCTGCCCGTTGCGCGGGTCGGCCAGCAACCGGCCGAACTCGGCGTCGGCGAGCTGCTCGCGCAGCCACGGGCCGGCCTCGGGGTGGGCCAGCCACGCCTCGGCGGTGGAGTCGGCGGCCAGCGGCGAGGTGAGGTCGTCGCCGGGCAGCTCGACCTCGGCCGACAGGCGCAGGTCACGCGAGGAGGCGCCCAGCCGGAGGCCGAACGCACCGCCCTCGACCACCCAGTCGCCCAGCCCCACGTGCCAGTAGGCGAACGCGCGACGGTCGAGGGTCAGCTCGACCTGCGCGCTCTTGCCCGGCTGCAGGTGCACCCGGGCGAAGGCCCGCAGCTCCTGCTGGGGCCGGTACACCGACGCCTGCGGGTCGGTGACGTAGAGCTGCACGGTCTCCGTGGCGGCCAGGTCGCCGGTGTTGGTCACGGTGAGTCGCACGTCGACGGACAGTTCGTCCCCGGACCGGACGTCGACCGAGAGGTCCGACCACGCGAACGTCGTGTAGCTCAGCCCGTGCCCGAACGGGTGGGCGACGGGGAGTTCGTGCGCGTCGTACCACCGGTAGCCGATCAGCAGGCCCTCGCCGTAGCGCACGTGCCCGTGCTCGCCGGGGAACGCCCCGACGGTCGGGTTGTCGGCGAACCGGGCGGGGACGGTCTCGGCCAGCCGGCCGGAGGGGCTCACCACGCCCAGCAGCAGGTCGGCGGTCGCCGCGCCCCCGGCCTGGCCCAGCAGCCAGCCCTCCAGCACGGCGGCCGCGCGGTCCTGCCACGGGGCGACGTCCACCACCGACCCGTTGCTCAGCACGACGACCACCCGCGGGTTGGCGTCGGCGACGGCGTGCAGCAGGTCGACCTGGGCCGCGGGCAGGTCGATGGTGTCGCGGTCGTAGCCCTCGGACTCCCACGACGGCGGCAGCCCCAGGAACAGCACGGCGACCTCCGCGGCGGCCGCCGCCTCGACGGCCTCGGCGACCAGCGCGGGGTCGCCGGCGTCGGCCTCGACCTCGTAGCCGGGGGCGAAGACCACCTCGCGCCGTCCGGCCAGCGCCTCGCGCAGCGCGTCCAGGGCGGTGTCCAGCCGGGTCGGGTTCACCTGCGAGGAGCCCGCGCCCTGGAACCGCGGCGTGCGGGCGAACTCGCCGATCACCGCCACCGGCCCGCCCTCGGCGGCCAGCGGCAGGACGCCGTCGTTGGTCAGCAGCACCGCGCTGGCGGCGGCGGCCTCGCGGGCCAGCGCGTGGTGGTCGTCGGCGTCCACCGGCGGGACGGCGACGGCCTGCCCGCGCAGCGCCCGGTCGACCAGGGTGAGCACGCGGGCGGCGCCGCGGTCGAGGTCGGCCTCGGTGATCCGGCCGGCGCGCAGGCCCTCGAGGACGGTGGCGGTGCCGCCGCCGTCCGAGGAGGGCATCTCCAGGTCCAGCCCCGCGGCCAGCCCGACGTCGCGGCGGTCGACCGCGCCCCAGTCGGACACGACCAGCCCGGTGGAGCCCCAGTCGCCGCGCAGCACGTCGGTGAGCAGCCAGGGGTCCTCGGAGGCGTAGACGCCGTTGATGCGGTTGTAGCTGCACATGACCGTCCAGGGCTGGGCCCGGGTCACCACGGTCTCGAACGCCGGCAGGTAGACCTCGCGCAGCGTGCGCTCGTCGACGTCGGCGGAGACCGTCATCCGGTCGGTCTCCTGGTTGTTGGCCGCGAAGTGCTTGAGCGAGGTGCCCACGCCCTGCCGCTGCACCCCGTCGACCAGCGCGGCGGCCAGCTGCCCGGCCAGCAGCGGGTCCTCGGAGAGGTACTCGAAGTTGCGCCCGCACAGCGGCGACCGCTTCATGTTCACCCCGGGACCGAGCAGCACCGAGACGCCCTGGTCGCGGCACTCCCGGCCCAGCGCCTCGCCGACCCGGGCCAGCAGGTCGACGTCCCAGCTGGAGGCCAGGCCCGCGGCGGGCGGGAAGCAGGTCGCCGGCACGCTGCCGGTGAGCCCCAGGTGGTCCCCGCCCTCGGCCTGCCGGCGCAGCCCGTGCGGCCCGTCGGCCAGCAGCAGCCCCGGGACGCCCAGCCGGGGGACCGGCGTGGTGTGCCAGAAGTCCGAGCCGTCGAGCAGCTCTGCCTTCTCCTCGAGCGTCAGCTGGGCGAGCAGCGCCGGGACGTCGAGCCCCTGCGCGGTCTGGTCGGGCACGGTGCTCCTCGGGGTCGGGACGGCGCGGCGGCGCGCCGGGTCGATCCTCGCGGAGCCGCCCCGCCCCGGCCAGGCAGGGGGGTGGCCGCAGATCGTCACGGGATCGCAAAGTGCCCGGACGGGGGGACCGGGCCCCGCCCGGGTGACACTGGGACGGCGGCGCCCGCGCCCGCGCGGGCGCCGGACCCCGACCGCCCCTCACGAAGAGAGACATGAGCAGCCCCGAGCACCAACCCCCGGCCGTACCCCTCCGTCCCGCTGAGGAGGTGTGCGGCCGATGACGGACCTGCTCTCCCTGCTGCTGGGCGTGGTCGTCGTCCTGGCGATCACGCTGGTCACCGGGTACTTCGTGGCCCAGGAGTTCGCCTACATGGCGGTCGACCGGGCCGGCCTCGCCGCCCGGGCGCAAGGCGGTGACCCCGCCGCCGCGCGCGCCCTGGGCGTCACCCGCCGCACCTCGTTCATGCTCTCCGGCGCCCAGCTCGGCATCACCGTCACCGGCCTGCTGGTCGGCTACGTGGCCGAGCCGCTGATCGGCGAGTCGCTGGGTGCGATGCTCGGTGGCGTCGGCGTCCCGACCGGGGTCGGCGTCGGCATCGGGGCCGTGCTGGCCCTGCTGTTCTCCACCCTGGTGCAGATGCTCTTCGGTGAGCTGTTCCCCAAGAACCTGGCCATCGCCCGCCCGGAGCCGGTGGCCCGCTGGCTGGCCGCCTCCACCGTGATCTACCTGAAGGTGTTCGGCTGGCTGATCTGGGTCTTCGACCAGGCGTCGAACCTGCTGCTGCGGGCGCTGCGCATCGAGCCGGTGCACGACGTCGACCACGCCGCGACCGCCCGCGACCTCGAGCACATCGTCGAGGAGTCCCGCGAGACCGGTGACCTGCCCGCGGAGCTGTCGATGATGCTCGACCGCATCCTCGACTTCCCGGCCCGCGACGTGGAGCACGCGATGATCCCGCGGCCCCGGGTCGGCACGGTGACCGCGGCCGACACCCTGGGTCACCTCCGGGAGCTCATGGCCACCGGGCACTCCCGCTACCCGGTGCTGGACACCGGCTCCGGCGACGTCGTCGGCGTGGTGCACCTGGTCGACGTGCTCACCACCACGGCGCCCGACACCGCGCCGGTGACCGCGATCGCCCGCCCCTGCCTGCTGGTCTCGACGCTGGCGTCGCTGCCCGACGTCCTGCGCCAGCTCACCGAGTCCGGCGACCAGCTCGCCTGCGCGGTCGACGAGTACGGCGGCTTCGCCGGGGTCATCACCCTCGAGGACCTCGCCGAGGAGCTGGTCGGGGAGATCACCGACGAGCACGACGACGCCGACGACCGCGAGTACGTGCCGGTCGAGGGCGACGGCGTCTGGGAGATGGCCGGGGACGTGCACGTCGACGAGGTGGAGCGGGCGCTGGCCCTGGACCTGCCGCGCGGCCCCTACGAGACGATCGCCGGGCTGGTCATCGCCGCGGCCGGCGGGCTGCCCGGGCCCGGCACCGTGCTGGAGATCGCCCTGCCGCTGGACCCCGGCGACCTGGTGGACACCGACGTCCCGGTGGCGCGTGCGCTGCGGGTCGAGGTGCTGGCCGTCGAGCGGCACGTGCCCTCCCGCGTCCGGCTCGAGCTCCCCGACCGCGACGCCGCCGGCGCCGGCGCCGCCGAGACCACCGAGGTGCGGACCCGATGACCGAGGACCCGCGGGTGGTCGTCGCGCTGACCGTCGTGATCGTCGCGCTGAGCGCCTTCTTCGTGGCCGTGGAGTTCGCCGCGCTGGCCGCCAAGCGGCACCGGCTCGAGGAGGCCGCGCCCAGCAGCCGCGCGGCGCGCGCCGCGCTGCGCAACTCGGCCGAGCTCACCGTGCTGCTGGCCGGCTCGCAGCTGGGCATCACCGCCGCCACCCTGGCGCTGGGTGCGATCAGCAAGCCGGCGGTGCACCACTGGCTGACCCCGCTGTTCGAGAGCTGGGGCCTGCCGCTGGTGGCCGCGGACGTGACCGGGTTCGCCCTCGCGCTGCTCGTCGTCACCTTCATCCACCTCGTGGTCGGCGAGATGGCGCCCAAGTCCTGGGCGATCGCCCACCCGGAACGGTCGGCCACGCTGCTGGCCGCCCCCATGCGGGCGTTCATGGCGCTGTTCCGGCCGTTGCTGCGGCTGCTCAACCGGACCGCCAACGCGCTGCTGCGCCGGGTCGGCGTGGAGCCGGTCGACGAGGTCGCCGTCGGGCACAGCCCCGCCGCGCTGCGCCACCTGGTCGAGCACTCGGCCAACGTCGGCGCCCTGGACGCCGGGTTCTCCGAGCAGATCTCCGGGGCGCTGGAGCTCGAGCGGCTCACCGTCCGCGAGCTGCTGGGCACCGGCTCGCCGCCCACCGGCGTCCGCGCGGCCGCCACGGTGGGCGAGGTGCGAGACGCCACCCGGCGCTCCGGTCACCTGCGGATCCTGCTCGGCGCGGTCGACGGCGAGCGGGTGACCGGCGTCGTGCACGTGCGGGACACCCTCACCGAGCCCGACGACGGGCCCGCGGCCCCCTTCGCCCGCTCGGTCTTCACCCTCGACGCCGGGACGACGGTGCACGCGGCGCTGCGGGCGATGCGGGAGACCCGCAACCACCTGGCGCTGGTGACCGAGGGCGGCGCCGTCCTGGGCGTGGTCACCCTGTCCGACGTGCTGCACCGGCTCTTCCCCCAGCCGGCCGACGCCTGAGCGGGCCAGGGCGGCGTCCGGGGCGGTTGACCGGGCGCCGTCCTGGACACCGGGACGCGGTGAGCACACGGATGCGCTTCGACGGCTGGATCCTCGGCACCGGGACGACGTCGGGCACCCGGGTGGTGCTCGGGCACTGGCAGCGCTCGCCGCTGGGGGCGTTCTCCGACGTGATGGTGCAGCGCCCCGACGGGCACCGGCTGCTGCTCGCGCCCAGCGCCGAGGTCGCGGAGTTCGTCGGCGCCACCTACTCCTTCGACGAGGTGCGCCTGGTCGACGTCGTGGTCGACCGGTCCGACCCGCGGAGCTGGACGCTCACCGCCGGGCCGCTGCACCTGCAGGTCACGGTCGGCCGCCGTCCTGTGCTGGGGCTGCTGCTGCGCGCGGTGCCGGCGCCGCTGGCCCGCCGTCCGGCGTGGGTCGGGCTGCTCGACGCGCCCGCCCGGCTGCTGACGGGCCTGCGCACGAAGGGCTCGGCAGGAGGTGGCCGCACCGAGTGGTACGGCGTGCAGGACCTGCACGCGCTGGCGTCGGTCACCGCGAGCTGGGACGGCGACCCGCTGGGCGCGCTCGCGCCGGTGCGGCCGCCGGTGACGTTCGGCTTCGGGTCGGTGCCGCCGGACCCCTCGGTCGTGCGCGTGACGACGACGGTGCAGGTGCCCTGAGCGGGCACCTGCACCGAGGGGTGGTGCGGGGGGCCGTCCGGCCCCGCGGGGCGGGGCCGGACGGCGGGGTGTCAGCGGCGGGCGCCGCGGGCGTTGATCGAGGCCAGCGCCGGGTCGAGCTGCAGGTCCTCGTCGAGCTGGATGACGACGTGCTCGTTGTCGTCCGGCACGCCGGCGGTGCGCCCGTTGGAGCCGGGGTAGTTGTTGTCGTTGCCGACGATGATGTGGTGGTCGTCGAGGACGGCGATCTGCTCGATGGTGACGAAGGGGAAGGTGGAGAAGGCGCCCTTCGTGCCGGCCACGCCCTGCGGGTCGGGCATCGCCATCAGGTTCACCAGCAGCCGCTTGTCGGCGTAGCCGTCCCGGTCCTTGTCCCGGGTGTCGATCAGGTACACGGCCTTGAGCTGCGAGGCCGGGCCCTGGGCGTTGTCGCGCTCCAGGATCAGGAAGCGGTTCTCGTCCAGGGCGACCATGTCGCCGAGGGCGTCGGAGGCGACCTCGAACCTCACCTTGCCCTTGAGGCCGGTGTACCTGCCGGTGTTGGTGTCGAAGCGGTAGATGCGGCGGGTGGCCGCGTCGTCGCCGGCGACCGCGCCCTCGAGCATCGGGTAGATGGTGTGGCCATCGACGCCGAGCGCCATGCCCTCGAAGCCCTTGCTGCTGCCCAGCGTCGGGGTGGCGCCCTTCAGGTCCCACGCGTCGGGGGAGCGGACGCCCTCGGGCTGCACCGGTGCCGACAGCACCTTCCCGGTCGCGTCGACGTGCACGACGCTGGGGCCGAACTCCTCGCCGATCCAGAAGGTGCCGTCGGGCATCCGCTGGAAGGACTCGGGGTCCAGGTCGGCGCCGGTGAGCCGGCGGTCGGCGCGCACCGGCGTGAAGGGCAGCTTGCGGTCGGGGTCGGACAGGCTGAAGCCGCCCTCGACGACGGTGCTCTGCTGCGTGACGGGGTCGATGTGCAGGCGGATCGCGCGCAGCAGGAAGTCGGCGCTGTTGGCCTTGGTGCCGTAGCCGTTGTCCTCGAGCACCAGCCAGTCGTCGCCGTCCTTCAGCAGGCCGGAGAAGCCCTGGACGGGCTGGGCGTCGAAGGGGGTCGCGACGCCGTTGGCCGGGCTGGCCAGCGCGCCGGAGGGGATCTCCTCGCCGAAGGTGGCCGAGGGCAGGACCGAGCGGCCGACGACCTCGGCCTGCTGGGTTCCGTTGCCCTGGGGCACGGGGGACAGGCCCGCGGCCACGGCGGGGACGGCGACGGCGGCCAGCAGCCCGGCGGTGGTGAGGGTGAGGGCGGCACGGCGGGACGGACGGCGCACGGAGGTCCTCCAGGGACGGTCGGGGAGTGCGGACGGCTGACCGTGTCGCGGCGAGGCAGACGTCACCCAGCGGCCCCGTGTCGTCGCTGTGAGCACCCCGTGAACGGGGCGGGTGTGTGCGCCGAGCGGGGACGGGGCACTGGCGGGCGGACAACGTCCCCAGGAGGCACCATGCGCGCGATGACCTACCGCGGCCCGTACAAGCTGCGCGTCGAGGAGAAGGACAGGCCCCGGATCGAGCACCCCAACGACGCGATCATCCGCGTCACGCTGGCGGCGATCTGCGGCTCCGACCTGCACCTCTACCACGGGCTGATGCCGGACACCCGGGTCGGGCACACCTTCGGCCACGAGTTCATCGGCGTCGTCGACGAGGTCGGGCCCTCGGTCGAGCACCTGGCCGTCGGTGACCGGGTGATGGTGCCGTTCAACATCTACTGCGGGTCCTGCTTCTTCTGCGCCCGCGGCCTGTTCTCCAACTGCCACAACGTGAACCCCAACGCCACGGCGGTGGGCGGCATCTACGGCTACTCGCACACCACCGGCGGCTACGACGGCGGCCAGGCGGAGTACGTGCGGGTGCCCTTCGCCGACGTCGGCCCGGTGAAGATCCCCGACTGGATGCACGACGAGGACGCCGTCCTGCTCACCGACGCCTCGGCGACCGGCTACTTCGGCGCCCAGCTCGGCGAGATCGCCGAGGGCGACACGGTCGTCGTCCTGGGCGCGGGCCCGGTCGGGCTGATCGCCGCGCAGAGTGCGTGGCTGATGGGCGCCGGCCGGGTGATCGTCGTCGACCACCTCACCGAGCGGCTGGAGAAGGCCGCGAGCATGGCGCACGCCGAGACGCTCAACTACGACGAGCACGACGACATCGTGGTGGAGCTGAAGAAGCAGACCGACCACATCGGCGCCGACGTCGTCATCGAGGCGGTGGGCGCGGAGGCCGACGGCAACGCGCTGCAGCACATCGCCGGCACCAAGCTCAAGCTGCAGGGCGGCTCGCCGGTGGCGCTCAACTGGGCGATCGACGCGGTGCGCAAGGGCGGCAACATCGGCGTCGTGGGCGCCTACGGGCCGGTCCCCAACGCGGTGAAGTTCGGCGACGCGCTGAACAAGGGGCTCACGCTGCGGATGAACCAGACGCCGGTCAAGCGGCAGTGGCCGCGGATGTTCGAGCACGTGCGCAACGGCCACCTCACCCCGCGGGAGATGGTCACCCACCGCTTCCCGCTCGAGGACATCGCCGAGGCCTACCACGTGTTCTCGGCCAAGCTCGACGGCTGCATCAAGCCGCTGATCCTGCCCAGCGCGTCCTGAGGGAGACAGTCATGACCGACCCGCAGATCCCCAGCGCCTACGTCCGGGACAAGCGCACCCCGCCGCCGAGCCGGGAGGAGCTGCGCGCCCGCATCCCCGGGTGGGGCGCCGACCTCGACCCGGCCGACCGGCCCTCGTACCCCAAGGAGCAGTACCCGGCGCAGACCGGTGCGCACTGGGAGTTCCCCGAGCGGCAGCCCGGCGCCGAGGGGCGGGAGCGTTCGATCGAGCACGCCTTCGTCACCCCGGTGTTCGGCACCGCCCAGCCGCTGCACGGGCTCTCGGGGCGCATCCGCCGGTACGCCTACGACCGGTTCAGCGAGGGGCGCAACGCGCACTGGCTGCTGCTCATCGCCGGCGACCGGGTCGACGCGTGGGGTGCCCACCTGCGCTCCTTCGCCTCGAGGCACCCCGACAACCCGGTGACCGAGACCGGCGTGCGCGCCGAGCTCACCCACGGCGGCGCCGCGTCCCGGAAGGGCCGCAGCGACGCCCGGCACCAGCTGCTCGACCCGCTGCTGGTGGCCGGTCCGTGGGTGGCGGGGGCGGGCGCGGCCGTGCTCGGCGGGCGGCGGCTGGTGCGGGCGCTGCGGGGCTGATCCGCCCGCGCGACCGGCGAGGCGGTGGGGGCCGCCGCGCCGGGCGGGTAGCGTTCAGCTCGACGTCGTCCGGCGTTCAGGCCCCTCCCACGGCGGAGGGGACATCGGCGGTCCCGATGGGGTCCACCTCCGCACGACGGCACACCGGCACCTCCTCGGCTCCCGCCGGGGCCGGCTCGCCGTCCGAGGGCCGCCAGCCGGCGACCCGGCCCCGGCCGGGAGTCCAGATGCAGGGAGGTCGCTCGTGAGCACCGAAGGAACGTCCCAGGTCCCCGACAGCCCCCGCCGGCCCGACCCCCGCCTCATGCCGCGGAAGTCGGTCCTCGTCGCCCGTCCCGTCGGCGCCGACCGGCCCGACGCCGACGCCGCCCCGGCCGAGAGCCCGGTGCCCGAGTCGTGACCCACCGCGGTCGGCCCTCGTGCTGACCGAGCTGCACCCCGAGGCCGAGGGCCTGCTGCCGGCCGCCCCCGATCCCGTCCCCGACGGGAGCGGGGGCGACCGGCTGGTCGTCGTGACCCAGCCCGCGGTCCCCGCGCGGCCCTCGGCCACGCTGCTCGCCGCGCAGCAGCTGTCCGCTGAGGCCGGGTCGTTCCCGCACTCCGCCCGCCGGCCGGCCGAGGCCGTGCGTGCCCGCCGCCGGGTCCTGGTGGGCCGGGTGATCGAGCAGCGCCGGGCCGAGCGGGCCTGAGTCAGCTCCGGACCGTCGGGCTCAGCTTCCGCCAGATCCAGCCGGCCGGCACCCGCCGCCCGGTGAGCACGTACTCGTGCACCGCGTCGACCTCCAGCATGGTGGTCAGCGCGCGCTCGGCGGCCGTCCAGCCGGCCAGCAGCAGCTCGTCACCGGGGGCCAGCACGAAGTCGCCGTCCGGGGCGGCGGTCGCCTCGTCGCCGCGCAGCACCAGCAGCGGGACGGCGTGCAGCGCGACCTCGCGGTCCTCGGGGTTGCGCAGCAGGTCGCCCAGCCGGGCCTGCCCCGTGGACAGCCAGCCCTGTACCGCTGGGGCCTCGGCCGGGGTCAGCCGCACCTTCCACAGCGTCTGCAGCCGGGTGCCGCACAGCGCGACGAGCCGGTCCAGCACCTCGGCGGCCCAGGCGTCGTCCCGGGAGGGCAGGTCGCGCAGGAACCGCCACAGCAGCGGGGTCGACAGCTGCGCGTACACCTCGTGCGCGATCACCTCGGCCGGCACGAGCAGCGCGTCGAGCTCCATCGCGGCGAACAGCGGGGCGTTGGCGGCGGAGTTCTGCCGCGCCCCCACGAACAGCGTGGGGTTGATCCGCCGGGCCGCGGCGACCAGCGAGAGGTTGGTGGTGTCGTTGTCGGTCCCGGCCAGCAGCCCGACGGCGTGCTCGAGGTCGACGTCGGCGAGCACCGCGGGGTCGGACCCGTCGCCGACCACCAGGTCGCTGTCGCCGGCCGCCTCCGGGTCGTCGGGGCCCGGGTCGATGACGGTCACCGCCAGCCCCTCGGCGCGCAGGTCGCGGGTCAGCTCGCGGCCCAGCCGCCCGTAGCCGACCACCACCCAGTGCCCGTCGCGCGGGGGCGACCCGCGGTCGGGGAGCGCGGCGCCCGGTCCGGCCTCCAGCCAGGTGAGCAGCTGGTAGGCCGCCGGGGCCCGCAGCGCCAGCCGCAGGTGGTCCCCGAACCGGTCCAGCGGGTTGACGGTGGTGGGGTCGCCGAAGGCCCGCATCCGCTCGGTGATCACCGGGGAGGTGACCCGGGCGATCACCGGCAGGTCCGGGCGCAGCAGGGCCGCCGCCATCACCACCGCCAGGTTCGCCTCCTCGTCGTCGGTCAGCGCCACCACCGCCGCGCACGCGGGGTGGTCCAGTCCGGCGACGGCCAGGTTGCCCGGGTCCCGGGCGTCACCGATCAGCCCCGGGACGTCGGCGGTGTAGGAGTCGAGCTCCAGGTCGTCGATCCGCTCGGCCGACAGGTCCAGGACGACGAAGCGGCGGCCCAGCCGGTCGATCGAGCGGCCCAGCAGCTCGCCGGTGCGACCGTAGCCGGCGATCAGCAGGAACGGCTCGCGCAGCCGGGCCACCTTGCGGGTGAAGTGCTGCCGGGCCAGCGCCGCCCGGAACGCCCGGTCGCGCAGCAACGCCAGCAGCGAGCCGATCGCGTAGGCCCACCCGATCACGCTCAGGTAGATCGTGAAGGTCACCCACAGGCGCTGGCCGTAGGTGAAGGCGTTGGGGATCTCGCCGAAGCCGATGGTCGTCGCGGTGTAGCTGACGACGTAGAAGGCGTCGAAGAACGACATCCGGACCGGGGCGCCGTCGGCGTCCTGGCCGGGGATCAGCGTCAGCCCCAGCGTGCTGACGGCGAAGACGACGATCAGTGCGATCAGCGGCGTGCGCATCCGGCGCAGCACCAGGAAGATCGCCTCCGCCGACCGCGCGGTGGACGACCGGGAGAGCCGGACCACGGCCCGGCGCCCCCGCCGCTCCTCGCGGGGGACCAGATCGTGCCAGAGCGCGCGCAGGTGGGTGGTCACGGCCGGCTCAGCCGCGGTGGGAGGACGTCGTCTCCACGACGAGCAGCACCACCGAGATCATGTTGGCCACGAGCGCGCCGCCGGCCAGCGACACGATGCTCGCCGTCCAGCCCGCGGTCAGCCCGGCGGAGGAGATGTGCTCGGCGTAGACCCACATGAACGACGCGCCGATCAGCTGCAGGTCGGCGACCAGGCTGGTGGCCAGGTGCACGGCGCCGATCTGGGTGCGGTCACCGAACTTGAGCACGGTGGCGATCAGGTTGACCACCACCGCGGCGTAGAGCTCGTACTGGTTGTGCAGCTCCGGCCGGCTGATGTCGCCGATGAAGAACCCGAAGTTCAGCGTCGCGGCGAGCACCACGAAGAAGCCGAAGACCACCTTCTCCATGTTCACGACGGGCCCCCCGATCCGGCCGGGTACTCCGCCAGCGGCACCGCGCCGGCGGACCAGGCGCGCAGCACCGGGTCGACCACGCGCCAGGCCTGCTCGGTCTCCGCGCTGCTGACCGAGGTGCGCGACCCACCGGACAGCACGTCGGCGAGCACCTGCCGGTAGGCGGTGCGCTCGCCCGGGGCGTGCACGTCGACGTCCCCGTCGGCCTGCACGGCGCCGTCGAGGGTGACCCACAGCTGGTCGTCGGCGACCCGCTCGGCCAGCGCCGGGTCGACCTGCGGGGCGCTGCCCCGGAAGTGCAGCGCCACGCCCTTGTGGTCGCGGGCCAGCGCCTTGCCGGTGCGCACCAGGAAGCGGGTACCGGCCCAGCGCGGGGTGTCGACGGCCAGCTGCAGCTCGACGAAGGTCTCGGTGCCGCGGGCCGGGTCGACCTCGGGGTCGTCGGCGTAGTCGGGCACCGGGTCGCCGGAGGCCAGCGTGCCGGCCGCGTACCGGGCCCGGCGGGTGGCCGCGGGGTCGGTCACCCGGACCGCGCGCAGCGCCGCGAGCTTGGCCGCGTGCAGGTCGGCCTCGGAGTCGGTGGCCGGCTGCTCCATCACCAGCAGCGTCAGCGACTGGAGCAGGTGGTTCTGCAGCACGTCGCGGATCGCGCCGTTGCGGTCGTAGAAGCCCGAGCGACCGGCCAGGCCCAGGCTCTCCTCCCACAGCACCTCGACCGACGCGATGCTGTCGCTGCCCCAGCCGGGCACCAGGGGGCTGCCGGGGGCGTGCAGCGCGAGCAGCGCCTGCACGCCGGGCATGCCGAGGAAGTGGTCGACCCGGTAGGCCGCCTCCTCGACCCCGCCGGTGACCTTCGTGAGCAGCGCGTCGAGCTCCGCGGCGCCGGCCAGGTCGGCGCCGAAGGGCTTCTCCACCGCGATCCGGCTGCCGTCGGGCAGGCCGGCCTCGCCGAGCGCGGTCAGGGCGGCGGGGAACGCGGTGGGCGGCAGCGCCAGGTAGGCGGCCACCGGCCCCTCGTCGAACGCCGCGACGGCAGCGGCCACCGTGGCCGGGTCCGCGAGGTCGACCTGCCGGTAGCGCAGCCCGGCGACCAGCGCCGCGCGCACCCCGGCCGGGACGTCGGCGGCGTGCGCGGCGAGCCGGGCGCTCACGTGCGCGCGGAAGGCGGCGTCGTCCCAGTCCTGGGGCGCGGCGCCGACCACCTGCAGGCCGGCGGGCAGCGTGCCGGCCGCGGCGGACTCGGCCAGCGCCGGCAGCAGGTGCCGGCCGGCCATGTCGCCGGTGGCGCCCAGCAGCAGCAGGCGGGTGATCACGCGCGCTGGTCCCGCCACGAGTGCGCGGGCTCGAAGCCCAGCACGCGGCGGGCCTTCTCGATCGACAGCAGCGACTCGTGCGCGCCCAGCTCGCGGTTCACGGGCACGCCGGGGAACTCCGCGGCCAGCAGCTCGGTGTTCGGCCGGGTGCTCACGGTGTCGGCGTTGGCGACGATGAACACGTCGGCGCCGGGCTCGGTGTGCTCCAGCCCGAGGCGCACCGCCTGGGCGCCGTCCCGGGCGTCGATGTAGCCCCACAGGTTCCAGCGGCGGGCCGCGGTCGACTCGTCGTAGCCGGGGAAGGCCGCGTAGTCCTCGGGGTACATGACGTTGCTGAACCGCAGCCCGGTCATCGACAGGTCGGGGTGCCAGCGGCACAGCTGCCGGGCCATCTCCTCCTCCAGCGTCTTGACCAGGGAGTAGGTGGTGGTCGGGCGCGGGGTGTACTCCTCGTCGACCGGCACGTAGGGCGGGGCCTCGTCGAAGGGCAGGCCGAGCACCGTCTCGCTGGAGGCCCAGACGATGTTGCGGATGCCGGCCCGCAGCGCCGCGCCGTAGACGTTGTACGAGGTGGTCGCGTTGTTGGCGAAGACCGCCGAGTTCGGCATCAGGCCGGGCGCGGGGACGGCGGCCAGGTGCACCAGCGCGTCGACGGGGGCGTGCTCGTCGAAGCCGGCGAGCGCCTCGAACGCCTGGCCGGCGTCGGTGAGGTCGACGACCGAGGACTCCACGTCGGTGCGCGCGCTCGGCACCCGGTCCAAGGCGAGCACGTCCCAGCCGGTCTCGAGCAGGTGGGTGACCACCGCCCTGCCCAGCTTCCCGCTGCTGCCGGTGACTGCTACCCGTGCCATCTGGTGCTCTCCTCGTGTCGGTGGTGCCCGGGCCACTCTTCCCGACGCACGTCCCGGGCACACACCGGCTCAGCGGAGCTGGGCGTACTGCCCCGGGCCGAAGGGCAGGCCGAGGAAGAAGAACACCGCCAGCACGGCCGCCCAGGCGAGCCAGAAGAAGACCGTGAACGGCAGGAACCGGGAGATGAGCGTGCCGAAACCGGCCTGCGGCTCGTACCGCCGCAGCATGGCCAGGATGATCACCAGGTAGGGGTTGAGCGGGGTGAGGATCTGGGTGGCCGAGTCACCGATCCGGAACGCCGCCTGGGTGAACCCGGGCTCGTAGCCCAGCAGCGCGAACAGCGGCACGAAGACCGCGCCCATGATCGTCCACATCGACGACCCCGACACGATGAACAGGTTGAGCAGGCTGCACAGCAGCACGAACGCGAGCACCGCGCCGAACCCGGTGAAGCCCAGTGAGGCCAGCGCGTCGGCCCCGGTCACCGCGAGCACGGTGCCGACGCCGGACCAGTTGAACAGCGCGATGAACTGGCCGAGGACGAAGGCCAGCACGATGAAGGAGGCCATGTCCTTGACCGCCTCCGCCATCGCGACCGGCACGTCGGCGGCCTTCCGGAACGCGCCGGTGGCGTAGCCGTAGACGATCCCGGGGACGGCCAGCAGCGCGGAGACGATGAAGACCACGGAGTCCAGCAGCGGTGACTCGGGCAGGTAGCCGCCGGTCTCGTTGCGCAGCGGGGCGCCGGGCAGCACCGTCAGCAGCACGATCGCCGCGGCGGTGACCAGGAAGGCCAGGCCGGCCAGCCGCATGCCCCGGCGGGCCCGGTCGTCGAGGGTCAGGTCCGCGACGTCCTCGACCGCGCCGAGCGAGTCGCCGTCCTCGCTCTCGACCTGCGTGCGCGGCACGCGCAGCCGCTCGAGTCGCGGCTCGAGGACCTTGGTGATCAGCAGGCCGCAGACCACGGTGAGCACCAGCGAGCTGGCGATGTTGAAGAACCAGTTGGACACCGGGGTGACCGGGGTGCCGGGGTCGGGCAGCGAGCCGGTGACCGCGGAGGTGATCCCGGCGAACAGCGCGTCGAGGCTGGTGACCACCAGGGACGTCGAGTAGCCGGCGCCGGCCGCGGCGAACGCGCCGAGCAGCCCGGCCACCGGGTGCCGGCCGGCGGTGGCGAACACCATCGCGGCCAGCGGCGGCAGCACGATCATCACCGAGTCGGCCATGACGCTGCCCACGGTGCCGACCAGCGCGACGGCGTAGGGCAGCGCCCACGACGGCCACCCGGAGAAGCTGCGCTTGATCACCGAGGACAGCAGACCGCTGCGCTGGGCGATGCCGACGGCCAGCAGGATCACCACCACGGTGCCCAGCGGCGGAAAGCCGACGAAGTTGTCGACCAGCGTCGTGGTGAACCAGCGGATGCCCTCGCCGGTGAAGAAGCCGCGGACGACGGTGGGGGAGTCGGCGCCCTCGACCTGGGCCTGGACCCCGCCCAACGCCAGCCCGGTGGAGACCACGGCCAGGACCGTGAACAGCCCCACGAAGAGCACGAAGGGCTCGGGGATCTTGTTGCCGGCCCGCTCGATGCCGCCGAGCAGCCGGTCGGTGCGGGTGGTCGGTGCAGCCGGTGTGCTCATCGCAGCAGCTCCTCGACGTGGCAGGCGCGGTGGGGAGCATCCTGCAACGGATCGGCCCCGGCGGCGCGCCGGCCGGGGCCCCGCCTGCCGGACGGGGCCCCGGTCAGCTCACGGCACGAGGATCGCCCGGCCGCGCACCCGGCCGCCGTCCAGGTCGTCGATCGCGGACTGGAAGTCGTCCAGGGCGTAGCGGGCGGTGTGCAGCCGCACCTTCTGCTGCGCGGCCAGCGCCATCAGCTCGACCAGGTCGTTGTAGCTGCCGACCAGGTTGCCGATGATGTTGATCTCCGCGGAGATCAGGTCGATGGTCGGCACGTCGACGTTCTCGCCGTAGCCGACCACCAGGTAGTCCCCGGCCCGGCGCGTCATCGCCAGCCCCTCCTTGGTCGACCCGCCCTCGCCGACGAAGTCGATGACCACCTCCGCGCCGTGCCCGCCGGTCAGCTCCCGCACCTGCTCGGCGTGGGTGCCGTCGGCGACGACCGCGTGGTCGGCGCCGATCTCCAGGGCCAGCTTCACCGCGTCGGGGTTGCGGTCGATGACGATCAGCTCGGCCGGGGAGAGGGCGTGCATGACCTGGATGCCGATGTGCCCGAGCCCCCCGGCGCCGATCACCACGCACCGGTCACCGGCCCGCAGCCGGCGGGCCGCCTTGGCGGCTGCGTGGTAGGCCGTCAGCCCGGCGTCGGCCAGCGCGGCGACGTCCGCCGGCTCCAGTGACTCGTCGATCTTGACGCAGCTGCGCGCGGAGGTGAGCAGGTACTCGGCGTACCCGCCGTCGGTGTCGATCCCGGGGAACTGCGAGTTCTCGCAGTGCACGTCGTCCCCGGCCCGGCAGGCGCGGCACAGCCCGCAGGTGAGCAGCGGGTGCAGGATCACCTTGTCCCCGGGCGCGACGTTGGTGACCGCCGAGCCCACCGCGTCGACCCAGCCGGCGTTCTCGTGGCCGATCGTGTACGGCAGCGCGACCTGCGACTTCTCTGCCCACTGCCCCTCGAGCACGTGCAGGTCGGTGCGGCACACCCCGGCCCCGCCGATCCGGACGACGACGTCGTGCGGGCCGGTGGGCTCGGGCTTCGGGACGTCGTCCATGCGCAGGGGCTGGTGGTAGCCGGTGACGCGGACGGCTCTCATGACAGGACCTCCAGGGGGAGAAGGGGGCGGTCGACCGAGGGGCGCGGGGTCTGGTCGGCCTCCGCGCCGGGGTAGCGGGTGGTGAGCAGGCCGCGGCAGAAGTGCGCGTTGCCGTCGACGGAGATGCGCACCGAGCGGGCCCGGCGCAGCGTCGCGGTCACCGCGTCCGCCGGTGGCCGGGAGCCGTCGGGGGCCAGCAGCACCGGCGAGCCCGGGTCGACCGGCAGCCCGAGGGCGGCCCGCCGGCTCAGCAGCGCGTCGGTGCTCGGCCCTGCGGGCAGGTCGCCGAGCAGCAGGTCGCCGACCGCGTCCTCGGGACGGGCCGGGTCGGCCCGCAGCCACGCGGTGAGCGCCCGCTCCATCGCCGCGGTGTGCGCCTTGCGCTGGAAGGTGGCCCGCAGCTCGTCGAGGGAGTCCTCCGCCTCGTGCCCGAACGTGCCGCGGTAGCCGGCGTCGGCGGCCAGCCCGGCGTTGATCAGGTCGGAGTCGGAGTGGTCGTCGAGCTCGACCACGACCCGGCCGGCGCCGGGCAGCGCGGCCACCGCGTCCCGGGCGTCGGAGACCATGAGCCAGGCGAAGTTCGGCGCGCAGAACGACGTCGGCAGCCGCAGGTGCACCTCGACGGCGTCCGCGGCGACGGCCACCGAGCGGACGAAGCCCAGGTCGGTGATCGGCTCGTCGAGCTCGGGGTCGACGACGGAGCCGAGGGCGGCCCGGACGTCGTCCTCGGTCAACGTCAGGGTCGCCGTCATCAGGCCATCGCCAGGTCGGCGCTGTCGGGCTGGCGCGGCCCGGTGGCGGTCTCGTCGGCGTCGGGCAGCCGCAGCTCCGCCGGCACCGGGATGTCGTACATCTTGGCCGCGTTGAGGCCGAGCACCTTCTTCTTCTGGACGGTCGTCAGCGGCCCGTACTCGGTCATGTCCGCAGGGATCTGGAAGTCCACGAACGCCTCGACCAGCCACTTGGGCGTCCACAGCGCGTAGTCGCTGGAGAACTGGACCCGGTCCTCGCCGACCCAGTACATGAGCTCGCCCATGATCTGGGCGAAGTAGCGCGGGCGGGTGTGGATGAACGGCATGGCCACGGCCAGGCCGGCGTGGACGTTGGGCTCCTGGGTGGCGATCCAGCAGAAGTCCTCCAGCCGCGGGAGCCCGCAGTGCTCGACGACGAAGTTCAGGTCGGTGAAGTCGGTCGCCACGTGGTCGACGTCAGCGACGTCGAAGGCGTCCCGGTCCAGCGGCCGGATCGTGGGGCCCTTGTGCACGTGGATGTTGGTGATGCCGAGCTCCTGGCACAGCTCGAAGTAGCGGAAGGCCATCGGGTCGGTGAGCTTCCAGCCGCGGGAGTCCCCGTGCCAGTCGGCGGTGTAGAGCTTCACGCCCTTGAGGTGCATCCGCTCGGCGTCGGCGCGCAGCTGGTCCAGGCCGCGCTCGCCGTCCCGCGGGTCGAACCAGTGGTTGTACGTGAGCTGGTCGGGGTGGGCCTGGCTGAGCGCGAACGCCTCCTCGGTCTGCCCGAAGTCGTGCGCGTAGAACTCGGCGAGCCGGGCCGGCTGGAAGATCGCGTGGTCGACGTAGCCGTCGGTGAACAGGTCGCGCATCAGCCGCTCGCCGCCCTGGTAGAGGTACTCCTCGTAGGGCCAGACCTCGGACTCGGGGCTGAGGTTGCGGTGGTAGTCGTAGAAGCAGTCGATGAACTGCTTGCCGTGCACGTTGAGCTGGTTGTCCGGGCGGGCGTCCCACAGCGCGATGTGCGCGTCCACGATGAAGTACTTCTCGCCGTCCTTGGTGTACACGGGTCCTCCTTGACCAGTGCCGGGCTCGTCGAGTGCGAGCTGGGTCACACCGGACGCTAGGGCGGCGACCGCGGCATGCCAGGGGTGGCGGTGTCTCACTTTGAGACACCGCCACCGCCCGCCGGGGCCCGCCGCGCGGCGATGATGGAGCCCGACGGCGGGCCGGGTCCGCCGCGACGCAACGGCGCGTCAGGAGGTGGTCGCAGGTGACCGAGCTGCCGCT
Source organism: Modestobacter sp. SSW1-42 (assembly GCF_046635825.1). NCBI lineage: Bacteria > Bacillati > Actinomycetota > Actinomycetes > Geodermatophilales > Geodermatophilaceae > Modestobacter > Modestobacter sp. SSW1-42. Next base: position 524,215 of record NZ_JBISCA010000003.1, on the reverse strand, counting down.
GGTCCGGGGGGCGACGGGGGAGCCGGTGCCCTCCGGCGCGCGGCCCCGGGTCCGCGCCTCGTGGGCGCGCAGCCAGCGCTACGGGGTCTCCCCGGAGGAGGTCGAGCCGGTCTTCGCCGGTGCGCTGGAGACCGACTCACTGTTCTACGAGTGCGGCGCCGAGGTGCTCGGCCGGCTGCACGGCACGCTGGCGAACGAGCCCCTGGGGCTGATGATCACCGACGCCGAGGGGCTCGTGCTGGCCCGCTGGTCCGACGACGCCGACATCAACCGCTCGCTGGACCGGGTGCACCTGGCGCCGGGCTTCTACTTCGGCGAGCGCACCGCCGGTACCAACGGGCTGGGGCTCGCGCTGGCCGACCGGGTGCCGGCCCTGGTGCGCGCCGACGAGCACTTCGTCGCCCCGCTGCGCCGTTACACCTGCGCGGCGGTGCCGGTGCTCGACCCACGCTCGGGCGACCTGGTCGGCAGCATCAACATGACCACCTGGTCCGACGCCTCCTCCGACCTGCTGCTCGCCCTGGCCCAGTCCGCGGCCGGCAACACCAGCGCGCTGATGCACGTGCGGGCCGGCGGGCACCCGGCGCGGCCCGCGCCACGGGGCGAGGTCTTCCACGTCTTCGCCGACCGGCTCGCCGCCGCCGGCCCGGACGCCTGCCCGTCCCGCGCCTGGCGCGACACCGTGGCGGCGGCCCGCGCGGCGGTGGCCGCCGGTCACCTCCTGGCCGTGGTGGGCGAGCCCGGCGCGGGCAAGTCCGCGGTGGCCACGCTCGCCCGGCACGGCGGACGGCGGCGCGAGCGGGTGCTGGTCGCCCGCCCGCCCCAGGCCGCCGACGTCGAGGCGTGGCTGGCGCTGTGGGCGCCGGAGCTCACCGCCCGCGACACCTGCGTGGTGGTCTCCGGCGCCGACAGCCTGCCGGCCTGGGCGGCCGACGAGCTGGCCGCGCTCCTGGGCGCCACGGCGTCGGCGCCGCTGCGGCCGATGGTGCTCACCGCACCGTCGGTGGACGCCGTCCCCGCCTCGCTCGCCGCCCTCGTCGGTGCGGTGGTCGAGGTGCCCCCGCTGCGCCACCGCGGGGAGGACGTCGAGCCGCTGGCCCGGTCCTTCGCCCGGGAGCGCCGCCACCGCGACGTCGACTTCACCCCGCGGGCGCTGCGCGCGCTGGCCGCCCACCCGTGGCCGGAGAACGTGCGGGAGCTGCGGGCCGCCGTCCGTGAGGCGGCGGCCCGCACCGACGTCGTCGACGTGCAGCACCTGCCGCCCTCGGTGCTCAGCGCCGGCTCCCGGCCACTGGGGCGGCTCGAGCGGCTGGAGCGCGACGAGATCCTGCGCTGCCTGACCCGCCCGGGCACCACCGCCGTGCAGGCGGCCACCGAGCTGGGGCTCTCCCGGGCGACGCTGTACCGGAAGATCGCCCAGTACGGGCTGCGGGTGCCCGGCCGGGAGTGATCGGTCAGCCCAGGAAGGCGGCCACGTCCAGCACCCCGCCGGCGTCATCGAACTCCGCCCGCGCCGCGGCCAGCACCGCCGGGTCGGCCAGGGCGTCCAGCGCGGTGAGCGCCAGGCCGACCGCGCCGTCGAGCACCGCGGCGTCCCCGGCGGGCGAGGCGGCCGCGGCGGCGAAGTCGGTCGTGTGCATCGACGTCTCCGGCCCGGCGATGGCGATCATCGGGTGGATCGAGGGCACCCGGACGCTGACGTTGCCCAGGTCGGTCGACCCGGCCAGCGACGCCGGCGTGACCCCCGGGGGCAGCGCGGTGCGCCCGCGGCGGGCCTGGTGCGTGGTCCAGCGGGCGGCGAGCTCGAGGTTGGCGCGGATCGGCAGGTAGGCCGGCAGCTGGTCCCACTGCAGCTCGTACCCGCAGCCGGTCATCGCCGCGGCGGCCACCGCGATCGCCTCGACCCGGCGGCAGAGGTCGGCCAGCGTCTCCGGGGTCGCCGAGCGCACGTAGTACAGCGCCTCCGCCGTGGCCGGGACGACGTTGGGCCGCTGCCCGCCGTCGGTGATCACCCCGTGCACCCGGTCGGTGTCCGGGATGTGCTGGCGGAGCATCGCGATGCCGTTGTAGCCGGCGACTACGGCGTCCAGGGCGTTGCGGCCCATGAACGGCTGGGCCGAGGCGTGCGCGGCGATGCCGGTGTAGGTCGCCCGCAGCTGGCGGCGGCCGAGGAAGGGCTGCACGGCCGAGTCGTAGGAGAACGGGTGCAGCATCACCACCGCGTCGACGCCGTCGAAGGCGCCGTCGCGGGCCATCAGCTCCTTGCCGCCGCCGCCCTCCTCGGCCGGGGTGCCCAGCAGCACCGCCGTCCCTCCGACCTCGCCGGAGGCCAGCGCCGCGGCCAGGCCGAGGAACGCGCCGACGGCGGAGGAGCAGATGATGTTGTGCCCGCAGCCGTGCCCGATGCCCGGCAGCGCGTCGTACTCGGCCAGGACGGCGACCGTCGGGCCCGCGCCGGAGCCGACCGTGGCCCGCAGCGCGGTGTCCAGCCCGTGCACGCCGACCTGCGCCTCGATGCCGTGCCGGGCCAGCAGGTCGGCGACCGCGCGGACCGACCGGTGCTCGGCGTAGCCCTCCTCGGGGTGGGCGTGCAGGTCGTGGCTGAGTGCCAGCAGCTCGTCGCGGGCGGCCTCGATCGCCTGCTCGGCGCGGGCCAGCAGCGCCTCGGGCGCCCCGGCGTGCGGCGAGGACAGCGGCGCGGCGGTCGCGGCGGCCCGGTCGGTGGCAGCGCGCAGCTGGTCGAGGAAGTGCGCGTCCGCCGGGGCCGGGGTGCGGGTGTCCGTCATGGGACGTGTCTACCGGTGCCGCCCGGGCCGCGCAGCACACTGGGAGGCGTGACCGGTGCCAAGCCCGTGCCCGACGTGGTCGGCCCGGACCTCGACGTGCTGTTCTGCGGCATCAACCCCTCCCTGCGCTCGGCGGAGACCGGCCACCACTTCGCCCGGCCGGGCAACCGCTTCTGGCCCGCGCTGCACCTGGCCGGGCTCACCCCGCGCCGGCTCACCCCGGACGAGGACGCCGAGCTGGTCACCTTCGGCCTGGGCGTGACCAACCTCGTCTCCCGCCCCACCCGGACGGCGGCCGAGCTGTCCCGCGAGGAGCTCCGGGACGGCGGCGAGGAGCTGGCCGCGCTCGTGCAGCGGTACCGCCCGCGGGTGCTCGCCGTCCTCGGGGTGACCGCCTGGCGCTGGGCGTTCGAGCGGCCCAGGGCGGTGCTGGGACGGCAGCCGGAGCGGATCGGCGGCGTCGACACCTGGGTGGCGCCCAACCCCAGCGGGCTCAACGCGCACCACCAGCTGCCCGACCTGGCCCGGCTGTACGCGGAGCTGCGGCCCGACGGTGCGTGACCGGTGCGACACCGGTTCACCCGTCCGCGCGACGGTCGATCGCGTTCCCGTCGGGGAGGATGAGCGGGTGGAGTCACCCGTGCCGGCGGAGACCACCGGCGCGGTCGACCCCGCCGGGCGGTCCCACGGCCGCCGCCGGTGGCTGCGGCCGGTCCTCACCGTGCTGGTCCTGGCCGCGCTGGTCACCGCGGGCGTGGTCAACCACGAGCGGGTCGCCGGCTGGGTGTCCGAGCTGGTCGGTGTCCGCTGGGACTGGGTGCTGGCCAGCGCCGTGGTGCAGCTGGTGTCCTTCCAGTGCGTGGCCCACCTGCAGCGGCTGCTGCTGCGCGCCGGTGGGGGGAACGGCGACCTGCGGGCGGTGAGCGGCACCAACTACGCGGCCAACGCGATCTCCCTCGGGCTGCCGGTCGCCGGGGCCGCGGCCAGCGCCGCCTACACCTACCGCCGCTGGCACGACCTGGGCAACAGCACCGCGCTGGTCGGCTGGGCGCTGGCGATGACCGGCATCTCCTCGACGGTGACGCTGGCGCTCGTGATCGCCGTGGGCCTGGCGGTGACCGGCTCGACACTGGGCGCGCTGGGGGCGTTCGCGGCCACCGCCGCCGGCGCCGTCCCGGTCCTGGCCGCGGTGCTCGCGATCCGGCACGAGCCCACCCGGGAGCTGGTCGGCCGCGTGCTCGGCCGCGGCGCGCGGGTGCTGGGCCGCTGGGTGCCGGCGCTGCGCGGCACGAACGTGGCCGCCCGGATCATCGACCTGCTCGCCTCGCTGGGCTCCTACCGGCTCAGCACCGGCCGCAGCATCGGTGCGGGCCTGTTCTCCCTGGGCAACTGGGTCCTCGACGCCGGCAGCCTGGCGCTGGCCGTGGTCGCCGTCGGGGCGCCGGTCCCGTGGCAGGGCCTGCTGCTGGCCTGGGCCGCGGGCGCGCTGGCCACCTCGGTGCGGCTCACGCCCGGTGGCATCGGCGTGGTCGAGGCGACGCTCGCGTCGGCGCTCGTGGCCGCCGGGATGCCGGCCAGCCAGGCGGTGCCGGCGGTGGTGGTCTACCGGCTGGTCAGCCTGTGGCTGCCGGCCGCGATGGGCGCGCTGTGCCTGGTCATCAGCCCGCGGCCGGCGGTCGCCGAGCAGCAGCCCGGCTGAGCCGGGTGATCGGCACGCGGGGGGCCGGCCGGTCACCCGGTCGCGGGAGGTCCCCCGAGCGCCGTCTCGACGGCGGCGCGCACCGCCCGGTCGTCGAGGCCGTCGGCGCGGGCCCCGGCGACCAGCCGGTTCGCCGCTGCCTGCAACTGCAGCGTCGCGGCGTCACCGGGGACGCCGGTGACGAGGGTGCCGAGCCGGCCCCGGCCGGCCACCAGCCCGTCGGTCTCCAGCTCGGTGTAGGCGCGGGCGACGGTGCCCGCGGCCACCCCCAGCTCGGTGGCCAGCGCCCGCACGCTGGGCAACCGGTCACCGTGGGCCAGGGCCCCGCGGTGCACCAGTGCGGCCACCTGGGCCCGGATCTGCTCGTACGGCGGGGTGGTGCTCGCCGGGTCGATCCCGACGTCCAGCGCCTGCGGCTGCGTCATGCCGGGCAGCCTGCCCGATCCGGTTCCTCGCCGTCGGCGGTGGTGCCCGGGGTGATCGACCGCACGACGTCCCCGGCGCCGACCGTCCGCTCCACGGACCGCCGCCGGGCTGCCGGTGCGTGCGACCATGGCGGTGTGGCGCACCCCTCTGCCTCCGCGAGCGCGCTGCTGCGGCACGTGCGCACCGGCCGCGCGCGCAGCCGGGCCGAGCTGGTGGCCCTCACCGGCGCCTCGCGCAACACCGTCACCGCCCGGGTCGACCAGCTGATCGCGGCGAACCTGCTCGCCGAGGGCGGGCGCGGCGGGAGCACCGGCGGCCGCCCGCCGACGCTGCTGGAGTTCAACGGCCGGGCCGGGTGCGTGCTCGCCGTCGACCTGGGCGTCACCAGCGTCGACGTCGCCGTCACCGACCTGTCGGCGCAGGTGCTGGCCACCGTGGGCCACCCGATCGACATCGCCGACGGGCCGGTCGCGGTGCTGGCCGAGGTCGACCGGCTGGCCCAGCAGGTGCTCGCCGAGGCCGGCCTGACCCCCGCGGACGTGTGCGCGGTGGGCATCGGCGTGCCCGGGCCGGTGGAGTTCTCGACCGGCCGGCCGGTGCACCCACCGATCATGCCGGGCTGGCACGACTTCCCGATCCCCAGCGCCTTCGCCCGCTACGACTGCCCGGTCTACGCCGACAACGACGTCAACGTCATGGCGCTGGGCGAGATGGGGATCGCCGGGTCCGACGAGGACGTGCTCGTGGTCAAGGTCGGCACCGGCATCGGCTGCGGGATCATCGTCGACGGCCAGGTCTACCGGGGTGCGCAGGGCAGCGCCGGCGACATCGGGCACATCTCGGTGCCGCCGCCGCACGGGCAGCCGGTCGTCTGCCGCTGCGGCAACGAGAACTGCCTGGAGGCCATCGCCGGCGGTGGGGCGCTGCTGCGCGCGGCGACCGCGGCCGGGCTGCCGGTCACCAGCACCCGCGAGCTGCTGGAGCTGGCCCGGCACGGCGACGGCCCGACGCTGGAGCTGGTGCGCGACGCCGGGCGCACCATCGGCACCGTGCTGGCGGCGCTGGTCAACTTCTTCAACCCGCACCGGATCGTGATGACCGGTGGCGTGGCCCAGGCCGGTGCGCCGCTGCTGGCCGGCATCCGCGAGGCGGTCTACGGCCGGTCGCTGCCGCTGGCGGCCCGCGCGCTGGAGATCACGGTGAGCGACGCCCCGGCGCTGTCCGGGCGGCTGGGGGCCGCGCTGATGGCCATCGAGGGCTACCTCGACGAGGACGCCGTCGTGCCGGCCGGCCGCGCCGACGGCCCCGCCGCCGCCGGGCACTGACCGCCCGCTCCCCGCACCGCCCACCCCGCGTCGCGCCCGCTCGGCCGGTGCGGCGGTACCGCGCGCTCGCATCACGATCCGGCAACGCCGCCGAACCTCCTTGACCCGGCTGTGAGCTGGGACATATGGTCCCGCCTGACGCACTTCTGTTCAACGCTGAGCAAAAGTCAGGAGCTGGTCCTGTGGAGACCGCTGTACCGCTGTTGGAGATGCGCGGCATCGTCAAGCAGTTCCCGGGCGTCCGCGCGCTCGACGGCGTGGACCTCGACGTCCGGCCCGGCGAGGTGCACTGCCTGCTCGGCCAGAACGGCGCCGGCAAGTCGACGCTGATCAAGGTGCTGGCCGGGGCCCACCAGCCCGACGAGGGCCAGATCACCTGGGACGGCGCCCCGGTCACCCTGGGCGATCCTCAGGCGGCGATGTCGCTGGGCATCGCGACCATCTACCAGGAGCTGGACCTGGTCGCCGGGCTCACCGTCGCCGACAACGTCTTCCTCGGCCGGGAGCGCTCGCGGCTGGGTCTGACCCGACCGGCCGCGGCCAACCGCGCGGCCGGGGAGCTGCTCGCCCGGCTCGGGCACCCCGAGATCCGGCCCACCGCCGAGGTCGGGTCGCTGTCGGCGGCCTCGCAGCAGATGGTCAGCATGGCGCGGGCGCTGTCCCAGGACGCCCGGCTGATCGTCATGGACGAGCCCTCCGCGGTGCTCGACAGCGAGGAGGTCGACCACCTCTTCCAGGTCATCCGCGACCTCACCGCCGGCGGCGTCGCCGTCGTCTACATCTCCCACCGGCTCGAGGAGATCCGCGAGGTCGGCGACCGGATCACCGTCCTCAAGGACGGCCGCACCGTCGCCACCGGGCTGCCGGCGCGCAGCACCTCCACCCGCGAGGTCATCACGCTGATGACCGGCCGCACCATCGAGTACGTCTTCCCGCCCCGCCGCGCGCTGCCCGACCCGTCGGTGGCACCGCTGCTGGAGGTCGAGGGCCTGGCGCTGGCCGGCAGCTTCGACGACGTCTCCTTCACCGTCCGCCCCGGTGAGGTGCTCGGCCTGGCCGGGCTGGTCGGGTCGGGCCGCTCGGAGATCCTGGAGACCGTCTACGGGGCCCGGCGGGCCACCGCCGGCACGGTCCGGGTGGCCGGGCGCCGGCTGCGGGCCGGGGACGTGTCCGGGGCCGTCGGCGCCGGGGTCGGGCTGGCCCCCGAGGAGCGCAAGAGCCAGGGGCTGCTGCTCGGCGAGCCGATCTACCGCAACATCACGATGTCCTCGCTGGGCCGCTTCGCCCGCGGTGGGTTCCTGTCCGGGAGCGCGGAGAAGCAGGCGGCCCGCGACCAGGCCGAGTCCCTGGACCTGCGCCCGGTCGACGTCAGCCGCGAGGTGCGCACGCTCTCGGGCGGCAACCAGCAGAAGGTCGTGCTGGCCCGGTGGCTGCTGCGCGACTGCAAGGTCCTGCTCCTGGACGAGCCGACCCGCGGTGTCGACGTCGGCGCCCGCTCGGAGATCTACGCGCTGATCCGGGCGCTGGCCGACCGCGGCGTGGCCGTGGTCGTCGTCTCCAGCGAGATCCCGGAGGTCCTGGGGCTGGCCGACCACGTGCTGGTCGTCGCCGACGGCGCGGTCGTGGCCAGCAGCCCGGCCGAGGAGCTCGACGAGCACCGGGTGCTCGACCTCGTCATGCAGGGAGCCGCGCCCACGGCGGGCGCGGTACGAGAAGGGGACGCGGCATGAGCCAGACCACCACCACCAGCAGCAGCAAGGCCGCGGGCGGCGCGACCGGCGGCGCGACCACCGTGCGCCCCGACCGCGGCGGGGGGCCGGGCCTGCTCGCCGGCCCGCTCGGCCGCAACCTGGGCCTGGTCGTCGGCCTCGTCCTGCTCTGCGTCGCCGGGCTGGTCAGCGCCGGCGACCGGTTCGCCGACGTGGACAACGTGGTGACCATCCTGCGGGCGGCCGCGGTCACCGGCGTCGTCAGCGTGGGCATGACGTTCGTGATCATCGGCGGCGGCATCGACCTGTCGGTCGGGGCCATCGTCGCGCTCAGCTCGGTCTGGGCGACCACCCTGGCCACCCAGGCGATCGCCGCCGACGTGCACTGGATCGTCATGGTCGGCACCGCGCTGCTGGTCGGGGCGGTGTGCGGGCTGGTCAACGGCGTCGTCATCGCCTACGGCAAGCTCGTCGCCTTCATCGCCACCCTCGCCATGCTGGCCGCCGCCCGCGGGCTCGCCGAGATCATCGCCAACCGGCGCACCCAGATCGTCCAGGACACCGACTTCATCGGGTTCTTCGGCGGCGACGTGCTCGGCATCCCGACGCTGGTCATCGTGTTCGCGCTGGTCGCCGTCGCCGGCTGGGTGCTGCTCAACCGGACCACCTTCGGCCGGCGCACCTTCGCCGTCGGCGGCAACGCCGAGGCCGCCCGGCTGGCCGGCATCCGGGTGCAGCGGCACACCGTGCTGCTCTACGTGCTCTCCGGTGTCACCTGCGGGATCGCCGCGGTCATGCTCATGGCCCGGACGACGACCGGCAGCTCGACGCACGGCACGCTGCTCGAGCTGGACGCCATCGCCGCGGTGGTCATCGGCGGGACGCTGCTCATCGGTGGCCGCGGCACGATCGTCGGCACCGTCATCGGCGTGCTGATCTTCACCACGCTGAGCAACGTCTTCACCCTCAACGACCTGTCCAGCTCGGCGCAGGCGGTGGCCAAGGGCGTGATCATCGTCGCCGCCGTCCTGCTGCAGCAGCGGGTGGCCGCGGGCACCTCCCGCCAGCGCGGCCTGCGAGGCGGGGGCACCCCGGCGTCCACCGGCACCTCCATCCCGGGCAGCCCGTCGGGCAGCCCCACGCCCGGTGCGGCCGCCGGTCCCACCACCTGACCGTCCCACCACCACCCCCACCGACCACCTGGCCGTTCGGCGCCAGGCGAACTCCCGAGGAGAGACGATGTCTGCAACGAAGCAGCGCCGGTTCCGCCGTTCCATGACCACCGCCGTCTGCGCGGTCGGGGCCGTGGCCCTGGTCAGCGGGTGCACCGGCAACACCCCCGAGCCGCAGGCCGCGGCCGAGTCCGGCGGCGGCCAGGCCGCCAGCGCCAACGACGACCCGGGCGAGACCGTCCGGATCGGGTTCTCCGCGCCGGCCGCCGACCACGGCTGGATGGCCGGCATCACCGAGGCCGCCCGCGCCGAGGACGAGCGGTACGACGACGTCGAGCTGGTCGTCGCCGAGGGCACCAACGACGTGAGCGCCCAGATCAGCCAGGTCGAGACCTTCATCAACGACGGCGTGGACGCGATCGTGCTGCTGCCCTTCGACGGCGCCGCGCTGACCCCGGTCGCGCTCAAGGCCATGGAGGCCGGCATCCCGGTCATCAACGTCGACCGCGAGTTCAGCAGCCCCTTCGCGGCCCGCGCCACCGTGCTGGGCGACAACTACGGCATGGGCGTCTCGGCCGGCACCTACGTCTGCTCGCAGCTGGCCGACAAGCCCGACGCCGTGGTCGCCGAGATCGCCGGCATCGACTCCCTGCCGCTGACCCAGGACCGCAGCCAGGGCTTCGCCGACGCGCTGGCCGACTGTGGCCTGGACGTCGACAACCGGGTCGCCGCGGAGTTCACCGTGGAGTCCGGCGAGGAGGTCGCGGCCAACCTGCTGCAGGCCGCCCCGCAGATCGACGCCATCTGGAACCACGACGACGACCAGGGCGTCGGCGTCCTGGCCGCGATCAACAACGCCGGCCGCAGCGAGTTCTTCATGGTCGGCGGCGCCGGCTCGGCGAACGCCATGCGCAGCATCCAGGCCGACGACTCGGTGCTCAAGGCCACGGTCATCTACCCCTCCACCCAGGCCGCCGACGGCGTGCGCCTGGCCCGGCTGATCGCCCAGGACAAGCGACTGTCGGACCTGGTCGAGGTGGAGATCCCGCGGCAGATCGTGCTCAACGCCCCGGTCGTCACCAAGGACAACGTCGACCAGTACATCGACAGCGCGTTCGAGTCCTGACCGGCCGGCCGGGTACCGCGGGGGGCATCCCGCGGTACTCGGCCCCTCTCCCTGGAGCTCCTCGATGACCTCAGCTTCCCGGCCGCCGCTCCGCGTCGGCATGATCGGCCACGCCTTCATGGGCGTGGCGCACTCCCACGCGTGGCGCACCGCGCCCCGCTTCTTCGACCTCCCGCTCCGCCCCGAGCTCACCGTGCTGGGCGGCCGGAACGCCGACTCCGTCTCCGCCGCCGCCGAGCGGCTGGGCTGGGCCGACACCGAGACCGACTGGCGCCGGCTCGTCGAGCGCGACGACGTCGACCTGGTCGACATCTGCACCCCCGGCGACACCCACGCCGAGATCGCGATCGCCGCGCTGCGGGCCGGCAAGCACGTGCTCTGCGAGAAGCCACTGGCCAACTCGGTCGCCGAGGCCGAGGCGATGACCGCCGCGGCCGCGGAGGCCGCGGCGTCCGGGGTGCTCGCCATGGTCGGGTTCACCTACCGGCGGGTGCCGGCGATCGCGCTGGCCGCGCGGCTCGTCGCCGAGGGCCGGATCGGGCAGGTGCGGCACGTCCGCGCGCAGTACCTGCAGGACTGGATCGCCGACCCGGCCGCCCCGATGTCCTGGCGGCTGGAGAAGGAGCGGGCCGGTTCCGGCGCGCTGGGCGACATCGGCGCGCACATCGTCGACCTGACCCAGTTCATCACCGGTGAGTCGGTCACCGGGGTCAGCGCCGTCCTGGAGACCTTCGTCCGCAAGCGCCCGCTGCCGGCCAGCACCGGTGCCCTCGGCGGCGTCGGCGGGGAGGGCATGGGCGAGGTCACCGTCGACGACGCCGCGGTGTTCCTCGGCCGGCTCTCCGGCGGGGCACTGGCCACCTTCGAGGCCACCCGGTTCGCGCTCGGCCGCAAGAACGCGATCCGGATCGAGGTCAACGGCTCGGCCGGCAGCCTGGCCTTCGACTTCGAGGACATGAACGTCCTGCACCTCTTCGACGGCAGCGAGCCCGCCGAGACCGCGGGTTTCCGGCGGATCGTGGTCACCGAGCCCGAGCACCCCTACGTCGGCGCGTGGTGGCCGGCCGGGCACGGGCTGGGCTACGAGCACGGCTTCACCCACCAGGTCGTGGACCTGGTGACCGCGCTGGCCGCCGGCGAGCAGCCGACGCCGTCCTTCGCCGACGGGCTGGCCGTGCAGCGCGTGCTGGACGCCGTCGAGCGCAGCGCCGCCGACCGCTCCACCTGGACCGACATCACGAGGGAGAACTGATGCCCCGCCCCGTCACCCTGTTCACCGGCCAGTGGGCCGACCTGCCGTTCGAGGAGGTGTGCCGGCTCGCGTCGGGCTGGGGCTACGACGGCCTGGAGATCGCCTGCTGGGGCGACCACCTCGACGTCGTCCGGGCCGCCGAGGACGAGGGGTACGTCAAGGAGCGCCTCGACCTGCTGGAGCGGCACGGCCTGCAGGTGTTCGCCATCTCCAACCACCTCAACGGCCAGGCCGTCTGCGACGACCCGATCGACGAGCGGCACCGCGGCATGGTGCACCCGCGGGTGTGGGGCGACGGCGACCCCGAGGGCGTCCGGCAGCGGGCCGCGGAGGAGATGAAGGCGACGGCCCGCGCCGCCCGCGCGCTGGGCGTCGACGTCGTCGTCGGCTTCACCGGGTCCAAGATCTGGAAGACCGTGGCGATGTTCCCGCCGGTGCCCGAGTCGATGGTCGAGGACGGCTACGCGGACTTCGCGGCCCGCTGGAACCCGGTCCTGGACGTCTTCGACGAGGTCGGGGTCAAGTTCGCCCACGAGGTGCACCCGTCGGAGATCGCCTACGACTACTGGACGACGGTGCGCACGCTGGAGGCCATCGGCCACCGGGAGGCCTTCGGGCTCAACTGGGACCCCAGTCACTTCGTGTGGCAGGACCTCGACCCGGTCGGGTTCCTCTGGGACTTCAAGGACCGGATCTACCACGTCGACTGCAAGGACGCGAAGAAGCAGGTCGGCAACGGGCGCAACGGCCGGATGGGCTCGCACCTGCCCTGGGCCGACCCGCGGCGCGGCTGGGACTTCGTCTCCACCGGGCACGGCGACGTCCCGTGGGAGGCCTGCTTCCGGATGCTCAACACCATCGGCTACGCCGGGCCGATCTCGGTGGAGTGGGAGGACGCCGGGATGGACCGGCTCGTGGGGGCGCCCGAGGCGCTGGAGTTCGTGCGCCGGCTGGCGTTCGACCCGCCGGCGGCGTCCTTCGACTCGGCCTTCGCCAGCGGCAACTGACGGCCGGTGGCCGGGCGGGTGCCCCCCGCCCGGCCACCGGTCAGCCGATCGCCTCCAGCTGGGGGTCGGTGGCCGGCTGCGGGGCGCGCCGCAGCTGCAGCCAGGCGCGGAAGCCCACCACGCAGAAGGCGCCGTAGACGACGTAGAGCAGCGCCGAGGGGTAGTAGCCGGCGCGCAGCAGCAGCGGCACGCCGACGACGTCGACGGCCACCCAGACCAGCCAGAACTCCACGTACCCGCGGGCCATGCCGTAGGTGGCGAGCATGCTGCCCACGAAGATCCAGGCGTCGGCGAGCGGGCCGAAGCTGCCCAGCAGGGTCAGCGCCCACCAGGCCACCGCGACCCCGGCGGCGGTGGCGGCCAGCAGGGTCAGCCGCTCCCGGCCGGTCGCCCAGCGCGGCTCGACCGCGGGGGCGCCGGAACCGGCGGCGCGGTTGGCGTGCCAGCGCCACCAGCCGTAGGCGCTGACGGCGAAGAACAGCACCTGCCGGCCGGCCTGGCCGTAGAGGTCGGTGTCCTGCGGGGTGGCGAACACCCCGCCGAGGAAGACGGTGAACAGCAGCACGTTGGCGGCCATGCCGACCGGCCAGGCCGCCGTCCGCCGGTTCATCCCCAGCACCGCGCTGGCCAGCCCGATCCCGTTGCCGATGATCTCCCGCCACAGGATGTCGGCACCCAGGACGTGCACGTGTGCGTCGAGCAGCCAGCCCATCGTCAGTTCCTCCGCTGTCCCCGGCACGGCCGGACCGGACGGGCACGCCGGTCGCGTGGCCCGTCCGGCCCGGTGAGCGCACGGGGCGGTCAGGATCTTCCCGGGGTGGGCTCGGGTGGCGTGGTGCTCAGGTGGCGTGACCGTCCTCCATGTCGGCCTCGAGGTCGGCCTCGGCGTCTGCCTCGGGGTCGTCGACGGCGTCGGGGGAGCGGTCGCTGAACGGGGAGCCGCCGAGCTCGGGGTCGTCCTCGTAGGGGCCGTCTGCGGGGTTCTTGGCGTCGTACATGGTGGCCGCTGTGCCCAGGAGGTGGTGCGTCCACGCACCTGGCTAGCCTCGCCGGCGTGACAACCGAGGACACGACCCTGCCCGCACCGGTCACCCGGGACGAGGTCGAGGCGGCCGCCGTCCGGCTCGGCGGGCGGGTGCGGCGCACCCCCACGGTCGGCTGGGAGGTGCCGCTGGCCGGGGGCCGGTTCCCGGTGGTGCTCAAGCTCGAGCAGCTGCAGCACACCGGGTCGTTCAAGGCCCGTGGCGCGCTCAACCGGCTGCTCGCCGCCCCGGAGCTGCCCGACCTGGTGGTCACCGCCTCGGGCGGCAACCACGGCCTGGCGGTGGCCCACGCCGCCCGTGAGCTCGGCGTCCCGGCCGAGGTCTACGTGCCCGAGACCGCTCCGCCGGTGAAGATCGCCGGCATCCGCCAGCGCGGCGCCACCGTCGTCCTGGCCGGCTCCTCCTACGCCGAGGCGGCCGCGGCCAGCGGCGCCCGCGCCGCGTCCCCGGGCGCGCTGTACGTGCACGCCTACGACGACCGGGACGTCGTCGCCGGCCAGGGCACCGTCGGCCGCGAGCTGGCCGCGCAGGCGCCGGAGCTCGACACCGTGCTGGTGGCCACCGGCGGCGGCGGGCTGATCGGCGGCATCGCCGCGCACTACGCCGGCACGGTGCGGGTGGTCTCGGTCGAGACGCACGGGACGGCGACCCTGTCGGCCGCGCTGGTCGCCGGCCACCCGGTGGACGTCGAGGTCGCGGGGCTGGCGTCCGACGCGCTCGGTGCCCGGCGGATCGGCGGCCACGGTCTCGCCACCGCGCGGGCCACCGGCGTCGAGGCGGTGCTCGTGGACACCGACGCCGTCCGGGCCGCCCGGCACCTGCTGTGGCAGGACCTGCACGTCGCCGCGGAGCCCGGTGGGGCGACGGCGCTGGCGGCGCTGCTGTCGGGGGCCTACGTGCCGGCGGCGGGGGAGCGGGTCGGGGTCGTGGTCTGCGGCGCCAACGCCGACCCGGCCGACCTGGGCACCGGCGTCTGACCCGTCCCCGCCACCGGAACGGCCATGTGGGTGGCGGGGAGGAGGAGCCTGACCGGGACCTCCGCCCCGGTGGGGGACCCGGGTCAGCCGGCGCGGTACCGCCAGGTCCAGCCGTCGGGGGTGCGGGTGTACTGCACCCGCCGGCTGGCCGCCTCGGGGTGCGCCGCCCAGAACGTGAGCTCCCGCGGCTGCACCCGGTAGCCGACCCACGAGTCGGCCTGGCCCTCCGGGGTGCCGGCTCCCCAGCGGCGCAGCCGCCCGGCCAGGTCGAGCCCGGCCAGCTCGTCGGTGTTGTGCCAGGCCAGCTGCCGCAGGTACGCCGACCGGGCCGCCCACGCCGCCGACGACTGCTCGGGGCCGTCGGGGACGACGTCCCCGCGCACCACCAGCTGCCGGGTCCAGTCCGGCCACAGCACCGTCAGCGTCGCCCGGGGCACGGCGGCCAGCTCGGCGACCTTGCGGCTGGTCGCCGAAGTGTGGAAGGCGAACCCGGTCTGGTCGAACGCCGACAGCAGCACGGTGCGGGCGTCGGGGTAGCCGTCGGTGCCGACCGTCGACAGGGTGACCCGCGGCCGGTCGGGGTCGGCGTCGTCGGGCAGCCAGGCGCGGGCCAGCTCGAGCGGGTCGGCGGGCGGGCCGGCGTCGTCGTGCACGCCCCAGCCGGGAGCGGTCACCGGATGGCGCCCTTGGTGGGGCCGTCGTAGTCGGCGTTGAGCTTGCCGGGGTTGAGCAGGCCGTGCGGGTCGGTGGTCGCGGCGGTCTCCAGGGTGCGGCCGAGCTGGAAGTCGACGTTCCACTGGTGCGGGTCGTGCACCCCCACCCCGATCGCGTTCAACGCCGCGATGCCGGCGTAGACCTGCTCGGGGCTGCGGTAGACCCCGGCCAGCATCCCGATCGGCACGGTGTGGCCGGCCTCGATGTGCAGCAGCCCGCCCTCGTAGACCGCGTGCACCTCGTCGATCCGCTCGACCAGTGCGTCGCCGGACACCTCCACGTGGAAGTACACGCCGGGGGCGCTCTTCTGCAGCCACTCGATCGGGTGGTTGTAGCTCAGCACGCTCAGCGCCAGCGGCACCTGCGGGCCCTCGCGCACGTCCTCGACCCGGCCGCCGGCGCCCTCGACCAGCCCCCGGACGGCCTCGACGGTCGAGGCGTCGGCGATCACCCGCAGGCTGGCCCGGCCCGCCGGCAGCGCCGGGTCCTCGGGCAGGGTCGCGGTGATCTCCGGGGTGTCGGCCGACACCAGCCGGGGGAGCGGCTGCAGCCTGCCGATCTCGCGCAGCACCGACAGCGCGCCGGTGAAGTCGGGGAAGCTGGCCCAGACCCCGCGCCAGTCCTGCAGCGGCTCCAGCCGCACGGTGGCCCGGGCGATGACCCCGGCGGTGCCGTAGTTGTGCACGAAGCGGGCCGCCTCCTCGCCCTCGACGTGCACCAGGTCGGGTGACCCGGTGGCGTGGACGACGTCCAGGGCCAGCACGAAGCCGGCGTCGTTGCTGCCGTGCGCGATCGTGCCGGTGCCCCCGGACCCGCCGGCCAGGAACCCGCCGATCGAGGACTGCGCGGTCGAGGGGTACATCCACAGCTGCTGGCCGGTCGCGGCGGCCGCGCGCTCCAGGGCGACCATCGGCGTCCCGGCCTCGGCGGTCACGAAGCCCTCGCCGACCTCGACCACCGCGCGCGCACGCGACGTGTCGAGCACCAGCCCGCCGGACATCGGGATGGCCTGGCCGTAGTTGCCGGTGCCCTTGCCGCGCGGGGTGACCGGCACGCCGTGCCGGACAGCGGCCGCGACGACCGCGCCGATCTGCTCCGCGGTGGTCGGGTACGCGACCAGGTCGGCCAGCCCCAGCGGCAGCTGCTCGCTGATGATCGGGCTCATCCACGCCCCGTCGACCGAGGCCCGTTCCCGCGCGCGCAGCTCGGTCGAGACGTTGCGCTCGCCCAGCAGGACGGCGAGCTCGGCGGCGAGCTCGGCGACGGTGGCGGCACTGGGCGGGGAGACGGAGAGGGTCACGATGCGTTGGTAACCGCGGCCGGTTACGTCCGTGTGACCTCTCTGCGTCGCTCGTTCGCAGCGCCGATCGGCAGGTCAGGATCGCTGCCGTGAGCTTCTTCTCCGACGTCGAACGCGACCTCGTCGTCGCCGCCCGGACCCCGCTGGCCGACGGCGTGGTCGCCCTGGACCTGGTCTCCCACAACGGCCGCGACCTGCCCGCCTGGACCCCCGGCTCGCACGTCGACGTGCTGCTGGCCCCCGGCGTCGAGCGGCAGTACTCGCTGTGCGGCGACCTCGACGACCGCTCCCGCTGGCGGGTCGCGGTGCTGCGCGAGGACGCCGGCCGCGGTGGTTCGGTGCGGCTGCACGACACCGTCGAGCCCGGCCAGCGGCTACGGGTGCGCGGGCCGCGCAACCACTTCGCCTTCGAGGTCACCCCCGGCACCCGGTACCGCTTCGTCGCCGGCGGCATCGGCATCACCGCGCTGCGGGCGATGGTCGCCACCGCCGAGGCCGCCGGCGCGGAGTGGACGCTGGACTACGCCGGCCGCTCCCGAGCCACCATGGCCTTCGTCGCCGAGCTGACCGCCGCGCACCCCGGCCGGGTCACCGTGCACGCCGCCGACGAGGGTGCCCGGCTCGACGTCCGTGCGCTGCTGGCGCAGCCGCGCACCGACACCGCCGTCTACGTCTGCGGGCCGACCCGGCTCATCGACGCCGTCGAGGAGACCCTGGCCGGCTGGCCGCCCACGGCGCTGCACGCCGAGCGGTTCGAGGCCCGGGAGTTCGGCGAGCCGGTGTGGCCCGACCCGTTCGAGGTGGAACTCGCGCTCTCGGGTGCGACGGTGACGGTCGAGCCGGGGCAGTCGGTGCTCGACGCCGTGGCCGCCGAGGGCGTCGTCGTCCTGTCCTCCTGCCGGGTCGGCACCTGCGGCACCTGCGAGACGCCGGTGCTGGAGGGCGCGGTCGAGCACCGCGACTCGGTGCTCACCCCCGCCGAGCAGGCCGAGGACGTGGTGATGATGGTCTGCGTCTCCCGCGCCGCCGGCCCGCGCCTGGTGCTCGACCTGTGAGCCTCCTGCTGCAGGGGGCGACCGACCTCGACGGCGTCCGGTCCGACGTGCGCATCGCCGGAGGACTCGTGGTCGCCGTCGCCCCGCTGCTGCCGCCGCAGCCGGACGACGAGGTGGTCGACCTCGCCGGGCACTGGCTGCTGCCCGCGCCGGCCGAGCCGCATGCCCACCTGGACAAGGCGCTGACCAGCCACCGGGTGCCCAACCCCACCGGTGACCTGGCCGGGGCGATCACCGCGATCCGCGCCATCGCCGCCGACTTCACCCACGAGGACCTGGTCGAGCGGGCCACCCGGGCGGCGTACGAGTACCTGGCCAACGGCACCACCGCGATCCGCACCCACGCCGACGTCGGGGCGCACGCCGGCACCCGGCACCTGCGCGCGCTGGTCCAGGTCCGCGACGCGCTCGCCGGGCTGGTGGAGATCCAGGTGGTGGCGCTGCTGAGCGCGCCGTGGACGGAGCTGGAGGCGGCCGCCACCCCGCGGCTGCTGGCCGAGGCGATCGCCGCCGGCGCCGACGTCGTGGGCGGTGTGCCGCACCTGTGGGGCGACCGGGCCGCGGGGCTGACCACCTCCTTCGACGCCGCGGCCGCCGCCGGGCTGCCGCTGGACCTGCACACCGACGAGACGCTCGACCCCACCGCCCAGGGGCTGCGCGACCTGGCCCGCCGGGTCACCGCCACCGGCTTCGACCTCGGCGTGACCGCCGGGCACTGCGTCAGCCTGGGCGTGCACCCGCTGGAGGTGGCGCGGGCGACCGCCGCGGAGGTCGCCCGGGCCGGGGTCGGGGTGATCGCGCTGCCCCAGACCAACCTCTACCTGCAGGGCCGCGACGCCGCCGTCGCCCCGCCGCGCGGGCTGACCGCGGTGCGCACCCTGCTCGACGCGGGGGCCACCGTCGGCGCCGGTGGCGACAACCTGCGCGACCCGTTCAACCCGATGGGCCGGGCCGACGCCTGCGAGGCCGCCTCGCTGCTGGTCACTGCCGGGCACCTGTCCACCCGGGAGGCCTGGCACGCGGTGAGCGCCGGCGCTCGGGCGTGCCTCGGCCTGCCGGTGCCGGCCGTCGCCGTGGGCTCGGTGGCGGAGTTCCTGGCGATCGGAGCGGAGAGCCTGGACGCCGCCGTGGCCGGCGCCGGCACCTCGCGGGTGGTCGTGTCCCGGGGGCGGGTGGTGGCACGCAGTGCGGTCTCGCGGACGCTCGTGGCACGGGCGTGACGAACTCGTGATGGCCGGTGCGCGGCGTTCACCGTCGGCACACGCAACCGAAACAACGGCCACCCAGGGTGGCACCTGACCGCAACCGATCCCACCCTCGGAGCTGCCCGTGAGCGCACCAGCGCCCAGCGTCCCCGCGGCCGGCACCGGCACCCGCGTCCTGCACTTCCGGGACGTCGCCAAGGCCTTCCCCGACGGCACCGTCGCCCTCGAGGGCGTCGACCTCGACGTCCACCGCGGTGAGTTCGTCACCGTGGTCGGCCCCTCGGGCTGCGGCAAGAGCACCCTGCTGCGGATCGCCTCGGGGCTGTCGCCGGCCACCTTCGGCACCGCCGAGATGGACGCGCAGCGCATCGGCTACGTGTTCCAGGACGCCACCCTGCTGCCCTGGCGCACGGTGCTCAAGAACGTGCAGCTGCTCGCCGAGCTGCACGGGATGAGCAAGACCGCCACCAACCAGGCCGCCCGCGACGCCCTGGAGCTGGTCGGCCTGAAGGGGCAGGAGAAGAAGCTGCCCCGGGCGCTGTCCGGCGGCATGCGGATGCGCGCCTCCCTGGCCCGCTCGCTCACCCTCGATCCCGACCTCTTCCTCTTCGACGAGCCGTTCGGCGCGCTCGACGAGATCACCCGCGAGCGCCTCAACGACGAGCTCATCCGGCTCTTCCACGCCAAGGGCTTCGGCGCGCTGTTCATCACCCACTCGGTCAGCGAGGCCGTCTACCTGTCCACGAAGGTGCTGGTGATGAGCGGCCGCCCCGGTCACGTCGTCGACACCTTCGAGGTCCCCTTCGGCGCCGACCGGACGCCGGAGCTGCGGTTCACCCCGGAGTTCGCGGCACTGTCCGGCCAGGTCTCCCACGCGCTGCGGGCAGGCCACTCGTGAGCGCCCCGGCCCGCACCCGCGCCACCGAGGAGCCGCCCGTGACCACCACCCTGCCCGACGCCCCGCCCGCCGCCGCACCGGCCGCCGGCACCGGCGGGACGGCGCCGCTGGTGCGTCGCCGCCGCGGCGCCGGCGTCACCCGGTGGGCCGCTCCGCTCGCGGTGTTCGCCGCGCTGATCGGCGCCTGGTACGCGATCACCTACCTGGTCCTGGACCCCGCGCGCCGGTTCCTCATGCCGCCGCCGCAGGACGTCCTCGCCGCCTTCACCGACGGCCCCACCGTGGAGCGGATCGGCGAGGCGCTGGCCCAGACCGTCAAGGTCACCTTCACCGGCCTGGCGATCGCCATCGTCATCGGGCTGGCCTGGGCGGTCCTGATGAGCCAGGCCAAGGTCGCCGAGCGCTCGCTGTTCCCCTACGCGGTGGCGCTGCAGTGCATCCCGATCCTCGCGCTGGTGCCGCTGATCGCCTTCTGGTTCGGCTACGGCTTCGGCGCCCGGGTCATCGTCTGCGTGCTCATCTCGCTGTTCCCGATCGTGTCGAACACGCTGTTCGGGCTGCAGTCGGTCGACCGGGGCATGCACGAGCTGTTCGACCTGCACGGCGCGAGCCGGCTGACCCGGCTGGTGAAGCTGCAGCTGCCCGCCGCCATGCCGGCCGTCTTCGCCGGCTTCCGCATCTCCGCCGGGCTGTCGGTGGTCGGCGCGATCGTCGGCGACGTCTTCTTCAAGCAGGGCCAGGCCGGGCTCGGGATCGTGCTGGACAACTTCCGCAACCGCATCCAGGGCGCGGAGCTCTTCGCCACCATCCTCGTCGCCGCCGCCCTCGGGTTCGCCGTCTTCGCGCTCTTCGGCTGGCTGGGCAGGCTCGCCGTCGGCCGCTGGTACGACCAGAGCCGCGACGCCGCCTGAAGGACCTCCCTGCCCCCCACCACTCGCACGCTCGCGGCGGGCCCCTGCAGGGCGGCCGTCCCCGATCTGCACCAGCCGACTGCCGCCCGGCAGCGCGGCCGGTGCCGCACACCCCCGCACCACCCACCGCCCCACCCAAGGAGACCGAGTGCGCAGGATCCGCACCACGATCGGCCTCGCGGCCGTGAGCATGTCCGTCCTCAGCCTGGCCGCCTGCGGCGGCGAGGAGGCTCCCGCCGCCGTCGCGGCCCCGGCAGCCGAGGCCGGCGGCACCGACCTGGCGGCGGCCGGCTGCCCCTCGACCGTGGTCATCCAGACCGACTGGAACCCCGAGGCCGAGCACGGCGGCATCTACCAGCTGCTCGGCCCCGACCCGGAGATCGACGCCGGCTCGAAGTCGGTGCGCGGCAACCTGGTCGACAGCGAAGGTGCGAGCACCGGCGTCCAGGTCGAGATCCGCTCGGGCGGGCCGGCCATCGGCTTCCAGGCCGTGACCGCGCAGATGTACACCGACGACGCGATCACCCTGGGGTACGTCGACACCGACGAGGCGATCCAGCTCTCAGCCACCCAGCCGACCGTCGGCGTGCTGGCCCAGCTCGACAAGTCGCCGCAGATGATCATGTGGGACCCGGCCACGCACCCCGACGTGAAGACGATCGCCGACCTCGGCAAGACCGACACGATCGTCCGGTACTTCGAGGGCTCGGCGTACATGGACTACCTGGTCGGTGCGGGGGTGCTCAAGGAGAGCCAGCTCGACGGCGGCTACGACGGCACCCCGGCGGCCTTCGTCGCCTCCGGTGGCGCCGACGCCCAGCAGGGCTATGCCAGCGCCGAGCCGTTCATCTACGAGAACGAGGTCGACGCCTGGGGCAAGCCGGTGGAGTACCAGCTCATCCACGACGCCGGCTTCCAGGTCTACGCCTCGTCGCTGTCGGTGCGCGGGGACAAGGTCGAGGAGCTGTCGGGCTGCCTCGAGGCGCTCGTCCCGGTCATGCAGCAGGCCGACCTCGACTACGTGGCCGACCCCGCCGCCGCCAACGCGCTGATCGTCGAGCTGGTGACCGAGTACGACACCGGCTGGCAGTACTCCGAGGCCGTCGCCGACTACTCGGCGCAGACCATGTCGGAGCTGGAGATCGTCGGCAACGGCACCGACGGCACGCACGGGTCCTTCGACACCGCCCGGCTGCAGACGCTCATCGAGCAGACGACGCCGATCTTCACCGAGCAGGGCACCGCACCCAAGGCGGGCCTGACCCCCGAGGACATCGCCACCAACGAGTTCCTCGACACCTCCATCGCCCTCAACTGACGCTCGACCGTCCGCTGCGCCGGCGACCCGCACGGGTCGCCGGCGCAGTGCTGTCAGCGGCCGTCGACGTCCCGGCGGAGGCGGGCCATCCGCTCGTGCAGCTGGCCGGAGACCTCGCCGGCGGCCGGGTCGGTCAGGCGGGAGCCGGCCGCGACCAGCCGGCCACCGACCCGCACCTGCGCCAGGTTGCGCAGCGAGCAGGCCAGCACGTAGGTGCCGACCGCGTCCCAGACCGGTCCGGTGTCGGGCTCGCGCGGGTCGACCACCAGGAAGTCGGCGTAGCGCCCGACCCGCAGGCTGCCCACCCGGTCGTCGATGCCGAGCACCTCCGCCGACCCGCGGGTGTGCAGCTCCAGCACGTCGCGCACCGGCAGCGCGGCGGGGTCGCGGTGGGTGGCCCGCTGCAGCGCCAGGCCGGTCCGCATGTTGCTGAACGGGTCGCTCACGTCGGTGCAGGACTGGTCGTCCAGCCCCATCCCCACCCGCATGCCCAGCTCGCGCATCCGGGGGACGGCGGCCACCCCGGACGCCAGCCGGCCGTTGCTCATCGGCTGCCAGCTCATGCCGCAGCCGGCCGCGGCGGCCCGGCCGATGATCTCGTCGGTGGTCTGGATGAAGTGCCCGAACACCAGGTCCGGGCCGAGCGCACCGGCGTCGGCGTACCAGTCGAACTTCGACCGCTGCAGCTCCACCTCGTGCGGCGTCTCCAGGAAGTGCGGCTGGTTGAGCAGCCCGTGCCGGCGCATCGCGGTCACCTCCAGCGCCGCGGCGTCCCGGCTGTCGGCCCACTGCACGGTGCCGCTGAGCGCCAGCCCCAGGTGCAGGTCCGGGTCGGCGGTCGCCGCCGCGGCGACCACCTCGTCCAGCTGGGCCAGGGTGTCGGCCTGGGGGACGTTGCCCTGGGCGAGCATCACGCTGTGCACGTGCCGCAGCCCGGCGTCGACCTTGGCCCGCAGCTGGGCGTGCTGGTAGGCGGTCTCGGGCAGCGTCGCGCCGTAGCGGGAGACCCCGGCGGACTCCTTCTCGAACGTCAGCCCGGTGTCGGTGAAGTCGTAGGCGGTGGTGACGCCGTTGCGGAGGAAGTCCTGCGCCCCGTGCCGGGTCATCCAGTAGACGTCCTCGGCCCTCGCGGCGGCGGTGTAGCCGAGCATCACCTCCAGCCACCCGTACAGCGACTCGTCCTTGGCGATGCCGCGGAACCCGGAGGTGAACAGGTGGCTGTGCGCCGACACGAAGCCGGGCCCCACCAGCGCGCCGTCCACGTCGAGCACCTCGTCGGCGTCCGTCCCGGCCGGCGGGTCGCCGGCCTCGACCGCGGCGATCCGGCCGGTGTGGTCCACGGTGAACCAGCCGCTGAACGGCTCGGGGCGGGCAGGGTCGCAGGTCAGCAGGACGGCGTTGCGCACGAGGAGGCGGGTCACGGCCCGACGGTGCCGGGACGACGTTGCCGCTCGGTTGCGGTCAGGTTCCCGGCATGTCCGGGGAGCCGGGGGCGTAGCTGATCAGCTGCAGCTGGTGCCCGGCCGCCTCGCGCACCAGCGACGACCGGGCCCGCGCCGCCGGGATCTCGAAGGGCGGGCGCACCTCGGTGCAGCCGGCGGCCAGCAGCGCGGCGTGCGCGGCGTCGACGTCGGTCACCCGGTAGCCGACGTGGTCCAGCGCGCCGGTGCGCTCGGCGACCTCCATCAGCTCGAGCTTGGTGCCGGCCGGGTCGGCGAGCATCACGATGCGCCGGCCGGTCACCACGTGGGTGCCCCAGCGCAGGACCCGGAAGCCGAGCACGTCGACGAGGAAGGTCACCCGGGCGTCGACGTCGGCCTCCTCGGTGCCGACGTGGTCGAGCACGGCGCCGGCCAGCGGCCCGTTCACCGCCGCCGCCCCAGCAGGCCGGTGAGCCGGGCGACGACGTCGCCCTCGGGCACGGTCTGCAGCACCCCGTCGCGGACGACGACGCGGCCGCCGACGACGACGTGCCGGGGACGCCGGCCCGGCGATGCCCACAGCAGCCCGGCCACCGGGTCGGCCACGCCCGTGTCGGCGACGCCGGTGACGTCCCAGCAGACCAGGTCGGCCCGCGCGCCCATGGTCAGCCGGCCCAGGTCGGCGCGGCCCAGCCCGTCGGCCGAGCCGCGGGTCGCCCAGCCGAGCACCTCGCGGGCGGCGACCGGGCGCCCGGCCAGCGGGGCGACCTGCAGCGCGAGCCGGGCGTCGGCGAGCAGGTGCCCGGCGTCGTTGGAGCCGCCGCCGGACGTGCCGAGCCCGACCGGGACGCCGGCGTCGGCCAGCGCGGCCATCGGCGCCACGCCCCAGCCCATCGGCAGGTCGCAGCCCGGCGCGTGGGTGGCGGTGACCCCGGCGGCGGCCAGCCGGGCGACCTCGGCGGGGGTGACCGCGCACAGGTGGGCCAGCGTGACGTCGGGGGCGAGCCAGCCCCACTCGTCGAGCAGCTCCAGCGGCCGGCGGCCGTACCGCTCGGCGGCGATGACCACGTCGACCTGCTCGTTGGCCTGGGTGCGCCGCCGCAGCCCGCGGCGGGTGGCCACCTCGCCCAGCAGCGCGAAGGTCTCCGGGGCGTCGCTGTGCACCCCGGCCGGGCCGACGGCGACCTGCAGCGCGCCGTCGCCGGTGACCCCGCCGTGCGGGACCAGCGCGGCGGCGATCGCGTCGGCGGAGGCAGCCGCGGACTGCGGGTCGTCGCGGGCAGAGCCGCGCACGAACACCAGCCGGGCGCCCAGCTCGCGGGCCGCGGTGGCGGTGGCGGTGGCGATGCCGACGCCGTCGTCCGGGAGGTCGGTGGGCCAGGTGAGGTGGTGGTCGGCCACCGTGGTGACCCCGCACAGCAGCGCCTCGGCGAGCCCCGCCGACGCCGCGGCGTGCGCCAGCTCGGCGTCCACCCCGACGGCGGCGTAGGCGGCGGCCATGGTCGGCAGCCACTGCGCCATCGGGACGCCGCGGGTGCCCGGCAGCGTGCGGAAGGCGGTCTGCAGCAGGTGGTGGTGCGCGTTGACCAGGCCCGGGGTGACCACGCAACCGGTGGCGTCCAGCACCTCGACGTCCGGGCCGGCGGTCGTCGTGACCAGGCCGTCGTCGCCGCAGACGACGTCCGCGTCGGGCAGCTCCGCCTCGCCGGTCACGACCACCCGGGCACTGCGCACGATCAGCACGCCGCGAGCCTGGCAGTGCTGTGTTCCGGGCAGGTGTCGCCCGGCACGCGGCCGTCACGTGGGCGCAACGCCGGCTGCCTAGCGTCGGCGACCGTGACCACCCGACTCCTCACCGACCTGTCCGCACCGGCCCTGGTCGAGGCCCTCGGCCCGGACAGCGTGGTCGTGTTGCCGGTCGGCGCCATCGAGCAGCACGGCCCGCACCTGCCGGTGGCCACCGACCTGATCACCGCGGCCTCGATCGCCGAGCGGGCGGTCGCGCAGTTCGGCGACGAGCTGGACCTGTGGCTGCTGCCTCCGCTGGCCTACACGAAGTCCAACGAGCACGCCTGGTCGGCGGGCACCTTCTGGCTGTCGGCGGCCACGCTCACCGCGGTGCTGCACGACCTGGGCCGCAGCCTCGCGCGCACCCCGGCCCGGCGGCTGGTGTTCCTCAACGGCCACGGCGGCAACTCCGCGCTGCTGCAGGTCGCCGCCCGCGACATCCGGCTGGAGACCGGGCTGCGGACCTTCACCGTGCACCCGCGCCCGCCGGCCGACCAGGGCGGGCAGAGCCCGGCGGGGGAGCTGGGCATGGGCGTGCACGGCGGCATGGACGAGACGTCGCTGATGCTGCACCTGCGCCCCGAGCTGGTCGACATGAGCCAGGCCGACCGCTGGGTTCCCGAGCACCTGGACGCCTACCGGCACGTGCGCTTCGGCGGCTCGGTGAGCTTCGGCTGGTCGTCCGACGACTTCGGCCCGGCCGGCGTGATCGGCGACGCGTCGGGGGCGACCGCCGAGTACGGCGAGCAGCGGGCCGCCGGCATGGTCACCTACCTCGGCGAGGCGCTGGCCGAGGTCGCCCGCTTCGACCCGCGCCCGCCGACGGCCTGACGCTGGCGCGGGTCGACCCGCGCCGGCTGACGTCGAGCCGCGCCATGGCACGGCTCGACGTCGGCTCAGGCGGGTTGACCCGGGTCGGACGGGGTTGACCCGGCGCGGACGACGGCCGCGGTCAGCGGGTGGCGGCGCGGGCGCTGGGCGGGGTGAGACCGCGGGAGGTGAAGAAGCTGTCGCCGAGCTTGCCGGGGTTGAGCAGTCCGTACGGGTCGCTGCTGGTCTTGAGCGCCACGACCTGCGCGGTGTCGCCGACGAAGCCGCCCTCCTCGACGACGTAGCTGTGCGGGTTGAGCACCGTCATGCCCAGCGCGCGGCAGAACGCGATGAGCTCCTCCAGCGCCTGCTCGTGGTCGGGCAGCCCCACCAACGGCGTGATGCCCATCGGGCGGGTGCGGCCGGCGGAGGTGATCACCTCGATGTGCTGCAGGAACACACCCGGGTAGCGGTCCCGCAGCGCGGCGACCTGGTCCAGGAACGCCGTCCGGTCGCTGGCGTACTCGCACTGCAGCCAGGACGACGCGGGCTCGGCCTTGCGCGACCACAGGATGGAGTGGCTGAACGGGAACTGGCTGATGTGCGGCTTCACCGTCCACTCGATCACCCGGCCACCGGCGGCGGTCGCCGCGGCGGTCAGCGCGGGCAGCTGGGCGGTGTCGGCCCACAGCAGGGCGACGTCCTCGCCCGGCCCGTAGAGCGAGGTGATCGGGGTGAGCATCGCCGCGCCGGCCGCCTCGTGCACCGAGCACAGCCGCACGTGCAGGTCCCCCGACACCAGGTCGTGGGCGAAACCGGCCAGGGCGGCGAGGTCGGGGAAGGCCACCACCACCGGCGTGTAGTCGCGCGCCGGCACGAGGCGGAACTCGATCCGGGTCAGGACGCCGATGGTGCCGTAGGTGTGCAGCACGGGTCGGACGTCGTCGCCCTCGAGCCGGACGGTGCGCGGGGTCTCCTCGACGGTGAGCAGCTCGACGGCCAGCACGTTGTCGTCCCACAGGTCGCCGTGCGCAGCCCCCCCGATCCCGCCCGAGCCGCCGGAGACGAACCCCGAGGCGGTGGAGATGCGGTAGGTGCTCGGCATGACGGCCAGCTCCTGGCCGGTCGCCCGCGCCGCGGCCTCGGCGTCCTTCATGACCGTGCCGGGCAGGACGGCGATCCGCCCCTCGGTGACGGCCAGCACCCCGGCGACGTCCCGGACGTCGATGACGACGCCGGACTGCAGCGGCAGCGACTGCCCGTAGTTGCCGGTGCCGGCTCCGCGCAGGGTCACCGGGACGCGCAGCCCGGCCGCGGCGGCCACGCACGCGCGCAGCTGGTCGACGGACCCCGGGCGCAGCACCGCGTCGACGGTGGTGTCGGCCAGCGCGTTCTCCAGGACCGGGGAGTACCAGGAGAAGTCGCGCAGCCAGGCGCTGGCCGCCGGGCCGCCGGGGATCACCCGCTCGGCGCCCAGGATCCCGGAGAAGACGGCGGGTGGGGTCAGGTCCGTGACGCTCATGGCCGGCAGCCTGCCCGCGGGACGTCTCAGCGAGGGGACGGCGGCGTTCTGGTCGTGTTACCGCCGTCCCCTCCCGTGCCTCAGCCCAGGACGTTGCGCTCCAGCCAGGTGTTGCGGAAGGCGCCGCGGGGGTCCATCCGCTGGACCAGGGAGACGAAGTCGCCGTGGTGGGCGTAGCGCGGGGCGAGGGTGGCGGCGTCGGCCAGGAAGACCTTGCCCCAGTGCGGACGGGCGCCCAGCGGCAGCAGCGCACCCTCCAGGTCGACCAGCAGGTGCTCGACGGCGGGCTGGTCCTGCACCCAGGTGAAGTGGAAGGCCACCGAGTCCACGCCCTGCGCGGTGCTCATCCAGAGGTCGTCGGCGGCGATGGTGCGGATCTCGCAGGTCTGCAGCAGCGGCCGGATGGCCGGGCCGAGCCGCAGCAGCGCCTGCAGCCCGGCGACGGCCTGGCTGCGGGGGAGCAGGTACTCGGTCTGGATCTCGTCGCCGTTGCTGGGGGTGAAGCCCATCCGGAAGTGCGGCAGCCGGTCCGACCACAGGCCCTCGGCGCCCAGCTGCGGGGTGGCCGGCGTCGGGTCGATGCCCGGGATGGGATGCCGCTCGCCGTCGGCGGGACGGGCGCCGAACATCTCCTCCGGAGCGGCGGGGCCGTCGGTGCGCGACTTGACCCAGACCATGTCGACGTCGCCGCCGAAGAGGGTGAACAGGCTGACGCTGTACCCGGCCGAGACGATCTCCTCGAAGTTGTCGAACAGCGCGTCCCAGGGCAGGTGGTCGAACACCCGCTGGGCGACGGAGAACTCGGGCTCGACGTCGAGGGCGACCCGGGTGAGCACGCCGAGGGCGCCCATGCCGACGACCATGCCGGCGAAGTCGGCGTCCCCGCGGGTGGCGCGCACGACCTCGCCGTCGGAGGTCACCAGCTCCAGCCCGCTGACGGCGCCGGCGAGGTTGCGGTTGCCCACCCCCGAGCCGTGCGTGGCGGTGGCCACGGCGCCGGCGACGGAGATGTGCGGCAGCGACGCGAGGTTGTGCAGGGCCAGGCCCTCCCGGTGCAGCACCTCGGTGAGCTCGCCGTAGCGCATGCCGGCGTCGAGGGTGACCGTGCGGCGGTCGGGGGAGACGACGACGGTGGCCGGGTCGGTCATGTCCTCGAGCGAGATGAGCTCGGCCGAGTCGGAGACGCCGTTGAAGGAGTGCCGGGAACCGAGCACGTGCACCCGCGGGGTGCGCGCCACCAGCTCCTGGAGCTGGGCCAGCGACTCCGGCCGGTGCAGCTCCGTCGCGCCGTAGCGGTAGTTGCCCGCCCAGTTGATGCCTGCCCAGTGCACTGCCAGTTCGGTCACCACGCCAGTGTCCTCCGTCTCCGGGACGCGGGGCATGGATGGCGTGTCGACCTGGTTGACTGGTTGAACGTTTGACGGAATCGACCGCGCGCCCACCTGGAGGAACCCGTGCACATCGGCGTCGACAGCTTCGTCTCGGCCGTGACCGACCCGGCCACCGAGCGGCTCATCGGGCCCGAGGAGCGGATGGAGCACCTGCTCGAGGAGATCGCCCTGGCCGACGAGTCCGGGCTCTACTCCTTCGGCATCGGTGAGCACCACCGTCCCGAGTACTACGACTCCGCGCCCGCGGTCATCCTCGCTGCCGCGGCGGCCCGGACGTCGCGGATCCGGCTGGGCAGCGCGGTCACCGTGCTGTCCGCCGCGGACCCGGTGCGGGTGTTCCAGGAGTTCGCCACCCTGGACCTGATCAGCAAGGGCCGCATCGACCTGGTGGTCGGGCGCGGGTCGTTCACCGAGGCCTTCCCGCTCTTCGGGCTGTCGCTCGGCGACTACGACACCCTCTTCACCGAGAAGCTGGACCTGCTGCTGAAGATCCGTGACTCCGAGCGGGTCACCTGGTCCGGCCGGCACCGCCCGACGCTGACCGGCCAGGGCGTCTACCCGCGCCCGCTGCAGGACCCGCTGCCCATCTGGGTCGGTGTCGGAGGCAGCCCCGAGTCCTTCGCCCGCGCCGGGCTGCTCGGCCTGCCGCTGATGGTGGCGATCATCGGCGGCGAGCCCCGCCAGTTCGCCCCGCTGATCGACCTCTACCGCCGGGCCGGTGCCCAGGCCGGGCACGCGCCGGAGGAGCTGCAGGTCGGGCTGCACGTGTTCGGCTTCGTCGCCGACAGCAGCCAGGCCGCGGCCGACACCATCTACCCGGGCTGGCACGAGATGTTCACCAAGGTCAGCCGGGAGCGCGGGTTCGCCGCCCCGTCGCGGGCGCAGTTCGACGCCACCAGCGGGCCGAACGGCGCCTTCTTCATGGGCGACCCGGACTCGGTGGCCGAGAAGCTGGTGCGCATCTCCGGTCAGCTGGGCGGGGTCGACCGGATCTCGCTGCAGATGACCAACCCGCGGCTGGCGCACGCCGACCTGCTGCGCGGCATCGAGCTGCTCGGCACCGAGGTCGCCCCCCGCGTCGCCGGCGCCTGACCCGCTCGGCCGGCCGGTGCTGTGACCCTTGACACAGCACCGGCCGGCCGCGAGCCTCGCCCCGACACCGCCACGGGATCGGGGAGCAGATGACCGCAGCAGGCAGCCAGCAGCCGTCCACCGTGGAGGTCGACGTCCTCGTCGTCGGCTCCGGACCGGCCGGGGCGGCGGCCGCGCTGTTCCTGGCCAGCTACGGCACCGGCGTCCTCGTGGTCACCCGGTACGGCCGGCTGTCGGACACCCCGCGGGCGCACATCACCAACCAGCGCACGATGGAGGCGCTGCGGGACATGGGCGTCGAGGAGACGCTGCTGGCGCTGGCCACGCCGTGGGAGCTGATGGGCAACACCACGTTCTGCACGAGCCTGGTGGGTGAGGAGCTCGGGCGGATCCCCTCCTGGGGCACCGACACGGTGCGGCACGCCGACTACGAGCTGGCCAGCCCCTGCACGATGCTCGACGCCCCGCAGACGATCACCGAGCCGGTCCTGGTGAAGGCCGCCCAGGACCGCGGCGCCAAGGTCCGCTTCGACACCGAGTACCTGCGGCACACCCAGGACGACCAGGGCGTCACCACCACGCTGCGCGACCGGCTGACCGGCGTCGAGTACCTCGTCCGGTCGCGGTACCTGGTCGGCGCCGACGGTGCCCGCAGCCGGGTGGCCGCCGACCTCGACCTGCCCTTCGAGGGGCCCGGCGCGGTGGCCGGGGCGATGAGCATCGTCTTCGAGGCCGACCTCACCCACCTGGTCGCGCACCGGCCCTCGGTCCTCTACTGGATGCTCCAGCCCGGTGCGGAGAAGGAGGGTGTCGGGCTCGGCGTCCTGCGGATGATCAAGCCCTGGACCGAGTGGATGCTCATGTGGGGCTACGAGGTCGCCGCCGGCCCGCCGGAGTTCACCGACGCCGCGGTGCGCGAGCTGGCCGTCGCGCTGGTCGGCACCGAGGACTTCGAGATGACGGTGAGGTCCGCGTCCCCGTGGACGGTCAACCACCACTTCGCGACGACGATCGCCCGCGGCCGGGTGTTCTGCGCCGGCGACGCCGTGCACCGGCACCCGCCGACCAACGGCCTGGGCTCGAACACCTCGATCCAGGACGCCTACAACCTGGCCTGGAAGATCGCCGCCGTCGTCGCCGGCACCGCCGCCCCGTCGCTGCTGGACAGCTACGACGCCGAGCGCGCACCGATCGCCCGGCAGGTGGTCGAGCGGGCCAACCAGAGCATCGCCGACACCGGCCGCATCCTCAGCGCGCTCGACCTCACCGACACCACCGACGTCGCTGCCCTCGACCGGCAGCTCGCGCTGCGCAAGGCGCCCGGACCGGCGGGGGAGGAGGTGCGCGCCGCGCTGCGCGAGGCGATCGCCTACAAGGCGCACGAGTTCGACGCGCACGGCGTGGAGCACAACCAGCGGTACGCCTCGGGCGCCGTCGTCCCGGACGGGACGCCGATGCCCGAGTACCGCCGCGACCCCGAGCTCTACGCCCAGCCCACCACCTGGCCCGGGGCGAAGCTGCCGCACACCTGGGTCACGCGGGCCGGGCACCGGGTGTCGACGCTGGACCTGGTCGGGCACGGCGCGTTCAGCGTGGTCACCGGCGTGGGCGGTGAGGACTGGTCGGCCGCGGCGCGGTCGGTGGGGGAGGAGCTGGGGCTCACCCTCACCGAGGTGCCGATCGGGCCCGGGCTGCCCTACGACGACCCGTACGGCACCTGGGCGGAGCTGCGCGAGATCGGCGACGCCGGGGTGCTGCTCGTGCGGCCCGACTGCTACGTCGCCGCCCGGCACGCCGGTCCTCCGGCCTCGGCCGAGCAGGCGCGCGAGTGGGTGCGGGCGAGCCTGGGCGCGGTGCTCGGCCGCTGAGGTCTCAGCCGAGCCGGACGACGCGGGCGGCGAGGTCGCGCAGGTCGTCGAGCTGCAGCACGGTCGTGGCCTCGGCCAGTCCCGCCTGCGGCCAGGCGACGGTGAGCTGGAGACGGCCGTCGGGCGGCAGCCGCCCGACCCGGTAGAGGGTGTCGGAGTCGTAGGAGTCCGGCCCGCCCGACGAACGCGAGGTCCCCGGGTCGACCGTGCGCTCCTCGCCGTCGACGGCGACGGTCACCAGCGGCCCCGACCAGGGGTCGCTGCCCGCAGTCCCCGCTGCCGGCCGGTCGGCGGAGCGCCAGCGCTGCCGGTCGCGGGCGGCCGCCTCGGCCTGCACACCGTCGGCGTGCACCACCATCGACAGGTACAGGGCGTCGGGGTGGGCGACGACGTGCCGCAGCGCCGCGATGATGCCGGGCGAACGGGCCAGGACGACGGGTCCGTGGACGACGACCCCGAGCTCGTCGCGGGGGATCATCGCCGGTGGCCAGCGGAGCCGGGGCATGACCGCATCCTGCTCCGAAGTCGCTGCTCAGGGAGCCTTTCCCGTCGCCAGAACTGTCGTACCCCCTGGCTAGCGTGGGGGCATGTTCGGAGGCGGGTACGGGGTGGGGCTGACGGTCGTCGACCGCGCCGAGTCCCTGCCCGCCTGGGCGCCACCTCCGCCGGGGGTGACGCGGCGCCGTACGCGCTTGTCGGAGGTGCTGGCGCCGGAGTCGTGTTCCGAGGAGGAGCTGGTGCGGGAGATGCGTGCGGTCGCCGACGGCCGGGCGCAGCTGGCCGCGTACGAGGCGGTGCTGGTGGCCGAGCTCGCTGCCCGCCGCCCGGCGCAGACCGACCTGACCGACGACCAGCCCGGGCACAGCGTCGAGGGTTGGGGCCCGGCCCGCGTGGCAGTAGGAGTGAGCGAGTTCCTCGTCGACGAGCTGGCGTTGCTGAAGGGCATCTCACTGGGCGCGGCGACGGGGTTGGCGGAGCGGTCGCTGGCGCTGGTGCGGGAGCTGCCTGCGACGTGGGCGGCGCTGGCCGACGGGCTGGTCGACCAGCCGCGGGCGAACGCGATCGTGCGGGCGCTGGCCGGTCAGTCGCAGTCCGCCGGTGGCCCGGTGGAGCCGGCGGTGGTGGCCGAGGTGGAGGCGCAGGCGCTGGCGTGGGCGCGGGCGGGGGAGACCCCGGTCCGCCTGCGCGAGCGGACGGCGGCGGCGCTGATCGCGCTGGATGCCGCGGCGGCGGACCGGCGGCGGAAGAGGGCCGAGCGGGTGGCGGACGTGCGGGTGCGCTCGGTCGGCAACGGCATGTCGGAGTTGATCGTCGAGCTGCCCACCCCGGTCGCGGCCGCGTGCCGGGAGACCGTCGACACGTACGCGCGGATGGCCAAGGACGACGGTGACGAGCGGCCGATCGGGCAGCTGCGCACCTGCGTCACTGCCGACCTGGTCCTGCGGCCATGGGACGCCACCCGCCCGACGGTGACCGCGCACCTGCAGGTCATCGCGCCCCTCCCGGTCCTGGGTGGGCGCCCGGCCGAGCCTGATGAGGCGGAGTCGGCGCGGGTGCCGACCGACGAGGACGCCGCGTCGGTCGACGGGGCGCCGATCACCCACCAGCAGCTCCGCGACCTGCTCGCACAGCTCGACTCCCTCTGCCCCGGCGGTCTGCAGGCACCCACGGGCGGGTCGCTGGACATCTCGCTGGTCGACCCGGTCACCGGCGCCCTGCGGGCGACCGTCACCCGACCGGAGCTGGAGCGCCTGGTCCGCCGCGGCTGCCCCGACCACCCGGACGGCGCGTGCAGCTGCCCGCTGGCGGACCGGCCACCACCGGTCGACCGGTACACCCCGACACCCGCGCAGCGCCGGTTCCTGCACGCCCGGGACCGCACCTGCCGCCATCCCGGCTGCCGCCGCCCCGCCGCGCGCACCGACCTCGACCACGTCCAATCCCACGCCGACGGCGGAGCCACCGACTGCGCCAATCTCTGCTGCCTGTGCCGTCGGCACCACCGGCTCAAGACCCACGCCCCCGGCTGGCGGTTCACCATGACCGCCGACGGAGTCCTGTCGGTGACCACCCCGAGCGGGGTCACCCGCACCACCCGGCCCCCGGGTCTGCAGGTGCTCGGTCGGGAGCGGCGGACGAGCTCGCACCTGGTCTTGAGCGGGGCCCCACCTGACGTGGACGACCTCCCGCCCTTCTGAGGACCCCCCGACACGTCGACATGTCGCCATGTCCCGACGTCACTCGACGGATGTCGGTGCGGCGAGGAGTCGACCCGTCGCTGAGGTGACGAGTCGACACGTCCACAAGTCGTCAGTCGGGCCCCGACCCCGTCGGACCCACCCGGCTCAGCTGCCGACGAGCAGGGCCCTGACCGCGGTGAGGTCGTCCGCCGAGGCGGCGTCCTTGTCCGGGCGGTAGCGCAGCACCCGCGCGAACCGCAGCGCCACCCCGCCCGGGTAGCGGCTGCTCCGCTGGGCGCCGTCCAGCGCGATCTCCACGACCAGCTCCGGGCGCAGCAGCACGCCCCACTCGTGGCTCTCCCGCGCCAACCCGGGGAAGGTCGCGGTCTGCCACTCCAGCAGCTCGTCGGTCATGCCCTTGAACGTCTTGCCGACCATCACCGGCGCGCCGCCGTCGGGGTCGCGGGCGCCCAGGTGGATGTTCGACAGCCGCCCCGACCGGCGCCCGTAGCCCCACTCCGCACCCAGCACGACGAGGTCCAGGGTGTGCACCGGCTTGACCTTCTGCCAGGACTTCCCGCGCCGGCCGGCGGCGTACGGCGCATCCAGCGCCTTGACCACCACGCCCTCGTGCCCGGCCGACAGGGCGTCGTCCAGCAGCTGCGCGGCCTGCTCGGGGGTGGGGGAGCGGACGCCGGGCATCCGCAGCGGCGCCTGCTCGTCGCCGGCCAGCAGCCCGGCGAGCGCGTCCAGCCGGGTCGCCAGCGGCTCGTCGAGCAGGTCGCGGCCGTCGAGGTGCAGCAGGTCGAAGAAGAACGGGCTCAGCAGCACGCCGGCGTCCGCGGCATCGCTGCCGAAGCGGCTCATCGTGTCCTGGAAGGCCCGCGGGCGGCCGTCGTCGTCCAGGGCGAGGGTCTCCCCGTCGAGCACGGCCGTGGCGCACGGCAGCGCCCGCACCCGCTCGGCCAGCTCCGGGACGCCGTCGGTGACCTCGCGCAGCGTGCGCGTCCACACCCGGACGACGTCGCCGTCCTTGTGCACCTGGATCCGCGCACCGTCGAGCTTGGCCTCCACCGTGACGTCGTCGCCCAGGTCGGCCAGTGCGGCGTCCAGCGACGAGCCCGGGCTGGCGAGCATCGGCCGCACCGGGCGGCCGACCTCGAGACGCACCGCCTCCAACGCGGCCACCCCGCCGGTCAGCGCGGTCGCCGCGGTCACCGGCAACCGGCCGGAGAGCATGAACGCCCGGCGCACCACCGCCGCCGGCACGTCGGCCGCCAGCGCCACCGCGTCGAGCACCACGCCCTCGAGCGCGCCCTGCCGCAGCTCGCCGGTGAGCAGCCGCCCCAGGAAGCGCTGCTCGTCGGCCGTGGCCGCCGACATCAGCGCCGCGACCGCGGCCTCCCGCCGTGCGGCGGAGCCGGGCCCGGAGGTGCCGGCCAGCTCGGTCAGCGCCGCGTCGACCGCGGCGGCGGTGAGCCCGGGCGCCTCGGCCGCCGGGTGCGAGGTCGCGGTGAGGCTGCGCCAGCCGACGCCGAGGCGGCCCTGCCGGAGCTCACCGACCAGCCAGCCGGTGACCGGCTCGACCTCCCCGGGCTCCGCGCGGCGCAGCAGGTCGCCGATCAGCCCTGCCTTCGCCGTCCGGGAGCGGGTGGCGGCGACGGCGGCCGACGCGGCGACGACCTCGGCGAGCAGCACGCGGCCATGTTCCCAGCCGCCGGCCGGCGGCGCCGCCGGCCGGCGTCAGAGCGGACCGTGACCGCCGGCGACGACGTTGGTGACCGCCATCCAGCCGAAGACCACCAGCAGGACGAGCACCTCCAGCGCGTACAGCTGCCAGCGGCCGTCGGCGATCTGCTGCCGGAAGCCCAGTTCGTGCTGCTTGCCGTCGCCCCGGTCGCGGACGGCGGGGGAGCGGTCGTCGTCGCCCCGGACGCCGGGGAGGTGGTCGTGCACGGTGGCCATGTCGTGCTCCAGGAGGTCGAGCCCCGGTCGGGGTGGTCGAGCACCCGGCTGTGCTCACGCGGGTGGTCCGGGGGGTTCCCGGCCGGGCGGCGTTCTACTCGCGTTTCTCCCGACGGCCGGCGTCCTCCTCGTGACGCCTCAGAGCAGCCGGTCGAGGTCGTCGGGGCCGGGGCCCGTGCCGCCCTTGTCGACCAGCGGGGACTCCTCGGGGACGTCGTCCGGCGGCGGCTCGGCCGCGACCGGACCGGCGGCGTACAGGGTGCTGGGGTCCTTCGGGTCCATCTCGGGCATCCGCCTGGCCTACCCGGGCGCGTGCCGGGGAACCCCGGACGCCGCCGGGCCGGTGGGCGACACTGTGCCCGTGGACCGCTCCGACGCCCGCCGCCCCGCCCGCGACCGCGCCGCTGCGCAGGCCGGCCGATGACCCCCGCGCTGTCGGCGGTGGTGCTGCCCGACCGCCACCCGGTGTCGACCTTCCTCGCCGACGTGCAGGAGGCCGAGCGGGCCGGGGTCCGCGCGGTGTGGACCTACGACCACCTCACCTGGCCGCTGCTGGCCGACAACCCCTGGTACGGCGCGGTGCCGCTGCTGGCCGCGGCCGCGGTGGTCACCGAGCGGGTCCGGCTGGGCACCCAGGTCGCCTCGCCGAACTTCCGCCACCCGGTGCCCTTCGCCAAGGAGCTGATGACCCTCGACCAGCTCAGCGGCGGCCGGATCGAGGTCGGCGTCGGCGTGGGCACCGAGGGCCCGGACGCTCTCGTGCTCGGCGAGCCCCCGCGCAGCCGCCGTGAGCGGGCCGACCGCTTCGGCGAGTGGCTCGGGCTGCTCGACCGGCTGCTGCGCGAGCCGGTGACCACCGCGCACGGGCAGTTCTACGACGCCGTCGACGCCCACCAGCTGCCCGGCTGCGTGCAGCGGCCGCGGCTGCCGTTCACCGTCGCCGCCACCGGGCCCAAGGCGCTGCGGCTGGCCGCCCGGCACGGTCAGGGGTGGGTCACCTACGGCCCGTTCGGCGCCGCCGTCGAGCCCGAGGAGTGGTTCACCGCGGTGGCCGACCAGTCCGCGCGGCTGACCGAGGCGCTGGCCGAGGAGGGGCGCGCGGCCGGCGACGTCCGGCGCACCGTGCAGTTCGGCCTGGAGATGTACTGGCCGTTCGAGAGCGCCGGGCGCTACGCCGACACCCTCGGCCGGCTGGCCGAGGCCGGGGTCACCGAGGTCAGCGTGCACTGGCCCCGGCCCGACGGCCGCGGTCTGCCGCCCGCGGCGCTGCCGGTGGTCGCCGCGGCGCACGGGCTGTGAGGGTGACCGGCGCCACGTAGCACCCGTCACGCCCGGGCGTCGTTGTGCGCGGCCGGTCCGAGCGGGCAGGATGTTGCGGCTGCCGGACCGTGCACCGGTGCACGGCTGGACCGAGTGGCCGGGTGCGCCGGTGGGAGAGGCGGACGTGATCGACCCCGGAGAACCGCGGCCCCTCGACGACCGCGAGGCCGAGCGCCTCCGCGGCGAGCTGGCCGTCGCCGCGGCCGGCATCGGCACCTTCGACTGGGACCTGGTCACCGGCCGGCTCGACTGGGACGACCGGCTGATCGAGCTGTTCGGGTACTCGGTCGACACCTTCGACCACGCCATCACCGGCTTCAACGACCGGTTGCACCCCGACGACCTCGAGCGGGTCACCGCGGCCCTGCGGACGGCGGTCGACACCTGCGGTGACTTCGCCGCCCTCTACCGCGTCGTCCTGCCCGGCGGGGAGACCCGCTGGGTGTCCGCCCGCGGGCGCCCGCTGTGCGACGCCGACGGGACGGCGGTGCGGCTGCTCGGCGTCGCCTACGACGTCACCGAGCAGCGGGACGCCGAGCAGGCGGTGACCCGGGTCCTGGAGGCGATGCCCGCCGGCTTCTACTCCCTGGACCGGGAGTGGCGCTTCACCCACGTCAACGCGGCCGGCGAGCAGGTCCTGCAGCGCGGGCGCGACGAGCTGCTCGGCCGGGTCATCTGGGACGAGTTCCCGGCCGCCGCGGACTCGGTGTTCGAGGAGGGCTACCGGCGCGCCGTGGACACCGGGGAGCCGGTGATGTTCGAGGCCTACTACCCGCCGCCGCTGGACGGCTGGTACGAGATCCGCGCCGCGCCCAGCCCCGACGGGCTGTCGGTCTACTTCCTCGACGTCACCGCCCGGCGACGGGAGCAGGAGCTGGCCGAGCAGGCCGCGGCCCGGCTGCAGCTGCTCGGCGCGGTCACCGAGCAGCTGACCGGCACCATGGAGGCCGAGCAGGCGGTCGCGCTGCTGGCCCAGCTGGTCGTGCCCACCCTCGCCGACTGGTGCATCGTGACCCTCGTCGACCCCGACGGCCGGCGCGGCATCCGGGACGTCGGCTGGTGGCACCGCGACGAGGGGCAGCGGCCGCTGGTCGCCGACTACGCGCGGCTGCGCATCCCGGCGCTGCGCGACTCCGCGTTCGTGCACCGCGCGCTGGCCACCGGGCGGCCCGTCGTGATCGGGCACGGCGCGGCCACCGCCGTCCAGGGCGTGCTGACGCCCGGGAAGGCGCACGAGCTGATCGGCCGGCTCGCCCCGGAGTCGATCGTGGTGCTGCCGCTGCGGGGCCGCGGCCGCACGGTCGGCCTGCTCACCCTCTTCAACGGGTCCGAGCGCGGTGCGATCAGCGCCGCGGACCTCGCCACGGCCGGGGAGGTGGCCTCCCGCGCCGGGCTCGCGCTGGACAACGCCCGGCTCTACGGGCAGCAGGTGGCGCTGGCCGAGCAGCTGCAGCGCAGCTTCCTCACCGCGCCGCCCGAGCCCGACCACGCCGAGATCGTGGTGCGCTACCTGCCGGCCACCGAGGCCGCGGCCATCGGCGGCGACTGGTACGACGCCTTCCTCCAGTCCGACGGCGCCACCACCCTGGTCATCGGTGACGTCGTCGGCCACGACATCGCGGCCGCGGCCACCATGGGCCAGCTCCGCAGCCTGCTGCGCGGCATCGCCACCTCCCACGACGACGCCGGCCCCGCCGACGTCCTGCGCATGCTCGACGTCTCGATGGAGCTGCTCCAGCTCGACACCCTGGCCACCGCGGCGCTGGCCCGGTTCGAGCAGGACGCCGACGAGCGCGAGCGCGCCGTCACCCGGATGCGCTGGTCGAGCGCCGGCCACCTGCCGCCGGTCATCGTCGACCCCGACGGCACGGTGACCGTGCTGGGGCGGTGGGACCACGCCGACCTGCTGCTGGGGGTCGACCCGCGGGCCGCGCGCACCGAGACGGTGGTCACCCTCGACCGCGGGGTCACCGTGCTGCTGTTCACCGACGGGCTCGTCGAGCGCCGCGACTCCGACCTCGACCAGGGCGTGGCCCGGCTGCAGGCGGCGCTGGCCGACATCGGCGACCGACCGCTGCAGGAGGTGTGCGACCTGGTCATCGAGCGGCTGGTCGACGGGCGGCCCGACGACGACGTCGCGCTGGTCGCCGTGCGGCTGCACCGGCAGGACCGGCCGCGTCCCGCCGAGGCCGGTCCGCGGCGGCTCCCGGGCTCCGTCCCGGACGAGCCCGGCGACTGAGCCGGCGGCCGCGAACACACCTTCGAGGGAAGGTCAACCACCGGCTGGCTTGATCTTGCGCTGAGGCGGCCTAAGGTTGCAGGTCGACCGCGGCAGCTGAAGCCCCGCTGCCGCTCGCCGTGCCGGCGCCCGCCGCGCACGTTCCACCCGGCCTCTCCGCCAGCACCTGACGGTGCGGCGACGCCGCACGGCATCGGAGGAGCGACCCCCATGAGCGCCACCGACCTCGAGGTCCCCACCAGCACCGGTGACGAGCTCCCCGAGCCCAGCTCCACCACCCCCGCCGAGGGCGCCCCGGCCGCCGACGAGGTCGACCACGAGTGGGACGACGCCGCCGACGCGGTCGCGCTGCGCCAGGCGCGCAAGGAGGCCGAGCTCACCGCCTCCACCGACTCCGTCCGTGCCTACCTCAAGCTCATCGGCCGCGTGAAGCTGCTCACCGCCGAGGAGGAGGTCGACCTCGCCAAGCGGATCGAGGCCGGCCTCTACGCCGGGAGCAAGCTCGAGGCCGCCGCCGAGAACGGCGAGAAGATGCCGGTGCAGCTGCGCCGCGACCTCACCTGGATCCTGCGGGACGGCGAGCGGGCCAAGAACCACCTGCTGGAGGCCAACCTGCGTCTGGTGGTGTCGCTGGCCAAGCGCTACACCGGCCGCGGCATGTCGTTCCTGGACCTGATCCAGGAGGGCAACCTGGGCCTGATCCGGTCGGTGGAGAAGTTCGACTACACCAAGGGCTTCAAGTTCTCGACCTACGCGACGTGGTGGATCCGCCAGGCCATCACCCGCGCGATGGCCGACCAGGCGCGCACCATCCGCATCCCGGTGCACATGGTCGAGGTCATCAACAAGCTCGGCCGCATCCAGCGCGAGATGCTCCAGGAGCTGGGCCGCGAGCCCACCCCCGAGGAGCTCGCCAAGGAGATGGACCTGACCCCGGAGAAGGTGCTGGAGATCCAGCGCTACGCCCGGGAGCCGATCAGCCTCGACCAGACCATCGGCGACGAGGGCGACAGCCAGCTCGGTGACTTCATCGAGGACTCCGAGGCGGTCGTCGCCGTCGACGCGGTCAGCTTCGCCTTCCTGCAGGACCAGCTCAAGAGCGTCCTCGAGACCCTCTCCGAGCGGGAGGCCGGCGTCGTCCGGCTGCGCTTCGGGCTCACCGACGGCCAGCCGCGCACCCTCGACGAGATCGGCCAGGTCTACGGCGTGACCCGTGAGCGGATCCGCCAGATCGAGTCCAAGACCATGTCCAAGCTGCGCCACCCCAGCCGCTCGCAGGTCCTCCGCGACTACCTCGACTAGCAGAGTTCCGCGGGGCGCCAGCCACGCAGTGAGCTGACGAGGGCGATCGCCTCGGCGGCGTGCAGGTCGGCGACGGTCAGCGCGCGCTCGGCGAGCACGCCCTCGTCGAGCAGCCGGGCGCGCGCGACGCCGGGCAGGCAGCCCGACGACGTCGGCGGGGTCCACCAGCGGCCCGCCAGCCGGACGGCGAGGGTGGCGATCGTCGTCTCGGTGACCTCGCCGCGGTCGTTGACCAGCACCACGTCGTCGGCGTGCGGGTGCCGGGCCGCGCGCCGGTCGTAGACCTCGCGCCGGGTGGTCTTGTGGTGCAGCCACACGTCACCGGGGTCGACCGGGTCGTCGTCGACCGCCAGCCGTACCGGGCCGGCCGGGGCGGCGGGCGCGTCGGTCACGGTGACCCGCACGGCCCCGGCCCGGTCGACGGTGACCCGCACCCGCGTCGGCGTCGTCCGCCCCGCCACCGCGGAGCCGACCGCCGCCCGCACCACCCTGGCGTCCAGGGCCGAGCCGAAGTACGCCGCGGAGTCGGTGAGCCGGGCCAGGTGCCGGTCCAGGTCGCGCGAGCCCTCCTCCGGGGACCAGTACAGCGTCTCGAGCAGCTCGTGGTCACCCGCCCCCGCGCGCAGGACGGCGGCCTTGGCCAGCAGCTCGGCCCGCTCGGCCGCCGCCCGGGAGTCCCAGGTGATGCCGCCGCCGGCGCCGTAGACGGCGTCGCCGGTCGCCCGCTCGACGACGGCGGTGCGGATGGCCACGCTGAACCGCGCCCGGAACTCCTCGCCGGGCGGCGCGACCAGCCCGATCGCCCCGCAGTACACCCCGCGCGGGGTCGGCTCGAGGTCGCGGATCAGCCGCATCGTGCGGGCCTTGGGGGCGCCGGTGACCGAGCCGCAGGGGAACAGCGCCCGCAGCAGGTCGACCAGGCCGACGTCCTCGCGCAGCCGGGCGGTGACCTCGCTGGTCAGCTGCCACACCGTCGGGTAGCGCTCGAGGGTGAACAGCTCGGGCACCGCGACGGTGCCCGGGACGGCGACGCGGCCCAGGTCGTTGCGCAGCAGGTCGACGATCATCAGGTTCTCGGCGCGCTCCTTGACCGAGGCCCGCAGGGCGGCGGCCTGCTCGGCGTCGGCGGTCGTGGTCGCCCCGCGCGGGGCGGTGCCCTTCATCGGCCGGGTGCGGACGACATCGCCGGACCACTCGAGGAACAGCTCGGGGCTGGCACTGGCGACCACCGTGCCGCCCAGGTCCACGTACGCGTTGAACGCGCCGCGCTGGGCGAGCGCCAGGTCGGCGTACAGCGCGGCGGGGTCGGTCACGCCGGTGGTGCGCAGCCGGTCGGTGAGGTTGCACTGGTAGGTCTCGCCAGCGGCGATGTGCGCGCGGACGACGTCCACCGCGGCGGCGTGCCCGGCGTCGGACCAGTCCGGCGTCCACGCAGCGCCCGGGGCGCGCCCGGACGGCGTGAGCGGTGCGGTCGGCTCGGGTGGGCCGCCGACGCCGAACCAGACCAGCGGGCTGCCGTCGGGCTCGGCGGTGACCAGGCCGGGGTCCAGGCCGGGAGCGGCCTCGTAGGCGAGGAAGCCGAACGCCCACTCGCCGGCCGCGGTGGCGCGCTCGACCTCGGCCAGCACCGGCACGACGTCCTCGGGCCGGTACGCGGCCAGCACCGCGCGCGGCGGGGGGCAGCGCAGGGCGCTGCCGCGGGTGAGGTCGTCGAAGCGCGCCGCCACCGGCGGACCGCCCGCTGTCGCGTCGTTCATCGGTCACCAGCCTGCCCGACGGTTCCGCGCGGCCTGCGCGGGGAAGGCATGCGTCGTGTCCAACCGACCTGCGTCCGGCTCCGGCGTCCCGCCCACCTACGTCGACGGCACCCGCGTGTGGGTCGACTCCCGCCTGCGTGCCCGTGTCCAGCGGAACGCGGAGGCGCCGATCCTGCTGCGCCTGGGCGGGGACGTGGCCGGCGGGCGGGTGCTGGAGGTGGGCACCGGACGCCGCGGCACCGGGCTGCGGCTGGCGGTCGGGCTGTTCGGGGCCGCGCACGCCGACGGGGTAGAGCTCTACGGGCCCAGCGTCCGGGCCACCCGCGAGGCGGTGCGCGACCTCGGGGACGCCGTGGACGTGCAGGCCGGCGACGCGACCGCGCTGGCGGCCGCCGACGGCACCTACGACGCGGTCTTCGCCTACCACGTGCTGCACCACGCGGTCGCCTGGCGCGACGTCGTCGCCGAGGCCGCGCGCGTGCTGCGCCCCGGCGGCCGCCTCTACAACTGCGAGATGACCGCCCGGTTCGTCGACAGCCGGCCGCTGCGGGCGGTCGCCTTCCACCCCGCCGACGGCGACCGGCCCACCCCCGCCTCCGTCGCCTCCGCCTGCCGGGCCGCGGGACTCACCGTGGTGGG
Source organism: Modestobacter sp. SSW1-42 (assembly GCF_046635825.1). NCBI lineage: Bacteria > Bacillati > Actinomycetota > Actinomycetes > Geodermatophilales > Geodermatophilaceae > Modestobacter > Modestobacter sp. SSW1-42. The sequence continues at coordinate 480,998 of NZ_JBISCA010000003.1, read as the reverse complement.
GCAGGAGACCCGGCTGCTGGGCTGCTGGACCGGCGTCGTCGCCCGCAAGCCGTGAGCACGCTCGGGGAGGCGTTCTCCCTGCTGCGCCGGCACTGGCGCGCGGCCTACCTGGTCGCGCTGACCGCGGCGCTGGTCAACCTCGTGCCCGACGTGCTCCGGCAGGTGCTGGTGTGGGACGACCCGCGGGTCGCCACCGCGCTCGCCGTCGACGTCGTCGGCTTCGGCACCGGGCTGCTGGCCCAGCTGTGGGTCACCGGTGCGCTGGCCGGCCTGCCGGCGGGTGAGCGGCCGGACCGGTCCGGTGCCCTGGGCCGGGGCGCGCAGCTGGCCGTGCGCGCCGTCCGCCGGGCGCCGGGCACGGTGCTCGCCGGGGTCGTGGCCGGTGGTGCCGTGTCGGCGCTGCTGACCGTCCCGGCGTCGGTGGCCGCGCTCGGGTTCGACCGGGTGCTCGGCCCGCTGCAGTCCCCGGGCGCCGGGGCGTTCACGGTGGCCACGGTCAGCGACGTGGTGGCCACCGCCGTCACCCTCCCGTTCCTGGCCCTCGTGGTGGTCCTCGTCGCCGGTCACAGCCGGTTGACCACTCCAGCGGCCGGGCAGTGATCACCCATGGCCGAGGAATGGGACATCACCCGCAAGACAGTCGGGACCGTGTCGATCTGGCTGGGGACGGCGGCGCTGTTCGTACCGCGCGCGCTCCCCAGGTTGCTCGGTCTGGACCCGGGCGCGACGCGCACCGACGTGGCCCTGCCGCTGCTGGTGCGGCTGATCGCCGCCCGCAACATCGCGATGGGGGCCGCGCTGCTGGTCACCCCTGCGCCGCAGGCGCGGCGCACCACCGAGGTGACGCTGCTGCTCACCGCGCTCGACGCGGCCGCGGTGCTCGTGGCCCGGGGCGGCGGCGACGTGGCCCGCCGCAGCGCCGGGCTGTCGCTGACCGTCCTGTCGACGTCGGCCGCCGGCGCGCTGCGCTGGCACCGCCGCTGACGGCCCCGCACGCAACCCACCCCAGCAGGAGGCACCCCATGGCAAGCCCGAGCACCGGCGGCAACGACGACGGTCCCGGCCGCATCCCGAAGAACCGGGCGCGCGTGCTGATCATCGGCACGTTCGTGCTGATCATCGCCGTCATCTTCCTGTTCATGATCCTGGTCGGCACGAACATGTGACCCGCGGCCGCCGCACCGGCGCTGCGGTCAGGACGGCGGTGCGGCGACCGTGAGCGGGGCGTAGTCCGCGGCGGTCAGCGGACGCGCGGTGAGCTCGCCGGAGGGCAGCGGTGCCTCGACCTGCTCGCCGTCCCGGGTGACCAGGACCTGGTCCACGCCGGGCAGGCTGGTCGCGGTCAGCACGATCTGGGCGACCGCGGTCTTGCTCTCCCGGCCCGAAGGGGCCTCCGCGGACCCGCCGAGGTCGATGGTGGCTGTGCTGCCCGAGACGCCGGCCACCGACAGCGAGGTCTCCGGCCGCAGCGCCGTGGACAGCCGCTCGGTCAGCTCGGCCGGCGTCGGCCCGGTCGCGAGGTCGGCCAGAAGCGTGGCCAGCCGCTCGGCCAGCGTCCCCGCCGACGCCGCCCGGCCCTGCGGCACCAGCGCGCCGTCCCCGGCGACCAGGTAGACGCGGGGCTCGCCGAGCCCCGCGGGCGAGGTCGGCGCCGCGGTCGCGCCCGGCGAGGGGAGGGCGAGGCCGTAGGGGACCTCCGTGGCCGGGATCGCCTCGGGGTCCCCGCCGGTGGGCACCCCGCACGCCGCGGTCGCCAGCAGCACCAGCAGGGCCCCGGCCCGGGCCGCGGTGCGGCGGGCGGTCACGCGTCGGCCCCGGGCAGCGACAGGGTCAGCCGGGCGCCGCCGGCGGGGCTGTCGGAGATCCAGGCGGCGCCGCCGTGGCCGCCGGCGGTCTCCCCGACGATCGCCAGGCCGAGCCCGGCGCCGGGCAGCGACCCGCGGGCCGCCCGCGGCCCCCGGGCGAAGCGTTCGAACACCCGCTCCCGCTCGGCCGGCGGCACGCCCGGTCCGGCGTCGTCCACGACCACCTGGACGGCGCCGTCGGTCCGGCGCACCCGGACGCCGACGACGCCGCCGCCGTGCCGGTCGGCGTTGTCGAGCAGGTTGGTCACGGCCCGCTCCAGCCGGGTCTTGTCGCCGCGCACCGTGGTCGTCCCGTCGGCGTCGGCCTGCACCAGGTCCGCCGGGCACCCGCGGCGGGCGAGCACCTCCCGCACGAGCGCGGCCAGCGACACCGGCTCGGCGGACTCCTGGACCGGGGCGCCGTCGACCCGGGCGAGCTCGAGCAGGTCGTCGAGCGTGCGCCGGAAGCGGCCGAGCTCCTCCTCGACGAGGGTGAGGGCCTGCCGGCCGCGCCCGCTCAGCTCCTCGCGGCGGGCGCCGAGCACCTCGACGCTGGTGGTCAGGCTGGTGAGCGGGCTGCGCAGCTCGTGGCTGACGTCGCCGACGAACCGGGCGTCGCGCGCGATCCGCGACTCCAGGGCGTCGACCATGCTGTTGAAGCTGGCGACGATGGCCAGCAGGTCCGGGTCCTCGCTGGGCGGCAGCCGGATGCCCAGCTCCCCGCCGGCGATCCGGGTCGCCGCGCCGGCGACCTGCTCCAGCGGCTGCACCACGCGCCGGCTGGCCCAGACCCCGAAGCCGGCACCGGCGGCGGTGGCGGTCAGCGCCCCCGCCCCGAGGACGGCGGCCAGCGTGCGCAGCGCCCCCTGCAGCTCCACCAGCGGCGCCACCTCGTAGAACTGGACCCCGGCCGCGACCACCGGGACGCCGACCACCAGGTGCGGACCCGACGGCAGCCGGACCCGGACGGTGCCGGCGGAGCCCGCGGCGACGAGCTCCTGGAGGGCGGCCGGGACGTCGCGCGGGCCCAGGTCCAGCTGGGAGGAGTACCAGGCGCCGTCGCGGGAGACGACCACGTCCGCGCCTCCGGAGGGCACCAGGTCGGCCAGCTCGTCGCCGACCTCGGTGCCGGCGGTGGACAGCCGGCTGGCCAGCACCTCGGCGTCGGTGAAGGCCTGCCGGGTCGCGGCGTCCTCGCGCTGGTCGAGCAGGTAGCTGCGGGCCAGGCCGAAGGTGGTCGCGACCAGGACGGCGGAGACCAGCAGGGCGCCGACGGAGAACGCCAGCACGATCCGCGCCCGCAGCCCCCGGGGCCCGAGCGCGAGCCTCACTGCGGGTCCAGCCGGTAGCCCAGCCCGCGGACGGTGACCACGAGGGTGGGGGCGCCGGGGTCGCGCTCGACCTTGGTGCGCAGCCGGCGCACGTGCACGTCGACCAGCCGCTCGTCGCCGAAGAAGCCGTGCTCCCAGACGCGCTCCAGCAGCACCTGCCGGCTCAGCACCCGGCCGGCGGAGGCGGCCAGCTCGCACAGCAGCCGGAACTCGGTGAGGGTCAGCGGCAGCAGCTCCTCGCCGCGGTGCACCGTGCCGCGCTCCGGGCGCAGCACCAGCGGGGCGGCGGGGTCGGGGTCGAGCACCAGCTCGGTGGGCCGGTCACCGGCGCCGGCCCGGCGGCGCAGCGCGCGCAGCCGGGCGGTGACCTCCTTGACCTGGAACGGCTTGGTCACGTAGTCGTCGGCGCCGGCCTCCAGCGCCGCGACGATGTCGTGGGTGTCGGCGCGGGCGCTGACCACGACGATGGGCAGGTCGTGCGACCGCCGCACCTCTCGGATGACCTGGAAGCCGTCCATCGCCCCGAGCATCAGGTCGACCAGCATGAGGTCGGGCGGCCCGGCGGCCACCTGCGCGCAGGCGTCCTCGCCGCTGGCGGCCTCGGCGACGTCGTAGCCCTCGTCCTCCAGCGCCCAGCGCAGCGGGAGACGGATGTGGTCGTCGTCCTCGACCAGGAGCAGGCGGGGCGGCACCCGCCCCATGCTGCCACCGCCCGGGTCGTGGTCCCCGGTCCGCGGCGCAGCCGTCACAGGATCGCAAAGCGTCGGGCGGGGTGATCGCAAGACGCGACGGGCACCGTGGGCGGGGCCCACCCGACCACCGGCCGCAGGGAGCGACGTCGATGACCGCTGCCGCTGCCCGGCGTCCCGAGGTGGGCGGCGCACCGTCGCCCGGGCCGGACGGCGAGGTGCTGGTGCGGCTCACCGACGAGCTGCTGGCCGACGGCGTGGCGGACCTGCGCTGGCTCCTGCACGGCGCGCTGCTGGCCGGCGCCCGCCGCCTGGTGGTGGACCTGACCGGGGTCCGGCAGCTGTCGAGCACCGCGGTGGCCAGCTTCCTGTGGGCGCACCGCACCTGCCGGGCCCGGGGCGGCGCCGTGGTGCTGCGCGGGGTCAACCGCCGCACCGAGGACCTGCTGCGGCGGACCGGCCTGTGGCGGGTGCTGCAGGTGGAGGGTCGCTGAGCGGTCAGCCGAGGCGGGCGAGCTCCCGGGGCGCGTTGCGGACCAGCAGCAGGTCGCCGTCGGCGGCCATCGCGCGCCGCAGCTCGGAGAGGACGTGCAGACCGACGTCGTCGGCGGCCTGCACGTCGGCCAGGTCGAGGACGACCGTCGAGTGCCCCTGCCGCAGCAGGCCCTCCACGGTGCCCCGGAGCAGGTCGGCGCCCTGGGGTGTGAGGTGACCGCCGGCGCGGACCCGACCGGCGCGGCCGTCGACGACCTCGGTCAGCACGCGTGGGGTGGTCATCTCGTCCTCCGGGGAGCGGGTCGCAGCGGCACGGGAGCGCCGTCCTCGGTCCCGAGCCTGACAGCTCCCGCGCGTTCCCGGCAGGTCCCCGGCCCGATCGTCACGGCCTCGTCATGCGGACGCCGGGCCGCTTTGCGATGTAGTGACGGTTGCCGGACACGGGCGCGCGACCGGCCCGATCGGCTCAGCCATGGCACAGGGTCGGCACATGGCCTCCGTCTGGATCCTGTCCCCGCACAACCTGTACTGCCCCGGCTGCGAGACCCGGCTCATCGAGCGGGCGGGCCGGTTCGCCGTCCCGGGCCGGCCCCGGCCGGTGCACGTCGGCGAGGTCGGCACCCTGCGCTGCCGCGCCGGGCACCCGCTGCCCAGCCGCGAGGAGCTCTACGCCCACCGCGACGAGCAGGGCCGGCCGCGGACCGCCGCGGTGTGGGAGGTCGCGCCACCGGACGCCGCCCCGGCCGGCGCGGCCCGCTGCTGAGCGCCGGGCTCAGCCGAGCGAGGCCAGCAGCGTCCGGCAGGCCTGCTCGCAGCGGCGGCAGGCCTCGGCGCAGATGCGGCAGTGCTCGTGCATGCCGGCATGGCCCTCGCACTCGTCGCCGCACGCCTTGCACGCCGCGGCGCACGCTTCGAGCACCGCGCGGGTGACGCCCGCGTCGTAGCCGGTGTGCCGGGACAGCACCCGGCCGGTCGTGGCGCACACGTCGGCGCAGTCGAGGTCGGTGCGGATGCAGGTGGTCAGCTCGGCCACCATGTCCTCGGCCAGGCAGGCGTCGGCGCAGGCGGTGCAGGTCTGCGCGCACTCCAGGCAGGCGTCGATGCAGGCGACCAGCGCCTCGCGGTCGATGCCACCGAGGTCCTTCGGGTAGGTCCTGAGCATGTCGGCTGCCACGGTCATGGGGGCTCCGTCCTCCTCCGGCGCGGGGAGGCCTGCTGCCGTCCTCGTCGTCCGCCGGCGACCTGCCCCTACCCCGGAGGGCCGCCGGTCACGGCTGCGTCATCGACTCGTCACGATCGCCCCGCCCGTCAGCCGACCGGCAGCCGGCCGACCCGGGGACGCCACCCGGATGGTGGGTCCTCGCCGACCAGCCCGTCGACCGCCTCGCGCAGCAGGTCGGCGTGACCGGTGTGCCGGCCGTACTCCTCGACCAGGTCGCACACCAGCCGGCGCAGGCTGGCGTGCCCGCCGTCCGGGCCGGTCAGGTCGATCGGCTGGTCCAGCCCACCGGCGGCGAGCGCGGCGTCCAGCCGGGCGCGGGAGCGGGCGACCGCGTCGTCCCAGTACGCGTAGAGCTGCTCGGGGGAGTCGTCGGCGGCGGAGGTGAACGCCCAGTCGTCACCGCCGGCCCACACCGACTCCCACGGCTCACCGATCCGGGCCCCGCTCAGCCGGCGGGTGGACACGTCGTCCTCGACGCTGGCCAGGTGCTTGAGCAGGCCGCCGAGGGTGAGCGCGGAGGCGCCGACCCGGGTCTGCAGCCCGGCGGCGTCGAGGTCGGCGGTCTTCCAGCGGAAGGTGGTGCGCAGCCGGCCCAGCATCCCGAGCAGGTGCTCGGCGTCGGAGCCGGCGAACGGGGGTTCCCAGGGAGGCAGCTCGGTCATGCCGGCACCGTAGGGCCCGGCACCGACATCCGGGGCGGTTGGTTTGCCGTCCCCCTCGGCGCGGGCACCGCGCCGACCATGGACGCCGAGGTGACCCTGACCGTCGACGGGACGCGGCATCAGCGCACCGTCGACACCCGCACCACGCTGCTGGACCTGATGCGCGAGCGGCTGGGGGTCACGAGCCCGAAGAAGGGCTGCGACCACGGCCAGTGCGGCGCCTGCACGGTGCTGCTGGACGGCCAGCGGCAGCTGTCCTGCCTGGCCCTGGCCGTCGCCCACGACGGCGCGGAGATCACCACCGCCGACGGGCTCGCCCCGGCCGGCGAGCTGCACCCGGTCCAGCAGGCGTTCCTGGACAACGACGCCTTCCAGTGCGGGTACTGCACGCCGGGGCAGATCTGCTCCGCGGTCGGGGTGATCGACGAGGTGTCCCGCGGCTGGCCCAGCCACGCCACCACCGACCTCACCGGCGAGGTCGAGCTGTCCCACGACGAGGTCGCCGAGCGGATGAGCGGCAACCTCTGCCGGTGCGCCGCCTACGTCAACATCGTGCCCGCCGTCCAGCAGGCCGGCGGGGTGCAGGCATGAAGCCGTTCGCCTACGCCCGCCCGGCCGACGTCGCCGAGGCCGTGCGGGACGTCGCCGCCGAGCCCAACGCCGTCTTCCTGGCCGGTGGCACCAACCTCGTCGACCACCTCAAGCTGGGCGTGGCCCGGCCCGACCTGGTCGTCGACGTCCGCACGCTGACCTCTCGGGAGGTCACCGACCTCCCGGACGGCGGCCTGCGGCTGGGTGCCGCGTCGACCAACAGCGAGGTCGCCGCCGACCGCCGGGTGCTCGAGCGGTACCCGGTGCTCGCCCAGGCGCTGCTGGCCGGGGCGACCGGGCAGCTGCGCAACACCGCCACCACCGGCGGCAACCCGCTGCAGCGCACCCGCTGCGTGTACTTCCAGGACGTCACCACCCCGTGCAACAAGCGCGAGCCGGGCAGCGGCTGCACCGCCGTCGGCGGCTACACCCGCTACCACGCCGTCCTCGGGACGACGTCCGCGCTGCCGGACCCCACGGCCGCGGAGACCTGCATCGCCACGCACCCCTCGGACATGGCCGTGGCGCTGGCCGCGCTCGACGCGCAGGTGCAGGTGCTCGGGCCGCGCGGTGAGCGCACCGTCCCGTTCACCGAGCTGCACCGGCTGCCCGGCGACGACCCGTCGCGCGACACCACCCTCGAGCACGGCGAGCTGATCACCGCGATCGACCTCCCGCCGCTGCCCGCGGGCACCCGGTCGGCCTACCGCAAGGTCCGCGACCGGGCCTCGTACGCGTTCGCGCTGGTGAGCGTGGCCGCGGTGATCAGCGGCGAGGACGTCCGCATCGCCCTGGGCGGCGTCGCGCACAAGCCGTGGCGGGCGACCCGGGCCGAGGAGCTGCTGCGCGGGGCCGAGCTCACCGACGCCGCCGTCCGCACCGCGATGGAGGCCGAGCTCGCCGCCGCCCAGCCGCAGCCCGGCGAGGGCGGCGGCAACGGTTTCAAAATCCCCCTGGTCAACCGCACGGTGGTGGCCACCCTGCGCGCGCTCACCTCGGAAGGGCAGTCATGACCGAGCTCCTCGAGCCCCGCGCCATCGGGCAGTCGCTGGTCCGCCGGGACGGGGTGGACAAGGTGCGCGGCACCGCCACCTACGCCTACGAGACCGACGTCGAGCACCCGGCTTTCTGCCATCCGGTGCAGGCCACCATCGCCCGCGGCCGGGTCACCGCGATGGACACCGCCGCGGCCGAGGCGCTCGACGGGGTGCTCGCGGTGCTCACCCCGTTCAACGCCGAGCGGCTGGCCTCGACCGAGGACGCCGAGTACGCCGTCCTGCAGTCGCCCGAGGTCGCCTTCCGCGGGCAGCTGATCGGGGTGGTGGTCGCTGAGACCTCCGAGCTGGCCCGCGAGGTGGCCGACGGCATCACCGTCACCTACGCCGAGCAGCCGCACGACAGCGAGCTGCGCACCGACCACCCGGAGCTGTACGCGCCGGAGCAGGTGAACGCCGGGCACCCGACCGACACCGGCGAGGGCGAGGTCGCCGCCGCGATGGCCGCGGCCGCGGTGCGCATCGAGCACACCTACGCGACGCAGATGCTGCACAACAACCCGATCGAGCCGCACGCCACCACCGCACTCTGGGACGACGGGTCGCTGACGCTGTGGGACTCCACCCAGGGCGTCCACCCCGACCGGGCCGCGGTCAGCAAGGTGTTCGGCCTGGACCAGGAGCGGGTGCGCGTCGTCTGCCCCTACGTCGGCGGTGGCTTCGGCTCCAAGGGCAACCCGCACGCCAACGTCATGCTCGCCGCCATGGCCGCCCGCGCGGTGCCCGGCCGGCCGGTCAAGCTGGCGCTGACCCGGCAGCAGATGTTCTTCCTCACCGGCTACCGCACCCCGACGATCCAGCGGATGCAGCTGGCCGCCGACGCCCGCGGCAGGCTGTCGGCGATCGCCATCGACGTGGTCGAGCAGACCTCGCGCATCAAGGAGTTCGCGGAGCAGACCGGCGTCCCGGCCCGGATGATGTACGCCGCGCCCAACCGCCGCTCCACCCACCGGGTCGCGCCGCTGGACGTGCCGATCCCGTCGTGGATGCGGGCGCCGGGGGAGTGCCCGGGCATGTTCGGCCCCGAGGTGGCGATGGACGAGCTGGCCGAGGCGCTGGACATGGACCCGGTGCAGCTGCGCATCGTCAACGAGCCCGCGTTCGACCCCGACACCAAGAAGCCGTGGTCGAGCCGGCACCTGGTCGAGTGCCTGCGCGAGGGCGCGCAGCGCTTCGGCTGGGACTCCCGCGGACCGGGCCGCCGCCGCGAGGGCGACTGGCTGGTCGGCTACGGCGTCGCCTCCTCGGTCTACCCGACCATGCGGCAGGCGACGTCCACGGCGACCATCCGGTTCGCCGGCGGCCGCTACGTCGCCGAGATCGGTGCCGCGGACCTCGGTACCGGCGCCTGGACCGTGCTGCCGCAGATCGCCGCCGACGGGCTCGGGGTCGACGTCGCCGACGTGGACGTCGCGATCGGCGACACCCGGTACCCGATCGCCTCGGTCGCCGGCGGCTCCTCGGGCACCAACACCTGGGGCTCGGCGATCGTGCAGGCGGCCCGGGAGTTCCGCGGCACGTTCGGCACGGATCCTGACGACGGCGACGAGGCCTCCGGCGACGTCGACCAGGCGTCGATGGACGACGCGCACGCCGCCTACGCCTTCGGCGCCCAGTTCGTCGAGGCGCGGGTGAACGCCGACACCGGCGAGATCCGGGTGCCGCGGCTGATCGGCGTCTTCGCCGCGGGCCGGATCATCAACCCGCGCACCGCCCGCTCGCAGCTGATCGGCGGGATGACCATGGGGCTGTCGATGGCCCTGCACGAGGACAGCGTCTTCGACACCCGGGTCGGCCAGGTCGCCAACCACGACCTGGCCGAGTACCACATCACGGTCAACGCCGACGTGCAGCAGATCGAGGCCCACTGGCTCGACGAGCAAGACCCGTACGTCAACGTCATGGGTGCCAAGGGCATCGGCGAGATCGGCATCACCGGGACGGCGGCCGCGGTGGTCAACGCCGTCCACCACGCCACCGGCGTCCGGGTGCGTGACCTGCCGGTGACGCTGGACAAGGTGCTGGCCGGGCTGGACTGAGCGCGGCCGGTGTGTGGTCGCGGACCACCGGGTAGGCCACGACCAGACCTGCCGGGCGCTCCCGCCGCCCGCCGGACGACCACCACCGAGGAGAACCCGTGGCCCTGAGCTACCCCACCCTGCCCGGCGACATCGACCATCTCATCGCCGACGACCACGCCGTCGTCGAGCGGCAGTTCCAGCACCTGGAGGCCGGCCGCGGCAACCGCCGCGTACTGGTCGACCAGGTCTCCACCGAGCTGTCGATGCACGCCTTCGCCGAGGAGACCGTCCTCTACCCGATCTGGAAGGAGATCGGGATGGAGGAGGAGAACCACGACGCCACCGGCGAGCACCAGGAGATCAAGGACCTGCTGGTCGTCCTGGGCGACACCCAGCCCGGCGAGCCGGCGTTCGAGGAGGCGCTGACCCGGCTGATGGGCGTCGTCCGGCACCACGTGGCCGACGAGGAGGGCCAAGAGCTCCCCGAGTTCCGGTCCAAGGTCGGGGCCGAGCGGATGGCCGCCCTGGGCGAGGACTTCCTCACCGCGAAGCGCCGCGGCCCCACGAACCCGCACCCCGCCGCCCCGAACGGCGGCATCAAGGAGAAGATCGCCGGCGCCCTGGCCGCGCCGGTCGACCTGATCCGCGACCGGGTTTCCGGCGCGGACGCCGAGGCGGCCACCGACGCCAGCGGGCTGCTCAACCCGCAGGCGCAGGCCATCGTCGACGCGCACGCCTCGCTGCGGCCGCTGCCCTTCGAGACGCTGACGCCGAAGGAGGCCCGCAAGCAGCCCGGCCCCGACGACGCGGTCAAGAAGGTCATGGCCGACCGCGGCCTGGAGGGCCCCGAGCCCGTCGGCTCCGTGCAGGACCTGTCGATCCCCGACGGTGCGGGCGGCACCCAGACGCTGCGCGTCTACACCCCGGCCAACCCGGCAGTCGGCCGGCTGCCGGTCATCATGTGGATCCACGGCGGCGGGTGGGTGCTGTTCGACATCGACACCTACGACGCCTCGTGCCGGGCGCTGTCGAACAAGACCGGCGCGATCATCGTCTCGCCCGACTACCGGCGCGCCCCCGAGGCGGTGTTCCCGGCCTCGCACGACGACGTGATCACCGCGTGGCGCTGGCTGGTCCTCAACGCCGCCGAGATGGGCGGCGACCCCGCGCGGATGGCGATCGGCGGGGAGTCGGTCGGCGGGAACATGGCCGCAGCCACCAGCCTGCAGCTGGCCCAGGCGCACGAGCCGATGCCGCGCGCGCAGGTGCTGGTCTACCCGCTCACCACCGGCGAGCAGTTCGGCGAGTCGATGGAGGACGCCGCCGACGGGCGTCCGCTCAACCGGCCGCTGCTGTCCTGGATGGCGCTGCACGCCTTCCAGGGCAAGCCGGAGGCCGCCAGCGACCCGCGCATCGCGCTGCTGGACTGGACGCCGGAGCAGCGGGCGGTCATGCCGCCCACGCTCGTCATCACCGACGAGCGCGACGTGCTGCGCAGCCAGGGCCAGCAGTTCGCCACCGACCTCGAGGCGGCCGGGGTGGAGACCACCCACCGCTACTTCCCGGGCGTGATGCACGAGTTCTTCGGCGCCTCCGCGGTGCTCGACGACGCCGAGCGGGCCCAGCAGGACGCGGCCGCGCACTTCCTCGCGGCCTTCGACCGCCCCGCGCCCGCAGCGGTGTGACCCCGCGCCGGCCCCCGCTGCGTGCGGGGGCCGGCGCCCCGACAGACAGGCCCTCCCGGGCACGACCCCGAGAGGGCACCGATGAGCGAGACGACGCAGGACCGGCAGGACGCGCCCGCCGGCGCCGATCCCAAGCGCTGGAAGGCGCTGTGGGTGACCCTCGTCGTCGGGTTCATGACCCTGCTCGACGTCAGCATCGTCTCCGTCGCCCTGCCCTCCCTGCAGGAGAGCCTGGGCGCCTCGCCGGCGACCGTGCAGTGGGTGGTGTCGGGGTACGCGCTGACCTTCGGCATCGCGCTGGTCCCGGCCGGCCGGCTCGGCGACGCCTTCGGCCGCCGCCGCATGTTCCTCATCGGCCTGGTCGCCTTCGTCGCGTGCAGCGCTGCTGCCGGGGCTGCACCGTCGGCGGGGTGGCTGATCGCCGCCCGGCTCGCCCAGGGCGTGGCGGCCGGCTGCCTGGCCCCGCAGAACTCCGCGCTGATCCAGCAGCTGTTCCGTGGCCCCGAGCGCGGCCGGGCCTTCGGCTTCTTCGGTGCCACGGTCGGCATCTCCACCGCCGTCGGCCCGGTGGTCGGTGGCACGCTGCTCGCGCTGGCGTCGGGGCCGGACGGCTGGCGGTGGATCTTCTACGTCAACGTGCCGATCGGCGTCATCGCTCTCGTGCTCGCCCTCCGGCTCATCCCCGCGCGCGACTCCCGCGGCCACGGGCGGATCGACGTCCCCGGGGTGCTGCTGCTGGGCACCGGCGCGCTGGCCCTGCTCTTCCCGCTGGTACAGGCCGAGTCCGGCGGGCTGACCCGCTACTGGTGGTGCTTCCCGGTCGGCGTCGTCCTGCTCGTGGCCTTCGTCCGCTGGGAGCAGCGGGTGGTCGCGCGCGGCAAGGACCCGGTCTTCGATCCGCGGCTGGTGACCCGCACCCGCGGTTACGCGCCCGGGGTGGCGCTGGGCACCGTCTACTTCGTCGGGTTCAGCGGCATCTGGCTGACCTTCGCGCTGTTCTTCCAGACCGGGTTGGGCTGGACGCCGCTGCAGTCCGGGCTTGCGGTCACGCCGTTCGCGGTGGGCTCGGCGTCGGCGGCGGTGATCGCCGGCCGGCTGGTCGAGCGGTACGGGCGCGCGCTGACCGTCATGGGCCTGACCGGCGTGGCCGTCGGCCTGACCGCGACGGCGATCGTCATCGCCACCGTGCCGGCCGGGGTCACCGGCTGGGCGATCGCGCCCACGCTGCTGCTGGCCGGCATCGGCGGCGGCTTCGTCATCTCGCCCAACGTGACGCTGACCCTGCGCGACGTCCCGGTGGAGATGGCGGGCTCGGCCGGTGGCGCGCTGCAGACCTTCCAGCGGTTCGGCGGGGCGATCGGCACGGCCGCGCTGCCGGGGTTGTTCTACCTGGTGCTGAGCTCGACCGACCAGCGCTACCCGCTGGCCGCCGCGGCCGCGCTCGCGGTCGCCGTCGTCGGCGCGCTGGCCGCGCTGGTCATCGGCCTGCTGGACTGGCGACACGACCGCCGGGACGAGGAGGCGGCCGAGCGCCGCCGGCGGTCGGAGGAGCACCGCCAGCACGAGACGGCGCACCCGTGACCCGGCTGCCCGGTGGGCGATGACCGGCGAGTGACCCGCCCGTTCGGTTCGGCGGGGGCGGCCCGGGTATCCGCAGGGGACCGCCGTCCGCCGACCTCGACCCGGTGGGTCGTACCGGGGTCACTCGAGAGCAGGGACAGGGCATGAGCGCACGTCGCACCAGCACCACGAGCCGCCGGGTCACCCGGCTGGTCGCCGTTCCGTGGGGGCTGTGGGGGGCGGCGATGCTGCTGCGGCCGGGCGACGTGACGCGGCTGGTCTGCGGCGGTGGGCCGGAACCGGACGCCTGGATCGTCCGGGTGCTCGGCGCCCGGTTGGTGGCCCAGCACGTGCTCACGCTGGTGCGCCCGACCCGGGCGGTGGTGCTGGCCGGCGCCGGCACCGACCTCCTGCACGCCGCCAGCATGGTGGTGGCCCGGGTGCGCTGGCCCGACCACGCCCGGCCCATCTGGGTGAGCGGCACGACCTCGCTCGGTTCGGCCGTGGTGGGGGCGCTGACCGCCGGGCGCTGAACCGGCGCGCAAGGCGCGGGCCGGCGCCCGGGGGATTCCGCCGCGGACGACGATGCAGACCCACAGCGCTCGCGCTGTCCGCGAGGTGCGGGAGCGCTGTGAGTCGCCGGCGCCGAGGGACGATCACCGGTGCCTCGGAGCAGGACGGCCACGCGGTGCGCAGCGGGAACCGGCACAGCGCATCAGCAGGTGAGCCCCGAGGTAGGAGCTGCCCGTCACCGACGGTGCGCTGTGCCGGCTCCAGCGCCCCGTCGGCCACGTTCGCACGGGCGTCGGCGGTTCGTGGACGTGCCCGATGGAGGGCATGACCGGTGCTCAGAAGGGCGGCGGGTCGTCGGTCGGAGGTGGCTGCTCGGGCGGGTGCGTGTCGGTCGGTGGACTGCCGGGGGCCGGTTCGGGTGGTCGGAGTCCGGGTGGTCGGAGTTCGGGTGGTCGGGTGGTGCGGGTGACGCCGGTCGGTGTGTTGACGTGGAGGGTGCCGTCGTCGGTGAGGCGGAAGTGCCAGCCGCGGGCGAGGGTCTTGAGTCGGTGGTGGGAGCGGCACAGGCAGCACAGGTTGGTGCAGTCGGTGGCTCCGCCGTCGGCGTGGGCGGTGACGTGGTCGAGGTCTGCCTGGCCGGTGCGTTGGCCGCAGTTGGGGAAGCGGCAGCGCTGGTCGCGGGTGGTGACGAAGGCGCGTTGCCGGTCGGTGGGGGCGTAGGCGTGGGTCGGCGGCGGTGGTCCGAGGACCGGGCAGCTGCACGCTTCTGCCACCTCGTCGTCGACCGCCTCGCCCTCGACCGCCTCGACCTCGGTGCCGGCATCGTCGCGCTTGTGAGCACCGCTGCGGTCGCCATCGCCCGCAGCGGTGGCGTCGTCGGGGTGGTCGGGGCAGCCGCGGCGGGCCAGATCGACGGGGGTCATCGTGGCCAGCAGGCGGCCGTCGGGGCCGGTGATGGCGTAGGTGAGGGTGCCGCCGTCGGGGGTGGTGAGCCCGAGGGCGGCGACGCGGGCGAGCAGTTCGCGTAGGTGGGCGGCGGTGATGGGTAGCCCGTTGACCTCACCGGGGGCGCTGCTGGCGCCGGTGAGGGAGTCCAGGCTGGCGGTGATCCGCAGGTTCGCGGCGACCAGCGGCAGGCCGTTGTCGGCGGGGCGGCGGATCAGCGCGGAGTGCACACAGGCGCGCAGCTGCCCGATGGGGCGGGGGTCGCCGTCGGCTTTGAGCATGCGGGCCAGCTGGTCGATCAGGTCCAGGCACTCGGCGGCCTCGTCGGTGGGCAGGTCCACCGCCAGCGTCGCCCGGCCCGCCACACCCGAGGGGTGGAGGTGCACGTCGGCGGTGCGCTCGGCCTCCTGGCGGCGCTCTTCGGCGGCGGCGGAGTCCAGCTGCAGCATCAGCGCACCGGCCCGGTCACGCAGCCGGTACACCGACAGGTCCCGGGCCTCGGACAGCAGCGCAGCCTCCACCTGCCCGGCGACGTCGGCGCAGGTGTGGGCGAGCACGTCGGCCAGTGCGTCGGCCCGCCGTTCGTCGATCAACCCGGCCTTGAGCGCGGCGAGGGTGCGCGGGAGCTTGTGCCGCCAGGTCAGCGCCCGCTTCAGCCGGTGCGCGGCGGTGCCGCGCCCGAGGTTGAGGATCACCGACAGCTCGGCCAGGAAGAACTCACTGACCCCCGGCTCGCCATCGGCCGTCCAGCCCGGCCGCCGCGCCCCCGGCCCGTCGGGATCGGCCGACGCGGGTCGTTGGGCGGCCAGGCCCAGGATCAGCTCGGCCTCCTCCGCGGCGTCCACGGCCCGCCGCCGCTGCAAGGCCTGCAACTCATCAGCCAGCCACTCGTGTGGCCACACCGACCGATCGGGCAGCTCCGACCAGTCCTCGACCACCGGCCCGCGGGGGCGGGGCGGGTAGGCGGTCGACGTCATGGGTCGAACGTACGTTCGGGGTACGACAGTTCCGGGACGTCCTGCAGGCGTCCGGCGTCCGCGGTCCGACGTCCAACAGCCGAGCCGGGACCCGACGCCGACCGACGACCGGCACTGCTCAGCAGGGGCCTCGTGAGGCAGCAGTCGACGACCGCGACGGGCCATGCGAGCCGGCGCGTCAGGTGCTCACGACGACCTCGAGGGCCGGGCCCCTCGATCAGCGGCGAGTCCGGCTCCCGGCGTTGCACAGCGCGGCCACCGACGCGGCAAGTCCGGCGGGCGGTGCACGCCCGGTCGCGCGGCTCAGCCGGCGATCGTCTGGCGCTCCGGCTCGATCCACACGGTGACCCGCTCGGTCTTGATCTGCTCGGGCGGGTACGGCTTGCCGTCGTGCTCCTGCGACAGTTGGTCGATCTGGTCCCGCGCGGACTGTCCGCGCTCGGTGCCCACCACCCGGCCGCGCACTTCGGCGTACCGGTAGGGGTTGCCCGCATCGCGGAGGGCGAGGGTGACCCGGGGGTCGCGCTCGAGGTCCTTGGACTCCTGCCGGTGCGGCTCGGTGTTGACGTAGAGCCGGTCGCCCTCGACCCCGCCCCAGATGTGGTGCGTCTGGATCCTCCCGTCGGGGAGCAGGCTGCTGATGGCCGCGTGGTCGGGGCCACTCGCGAGCTCGCGGGTCACCGGGTGCAGGTCGGGTCCGTCCTGGGTGTCGGCCATGGCCCCGGCTCACCCACGTGTGCGGCCCGTCACCCTGGACGGTCCGGTGCGTGGACGGCGGGGGAGCCGGGCACCTCCTCGTGGTCCCGTTCCGTGAATGCCAGGAGTGCCCGTGTCCTCGTCCCGTCCTGTGCGTCGTTGGCGCCACGCCGTCGTGGGCCTCGCCCTCGTCGCCAGTCCTCTGCTCACCGCCTGCGGCGGTGACGGCGATGCCCAGCAGCCCACCGACGACGCCCCGGCCTCGAGCCAGCCCGCGGACGGCGGCCAGGGAGGTGACGACGGCACCGGCGGGGACGAGAACGAGCAGGACGAGAACGAGCAGGGCGGCAACGAGAACGAGCCCGACGAGAACGAGCAGGACGAGAACGAGCCCGACGAGAACGAGCAGGACGAGAGCTGAATCGGCGGCACCCGGGGCGGGCGCCCCGGGTGCCGGTCTACTCCGCCGAGCGCTGGCGCTCGATCTCGGCGAGCACCGTCTTCCGGTGCTTCCCGAGCTCCTCCTCGGCCCTCTCGGCGCGGTCGAGCTGGGCGTCCCCGTGCATCTCCCGCACCTTCTCCCGCGCCTCGGGCGCCGAGGCGTCGATCAGCTCGGCGGCCTTGCGGGCCTCCTTGGCGGCGTCGGTGTTGGGCACGTGCTGGTGCTCGCCGTGCCGCTTCGCCGAGTCGGTGGCCTTCTTCTCCTCGTCGCTGAGCAGCGCCCAGGCGGCGTCGGGCAGGTAGCGGGCCGTCTCGTGCTCGCCGCGCTCGGCGGTGCCCGTGTCGGCGGTGTGCCAGTCCTGCGCCGTCCACTCCGACAGGTGCTGCTGGGCGGGGGTGCGCTCGCCGTCGTGCACGTAACCGCCGCCCTGCTCCTCGTACTCGGTGGCCAGCAGCTGGCTCTTGCGGGCGCTCCACTGGCCCGGCCGGCCGCCCCGGTCACCGGCCTTGATCTCCTCCTTGAGCCGCGCTCGCAGCTCGGGCTCGGTGTAGTCGGCCGCGTAGTCCTCCGCGCTCTTCCCGCTCATGGACGCCGCGGTACCCCGGGCCGCGGCCGGTCACGCCGGATCAGGTGCCGCAGAACGTGCGGTACGCACCGAAGTCGACCGGCGCCGGTGCGGCGTACCGCTCCAGGCCCGGGCGCGGGGTGAACGGGTCGGCCAGCACGGCCAGCAGCCGGTGCAGCGGGTCCAGGTCGCCGTCGGTCGCGGCGGTCAGCGCCTCCTCGACCAGGTGGTTGCGCGGGATGTAGACCGGGTTGACCCGGTCCATCGCGTCGGCGTCCGGACCCGACGCGCGCCAGGAGGCCAGCCACGCGTCGAACCCGGCCAGGTCCAGGAACAGGTTCCGCACTCCCTCGACGTCGCCGCGGCCGGCGCCGGCCAGGGCCCGGCAGAACGAGGTGAGGTCGACGTGGTCGGCCTGCAGCAGGGCGAGCAGGTCCTCGACCAGCTGGGCGGCCACGGCGTCGTCCAGCCCGTCGGGCAGGCCCAGCTTGGCTGCCCAGCCGGCGATCATCGCGGCGCCGTACTGCGGCCGGAAACGCTCGAGCGCGGGCACGGCCAAGGCGACCGCCGCCTCCTGGTCGTCGGCGAACAGCGGCAGCAGCGCCTCGGCCAGCCGGGCCAGGTTCCACTCGGTGACCACGGGCTGGTTGCCGAAGGCGTAGCGACCGCCGGTGTCGATCGAGCTGTAGACCGTCGCCGGGTCGTACGCGTCGAGGAAGGCGCACGGGCCGTAGTCGATGGTCTCCCCGGAGATCGTCACGTTGTCGGTGTTGAGCACCCCGTGCACGAAGCCCACCTGCATCCACCGCGCCACCAGCTGCGCCTGCGCGGTCACCACCGCCTCGTACAGCGCGAGGTACGGCTGCTCGGCGTCCGCGGCCGCCGGGTGGTGCCGGGCGATCGCGACGTCGGCGAGCCGGCGCAGCAGCGCGACGTCACCGGAGGCCGCGGCGTACTGGAAGCTGCCCACCCGCAGGTGGCTGCCGGCGAGCCGGGCCAGGACGGCGCCGGGCAGCGGGGTCTCCCGCCGCACCGTGCGCCCGGTGGCCACCACCGCCAGCGAGCGGGTGGTGGGGATGCCCAGGGCGGCCATCGCGGCACTGACGACGTACTCGCGCAGCATCGGGCCGACCGCGGCCAGGCCGTCGCCGCCGCGGGCGAACGGCGTGCGCCCGGAGCCCTTGAGGTGCAGGTCGTGCACCCGGCCCGCTGGGTCGGTGAGCTCGCCCAGCAGCAGGGCGCGACCGTCGCCCAGCCGCGGGCTGTACCCGCCGAACTGGTGGCCGGCGTAGGCCATCGCCACCGGGGTGGCCCCGGCCGGGACGCCCGAGCCCGTGAGCAGCGCGACGCCGTCCGGGCTGCGCAGCCACGCGGCGTCCAGCCCCAGTTCGGCGGCCAGCGGCTCGTCGAGCACGAGCAGCCGCGGGTCGGGGGCGGCCTCGGCCTGCCACGGGACGGCCATCTCCGGCAGCTCCCGGGCGAAGGAGCTGTCCAGGACGAGCGGTGAGTGCGGTGCGACGGTCACCCTCCCCAGGCTACGAGCCCGGCTGCCACCGGGCCGGTTGACAGCTCTCCGGCGGCCTCCCTACGGTCGGTGCCGTTCGAGGACTGCACGTGGGCACGATCCCCGGCACAGCTCCTGGTACGGGGTCCGTCGTGCCCGGCCACCGCGCGAGAACGCCGGTGGAACCACGCAACGGACAACGGAGTCCCCCATGCCCGAACGCACGATCACCCCTGACCTCCCGGCCGGCCGCCCCCGCCGGCGCCGCTGGCCCGCCGTCGCCGCGCCCGCGGTGGCCGTGGTCAGCGCCGGCGTGCTGCTCAGCGCCGCCGCCTCTCCCGCCGGCGCCACCGGCAACGGCGACGGCGACGGCGACGGCGGTGGCGGGGGAGTCGGAGCCGAGGCCACCGTCGAGCCGTTCGGCGCCGCCCCCGACGGCACGCCCGTGGAGCGCTGGACGCTCAGCAACGGCGGCGTGACCATGCAGGTGCTCACCTACGGCGGCGTCATCCAGACCCTGGAGGTGCCCGACCGGTGGGGCGAGGCGGAGAACGTCGTCCTCGGCTTCCCGGACGTGGCCGGCTACGCGGCGGACACCGACCCCTACTTCGGCTCGATCATCGGCCGGTACGGCAACCGCATCGCCGCCGGCACGTTCGAGCTTGACGGCGCCCGGTACCAGCTGCCGCTCAACGACGGCCCGAACACCCTGCACGGCGGGCCCGACGGGTTCGACGACCGGGTGTGGGCGGCACGGTCGGTCGGCGACGAGCACACCGCGGCCCTCCAGCTGGACCTGGTGAGCCCCGCCGGCGACCAGGGGTTCCCCGGCACCCTGGCCACCACCGTGACCTACCGGCTCGACGCCGAGGGCGCGCTGACCGTGCAGTACCGGGCGACCACCGACGCACCGACCGTGGTCAACCTGACCCAGCACTCGTACTGGAACCTCGCCGGCGAGGGCTCGGGCACCATCAACGACCACGAGCTGCAGATCGCCGCCAGCGGCTACACCCCGGTCGACGAGACGCTGATCCCCACCGGCGAGGTGGCGCCGGTCGAGGGCACGCCGTTCGACTTCCGGACGCCGGTGGCGATCGGCGAGCGCATCCGGCAGGCCGACCAGCAGCTGCTGTACGGCCAGGGGTACGACCACAACTGGGTCCTCGACCGGGCGGACGACGGCGACCGCGAGGGCTCGGACGCCGCGGACGGGCTGGAGAGGGCGGCGGTGCTCCACGACCCCGACAGCGGCCGCACGCTGACCATCTCGACCACCGAGCCGGGGCTGCAGTTCTACTCGGGCAACTTCCTCGACGGCACCCTCGTGGGCACCGGCGGGGGCACCTACCGGCAGGGCGACGGCCTGGCCCTGGAGACCCAGCACTTCCCGGACTCGCCCAACCAGCCGGACTTCCCGTCCACGGAGCTGCGTCCGGGCGAGGTGTACGACAGCACCACCGTCTTCGAGTTCGACGACTGACGCGCACCCGCGTGCCCGGCCCGACCGGCCGGGCACGCGGGGGCGGTCAGAGGTCGCGGCGGGAGAACGCCAGCGCGGCCAGGCCACCGACCATCAGCACCCACAGCGCGGCCCAGGCCAGGTACGCCGGGCTCAGCGCCGTCTGGCTGAGGAACGGGAAGGCCCCGGCCTCCGCGCCGCCGCCGAACTGCACCAGCGCCGAGGGGTCCTGGAAGGCGTGCATCGCGCCGCGCCACAGCCCGTCGGTGGGCAGCAGCACCCGCGACACGGTGCCCACCCGCTCGACGGCGTCGTTGCCCAGCCCGGCGCCGATGCCGCCGACCACCCCGGCCACCCAGGTCGTGCAGAACAGCCCGACGGCGACCACGCCCGAGGCCATCGGCGAGATGGCGGTCGACAGCAGCACGGTGAGGGTGAGCAGCACGACCGTCTGGGCGGCGAGCAGGCCGAGCGCGACCGCCGGGTCGGGCGGCCAGTAGCCCACGGTCGCCTGCACGACGAGCAGCTCGGCGAACCCGGCGACCACGACGAACCCGGCGCCGAAGGCCACCAGCCCGGCGAGCTTGCCCAGCAGGAACGCCCAGCGCTGCACCGGCCGGGCCAGCACCGCGAGCGCGACCCCGGACTCGGTCTCACCGGCCAGCGTCGGCCCGGCCAGGAACGCGGTGCCCAGCGCGGCGATGAGGCTGAAGCCGAACATCACCAGGTTGAGCACCACCGAGGCGGTGAGCTCGGCCTCGCCGCTGGTGAGCCCCTCGGCGGCCAGTCGGGAGAAGCCCCAGGCGGACAGCGCCAGCAGCAGCACGGTGAGCACCGCCAGGGCCAGCAGCACCCGGCGGCGGGTCGCCTCGCGCAGGGTGAGCGCGGCGATGGTGACGACGGTGCGGGCCGCGCTCACGCCGTCTCCTCGTGGGCCGACCGCAGGATGCCCAGCAGGCGCTCCTCGAGGCTGATCCGCACCGGCTCGACCGCGTGCACCCGCACGCCGAGCGCGACCAGGTCGCCGACCAGGTCGGGCACCGCCGTCCCGGCGTCGTCGGCGGGCAGCGCCACGGTGAACCACTCGCCCTCGCGCTCGACCGGGCCGGCCGCGGCCAGCCGCCCGGTCGCGCCGGGCGGCAGGTCGGTCAGGTGCAGCCGCACCTCGCGCTGGCCGAGCAGCTCGGCGAGGGTGCCGGCGGCGGCGACCCGGCCGCGGTCGAGGATGACCACCCGGTCGCAGACCCGCTCGACCTCGCCGATCAGGTGCGAGTTGAGCAGCACCGCGACGCCGCGCTCGCGCAGCGCCAGCACGATGTCGCGGACGTCGACCCGGCCGAGGGGGTCCAGGGCGCTGGTCGGCTCGTCGAGCACCACCAGCTCGGGGTCGGCGACCAGCGCGACCGCCAGCCCCAGCCGCTGCTGCATGCCCTTGGAGAAACCGCCCAGCCGGTCGTGCGCCCGGTCGGCCAGGCCCACCAGCGCCAGGCACTCGCGCTGCTGCGCCGCGCCGACGTCGAGGCCGGAGAGCCGCACGTGCAGGGCGAGCACCTCGGTGGGGGTCAGCCAGGGCTGGTAGCGGAACAGCTCGGGCAGGTAGCCCACCCGCGCCCGGGACGACGGCTGCCGGGCGTCCTGCCCGAGCAGCAGCACCTCACCGGCGTCGGGCCGCACCAGGCCCAGCAGCATCTTGATCACCGACGTCTTGCCGGCGCCGTTGGGACCGAGCAGCCCGACGACCTCGCCGCGGCCGACCTCCAGCGACACGTCGCTCACCGCCTGCTGCCTCCCGTACCGCTTGCGCAGCCCGGAGCACCAGACGGCCGGGCCCGGCGGCAGGTCGGCCAGCGCCGCAGCGGCGCCGGCCGGTCCTGCTGCCGTCACCGCAGCTCCCGGGCGACCTCGAGCACCTCGTCGGAGTCGAGCGAACCGGCCACGACGGTCACCGTGCCCTCGGACACCCAGACCACGGCCGACAGCAGCCCGTCGCGGGTCTCGAGCACCGTGGCCGGCACGCCGTCGACGTCGGTCGCGGAGGTGGTCACCCGGTCGCTGGGCACCGGCAGCGGCAGCGTGCCGCCGTCGGCGGTGAAGGTGGCCAGCTGCGCCGCGACGTCGTCGGGCAGGCCGGGCAGCGACAGCAGGTGGTCGCGCAGCGTCTCGAACGGGACGCCGGTGGACGACGCCGTGGGTGCCACGGCGCGGCCGACGACCAGCCCGGGAACGCCGGTGCCGGAGGAGAAGACCTGCGCGACGCCGGGCCCGGCGACCAGCTGCACCGCGCTGCCGTCGAGCTCGTCGGAGGTCGGGGGCAGCTGCTCACCGGCGGCCGCGGCCGTCGCGGCGGCCCGGGCGGCGGAGTAGGTGAACGTGGCGGTGACCTGGTCGCCCACCTGGTACGTCGGGGCGCCGGAGATGCCGTCGGGCAGCTCGGTCACCTCCGGCACCATGAGCCCGCTCTCCGCGGCCGCGGCGGCGGCGTCGGCGACGGCGTGCACGTCCGGCTCGCCGGCGACGGCGAGGTCGCCGAACCCGGAGAGGTCGGGCAGCGACACGAGGTCGGCGGTGTCGAAGGCCACCGGCTGGACGGCCTCGGTGCGGAAGACCGGCAGCCAGTCGTTGGCGGCCGCGGTGCCGGCACCGGCCAGGACGACGCCGACGGCGACGCCGGCCACGACCGGGCGGCGCAGCAGCGCGCGGGAGCGGCGGCTGCGGGCCCGGGCCGGGCGGGGGGTGCCGGCGAGGCCGGTGGTCAGCCGCTGCCAGGCGGCGGACCGGTCGGCGTCGGGACCCCCGGCGTGCAGGGCCGAGCCCACGACGGCGGCGTCGTCGCGGACGGTGGCCAGCGCGGTGAGGCAGGTGGCGCAGCCGGCGACGTGGGTGCGGTCGGCGTCGGAGACGCCGGCGGGCTCGTCGACGAGCCGGCGCAGCACGCCCTCATTCGGATGACGCATGACGGATCAGCTCCTTGCGCAGGGCGGACTCGGCGCGGCGGACGGTGGTGCCGACGCTGCCGGGGGACATGTCGAGGGCCGCGGCCACCTCGGCGTAGGACAGGCCGCTGTGCCGCAGCACCAGGGCCACGGCCTGCTTCTGCGGCAGCCGGGCGAGACCGGCGCGCACGCGGCTGCGGTCCTCACGGGTGAGCACCGCCTCGGCGACGTCGGGGGCCACGGTCTCGGTGGCCGCGGCCACCGCTTCCTCCCGGGACGCGCGGCGGCGGCCCGAGCGGATCAGGTTCAGCGCGGTGTGCGCGGCGGCCACGGCCAGCCAGCCGGTCGCCTCACCGGCGGGCACGGTGGACCGGCCGAAGGCCAGGAACGTCTCCTGGGCGACGTCCTCGGCCTCGTCGCGCGAGCCGAGCACCCGGGCGGCGACGCCGACGACCCGCTGGTAGTCGCGGCGGAACACCTCGGCCAGGTCACCCCGCACCGCGCCGTCCGTCACCGCGCCACCCTCTCGCGCCGGGCCCCGTGCGCGGACCGCGAGGTCCACCACGACGCCCGGTCGCCCGTGCCCGACGAGGTCCATGCCCAGAGAGCACCGCCGCGGCCGGGGATGTGACATCCCCGGCCGCGGCGGTCGGTCGGGCTCAGCGGGCGCCGGCGCCCACCGGCTCGGGGGTGGGGTCGGTCCGGCGCTCCAGCGCGGCGCCCTCGACGTCGAGCCGGGGGAGCCAGCCCAGCCAGCGGGGCAACCACCAGGCCCGCTCGCCGAGCAGCGCCAGCGCGGCGGGCACGACCACCATCCGGACGACGAACGCGTCGACGAGGATGCCGGTCGCCAGCGCGAAGGCGATCGTCTTGATCGTGGCCTCGTCGCCGGTGAAGAACCCGGCGAACACCGCGAACATGATCAGCGCGGCGGCGACCACGACCGGGGCGGCCTGCCGGAAGCCCGTGCGCACGGCGTCCAGCGGGGCGACGCCGTGGCTGTGCGCCTCGTGCATCCGGGAGACCAGGAAGATCTGGTAGTCCATGGCCAGCCCGAACAGGATGCCGATCACCAGGATCGGGGCCAGGCTCAGCAGCGGCCCGGTGCTCGGCACGCCGATGGCGTCGGCCAGCCAGCCCCACTGGAACACCGCCACGGTGGCACCGAGCGAGGCGCCGATGGTGAGCAGGAAGCCCAGCACCCCGACCAGCGGCACGAGCAGCGACCGGAAGACCAGGACCAGCAGGACGAGCGCCAGGCCGACCACCAGCACCAGGTAGACCGGCAGGGCGGCGTCCAGGGACTCCGAGACGTCGACGCTGACCGCGGTGGAGCCGGTGACGTAGGCCTGCACGCCGTCGAGGTCGGCCAGCTGGCCGCGCAGGTCGGAGACCAGCTGCTCGGTGGCCTGGGTGGCCGGGCCGGACGCCGGGACGACGGTGAGCAGCGCCGCGCTGTCGTCGGCGTTCGGGACCGGCGGGGTCAGGGTGACCACGTCGGGCAGGGCGGCGATGCCCGGGCTCGCCGCGGCGGCGGCCCCGGCGGCCCCGGTGCCCTCGATGAGCACGGTGAGCGGGCCGTTGAAGCCCTCGCCGAACCCGGCGGCCAGCAGCTGCTCGGCGCGGGCCTGGGTGCTGTCCTCGGGCATGGCCTGCACCAGCGTGGTCTGCATCGAGAAGAACGGGATCGCGACGACCCCCAGGGCGACCACCGCGGTCAGCAGCGCGACCAGGCGGTGCCGGGTGACCGCGGCGACCCAGCCGGCGAGGAAGCCGCGCCCGCGGGCCGGGACCTCGCTGGTCTCGGGGGGTGCGTCGCGCAGTGCGCGGGGCAGCGCGCGGCGGCCGAGCAGCGCCAGCCCGGCGGGCACCAGGGTGAGCGCGACCAGCACGGCGACGACGATCGTGCCGGCCGCGGCGATGCCCATCTGGGTCAGGAAGGGGATGCCGACGACGGCCAGCCCGACCAGCGCGATGACCACGGTCAGCCCCGCAGTGACGACGGCGGACCCGGCGGTGCCCACGGCGGTGGCGACGGCCGTGCCGACGCTCGCGCCGCGGCGCAGCTCCTGCCGGTAGCGGCTGATGATGAACAGGGCGTAGTCGATGCCGACGGCCAGGCCCAGCATGCCGGCCAGCGCCGAGGTGGTCGAGGTCAGGTCCAGGAACCCGGTGGCGATGGTGATGCCCATGACGCCGACGCCGACCCCGACCACCGCGGTCACCAGGTTCATCCCGGCGGTGACCAGGGTGCCGTAGGTGATGGCCAGCACGACCAGCGCGAGCACGACGCCGACGACCTCGCCCACCCCACCGATGTGCGGGGTCTCGGTCAGCGCCTCGCCGCCGATCTCGACGGTCAGCCCGGCGGCGCGCGCCTGGTCGACGGCGGCCACGAGGGCGTCCTGCTCCTCGACGGTGACCCCGCCGACGGGCTCGCTGTAGGCGACGGTGCTGTAGGCGACGGTCTGATCGGCGTTGACCGCCGGCGCGGCGGGGTCCAGGGGGTTGCTCGCCGAGAGCACGCCCGGCAGCTGACCGAGGTCGGCGACCAGGTCGGTCACGGCCGCGGCCTGGGCGCCGGCGGTGAGCGGGGTGCCGTCGGGGGACTGCACCACCACGCGGGCGGTGGCGCCGTTGCCGCCGGCGCCGAAGTCCTCCTCGATCAGGTCCAGCGCGGTCGTGGACTCCTGGCCGGGGATGGAGAAGGTGCTGGAGGTGGTGCCGGCGAGGGTGGCCGCACCCACGCCGCCCCCGACGAGCACCAGCAGCCAGACCAGCACGACGGCCAGCCGGTGCCGGTGCGAGAACGCCCCGAGTCGGGACAACAACAGAGCCATGGGTCAGGCCTCCACCTGGTCGGAGCTGGGCGTGGTGGCGCTGGGACGGCGGTGGCCGAGCGCGTCGGTGCAGGTGGCGACCACGAACGGCCGCCACTGGGTGGTCTGGGAGTGCTGGTTGGCCGCGAGGGACAGCACGGCGAGGGCGGCGAGCGCGCCCACCACACGGACCACCCGCTCGGTGACGGCGGCCCCGGGCTCGACGCCGAAGGCGCGCAGGGCGGCCTCCCCGGCGCTGGTCGGCGCCGCGTCGACCCCCTGGGTGACGGGGCTGAGCATGAGCGCGATGAGGCCGGGGTGGGCCAGGGCGACGTCGGTCAGCGCCTCCACCGCCCGGCGGTCGCGCTCGGGCCCCGGCGGCAGGTCCTCGACCAGGTCGAGGACCTGCCGCCCCAGGGCGTCGGCCTGGGCCAGCACCGCGGCGTGCAGCGCGTCCTTGGTGGGGAAGTGGTGCAGCAGCCCGGCCTTGGACAGCCCGACGGCGTCGGCGACGGCCTGCACCGAGGTGTGCGCGTACCCGTGCTGGGCGAACAGCGCGGCGGCCCGGTCGAGGATCTGGTCGTCGGCCTGCTGCCGGAACGCTCGGGTCACGGGACGACCGTAACCGCCTCCCGACCGATCTGGTCGGCTGACCGACCAGATCGGTCGGTGGGTTCGCTCACACGGGTCAGGCCGCGGGCGCGCGCTCCACGGTGAACTCCGCGCCGGTCAGCCGGCGCAGCTCCTCGACGTCCACGCCGGGCGCGGTGGCGGTGAGCACCAGGCCGCCGGGGGTGACGTCGAAGTCGGCCCGGTCGGTGACGATCCGGTCGACGACCCCGGCGCCGGTCAGCGGCAGGGTGCAGGTGGCGACCACCTTCGGCGAGCCGTCCTTGGCGACGTGGTCGGTGAGCACCACGACCCGCCGGGCCCCGGCCACCAGGTCCATCGCCCCGCCCATGCCCTTGACCAGGGCGCCGGGGATGGCCCAGTTGGCCAGGTCGCCGCGGGCGGAGACCTGCATCGCGCCGAGCACCGCGACGTCGATGTGCCCGCCGCGGATCATCGCGAAGGACGTCGCCGAGTCGAAGTAGCTGGCCCCGGGCGCCGCGGTCACCGTCTGCTTGCCGGCGTTGACCAGGTCGGCGTCCTCCTCGCCGGCGAAGGGGAACGGGCCGATGCCCAGCAGACCGTTCTCGCTGTGCAGCGTCACCCGGACGCCGGGCGGGACGTGGTCGACCACCAGCGTCGGGATGCCGATGCCCAGGTTGACGTAGGCGCCGTCGGCCAGCTCGGCGGCCGCCCGGGCCGCCATCTCGTGCCGGGTCCACATCAGACCGCCACCTCCTCCGGCGCCGGGCGGACCGTGCGCTGCTCGATGGGCTTGACCCGCGGCGCGGCCTGCACCAGGTGGTGCACGAAGACGCCGGGGGTGTGCACCTGGTCGGGGTCGAGGTGGACCGCCGACACCGCCTCGGCCTCGGCGATCGTCACCCGACCGGCGGTGGCGACCACCGGGTTGAAGTTCCGCGCCGTCTTCCGGAACACCAGGTTCCCCTCGAGGTCGGCGGCCGCGGCGTGCACGAGCGCGACGTCGGCGACGATGGCGCGCTCGAGCACGCAGGTGCGGCCGTCGAAGTCCGCGTGCGGCTTGCCCTCGGCGACCGGCGTGCCCACCCCGGTGGGGGTGTAGAACGCCGGGATGCCCGCGCCGCCGGCCCGCAGCCGCTCGGCCAGCGTGCCCTGCGGGACGAACTCGACGTCCAGCTCACCGGCCAGGTAGCGGGCGGCGAACAGCTTGTTCTCCCCGACGTAGGAGGCGATCACCCGGCGCACCTGCCCGGTCTCCAGCAGCAGGCCCAGGCCCGTGCCGTCGATCCCCATGTTGTTGGAGACCACGGTGAGGTCACCGGCGCCGCTGTCGCGCAGGGCCTCGATCAGGTCGAACGGGTTGCCGGACAGGCCGAAGCCGCCGACCGCGACGGTCATGCCGTCGCGCACGGTGTCCGCGACCACCGCCGCGGTGCTGCTGCGCAGCTTGCTCACGATGTGCTCCTCGAGGTCGGGCCGGTCAGGCGGTGAGCGCGATGTACTTCTCCTCGAGGAACTCCAGGATCCCCTCGGAGCTCCCCTCGCGACCCAGGCCGCTCTGCTTGACGCCGCCGAAGGGCGCGGCCGGGTCGCTGACGACGCCGCGGTTGACCGCGACCATCCCGGCCTCGAGGCGAGAGGCGACCGCCATGGCCTCCCGCTCCTCGCCGAACACGTAGGCCATCAGGCCGTAGATCGTGTCGTTGGCCATGCGGACGGCGTCGTCCACGTCGTCGTAGCGGACCACCGCGGTGACCGGGCCGAAGATCTCGGTGGCGTTGATCGCCGACCCGTGCCGGACGCCGGTGACCAGGGTGGCGTCGTAGAACGCGCCCTCGGCCGACGACCGCCCGCCGCGGACGACGGTCGCCCCCTCGGCCACCGCGCCGGCGACCAGGTCGGCCACCTTGTCCCGCTCCCACACCGACACCAGCGCCCCCAGGCCGTTGCCGCGGTCCAGTCCCGGTCCGACCCGCACCCGGCCCAGCGCGTCGCCCATCCGGGCGACGAACTCGTCGTGCAGCGAGCCGTGCACGTAGAAGCGGTTGGCCGCGGTGCACGCCGAGCCGCCGTTGCGCATCTTCGCCAGCAGCGCCCCCTCGACGGCGACGTCCAGGTCGGCGCCGGGCAACACGATCAACGGGGCGTTGCCGCCCAGCTCCATCGCGGCGCTGACCACGCTGTCGGCGCAGGCGTGCAGCAGCTCGCGGCCGACCTCGGTCGAGCCGGTGAACGACAGCTTGCGCACCTCCGGCCGGTCCAGCATCGCCTTGACCAGCGGGCCGGTGGGCACCGGGGTCACCAGGTTGACCACGCCGCGCGGGACGCCGACCCGGTGCAGCACGTCGACGACGTAGGCCGCGGTCAGCGGGGTCTCCCGGGCGGGCTTGAGGATCGTGGTGCACCCGGCGGCCAGCGCCGGGGCGAGCTTGCGGGTGGCCATGGCGGCCGGGAAGTTCCACGGCGTGATCAGCAGCGAGACGCCGATCGGCTGTCGGTCGACCACGATCCGCTTGTCGCCGGCGGGGGAGAGCCGGTAGTCGCCGGGCACGCGCACGGCCTCCTCGGCGAACCAGCGGAAGAACTCCTTCGCGTAGGTCGCCTCGCCGATCGCGTCCGACCAGGACTTGCCGTTCTCGCGCACCATCAGCTCGGCGAAGTGCTCGACCTCGGCGGTGAGCACGTCGTAGGCGGCGCGCAGCAGCTCGCTGCGCGCCCGCGGGGCGGTCGCCGCCCAGCCCTCCTGTGCGGCGACCGCGGCGTCGACCGCGGCCTGGCAGTCGGCGTCGGTGGCGACCGCGAAGCCGGCGATCACCGAGCCGTCGCTGGGGTCGACGACGTCGAACCGGCGGCCCCCGGACCCGGACCGCCACTCCCCGTCGATGAACAGGTCGCACCGCAGGGGTGCGGCCGGAGTCTCGGTCGTGGGGTCCGCGACGGTGATGTCGGGGGTGGTCATGCGACGCTCCGATCGGTCAGGAGTCCGGCGTGGGCGTGCTCGAGGAGCTCGAGCAGCAGTTCTCGGGTGGGGTCGACCGGCGCGATGGCGAGCAGCCGGGCCGAGCGGAGCCCCAGGTCGGCGACGTGCGGCAGCTGGTCGCGGTCGATGCCGATCGCAGCCAGGTCCGCGGGGACGCCGATCGCCGCGTTGATCGCCACGACCCGGGCGACGGTGCGTTCGGCCGAGGCCTCGGTGACCGGGATGCCCTCCAGGGCGGCGCCGAGCGCGGCGATCCGCTCGGCGACGGCCGGGTCCTGCCGCAGCAGGTCGAGCACGTAGGGCAGCAGCAGCCCGGTGCCGAGGCCGTGCGGCGTCTTGGTGAGCCCGCCGATCGGGTACTGCAGGGCGTGGCACAGGTGCGTGCCGGTCGAGCCGAAGGCGACCCCGCCGAGCAGCGCGCCGCGGGCCACCTCGCCGCGGGCCTGCCGGTTGCCGGGCTCGGCCACCGCGACCGGCAGCCACGGCCCCAGGTGCGCGGCCGCCTGCAGCGCGATCGGCTCCGCGAGGGCGTTGCGCCCGGTGAACACCGGCAGGGGTGCCGACCAGTCCAGCTCCAGCGGCCGGGCCGTGTAGGACTCCACCGCGTGCACGAGGGCGTCGATGCCGGAGAAGGCGGTGACGCTCGCGGGTGCCCCGAGGGTGAGCTCGGGGTCGACGACCGCGGCGGCGGGCACCAGGAAGGGGGAGGAGATGCCCACCTTGAGCTCGCGCTCGGGGTCGGACACCACCGCGACCGGGGTGACCTCCGAGCCGGTGCCGGCCGTCGTGGGCACCGCCACGATCGGCACGACCGGGCCGGGCACCTGGTTCTCGCCGTAGTAGCGCGGCAGCGGTCCGTCCAAGCGGGACAGCAGCGCCACGACCTTCGCGGCGTCCAGGGCGCTGCCCCCGCCGATGGCCAGGACGACGTCGGCGCCGTGCTCCCGGGCCACCTCCGCGGCCGCGGTCAGGGTGGGAACCGGCAGCTCGGGGGTGATGTCGGAGTAGACCCGCACCTGCAGGCCGGCCGCGGTGAGGGAGTCGACGACCTCGGTGAGCACCGAGGTGCCCACGAGGAACGGGTCGACGACGGCGAGCACCCGCCGGCCGTGCACGGCGACGACCTCGGGCAGTTGGGCGCGGGCGCCGTACCCGAAGTGCACCCGGGCGGGGAGCCGCAGCGTGCCGATCTGCGTGCTGGCGTCCTCAGGCAACGAACCCACCGTCCACGGGCAGGATCACGCCGGACAGGTGGCTGGCGCGCTCGCTGAGCAGGAACGACACGACGTTGCCGACCTCGGCGCCGGTGCCGGCCTTGCGCAGCGGGGTGGCGGCGATGCGCGCCTCGACCCCGCCGGGGATCGCCTGCCGGGTCTTCTCCAGCATCGGCGTCTCGGTGGGGCCGGGGGCGACCACGTTGACCCGGATGCCCAGCGGGCCGACGTCGTGCGCCGCGGTGCGCGTCAGCCCGATGACGGCGTGCTTGCTGGCCTGGTAGCCGCCCATGCCCGGGCTGCCGCGCAGCCCGCCGATGCTGCTGACGTTGACGATCGAGCCCGCGCCCTGGGCCTCCATCACCCGGATCTCCTCCCGCAGGCACAGCCAGGTGCCCTTGACGTTGACCGCGAGCAGCCGGTCGAAGTCGGCCTCGCTCACCTGGTCCAGCCGGCCGGCCTGGGTCATCGCGGCGTTGTTGAACGCCCCGTCGAGCCGGCCGAAGCGCTCGACGGTCGCGTCGACGAAGCGGGCCACATCGGCGGCGACCGCGACGTCTCCGGTGGTGCAGGCGACGTCGTGACCGGCGGCGGCGAGCTCGTCGGTCAGCGCCTGCAGTGGGCCGGCGGTGCGGGCGACCAGCATCAGACTGGCGCCGTCGGCGGCCAGCACGCGGGCGGTGTCGGCGCCGATGCCGGCGCTGGCGCCGACCACGAGTACGACCCGGCCGCTCAGCGGCTCACTCATCTGCTCTCCTCGTGCATGGGGAAGGGGACCGTGCGACCCGCATCGACCGCGGCCCTGGCGGCGGTGCCGAGCAGGGTGGCGTCGTTGCTGAGCAGGGTGAAGGTGAAGCCGGTCTCGACGGCCGCGCGCACCGAGGCGGCGGTCGCGCCGCCGGCGTTGCCCACCGGCACCCCGGCGGCCCGGCCGGCCTGGACCGCGGCGGCGATCAGGGTGGTGACGGCCGGGTCGTCCGGGGCGCGGCCCTCGCTGACCGCGAGGTCGGCGGCCCCGACGAGCAGGGCGTCCACGCCGTCGACCGAGGCGATCTCCCGGGCGTTCCGGACGCCGGTCGCGCTCTCGACCTGGGCGATGAGCACGACCTCCTCCCGGCCGTAGCGCAGGTACTCGGCCAGCGGGGTGGCCCCCCAGGCGCCGGCCCGGCTGGTCGCGCCGACACCACGGGTGCCCCGGGGCGGGAAGCGCACCGCGGCCACCGCCGCCTGCGCCTGCTCGACCGTGTCGACGTGCGGGAACATCACGCCCTCGGCACCGGCGTCGAGGACCCGCTGCACCAGGCCGGGATGCGGGTCGGCGACCCGCACGATCGGCGAGACCCCGGTGTGCAGGGCGGTGCCGATCAGCCGGAACGCCGACTCCAGGTCGATGGGGGAGTGCTCCAGGTCGATGACGACGAAGTCGAAGCCGGCCAGCGCGACCAGCTCCACCACCTCGGTCGCCGGGATCTTCACCCAGGTGCCCAGCGCCGGGCCCCGGCGCTGGGCGAGGGCGGCGCGGAACAGGCTGGTGCGCGCGCTCACCGCGCCGGG
The DNA here is from genome assembly GCF_046635825.1 of Modestobacter sp. SSW1-42. Taxonomy (NCBI): domain Bacteria; kingdom Bacillati; phylum Actinomycetota; class Actinomycetes; order Geodermatophilales; family Geodermatophilaceae; genus Modestobacter; species Modestobacter sp. SSW1-42. Next base: position 448,648 of record NZ_JBISCA010000003.1, on the reverse strand, counting down.
TAGTCGTCGGCGTTGAGCACCCAGCCGGACTCGGAGAAGTCGACCCGCGGCGGGGAGAACAGGTCGATGAGCTGCTGGTGGTCGCCCACGCCCTGGGTGGTGTGCACGGTCGGCGGGGGGATGACGCAGATCGAGGGGGTGGCGATCTCGCGGTTCTCGTCGGGCCGCCACTGGGCACGGTCCGGGCCCCACGGGTAGCGGATGTGGTGCTCGAACCGGCCCTGCACGGCGAGGGAGACCTGCTCGAAGTCGTCGTGGGTGTGCGGCGACAGCTTCTGCGCGTTGCGCGGCGCGGGCTCCTCGGCGAGGAAGTTCACCATCAGGTTGGTGGTGCGGAAGATCCGTCCGAACCGGCCCTCGGCGATGGGGGTGTCGGCGAGCCGGTAGACCCGCAGCGCGAAGCCGCCCACCGGGTCCGGCCAGGGCACCAGCGGGGCGGCGCGCGGGTCGGGCTCGACGTAGACGTCGGCGTTGAGCGCGGCGGCGGTGAGGTCGCCGGCCACCACGGAGAACAGCCGGATGAGCACGCCGTCGGTGTCGACGCGCACCTCGCTGTCGCCCGGCGGGACGACGACGAGCGCCTCCTCGGCGACGGACTCGGTGCGGTGGCCGGCGGTGACCGTGATCGCGGCGCTGCCGGAGTACATGAGCACCGTGTACTCGTCGGGCTGGCCGCTGCGGGGGAACACGTCGCCGGCCTTCGCGTCGGTGTAGGCGACCACCAGGTTGGCGGCGCGGGCGACCCAGGTGCGGCTGCCGTGGGCGTGCGTCTCCGACGGCGGCAGGGCCAGGAACTCGATCCACTGCGCGGGCCGGATCGGGGTGGCGGGGTCGACGGCCTGCTGCGGGGCGGCGGTCGTCAGGGTCGAGCGGATGTCGTCGGCGGCGTAGGTGGTCATGCCAGGGCCCTGCCCTTCGGGGAGTCGGTGGGGGTGGAGCGGCCGCGCAGCGCGAGCAGCGCGCGGGCGTCGTCCGGGGTGGCGATCTGCTTGCCGAGGTCCTCGACGACGGCGCGGATCTTGGTGACCTGCTGGGCGTTCGTCTCGGCGAGGCGGCCCTTGCCGAGCCACACGTTGTCCTCGAGCCCGACGCGGACGTGCCCGCCGAGCCAGGCGCTGTGGGTGGCGAACTGCATCTGGTCCTTCCCCGCGGCGAAGGCGGAGAAGGAGTAGTCGTCGCCGAAGAGCTTGTCGGCGATCCGCACCATGTGCTCGAGGTTCTCGTGGTCGGCCCCGATCCCGCCGAGGATCCCGAACACGCCCTGGACCAGCAGGGGGGCCTCGACCAGTCCCTTGTCGACGAAGTACGCCAGGGAGTACAGGTGGCCGATGTCGTAGCACTCGAACTCGAACCGGGTCCCGGCCGCGCCCAGGGTGCGCATCGTGTGCTCGATCTGGGCGAAGCTGTTGACGAAGGGGTGGCTGTACGTGGCCCGCACGTACGGCTCCTCCCAGTCGTACCGCCACTCGGTGACCCGGTCGGCGATCCCCGAGTACACGAAGTTCATCGAGCCCATGTTCATCGAGGCGAGCTCCGGGGCGAACTCCGTCGCCCCGGCCAGCCGCTGCTGCATGGACATCTGCGACGAGCCGCCGGTGGTGATGTTGACGACCGCGTCGGTGGCCTCGGTGATGCGCGGGACGATCTCGGCGAACACCTCCGGCTCCCAGGCCGGGCGGCCGTCGGGGTGCCGGGCGTGCAGGTGCACGACGGCCGAGCCGGCCTCGACCGCGCCCAGCGCCGCCTCGACCACCTGGTCGGTGGTCAGCGGCAGGTAGGGGCTCTGCGAGGGGACGTTGACCGAGCCGGTGACCGCGGTCGTGATGACGACCTTGTCGGCCCGCCTCACCGGTTGCTCTCCTCGAGCCCGAGGAGGAAGGCGGTGTTCCGGCAGATCATCTGCCGGATGTCGTCGGCCGGGATGCCGTGGTCGAGCAGTTGCTCGACGACCAGCAGGTAGGCGTCGACCGGCAGCGGGTTGCCGACCTGGCCGAGGTCGGAGTTGATGACCGTGCGTTCGGGGCCGATCCGGCGGATCCAGTCGACGAGCTGCTCGATCGGCCAGTCGGGTGCGGTCACGCGCGGGTCGTACATCGACAGCTCGTGCTCGACGAAGGCGCCCAGCCCCAGCATCTTCTCGATCGCCTGCTCGGAGGCCTTGATGATGTAGTCGGGGTGGTGGACCAGCATCCGCGTCACCCCGTTGCGCTGCGCGGTCTCGAACCAGGCCACCATCGACTCGCCGTCCAGGTGGCCGCCGGTGAGCAGGATGCCGGCGTCGGCGACCAGCCGGGTGACCAGGTCGGTCTCGGCGGACACGTCGCCGGAGGCGTCGAAGACCGACACCTCCTGCTCGTAGAGGTTGCCGGTGTTGTGCGGGAAGCCGTCGTCGTGGCGGTGCGCCTCGATGTGCTGGCCGGCCGAGACCGTGGGGCCCCAGACGCACCTCCCGCCCATGTTGATCGCCACGGCGACCGCGGACGGGTTGATGCCGCCGACCTCGGAGTTCATCGCGACCCCGCCGTACATGGGTGTCGGCGCGTCGCGCAGCTGCGGGCCCATGGCCAGCAGGTCCATGACGGTGTTGTGGTGGTGGGACTTCACCAGGGCCGCCCGCATGCCGATCCGGGCCCCCTCGTAGGAGGCCTCGACGTGGTCCAGGCGCCGCGGGAACGGGCTCGGGCCGGAGTGGCAGTGCAGGTCGACGGTGCCGTCGAGGACCTTCAGCAGAGCAGGGCTCGGTGCGGGTCCGGCGTCCGTGGTGACCATCCGGGGACCTCCTGTGTTCGGGATGCGTATCGGATGTTCACGCTACGCACAGCGTATGAGGGCTGTCCACCCCCGTGCCTGCGTGTTGTTCGTGATGTGAAGTCGGTGATTGCATCGTGAACTGTGACCTGCTTGACTCCCACCGCAGAGCGCACCGACGCGCTCCGATGAGGGGGTGGGGCATGTCCGTCGCACCGATCGGCCGGCGTCCCCCGGCGACCGCGGGACCGCGGCGCGGGCCTGTGGAGCCCGAGGCCGACCGCACCCCGATCCAGGCGATCGAGCGGGCGGCCAACGTCCTGTCCCTGCTGGACCAGGACACCCGCACGCTCACCGCGTCCCTGGTGGCCGAGCGGCTCGGGCTCAACCGCACGACGGCGCACCGCTACCTGCAGGCGCTGCAGCGGGCCGGCTTCCTCAGCTCCACGGCGGGCCCGGGACCGCTGTTGGACCAGTTGTCGGCGCTGGTGTCGGTGCGCCAGCAGGTGCTCACGCTGGCCCCGGCGGTCATGCGCCAGCTCAGCGACTCGACCGGGTTGACCACCGTGCTCAGCTTCCTGGGCCGCACCGGCGCCGTCGTGACGCTGGTGGAGGAGCCGCAGCAGGGCACCATCCTGCTGACCGTCCGCGTCGGCACGGTGCTGGAGACCAAAGCAGCGCAGACCCGGGTGCTGCTGGCCTTCCGCTCCGACCCGGCGGTGGTCACCCGCGCCCACGCCGGGCTGTCGGCGGCCGAGGCCGCCGAGGAGCGCGCCGCCCTGCAGCGGGTCCGCCAGCACCGGGTCGCCTGGGCCGACCTGCACCGGGCCGGGCTCGCCTCGGTCGCGGTGCCGGTCTTCGCCACGTACGACGTGCAGGCCGCCATGGCCCTCATCGGCACCACCACCATGCTCAACCGCTCCGACCAGACGTCGGCGGAGCGGGTCCAGGCGTTGCAGGACGCGGCCGCCGGCCTCGGCTCCGTGCTCGCCGGCTAGTCGAAAGGTGGACCCCTCGTGACACTCCCCGTACGGCGCAGGGTGCCGCGACCGCACTGGTTGCTGCTGTTGCCGGCGCTGGCGTTGCTGGCCGCCGTCCTGCTGGTGCCCCTCGTGCAGAGCTTCCTGCGCAGCGTGGGCGCCCCCGAGCTGACCGGCGAGCACTGGTCGGCGCTGTTCACCGACGGGGTGACCCTGCGGGTGCTGCTGCGCACCGCGCAGACGGCCCTGCTGGTCACCGTGATCGCCTTCGCCCTCGGCTACCCCTACGCCTACGTGATGACCCGGGTCGGGCCGCGGATGCGGGCGGTGCTGCTGGTCGTCGTGCTGGTGCCGTTCTGGACGTCGGTGATGGCCCGCAACTTCGCCTGGATCCTGATCCTGCAGCGCGGCGGGCCGGTCGACGAGTTCTTCGGGCTCTTCGGGCTGGACGTGGTGCTCTACGGCAAGGTCTCCGGCGTCGCGATCGCGATGAGCCAGGTGCTGCTGCCGTTCATGGTGCTGCCGCTGTTCAGCGCGCTGTCGGGCATCGACCGCCGCCTGCTGCTGGCCGCCCGCGGGCTCGGCTCCTCGCCGCTGGTGGCCTTCTGGAGGATCTACTGGCCGCTGTCGCGGTCCGGGGTCACCGCGGGCCTCATCCTGGTCTTCACCCTCAGCCTGGGCTTCTACGTCACGCCCGCCCTGCTCGGTACCCCGCAGGAGTCGCTGATCGCCCAGCTGCTCGCACAGCGCACCACCCAGCTGCTGGACTTCGCCGGCGCCGGTGCGCTCGGCACGCTCGTGCTCGTCGTCACCCTGGTGCTGGTGGCCTGGACCAACCGCGTCGGCGGCACGGTCTCGGCCATCGGCGTCGTCGCCACCACCGCCCCCAAGGAGCAGCGATGACCACCTCGGCCCAGCTCGAGGTCCCGGCGCCCGAGGCGCCGGCGCCCGCCGACCCGCCGCCGGCCCGCCGCCGCCAGCGCGCGGTGGACGCCGTCCCGTGGTGGCTGCGGCTGGTGGTGGCGGCGGTGGCGCTGTTCTTCGTGCTGCCCACGCTCTTCGTCATCCCGATGAGCTTCAGCTCGGCGACGACGTTCAGCTTCCCGCCCGAGGGCTTCTCCCTGCAGCTGTACCGCAACTTCTTCACCGACCCGGTGTGGCTGGACTCGCTGCGCAACTCGTTCCTGGTCGCGGTGGTCGCGGCCACGCTGGCGACCCTGGTCGGCACCGCGGCGGCGGTCGGGCTGCACAACCTCACCGGCCGGCTGGCCCGGCTGGCCCGCACGGTGCTGATGATCTCGATCGTCACGCCCGGCATCGTCATCGCCGTCGTCGTCTACATCTCGTTCCTCAAGTGGCACCTGGTGGGCAGCTTCACCGGGTACGTGCTCGCGCACGCCGCGATCGGCATGCCGTTCGTGCTGGTGTCGGTCACCAGCGCGCTGAGCAGTTTCGACTCCAAGCTGCTGCGGGCCTCGGCGTCGCTGGGCGCCCCGCCGCTGCGCACGTTCCGGTACGTCACGCTGCCGCTGATCAGCCGGGGCGTGATCACGGGGGCCGTGTTCGCCTTCGTGACCTCCTTCGACGAGGTGGTCATCGCGCTCTTCCTGCGCTCGCCCAAGTTCCAGACGCTGCCCGTGCAGATGTTCAACAGCGTCACCTTCGAGGTCGACCCGACCATCGCCGCGTCCTCCAGCCTGGTGGTCACCGCGGTCACCGTGCTGTGCCTCGTCCCGCTGCTGCTGGGCAGCCGGCGCAAGAACCGACAGGAGTCCTGATGTCCGCCACCACCTCCACCGCCGTCGCCGCCGGGTCCACCGGGGCGCCGGCCCGCGCCGGGACGCAGATCCGGCTGACCGACGTCGTGAAGGACTACGGCCTGGCCGTGCCCGCCGTCGCCGGGGTCTCGCTGACCATCGAGCCGGGGGAGTTCATGACCCTGCTCGGCCCCAGCGGCTCGGGCAAGACCACGACGCTGAACCTCATCGCCGGCTTCGAGACGCTCACCTCGGGGACGATCGCGTTCAACGGCGAGGACGTCAGCACGCTCCCGCCGCACAAGCGCGACCTGGGGATGCTGTTCCAGAACTACGCGCTGTTCCCGCACATGACGGTCGCGCAGAACGTCGCCTACCCGCTGCGGGAGCGGAAGGTGCCCAAGCCCGAGATCGCCCGCCGGGTGGCCGAGGTGCTCGAGCTGGTCCAGCTGACCGGGCGCGACGACAACGTCCCCTCCCAGCTGTCCGGCGGGCAGCAGCAGCGCGTGGCGCTGGCCCGGGCGATCGTGTTCGGGCCCAAGGCGCTGCTGCTGGACGAGCCGCTGGGGGCGCTGGACCGCAACCTGCGCGGCGCGCTGCAGGCGGAGATCCAGCGCATCCACCGGGAGGTGGGCTCGACGTTCGTCTTCGTCACCCACGACCAGGAGGAGGCGATGAGCCTCTCGGACCGGATCGCGCTGTTCAACAACGGCCGGATCGAGCAGGTCGGCTCACCCGAGACGCTGTACCGGGCGCCGGAGACGCTGTTCACCGCGCGCTTCCTCGGCGACTCCAACGTCTTCGAGCTCGCCGACGCCCCCGGCGCCACCGCCGGCTGGGGCGGCCAGCGGTGGGACCTCGACCCGCGGACGGTCGCCGAGCGCGCCCGGGCGACCGGTCGGGCCGCGCTCGTGGTGCGGCCGGAGGACGTGCACGTCGCCGAGCCCGGCGACGTCGTCCCGCCGGGCGCCAACGCCGTCCCCGCCACGGTGACCGACGTGCAGTACCTGGGGTCCTACCGCACCGTGGTGCTCTCCTACGGCGCCGGTGACGTGGTCGGCCGCGCCCGGGTCGACGCCTCCGGCACGGGGGTGGCGGTCGGGCAGCCCGTGGTCGCCTGGTGGCGCGTGGACCGCCAGCGGGTGGTCGCTCGCTGACCTGCTCCGGCGGACCGGGACGCCGCGCGGCGAGCTGCCGCGCGGCGTCCCCGCGCGTGCCGGGCCGGTCCGGCCGCCGGCCCGGCACGGGGCTCTCACCTGCGCGTTCACGATGTGCACGGAGCCGTCCCAGAGGTGGCGGACTTTCTCAGATGCGAGCGCGGCGATGCTTGCGGCGGCTCGCCGACCGGGTCTAGCGTTCACATGACGATGTCGTACATCACATGCCGAACATTCGATGGGCCTCACGAGCCCGCTCTCCAGGGAAGTGACAACGATGCCACGATCCACGCGCGCGCTCGGGACCCTCGGTGCAGTCCTCCTGCTCGCCCCGCTGGCCGCCTGCGGCGGCAGTGACGACGCGGCCGCGGCCGACGGCGGCTCGGCCACCGAGGCCGAGCTGACCTTCGTCGGCTACGGCGGCGACGGCCAGGACGCCATGATCGAGGACTGGCAGGAGCCGTTCACCGCAGCCAACCCGGGCATCACCTTCGTCAACACCTCGCCGCCGGACGTGGCCCAGGTCAAGGCCCAGGTCGAGGCCGGCGCGGTCTCCTGGGACGTCGTGGCGGTCGCCCCGGCAGCCGCCCAGCAGAACTGCGGGACGCTCTTCCAGCCGGTCGAGTACACCGGCGTCCCGGAGACCGACCTGGTCGAGGGCGCGGTGGGCGAGTGCTACGTCGGCGGCTTCATCAACTCCACGCCCTTCGCCTACCGCACCGAGGCGTTCCCGGACCCGGCGACGGCGCCGAAGACGATCGAGGACTTCTTCGACGTCCAGGCGTTCCCCGGGCAGCGCGGCATCCTGACCAACGTCCAGAACGGCATCCTCGAGTACCCGCTGCTGGCCGACGGCGTCGCGCCGGACGCGATGTACCCGCTCGACGTGGACCGGGCGCTGGCCAAACTGGACACCATCCGCGACGTGACGACCTTCGCGCCCAACGTCGGCGCGCTGCAGCAGGCGGTGGGCTCGGGGCAGGTCGACATGTTCATGCTCTCGGACTCCCGCCTGCTGCCGCTGCTGGAGCAGGGGCTGGACGCCACCATCGTCTGGGACAAGACGGTGACCACGCTCAGCGCCTTCGCCGTCCCGAAGGGCGCCCCCAACGGCGCGGCCGCGTCGAAGTTCGTCTCCTCGCTCACCGACCCGGCGGCCGTGGCCGCGATCTCCGCGGACCTGGGCACCGCGCCGACCAACACCAAGGCCGAGCTCCAGCTGTCGGAGAACCAGAAGAAGCTGGAGGTCTACGGGCCGGTCAACACCGGCGAGACCGTCCTGCAGGACGTCGACTGGTACGCCGAGAACTACAACGAGGTCACCACGAAGCTCACCAACTGGCTGGCGGGCTGACGTGTCGGCGGTCGGCGCGCAGAGTCGTCAGGGTGTGCTCCTGCTGAACTACGCTTCGCGCATGGTGAACTCTGACGACGCGACGTCGACCGCCGACATCCGGGCCGTGGCGCGGGTCGGGCAGATCTGCGCCCTGTTCGGGTCCCAGGCCGTCGAGCTCTCGGCGGCCGACATCGCCGACGCCACCGGCCTCAACCGGACGACGGCCTACCGGTACTGCGCGTCGATGGCCGCCGCCGGCATCCTCGAGCGCGGCTCCCGCCGGGGCACGTTCGCCCTCGGCGGGCTGATGCTGGAACTGGGGATCCAAGCGCTGGGCCGCCGCCGCGTGGTCGAGATCGCCGGCCCGCACCTGCAGCGGCTGCGCAGCGCCGTCCGGATGACCGCGGTACTGGGCATCCGCGGCGCCACCGGGCCGGTGGTGGCGCTGGCGGAGGAGGACACCAGCCGGGTCGTGGTGATGACCGTGCACCCGGGCACCCGGCTCGAGCCCACCGCGGCGCAGTCGCAGCTGATGCTCGCCTACGGCGACGCGGCGGCGATGGAGGCAGCGCTGGCCGGGATGCCGGCGGCCCAGCGGGCCCGGCTGGAGACCGACGTCTACTCCGCGCGGCGGCAGGGCTACAGCGTCGTGTGGAACGGCAGCACCGTCGCGGTGGCCGCGCCGGTGTTCGACGACAAGGGGCTGGTGGCCACGGTGGCCCTGCTGGGCGCCGGCGAGCTCGACCTCGCCTCGACGCTGGAGCAGCTGCTGGCCACCGCCCGGGCGCTCAGTGCCGAGCTGGGTCACACCGGGGAGGTGGCCGCCGATGCCGCCACCTGAGGCCGCCGCCGGCCCGGCCGCCGACCGGCAGGAGCTGTTCGACCTGGTGCGCCGGGAGCGGTTCGCCCGCGACCAGCGCCGGTTCACCGAGATGGCCGACTGCTTCCACCGCAACGCCTGGGTCCGCACCACCTGGTACGACGGCGTGGGCGGGTCGGCCTACGTCGCCGCGACCCGCGACCTGATGGGCGACGCACCGGCCGGCGTCTACACCGGCAAGCACTGGGTGTTCCCCGCCGTCGCCGACGTCCGGGGCGACCGCGCGATCGTCGAGAGCCCGGCGGAGATCTTCCTGCGCCAGGAGGTCGGTGGCGTCGAGGCCGACGTGCACGCCCACTGCCGCTTCCACTCCCGGGCGGTGCGGCAGGACGGGAGGTGGCGGCTGCTGACCTTCCACGTGCTGTTCGAGTGGGACGAGCTGCGGCCGGCCGTCCCCGGCCAGGTGCCCGACCTGGACCACGAACTGCTGGCCGGCCTGCGCCCCTCCTACCGGTACCTCGGCTACGTGCAGACCCAGCGGGGTGTGCAGCTCGACCCCGACCTGCTCGGCGACGACCGCTGGGCGGAGCTGGTGGCCTTCCACGGGCACGAGGACGCGTGGCTGGCCGGGCGGGGACCGATCGACGACCCGAGGTAGACGTGGCCACCGGATGGCCCGCGCTGCTCGGCCTCCTCGTCATCGCGCTCGCCGCCCCGCTCGCCCGCGGGGGCGAGGCCGCCGGGGGAGCGCTGGCCGGAGCCGGTGAGCCACTGCCCGGGCGGGCCGCCCCGGTGCTGGTCTGGACCGTCCGGCTGGTGGGGCTGCTGGTCGCCGTCGTCGGGCTCGCGGTCCTCGCGCTCGCCGGCCGGTAGCGGTCCGCCGCGGGGTGCTCCGGGCCCCGGGGGTTCGCCGGCGCGGGGGCGGGCAGGGTGGGGGCACGCGGTGCCGGCCGGGAGGCGGGCGCCACCGTCCCCGTGCACCCCTGCGAGAGGAAGCCCATGTCCACCTGGCTCATCACCGGATGCTCGACCGGCCTCGGCCGCGCGCTCGCCGAGGCCGTCCTGGCCGCCGGCCACCAGGTCGTCGCGACCGCCCGCGACGAGCAGGCGGTCGCCGACCTCGCCGACGCCGCACCCGACCGCGTGCTCACCGCCGCGCTCGACGTCACCGTCCCCGCGCAGGTCCCCCAGGTGGTGCAGCGCGCGCAGCAGCGCTTCGGCGGCGTGGACGTGCTGGTCAACAACGCCGGCTACGGCTACCGGGCCGCGGTCGAGGAGGGCGAGGACGCCGACGTCCGGGGGCTGTTCGAGGCCAACTTCTTCGGCGCCGTGGCGATGGTCAAGGCGGTGCTGCCGGGCATGCGGGCCCGCCGCTCGGGCGCGATCGTCAACGTCTCCTCGATCGGCGCCACCATCACCCCGGCCGGCTCGGGCTACTACGCCGCGGCCAAGGCCGCGCTGGAGGGCATGTCCGGGTCGCTGCGCGGGGAGCTCGCGCCGCTGGGCATCTCGGTCACCGTCGTGGAGCCCGGCGCGTTCCGCACCGACTTCTCCGGCCGGTCGCTGACCCAGTCGAGCACCCCGATCGCCGACTACGCCGACACCGCCGGCAAGCGCCGCAAGGAGGTCGACACCACCCACGGCACCCAGCCCGGCGACCCGGCGAAGGCCGGCCGGGCGATCATCGCCGCCGTCGAGTCGGACGCGCCGCCGGCGCTGCTGCTGCTGGGCGACGACGCCCTCTCCGCCTACCGCGGGGTGCTCGACGCCCGGCGCGCCGAGGTCGACGCCTGGGAGCACCTGATCACCAGCACCGACATCGACGGCTGAGCGGACCGCGCTGCTGCACCGGGCCGTCCGCGCCCGGTGCAGCACGGTCGGAACCATTCATCCCATGATCCCACCACTGCGTGGTCTACTCCCGTGGTGACCGTCGCCACGGACCCCGACACCCGGCAGCAGCGAGGCGTCCTCACCGCCGTCGTCCTCACCGCCCTGAACCTGCGCACCGCGGTGACCGGGTTCAGCGTGCTGCTCGGGACGGCGGGGGACGCGCTGCGCTTCGGCCAGCTGGTGGCCGGCGCCATCGGGACGATCGTCACCGCCTGCTTCGCGGTGGCCGCCTTCGCCGCCCCGGCCCTGGTGCGCCGGCTGGGGCTCGAGCGCACCGCCGCGCTGGCGCTGACCGCGACCACGGTGGGCATCGTGCTGCGCGCGCTGGCCTGGTCGCCGGCGGCGCTGCTCGGCGCCTCGGTGCTGCTGTTCGCCGGCGTCGGCGCCTCCAACGTCGTCCTGATCCCGATCGTCAAGACGCACTTCCCGACCCGGGTGCGCACCCTCAGCACCGTCTACATGGTGCTGCTGCAGGTCGGGCAGCTCGTCGCGCCGCTGGTCGCGCTGGCCCTGGCCACGGTCGCCGGCTGGCGGACGGCGTCGGGGGTGTGGGCGCTGTTCACCGCGGTCGCCGCGGTGCTGTGGATCCGCGCCGCCCGGGACCGCGCCGCCCGGGACCGCGCACCGGGAGCGCCCGCGGGACCGCGCCCGGCCGGCCGCGGCGTGCACCAGCGCACCCCGCTGGCGCTGGGCCTGATCGGCCTGATGGCGATGACGACGCTGCACGTCTACACGCTCATCACCTGGCTGCCCACGATGTACACCGACGCCGGGGTGGGGGAGACGTCGGCTGCGTTCCTGCTGTCGTGGTTCGCCGGGCTGGGGCTGGTCGCCGCCTTCGTCGTCCCGCCGCTGGCCGGCCGGCTGGCGAACCCCTACCCGGTGGTCGTCGTGTGCGCCGCGTTGATGGCCGTCGGCTACCTCGGCATGCTCACCGCTCCGCAGACGGGGGCCCTGGCCTGGGCCACCGCCTTCGGCCTGGGCGTGAGCACCTTCCCGCTGTGCCTGACCCTCATCGGCCTGCGCACCGCCGACCCCGCGGCGGCGTCGGCGCTGTCGGGCCTGGTGCAGGGCATCGGCTACGGGATCGGCTGCATCGGCCCGCTGGCCCTCGGCGCCCTCGACCAGGCCACCGGCAGCTGGCGGTCGACGTACCTGGTGCTGGCGGCCACCCTCGTGATCACCCTGGCCGCCGGCTGGTGGGCCTGCCGGCCCCCGTCCGTCCCCGCGCGGCGGGGCTGACCCGTGGCCGGGGAACCGACGCTGCGGCGGGCCGCGCTGGGGACGCAGGTCGCGCAGCTGTTCCGGGAGCAGGTGAGCAGCGGGCGCTGGCCGGTCGGCGGGCGGATCCCGACCGAGACCGAGCTGGTCGCGTGGAGCGGGGCCGGCCGCAACACCGTGCGCGAGGCGATCGGCTCGCTGGTCGAGGCCGGCATCCTCCGCCGCGAGCAGGGCCGCGGCACCTTCGTGCTCAGCAGCTCCGACGTCCGGGCCTCCCTCGGCCGGCGGGTGGCCGCGACGTCGCGGCGGGACAGCCTGGAGCTGCGGCTGGCCCTGGACGCCGCCGCCGCCCGGATCGCCGCCGTCCGCCGGACCGACGACGACGCCCGCCGGCTGGCGGAGCTGCTGGCCGCCCGCCGGGACGCCTGGTCCGGCGGTGGCCCCGCCGACCGGGCCCGGACCGACACCGCACTGCACCGTGCCGTCGTCGCGGCCACCGGCAACGAGCTGCTCGCGGAGGTCTACGAGGGGCTGCTCACGGTGTTCGAGGTGGTGCTCGACGACGACGTGCGCGGCGTCACCGACGACCTGGCGCAGCTGCACGAGGAGCTGGTCGCAGCCGTCACCGACCGCGACCCGGAGCGGGCCGCGGCCACGATGGCGGCGCTGCTGCAGCCGATGATCGACGACCTCGGGCCGGCCTGACCCCGCTGCCGCGGCCCGTACACCACCCGTGCGGGGCGTCCGGCCCGGCGTCCGGCGTCCCGCGCCGACCGGCGCGCGCTAGCATCGTGAGAGCGCAGACCACGCGGCACCCGCCCGATGACGGACACCCCGGCGTGGTCGCTGCCCCGTCCCCGACCGGGACCCCGGTCCGCCGTCGACGGCGGCCTCCCGGGTCGCGGCCGTCCCGGGTCCGGTCGCCACGTCGCTCCCCGGAGCGGCCGGCGCGGTCGTGCCCGGACGGCGTGCCGGCCGCAGGCGGCGGCGCGTCGCCCGCGTCCGGGGGCGTGCTCGGCACGACAGAGGAGGAGTCCGTGGCTCGAACAGGCCAGCGCCAGTCCGGCAACCGCCGGGGGCCCGCACGCGACCAGCGGCGCAACCGTGAGCCCGGCGACGTCCTGTCCGTGCTCGCCCGCGCCGTCCGCGAGGTCGAGGCCGCGGCCCAGCGCGGCCCGGTGACCCCGGGGGCGCGCGCGAAGTTCCAGGTCGTGGCCCTGCTGGTGCGCGAGGAGCACGCCCGGGTCAAGGCCGCGCCCGACCTGTCCGAGGCCCGCCGCGCCGAGCAGCTCAAGCGCCTGGACGGGATCGCCACCATCCTGGCCCGCACGGCGGTGCGCGACTCCGCGCTCTACGCCCTGCTGTCCGAGGACGCGGCCGTCTCCGACACCACCCGCCGGCTCAAGCGCGAGATGCTGCGCGACGCCGGCATCGAGGTCGCCGACGAGCCCGAGGCCCCCGCTCCGGTCGCCGCCGCGGCGCCCACCGCCGCCCCCGAGCGGGTCGTGCCGCAGTCGGTCATCTCCCGGCAGCTGGCCAACCCCTTCCTCGCCCCGGACTTCTCCGCCGTCCCGCAGGCCCCCGCGCGGCCGCGCCGGCTGGTCGGCTGGGAGCTGATCGGCCCGCTGCTGAGCTCCTTCGAGCGCGCCGGCGCCGGCGACGCGGCCTGCATGTCCCTGCCGTTCCCCACGTCCCGGTTCACCCCGACGGGCATGGAGCTCATGCCGCACCAGGGGCAGCTGGTGGCCGCGGCCGCCGCGGGCCACCGCACCTTCCTGCTCGCCGACGAGCCCGGTCTGGGCAAGACGGCGCAGTCGCTGCTGGCGGCCGAGGCGGCCGGGGCCTACCCGCTGCTGGTGGTCGTGCCGAACGTGGTCAAGACCAACTGGGCGCGCGAGGCGGCGCTGTGGACCCCGCACCGCCGGGCCACGGTCATCAACGGCAACGGCGACACCCTCGACGGCTTCGCCGACATCGTGGTCGTCAACTACGAGGTGCTCGACCGGCACGTGGGCTGGCTGGGCGACTTCGGCTTCCGCGGCATGGTCGTCGACGAGGCGCACTTCATCAAGAACCGCTCCTCGCAGCGCTCGCAGCACGTGCTGGAGATCTCCGAGCGGGTCCGCGCCCGCAGCCCCCGGCCGCTGCTGATGGCGCTGACCGGCACACCGCTGATCAACGACATCGACGACTTCCGGGCCATCTGGCAGTTCCTCGGCTGGATCGACGACGGCAAGCCGCTCGACGGGCTCATGGACGCGCTGGAGGACACCGGCCTGACGCCGGCCGACCACGGCTTCTACCCGTCCGCCCGCCGCTGCGTGGTCGAGCAGGGCATCGTCCGGCGGCGCAAGGTCGACGTGGCCGCCGACATCCCGGCCCGCCGGATCGCCGACCTGCCCGTCGAGCTCGACGGGGCCGAGGGCCGGTCCATCCGCGCGGCCGAGCGGGAGCTGGCCCGCCGGCTGGTCAAGCGCTACGACTCCGCGATCGCGGCGCGGGAGACCGCCACCGAGGTCGAGGGCATCGACGAGAACCTGGTGCGCCAGGTGGCCCGCTGGGAGCTCAAGGACGCCACGTCGACCAAGGCCGGCGAGAACGTGTTCTCGATGATGCGGCGGATCGGTGAGGCCAAGGCGGGCCTGGCCGCCGACTACGCCGCGCAGCTGGCCCGCAGCGCCGGCAAGGTGGTGTTCTTCGCCAAGCACATCGACGTCATGGACACCGCGGAGGAGACCTTCACCCGGCAGGGCGTTCGCTACTCCTCCATCCGCGGCGACCAGACGCCCGGCGCCCGGCAGCGCAACATCGACGCCTTCGTCAACGACCCGGACGTCGCGATCGCGGTGTGCTCGCTGACCTCGGCCGGGGTGGGGCTGAACCTGCAGGTGGCCTCGAACCTGGTGCTCGCCGAGCTGTCCTGGACCGACGCCGAGCAGACACAGGCCATCGACCGGGCGCACCGGATCGGGCAGACCGAGCCGGTCACCGCGTGGCGGATCATCGCCGCGCAGACCATCGACGCCCGGATCGCCGAGCTGATCGATAGCAAGGCGGGCCTGGCCGCCCGCGCCCTGGACGGCTCCGACGAGGAGGTCGGGTCCTCCGCCGACGTGCAGCACGAGGCGCTGGTCGCGCTCCTCACCGACGCCCTGGCCGCCCGGGTCTGAGGCGGCGCGCGGGGCGCGACGCGCCGACGGCGTTGTCACGGAACGGCAACGGTGGCTACGGTGGCCCGAGTCCGGCCGGTCGGCACGCCCCGCAGGGGAGCCCGCACACCCGCCGCAGCGCACCCCGCACCCGGGTCCTCGTCGCTGCGCCCGCACCCCTGGAGCACCACCGCCCATGCGCCCCCGCACGTACCGCCGCCCGCCCGCCGGCGCCCTCCTCGGCACCGCCGTCGCGGGAGCGGTGGCGGTCGCCGTCCTCGCCAGCACCGGGATCGCCGGCATGGGCGCGGCCGTCCCGGTGGTGGCCGAGCCGCAGCCGGTGAGCGTGGCCGAGCAGCTCGGCCTGGCCGGTGCCCCCACGGCCTCCGGTCCGGCCACCGACCTCGGGCCGCTGGCGGAGCTGGCCGCCAGCCGCAGCAGCCGCGAGGCCGCGCAGACCGCGGCCCAGCAGGCACAGGCCGCCGCCGACTCCGCCGAGCTCGAGCGCCGGCGGGTCGAGGAGGAGGCCGCCGCGGAGGCCGCCGCGGAGGCGGAGGCTGCCGAGAAGGCCGCTGCCGAGGCGGCCGCTGCCGAGGCGGCCGCTGCCGAGGCGGCCGCTGCCGAGGCTGCTGCGGCCGTCGCGGAGGCAGCGGAGGCGGAGGACGCCGCCGACGAGGAGACCCCCGTCGTGGCCGCCGCGCCGGCCCGCAAGGCGCCGGTCGCGGCCGCGGCCGAGGCGGTCACCAGCGCGGTCGCCCGGATCAGCAACCGCACCGGCGCGGTGAAGCCGCAGGTCCAGGCGGCGGCCGACCAGGTCGTGTCGGCGGTCCCCGGCGCCGGCGGCATCACGCTGGGCGGCACCCGGGCCAGCGCCACCGACCCCGGCGGCCACCCCTCCGGTCTCGCGCTGGACTACATGGTGCTCACCGACGCCGCCCTCGGCGACGCGATCACCCGCTACCACATCGAGCACTGGGCCGAGCTCGGCGTCGCCTACGTCATCTGGGAGCAGCGGATGCTCAGCTCGCCGAACGGGTCCTGGAAGCAGATGGAGGACCGCGGCGGGGTGACGGAGAACCACTTCGACCACGTGCACGTCAACTACCGCTGAGCCGGCGCTCCGGGGTTGGCTAGCCTCCCCGGGTGACCGACGTCCTCGCGGTGGACCTGCTGCCCGAGGGGCTCACGCCCACGGTCCTGCTCCTCGTGCTGCTGGCCGGCCTGACCGCCGGCTTCGTCGACGCCGTGGTGGGCGGCGGCGGGCTGGTCCAGCTGCCGGTGATGCTGCTCGTACCCGGGCTCAGCCCCGTGCAGGCGCTGGCCACCAACAAGCTCGGCGCCATCCTCGGGACGACGACCAGCGCGGTCACCTTCTACCGGCGGGTGCGCCCCGACCTGCGCACCGCGCTGCCGATGGCGGGGGTCGCGCTGGTGGCCAGTGCCGCCGGCGCGTCGGTCGCCGCACTGCTGCCGACCGCCGTCTTCAAGCCGGTCATCGTGGTGGCGCTGGTGGGGATCGGGGCGTTCACGGTGTTCCGCCCGGCGCTGGGTGAGGTGACCGCGCTGCGGCACGCCGGCCGCCGGCACCACGGCGTGGCCGCCGCCGTGGGCCTGGTCATCGGCTTCTACGACGGCGTCCTCGGCCCGGGCACGGGGTCGTTCCTGGTGTTCGCGATGGTCTCCCTGCTGGGCTACGACTTCCTCGCCGCCAGCGCCAAGGCCAAGATCGTCAACTGCGCGACCAACCTGGGTGCCCTGCTGTTCTTCATCCCGCACGGCTCGGTGTTCTGGGGCCTGGGGCTGATGCTCGGCGCGGCCAACATGGTCGGCGGCTACGTCGGCGCCCGGACGGCGACCACCCGGGGGAGCCGCTTCATCCGCGTCTTCTTCCTGGTGGTGGTCACCGTCCTGATCGCCCGGCTGGGCTGGGACGTGTGGACCGAGGAGCTGCGTCCCCGGCTCTGAGCGCGGCTGCGCCACCGGTCAGCTGCGCCGGGTGGCGCGGACGACCACGTCGTCCAGACGGCGGCCGTGCCCGCCGGGGAGGGTGCGCTGCGGCTCCTCGGCGGTCACGACCCTCCACCCGGCGTCGTCCAGCCGGGCAGTGACGGCGGCGGCGGTGACCGACGCCTCGGCGGGCGGCCCGTCCCCGTGTCCGTGGGTGTGCCGGTGGCCGACGACGAGCAGGGTGCCGCCGGGCGCGACCCAGGAGGCGAGGCGGTCGTAGAAGGCCAGCTGCGGACCGGCCGGGTGGGCGTAGTGGGTGGTGACCAGGTCGAAGGCGGTGTCCGGCTCCCAGACGCCGAGGTCGGCCTCGACCCAGCGCACGCGGTCGCCGGCCGCGCTCGCGGCGGCGCGCACGGCGGCCCGGGCCAGCGCGGCGGCCGAGATGTCGGCGGCCGTCACCTGCCAGCCGTGCTCGGCCAGCCACAGCGCCTCCGCACCCGCGCCGCAGCCGGCGTCCAGGGCCGTGCCGGGCACGAGGCCGGCGAGCTCGCGGGCCAGGTAGGGGTGGGGCGGCGCCCCGGCCATCGACCCGGGGCCGCCGGCCCGGTCCTGCCAGTGCTGGTCCCAGTAGTCGCTGTCGAAGCCGTGCGTCATCGGTGCTGCTCCCTGTCCGCGGATGAGCTCCGACGATGACCCGGCGCCGGGCCCACGCGCGAGCATCCTTGCCGGACCGGCACGGGCAGCACCGGCTCGGGCCGCGGGGGAGCGGCAGCGGCGGCAGGATGACCGGATGACCGACGCCCGCCCGCACGACCTGGTCCTCTACGGCGCCACCGGCTTCGTCGGCCGGCTGCTGGCCGCTTCCCTGGCCGAGGCGGCGCCCCCGGGCACCCGGATCGCGCTGGCCGGGCGGTCCCGGGACCGGCTCGAGGCGGTGCGGCGCGAGCTGCCCGGCCCGGCGCGGGACTGGCCGGTGCTGGAGGCCGACTCCGGCGACGCCGCCACGCTGGCCGCCCTCGCCGGGTCGACCCGGGTGCTGGTCAGCACGGTCGGCCCGTACCTGCGCCACGGACTCCCGCTGGTCGAGGCCTGCGCCCGCGCCGGGACGCACTACGCCGACCTCACCGGTGAGGTGCTGTTCGTCCGGCAGGCCGTCGACCGCGTGGACGCCGTCGCCCGGGAGACCGGCGCCCGGATCGTGCACGCCTGCGGGTACGACTCGATCCCCTCCGACCTCGGCACGCTGCTGCTGGCCGAGCGCGCGGCCGCCGACGGTGCCGGGGCGCTGCGCGACGTCCGGCTGGTGGCCACGGCCCGCGGCGGGTTCAGCGGCGGCACGATCGACTCCGCGCGGACCCAGCTCGAGGCCGCCGGGCGCGACCGGTCGCTGCGCCGGCTGCTCGCCGACCCGTTCGCGCTGAGCCCCGACCGGGCCGCCGAGCCGGACACGCCCCAGCCCCGGGACGCCGCCCCGCCGGCCCGCACCGCCGACGGCCGGTGGACCGCCCCGTTCGTGATGGCGTCGTTCAACAGCCGCATCGTGCGGCGCAGCAACGCGTTGCAGGGCTGGCGGTACGGGCGCGGGTTCAGCTACGGCGAGGTCATGGGCACCGGCCGCGGGCCGGCCGGCGCCGCGGTCGCCCTCGGCGCGACCGCGGCGCTGGCCGGGGCGTTCGGTGCGCTGTCCTTCGCACCGGCCCGCGGGGTGCTCGACCGCCTGCTGCCGGCCCCGGGCACCGGCCCGAGCGCGGCGACCCGGGAGAGGGGCTGGTGGCGGATGACCGTGGACGCCGGCACCGAGAGCGGCCGCGCCTATCGGGCGACCGTCGCCGGCCGGGGCGACCCGGGGTACGCGGCCACCGCCGTGATGCTCGGGCAGAGCGCGCTCGCGCTCGTCCTGGACGGCGACCGGCTGCCCGACCGGGCCGGGTCGCTCACCCCGGCCACGGCGCTGGGCGGGGTGCTGGTCGAGCGGCTGCGGGCGGCCGGGCACACCTACGACGTGGTCGAGGTGGGGGAGCGGCGGCCCGGCTGACCGCCCTCAGGTCGGTGCGGGTCGTCCCCGGCGGGTGACGCCGCGCCGCGGTCGGGTGCGCGGGTCGCGTCGGCCAGGGCGGCGCGGGCGGCCTCCGCCTCGGCGAGCGACCGGTCGCGGGACTCCTCCGCCCGTAGGCGGTCCTGCCGGCTCTCCTCGGCGCTGCGCTCGGCCCGCTCGGCGCGGACCTCCTGCGCCCGCAGCGCCTCCGCTGCGGCGGCGGCCCGCGCGACGGCGGCGTCGGCCCGGGAGACCGCTGACTCGACCCGGCCTTCGGCGGCGGTGACCTGCAGTCGCGCGCTCGTCTCCGCCAGCTCGGCGCGGCCCGCCGCCTGCGCGGCCTCGGCCCGGGCCGCGTCGGCGTCGGCCCGGGCCGCGTCGGCCTGCGCGCGCGCCGCGCGCTCGGTCGCCTGGGCGCGGTCGCGGTCGGCCTCCGCCGCCGTCGTCCGGTCCTGCGCGGTCGCGGCGTCGGTGAGCGCGCGGTCCCGCGCCTCGGCCGCCCGGGCCGTCTCCGCCCGGGCTGCGGTGGCGTCGGCCAGGGCGGCGTCCCGGGCGTGCCCGGCGTCCTGGCGGGCGGTGTCGGCCTCGGCGGCGGCGGTGCGGGCGGTGTCGGCCTCGGCGCGTGCCTCGCGGGCTGCCTCCTGCGCGACGGCGGTGGCCTCCCGGGCGGCGTCGGCCTGGGCGCGGGCGGTGGTCGCCTCCGCGCGGGCGGTGGCCGCCTCGGCGTCGGCGCGTGCGGCGGCCTCGAGGGCGTCCCGGGTCGCCCGTTCGGCGACCACCCGCACCCGGTCGGCGAGGGTGGCGCGCTGCTCGGCCTCGGCGATCTCGCGGCGGGCGTCCGAGCGCACGGCCGCCCGCTCGACCTCCAGGAGCTCGGCGTCCGCCGCGTGGGTGAGCGCCTCGCGGGCGCGGTCGACCTGCTCGGCGATCCCGGCCAGGGTGTCGCGCAGCCGGTCGGCGACCTCGGTGAGCGTGTCGACCGTGCGGCCGGCCGGCGAGACGGTCGCCGGCTCCCCTCGGGTCACGGCCCGGGCTGCGGCCGCAGCGCGGCGGGCGGCGAAGGCGGTCGTGCGGTTGTGGTCCGGGCGCGCGCAGTAGGACGACCGGCCCCCGGTGGGCGGCGGTGGCGCCACCGGCAGGGAGCAGTCGGGGAACGCGCAGATCGCCTCAGTCGCCGTCATCCCGCCAAGGCTGCCACCGTTCGTGCGTTGGTGCTCGTTTGCACGAACGAACGGACGGCGACACGGTCGACGGACCCGGCCCGCGCAGTAGCAGGCAACACTCCATAATCAACTGTTATGGAGTCCTCCTCATCGGGCGCGCAGACAGCGAGCGGGAGCGTCCGGGACGTCGTCCCGGCGACCCCGGTGGGCGCCCAGCCCCGCGACGGGGGGCTCGTGCTGCCCGGCGATGTCGAGTCCGTGGGTCGCTACCTCGACGCGGCCAAGGCCGAGTCGACGCGGCGGGCCTACGAGGCGGACTTCCGGTCCTGGTCGACGTGGGCGACGCAGCGGGGCTTCTCGCCGCTGCCGGCCGCCGACGCGGCGGTGGCCGCCTACCTGGCCGCGCTGAGCGACGCCGGCGCGAGCCCGCGCACCGTCGCCCGCCGGCTGTCGGGCATCGGCCACGCCCACCGGGAGGCCGGGCACCCCAGCCCCTCGGAGCACCCCGGCACCCGGGAGGTGCTGCGCGGCATCCGCCGGGCGGCGGCCCGCGGCGGGCGGCGTCCGAAGAAGGCCCGGGCGCTGGACACCCCGACCATCCGCCCGCTCGTCGAGGACCTGCCCGAGGGGGTCGCCGGGGCGCGCGACCGGGCGCTGATCCTGGTCTCCTTCGCGCTCGGGTTGCGCGCCTCGGACGCCTGCGGGCTCGACGTCGCCGACCTCGCCCCGGCCGGGCACGGCGGCCTCGACGTCACCGTCCGGTTCTCCAAGACCGACCAGGAGGGCGCCGGCGAGGTGCTGGCGCTGGCCCCCGGCGTGCGGGCGCAGACCTGCCCGGTGCGCGCCCTGCAGGCCTGGGTGGCGGCGGCCGGGCTGGAGTCCGGGCCGCTGTTCCGCAGCGTCGGCCGGGGAGCGGCGCCCCGGATCGGCGCGACGCGGATGGCGCGGTCCTCGGTGCGGCTGGTCCTGCACCGGGCCGCCGAGCGCGCCGGCGTCCCGCTGGAGGGGCTGAGCCCGCACAGCCTGCGCCGGTCCTTCGCCACCGAGGGCTACAAGGCCGGTGTCAGCGAGCGGGAGCTGGCCCGCACCGGCCGGTGGGCGTCGGTGACCACGCTGCGCGGCTACGACGCCAGCAGTCGCTGGGCCGCCCCGGCGTCCGCCCGCCTCGGTCTGTGAGTCCGGCAGCCGGCGGCGTCCGGCTGTGCCCGGCGGCGGACCGGCACCCTGCTGGGGGTCGACGGGCTGCGGCCGTCACCGCCGGGCGCCGCCGAGGACGGAGGGCTCCGGGACGGCGCCCGGGGCGTCCTCCTGCTGTCCTCCCGGCGGCTCCCCGGTGATCCCGAGGGCGCGCAGCCGGGCGGCGATCGAGGCCCCGGCCGACCGGACCCGGCGGCGGAGCGGTGCCAGCGCGCGGGTCAGCGCCCGCCCCAGCCGGGCGGCGGCCCGCTCGACCACCGCGGACGCCACCCGCAGCCGGCGCACCGCCGGCGCGAGCCGGACCGCCACCCGGCGGGCCCGCTCCCGGGCCGCCGTCACCACCGGCCGGGTGCGCCGCACCAGCCAGCGACCCACCCGCCCCAGCCCGCGGGCCATGGCCAGGAGCACCCGCCGGCCGAGCCAGGTCCAGACCCGGCGCAGCCCGCGCAGCGGCGGGTCCAGCAGCCACCGCAGTCCCCGGCCCAGCGGCCCCAGCGCCCGCAGCGTCGCCCGGAGCGCGTGCCCGGCCCCGCGGGCCAGGGCCGCCGTGCCGGCGTCGACGGTGGCGAGCAGCCAGAGGCCGGCGCGGCCGAGCCACTGCAGCCCCAGCCAGGCCACCGCCAGCGGCCACACCAGGGCGCGCGCGGTCCGGCCGGTCGGGCGGGGGCGCGGGCCGGGACCGGCGCCGGGGGAGCGGGACACGTCGACCTCCTGCGGGCTCGGGAGAGGAACGTCCCGCCGTCGTGCCCCGGTTCCCGCGCCCGGATGGGCGGCGGCACGGCCACAACACATCGACGACGGTCGACCGGGCGGGCGCGACGTCGTCCTGACCGGCGGCGACCAGCAGGGCGCCCAGCACCGCCCGGTGACGCGCCGTCCGGCAGGGCACGAGCTGCCCGCCGCGCCAGGCCTGCACCGGGACGAGGACGCGGGAGGACGTCCTCGTCCATCCCGGCGCAGCCCGGGGTCGCGCGCCCCGGTGGAGGGCCCCGGTCACGCCCGGGTCAGGGGGTGGCGTCGACCGGCGTGCCCGTCCCGGCCGCACGGCGGCGGTGCCGGGCCATCGCGGTCAACCGCAGGCTGACCGCGACGTAGTAGACGACGTAGCCGAGCGACACCGCGACCACCAGCGCGTTCACGTCCGGGTACTGCACGAGCAGCACCGCGTACGTGCCGATCCACACCGCGGTGAGCGCCAGGCTCACCGCGCGCAGCGTCTTGGTCCGCGACGGGTACAGGTAGTGCACCGGCACGAACACCAGCACCGAGCACACCACCAGGACGGCGGCGACGGTGCCGCGGCCGAGGTCCAGCACGACGACGTAGAACGCGACCACGTTCCAGTAGCTGGGGAAGCCCAGGAACGCGTGGTCCTCGGTCTTGGCGTCCGCCCGGCAGAACTGGTAGCAGGAGGCCATCAGCGGCAGGGCGGCCAGCGCGTACCCGGGCAGGCCGTCGGGGAGCGCCCCCGTCGTCCAGAGCAGGACCACCGGGGCGAAGACGTAGGTGAGGTAGTCGACGATGTCGTCGAGGCGGGCACCGTCGAACCAGGTGATCGTCTCCTTCACGCGGGCGGCGCGGGCGAGCATCCCGTCGGTGCCGTCGACGACCAGGGCCACCAGGCCGATCCACAGCGCCGTGACCACCTCGCCGTCGATGGCGGCGAGCACGATGAGCAGCGCGAGCACGGAACCGCTCGCGGTGTAGACGTGCACCGCCCAGCCTGCCAGGCGTCGGCCCAAGGAGAACACCTCTGGAGTCGGGGAGTGGGAGGACGGCAGCCCACTGGGCGCCGTCGCTGCATGACCTTTCCACGTCCGCGGCTGCCCGGCCGCACGACGTCCGTCCCGCCGTGTCGCGCCGCGGCGGCGGGACCGGTGCGAGTGGCAACCGTGCCCCGGACGGGGCAGAGTGACGCGACCGATCGACCTCCGAGACGGGGAGCGCCCGTGGACACCACGACCCAGCACGGCGACGCCTCGCTCACCGACTTCGGCTACACCCAGCAGCTCGACCGCCGGATCGGCCGGTTCGCCAGCTTCGCCGCCGGGGTCAGCTACATCTCGATCCTGACCGGCACCTTCCAGCTCTTCTACTTCGGGTTCGGCGCCGGCGGCCCGGCCTACGCCTGGTCCTGGCCGATCGTGTTCGCCGGCCAGCTGATGGTGGCGCTCTGCTTCGCCGAGCTGGCCGCGCGCTACCCGATCGCCGGCTCGCTCTACAACTGGACCAAGCGGCTGGGCAGCCGGACGACGGCCTGGATGGCCGGCTGGATGATGCTCACTGCCTCGATCGTCACGCTCTCGGCGACGGTGCTGGCCTATCAGATCACGCTGCCGCAGTTGTGGTCGGGCTTCCAGGTGGTGGGCGACGGCACCGGCACCTACGACGTCGCGGTCAACGCCATCGTGCTGGGCAGCGTGCTGATCCTCTTCACCACCCTGGTCAACGCCTTCGGCGTGAGGCTGATGGCGCGGATCAACAGCGTCGGCGTCTTCATCGAGCTGGTCGCGGCCGTGCTGATCATCGTGATCCTGGCGGTGCACGCCACCCGCGGGCCCGCCGAGGTGCTCACCGAGACCGCCGGCCGCGGCGAGGGACAGCAGCTGGGCTACCTGGGGGCCTTCCTGGTCGCCGCGCTGGCCTCGGGCTACGTCATGTACGGCTTCGACACCGCCAGCTCCATGGGCGAGGAGACGATCGACGCCCGCCGCACCGCGCCGCGGGCGATCATCCGGGCGATCACCGCCTCGTTCCTGCTGGGCGGGCTCATCCTGCTGTTCGGCCTGATGTCGGTCGAGGACCTCGGCGACCCGCAGCTGTCCTCGTCCACCGGCGGGCTGCAGTACGTGCTGCTGTCGGCGGCCGGGGGCGGGCTGGGCAAGGCGTTCCTGGTCTGCATCGTCGTGGCCATCACCGTGTGCTGCCTGGCGGTGCACACCGCCACGATCCGGATGATGTTCGCGATGGCGCGGGACAACAACCTGCCCTTCGCGGCGCGGCTGGCCCGGGTCGACCCGAGGCGCCGCACGCCGGTGGTGCCCGCCGTCCTCATCGGGGTGCTGTCGATCGCGATCCTGGTGCTCAACGTGCGGCAGCCGCAGGTGTTCACCGCGGTCACCAGCATCGCGGTGGTGATGATCTACGTGGCCTACCTGCTGGTCACGGTGCCCATGCTGGTCAGCCGGCTGCGCGGCCGGTGGCCGCTGCCGGACGGGTCGGACGGGCCGGACGGCGCCCGGCGGTTCTCGCTGGGCCGCTGGGGCCTGCCGGTCAACGTGCTGGCCGTGCTGTGGGGCGGCGGGATGGCGCTGAACCTGGCCTGGCCGCGGCGCGAGGTCTACAACGCCACCGAGCCGCACCACTGGTACCTGCAGTGGGCCGCGTTCGTGTTCATCGGCGCGATCGCCGGGACGGGCCTGGCCTACTACCTGCTGCGGCAGCGCCACCGCACCGGCGTGCTGGCCGAGCACGCGGCCTGAGGGCCCGGCACGCACGAGCGCCCCCGCCCGGACGACGTCCGGAGCGGGGGCGCTCGTACGGGGCGGTGCCTAGCGGGACCCGGCGAAGTCGGCGGGCCGGAACTGCCCGTCGGACAGCTTCTGCTCGATCTGCTCCAGGCTGCGGCCGGTGAGCTCGGGCATCCGCCGGTAGAGGAAGACGAACCCGGCGATGTTGAACGCCGCGTACAGCCAGAAGGTCTGCCCGGTGCCGATCGTGTCGATGATGCTCAGCAGCGTCAGCGTGATCAGCAGGTTGGTGCCCCACAGCGACGCCGACTGCGCCGCGGCGCCGGCCTCGCGGGTGGCCAGCGGGTAGATCTCCGAGCCGGTGAGCCAGCCCATGAGCTGGATGCCGCCGGCGGTGAAGGCCATGAACGCGATCAGCGTGGCGATGATGTAGGGCACCTGCGCCTCGCCGCTGTTGCCGGTCACGAAGAAGGTGCCCAGCACGATCAGTGCCAGCGCGGCGCCGGGCAGGGTGAGCAGGGTCAGCCGCCGGCGGCCCACCCGGTCGATGATCGCCAGCCCGATCAGCTGGGTGACCAGGTAGGTGGCGCCCAGGGCGACCGAGACGCGCAGCGCCGCGCTGTCGGAGAAGCCGTTGTCGGTGAGGATCGTCGGCGAGTAGTAGACGATCATCTCGATCCCGGACAGCTGGGTGAACACCGCCAGGCCGCACCCGACGACCAGCGCCGGGCGCACCCAGCCCTCCCGCAGCCCCCGCCAGCCGCTGGTGCGCGCGCTGGACTCGGCCTGCACCAGCTGCTGGACCTCGTGCAGCTCCCCGGACACGTCGTGGCCCTGCGGGCGGACCCGCTCGAGCGCCTGCCGGGCGTCGTCCTCGCGGCCGGCCTTGAGCAGCCAGCGCGGGCTGTCGGGCAGCCGCAGCATGAGGGCGAACATCAGCGCGCTGGGCACGACGGCCGCACCGATCGACACCCGCCAGTCGACGCCCTCGGTCGCCCCGATGATGGTGGCGATGAGGATGCCGACGCCGATGGCGATCTGGAAGAACAGCACCAGCCGGCCGCGGTAGCGGCTCGGGGCCAGCTCGGCCACGTAGGTCGGCGCGGTCTGGGTGGCCCCGCCCACGGCGAACCCGAGGACGACGCGGGCCGCGGACAGCAGCTCCGGGTCGGGTGCCAGCGAGGCGCCGAGCGAGCCGAGCACGAAGACGACACCGACGATGAGCAGCGTCCTCTTCCGGCCGAACCGCTGGCTGAGCCGGCTGCACACCAGGGCGCCGATGACCGCGCCGGCCAGGATCGAGGCGGCGATCACCTGCTCCCAGCCGCTGCCGATCTGGAACTCCTCGCTGATCTGCAGCAGCGCGCCGGAGATGATCCCGGTGTCGTAGCCGTAGAGCAGGCCGGAGATGGCCGACACCAGGGCGACGACGACGACGGAGCCGGTCAGTCCACCGCCGTCGTCGCGCCCCCCGTCGCCGGTGGACGTGCGATACGCAGTGGGCGCTCGGCCCTCGGACGCGGTAATCGGACTCTCCCCGTGGTGCGTGTGAGCGTGGCGCTGGTCACGCTACGGCCGCGACCGGCCCCCCGCCTGTCCGCCGTCCCCGTGGGCGGGCATCGCTCAGCCGCGCAGCAGGTGCAGCAGCGCCGCGGCGTAGGCCTCGGCCGGCTCGGGGCCGTTGAACCCGGTGGTCACGCCGGCGACCCGCAACGTGACCCGGTAGCCGTCGCCGGTCGGCGCGAGCCCGGCGAACGCCTCGCCGAGCAGCTCGCGCAGCTGGTGCTCGGCGGGGACCCACAGCGTGTCGGACTTCTCGACCGAGTCCAGCGCCCACTCGGTGGTGCCGTTGAAGCCGATGACCGGGCCGCCGGGGAACTCGTGCACCTCGACGGTCATGTCCGACAGCACGAACACCTCGTCGTCCATGTCCCGGTCGACGACCACGAAGCTGTCACCGCGGGCCGGGGTCCACGGCAGCCCCGCCTCGTGCAGGGCGCGGGCTGTCGCAACGGAGAGCACGGGCCCATCCTCCGCCATCGCCGGCGCCGGCGTCCTCAGCCCGGGACCCAGGTGTCCTTGGCGCCGCCGCCCTGGGAGGCGTTGACCACCAGGTCGCCCGCGGCGAGGGAGAACCGGGTGAGGCCACCGGGCAGGACGACGGTCCCGGCGTCGGTGCAGAAGGCGTAGGGCCGGTAGTCGACGTGCCGCGGCGCGAGCGCGCCGCCGACGACGGTGGGGTGGGTCGACAGCGCGACCGGCTCCTGGGCGATCCACTCCCCGGGGGCGGCCAGGACGGCGGTGCGGGCGCGGTCGAGCTGCTCGGCGGTGGCGCGCGGGCCGATCAGGACGCCCCAGCCGCCCGAGCCCGACCGCGGCTTGAGCACCAGCTCGGCCAGCCGGTCGAGCACCGCCCGGAGGGCGTCGGGGTCACCGAGGTCGTAGGCGGGCTGGGACCGCAGCAGCGGCTCCTCGCCCAGGAAGTGGCGCACCAGGTCCTCGACGTAGGGGAAGGTGCGCTTGTCGTCGGCCACGCCGGTGCCGAAGGCGTTGACCACGGTGACCGTGCCCGCGCGCAGGGCCGGCAGCAGCAGCTCGCCCAGGTCGTTGGGCCGGCCGTCGTCGTCGGTCAGCCGCTCCTCGCTGGTACGCCGCCACAGCAGGTCGACCCGCCGGCCGTCGGGCAGCAGCAGGTCCGCGCCGCGGGGGGTGAGCTGCGCGGGCAGCACGACCGGGGCCCCGACCAGCTCGCCGAACCGGTCGATCTCCCAGGACACCGCGCTGCGCGGCCCGTCGCCGAGCACGGCCACCACCGGGTCGGCGACGTCGGTGGCGTCGGCGAGCATCCGGCGCATCGCCGCGGCGGCGGCCTCGCGCACCGGGGCGGGGCCGGGCTGCACGCCCAGCCGCGGTGCCACCAGGTCGCGGGCGGCCAGCGCGTAGGCCAGCAGCGACGGCGTCCGGACGTTGTCCTCCAGGACGACGAACTCCCCGTCGGCGCCGCGGACCAGGTCGGGCCCGGCCATCCCGATCCAGCGCCGCGGGGTGGGGAGACCGGGGTGGACGTAGCGGTTGGTGTCGACCACCGCGGCCGGGACGACGCCGGCGCGGACCGCCTCGCGCGGTCCGTGGACGTCGGCGACGAACGCCTCCAGCGCCCGCAGCCGCTGGTCGACGCCGGCGGCGATCCCGGACCACTCGCGGTGCTCGAGCACCCGCGGCACCGGGTCGACGGTGAAGGGGTGGGCCTCGCCGGCCGGGCCGTGCTCCAGGCCGAGGTCGGCCGCGGCCCGGGCGACGTCGGCGGCCAGCGCGGCGGGCCCGGAGGCGCGGACCGCCTGCAGCGTCGCGGCCGCGTGCGGGCGGTCGCCGCCGCCGGGCAGCAGCGCCTCGTCGAGGGACGTGCCGCTCACGCCGCCACCGCGGCGGCACGCCGGGCCGCGGCCAGGGCGGCGCGGGCGACCCAGCGGCCCTGCTGGGGGTCGGTGACGTCGAAGCCGAAGGGCGCGTTGGCCTCCAGGGCGAGCAGCCGGCCACCCGGCTCGATCAGCACGTCGACGCCCATCAGCCCGCCGCCCAGCGTGGCGACCATCCGGCTCGCCAGCGCCGCCAGCTCCGGCGACGCCTCGTACACGCGGGGGTAGACGGTCCCGTGGGTGACCAGGGCACCGGCCTCCCGGTCCTTCTCGTACACCAGCGAGGTGGTGGTGGGGGTGGCGAAGACGCGCGCGCAGGCAGGCTCGCGCACCCACTCCTGCAGCAGCGAGGCGCCCCGCCGGTGCCCGCCGGCCGCCTCGTCGTCCCGCCAGCCCGCCTCGACCCGGCGCGCGGCGTCCAGGTCGCCGACCAGCTCGATGTACCGCGCCCCGTCGCCCAGGGCGGGCTTGAGCACCAGCCGGCTGCCGGGCGCGGGCCACGCCGTCAGCTCCGCCAGGTCCCAGGCGGCCGGTTGCGGCACCCCGGCGGCGGCCCACACCGCGTGGGTGACGAGCTTGTCGGCCGAGGCGACCAGCGAGGTGACCGGGTTGAGCAGCGGGACGCCGGCGGCCTCGAGCAGGACCGCCAGGGCGAAGGTCGGCGCGTAGGCGACGACCTCCTCGACCAGCACGTGCGCGATGGCCAGGTCGTAGCGGCCCGGGGGAGGGCCGGTGACGGGCCAGTCCGCGGGCACCCGGGCCAGCCGCTCGACCTCGGCGCCCTCGGCCTCCAGGGCCCGCACCCACGCGTCCGCGTAGCCGGCGTCCTCGTACCAGTCCACGTCGGTCATCACCAGCAGCACGCGCACCTCGCCACTGTGCCCGCCCGCCCGGCCCCGCGCAGCACGGACGCAACACGGGTGACACCCACGCGCGCACCGGCCGTCCTACCGTGCCGGTGCATGACGCAGACGCTGCCGGGCAGCCGGCTCGACGGGCGCTCGGCCGCGGCCCGCCGGCGCCGCTACACCGCGGAGCTGTCCGGGGCGCTGCCGCCCTGCGGGCCGTTCGAGGCGTGGCGGGCCGCCGACGGCGGGCTGGCGCCGGACTTCGCCCGGCTGCCGGCGCGCACCGGTCTGTGGTCCCCGGTGGAGGGCCTGCCGACGGGGGCGGCCGGGGTCGCGGCGTGGCCGGCGCGGCGGGCGGTGCTGCGCGCCCGCTGGCGCCGGTGGCTGACCGGGACGACCCCGCCGGTTCCGCGCCGCACGCCGGTCCGGGTCGCCGCGGGGACGTCGGCCGGTGGCGTCGAGGTGCGGGAGCTCGTGGTCGGGGACGGCTGGTCGGTGCGGGCGCGGCTGCTGCTGCCGGTGCCCGCGGCAGGGGTGCGGCGGGACGTGCCGGTGTACCTGCTGCAGTCCAGCCACGGACCCTGGGCCGAGGCGGCGCTGGCCCGCGGGTGGGGCGCCTGCCTGGTGTCGGCCGCCGACGGCGACGACGACACCGAGGCCGTGGACCGGGCGTTCCCCGCGGTGGTCGCCGGGCGGCTGGCCTGGCGGGCGTGGGCGCTGTCCCGGGTGCTCGACGCGCTGGCCGACCAGCCCGGGGTGGACACCCGCCGGGTGCTGGTCGGCGGGCACAGCCGCAACGGCAAGACCGCCCTGCTGGCCGCCGCCACCGACGACCGGTTCGCGGCGGTGGTGTCCAGCTCCAGCGGCGTGCTCGGCGCGATCCCGGCCCGGCTGTGCACCGACCGGCACTTCGGCGAGGGGGTCGAGCTGCTCACCCGGCACTACCCGGGCTGGTACCACCCGCGGCTGCGCTGGTTCGCCGGGCGCGAGCACCGGCT
Source organism: Modestobacter sp. SSW1-42 (assembly GCF_046635825.1). Classification (NCBI taxonomy): domain Bacteria; kingdom Bacillati; phylum Actinomycetota; class Actinomycetes; order Geodermatophilales; family Geodermatophilaceae; genus Modestobacter; species Modestobacter sp. SSW1-42. The sequence goes on along the minus strand of NZ_JBISCA010000003.1, from coordinate 418,513 downwards.
GCCCACCGACGCCCACGAGCTGCTCGCGCTCGCCGCGCCCCGGCCGGTGTTCGTGTCGGTGGCCGTGGCCGACCCGGTCGAGCGCGTCCCGGCCGCCCGCGCCGCGGTCGACGCCGCACGGGAGGCCTTCGCCCTGCTGGGCCGGGCCGACGCGCTCGAGCTGGCGCTGCGGCCGGGTGGGCACCGGGCCGACGAGGCGGCGGTGGCCGCCCAGCTGGACTGGGCGCAGTCGGTGCTCGGCGGCCCGCCCCGCCGCCCGTCGTCCCGGCCCCCGGTGACGGTCCCGGTGCCCTGGCCGGCCGACCGGGTGCGCCCCGGCCCGCGGCCGGTCCGCGGCGCGGAGCTGCGCGCCGCGGTCCGGGTCGCCCTCGGTCGCGCCCGGCGCTCCGTGGTGCCGGCGCCCCGCGCGGCGGACCAGGAGCTGCGGACGGCGGACGGCGTGCCGGTCACCGTGCTGCGCCCGCCCGGCGGCGGGGACGGCCGGGGGCTGGTGCTGTGGCTGGGCCCGCCGTGCGCGGCGACCGGGTGGCAGGCCGGCTACGAGCAGGCCGAGCCGCTGCCCGCGCAGCTGGCCGCGGCGGGCTGGGCGGTCGCCTGCGCCGACCCGGTGGGCAGCGGTGCACGGTACGGGGAGCGGCCCGGGCCGGGGTGCTCGCCGCTGGGCCGGATGACCGCCGACGCGGCCGCCGTCGCCACCGTCGCGGCGGCGGTGACCGGGCACGACCGGGTGTGGCTCGCGGCCTACGGCACCGGGGCGCTGGTGGCGCTGCACCTGCTCGCCCGGGGCGCGGGGCCCGGCGAGGTGCCGGTGGCCGGCGCGGCGCTGGTCGCCCCCAGCTGCGGCGAGCCGCTGCTGCGGACCCGCCCCGGCTACACGGTGGCCGACCTGCTCGCCACGGTGGCCGGTCGCCCGGCGGTCGTGTTCGACCCGGCCTGGGACCCCGAGACGCCGGCCGGGGCGCTGGCCGCCGCCTGCCGCGCCGCCGGGGTGCCGCGTATGCCGCTGGCCGACTGGCACCGGCTCTCCGCGGCCACCCGGTCGGCGGTGCTGGACTGGCTCGAGGAGCACGGTCCGTCCCGTGCGGCGCGGTGACCCGGGTCCCGGGGCCGTCGTCCCGGATCGCGTCCGGGCGTGCCGCCCGGTAGGACGGACGGCGGACCGGGACACCCCCGGTCCGGCCGACGACGCGGAGGACCGCCGTGACCGCCCCGACACTGGACGTCGACCCCTGGCTCGTCCGCGAGCCGCGCGTCGACCTCCGGGCGCTGCCCGTGAGCGAGTCCGTCTTCACCCTCTCGAACGGCTACCTCGGGATCCGCGGGACGCTGGACGAGGTGGAGCCCTTCGGCATGCGGGGCACCTACCTGTCCGGGGTCCACGAGACCCACCCGCTGTCCTACCCCGAGGGCGGCTTCGGGCACCCCGATGAGGGGCAGGCGCTGGTCACCGTCCACGACGGCACGCCGTTGCGCCTGCTGGTCGACGGGGTCCCGCTCGACGTGCGCGAGGTCGCCCCGGAGGTCCACGAGCGCACGCTGGACCTGCGGGCCGGGACCCTCGACCGCCGGGTGCGCTGGCGGACGCCGTCGGGCACCACGATGGAGGTGACCTCGCGGCGGCTGGTCTCCCTGGCCGAGCGCTCGATCTGCGCCGTGCGGTACGAGGTCCGCGCCGTCGACGGGGAGGCGCACGTCGTCGTGCGGTCCGAGCTCGCCGGTGGGGAGGCCACGCCGACGGGCGTGGAGAACGACGACCCGCGGGTCGCCGACGCCCTGGACCGGGCCTTCGAACCGCTGCTGTCCACCCGCACCGCCACCGGGGGCTCGCTCGGGTCCCGCACGCGGCGCTCGGGCATCACCCTCGCCGCCGCGGTGGACCACCAGGTCGAGCACGGGCGGGTGACCGTGCACGTCGACCCGCACCGGGTCGTCACCACGGTGGCCGCCGACCTGGCCGCCGGGGAGAGCCTGGGGGTGGTCAAGTTCGTCGGGTACAGCTGGTCGTACGACGCCGGCGCGGACTCCGTCGCCGGCGAGGCGTCGGCGGCCGTGGTCTCCGCGGCCGACCTCGGCTGGGAGGGCCTGCTCGCCGCCCAGCGCCGGGTGCTCGACGAGCTGTGGGCCACGGCGGACGTCGAGGTCGACGGCGACCGGGAGCTGCAGCAGGCGCTCCGCTACGACGTCTTCCAGGTGTTCTGCTCGGCCGTCTGCATCTCCGGTGCCCCCGTCGGCGCCAAGGGGCTGACCGGCATGGGCTACAGCGGCCACACGTTCTGGGACGTCGAGGGGTTCGTGCTGCCGACGCTCACGTTGCTGTACCCGGACGCGGCGGCGCGGCTGCTGCGGTGGCGGGCGGGGACGCTGCCCTCGGCCCGGGACCGCGCCGGGACGCTCGGCGTGGACGGGGCGGTGTTCGCCTGGCGGACCATCAGCGGGCCCGAGGTCTCCGCGTACTGGCCGGCGAGCACGGCCGCGCTGCACGTCAACGCCGACATCGCCCGCGCGTTCTGGCTGTACGAGAACGCCACCGGCGCGGACCCGGCGTCGGTCGGGGGCCTGGAGGTGCTGGTGGAGACCGCGCGGGCGTGGACCTCGCTCGGCCACTACGACGCGGCCGGTGCCTGGCACCTGTTCGGCGTGACGGGCCCCGACGAGTACACCGGCGTCGTCGACGACAACGTCTTCACCAACCTGATGGCCCGGGCCAACCTCCGGCGCGCGGCGGACGCCTGCCGGCGGCAGGAGCCCCAGGCGCGGGACCTGGGGGTGGAGGCTGCCGAGACGGCCGCCTGGGAGGCCGCGGCCGACGCGGTCTGCGTCCCGTGGGACGAGGGCCTGCGCGTGCACCCGATGAACGACAACTTCACCGCCTACGCGGACTGGCCGTTCGAGGACGAGGGCGACGACTACCCGATCCAGGCCCACCACCACTACGCCCGGTTCTACCGGCGGCAGGTGCTCAAGCAGGCCGACCTCGTACAGGCGCTGTGGTGGTGCCGGGACGAGTTCACCGCCGAGGAGGTGGCGCGCGACCTCGACTACTACGAGGCGCGCACCGTCCGGGACTCCTCGCTGTCGGCCGCCGTGCAGGCGGTGGTGTGCGCCCAGGCCCAGCACCCCGACCTGGCGTTGCGCTACCTGCGCGAGTGCGCGCTGGTCGACCTGCGCGACGTGCGGGGCGACACCCACGAGGGCCTGCACCTGGCCTCGGTGGCCGGCGCGTGGCTGGCCTTCGTCGCCGGCCTCGGCGGGCTCCGCGAGGACCACGAGGAGCTGGAGATCGCCCCGCTGCTCCCGGCCGCGCTCACCCGCACCGCCTGGTCGGTCACCTGGCGCGGCGCGCTGCTGCGCGTCGAGACCACGCGCGCGGGCAGCACGGTCACGCTGGTGCGCGGCGACGGGCCGGTGACGGTCGTCGTGGACGGCGAGCGGCGGTCGGTGACGGCCGACGGGCCCCTACGGGTGCCGCTGCGGGACCCCGACCCGCTGCTGCCCGAGCCGACCCAGCCGGCCGGCCGCGCGCCGCGCACCTGAGCGCGCCGCCGGTCGTCACCGGGGCGGTGCCCCCCACGCGGCGAGGTGGTCGGCGACCGGGCCGGCGGTGAGCATGCCGCTGCCCGCACCGGCGAGCTCACCGGCCGCGGGGGCCAGCGCCTCGCGGGCCCGGGCGAGCACCGCGGTGTCGCCCACGGCCCGCGCGGCGGTACCGGCCAGGACCCACAGCGCCTCCAGGAGCAGGCCGGGCGGCGGGTCCGGCAGCGCGGACACCGCCGCGGGCTCCCCGGCGGCCAGCCGGTGGTGCGGCTCCAGCCAGGGCGCGTACGGCCCGGCCGGCCCCGTGGGGGTCACCGGCTCGCCGCGCGCGACCGCCCGGCAGGCCAGGGTCAGCGGCAGCAGCCCGTCGGTCACCCCGGGCATCCCCGAGTCCTGCCGCAGCCGGGCCGCCGTCCGGAGCTGCTCCTCGGCGTCGGGCCGGTCCTCGACCGCGGCGCGCAGCGCCCGCCAGCCGCCGGTGAAGACGCCGACCAGCGGCCGGTCGTGCGCCTGGGCCAGCCCGTCGACCAGGTCGGCGTGCCGCCCGGCCCCGGCGAGGTCGCCCAGGGCGCTGCGGGCCTGCATCCGCACCAGGTGGCCGAGCACCAGGGCGTCGGTCAGGCCGTGCCGGCCGGCCAGCTTCACCAGCTCGGCGCCCAGCGCGTCGCGGTCGGGCGCACGGCCGCAGCGGTCGAACACCTGCAGCGTACGGGCGCCCAGCGCCCCGGCCAGCAGCGCCGGGTCGCCGAGCTCCCGGGCCAGCTCCTCGGCCTCCCGGGCCGCCGCGGCGCCGCGCGGGCCGGGCAGCCCGCGCCACTCGACCGCCACGGTGGTCAGCAGCCGCACCCGGACGGCGTCGGGGCCGGTCGCCGGCAGCGCCCGCTCGGCGGCGGCGACCACCGCGGCGGCCTGCTCCGGGTCGTCGGAGGTGGTCCACACACCGGGGACGTCGAGGTCGCCGACCACGCGGGCGGTCAGCAGCGGGTCCCCGAGCTCCTCGGCGGCCGCGATGGTGGCCAGCCGCTGCTCGCGGGCCGCGGCCAGCCCCTCGGCGCCGGTGCGCGACAGGCCGCGCAGCAGGCCGACGGTGGCCTCCAGCCGGGCGCGCGGGCCGGCCGCGCGCCCCCAGGAGGCGGTGGCCCGGGTCAGCGGGTCGTCGGCCGGCTCGAGCGCCGGTGCCTGCCGCAGCACGTCGCGCTCCAGCGCGGCCAGCTGCGGGCCCGGGTCCAGGCCGAGCTCGCCGGCCAGCCGGGCGCGGGCCCGGCGCAGCACGGCCAGCGCATCGGGTCGCCGTCCCGACCGGTAGAGGGCCAGCGCCAGCAGTCGCCAGCCCTCCTCGCGCCAGGGGTGCGCGGTGACGTGGGCGTCCAGGTCGGGCACGGCCTCGGCGGCCCGCCCCAGCTCCAGCCGGGCGGCGGCGGCGCGCTCGACGGCGGTGCCGTGCAGCTCGGCCAGCCGGGCGCGCTCCGGTCGCGCCCACGGCCGGTCGGCGACGTCGGCGTACGCCGGACCGCGCCAGCCGGTGAGGGCGTCCTCGAGCAGCGGCAGGGCCGCGGCCGGGGGCAGCCCGGCGGCCCGCTCGACGGCGGCGGTGAACGCCGCGGCGTCGGTGGCCGCCCGCAGCGCGTACCCCGGCCCCTCGGTGACCAGCACCCGGGCGGGGGTCCGCGGGAGGCGGTCGGGTTCCAGCGCGCGGCGCAGCGCCGCCACGAACGTGCGGACGGCGGCCACCGCGCCGTCCGGAGGCCGCTCCCAGAGGGCGTCGACGAGCAGGCCGACGGGGACGACGCGGCCCTGCGCCACCGCCAGCCGGGCGAGCAGCTCGCGGTGCCGGGGGCCACCCAGGGCCACCGGCGCGCCGTCGGCCCAGGCGGTGACCGGGCCCAGCACGCCCACGGTCGGGCTCACGGCGTGCTCATCGATCGCTCATCGGGCCGCCGCAGGGTGGCGGCATGACACCCCAGATCCCCGGCTCCACCACCCGGCGCGTCCCCGTCGCCGGCGGCGTCCACCTCTCCGCGGCGGTGCTCGGCAGCGGGCCCGCGCTCGTCCTGCTGCACGGCTTCCCGCAGACGCACCTCATGTGGCGGCACGTCGCCCCGGCGCTGGCCACCGGGCGCACCGTCATCTGCCCCGACCTGCGCGGCTACGGCGACAGCGACGCCCCGCCCGCCGACGGTCCGGACACCTACAGCGCCCGCACGATGGCCGCCGACGTCGTCGCCCTGGCCCGGGAGCTCGGGCACGAGCGGTTCGCCCTCGTCGGGCACGACCGGGGCGCGCTGGTCGCCGTCCGCGCGGGGCTGGACCACCCCGACGTCGTCACCCACCTCGGCTCCCTCGACGTGCTGCCCACCCTGGACTCCTGGGACATCCTGCACGGGCTGCCGGCCGCGGTCGCCTGGCACCTGTACCTGATGGCCCAGCCGCCGGGCCTGCCCGAGGCCATGATCGCCGCCACCGCGGACCAGTTCTTCGGCTCGTTCCTCGACGCCTGGGGGAGCGAGGACCTGTTCCCCGCCGACGTGCGCGCGGAGTACCTGCGGGCCAGCCGGGAGCGGGTGCCCTCGATCGTGGCCGACTACCGGGCCAGCGCCGGCATCGACGTCGAGCACGACCGCGCCGACCGGGACGCCGGACGGCGGCTGGCCATGCCGGTGGCGGTGCTGCAGCAGGACTGGGGGAGCGCCCTGGGCTTCGACGCCGCCGCGCTGTGGCGCGCGTGGGCGCCGGACCTGGTGCACCGGACCGCGGCGGCCGGTCACTTCATGGCCGAGCAGGACCCCGACCTGGTGATCCGGAACGTCCGGGAGCTGCTGACCCGGTGACCGGCGGGGCCGTGTTGGATGCGGGCACCAACCGACCCTCGTCCGACTGGAGCACCCGCACATGACACGCCTCGATGGGAAGACCGCCGTGGTCACCGGCTCGGGCAACGGGATCGGCCGGGCGATCGCCTCGGCCCTGGCGGCGGCCGGCGCGCACGTGGTCGTCTCCGACGTGCTCGTCGAGGACGGGGAGCGCACCGTCGCCGAGATCACCGAGGCCGGCGGGTCGGCGGTGTTCGTGGCCGCGGACGTCGCGGTGCCCGAGCAGGCCGCCGCACTCATCGCCGCCGCCGTCGACCGTTTCGGCGGGCTCGACGTCCTGGTCAACAACGCCGGCGGGGGCGGTGCGCAGCTGCGGCTGCACGAGGTGGAGCCCGCGGACTTCGACCGCGTGGTCGCGGTCAACCTGGGCGGGACGTTCCTGTGCACCAAGTACGCCCTCCCGCACTTCCTGGCCGCCGGCGACGGGCGGATCGTCAACATCGCCTCGACCTACGGCCTGGTCGGCGCACCGAAGGCCCCGGCCTACTGCGCGTCCAAGGGCGCGATCGTCAACCTCACCCGCCAGCTCGCCGTCGACTACGGACCCGACGGGATCCGGGTCAACGCCATCTGCCCGGGCTACATCGACACCGGCCTGGGCCGCCGGGGGCCGACGCTGAGCGAGGAGCAGTTCGCCGCGGCGACGGCGGTGCGCGAGCGGGCCGCCGCCCGGCAGCCGCTGGGGCGCCAGGCGCAGCCGGCGGAGGTCGCCGCGGTGGCGCTGTTCCTCGCCTCCGACGCGTCCTCGTTCATGACCGGCTCGATCGTGCCGGTCGACGGCGGGTGCACGACCACCTTCCACTACGGCGACGCCAGCAACTGACCGCAGCGGCCGGGCACCGGGACGACCCGGTGCCCGGCCGTGCGATATCGCGCGCGTGATCGACACGTGCTCGTCACCGCCTGGCCGTAGCGTCGGCCGGCATGACGACGTCCGCCGCACCGGGGAGCGCCGAGCGCCAGGAGCTCAAGCGCTCGATCACGGGCAGGCAGCTGTACTTCTACGTGGTCGGCGACGTCCTCGGCTCGGGCATCTACGTCCTGATCGGCCTGGTGGCCGCGGCCGTCGGCGGGGCGTTCTGGATGGCGTTCCTGGCCGGGGTCGCGGTCGCCGCCGTCACGGGGCTGGCCTACGCCGAGCTGGTGACCAAGTACCCGCAGGCCGCCGGCGCCTCGCTGTACGTCAACAAGGCGTTCCGGCGTCCGGTCCTCACCTTCTTCGTCACGATCTGCATGCTGTCGGCCAACATGGCCGCCGTCGGGTCGCTGGCCTCGGGCTTCGTCCGCTACTTCGCCGGCGTCGTGGGGATGTCCGAGGACGCCGTGGTGCCGACCCTGCTGATCGGGCTGGCCTTCATCGCCGTGATCACGACGATCAACCTGATCGGGATCAGCGAGTCGGTCGGGCTCAACGTCGTCCTGACGTTCATCGAGCTCAGCGGCCTGGTGATCATCATGGTCATCGGCGTCATCGCGCTGGTCCAGGGCGTCTCCGACCCCGCGGTGCTCGTCGAGTTCAGCGGCGAGGGCAGCAAGGCGATCGCCGTGGTGTCCGGCGTCTCGCTGGCCTTCTTCGCCATGACCGGGTTCGAGAACGCGGCCAACGTGGCCGAGGAGACGATCGACCCGTCGCGGGCCTTCCCGCGGGCGCTGATCGGCGGCATGGTCACCGCGGGCACGGTGTACGTGCTGGTGTCGATCGCCGCGGCGCTGGCGGTCCCGATGGAGACGCTGGCGGACAACACGCTGCTGGAGGTGATCCGGGCCGACCTGCTGCCGGTCCCGGTGAGCGTGATGCTGGTCCTCTTCGGCCTCATCGCCATGGTCGCGATCAGCAACACCGCGCTCGTGACCGTCGTCGCCCAGTCCCGGATCCTCTACGGCATGGCCCGGGAGGACGTCGTCCCCGGGGTCTTCGCCAGGGTCCACCCCACCCGCCGCAGCCCGCACGTGGCGCTGCTGTTCGGCGCCGCGGTGGTCGGCTCGCTGCTGCTGATCGGCGCGGTCATCCAGCTCACCGGCTCCGAGCTCGACGTCGTCGACCGGCTGGCCACGATCACCGTGGTGTTCCTGCTGTTCATCTACGCGCTGGTCATCGTCGCCTGCCTCCGGCTGCGGGGGCGCGACGAGACCCCGGACACCTACCGGGCGAACACCCCGCTGCTGGTCCTGGGCATCGTCGGCAACGTGGTCGTGCTGGTCTACACCGTCTACGACGACCCCGGGGCGCTGCTGTGGGTGGCCGGGCTGCTGGCCCTCGGCGTGGTCCTGTACCTCGCCGAGCACGTGAGCAAGGGGCGCCGGCCACCGCCGGTCGCCGCCGGGACCGACGGGAGGGTGTGAGCGTGCACGTCATCGTGGCCACCGACGGGTCGCAGGCCTCGCTGGCCGCGGCCGGGCAGTTCCAGCGGATCGCCGACGGCCGCGAGGTCACCGAGGTCACCGTGGTCGCCGTGGTGAGCCCGTACGCGGCGGTGCCCTTCGCCAACGAGCTGCCCGGGCGCCGCACCACGGAGCCGACCGACATCAGCTTCCAGGCCGACGCCGCGGCGGCGGTCGACGTCGTCGCCGCGGTGTTCGACGGCTGGGGCCCGACGGTCCACCGGCAGGTGCGCAGCGGCTCACCGGCCGCGGAGATCATCCGGGCCGCGGAGGAGGTCGGCGCCGGCCTCATCTCGCTGGCCTCGGGCGGCCGCGGGCTGACCGCCACCATCCTGCTGGGCACCACCGCCGCGCGGGTGCAGCACTCGGCGCCCTGCCCGGTGCTGGTCTGCCGGCCCACCCCCGCCGACGCGGCCGGCACCGCGCGCCCGGGCTGACCCGGCGCCGGCCGACGTCGCCCTCCGGCCCGCCCCGGCCCGCGCCCGTTGCCGGAGGGACGTCGGGTCCGGGCGGAGGGCCCGACCCGCGGCGCACGGGCACCAGCCGTCCCGGGACCTTGGTCCCGACTTCACCCGTTCCTCTCCACATCGCGCCGGTCGTGTCCGATCCTGGTCCCGAGCGCCGGATGCCCCGGCCAGGACGCCGCGGGCGGCGGAGGGGGGTCGGCGTGCAGCAGACCACGCAGCACCCGGTCGAGGACGGCATCCCGGCCGGGTCGGGGGAGCGTGCGCTCAGCGGGGTCGAGCGGGCCGTGGTCCACCGGATGCTCGCCGTCCTGCCCGGCGGCGGCACCGGACTGGCCGCACAGCTCGCCGGCGCACGGGTGCGGGACCTGGTGGGGCAGGTGGACGGCCTGCCGACCCGCTCGGTGCTCACGCGCCGGCACCGGGCGGAGCTGGTCCCGCTGCCGGTCCGCGGCTTCCTCGTCGACGAGGCCGGCGTGCCGGTGGGCCAGGTCCTGCTGTGGGCCGACGGCGGTCGGTTCGTCGGCTACCGGCACCAGGCCGTCGCCCCGGGCGTCGTCCCGGCCGTGCTGGACCCGGAGATGCTCGACGCCGTCCCGTGGTCGGAGCAGCCGCTGGACGACACGGTGCCGGCCGGCTGACCAGGGAGGGGCACCTCCGTAGAGTCGGGGCTCCGCCGAGTCCTGGAGTCCCCGTGCCCGATCCGTTCAGCCGGTGGTCCGACCAGGACCACGGCGCCGACGACGAGGACCCCCGCGTCCAGCGGACCCGGCAGCACGTCCTGCAGACCGCGCGCGCCCTGCTCGCGGAGGGCGGTCCGGCAGCGCTCACCCACACCGCGCTCTCCGCCCGGGCCAGGGTCAGCCGGCAGACGTTGTACCGCTACTGGCCCACCCCCGAGAACCTGGTCGCGGACATGGTCCGCCGCCGGGTGGCCACCGTCCCGGAGGAGCCGGCGGCGGACGTCGAGGCCGTGGTCCGGGACTACGTGCGCTCGCTGGCTGCCGCGTTCACCGACCGGTCGGTCCACGGCGCCTACGCCATGCTCATCGCGACCGCCGCCACCGACGAGGACGTGGCGGCCGTGCTCCGGGACGTCATCGAGCAGCGCCGGGTCGCGCTGAACGACCAGCTCGCGCCCTGGGGGTGCTCGGTGAGCGCGGCCCAGTTCGCGCTGGTCGTCGGTCCGGTGGTCCACCTGGCCTTCGTCGCCCACAGCCCGCTCGGCGACGACGTCGTCGACATGGTCGTCCGCGACGCGGTCCGCCGGCTCGCCGGCTGATCGGGACCACCCGCCCGGGTGATCCGCGGCCGAGATGTCCTGAGTTGAGCAGATTGTCTCGTAAGGTGCAGATCGTCATCCACAGTGGCTGACCTGTTACCCGGAGTGGAGACGTGCCCGCAGTCCCGCATGACCTCGTCCTGGCTGTCCCGATGCCGACCGCCGGCCCGCGTCCCTCGCGTGCGCTCGGCGTCCTGGTCGCCGCGTTCGTCGCAGTGGTCGCGTCGATGGCCGTGGTCTGGCACGGCTCGTACGCGACGTGGTCGGCCACCACCGCCGATGCCGGGGACAGCTGGGCCGCCGGCACGGTGTCCCTGGCCGACGACGACAGTGGGGCCGCCCTGTTCTCGGCCGCCGGCCTGAAGCCGGGGTCCTCCGGTGCGCAGTGCGTCGCGGTCACCGCCACCGGCACGCTGCCGGCGACCGTACGGCTGTACGTCACGGGTCTGACCGCGACCAACGGGTTGTCCGCGCACCTGAACGCGAGCGTCAGCTGGGGGACGGGTGGGTCCTTCGGCAACTGTGCCGGGTTCACCCAGCAGGGGGTGCTGTGGTCCGGTGCGCTCTCGGCCTTCCCGGCCACGACCTGGGCCACCGGCCTGGGGTCCTGGGCCACCAGCGGGACGCCCGGCGAGGTCCGGGTGTACCGGATCAGCTGGACGCTGTCGACCACGGCGCCGGAGACCGTCCAGGGCGGGACCGCGGCGGGCACCTTCACGTGGGAGGCGCAGGCAGTCTGAGGACGGCAGCGGGGCGGGGGTCGACGATGGAGCGCGGGGGAGTGGGGCGGCACTGGCGCGCGGGGTGGACGGCGTGGCTGGCCAGCACCGCGGCCTGGTCGCTGCTCGCCTCCGGGGTGGCCCTGCTGGCCTGGACCGTGGCGCCGACGGCGATCGGCTGGAGCGCCGACGTCGTGCTCTCCGGCTCCATGGAGCCCCGGGTGCACATCGGCGACGTGGTGCTGTCGCGGCCGGTCCCGGCCGTGGAGCTGGCGCCCGGGGACGTCGTGGTCGTGGCCGACCCGGACCGCCCCGGCGCGCACCGCCTGCACCGGTTGGTCGCCCTCGACGAAGCGGGCCTGCACCTCAAGGGGGACGCCAATCCCACCGTCGACTCCTCCGCGGTCCCGACCGGGGACCTGGTGGGCAAGGCGACGCTCCGGGTGCCGGCCGTCGGCCTGCTGGTCGTCTGGGCGCGCGGAGGCGACCTCCTGCCGCTGACCGTCGTCCTGGCCGCCGTGGTGGCCTCGGGCGGCCTCGGTCTGCTGTACCGCCCGGACGAGGCCGCCGTCGTCCCCGTCCTGCCCCACCCGCCCGGCGGCCGTGGTCGGCCGAGCCACGTCCAGGTGGTCACCGGGTCGGCGGTCCTGGTGCTGGCCGCGGCCACCGCGATCGCCCCGCCGACGTCGGCGCACGCGGCCTTCACGGGCCGGACGACCGCCACGGCGGCGTGGGCGGCGACCTGGTCCAGCTGTGACACCGCCGTCCGAGCGGTCGGCGCCACCCGTTACTACCCGATGCAGGAACCCACCTCGTTCCTGTTCCCGCAGACCGCGACCAACCGAGGCACCCTCGGGGCGGCGGCCAACGGCACCTACGCCATCGGGCAGGTCCTGGGGCAGCCCGGCCCCGCGTGCGGCGGCACCGACACCCGGGCGGCGGCGTTCAACGTCGACCTGGTCTCGGGGGTGCTGCCCACCCACGTGCTGACGACGCCCGGTGGCCAGGCCTCCCCGACGACCACGACGGTCCAGGTCTGGCTCCGCACCACCGGCGACGGCTCACTGGTCGCCTTCGCCGACCGGCTGGCGCTGTACGTGGACACCGCAGGCCGGCTCGTCCTCGGGATCGACGACGGGGTCCGGCGCGGCCTCACCGGGGCGGCCGTCGTCGCCGACGGCACCTGGCACCTGGTGGGCGCCTCGCTGGGACCCTCCGGCGCCCGGCTGTACGTCGACGGTGCCCTGGTCGGCCAGGACCCCACCATGACCGGCATCGCGTCGGGGTCCGGGTCCTGGCAGTTCGGTGACGCCTGGCTGTGGGGATGGCCGGCCGCGCCGCTGGACGGCCACCTGTCGGGTCGGCTGGCGCATGCCGCGATCTTCCCGACGGTGCTGACCGACACCCAGATCGCCCAGCAGTCGGCGGTGGTGGCCCGGTGACGGGCAGCCGGCGGCCGCAGACGGACGCGTCCCGGTGACCGAGGCCGACTCAGGACTCGGAGGAGTGGTCCGCCTCCACCGGGCCCGAGGTCCGGGTCGGGCGTCGGCCCGGCAGGGCGGCTTCCTCGTCGTGGGTGTCCACCAGTCCCACGCGGCTGGGACGGACCGGCTCTGCGGGGAGGGCCGCGTCACGACTCCTCGGGCTGAGGCGTGCCGCGCCGGGCGCGAGCAGGTGCTCGCCGCCGCACGGGCGCGGGACGAGCACGACGAGGCGTTCCCCGAGCGCCGGGCGCCCGGCACCGGCCGGCGTCGGCGGAACGACCCCGTCCAGGTCGTCGAGGACCAGGCCGTCGTACAGCAGGGGCGCCGCCTCGGGGAACACCGCGCGCGCCGTCGCCAGGTCCACCTCGGGGCGTGCCCGGGCGACCGCGTCCGCGGCTGCCGAGAACTGCTCGAACGGCCGTCCCACCGCCCCGGGTGCCACGCCGTCCCTCACCCGTCGCAGGTCTGCCGGCTCACCTGCGGCGGCGCGGCCGGGCGTCCAGCCGGGCCCGCGCCACGCGTGCCCGGGTCAGCAGGAAGGTGATCAGCACGGCCCCGACCACGGTGACCACGCGGTCCAGGTCGACCGCCGGGCGCCACAGCACGTCCCCGCCCTTGATCACGTACACGCCGGCCGGGCGGGCACCGACACCGAAGCCGGCGCCTTCCCCCTCCTCGCCCTCCGCATCGTGCCCGCCACCGCCGCCACCACCGCCGGCCACGGTGGCCGCGGCGATGACCGTGACGCCGTCCTTCTCGTACGGGTCGGCGAAGACCCGCCGGACGGTGATCGCGTCCCGGGCTCCGGTCAACAGCTCCTGCACGTCCACGGTTGCTCCTCGACTGCTCGTCGGGTTCGGGAGAGGGCCGAGTCTGGTCCGCCGGCGGGCGGCACGACACGGCCCGACGACCCCGCCGGCGGGGACGAACGACTCGACGTCCGACCGCGCCGGGTGGTCGGTGCACGTCCCGGCGCGGAGCGGGACCGTGGTCGGGGTGCGGCGGGTCAGGACCGGGCGGAGGCACCCGACCGGCTGCGCACCGGCACGTCGTCCCGGGCCGCGCCGACCTCCTCGTCCGGGCGACGGGCCAGCCGGCTGGGCCACCACATGCGCGGGCCGACGTCCAGGGTCAGCGCGGTGACCAGCACCGAGCGCACGACGATCGTGTCGAGCAGCACCCCCAGGGCCACGGCGATACCCAGCTGGGTCAGGAAGGTCAGCGGCAGCGTGCCCAGCACCGCGAAGGTCGCGGCCAGCACCAGGCCGGCCGAGGTGATCACCCCGCCGGTGGCCGCGAGCCCGATGAGGGCGGCCCGGCGGGTGCCGTGGTCGACGGCCTCCTCCCGCACACGGGTCATCAGGAAGATGTTGTAGTCGATGCCCAGGGCGACGAGGAAGACGAAGACGAACAGCGGGAACGAGCTGTCGGTCGCGGTCACCCCGAGCGTCCAGTCGAAGACCAGCGCGCTGAGCCCCAGTGCGGCGCCGTAGGACAGCACCACCGTGGCGATCAGGATGACCGGCGCGACCAGCGCCCGCAGCAGCAGGCCCAGGACGACCAGCACGACCAGCATGATCAGCGGGATGACGACCACGTTGTCGCGCTGGGAGGCGTCCTGGACGTCGAGGTTGAGGGCGGTGTTGCCGCCGACCAGCGCCGCGCCGTCGCCGGCGTCGTCCAGCGCCGCGCGCAGCCGTTCGATGGTGGCGTAGGCGGCCTCGCTGTCGAAGCGGTCGGTGAGCGAGGCCTCGACGAGTGCGCGCTCGCCGACCACCTGCGGCGGTCGGGTGCTCGCGATGCCCTCGGTGGCCCCGGTGGCCGCCGCGACCTCCTCGGCGGAGTCGGCCGTGGTCACCACGTACACCGGGTTGCCCGCGGCGGCCGGGAAGTGCCGGGCGGCCACCGCGTCACCCTCGATCGACTGCGGGGTGCCGCGGAAGCTCTCCGCCTGGGTGAGGCCGCTGGGCTGCAGCAGCAGCGTCCCCGCGCAGGCCGCCAGCAGCAGCGCGCCGGTGACCACCCAGGTGGTGCGTGGCCGGGGCGCGATGCGGGCGCCCACCCGCGCCCACAGCCCGGTGGCGCTCGGCTCGGCGCTGCCGAAGGTCGGCCGCACCGGCCAGAACACCCAGCGCCCGCAGATCACCAGCAGCGCGGGCAGCAGCGTCATCAGCACGCAGAGGGTCACGGCGACGCCGATCGCGGCGACCGGCCCGAGCCCCGCGGTGGAGTTCATGTCCGCCACGACCAGGCACAGCATGCCCAGGACGACGGTGCCGCCGCTGGCGAGCACGGCAGGCCCGGCCCGGTGCACGGCCTCGGTCATGGCCTCGTGCCGGTCGGTGTGCAGCCGCAGCTCCTCCCGGTAGCGCGCGACCAGCAGCAGCGCGTAGTCGGTGCCGGCGCCGACCACCAGGACGGTGAGGATGCTGGCGCTCTGCGCGTTGACGGTGAGGTCGGCGTGCCGGGCCAGCAGGGTGATGACCGCCTGCGACACGAACAGCGCGATGACGGCGGAGAAGATCGGCAGGACCCAGAGCACCGGGCTGCGGTAGGTGAACAGCAGGATCAGGATCACGACGCCGAGCGCGGCGAACAGCAGGGTGCCGTCGATGCCCTCGAAGGCCTCCGCGGAGTCGGCGGCGCTGCCGGCCGGCCCGGTCACGTAGGCGGCCAGGCCGTCGGGGCCGTCGGAGGCCTCGGCCCGGATGTCGTCGACGACCGGGGCGATCTGCTCCCAGCCGTCGGCGCCCACGTTGAGCGGCACGATGAGCTGGAGCGCCTGGCCGTCCTCGGCGGGCAGCGGCCCGACCACGGCGCCGTCCAGGGCCTCCAGTTGCCCGAAGGCCGCGACGTCGGCCTCGACCGCGGCGGTGTCCTCGGCGGTCAGCCCGGTGCTCCGCTCGTAGACCACGACCGCGGGGATCAGGTCGGGGTCGGAGCCGAGCTCGGTTTGCAGCTGCAGGGCCCGGGTCGACTCCGCGTCGGAGGGCAGCCACGCCGCTACGTCGTTCTGCTGCTCGTCGGTGAGCGCACCGGCCAGCGGCGCGGAGACGGCGGCCAGCAGCAGCCAGAACACGAGCACCACCCACTTGAGGCGCGGATGGCTGACGCGGGACGCGAACGACCGGCCCATGGGAGCTCCCCTGGGAGAGTGCCGGGCGGCGGACCCGGCGACGACGGGTGCGACGCGCACGCTAGCGAGACCGCGCGGTCTCGTCACCGCCTTTCCGCACCCCGCAAGAGCGCTCCCACGACCCCCGGCGTGCGCGGTCGGGACGTCACCGCCCGCTTGCGCGACGTCACGAGACCGGACCCGGCCGTATCGGATCGACCGCTGGGAGCGGACGTCCAGCCGTCACCGGCCGGGTCGTTCGTCCCTGGCTCCACGGTCCCCGCCCCCGCAGGCTCGGCGCATGGACAGCACCGCGCGGTCGGACACCGCGACCCCCCGGACGACGCCCGCGCCGGACGCCGACCCCATGCTCATCGACGACGCGCTGCCGGCCTTCGACGTCACCCGCGCCGAGCACCTCGTCGTCGACGCCGACCTGGTCACCACCTGGGACGCCCTGCTGGCGACCGATCTCATGACCGTGCACACCCCGCTGCTGGATGCCGCGTTCTGGGTGCGCGGGCTGCCGGCCCGGATGCGCGGTGACCGGGGCCGTCCCGCCCCGGCCGCGCTGCCGTTGGGCGGCGACGTCCCGCTGGAGGGCTGGCTGAGCCTGGGGCGCCGCGAGCACCGCGAACTCGCCCTCGGCGCGGTCGGCCGGTTCTGGCAGCCGGACATCACCTGGCGGGACGTCGGGGGCCCCGCCGAGTTCACCGCGTTCGCCGAGCCCGGCTGGGGCCGGATCGCGGTCGGCTTCTCCCTGCGCCCCTACGGGCGGGGCCGGACGCTGCTCAGCTACGAGGCCCGCACCGCCGTGCCCGATCCCGCGTCGCGGCGGCAGTTCGCCCGCTACTGGCGCCTCGTCGAGCCGTTCGTCGGGCACGTCATGCGCGCCACCGAGCGAGCGGTCGCGGCCCGGGCGACCGGCGCCGGGCTCCCCTGACAGGGGCGGAGCCACCCGTCCCGGCGGCGTCCGCGCGGGACGGCCACGTGCCCGAGCGCGAGGGCGACCCGCGGGCGGGCGGCGCCCGGTCCGCGCCGTCCCGCAGGTCCTTGCCGTCCGGGTCCGGCGGCGAGCACCATGCCCGCGTGCAGCCTGACCGGCGTCACCGCGACGAGGCAGAGCGCACCGGTCTGTCGGTCTCCGTCTTCGGCGATCTGACGGCCCACCGCGACGGCGTGTCGCTCGACCTCGGCGGCGTGCGCCAGCGCGCGGTGCTCGCCTTGCTGCTCGTCGCGCGGGGTGCCCCGGTCACCGTCGACCGGATGGTCGAGGGTGTGTGGGCGGGGTGCCCTCCGGCCCAGCCGGGGGCGGCGCTGCAGAGCTACGTGTCCCACCTGCGGCGCGTGCTGGAGCCGGACCGGCCCGCGCGGGAACGCGGGCTGCTGACCTGGCGACCGGCCGGCTACTCCTGCCACCTGCCCGCCGACGCCGTCGACGTCCGCCGGTTCGAGCGCCTCGTGGCCGAGGGGGTCACGGCCGGGCCCTCGGACGCGGTCGACCTGCTCACCGCCGCCCTGGCCCTCTACCGCGGTGACCCCTTCCAGGAGTGGGCCGGGCAGCCCTGGGCCGACGCCGAGTGCGCGCGCCTGGCGGAGCTGCGGGAGGTGGCCGTCGAGCACCTGCTGGACGCCCGGCTCGAGGCGGGGGAGCCGGCCGCCGTCCTGGTGCCCGAGCTGGAGGTGCTGACCGCAGCGGAGCCGTTGCGCGAGGAGCGGTGGCGGCTGCTGGCTCTCGCCCTGTACCGCGCCTCGCGGCAGAGCGACGCACTCGCCGCGTTGCGCCGCGCCCGGCGGGTGCTCTCCGACGAGCTCGGCATCGAGCCGGGGCCGGCGCTGCGGGAGCTGGAGCAGCAGGTGCTGGCCCAGGCGCCCGCGTTGGACGGCGCCCGGACCGGCCGGGGGGCGGTGCCCGACCCGGCGCCGGCCTCGCCATCGCCCGTTCCGGAGACGGGCATGGTCGAGCGCGACGGGGAGCTGGTCGCGCTGCAGGGTGCGCTGGACGCCGCGCTCGGCGGGGTGGGGAGCACCGTCCTCGTCGAGGGGCCCGCCGGCATCGGCAAGAGCCGGCTGCTCGCCGAGGTACGGCGGATGGCGGCCGCCCGCGGCGCGCGGGTGGTCACCGCCCGGGGCACCGTGCTCGAGCAGGACTTCGGGTTCGGGGTCGTCCGCCAGCTGCTGGAGCCGCTCGTCACCGACCCGGGCGCGCCGGTGGAGCTGCTGGAGGGGGTGGGTGCGCCCGCGGCCGGCGTCTTCAGCGCCTCGCCCGGATCCGTGGGCGAGGAGGGACCGCGCCGCGACGGCGTCTTCGCCGTGCTGCACGCGCTCTACCGGATCGTCGGCCGGCTCAGCGACGCGCGACCGGTGGTCCTCGTCGTCGACGACGTGCAGTGGTGCGACACCGACTCGCTGCGCTTCCTCGCCTACCTCGTGCCGAGGCTGGAGGGGCTGCCGGTCCTGCTGGCCGCCTCGCTGCGGACCGGGGAGTTCCCGGCCGACCGTGCGCTCGTGACCGAGCTGGCGGGCGACCCCGCCGTCCAGTCGGTGCGGCCTGCTCCGCTCAGCGCCTCCGGGGTGGCCGACCTGGTCGGCGCCCGGCTGGGCCGCGCCCCGGCGCCCGCGTTCCTCGCGGCCTGTCACCGGACGACGCGCGGCAACCCACTCCTGCTGCAGCAGCTGGTGCGTGCGCTGCAGAGCGACGGCGTGCCACCGGACGCGTCGCACGCCGACACGGTCACGGCCATCGGGTCCCGAGCGGTCTCCGGCATCGTGCTGCTGCGGCTGGGCCGCCTGCCCGAGCAGGCCGGCGCGGTCGCCCGCGCGGTGGCGGTGCTGGGCGACGGCACGGCGCTCCCCGAGGTCGCGTCGCTGGCCGCGATGTCCGAGGCCGAGGCGGGCAGCGCGCTGGCTGCGCTGGCGGCGGCGGAGATCATCAGCAGGAGGCCCCCCCTGTCCTTCGTGCACCCGCTGGTGCGGGAGGCCGTCCACCGCTCGCTGCTGCCCGGGGAGCGCGAGCTCGCCCACGAACGCGCCGTGCGGGTGCTCGGTGCGGCCGGGGCCAGCCCCGAGCAGCTGGCCGCGCACGTGCTCCTCGTCCCGCCGCGCGGCGACCCCGCGGTGGCCCAGGTGCTGCGCGAGGCGGCGCGCATCGCGGCGGAACGGGGGGCGGTCGAGAGCGCGGCCCGGTACCTGCGCCGGCTCCTGGACGAGCTGCGGCCCGGTGCCGAGCGCGTGGCGGTGCTGTCCGAACTGGGTGGGCTCGAGGCGCTGACCGACGGCGCGGCCGCGCTGGGCCACCTGCGCGAGGCGCACCGGTCGTCCACCGACCCGGCCGACCGTGCCCGGACGGCCGTGCGGCTGGCGTTCACCCTGGTCTTCGCGGGCCCCCGCGGAGAGGTCGTCCGGTTCGCCGAGCGCGCCGCCGCGGAGGTGCCGGACGACGCCGGACCGGAGCTGCACGACGTCCGGCAGGCCCTGCTCGCCCTGGCGCGCGTGGGCGGCCACATGCACGCCGTCCCACCGTCGGGGCCGGGGGCCGAGGACCTCCCGCCACCGACCGGGGACGGCCCGGGTGCCCGCATGCTGGCCGCCGCCACGGCCTGGGAGCTGGTCGTGACCAACAGGGACCGCTCCCGCTGCGCCGAGCTCGCCCGCCGGGCGCTGACCGACGGCCGGTTGCTGGCGGACGACCCGGGGCTGTTCTGGGTGGTGGCTGCCTTCGTCCTCGACATCGTCGGCGAGGACGTCGAGCCGTTCTGGGACACCGCGCGGGACTTCGCCCACCGGCGGGGATCGCTCTTCGCGGCACTGTCCACCCATCTGTGGCACGGGCACGCGTCGTGGTGGGCGGGGGACCTGCCGGCCGCCGAGGCGTCCCTGATGACGGCGATCGACCAGAGCCAGCGGTGGGCGGCGCCGGCGGTCGGGATCAGCTACGGGGAGGCCTTCGTCGTCGGCGTCCGGCTCGACCGTGGCGACACCGCCGGCGCCCGGGCGTTCTTCGACGCGCACGGCTGGCGCAGCCGCCTGGGTGACGGCGCACGGTTGTGGGCGGAGGCCGAGGTGGTGCTGTTGCTGTCGGAAGGGCGCCCGCGGGAGGCGCTGGACCGGCTCGACAGCGACGCCACCCTCCTGGCGGCCGGGGACAACCCGGTCTGGGCACCTTGGCGGTCGCTGCGGGCGGCGGCCCTCGGCGCGCTCGGCCGCCACCAGGAAGCGGTCGAGACGGCCGAGGAGGAGGTGCGGCTGGCCCGGGCGTGGGGGGCGCCCCGGGTCCTCGGGCGCTCGTTGCGGGTCCTGGGCGAGGTGAGCGGCGCGGGTGGGGAGGAGGCGCTGCGCGAGTCCGTGTCCCTGCTGGCCGGCACCCGGTCCCGGCTGGAGCTGGCGCGGGCCCAGGCGGCGCTCGCCCGCCTGGCGCCGCGCGCGGAGGCCGTGGCGCTGCTCGAGGCGGCGGAGCGGGCCGCGCGGCTGTCCGGGGCGGCCGGCCTGCAGGCCGAGCTGTCGGCGGAGCTGTCCCGGCGGTGCGCCTCCCGCTCCGTGGTACCGGGCAGCTGACCGCGGGCCGGGTCGGCGGCCACACCCCCTCCCGGACCCGGCTCAAGTGGGCTGCAAGTGGGCTGCAAGGGGCCCGGGCCACGGTGGCGGCACCACCCCCCCCTTGGAGGACCGACCGTGACCACTCTCGACCGACCCCGTTCCGTTACCGACCTGGCGGCGCTGCGCCGCCTGTGCGGCGGCGCCGTCCACCTGCCCGGTGACCCCGGCTACGACGACGCCCGCCGGCCTTGGAACCTCGCCGTCGACCAGCGCCCCGCCGCCGTCGCCTATCCGGCCAGCACCAGCGAGGTCGCCGACGTGCTGCGCGCCGCCGGTGCGCTCAACCTCCGCGTGGCGCCCCAGGGCACCGGCCACAACGCCGGGCCGCTCGGCGACCTCTCCGGCACGGTGCTGCTGCGCACCGCGGCGATGACCGGGGTGGTGGTGGACCCGGACGCCCGGCGGGTGACCGTGCGCGCGGGCACCCTGTGGCTGGAGGCGGTCGAGGCCGCGGCCGCGCACGGGTTGGCCGTGCTGCACGGTTCCTCGCCCGACGTCGGCGTCGTCGGCTACTGCCTCGGCGGTGGGATGGGGTGGTACGCCCGGGCCCGCGGCCTGGCCGCGCACTCCATCGTCGCCGCCGAGCTCGTGCTGGCCGACGGCTCCGTGGTGCGGGTCGACGCCGAGCACCGCCCGGACCTGCTCTGGGCACTGCGCGGGGGAGGCGGCAACCTGGGCGTGGTCACCGAGCTGACCATCGAGGCCTTCGAGCTCACCACCGCGCACGCCGGGGTGCTGGTCTGGGACGCGACGCGTGCCGCGGAGGTCCTGCCGGCCTGGGTGGACTGGGCGCGGGAGGCCCCTCCGGAGGTGACGACGTCCTTCCGGCTCCTCAGCGTGCCGCCCCTGCCGGAGGTCCCCGCGCCGCTGCGCGGCCGGGACATCGTCATGGTCGACGGGGCGGTGCTCGCCGACCCGGCCACCGCGGCGGGCGTCCTCGCGCCGCTGCGGGCCCTCGGCCCGGAGCTCGACACCTTCGCCGACCTGCCCCCCGCTGCTCTGACGCACCTGCACATGGACCCCGAGGGTCCGACGCCGGCGCTGTCGGAGACGGTGATGGTCGGCGACCTGCCGCCGGAGGGGAGCGCTGCGTTCCTGGCCGCGGCCCCTCCCGGCACCGGGCTGATGGTGGCCGAGCTGCGCCAGCTCGGCGGGCAGCTGTCGGTGCCCTCCCCGACGGCGGCGCTGACGCACCTGGACGGCGCCTTCGTGGTCTTCGGCGGCTTCGTCCCGATCGACCCCGAGGTGACCGCCGCCGGGCTCGCCGGGACCGCGCGGCTGGCGGAGGCGATGGCGCCCTGGGCGACCGGGCAGCAGTACCTGAACTTCGTGGAGCGGCCCTGCGACGCGTCGGTGGGCTACTCCGCGCAGGTGTGGGAGACGCTGCGCCGGCTGCGGGACGAGCTGGACCCGCGCGGGGTCCTGCACGCCAACCACCAGGTGCCGACCGCGTCCACCGCGGAGAGCGCCCGATGACCACCGTGCAGCACCTGGGCGCCGGGCCGCTGCCGGCCGACCTCCTCGCCGTCGTCGACGCCTACCGCAGCTGCGAGCTGGCCACCCTCAGCCGCAGCGGCGCGCCGCTGGCCTGGCCCGTCGTCCCGATCTGGGACGCCGAGGCGGGCACCGCGTGGCTGACGACGTCGATCGGCCTGCCGCAGAAGGCGCTCAACATCCGCCGGGACGGTCGGGTGAGCCTGCTGTTCTCCGATCCGACCGGCAGCGGGATGGACGCACCGCCGCAGGTCCTGGTGCAAGGGACGGCCAGCTGTCCCGAGGAGATCATCACCGACGCCGAGCCCATCGCCCCGCTGTGGCGGCGGCTGGCGGAGCGGCAGCCCGGCAGCCGGATGTACGCCGCGCCGGCACCGGTGCGCCGCTGGCTGGACTGGTACTACTTCCGCCTCGTGATCACGGTGGTCCCGACCTCGGTCGAGGTGCGGGAGACCGCACCGCGGACCGTGTCCCCGCCGATGGCGCTGCCGGACCGCCCCGGCGCGCCGGCGCCGGCCCGGCAGGTGCACCGGGAGCTGCGCCGCTACCCGTCGGCGGTGCTGTCCTGGCCCGACGAGCGCGGGGTGCCCCGCTCGACGCGGGTGGTGGTGCACGACCTCACCTCGTCGGGCGCGCTGCTGCTGGGCACGGGACCGGACGAGCTGCTCCGCGAGGGGCCGGCGAGCATCCTGTGCCACGCGCACGACGAGCGCCTGGGCAGGCTGCGCAGCTTCTCGGCCGTGGGCCGGCTGACTCGCGAGGAGGCCGGCTGGTCGCTGACCGTGGAGCGGTACGTGCCGGGCGCGAGCACGAACCCGGTCACGGCCGTGGCGTTCCTGCGCCGGTGCCGGGCCACCGCCGGGCGCTACCTCGCCGCCCGGGGCCTGCCGCGTCCCGAGGTCGACTGGGCCGGGCTGCGCGCCTGCCACACCGTCGGCGGCGAGGGGGGCCGGTAGCCGCCCGCCCGGCAGCAGGCCCGCTCAGCCGGGCGGGCACGTCCGCGGTCGCCGCTCGACGGTCCGCCGGCCGGCCCTCGTCGACCCTGGCGCTGCTACGGGCCGGCCGGCGGGGAGGGCGCCGTCGGGCGGCGCAGCCCGCCGCCGGCCCGGTCCTCCCCGTCGTCGTCCGCGGTCGCGTCGTCGGCGGCGGAGCCGCGGCGTCCGGAGACGGCGAAGAACAGGGCCGCCGCGAAGAGGGCGAAGGCCACCGAGGCGCTGACCAGCGCGGTGGCGGTGCTGGCCGCGTAGACGGCCGGACCGACCAGCGAGCGGCGCACCGCGGCGCGCACCCGGGGCCGGGCCGCGGGGGTCAGCAGCTCGGGCCGGTGGGCGAGCCACGCCCAGACCGTGGCGATGTCAATGGACCAGGCCCGCCGGGGTGCCCCGGCCTGTCGCCGCGCTCGTCAGCGTCGCCGGAGTCGTGTCCGTGGCGTCGACCGTGCTCTGGGCGATCCCCATGCACGACCGGCTGGACCGGGTCGGCCGGTCCTCTGCCATCATCGACAGCCTCTTGCGGGCGGACCTGCTCCGTACGGCTGCTCTGACCACGAGCACCCTCGCCCTCGTGTGGTCGGTGTGGCGTGGCCCGGAGGATTCCTGCCCGGCGAGGTGAGTGCGACGCCGGCAGGCACTCAGGGGATCGGCTGGTCGGCGGCCAGCACGGGGTCGACGGCTGCCTGATCGCCGGGCACCCGCCAGGAGGTCGACCCGACGGCCGGGTGCTGTCGGCGGGTCACCCGCGAGGGTCCCGGCGCACGGTGCTCGAGGGACGACCGCACCCCTCGCGGCCCGGGTCCACCGCGTGCCGTCGCGGTGGATCGAGGTGCCGACTCACCCGATGCGCCGACATCGAGCGGTCGTCCACCGACCGCAGCGACGACAACGCGCAGGTGTGGGGGTCGGTGTGGGGGCGCTGTGGGTGGGGTGTCCGTCCGCCGACCGCCAGGCTCCTGGGCATGACGCACACCGCGAACACCCAGCTCACCGACGTGTCGGACATGGTCACCGTGCACCGCGCGTTCCGCCGCGAGTTCGGGCTCATGCCCCGCCTCGCCCGCTCCGTGGCCGCCGGGGACACCGCCCGCGCCGCGGTCCTCGCCGACCACGGCCGGCGTGTGCTCACCGGCCTGCACTACCACCACAGCGGGGAGGACGAGCTGCTCTGGCCCAAGCTGCTCGACCGCTGCCCGCCCGACGCCGAGCTGATCGAGCGCATGGAGGCCCAGCACCAGGGCCTGCACGAGCTCGTCGAGCGGCTGCAGGCCACGCTGCCGCGCTGGGAGGCCGAGGCGCGCCCGGCGGTCACCGAGGAGGTGGCGGGCACCTTCGAGGCCCTGCACGCCGCTCTCCTGGAGCACCTCGGCGACGAGGAGGAGCACATCCTGCCGCTGGCCGCCCGGCACGTGAGCCAGCAGGAGTGGGCCCAGCTCGCCGAGCACGGCTTCGGGCAGATGGCGAGGTCGGAGCTGCCGCTGATGTTCTGGATGGTCGTGGAGGAGGCGACCCCGGAGGAGGCGGCGGACATGTACGCCAACGTCCCGCTCCCGGTGCGCCTGCTGCTGAGGACCGTCTTCGCGTGGCGGTACCGGAGGTACGTCAGCCGCGTCCGCGGCTGACCCGGGCGGCGAGATCGGGGACGTCGGCCGGCCGCAGGTGACGGCCGCGTTCCCACAGCGCCCTGAACGCGGCCTCGCCCAGCGCGTCGCGGGCGGCGTTGAGCCAGCGGCCGGCCAGCTCCGGATCGGGCGGGACGGCGACGGTCAGCGCGGCCGCCGCAGCACCGGCACCGAACAGCTCCGCGGCGAGCTCCGGCTGCCCCCGCTCGGCGGCCAGGGCCCCGAGGTCGGGCAGCGCGTAGGCCAGGTTCCACGTCGTGGGCACCTCGGCAGCGAGCTGCACGACCTCCATCAGCAGGTCGAGCGCCGCATCGTCCTCGCCCCTGAGCCTGGCGAGGGTGGCCCGGGCGTTGAGCGCCGTCGCGACGGTGAACGGGGCGCCGGCGGCCCGGGCGAGCCGCTCGGCGTCGGCCAGCACCGCCGCCGCGGCCGTCAGGTCACCGAGGCGCAGCAACCGCCGTCCCTCGACCTGCGTGGCGTGCGCCTCGGCCCAGGCGTTGCCCGAGTCGTGCGCGACCCGGCGCGCCCGGTCCACGTGCGGTGCGGCGGTCGCGGGGTCGTCGAGGAACAGCGCCGCGGACGCCCGCAGCATCAGCGCCTCGGCCAGCAGCGGGTCGTCCCCGGCCGCGCGGGCGGCCGCGACAGCTGCGTCGGCCGGTGCCACCATGCCGGCGAGGTCGCCGGTGGCGTAGCGCAGCCCGGCGAGCGCGGTCCCGCGGGCGGCGCGCTCGACGTCGCCCAGGCCCTCCGCGGGGATCCGGGTGACCCAGCCCAGCCCCTCGACGGCGTAGCCGCGCAGCGCCCAGTAGATCCAGCTGTGCGCGGCGAGCACCGCCGCGTCGCCGTGCCGGCGGGCGTGGAGCAGGCGGGCGAAGGTGGCCCCGAGGTTCCCGTGCTCGGCGGCGAGCCGGTCGAGCGCGCGCCGCTGGCCGGCGTCCTGCAGCCCCGGGCGGGCGCCGGCGGCCAGGTCGAGGAAGAAGTCCGCCGCCCGGTCGGCGACCACCGCCGTCTCGCCCGCCCCGGTCAGCCGCACGGCGGCGTACTGCCGGACCGGCTCCAGCATCCGGTACCGGCCCTCATCGGCGACCACCAGCGACTGCTCGACCAGCCCCTCGAGCGCGGGCAGCGCGTCGGGCTGCAGGTGCTCGGCCGCGGCCAGGGAGAACCCGCCGGCGAAGACCGACAGTCGCCGCAGCAGCAACTGCTCGGTGGAGGTGAGCAGGTCGTGGCTCCAGTCGAGCGTGGCCCGGATGGTGCGCTGTCGCTCCGGGAGGTCCCGGCTGCGGGGCGAGCTGACGGCCTGGTCGAGCCGGTGCAGCAGCGCATCGGGGGCGAGGAAGCGGCAGTGGGCGGCCGCCAGCTCGAGCGCGAGGGGCAGCCCGTCGAGGCGTCGGCAGATGGCGGCGACGTCGGCGGCGGTGCCGTCCGTGAGGACGACGCTGCCGCCGGCGGCCCGGGCACGGTCGAGGAACACCTGCGCGGCGGGGGAGCGGCCGACGTCGTCCGGGTGGCCGCTGCCCGGCAGGGGCAGCGGACGCAGCGGGTACTCGTGCTCGGCGCGGACGCGCAGCGGCGCACGGCTGGTCGCCAGCACGGTCAGGCCCGGGGCCCGGGCGAGCAGCTCCGCCACGTCACCGGCCGCGTCCAGCAGGTGTTCGAGGTTGTCCAGGACGACCAGCAGCTGCCGGCCGGCGAGGTGCGCGACCACCGCGTCGAGCAGCGGCGTGCCCGACTGACGCAGGCCCAGGGCGCCGGCCAGCGTGGGCACCACCAGCCGCGCGCTGGTCACCGGTGCCAGTTCCACGACGGCGGCCGGGCGCCCGACCGCGCGGGCGACGTCGAGGGCGAGGCTGGTCTTGCCGACCCCGCCCGGTCCGGTGATCGTTATCAGCCGCCCGCCGTGCAGCAGCCGCACCAGCTCGGCGCGCTCGCAGTCGCGGCCCAGCAGCGGGACGGCCGGCGCCGGCACCGGTGGGCGCTCGACGGTCCTGGGCTTCGCGGCGGCCGCGAGCGCGTCGCGCTCGGCGTCGTCCAGGCCCAGGGCCCCGGCCAGCGCGCGGACGGTGTGCGGGTACGGACGGCGGCGCTCGCCCCGCTCCAGCGCGCTGACCGCCTTGGCGGTGAGCGCGGCCCGCTCGGCGAGCTCCTCCTGGGTGAGCGCGGCCCGCTCGCGGAACCGGCGCAGCCGCTCCGCGAACTCACCCGGCCCCTCGGTCATCGGCCGGGAAGGTACAGCGCGCAGCCGACGGGTGGGGAGGCTGCGCACCCCGGGCTCTCGGCGGGACACCGCGCGCCGCTCGCCGCCGGTTCGCCCGCGGTGGGAGGTCACGACGGGGAGCGGCGCGCACCACCGAGCGGGACGTCAGCCTGTCGGGTGCACCACAGGTGGGGCGCTGGTGTCCGGCCTGACCCGTTGCGGATGAGGAGGCACCGCGGCCTGACCACGGCCAGGTGCGCGCCGTCCCTGGCAGACTGGCCGTCCCGTCGCTCCAGATGGGAGAGCCGCCGTGGACTGGTACCAGCGAGTGCTCGTCGACACCGGCCGGTCGGCTGCGCTCTGGGCCCTGATCGGCTTCCTGGGGGCCTTCGCGGTCACGCGAGGCGTCACACGACGGATCCGTGCCAGGCAGGGCCACGCCGCGCCGACCAGCGAGCGGCCCGCCCAGGCCGGGCGCCTCCGGGACGTCTACATCGCCGGCGTGCACGTCCACCACCAGGTGTGGGGGATCCTGCTGGTCCTCCTCACGGGTCTGCTGGAGTTCCGCTTCGACCCCGGACCGCCGTGGACGGACGTCCTGGCGGCGTCGTTCGGGGCGGGCGCCGCACTGGCCCTCGACGAGTTCGCGCTGTGGTTCCACCTGGACGACGTCTACTGGGGTGAGGACGGACGGAAGTCCATCGACGCGGTCCTGGTCGCAGCCGTGCTCGGACTCGTCCTGCTGCTCCAGGCGACGCCGGTCGGTCCGGCCGCGGACCGCGAGGTGCTCGGGAGCTGGCTCTACCCGGTGCTGGTGCTCCTCCACCTGGCGACGGCCGCCGTGTGCATCGGGAAGGGGAAGATCGCCACCGGTCTGATCGGCGTGGTCGTGCCGGTCGTGGCGTCCGTCGGCGCCCTCCGGTTGGCCAAGCCGACCTCGGTCTGGGCGCGACGCCGGTACACCGGCGCCGAGCTCGATCGAGCGCAGGAACGGTTCGGCGAGCGTTACCGGGCGCGGTGGGACCGCCTGCGCGACCTCGTCGGCGGGAGACCCGACACCGGCTCGGACCGGGGCGGCAGCGGGACCGGCTAGCACCGCCGGGACGTGCGCGTCGAGGGCCCGCGTCTCACTTCTCCGGCGCTTCGCCGCGGGATCCCCCCGAGGCCGTCGGCCCGGCCCGCCACCGCTGCCCGAACAGCCCGACGAGGAGGGCGACGAAGGTGACCAGGAACAGCTGGCCGGTCAACGCCTCGGCGCTGGCCAGCAGCCTGCCCAGGGGCGTGACCGGGGTCAGGTCGCCGTAGCCGGTGGTCGTGATCGTCGCCAAGCTGAAGTACATGAACGTCGTCGTCCCCTCGGGGCGGCCGAAGAAGTCGCCCTGGGTCGCCTCGACGCCCAGGAACAGGAAGAAGAAGGTGATGGGCAGGAGCAGGTAGACCGCGATCGCTCCCGTCACGGTGCGCAGTCCCACCTCCCGGTGGCGGAGCAGCCGCCGGACGACCGCCGCCGGGGTGAGTCCGGACAGGACCATCCAGACGACCGGTCCCACGCCGTCGGTGCTCTCGAGGCGGCCGGGCGTCAGCGCGTCGACGACGATGGCGGAGATCGCGGCCAGGGTGCTGAGGGTGACCAGGCCGTCAGCGACGTGGACCCAGCGTCGTGCCAGACCGGACGCGCGCAGCGCCAGGATCAGCGTGGCGCCCACCAGGACGGTCACGACCACGGTGGACGCAGCGCCGGCGGAGCCGGTCCCGTCCGGGCCGACGCCGATCAGGGACAGCGTGACGATCGACACGACGGTCAGCGCCAGCACCGCGCCGAACCGGTCGAGTGCCGGCGAGGCGTCGTCGAACGGCCGGACCCGGCGCCTGCGCGAGTTCTCCTGCTCCCCGGCCCGGCCTCGTCTCCACGGGCCGGACGCGGGCGAGCCCGGGACCTCCATCAGCGGCGGGGCGGGTCGAGGAGGCAGGACCGGGGTCCCCGGCGCACGAGGCGCCGGGGGGAGCCCGCCGCACCCGACGCCCGGGAGCTGCCGGGTCCTCGACGCGCCGAGCGAGCAGACGACGGCGTCGGTCGTACCGACGGCGACCGCGGGTCGGACGCTGATGTCCGCGCCCTGGTCCGTGAGCTGGTGGGAGTGGTCACCGGCGCGGCCGTCCTCCGGCTCAGCCGGCCGGCTGGGCGGCCGGCGTGCGCTCACGCTCACCACTGCCGCGACGCAGCACGATCACCACACCCACGATCGCGAGGACGAACGCGAGGTACTGGGTCAGGCCGAGGACGGTGGAGGTCGACTCCGCGTCCCGCGCGGCGTCGGAGAACCCGAGGGTCGTGAAGTCGATCCACGCGTGCAGGACCATGCAGACGACCAGCGTGCCGGCGAGTCGCCGGGTGAGGTAGAAGACGGAGCCGGCGACGAACGCGAGGGCGATCTGCTGGACCGTGGACCCCAACGACTGGCCGAAGAAGACGTTCAGGGCGTGGACCAGCCCGAAGAGCAGGCAGCTGGCGAACCAGGCCATCGGCTCACGGAACCCACCGCGCAGACCGACGAGACCGGTGCCCCGCGTCAGCATCTCCTCGCCGAACCCGACCAGCAGCGTGCCGGCGCCCAGCGCCAGCAGGTAACCCGGCGCGCGGTCCGCCGGACCGGAACCTCCGAGCAGGGAACCCAGCCCCGGCAGCACCATCAGGACCGGCACTACCCACAGCCAGCGCGGCGCCCCCAGCTCCTCGCGGATCGCCGGTCCCCACCACCCCAGGTAGCTCGTCACGGCGGCCGTGAAGGCCGACGCGATCGCCACCGGCAGGACGATGCCCCGGAGGACGGTCGAGGTCGAGTCACCCACCGAGTCGTAGTCGAGGCCGACGACGGCCCAGGTGGTCGCCACGATGCCGACGTAGCCGACCGCGAGGCCGACGGTCACGAGGGGGCGGGGTTCGACGCGCATGAGGCACCTCGCAGGACGGTCGACTCGAGTCAGCAGTCAGGAGACGGGTCGGGCCGGGACGTCGACGTCCGGGAGGGCCGAGGCACCGGTCCGACCCGTTTCAGACTACGCGGACCACGTGGTTTGGTAAACCACTCGGTCAGGACATGTCGGGGGTACCGGATCGGCGGGAGACCGCCTCCAGGAGGGTCTTCTAGGGTGAGTCGGTGAGTGCGGAGGTCCGGGTGGACGGACGGGCGAGACGTTTCGAGCACCGCCGTCCTGAGCTCCTCGCCGCCGCGGTGGAGTACGTCCTCGACCACGGCATCACGGAGCTGTCACTGCGTCCCATGGCCAAGGCGCTCGGCGTCACCCACGGGACCCTCCTGCGCCACTTCGGGACCAAGGAGGAGCTCGTGGTCGAGGTGGTCACCACCATCCGTGGAGCACTGCTCGACGACCTGGTCCGTTCCGCAGCAGAACGGGCACCGGACTCGCCGGCCGACGCCATGCGGGCCGCCTGGCGCCAGCTGTGCCGACCGGCCGAGCGCCGGCAGTTCGTGCTCCTGTTCGAGCTGGTGGCGCTGGAGGTGCGCGAGCCCGGCCGTCTCGGTTCCCTGGCCACCCTGCTCGTCACCGACTTCCTCGGCCCCATCCAGGCGGCTCTCGAGACCCACGGGATGTCCCGGCGCGACGCGCGCAGGACGGCCACCGGGTTCCTCGCCCAGGTCCGCGGCCTGCAGATGGACCTGGCCGTCTCGGGGGACACGCGCCGCGTCGACGCCGCGATGGAGCACTACATCGAGTCGGTCACCCGCCCGCACCACGAACCGGACGCCTGAGGAGTCAGGCGCCAAGCCCGTGACGGCGTCCACCCACACGTGCGCCGACCTGCTCGCGGAGCCCGTCGCCGCCGCCGGCTCCGCCGCAGCCGCGCGGTGCGCGACCTCGGTGGTCGTGACGTGCGCTCCGAGGACCAGTGCGAGCGGACGAGGAGCGTCGGCTCAGACGAGCCCGAGGCTCCGTGCCCGCCGCACGGCGTCGTTGCGCCGGGAGACGGCGAGCTTCCGGTAGATGCCGCGCTGGTGGGTCTTGACGGTATTGACCGACACGACGAGGTCGTTGGCGATGTCCTCGGCGGACATGGCCTGGGCCATGCGGGCGAGCACCGTCGCCTCCCGCTCGGTCAGGTGCTCGACCGGCATCCGAGGCTGTTCGGTGCCTGGCCCCTCCGTCCGCCCCGGGGTGCCGGACCCGGCCGGGGTGGCCAGCCCGAGCCAGGCGTGCGCGCCCGTGACGTCGGGGAACGCGGACAGCAGGCCCCTGCCCGAGGGGCCGGGCCGCAGGAGGAGCCGCCGTCGACCCTCCGGCCTGGCCAGCGTCAGGGCCCGGTCCAGTGCCGCGCGTGCGAGCGGCCGGGAGCCCTCGACCAGGTGCAGCTGGGCTGCGAGCAGCCAGGCCTCGATCCGGCTGCCGGCGCCGTCGACCACGTCGCCGGCCAGGACCGGGGAGAGCAACGCGGCCGTGCGGCCCCGATCGCCGGTGGCGAGGGCCAGTGCGGCCCGCCGCACGGTCAGCTGGGCGCTCGGTGAGCCCACGCTGTCCAGTGCGGCGGTCGCGGCAGCCGCGTCCCGCCGATCGGTGTGGACCAGGGCCGAGGTCAGCGCGAGCCGGTCCGCGAGCCACGGCGGCAAGGGCCGGCCGCCCACGACGGCGGGCACGGTGGCCAGGGACGAGAGCGCGCGCCGGACGTCCCGGTGATCGGCGTACCCGACCGCCTTGACCAGGGGCACCAGGCTGGCGACGAGGGGGTCGTGACGGGCCTCCGCGCTCCGGGACGCGTGGTCCACGTGCCGGCGGGCGGCCGTCTGGTCGCCCTGCTCGACGGCGACCAGCGCGAGGGCCAGGTCGCCGGTCCCCGTTCGGTGGGCGAGGGGCAGACGCAGGTCGTCGGCGAGCGTGATCGCCGCGCGTCCGAGTTCGGCAGCCTGCCCCAGGCGCCCACGCAGGGCCTCCAGGACGGCCAGCCGGCCCAGGACGTCCAGCCGCGGGTACCGGCACTCCGGGCCGGAGGACACGACCAGCCCGTGGCGGAGGACCCGGTCGGCCTCGTCGAACCGCCCGGCCCAGAACGCGACGGCGGCCACGCTGGACAGCAGCAGGGCGAGCAGGTCGTGGTGCTGCCCCGCCTCCCGCGTCCGGGACAGCTGCGCCTCGCCCGAGGCGAGCGCGGCCTCGGCGGCCGGCAGGTCACCGTCGATCCGCGCCAGCAGGGCACGGATGACCGCGGTGGACGCCAGCAGCAGCGGGCGGTCGGACTCCGCCTCCTCCGGTGCGCGGTCCTCGGCGAGGCCCACCTGCTCCCGGCAGACGTCCAGGTCGCACGCCGTCAGGGCGCGGGCGGCACGGACGGCGGCGAGCATCGCCCCGCCCCCCGTCGCCGGGAGCCCGCGCAGCGCAGCGTCGAGCTGGGGCGCCTCCCGGCCCGCGAGGAGCCGCCCGATGCCCAGGCGCCGGACGAGCAGGGCCGCCGCCAACGGCCAGTCCGCCGCCGCCGCCGCGTGCTGCACGGCTTCGACGAGGCAGCCCGCGCCGTCGAACCAGGTCGACGCCCGCCGGTGGAGCTCCTCGACCGACCCGGGGCGCTCCCGGCCGAGTTCACCCCTCAGGACGTGGACCAGCAGGGGGTGGTACTCGTACCACCCGGGGGCCTGCTCCACCGCGGTCGTGAGCACGTTCGCCGACTGCAGGCGGGCCAGGACCATCTCCCCGCCCGCCCGGCCGGTCAACGCGTCGGCCAGGGCCGGGCACACCCGGTCCACCACGCAGGTGCTCAGCAGGAAGTCACGCACGTCGGGCGGCTGGGCCTCGAGCACCTCGGCCACCACGTACCCGGTCAGCGTGGGGTCCGCCCCCGGCAGGGCCGCCACGAGGGCGGCGGGCTCGCGGCGCTGCTGCATGGCCAGCGCGGAGAGCCGCAGTCCCGCTGCCCAGCCGTGGGTCCGCTCCGTGAGTGCGGTCAGGGTCTCCGGTGGCAGTCCGATGCCGTGTCGCCGGAGGAGGTCGCCGGCCTCCGCACCGGTGAACGCCAGGTCGCCGTTGCGGACCCGGGCAACTTCCCCACGCAGCTCGTAGCCGCGCAGCCATCGCGCCCCGTCGTCCCGGGTGAGGAGGACCAGCCGCAGGTTGCCGTCGGCATGACGGAGGACGAAGTCGAGCCCGCGGTGGACCTGCGGGTCCCTCACGACCTCGAACCGGTCGAGCACGAGCACCACCGGGGTCGCGCCGGTGGCCAGGGCGTCGGCGAGGCGGGCCAGGAGGTCATGCGGGACGCTGCCTGCCAGGAAGGGCACGCCGACGTCGTCCGGGAGCCCGGCCCCGGCCCGCCGCAGGCTGGCGAGGACGTAGGTCCAGAACTCGCCGGGAACGTCGTCCTCCGGCTCGAGCGTCAGCCAGGCCACCGGGCCCGGTGGGGTGGTCCTGGCGCACCAGGACGCCAGCAGGAGGGTCTTGCCGGACCCGGCCGCACCGCTGACCACGGTCAGCAGGCCCTCGACGCCGCGGGAGACCAGCTGCAGCAGGCGGGGCCGGTCGACGACCGGTGTGCGGATCCGGGGAGCCGCGGTCTTCGTCGTGAGGAGGGGACCGCCGCGGGAGCGGTCGCCTCCTGCGATGTCCGGAGCAGTGCTCATCGCCGGTTTCACCCATTCCGCAGGAGGACGGACGACGACGGTGCCCACCGTCGTCCCCCGCCACCCCAGGATGGTCGACGGCCCGCACCCACCCCCCGGTCCCCAGGGCCCCTGCGACCGGGACCATCGGCCCGCAGGGAGACCGGGTGGCCGTGCCGCCCCCCGATGGCGGGGGTCAGAGTGCCCTCGACTGGCGCGGGCCCGGACCCCGCCCCGTCGTCCTCATCCGGGACGGACGATGCGTCCACCGGGGGACCCGGGCACGGTCGTGGTGGACGAGCGTCGCCCGACGCTCGCGGAAGGAGGCCCGATGTCCACCCTCAGCGTGTGGCGCTTCGCCACGCCCGACGGCGCCGAGGACGCCGTCGCCACGCTCCGGAGCCTGGAGCAACAACGGTTGATCACCGTGCTGGACGCGGCGACCGTCTCGTGGCCGGCCGACGCGAAGAAGCCCCGGACCCGTCAGCTCCACGACCTGACCGGGAGCGGCGCTCTCGGCGGGGCCTTCTGGGGCATGCTGTTCGGTCTGCTGTTCCTGGTCCCGCTGCTGGGGGCCGCCATCGGCGCGGCGGCCGGCGCACTCGCCGGGAGGCTGACCGACGTCGGCATCAGCGACGACTTCGTGCGGCGCGCCAAGGAGGAGATCACCCCCGGCACCTCCGCGCTCTTCGTCTTCTCGCAGGACGCGGTGCTCGACCGGGTCCAGCAGGCCTTCGCCGGGCAGCAGGCGGACCTGCTGTTCACCAACCTGTCCGCCGAGCAGGAGACCCAGCTCCGCGAGGCCTTCACCGACGAGGCGCTCGTGCGCTGAGGTCCCGGACCCGGGCTCGGTCGCCGGCCCCGCCCTCGCCGGGTGAGGCCGGCGACCGGCTAGGTGAGCGCCAGCTTGACGGTCGCCAGGGCCAGGGCGACGCCGAGCGCCGCGCAGCCCACCGAGACGGCCCGCCACAGGGGCTCGCCGCTCGTCCGTGCCTCGACCGTGACGAGCGCGCCGATGAACACCGCGACCGACATGCGGGCGGTCGGCACCTCCGCCGGATCGGGGGAGAGCACGACGACGGCCGACGCCACGGACGCCAGCACGACGGCCATGACGACCTGGCTGAACAACAGCTCCCCGGGCGTGCGGTGCAGGCTCGCGTCCCGCACGAGGAGACCGGCCAGGGTGAGGGCGAACCAGTGCGCCACGGCCAGACCGACCGTCGACCCCCAGATGACGAGCAGCAGCTCCGGCAGCGGCGGTGGGACGTCGTCGGGGGCGACGTTCAGCGCGACGAGCAGCGTCAGGCCGAGGTAGAAGGCCGTCATGTCGGCCTCGCGCCGCAGCGACGGGTCGCTGCGGGTGGCCCGGACCCGCTCGCGCAGCCGGTCCGGTCGCCGGGGCTCCGTCCGCGGCGCCCCTGTCACCGCAGCCGTCCCCGCCCGTCGAGGACGGACAGGCGGACGTCCGGCTGGGCGTCGGCCTCCTCCAGCGGATGCCGGAGGCGCTGCCCGGCGGCCCTGGCCGCCTCGGTCGCCACCGCGACCACGTAGGGCAGGCAGGCCACCGTCACGACGACGATGGCTGCACCTGCCCGCACGACCAGCCGCAGCGAGCTCTCCTCCTCGACTGCCCGGGATCCTCCGTCGGACCGCATGAGGTCCCTCCTTCCTCCCACCGCCGGTCAGAGCCTGGAGGCCAGGCCGTCGCCGGCACCTCATCCCGTCCGGGTGATGTCCCGGTCGGCCGGGCGGTCGAGCCTCACTGCCACGGGCGGGTCGGTCCTCCGGGGCCGGTGACCGCTCCCATCGGCCCCGACCGGGGACCGCACGCGCGAGGACCCCACGACCGGAGGACAGGCAGCCATGACCGAGACCCTCAGGACCGACACACCCACCGATGCCGTCCCGGCACCCCGTCGCGCCGCGAACGGCACGCCGGCGACAGAGCCGAGGCCGGCGACGGCGGCGGTGGCCGCGCAGCACCGCCGGTTGCTGGCGTCGCTGCCGTTCTCCGACGTGCAGGACCTCGAGGACGCCAAGCGTGGCTTCCTCGGCGCCCTGGAACCGGGCATCGTCCGTTCCGGCGACCGCGTGGTGTGGGACAACGACGCCTACGGGTTCCTGACCGGAGACGCCCCCGAGACGGTCAACCCGAGCCTGTGGCGCCAGTCGGGACTCAACGCGATCCAGGGCCTGTTCGAGGTGACGCCCGGGATCTACCAGGTCCGCGGCCTGGACCTGTCGAACGTGTCCTTCATCGAAGGGGACCGCGGCGTCCTGGTCCTGGACCCGCTGATCTCCGCCGAGACCGCCGAGGCCGCGCTCGGGCTCTACCGGCGGCACCGGGGGGACCGGCCCGTGACCGGCGTGATCTACACGCACAGCCACGCCGACCACTTCGGCGGCGCCCGCGGCGTGGTGTCGCAGGAGGACGTGGACGCGGGCCGCGTGCCGATCCTCGCCCCGCAGGGCTTCGTGACGGAGGCGATCAGCGAGAACGTCTACGCCGGGACGGCGATGGCGCGGCGAGCCGGGTACATGTACGGGGCCGCGCTTCCCCGCGGGCCGCGGGGACAGGTGGGGGCGGGGCTGGGCCAGACGACGTCGACCGGCACCTTCGGCCTCCTCCCGCCGACCCTCGACGTGACGACGACCGGGCAGGAGGAGACGGTCGACGGCGTCCGCATGGTCTTCCAGATGGCGCCGGGGACCGAGGCCCCGGCCGAGATGCACGTGTTCTTCCCGGAGCGGCGCGCGCTCTGCATGGCGGAGAACGCCACGCACGTGCTGCACAACGTCCTCACGATCCGTGGCGCGCAGGTGCGCGACGCGCACGCCTGGGCGGGCCACCTCACCGAGGCCATCGACCTGTTCGGCAACGAGCTGGACCTGGTGTTCGCCTCCCACCACTGGCCGACCTGGGGCCGCCGGCGGTCGGTGGAGTTCCTCGCGCTGCAACGGGACCTCTACGCCTACCTGCACGACCAGACGGTGCGCATGCTCAACCAGGGGATGACCGGCGCGGAGATCGCCGAGGCGATCGTGCTGCCACCGGCGCTGGAGGGCGCCTGGCACGCCCGCGGCTACTACGGCTCGGTCAGCCACAACGTGAAGGCGATCTACCAGCGCTACATGGGCTGGTACGACGGCAACCCCGCCCACCTGTGGCCGCACCCGCCGGAGGCGGCCGGGCGCCGGTACGTGGAGTTCATGGGCGGCGCGGACGCGGTCGTCGCCAAGGCGCGGGAGTCCTTCGACGCCGGGGACTTCCGGTGGGTCGCCGAGGTGCTCGACCACGTCGTGTTCGCCCAGCCGGACCACGACGCGGCCCGCGAGCTGCTCGCCGACACCTACGAGCAGCTCGGCTACGGCGCGGAGAACGGCACCTGGCGCTGCGCCTACCTCTCCGGCGCGACCGAGCTGCGCTCGGGCGGCTTCGGGACACCGGTGACCCCGGTGTCCCCGGACGTGCTGGCGCAGCTCACCCCCGAGCAGCTCTTCGATGCCCTGGCCATCCGGATCGACGGCCCGCGGTGCTGGGACGAGCACCTCACGCTGGACGTGCACCTGACCGACGTGGGCACCCGGTACCGGCTGAGCCTGCGCAACGGGGTGCTCAGCCACACGGCCGCCGCACAGGAGACCGACGCGGACGCCGTCCTGCACCTCCCGGCCGCGGCGCTGCCCACCGTGGCCGCGGGGGCGGCGGACCCGGCCGGCGCCGCGGCCGCGGGCATCACGGTCGAGGGCGACCCGGCGGCACTGGGTCGGTTGACGGCCGCCCTGGACGCCCCCGACCCGGACTTCGCCATCGTCACCCCCTGAGCCGGCCCGCCTCGGCCGGCCCGGCGAGAGGAGCAGCGGGATGCCCGCCGTGCGCGACCCGCTCACCGGCGCGCGACTGCGCACTCCGCGCGCCGCAGCGGTGGCGGGCATCCTCTTCTCCCTGCTGCTGGGCACGGCCCTGACGCTCATCGCACTGGCCTCACCCGACCACCCGGCCACCGTGGGGTCGTGGTTGACCGAGTCGCCGCGACGCACCGCGCTCGGCGTCGCGCTGACCCTGGTGCCGTTCGCCGGCATCGCCTTCCTGTGGTTCATCGGCGTGGTGCGGGACCGGATCGGGGAGCGGGAGGACCGGTTCTTCGCCTCGGTCTTCCTCGGCAGCGGCCTGCTGTTCGTGGCGATGCTGTTCGCCGCTGCCGCCGTCGCCGGGGCGCTGGTGGCCGATGAGTCCCTGCGCTCGGGGGCGGAGCCGGGACCGACCGTCCTCGCCCTGGGCCGGCGGGTCGTCGGCCTCCTGATGCAGGACTACGCGATGCGGATGGCCGCGGTGTTCACGATGAGCACCGCGACGATCGCGCTGCGGACGCGGGTGGCCTCGCGGTGGATCGGACTGCTCGGTGTCGCCGTCGCCGCCGTCCTGCTGGTGGCCGTGGGGCTGACGCCGTGGGTGGAGCTGCTGTTCCCCGCGTGGGTGCTGCTGCTCAGCATCGACATCCTCCGGAGCGAGCCGGAGGGGACCGCCGGAGGTCCGGACACCGCGGCGTCGACGACGCACCAGCGCGCGGCCGGGTTGCGCTGAGCCGGTCGGCCCCGGGGCCGGGCGCCATGGACCGCGACGGTCAGGCGTCGTCCCCGGTGTCGTCCCCGGCCGCCTGGCCGGCGATCCAGCGTTCGGCGTCGGCACAGGCGCGCCGCAGGGCCGCGCCCACCCGCTCGTCGCCGGCGTAGACGTTCTCCGCCCCGATCACGTCGGTCACGCCGCCCACCTGCAGCTGGTGCCGGACGCGTGCCCCGGCCGAGACGACGACCAGCTTGGACCGGGCGGCCCGGAGGGTCAGCGCGTAACGGCGAAGCACGTCCAGCACACCGCTGCCCAGGTCGGTGCGCCCGCGCAGTCGCAGGACCACCACCGCGTGGCGCGTGTCCCCGGTCGGGGCGGGCAGGCAGGCCTCGAGCACCGGAGCGGCGGCGAAGAACAGGCTCCCGTACGGCTGCAGGACCACCACCTCCTCCGCCGGCAGACCGGCCGGCAGGTCGCCTTCGACAAGGTCGCCGTCCCGGTCGAGCCGCCACCGCCTGACCGTGACCCGGTCGGCCTGGCGCACCACGTGCAGGACGACCGCCAGCCCCACCCCAACCAGCACCGCGTACTGCGACGGGACGACCATCGTGAGGACGAACGTGGTCGCCAGCACCACCTTCTGCACCGCACCGGTCCGCCACACCGACGAGAGCTCGGCGGGCTTGACGGTCCGGAGGCCGATCAGGACGAGCAGGGCAGCGAGCGCGGGCATGGCGACGTGGCCCACCAGCCCGGCGAAGGCCAGGATCACCACCGCCATCACCAGGCCGGCGATCAGCAGGGCCAGACGCGACCTTGCGCCGGCCGCCCGGTTCAGCGACGAGGCCGACATCGACCCGCCCACGGGCATCCCCTGGAAGACGCCGGCGAGCACGTTGCCGGCACCCTGCCCGATGAAGTCCCGGGACGCGTCGGGGTGCCGGCCGTCGGGGTTCGGGAAGCCGGCCGAGACGGCGGCCCCCTGCACCAGCCCCACGAAGGCCAGGGACAGCGCCGGTACCAGCAGCGACGGGACGAGCCCCGGCAGCGGCAGCTGGGGCGTCGGCAGCGAGCGCGGTACGGCGCCCAGGTCGCCGACGGTGGCGACGCTGCGCCAGCCGACCACCGCCGTGGCGGCCGAGGTGAGGACGACGGCGACCACGAGGCCCAGCGGACCCAGTCTCGTCCTCTCCAGCAGCACGATGAGCACCAGCGTGCCGATCCCCACGGCCAGGGAGGCCGGGTGCAGCTGACCGGGGTGCAGCACCGTGGTGACGGCGCGGACGACCCGGTTGGCCCCCTCCGCCCGGTAGCCGGTCAGGTCGGCCAGCTGCCCGAGGACGATGTTCACCCCGACGGCGCCGATGAAGCCGACCATGACCGCGTTCGGCACGAAGCGCAGCAGCGCCCCCAGCCGCAGGAAGCCGGCGGCGAGCATCACCACGCCGGTGAGTACCGAGAGCGTGAACAGGGCGGCCGCTTGGTCGCTGCCCGCGTGCACCGCCGGCACGTCCGCGGTGATGAGGGCCATCGCCCCGGTGGCCTGCACCGCCATGAACGCCGAGCTCGTGCACAGCGCGCCACCCACGGTGCCGAACAGGTAGGCGTACAGACCGGCCAGCGGGTTCACGCCGGCGAGGAGCCCGGCGGCCAGCCCGTCGGGCACGCTCTCCACCCCGAGGACGACGCCGGCGACGGTGTCCTGCCGCAGCGTCCTCCGGCGGCGGGACAGACCGGGCCGGCTCACGAGGCTGCGCTCAGACGTCGGGTGACGTGCGGTGCCCGACGGCAGGCCGCGGGGCCGGCACGACGCTCGGGGCGGGTCCGGCAGCGGGGAAGGGTGCGAGCGCCCGTTCCCGGTCCTCGGCGCGCACCGCGACGGCGATGTGGCTGCCCCCGGAGCCGAAGGTGAGCACGAGCGGGTCGGGACCGAGCCGCCCGACCTCCCCCGGGCG
Source organism: Modestobacter sp. SSW1-42 (assembly GCF_046635825.1). Taxonomy (NCBI): domain Bacteria; kingdom Bacillati; phylum Actinomycetota; class Actinomycetes; order Geodermatophilales; family Geodermatophilaceae; genus Modestobacter; species Modestobacter sp. SSW1-42. The sequence goes on along the minus strand of NZ_JBISCA010000003.1, from coordinate 378,635 downwards.
CGCCGGGCGCGGCCCGTCCAGGCCGTCGACGGGCAGGACCTCGGTACGGAACAGGAAGGGGGCTCGGGTCCAGACCAGCACGTCGCGGACCCAGCGTCCGTAGCCGCGGCGCCACCGGGGGCCCAGACCGTCGACGGGGCCGTCGGCGGCCCGGACGGCGCCGCGGAAGGCACCGGGTCGGCGCCGCACCCAGCGCCTGCGCCCGGACACGAGCGCGCCGACCGCGACGACCACGATCAGGTCGACGCCGAGGGCGACGAGCAGGGCGATGAGCACGGCGGGCCTCCGTCATCGGGGTGGGTGGCGCGCGACCACCGCGATTCGTCGACCGTGCCCGTGCGGCCGGTGTGGTGCCTCCCCCTCACCGGGTGAACCCGTCACGGCCGGGCGCACCGGACGGCGGTCGTGCCGGGCGCCGGCAGCCACCACCGACCGGGCGGGGGCTCACCGCCGGGTGCGGAGGAGCGCGCCGATGACCGCGCCCACCAGCACCGCGATCGTCAGCAGGAGCCAGACGGGTGCCGAGGCGGTCGCGGTGAACAGCTGGATCGACACCCGGTCGCGGTTCTGTGCGATGAACACGACGGCCATGGCCGCGAGGACGGCTGCGGCTGCCCACGCTGGTCGTACGGGCTTCCTGGCCGTCTCGCCGCTCGTGGTCGGGCGGGCCGGTGTGCCGGTCATGGCGGTCGCCTCCCTCGGGGTGGCCCAGACGCTCTGTGCCGCGCCCATGGTGAGCCGGCGCAGGACGCACCCGCCTCACCTCCGGGGGATGAGGTGGAGGGGGCCTGGCGGACCGACGATCCCCATCACCCGCCGACGACCCCGCTCCCGCACCGTCGACCGAGGGGACCCTGGATGAGACCGCGCCTGACGGCCGCCGTGGTGGACCTCTTCGTCTACGTCGTCGTCCTCAACCTGTTCATCGAGCACCTGCCCAGCGTCCTCAGTGAGACCTTCACGCTGTCGGTGCTCACCGCCGTCGTCCTGAAGGTCGTCCTCGAGGTCGTGGTCGCCGTCGAGCACCGGGTCGAACGGCGGTTGCGGCACGCGTCGGACCCCGCCGGCCGGATCGCCGCCGCCGGGCTGTTGTGGCTGGTCCTGGTCGGGAGCAAGTTCGTCGTCCTGGAGGTCGTCGACGTCGTGTTCGGCCCTCGCGTGAGCCTGGGGGGCTTCGTCCCGGTGACCTCGCTGGTCATCACCCTGCTCGTCGCTCGTGCCGCCGTCCGTCGTGCGCTGCAGATCCCACGCTCGCGGGCCGAGGGCCCGGAGGAGGCGCGGGCTGCCCGCCGGTGACCGCCGCCGCGGGCCGGCCCGGTCGGGATGCGGTGGTGGTGGGGGAGCCGGCCGCCCAGGGCTCAGCCGCGCCGGTCGTACCGGACGCTGCTGCCGATCAGGAGGTCCGGCACCGACGACCTCGACGCGCTCACGGCCGCCCACAGCAGCCCCACCGGGAACGCGAGGCAGAGGACGGCACGCAGACCGGCCCGCGCGGGGCTCAGCGGGCCACCGTCGCGGGCCACCACCCGGATGCCCAGCAGAGCGCCTCCGTAGGTGCGTCCGGTCTCGCTCCATGCGACGGCCAGGTACCCGACGGCACCGGACACGCCGATCAGGAGGGAGAGCTCGGAGGGGGGCGCGGGCCAGCGGAAGGACGCCGGCGACCAGAGGAAGCGGGCGCCGGCCGCCACCAGGACGAGCGTACCCAGGGCGAGGAGGACGACGGCGAGGTCGACCACCGCGGCGAGCAGCCGGGTCACGACGCCTGCGGTGGCCCCGACGGCGTCCGTCGGCGACCTGGTCACGGCAGGACGGGGGCGCTGCTCACCGGCGAGCGCCCCAGCAGCCGGTCCACGAGACCGGCGACGGCGTCGTCGGCCCGTCTCGTCTCCGACCGGACCGACCGGACGGCGTCGGTCGCGAGCGTCCCCGTCGACGAACGGATGATCTCGGGCAGGTCGATGCCGTCGACGACCTCCCGGGCGAGGGCGACCAGGTCGAGACGGGCGACCGCGGCGTCCAGGTCGACCCGCTCGACGACCCGGTCCGGGTCGACCCGTGCCACCAGCCGCTCGAGGTCGAGGCGGGTCGCGGCCTCGTCCAGGTCCACGCGCGCGACCACCGCGTCCAGGTCGATTCGCGCGACCACCTCGTCCGGGTCGATCCGCGCGACCACGGCGGCGAGGTCCACCCGGCGCACGAGTGCCTCGACGTCGACCTCGGCGGCCAGCGCGTCGAGGTCGACGTGCTGCCGCACCAGGTCGGTCAGGTCCACCGTGCTGACCAGCACGTCGACGACCCGCAGCACGAGGAACCGGAGGACGTCGTCGGTGGACCGGTCCAGGGCCGACCGCACGGTGCGACCCTGGACCGCGAGCACCTCCCGACCGCGCCGACCCAGGTCGAGGACCCCGGCCAGGAGCGGTCCGACCGTCGACCCGAGCAGCCCCCGGGCCAGCGACGGTGCGGCCGTCCCACGCACGACGGGGACCTGAGCCACCGGGGACGGCCGCCCCTCCATCGCCGTACCTGCCCCGCGTTCAGGCGGGGCTGGGTGCGCCGGACGGCGCCACCGGTCCGGCGACAGGCCGCAGGCGGCCCACCGCGAGCATGGTGGCGCCCTCCAGGAGGGTCTGCAGGGCCAGCAGCGTGCCCAGCAGGGTCAACGTGGCCGTGGTCAGGTTCAGCAGCACCCACAGGCCGAGCCCGGTGGAGATCAGCCCGCTGACGACCAGCGGTACCCGGGCCCCGGGGACCGCCCACGCGCCGAACACGCGGACCAGCCCGGTGGTCAGGAACATCGACCCCCCGAGCAGCGTCAGCGTGAGCGCCCCGATCGCCGGGTTGCGGAGGATGAACAGGCCCAGCACGGCCAGCACGACGCCCCCCAGGGCGACGGTCCAGGAGGCCCCCGAGCGGAGCCGGAGGAGGGTCCCCACGATGAGCACCACGCCGGAGACCAGTGCTGTCCAGCCGAGCAGCAGCACGGAGACGACGGTCGCGAAGACCACGTTCCCCAGCAGGATGGCGCCGGCGATGAGCATCAGGATGCCCACCACCACGTCCACACCGGTGCGCCGTCGTTCCAGCTCCGTGGCCGTGTCCCGGTCCAGGTGCGATGTGCCCCGCTCCCGCTTCAGGTCCGATGTCATGTCCGCTCCTCTCGCCGATCCGGTCGAGTGCAGCCTGCTGCGGCGAGGACCCACGGGGGTCATCCGCGACGGATGAGTTCAGGCCGTCGCAGCCCCGGCCCGGGCCGGCGCGCCGGCCTGGACCGTTCGGCGCGACGCCCCGCGGACGACGCGGGCCGTTGGCCCCACCGGTGCCCGGAGCGTCCTCCGACGCTCGTCGCATGACCCTCGGAGGTGTGGTCGCGGGACCGGGGCGGCCGCCGTCGTCCACGGCAGGTGGGTGCGTCCCCGTCTCGTCCGGTGGGGCGCGACCGTGTCCGGTCGCCGAACTGGTCCCTGGTGGGGAGAGATCGGGCACCATGGCCGTCACGATCGACGCGCCGCCGGAGCAGGTGTGGCCGTGGCTCGTCCAGCTGGGCGGGGATCGTGGCGGGTGGTGCTCCGGGGACCACCTCGACGACGCCGGTCGCCCGAGTGCCCGCGTGGTGCACCCCGAGTGGCAGGACCCCGCCGTCGGCGACCACGTGCGGTACCGGACGCGCCTGCAGGCCCCGTCGATGCGTGGCAGGTGGCAGCACTCGAACCCGGCCGTCTCCTGGCGCTGCGGGCGTCGAGCGATCTCCGCGGCCGGGCCCTGGACCCGGGGCGACTGTGGCCGCGGGCCCACACCGAGGGCCTGTGGACCTTCCTCCTCGACGAACTGCCCGGTGGGCGCACACGCCTGGTGATCAGCGAGTACCAGGCCATGTCCCCGCGATGGCTCGGGCGCCGGGTCTTCTCCTGGGTCGTTCTGCCGGTGGTCTGGTTCTTCCAGGCGCGGATGCTGGTCGTGCTCGAGCGGGGACGTCGAACGGGCCAGGACGTCGGCCGGGGGACAGGGCGCCGTCCGGGGCACCTCCTGACGGTGCATGCGACGGGTGTGCCCGGCCGGGGCACCGGAGCCGAGGACGGGCTCCTGCCCCGAGATCCGGCGCGGACGAGGTGCCGGGCGCAACGGAGAGCCGTGGCGAGTTCCGTCCGGACCGACGCCTCGTGCGCCGTTTCTCCGGCCGGCCAACGGTGGCCGGCGTCACGCCGCGGTGGTCGCCCAGGACCCGTGGGGTGGGACCAAGGACGCCGCGGAGGGGAGTCCGACGCCCTTGGCCGGCGCTGCTCACCGGGCGCGACGCTGGCCACGCCACCGGGAGACGACTCAGGGAGGCCAACCGTGATCCCCGCCAAGCAGGCCGCGCACGAGTTCCTGTCCCACGAGCGGATCGCCGTCACCGGGGTGTCCCGCTCACCCGAGGACCACGGCGCCAACGTGGTCTACAAGCGGCTGAAGGACCGGGGCTACACGGCCTTCGCGATCAACCCGAGCGCCGACGAGGTGGAAGGCGACAGGGCCTACCACGACCTGAGGTCGGTGCCCGGCGCCATCGAGGGCGTCGTCATCGCGACCAGCCCGGCCCACGCCGAGGACACCATGCGGGAGGTGGTCGACCTGGGCATCCCGCGCGTGTGGATGCATCGCGGCCCCGGCGGCGGCAGCGTGTCCGACTCCGCCACCCGGTACGGCCGCGAGCACGGTGTCACCGTCATCGACGGCGGCTGCCCCTGCATGTTCGACCCCACAGCCGACACCGGGCACAAGGTCATGCACTTCTTCGGCGTCGGGCACATGCCGAAGCGGATCTGACGCGGTCGATCCCCGACACCCAGGACGACGGGAGTCGGTGGTCCAGCCGTGGGCGACGCCGCAGTCCGATCGCCGAGGATGCCGCCCGCGTGGTTCGTGCACACCGCCTGGCGGGTGCACCGCGCCCTGTACCGGGTCAGACGATTCCTGTGGACTCCGGCCAGCAAGCGCGGCTGGGGGGCGCTGCGCCTGACGACCCTCGGTCGGAGGACCGGCCGGCAGCGCAGCGTGATCGTCGGCTACCTGGAGGACGGAACCGATCTCGTCACTCTGGCGATGAACGGTCTCGAGGAGGGGCATCCGTCCTGGTGGCTCGACCTCGAGGCACACCCGGACGCCGTTGTCCGCCTGGCTCACCAGGGACCGCGCCCGGTGCGCGCCCGGCAGGCGACGGGGGAGGAGCGCGACCGGCTGTGGCAGCGGTGGGTCGCCGTCGATCCGAGCCACGACGTCCACGCGGCACGACGCACGACCGAGATCGCCGTCATCGTCCTCGCACCGCAGGACGGGCTGGATGGCCTGGGGTCGTGAGGTCCGTCTCCGTCGCCGTCGAGGTCAACTGCGAGGAGAGCACGCCGACGCGGGATCGATGTGCCCCAGCTGGTGTCCGAGGGGGGACTTGAACTCCCGTTGGCACAGCTGCATCCAGGTGCATCAAAGGACCGAAACGCCCATAGCTGGCGGGATAGCGGTTTCCGAGGGGCTGGCCTGAGACATCGAGATACATCCCAGTACGTCGGCGGCGGTATCACGTCGGGTATCAGTGACCGATGCGTGGCGTCTACTGGCAGTAGACGCCACGCGGGTGGTCCAGTAGACGGTCCTCAGACGGGTGCTAGCCCGCAGCATCGCGGCATGACATCCCCGCTCCTCACCATCCCCGAGGTCGCAGCCCGCCTGCGCTGCGGCAAGAGCTCGGTCTACGAGCTCATCTCGCTCGGCGAGCTGGCCACCACGGACATCTCGGTCACCGGCACCCGCCCCGTCACCCGCATCACCGAGAAGGCGGTCGAGGATTTCATCGCCGCCCGCACCACCGAGCGGCCGCGGCGGCGGGCATGAACTATCTCCTAACGATCGACGAGGTAGCAGACCACCTACGCCTGACCTCCGCTGCCGCATGGGACCTCATCGACTCCGGCGCACTGGCGGCGCGGGAAGTCTGGAGCCCGAGCGGCGCGACCACGATCAAGGTGCGGCGCGAAGACCTGGAGGAGTTCCTCGCGGCTCGAGCGGAGGGTCGTCCTCGGAAGAGAGGGCGCACCAAGGAGGAGTGCATCGCCGCCGCCGGCCGCGCGCTGGTCGATGCGATCGAGCGCCTGGAGTCCCGCGACCCGCACGAGGCAGCGATCGCCGCCTACCAGCCCGGCGGCCCTTCGGTCGCCGAGATCGAAGCCCGCATCCGTCGCGACCGCGGCGACGGCCCTACAGACACGTCTCCGCCAACCGGCTGAGATGAGACGGGCCCGCCGCCAGTTGGAGCTGACGACGGGCCCTAGGACCACAACCCCAGGAGGTTGAGGACCATGACGAAGAACGCTATCGGCACCCACCGACAGACTCTTCAGCGCAACGCAGCCCGCATCGGCCGGCTGTTCACCATCGCCGTCGACGGCGGACGCAAGCAACTGCGCGGCAGCTGGCTGAGCCGCGACGAGAACGCCGCTCCGGTGTTCGTGCTCGAGTGGGGTGCTAAGCAGGTCGACCTGTCCATCGAGGACATGAAGACGCTGCAGGAGCTGTTCCAGCACCTGAGTTGGCGCGGCGTCATGAACCTCGACGCCGCAGTCTCCAACGCGATCGCCGATCATGAGGCCGGCCTGCCCGAGGTGGCGGCGTGACCGCGGCTCTACCCGTCACCGAGCAGACGGTCAGCGCTGGCCTGGCCCGGTTCCCGGTCGACACGGCGCAGGGGCTGAAGCCCTGGGCGCTGCGGTCCCTCGTGGAGCAGGTCGACCAGGAGCTGCGCCGCGCCGAGGCCAACGCCAAGCGGTGGGAGGCCCTGGCGGTGGGAGACGAGGCGCGGGGCGAGTGCAGCGGTCTGAGGCTGGTGCTGGCCATGCTGTGCGGCGCCACGGGTCAGTACGAGGTCGAGTCGTGACCGCGGCCTTGACTGGCAATGCGGACCGCCTGCAGCTGGTCCGCGAGCTGTACAAGGACGGGCTGTCGCTGCGGCAGGTGGCCGCCCGGGTGGGCGTCGCGCACACGACCGTCAGGCGACTGCTGGAAGGTGCTGGTGTGACGATTCGACAGAGGCACCTGCGCGTCGTTCCCGATGCTCCACGGGCAGCCCAGGGGGCGCTCGACGTACCGCCGGCGGATGCCGCGATCGCCTACACCGCCGATCGCGGGTGGCACATGGTGCAGGCGCCGCCCGGATGGTTCCTCGAGCTGTTGGCCGAGCTGGCTTGATCAGCGGCCTGCCCCGGCGACTGCGGGGCAGGCCGCTGCCGAGCCACTCACTGGTCATGTAGGCGGGAGACTGAGCTATCGGTCGGTCCGCGCAACGATGCATGCGTCGCCCGCCCCGCTAGCCCCTGTGATCCCAGACGTTTCGCGCGGGACCCAAGATGCGTGCTTGGCGAGCCGACCGATGTCTAACCTCCGAGCGCATTGACGACGAGCACGGGGGCAGGACATGGCGGAACCGCAGGACACGGTCAAGAAGCTGATGCAGAGTTTCGACAAGAACGGCGCCGAGCTCAGCCGCTACGACCTGGAGCTGGCCCGGACGACGCTGACCGAGCACATGGAGAAGCAGCCGAACAACACGCGCCTGCCGTGGTGGCGGCAGCGCGTCGAGGACCGCCTCCACTTCCTAGAAAGTGGCGAGGCGCGGCCGAAGCCGCCTCTTCCGGCACAGTCGAAGCAAGAGAAGCGGGCCGGCCTCATCATCATTGGGGTCTTCGTGCTGCTCGTTGGCGGCTGCTCGGTGGCCGTGTTCGACGGAGACGACGACGGGTCAGGGGGCGGACGCGACGACATCATGGCGGGGATCATGTGTGAGGACTTCGTGAAAGACCGGCTCAAGTCGCCCTCCTCAGCCGACTTTCCGTCGTCCAGCTCCTATGTCGTAACTGGAGCCGGCAACCAGTACACCGTCCAGGGGTACGTGGACGCGGAGAACAGCTTTGGGGCCAGCCTGCGGACAGACTGGACGTGCTCGGTACGCGACAACGGCGACGAGAGCTGGAACCTGGTGACCCTGACTGGGCTGGACTGACACGCGAGGCGACACAGGGACGCTGGCGGGCTGGGGCACGCCATGGTCCGATGCGACCATGGCGACAGCAGCTCTAGTGCTGACTTTGATCGGGTTGGTAGTCACCCTGATCGGTGGTGGGTGGCTGCTCTGGGGGATCGACCCAGCAGACGAGAAGTACAACGACGATGGACCGCTCTACCCCGGGCAGCAGCGGTCGCAGGTGTTGCCACGCTTCATCCAGGCTCAGCGGCGCCCAACCGTGCTCGTCGTCATGGGTGGGGTCGTTCAGGTGGCTGGCGGTGTGCTCGCAATCATCGCTGCGTTGCAGTGACGGCAGCGCCGCAGCCGCGCCGGCGCACTTCGTGCCTGTCCAGGATGTTGCGCACCGCGGAGTGTGAGCGGTCGGTGAGCTCGGCGATCTCCCGCAGCGACCGGCCGCCGGCGTACTGCTCGAGGACGAACGACTCGACCCGGGCCTGCACCGCCGGGTCGGGACGGGAGACCGCGGTGCCGGCGAACTCGGGCAGCGGGCGCAGCTGCGGGCGGGGCGGGTAGGGCACCGCGTCATGGTCGCTGCTGATTAGCACATGGGGGCCTCCGTCGGACACGGGGGTACCCGACGGAGGCAGCCCGCAGCGTAGGGCGGCGCGCCTCCTGTCGGGCTGCTGGGCGATCGCCTGAGACGGCGTTCTTGTCGGTGGGCGCTACTACGGTGCGCGGCGCACCGTAGTCACCCGGGCTGCGGTGGATCAGAGGAGCAACGCATGGCGGTCGAGGTCGTTTGGAAGGCGCCCAATGGGGCACCCCGCGAGACCACGCATGAGCGTGGTATTGATGCTGTGATCGAAGAGGGACATCTGCGCGTGCGGGCCCGGCTTGAGGGTGGGCGCTACGAGACGGTGGCCGGCTATGCACCTGAGGTGTGGAGCAGCTACAACATCTCCGCCAGCTAGTTCGACCCAAACTCGATCCACGTCTGAGCCGCGCCTCCTCGGAGGTTGAGCAGGCGCGACTCAGACGTGGCGATGGCCGGTGTTGTCAGCAGTGCTGGCTGCGCATCACTCGGCTACGGTCGCGGCCTGATGCCGTACTGCGCGGCGATCTCGGCGACGGTGGTCGTGCCCGCGACCAGCCTCGTGGCGAGCTCGTCGACGACGCCCTGGCCAGCCTTCTGGCGGACTTCTCGCAGCACCGGCGCGGCCAGCGTCAGCTGCTCGCCCCACGCGTCGGTGGCTTGCTTCGAGTGGCGCTGAGTGAGGCGGTCGAACTCAGCCAGCTTCGCGTCCGGCTGCTCGACCAAGGTGGCGATCAGGCCGGCTCCAGCGGCGCCCTGGTCGCGCAGGTAGTCCAGCGTGCTTGGCGACAGTCGGCCGGTCAGGCGCGACAGGTTGGCCTGCATGTTGATCTCAGCGGACCCAGTCATCATGGCTCTCCGATCTCGACGCTGTGTTGAGTGTGGTGGACCAGCCGCCCGCCGTGGGGGTGATCGCCTGCGCCATCAGGCGCCGGTCCGGTTGCGGCTGGCGGTCTGGATGGCCGACCGGAGTCCGCCGATCGCGTTGCCGACCTCGGTGCGGGTCTCCACGCGCACGATGTCTGTGATCTCCCGATCTCCGAGGAAGACGCGAGCCTCGACAGTCACGTTGACCGGCGGGGCAGCCGCGGGTCCACCGGCGCCCGTGCCGCCCGCGGCGCCGTAGCCGGGCTGGGAGGCCGGGCTGGCGGTGAGCTGCCGGGACTGCTCGGCGGTGGACACGTACTGCTGCTGGTCCCGCCACATCAGCTCGGGGCCCTGCTCGCCCACCCAGAACGGCTCGTGGGCTGGGGTGGGGCCGCCGTTGGCGTAGCCGCCGGCGCGGTCGTAGGCGCGGGCGAGGTTGCCGTAACGGCCGACTGCGTAGTTCATCGAGGCGACGATGTTGGCCAGCGGATCGAAGATGTCCGCGGACAGGCCCGGGTCCCTGTTGGCGCGGAACGTGGGGTCGATGACCTGCATGAGCCCCTTGGAGGGGGTGCCGCGGGTCGCGTTGACGTCCCAGTTGTTGATCGCCCGCGGGTTGCCGCCGGACTCCTGGTTCATGCGGCGCAGGGTGCGGTTGGCGTCGGTGAGTGGGAGACCGGTGCGGGTCAGGGCTTGGACGACCGCGCCCCGCCACTGCTCCACTCCACCGCCGCCGGTGAACGCCCCGCCCTCGCCCTCGGTGGGCATGACGGTGTTGGCGGTCAGCCAGGCTGTGGCCTCGTCGTGGGCGTGCTGCATGAGCGCGTCCGCGGTCGTGGACAGCGGGGCCTGGAACGGTGCCGTGGACGGCGGCTTGGGCAGGCTGATGCCCGCCGGTGCGCCACCACTGCCCATGCTGGCGCCCGCGCCGGTGTCGACGTGGCCGTGGTTGTAGTGCCCCTCGGCCATGAAGATGGTGCGGAAGCCTAGCTGGCGGGCCATGGCCATCATCGGGGCGAGTTCGGCCTGCTCGAGCGCGGAGGTGCCCGGGCGGGTGTTCACGTCGAGGGCGTCGTCGGTGTAGTGCTTCGACGTCGCCCCGTGCTGGCCGTACTCGCGGCCACCGAACGCGGAGTGGCCGGTGACGCGGGCACCCAGCCCCTCCAGGCGCTTGCCGAAGGTGACCAGGCCACCGTTGGCGTAGCCAGGAATCTCCTCGCGGGGGATGCTGCGGGTGCGCAGGGCCTCCATGAAGTCCTGCCCGTAGTAGTCCACCGAGGCGACGGGCTGCATGAACTCACGCGGATTGGCGCGGATCAGGACGTTGTCCGCCGTGGCACCGATGTAGGGACCCGCGATCAGGCCACCGTCGGCGTAGCCAGCGACGCGCCCGTTGGCCAGGATGGCGGTCCCGCTGTAGTTGACCTTCGGCTTGCCGAGAGCAGTCAGCACCGGATTGACCCCGTCGGCGATCGTGCCGCCGAACTTGCTGACGATGCCCTTGACCGTCCCGACGCCGATGTTCAGCTCGTCGGCGATGCTCTGCGCCGTGGCTGACGCGCCGGCCCTGCCGACGGCGTCCATGACCCGCATCTCTGTGTCAAGTGCGGCTGCCGCGTCAGACCCCCCGCGGCGAGCATCTTCTGCCAGCGCAGTCGCCATCTCGTTGAAGGTCGCGTCCGTCGCGTTCGCCATCTCCGCAGTGCGGGCAGCACCCTCTACACCCATCGCAGCGAAGGCCTGGCCCACCTCGAGCCCTCCACGCTGGGTGATCTTGACGATGTTGTCGCGCCACGCGTCCTGGTCGGCGGTCTGCTGCTTCAGTGCAGCCGCCCACTCGCTCAGCGAGATGGACGAGTTGGTGACGTAGTCCTCCCATGAGTCCGAGGAGTCCGCGGTGGCCGCAGCCGTCGCGTCTGCGGCCTCGCGCTCCTTGGCGGTCTTGTCGTCCAGCTGCGTCTTGTAGAGCTCGAGTGGCTCGACGAACGACGTACCGACGGTCTGGAGCGTGTCCCGCCACTCGGTGATCGTGTCGGTCGCTGATTCGATCTGGTCCTCGGTCCAGCCCGAGGTGTCGCCCAGCAGCTGCGTGGCGGTGACCGCGGTGTCGGTGACCGGGGTGATGCCAGACAGGGAGGCGATGTAAGCGTTGGTGGTGCCCTTCGCGCCGGCCTGGGCGGACTGCAGGCGCTGGAAGTCCCACTGCACCTGGTCGACGGCGCCGGACAGGTCGATGCCGTGGGCGTCGGCGAAGCTGAGGACGTCTGCGCTGGACAGCTTGTACCGCTCGCCCAGCGTCTTGGCCGAGGCGTCGGCGCGGGCACTGACCTCCTGCTGCCGGGTGATCTCGTTGTTCAGCAGCTCGATGTTCTTCTTGGCGTTCGTGTACGTGCTGTCGTTGTCGAAGCCGACCCAGACGTTCTTGTTGAACCAGTTCTGGTTGTTCCGGCCGTCGATGATCGACTGAGCCTCGGCGGCCTCAGCCTTCATGTCCGTCAGGCCGGCGTTGACCAGCTCGAAGCGTTCGTCGTTGCCCTCAGCTGCCGCGATGGCCGCGTTGAGGTCCTCGATCTGCTGGGTGGCGTCCTTGCCGGCGTTGACACTGTCCACGATGCCCGAGACGAACTCGCTGACGAGGTAAGTGGCGGCGGCGAAGCCGAGCTCAGGGCCGACTGCCTTGGCCAGTGACCTGAGGCCGCCCACGGCCGCGCTGCGCCCGGCCGAGCTGATGTTGTTGATGGAGTCGCGGAACCCGTCGGACTCGATGATCGCGGTCTGCACGGAGCCCACGAAGGTGTTGAACAGCCCGTCCCCCGATCCTTGCAGGGCGCTGAACTTTTCCGTGATTTTGTCGCCGACCGCGAGCCAGCCGGCGAACGCGCCGATCGCGATCTGCGCTGAGGTGGGGAGGTCGGTGAAGAAGCTGACGACGTCCCCTCCCACCTCGACTGCGTCGGTTAGGAACTGCACCACCTCACGCAACGGCTCCTGGGCGGCCCCGCCCATGCTCGTCATGGCCGCGTCGAACGCGCCGCCGAGCCGCTCGAGGTCGCCCTTGAGGTTGTCCGACAGCTGCGCGGCCTGCTTCTGCGCGTAGCCGGCGTCATCGACCTTGGTCGCCCACTCGGAGACCCCGGCGGCGCCCTCCTTGTAGAGGACGGAGGCGGCGCGGACGGCGTCGGATCCGAAGATGGTCTCCAGGGTCGCGTCGCGCTGCTCCTGGGTGAGCCCGGCCAGGCCGGTCTGGAGCTGGCCGGCGACGGCCTCCATGCCGACGAAGTTGCCTTGGGCGTCGTAGGCGGAGAAGCCGATGGCGTCCATCGCCTCGGCGGCCTGCTTGCTGTTGGGGGTGAGGGCCTGCAGCATCGTCTTGAAGCTGGTGCCGGCGTCGGAGCCGATGAGCCCGTTGGAGGCGAACATGGCCAGCGCGCCGGAGGTGTCCTCGATGGACAGGCCGGTCTGGGAGGCGACGAGCGCGGACTGGTTGAGCGCCTGGGACAGGTCGCCGACGGAGCCCTGCGCCTTGCCGGCGCCGGCGGCGAGCAGGTCGGCGACGTGGGACATCTGGTCGCCCTTGAGCTGGAAGACGCTGAGGGCGGTGGCCCCGGTCTCGGCGGCTTCGGCGACGTCGATCTGCCCGGCGGCGGCTAGGTTGAGCGCACCTGCGAGCCCACCGTTGAGGACGTCGGCTGTGGAGACGCCGGCCTTGGCCATCTCGGTGATGCCCTGCGCGGCTTCCTCGGCCGAGTACTTGGTCTTGGCGCCCTGCTCGACCGCTGCGTCACGGAGCTGGTCGAGTTCGCCGGCGCTGGCCTGGGAGGCGGCCTGCACCTGCGACATGGCGGCGTCGAACTCCATACCGCGGTACCCGGCGTAGGCCAGGCCGGCGCCGACCAGGCCGAGGCTTGCGGTGAGTGGGGTGAGGGAGGTGCCCAGCATCCCGTTGGCGGCGCTGAGGGCCCGGTTCGCGGACTCCTGGGCGCGCGCGGACACGGTTGCGGACTGCGCGGCCTGGGTGTGAGCGCGCATCTGCGCTGACGCCGACGCCGTGGCCGAGGTGCTGGCCCGGACGTTGGAGGCGGCGATCTTCTCCGCCGCCGCGGCCTGCCGCGCTGACCCGGTGCTGGAGGCGACGGCGGCGCGCTCCGCGGCGGTCGCCGACAAGCCGGCGGCGGACTGCTGAGCACGGGCAGAGGCAGCAGCTGACGAGGCGGCGTACTCGTTGGCCCGAGCGACGGTCGCATTGAACGCAGTGACGTCGTGGGCAGCCTGCGCCAGGACAGGGCTGAGCAGGTTGCGGCCCGTCAGGACCGTCTCGAGCACCCTGGTGCTCATCAGCTCACCGCCGGGCCCGGCAGCAGGCGACCGGGTCGTGTCGCGATCGCGTGCTGCACGCGGTCAGTCACCGGTCACCGTCGCGGCGGCCGGGTGGATGGGGCGGCGGAGGAGCAGGACGTGCTCCTCGGTCCGGCTGGTCTCCGTCTGCTCGACCAGCTCGATCGGAGCGACAACCTCCCAGCCGTCCGCGCCGAGTGCGTTCAGCTCAGGCAGCGGCGACGAGGCCGACGTGTGCCGGTACTCCCAGCGGTTCATGCCAGTCCTTCCGGTACGTAGATGAGAGGGGTGCCGGGGCGCAGGTGACCCTCACCGCGAAAGGAGGGAAAACGGCGTCCTGCTGTCACCTTGGGTCCCGCAGCTGCCATGCCAGACCGCTGCAGGCGGCTTTGACGCCCCGGCACCAAGATCAGATGGATCGGTAAGGAAGCTCCGCGAAGACGACCTTGTCGGGGAGACGGGTCGGCTGATCGCCGCGCTCGTGAGCTGCGGCATCCGCGTCCAGCTGGGCCAACTGGCGCTCGAGCCCGTCGATCTCAACCCGGTGCACCTTCCGGATGGGGATGGAGTACTCAAGACGCTCGCCGGGGCCGGCTGACGGCTCGTGCCACGTGTAGTCGACGTTGTCCAGCTCCTTGAGCTGGCGCAGCAGGTCGTCGACCTTGGCCTGATGCGCTTCGGCCCTACGCGTCGCGGCGGCCAGCTGGTCACGTACCTCGTCGGCTCTCGCCCGGGACACGTTCGCTCGAGCCGTCCGCAGCTGCCGGGTCGCCGCCTCAGCAGCCGCACGGGCGCCGTCGATGAGGAATCGCAGCTCCTGCGCGTCCACGGCCAGCGCGCGGGCCAGCGTGCCGGTCTCATCAGCCAGGACTCGGTCGCCGGCGGACGCCTCCAGCGCGGCCAAGTCGGCCTGCTTCTGCTCCGCCTCGGCCTGCCAGCGGACCACTGCCTGCTCCAGGCGGGAGACCTCGGATTCGGCCTTCATCAGGGACCTCATGAACCGGCTCACCCGCCCCATCGCGGTCGCTCCGACTCGAGCACCTCGAAGAACCCACCACGGCCGGCCTTCGTCACGAAGTCCACCGAGGTAGCGGGCGGGACGAGTCGAGTGATCTTGCGGACGTACTCGCCGCCGACCTCTCCCATTTCGATGTCCCCGCTCGCTCGCAGGCTGACCCCAATGACGCCGGCCATAGACGCCAAGAGATCGGCGTGATTGGGCAGCAGCATCGCTTCAGCCACCAGGGCGCCACCGGTCCAACGTGCGTCAGTGACGAGCACCCCGGCAAGGTCACGCACGGACCCTTCTGGCCGGTCGCGCTGCTCGCTCGCCGACGGGTGATCGACCATCATGTGCAGGCCCGTCGGAAACACACGCTCGCGCGCCGCAGCCTCCAAGACGGCCGGCGCGTAGTACCCACTTGCGCCCATCCCCGGCGTCGCGATGGTGACTCGGATGCGGCGCCCCGTCATGGCCGTCGGCTTGACCGCAGTTGCCTCGGTCAGCATTACTCGGCCACCGGTAAGCGTCCCTGCCGACTCCTGCAGCCGCTGTCCGAGCTTGGCGCGTTCCTGCGCCGCCTCGGAGGCGGTGATCCGGCCGAACGTCTCCGCGGACAGGATGTCTAGCTCATCGGCGAACCGAGGCCCAGAGCCAGGACTGATGCGCGCCTTGATGCTGGCGTCAATCGGGGCCCAGAACTGCCGCTGCGCCGCCTCGCTCGCCTGCACCTGTCGGGCGTACAGCTGCCAGTCCCTGGTCATCAGGCAGCCCTCGTCTCGCGGAAAGCGGCGACCGACGCCCGGGACACCCGCACCGAGCGGGGGTTCACCCGACGGCCGGTCAGCAGCCCCTGCTCCAACCAGCGCAGCACCGTGCGCGACTGGACGTTCAGCATCGCGGCTGCCTCTGCCGTGGATAGCTCTTCGTCATGCTCAGACGATCCCGCGATGTCCGACGTCAGCGTGTCCGTCTGTCCGACGTCAGACATGAGGAACTGCCGGTGCCAACCGCCCGTGAAGGCGAGGTCGTCGAGTTCCTTGAGCACCGTCGCGCGTGCCTCAGGAGGGAACATCGGGCTAGGGCGCAGCCCGGACACCCACGTGCGGAAGTCTGCTTTCATCGGCGTCCGCAGATACACGTCCAACACCCACGCCGTGACCGGGGACAGGCCCACCGGAGTTGGGCGGCGGGCAGGAAATTCGGCCGACTGACCCATGCGGTCCATCAGCGACCACCCGCCACGGCGTGTCGAGCCCGTTCACGCGGCTGGACAGGGCGCGCCTTCGTCAAGCTGCAGCCATGACTCAGTGGGCATACATGCTCGTGACCTCCGAGGTCACCAACTCCGGCGTTGAGATCAAGGTGGCGGACGCCCCCAACTACCAACTGGGCACCGTCGATCCCGACGGTAAGGGCATGGAGGAGCTGCGCGTCTTCGACCAGCTCGGCGAGGAAGGCTGGGAGCTCGTGAGTGTCGACGAGAGCGACAACCGGTCGAGGTACTGGATGAAGCGCCTTGTGCCAGAAGAGGGCGTTGGTGAGATAGGCGAAATCCCGAACATCTCGCTGGGCATCTAACGTCTGCGCGCTCACCAGCTGCCGCCGATGCCGACCTCGCGCATGAACTCGTCGAAGTCGTCCTCGTCGTCGTCGGTCCACGCCGTCGTCGGCGCCGGCGGCAACTCATTGCCGCCCAGCTGCAGTACGGCCAGGCACAAGGCCATCGCCAGGTCGTCGTGGCCCACCCGATCCGGCACCGCAATCCGCATCAGCCCGGACTCGGTGCGCTCGAACTCCAGCGCCGCCAGCTGCCGCAGAAGTGCGGGGTGTTGCGGCAGCTCAAGCCGGTCCTGCTGCATCAGCAGCTGCACCAGGCCGAAGCCGTCCTGCTTCAGCTTCGCCGTCGTCTGCACCGGGACCACCGAGGGGCGACCACGCAGCGCCAGCTGCTGTGCCAGCTGCAGCGTCGGGTAGTCGCCCACCCCGTTCGTCTCCGCCGCCAGGGCAGCGAACGGGAACAGGCAGCCCACCTCGACCAGGCGGTCGATCCACCGGTCGTAGGACATGCTGAAGTGCTCCTCGAGCCAGAGCACCCGGTAGCGAGGTCGGCCGCGGTCATCGACTGGTGCAGGGGCACGGCCGATCACCGCGAGCGTGTTCGCGTCGTGCCGGGCGCCCCAGTCCACGCCACCCACCACGTTGGCGTGGCCGCCCGGGTAGCTCTCCGGCGGCACGAGGTCGTACTCCTTCGTGGCCTCGGCCAGCTCCACCGACGTGAAGAACGCCCCGACGTCGTCGGTCCACTCGGCAAGGAACTCCCGAGCGAAGTAGTGCGGCGCCTCCTGGCCCCGGATCTGTTCCAGCAGGTCAGCGTCCACCATCGGACTGACCGAGCTCGGCCAGTGCCAGGCCTCCACCCGCTCATCCGGCGACGTCATCCCGCGTTGCCACAGCTGCCGGAAGAAGTGGTCCGGCTTGCCCCACGGCGTGCTGGCCAGGATCACCCTCGACCCGGGCCGGGCGATGATCGACGGCTCAGCCGCCCGCCAGACCTCCGGGTCGATGAAGCCGGCCTCGTCGACGATGAGGAGGTCGATGCTGCCGCCGCGGATCTGCCGCTGGGACGCCGGCACCGACCGGATCACGCTCCCGTTGGACAGGACCAGGGCGCCCTTGGTCTCGTCGAGCACCGACCCCTTCAGCAGCGGGGACGACGTCGCCAGGTCGGCGCACTCCTCGAGCAACCGCCGGGATGCCACCTCGCCGGCGCTGACCAGCAGCACGTTGTAGTTGCGATGCGTCGCTGCCGCGTGCAGCGCGATGACCGCCAGCCCGCGGGACTTGCCGACCTGACGGCCAGCGCAGACCACCCGGTAGCGGGCGGAGGACCGGGCGAACGCCAACTGGTGCGGCCACAGCGGCTCACCCAGCAGCTGCTCGGCGAACGCGCCGGGGTCCAGTACCGCGGACATCTCACTCACCGTCGATCACCCGCCCGCCGGTCGCACGCTCGTGCTGCTCCCGTAGTCGGGTCAGCTCAGCCACAGCGTCAGCAGCGCCAGCGGACGCCACGTCGCGGCCCAGACGGGCCCGGGACATGGGGTCCAGCCCCAGCCGGGCACGCTGCGTCGTCGCCCTAGCCTCAGCCCGGTGCAGCAGCAGGTACGCCGCCTTCACGGCCTCGCTCTCCAGGTCGCCCAGCCCGTCACCGGTCACCTCGCCGGCCCGCTCGAGGTACTCGGTCAGCAGCTGCACCTGCGCCTCGGCGCGGGCCCACGCCCACAGCGCCGGCCGATGCACGGGAGACAGCCACGTCACCGACGGGTCGGCCTCCACCAGGGCCACTAGTTCGGTAGCCAAGGGGTCCACCCTCCGAGGGGAGTAGGCACCGTGGCGGGTGGACAGCTCGTGCCCGGGCTGGAACGGGGGGCGCTGGCCCGGGAAGGCGGGAGTCCACTCGTCTCGCCCCGTGGGCGGTTCGCCGGTCATCGACTTACGCTCCCGGCATGGCTGACGACGACGTCCTTGCCCAGGTCCTCCGCGCCGCCGGCGCCGAGGACGGGTACGAGCTGCGGACCTTCCATGTCGAGCGCGGGCAGCGCACCGTCCAGGTGACAGTCATGGACGCCGGCCCAAGCGCAGGAGCCCAGCGGTACATGGTGGAGCTCCGCGAGGCCGCGGGGCCGGCGCCGGATGGGCCGTACAGCATGGGTAACCCGGCTGGCAGCATCGACGAGGCGCTCAACATCGCCCACTGGCAGGAGTTCGGGCCCGCGTAGGTCGTGCGTCGCCGCGCTCATCGGGGTACCGCCGGCAGACCGGCGAACACTCGCAGGCAGCGCACCATCTGGTCCGGCGCCGAGGACTCGCCGCGGTCGATCCGTGCCAGGCGGGCCTGCACCTCGGTGACGGCCTGCTCCCACCACTCGCGCTGTCGGCGCTCGGTCGTGTGCCAGCCGCCGCTCACGCCAACCCCCACTGCTCGGCGTTGGCGATGATCCGGCGCCAGGTGCGCAGCTGGCGGCCAGAGGCACGCATCTTGCCTCGCTCCACCGCAGCCAGCTGACGGCGGGCATCGGCAACTGTCGCCGCCCATACCTGGGCCAGAGTCGGCTCCTGCTCGGCGGTCACGCGTGCACCGACCGGGTGAGGGGGGACTGTTCATCCCGCGCTGATCGAGGACCGACCACTTTGCTGACCTGCACGGACGCCTGCTGAGCGACAGCGCAGGCGGCGATTGCTACCCGCAGCGATACCCGGCGGCCTCCGAACGGGCGCGACAGGGCCCGCTCGTGCACGTGCGCGGCATGTCCGCACATCGCCAAGCCAGCCGCCGTGGGCAGGTGACGCGTCGTGTCGCTGCTCATCGCCTGTCGTTCCGGGAACGCCAGGAACGTTCCTGAGGTACAGACATGGGGGCGGTGTTCCGCGTTCCCCCCGACGTAGGAGGGGGAACGGGGAACGCTGCCAGTTGCCCGTGATTCCGGGGTTGTTGAGGTACTCATGCTGAGCGCTGTTCCTTCCATGCTGCGAGGGCCTTGGTCGCCCGGTCGGAGCCCCAGCCGAGGCGGGTCTTGACGTCTCGGACGGAGGTGGGTTCGGGGTCGAGTGAGTCGAGTTCGGCGATGTCATCGACGGACGCTCGGCCGCCGGTGGGGACGTCGGTAGCGGCGTCGGGGGAGGTGACGCGCCAGCTGGCGGTGCCGTCGTCGTGGGCGGTGAGGATGAAGCGGCCCGCAGGCGGGTTCTTGCCGACGTTGGGGCAGTGCGCGCGCAGCCCACCCGTGCGGTCCTTGTGGACGGTGAGGCTGGCTGCGCCGCCTTGTCCGGGCACGAAGGTGTCGGTGAGGGTGACGCGGAGGTTGGCGCCGTTGACGGCTCGCCGCTTGGCGACGGTGCCCGTCTGCCCGTGGGTACGGGCGTCCTCGGACTTGGGCATGTGGTCGATTGCGATGACGGCCGCGCCGGCTTGAGCCATGGCGGTGAGGACGTCGCGGTGCGCGGTGCTGTAGTCGTCGGGGGAGTTGGACGACAGGCCGAGCATCGGGATGACTTCGCCGAGGCTGTCGACGATGGCGACGGCCGGGCGCCATCGCTGCATGGAGGCGACGACCGCCCGGAGTTCTTCGGCGTCGTCAGGTTCGTGCAGCCGGAAGCGGGTGGGGTCGGCGAGGTGGTGCGGGTGCGCCCCGAGCAGGATCAGACGGCTGACGATCTCGGCGGCGCCGTTGTGGTCGACGTCGAGGATGGTGACCCGCCGGCCCTCGTTGAGCGCCTCACTGCAGGCGGCCATCGCGATCATGGTCTTGCCGCACTCGGGGTCGCCGAAGAGGACGTTGACCTTGCCGTCGTAGAAGAGGCAGTGCCCGTCTTCTCGGCGCATCAGCCGCGGCGCGGGGGGCTTGGGTAGTCCGCCGGCCAGGAGCGCGGCAACGTCGACGTAGAGCCGTTCGGGGGCGGCAGCATCGGGCTCGTCAGTAGATGGTGCCGGCGGGGCCGTCCAAGGGTCCTCGATGAGGGTCACCTGTCGACCGCCGTGAGCTCCACGACGCGGCGGTCCCGGTGCTCGAGGAGGGCCAGGAGGTCGCCGACGCGGTCGACGGGGATGGTCAGGCAGTGCTCGATCGGGCACCACATGGAGGCGCAGTCGAGCTCCAGGAGGAGCTGTCGTAGGCCGTACCCGCGTAGCCAGGCGCTGCGAGAGCCGCACTTGATGGAGACCGTGGCGCGGGTGGCTGGCTCCTCGAAGAGGGTGGGAGTCCAGGTCATGCGGCGGGCCGCCGGGGGAGGACCGCCGCGTAGCGCTCGGGGTAGCGAGCCAGCGCCTGCGCGACGTCGGGCGACGGCAGGCCGGGCAGCCCCTGGCGCTGCAGGTACAGCAGGGCGGCGGCGCAGCGGTCGAGCTCGCTCCATCCCCGGCGGGTGTCCGGAACGGGCTCGAAGGGGTCTCGACGGCCGTCCGGAAGGGGCTCGCAGCGGGCGGCGCCAGCGCGGCGGCGTCGCAGCTGAAGACTCAGTCGCTCGACGGGGGCAGGGCTGGGATCACGGGTGGCGGCCGCGACCGGGGGGTCGACGGGGTCGCTGGGCAGTACACTCATGGGTAGTTGCTCCAGGTGGATGGAGTGGCGGTGGTGGGCGGCGGCCGGTCCCAGGCCCGGGACTGACCGCTCCTGCTAGAGGCCGACGACCGACTTGAGCGGCGTCTTGGCCGGCTCGGTGGTCTCGGCATCGCTGGCGCCCAAGAGGGCGAGCAGCGGTAGGCGAGGGATGAGCAGGCGTCGGCTGATGCGCAGGCTGGGCAGCTGGCCCTCATCGCAGGCTCGGCTGACGGTTCGGACGTCGACTCCGAGGACACTGGCCACATCGGTGACGGTGAGCGCCGCGGCCTTGCTGTTGCAGAGGTCGTCGAGGTTCATGCCGCTTCCCTGTCAAGAGCGAGGCGACCGTCGAACCAGGCCTCCACGTCGGCTCGGCGGTAGAGGATGCGCCTGCCGACGCGTACTCCTGGCGGGCCAACCCGTCGGAACCGCCAGCTCCGGACGGTGCTTGCGTTGCTGCGCGTGAGGACGGCCAAGTCGTTGGTGGTCAGGTACTCCGGCGTCATGCCGTTGCTCCATTCGCAGAAGCTGCGGATCTGTCACCATGGAGTCTGCTGGCGTTGACACGCGTTGCGCTAGTCGCATACCCTGCGATTTATGCAGGAACTACCGGCGGAACCCTTTGTGCATCCCGTGCGAGACCCGAACGTCCCCTACGACGAGGACGAGTTGGCCGGCATCAAGTCGTCGACGGAGTCGCTCGCGGAACAGATCCGGTGGGCCATCCGCGATCACCGTGAGCACCTGGGCTGGTCCAAAGTGCGCCTGGCGACTGAGCTGAGGACCCTCGGCGTCGACCTACGCGACGAAGCCATCGTGCGAATTGAGCAGGGGACCCGTGCCGTGCGAGCCGTCGAGCTGTGGGCAATCGCAGCTGCCTTCCGGGTGGAAGTGGATGCCCTCTACGGAGACTCCCCTCCGGTCTGGAGCCTCGACGAACGCATCAGGCAGGTTGAGGCGCACATCAGTTGGGGGAAGAACCGCGTGGCCCACCTGATCCAAAGCACGGCAATGGCTGAGCAGGAGATCGAAGACGACCGCAAGGTCCTGGCTCGACTCAAGAGGCAGCGAGACCAAGAGGTTGAGTCATGAGCGCGCCCCGCCGCAGGCAGGCCGGGGAGGGCAGCATCAGCGAGTACGTCACGAAGGCCGGCCGACGGTTCTTGATCAAGTACTGGGTCACGACGTCGGACGGCACCCGCAAGCAGACGATGAAGCGCGGCTTCCTGACCCGCCAGGCGGCCGCCGCAGCGCTCCGAGAGCAGATCAGCTCCGCCGAGAAGGGGCAGTGGGTCGAGCCCAGTAAGCAGCGACTGGATGCCTACCTGGCCGAGTGGGTGGCCGGTCTGCGGCTGAGCCCTTCCACGATCGCGTCGTACGCCAAGAACATTCGGCTGCACGTCAACCCCTACCTCGGGAGCACCGTCGTGTCCCGACTGACGGGCGCCTCGGTGAACGTGTGGATGCGGAAGTTGGAGGCGTCCGGGCGCGCCGACAACAAGGGTGGCCTCTCCCCGCGGACGACCCGATACGTCTTCACCATCCTGCGTTCGGCGCTGAGCGACGCGGTGAAGGAGGGCAGGCTGACCGTCAACCCGACCGACCGGGCGACGCCTCCTAGCCCGAAGGAATCGCGGCCGCCTGAGATGCAGGCATGGACCGCGGCCGAGCTCGGCCGCTTCCTGGGATGGGCTGATGCCCGCGACCGTGAGATCGCCATGGGCTGGCGACTGCTCGCAGCGACGGGGATGCGTCGCGGTGAGGCTCTCGCCCTGCGGTGGCGTGACATCGACCTAGACGCAGGCCGGCTCGCGGTGCGACGCAGCGTCGGGATCGTCAACACCAAGGGGTCAGGGGAGCAGGTGATCGAGGGCCCGACCAAGACCGGGCGGTCGCGGGTGATTGATCTCGACTCGGGAACGATTAGCGCCCTGCGGGCCTACCGGGCGACCAGAGGACTGCTAGCGCTCGACCTCGTCCGGGACTCTGCCTTGGTGCTCGGGGACTTGGACGGCAGTCACCGCCACCCGGAGCGGTTCTCGCGTCGGTTCAACGCCTACGTCGCGCACGCCCGGAAGGCGCTTGGGCCCGACCAGCTGCCGGCGATCCGTCTGCACGACTTGAGGCACACGCACGCCACCCTTCTGCTCGCCGACGGCGTCCCGGTCAAGGTGGTCAGCGAGCGGCTGGGGCACGCCAGTCCGACGATCACCCTGTCCGTCTATGCGCACGTGCACCCCGGCATGGGACGCCAGGCCGCCGATCGCTTCGCCGCACTCCTCGGAGGATGACCATGAACGCCGACGCAACCGTGCGCACCGCTGACCTTGAGGCAGCCCTGGACTACCTCGAAGGGCTTGTGACCATCCTGCGCACCTTCCACGCTGACCAGCGTGGCCGCGAGGACCGCGACGAGCTGCTGGCCCAGCTCCAGGCGCTGGAGGGCCTGGGGATGAAGTGGGAGCCGCTGCGATACCAGGAGGGCGTCGGCCAAGGATGGGAGTCCGTCGCCCAGAACGTGGCGGAGCTGCGCGAGCGCCTGCTCGGTCCCTACACGGAGGCTGCGTTGTGACCTCTCAGGTATCAGCGCGGTATCGCCGGGCTGGTCGGGGCCTGGAAATCACAGCGCCCCAGGTTCCTGACCTGCAGGTTCCTGGGGCTCAGCTGGTGTCCGAGGGGGGACTTGAACCCCCACGCCCGATAAAGGGCACTAGCACCTCAAGCTAGCGCGTCTGCCATTCCGCCACCCGGACAAGGTGGGCGCCCCGAAGAGCGCCGTGGATGAGCATAACCGAGGCTCCGCCGGGCTCCGCGCTGGGGCCGGTGGCAGGATCGGCGGCATGTCGCAGCCCAGCCCCACCCCGCTCGCCGGTGCCCAGTCCGAGGTCGCCGAGCTGCTGTCGGAGCTCATCCGGATCGACACCACCAACACCGGGGACACCGCCACCAGCGCGGGGGAGCGCAAGGCAGCGGAGTGGGTCGCGGCCAAGCTCGACGAGGTCGGCATCGACAGCGTCATCCACGAGTCCGAGCCGGGCCGGGCCAGCCTGGTCGCCCGGATCGAGGGCACGAACCGCGACCGCCCGGCCATGCTCGTGCACGGTCACCTCGACGTCGTCCCGGCCGACCCGAGCGAGTGGAGCGTGCACCCCTTCGGCGGGGAGGAGCGCGACGGCTACGTCTGGGGCCGCGGCGCGGTCGACATGAAGGACATGGACGCCATGACCCTCGCGCTCGTCCGCGACTGGGCCCGCACCGGCGTCAAGCCCGACCGCGACATCGTGCTGGCCTTCGTCGCCGACGAGGAGGCCGGCGGCAAGAAGGGTGCCCACTTCCTGGTCGACGAGCACGCCGACCTGTTCGAGGGCTGCACCGAGGCGATCAGCGAGGTCGGCGGCTTCAGCATCACCGTCCGCGACGACCTGCGCCTGTACCTGGTGCAGACCGCGGAGAAGGGCCTGGCCTGGATGAAGCTCACCGCCGGCGGCCGGCCCGGGCACGGCTCCTTCGTCCACGACGACAACGCCGTCACCCGGCTGGCCGAGGCCGTCGCCCGGATCGGGTCGACCCGGCTGCCCACGGTGCTCACCCCGCCGATGCGGGAGTTCCTCGACGCGGTCAGCGACGCCTACGGCATCGAGATCGACCCGGACTCCCCGGAGGAGGCCCTCGCCCGGCTGGGCAGCATCAGCCGGATGATCGGCGCGGCGCTGCGCAACACGGCCAACCCCACGATGCTCGACGCCGGCTACAAGGCCAACGTCATCCCCGGCACCGCCAGCGCCACCATCGACGGCCGGTTCCTCTACGGCCAGGAGGAGCAGTTCGAGGCCCAGCTGGACGAGCTGATCGGCGAGGGCGTCACCCGCGAGTGGATCACCTACGACCAGGCGGTCGAGACCACCTTCGACGGGCCCACCGTCGACCTCATGGTCGAGGCGCTCAAGGCCGAGGACGCCGGTGCCCGCCCGGTCCCGTTCACGATGAGCGGCGGCACCGACGCCAAGAGCTTCGAGACCCTGGGCATGCGCTGCTTCGGCTTCTCCCCGCTCAAGCTGCCCGCCGAGCTGGACTTCGCCTCGCTGTTCCACGGCATCGACGAGCGCATCTCCGTCGACTCGCTGCACTTCGGCATCCGCGTGCTGGACCGGTTCCTGCGCCAGGTCTGACGCCTCAGGCGCGCACCCGGACGGCGAGCACCGCGACGTCGTCCGGGACCGCGCCGGCCATCCCCTCCAGCAGGGCGTCGCACAGCTCCTCCAGCGGCCGCCCGGCCAGCGGGGCGAGCGCCTCGACCAGCCAGGCGGTGCCCTCGTCCAGCGTGCTGCCCCGGCGCTCGACCAGGCCATCGGTGTAGAGCAGCACCGTGTCGCCGGGGGACAGCTGCACCGTGTGGTCGGTGCGCGGCACCTTCGGGCTGATCCCGAGCAGCAGGTCGGTCGGACGGCGCAGCACCGCCACGGCGCCGTCCGCGCCGGTCAGCACCGGCGGGGGGTGGCCGGCGTTGGACCAGGTCAGGGTCGTCGACCCGCCGTCCGGCTCGCGGCGCAGGGTCGCCGCCGTCACGGTCATCAGGGTCTCGACCCGCAGTTGCAGCAGGGCGCGGTCCATGGCGTCCAGCACCGCGGCAGGGGAACTGCCGACGGTCGAGGCGATGCCGCGCAGCACACCGCGGGCCTGGGCCATGGTCGCGGCCGCGGCGACGTCGTGCCCGGCCACGTCGCCGATCACCAGCATCGTGGTGCCGTCGGCCAGCGGGAACGCGTCGTACCAGTCGCCGCCCACCTGCGCGTGCTGCATGGCCGGCAGGTAGCGCACGGCCATCTCCACCCCGGGGACGACGGGTGGCTCGGTGAGCAGGCTGCGCTGCAAGCTGGCCGCGAGCTGGACGGCGGCGCGCGAGGTGGCCGCCTCGGTGTTGAGCCGGGCCAGGGCCTCCTCCCGCCGCAGCCGCAGCGTGCAGGCGAACACGGCCAGGACGCCGCTGACGACCACGCCCAGGATGCGCAGCGACTGGGCGAAGGCGGTCTCTGCGGTGTACTGGTCGCCGTAGACGCCCAGCAGGACCGCCAGGGCCACCGCGGCCAGGCCGTAGGCGATGGTGGACGCCCGGCCCATCAGGATCGCCGCGACCAGCGGGGCCATGGCCAGCAGGCCGATCACGACCTGGCCCGGTCCGCTGATCACGTCCAGGACGACGCAGAAGGCCAGGACGCCCAAAGGCAGCAGGTGCCGTCTGCTGACCCGCCGGTCCACGCCGAGCCCCCACCTCTCGTCCGACTCGGCCGGCCAGGCGGCAGCGGCGAGGGACGGCAGCCTATCGCCGGGGCGGGTGGGCGCCCGGCAGCGCGCGTGAGGGCGAGCGGATCAGATCATCGGGCGGGGCAGGTACGACAGCCGCATCCGCCGCCGCATGACCACCTTGCGCGAGCCGTCGGCGAACGCCTGGAGGCGGGCGAGTTCCCAGCCACCGGTGTCGGACTGCATGCTCATCAGCTGGGCCGCGGCCGACCGGGAGATCCCGGCCGGCAGGCGCAGCGGGGCGTACTCGTACTCGCCGGGTGATGACACCCGCCCGATTGTGCCTGCCGGACGCCCGCCGGTCACGTGGTGCTCACCACCCGGTCGCCGCCCCGGGTGTCGTCCGACGGCCGTCCGGGCAGGGGAGGACGGCGAGGGCGCCGGCAGCGGGCCGGGCCCACCGAGCAGCCAGGAGACCACCGTGACCGATCCGGAAGCCACCGACGCCGACCGCCAGGAGCAGCTGCAGGACGCCGTCCCGGGCAGTCCGGAGCTGGCCGCCGAGGCCGCGCCGCCGGCCGACGACGTCCCGGAGGCCGACGGCATCGAGCAGCAGCTGACCGCCACCCCGGGTGGCACCAGCGGCGTGCGCAGCGGGGACGCCGAGGCCGACCAGTACGACGTGCTCGAGCAGCAGGCCGACGCCGGCGGCGACGAGGACGAGTTCCGCGGCTGAGCCCCGTCGGCGGCCGGGGGAGCTGCCCGTGGCACGCCCCGGCCCGTGCGCCTGCGGGCGCACGGGCCGGGGCGGTGCAGCGGGTCAGCGGGAGTAGTGCTCCACGACCAGCTGCTCGTCGCAGATGACCGGGACCTCGTCGCGGCGCGGCCGGCGGAGCACCGTGCAGCGCAGCTGCGACAGCTGCACCTCCAGGTAACCCGGGGCAGCGGCGTGCGCGCCGGAGGCCGCGACCTGGAACGGCGGCTTGGTCTTGCTCTTCTCGGCGATCTCGACGACGTCGTAGGGCTGCACCTGGTAGCTGGGCCGGTCGACGCGCGCGCCGTTGACCAGCACGTGCTGGTGGCTGACGACCTGCCGCGCCTGGTAGATGGTGCGGGCGAAGCCGGCCCGCAGCACGGTGGCGTCCAGGCGGGCCTCCAGCTGGTGGGTGATCAGCTCCTCGCCGGTCTTGCCACCGCTGCGCCTGGCGCGGTCGAAGGCCGAGCGCAGCTGCGTCTCGCTGATGTCGTACTGCGCGCGCAGCCGCTGCTTCTCCTTCAGGCGGGTGGAGTAGTCGCTCGCGACGCGGCGCTTGCGGCCGTGCTCACCCGGCGGGTAGGGGCGGCGCTCGAAGTAGCGCACGTCCTTGGGGGTGAGCGGGATGCCCAGCGCGCGGCTGCGGCGGACCTTGGGGCGGGAGCTGTTCACAGGACCTCCGTGTTCGGTTAGGCTCACCTTACCCCGATGACGAGTCGGCCCGAGCCCGGAGTGCCGCATGACACGATCGATCCGCCCCGCCGCCCTGCGGCCGAGCGCTGCCGAGCGCGCCCGCACCGTCGCCGGCCGCCCGGCCGCCGCCGTCTGTGCCGCCGGCATCGACGGCAGCCGGGTGCTCGCGCACACCATCACCGCCCACGGGCAGGTGCTGCTCGTCGTCCCGACCGACGGGGAGGTGTGCACCGCCGTGCGCGCCTCGGCAGACGGCGACCTGGCGGCGCTGCTGATGGTCACCGACCACGCGCCGGTGCCGCTGCACGACGCTGTCCGCGCGCAGGTGTGGCTGTCGGGCTGGCTGACCCCGGTCGAGCCGGCCGACCAGCAGGAGGCGCTGCTGGCCTTCGCCGACGTCGCCCCGGTCGGTGCGCTGCTCGACGTGGGCTCGACCGCGACGCTGCTGTCGCTGGACCTGGCGGAGGTGGTGCTGGGGGAGTGCGGCGCGGTCACCGAGGTCGACCCCGACGACTACCTGGCCGCCGTCCCCGACCCGCTCGCGGCGGTGGAGGCGGACATGCTGCAGCACCTCGACGCGTCGCACCCCGAGCAGCTGGCCCTGCTGGCCTCGCGGGTGCCGGCGGAGTGGGCCGGCGGCGGAACCGTGCGCCCGCTGGGGCTCGACCGGTTCGGCTTCCGGCTGCGCTTCGAGCAGCCGGCCGGGCACCACCGCGACGTGCGGGTGCCGTTCCCGGCGCCGGTCACCGGTCCCGAGGACCTGGGTGTGGCCGTGCAGCGGCTGCTCTGCGCCGCGGAACGCGCCTGCCCGGGACGCTGACCAGCAGGTCGGCGCCCCGGGCAGGGGTGGAGCGGGGGACGGGGTGCGTCAGCGCACCGAGCGGCGGCCGCTGCTCATGCCCTCGGCGACGCCGATCAGCAGGACAGCGGCGACGATCGCCACGATGGCGCCGAGGATGTTCAGCTCGAAGTAGCCGCCGGTGCCGAAGAACTTGGCGACGAAGCCACCGATCAGCGAGCCGACGACACCCAGCAGCAGGGTGGCCAGGATGCTGAGGTTCTGCTTGCCGGGCTTGATCAGACGCGCGAGCGCGCCGACGACGAGACCGAAGACGAGGAAGCCGATGATGCCCATGGCAGCGATGGTTCCCTCAAGATCAACGGGTCAAACGCCGGTCACCTGATCGGGTGGTCACTCGGCCATCTCCGCCAGCAGCGTCGCCAGCCGCGTGCGCCGCGGCCGGACGTCGACCTCGCGGACGGCGCGGGCCAGCGCGGCACCGCTGGCGTGCACGATCGACAGGTGCTTCTGCGCCCGGGTGAGCGCGGTGTAGACCAGCGGCCGCGACAGCATCCCGCCGGCCTCCGGGGGCAGGACGACGACCACGCCCGGCCACTCCGAGCCCTGCGCCCGGTGGACCGTGATGGCCCAGCCGTGCCGCAGGTCCGACAGCGCCGAGCCGTTGACCGTGACCGGGCCGGAGCTGAAGTCGACGTTCAGCGAGCCGTCGCCGGTGCCGGTGACCACGCCCACCTCACCGTTGGCGAACCCGATGGGCTCCAGGTCCAGGTGGTTGGCCGTGGCCACCACCCGGTCGCCGACGTCGAAGCCGAAGACGGTGCCGTCGCCGGGGTTCAGCGCGGCCTTGAGCGCCTTGTTCAGCTCGATCGTGCCGGCCGGCCCGCGGTGCACCGGGGTGACCACCTGCACCGTGGCCGGGTCGATGCCCAGCGCGCGCGGGATGGAGTCGGTGACCAGCTGCACCACCCGCCGGGCCGCCTCCGCACTGCCGGTGGCCGGCACGATGACGACCTCGCGGTCGGGGGACTCGACCTGCACCAGCTCCCCGCCGCGGACGCCGGTGGCCAGCCGGGCGATCGCGCCACCGGCGGCCTGCCGGTGCAGCGTGGTCAGCTCGGTGACCGGCACCGCACCGGAGTCGATCAGGTCGCCGAGCACGTGGCCGGGGCCGATCGAGGGCAGCTGCGCCGGGTCACCGACCAGCAGCAGGTGCGTGCCGTCGGGGCAGGCCTCCAGCAGCGCCGCGGTGAGCTCGACGTCGAGCATCGAGGCCTCGTCGACCACCACCACGTCGGCGTCCAGCGGCCACTCCTCGTTGCGGGCGAACCCGCCGGTCATGCCCTGGGCGCCGAGCAGCCGGTGCACGGTGACCGCCGGGTGGTCGGTGAGCTCCTCGAGCCGCTTGGCCGCCCGGCCGGTCGGGGCGGCCAGCGCCACCTCGGTGCCCTTGGCCTCCAGCAGCTTCACCAGCGAGGCGACCGTGCGGCTCTTGCCGGTGCCCGGCCCGCCGGTGAGCAGCGAGATGCCCGCGCCCAGCACCTGGGCGACCGCGGCCTGCTGCGCCGGGTCCAGCCCCTTGGCCACCGAGCGCACCGACGCGGGGTCCGCGATCCGCCGGCTCGTGGCCGCCAGCCGGTGCACGTTCTCGGCCACGGCCTCCTCGGCCATCCCGAACCGGGCCAGCGACAACGTGCGCAGCGACGGGTCCGGCTCGGGGAACTCGTCGTCGTCCTCGTCGGGCTCGACGAACGGCGGCTCGTGATCGAGCACCTCGCCGGACTCGACGGCGGCGAGCACCGCGGCGGCCGGGTCGGCGATGCCCTCGGCCTGCAGCGCGGCCACCACCAGGTCGGCCGGCAGCACCGTGTGCCCGTCGCGGGTGGCGGTGCGCAGGGTCAGGGAGACGATCGCGCGGCCGCGGCGGGAGTCCTGCCGGTCGGCGCCGGACAGCACGGTGATCGCCAGCCGGTCGGCGTCGGCGAGCGTGACGCCGTTGAGGCTCAGCAGCGCCCACGGGTCGTCGCGCAGCCGGCGGGCGGCGTCCGGGCCCAGGGTGTCGGCGGAGCTCACCGCCAGCCGGGCGTTGAGGCCGGCGCCGACGAGCAGCTCCACCACCTCGTAGGTGGGGCCGGCGGCCAGGAAGGAGCTGAACAGCCGCTCGGCGCGCTGCCGGCCCACCCGGGGCAGCTTGAGCAGCGTGTCGGCCGAGACGTCGTCGGGGCTGGTGATGCCGGCGGCGGGCAGCTCGGCCGCGGCGCGCTTGCCCAGGCCGGGCCACAGGCCGGCGGCGCAGAAGGCGGCGAAGACCGGGTCGCCGGTCGGGGAGGGGGTGCTCATGAGGGATCCGGCCGCTGGTCGGGATAGGAGAAGTGCGGCGCCGAGACGTCGTCCAGCGCGGTGACGATGGCCGGCGGCAGCCGCACGCCGTCGGCGTCCAGTGTCTCCTGCAGCTGCGCGGCGGTGCGGGCGCCCACGATCGGGGCGACGACGCCGGGCCGGTCGCGCAGCCAGGCCAGGGCCACCCCCAGCGGGCTGGTGCCCAGCCCGTCGGCGGCGGTCACCACCGCCTCCACCACGCGGTCAGCGGTGGGGGAGTGCAGCCGGGAGAGGAAGCCCTGCCACTGCGGGGACGCCGCCCGGGAGTCCTCGGGGGTGGCGTGCCGGTACTTGCCGGTCAGCAGCCCGCGGCCCAGCGGCGACCACGGCAGGACGCCCAGCCCCAGCGCCTCCGCGGCCGGGGCGACCTCGCGCTCGATGCCGCGCTGCAGCAGCGAGTACTCGACCTGGGTGCTCACCACCGGGGTGCGACCGGGCCAGGCGCGCTGCCAGGTCGCGGCCTGCGCGGTCTGCCAGCCGGAGAAGTTGCTCACCCCGATGTAGCGGGCCCGGCCCGAGGACACCGCGAGGTCGCAGGCGGCCAGCGTCTCCTCCAGCGGGGTCGCGTCGTCCCAGGCGTGCAGCTGCCACAGGTCGACGTGGTCCAGGCCCAGGCGCTCCAGCGAGGCGTCGAGCGCGGCGAGCAGGTGCCCGCGGGACGCGCCTCGGCCCATCGGCCCCGGGCCGGTGCGCCCGGCGGCCTTGGTGGCGACCAGCACGTCGGAGCGCGGGACGACGTCGGCCAGCAGCCGCCCGAGGGTGCGCTCGCTCTCGCCGTCGGCGTACACGTCGGCGGTGTCGACCAGCGTCCCGCCGGCGTCGACGAAGGCGGTGAGCTGCATCGCGGCCTCGTCCTCGTCGGTGTCACGGCCCCAGGTCATGGTGCCCAGACCGAGCCGGGAGACCACGAGCCCGCTGCGCCCGAGCGCCCGCTGTTCCACGACCGGTCAACCTACCGTCGTCCACCGACGGGACCGCCCGCCGACGCGTGTCCCCGGGGCGGCGTGCGCGGTGCTGACAGCCGCAACCCCTAGGGTGCCTGCCGTGCCATGCCGTCTCGCCGTCCTCCCGTCCGCCCCCGACCTCGCCCGGCTGGGCTGACCGGTGGGGTGGTTCGAGGCGGCGTTCCTCGGTCTGGTGCAGGGGCTCACCGAGTTCATCCCGGTCAGCTCCAGCGCCCACCTGCGCATCGTCGGTGACCTGTTCGGCTGGGACGACCCGGGCGCGGCGTTCACCGCGATCATCCAGATCGGCACCGAGGTCGCGGTGCTCATCTACTTCCGCGAGGACATCGCCCGGATCATCAAGTCGTGGGTGGGCTCGCTGCTGCACCGCGACCGGCCCCGCGACGCCGACGCCCGGATGGGCTGGCTGATCATCATCGGCAGCATCCCGATCATCGTGCTCGGGCTGCTGCTGCAGGACCAGATCGAGACCACGTTCCGCGACCTGCGCATCGTCGCGATCGCGCTGGTGCTGTTCTCGCTGATCCTCTACGCCGCCGACCGGATGAGCAGCGGCAAGCTCGAGCTGCCCGACCTCACGCCCCGGCACGGTCTCGTCTACGGGTTCGCCCAGGCGCTGGCGCTCATCCCCGGTGTCTCCCGCTCCGGCGGCACCATCACCGCCGGCCGGTTCCTCGGCTACTCCCGGGCCGCGGCGGCGCGCTACTCGTTCCTGCTGGCCATCCCCGCCGTCCTGGGCTCGGGGCTCTACCAGGTGCAGCAGTCCCTCGACGGCGGCATCGAGTGGGGCCCGACCCTGCTGGCCACCGTCATCTCGTTCGCCGTGGGCTACGTCGTCATCGCCTGGCTGCTGCGCTACCTGAACAAGGGCAGCTTCACCCCCTTCGTCGTCTACCGCGTCGCGCTGGGCCTGCTCATCCTCGTGCTGGTCGGCGCCGGCGTCCTCGACCCCGACTCCGGCGCCTGAGGGAGGCCGAAGGACCTCCTCGCCCCACCACTCGCACGCTCTCGGCGGTGGAAGGACCCCGTCCCCCTCATCCCTCGCGAGCTCGGGACGAGCCTCTGGACGGGGCCTGAGGGGGCCGGAGCATAGGGTCGGTTCGTGACCACCGTCATCCTGCTCAGGCACGGCCGGACGACGGCCAACACCGCCGGCGTCCTGGCCGGGTGGACCCCCGGCGTCCAGCTCGACGAGACCGGGCAGGGGCAGGTGGCCGCCGTCGCCCAGCGGCTGTCGTCGGTACCGCTGGCGGCGGTGGTGAGCAGCCCGCTGGAGCGCTGCCGGCAGACCGCCGGCGCGGTCGTCGCCGGCCGCGAGCTGGAGCTGCGGACCGACGACCGGCTCGGCGAGGCCCGCTACGGCGACTGGACCGGCCGGCCGATCAAGGAGCTGGCCAAGGAGCCGCTGTGGAAGGTCGTGCAGCAGCACCCCTCCGCGGCGGTGTTCCCCGGCCCCGAGGGGGAGGGGCTGGCGCAGACCCAGGCGCGCGCGGTGGCCGCCGTCCGCGAGTGGAACGCCACGCTGGGGCCGGACGCCGTGTGGGTCGCCTGCAGCCACGGTGACGTGATCAAGGCGGTGCTGGCCGACGCGTTCGGCATGCACCTGGACTCCTTCCAGCGCATCGTCGTCGACCCCGCCTCGATCTCGGTGGTCACCTACACCGACACCCGCCCCTTCGTCGTCCGGGTCAACGACACCGGGGGCGACGTCGCGGCGCTGATCCCGCCGAAGAGGAAGCGCGGGCGGCGGAAGTCCTCCGACGCGGTCGTCGGCGGCGGCGCGGGCTCCGGCGCCGCGTAACCTGACACCCGTGCCTCGTCAGGTCTTCACCTTCGACCGTCCCACCCGGTTCGTCGCCGGCACGGTGGGCCAGCCCGGCGACCGCACCTTCTACCTGCAGGCCTCCGACGAGGCCGGCCGCACGATCAGCGTGGCGCTGGAGAAGTCGCAGGTGCAGGTGCTGGCCGACCGGATGAGCGAGCTGCTCGACGAGGTGGCCACCCGCGCCTCCGTCGTCGTCCCGCCCGACGCCGACGTCGACGACCTCGATCCGCTCACCGCCCCCGTCGACGAGGAGTTCCGGGTCGCCGCCATGGGCCTGGCCTGGGACGGCGAGGCCGCGGCCGTCGTCGTCGAGGCCGTCGCCGCCGGCGAGGAGCCGATCGAGGAGGACGTGATCCTCTCCGACAGCGACGAGGGCCCCGACGCGCTGCGGGTCACCATCACCCCGGCCGCCGCCCGCGCCTTCGTCGCGCGCGCCCGGCGGGTCATCTCCGCCGGCCGCCCGTCCTGCCCGCTGTGCTCGCTCCCGCTCGACCCCGCCGGGCACGTGTGCCCGCGGCAGAACGGCTACCGCCGCTGACCCGCGGCCGGCAGCCGGCGGCTCGGTGACGGGCCCACCCGACCCGGGCTCCGGCCCACGCGACGACCGGCTGGAGGACCCGTTGGCCGAGGACGAGCCCGTCGCCGAGTACGACGAGGACGAGTACGACGACGACGGCGACGTCGTCGAGCTGGACCTGACCACCTTCGACCACGGCGACCGCCGGGCCCCCGACGGGCCGGAGGAGGTGGCCACCCTGCTGCGCGACGGCGAGCTCGACCTCGAGGGCCGGCTGCTGGACGCCAGCAACGTCACGCTCATCGCCGCCATCCGCACCGCCACCCTGGGCGCGACGTGCGTCTACAAGCCGGTGGCCGGCGAGCGGCCGCTGTGGGACTTCCCCGACGGCACCCTGGCCGGTCGCGAGATCGGCGCGCACCTGGTGTCGGAGGCGACCGGGTGGGCGGTCGTCCCGCCCACCGTGCTGCGCGAGGGCCCCTACGGCACCGGCATGGTGCAGCTGTGGATGGACGCCGACCCGGCCGTCGACCTGGCCGAGTTCGTGCGCGCCGACGACCCGGGGCTGCGCCGGATGGCGGTGTTCGACGCGGTGGTCAACAACGCCGACCGCAAGGGCGGCCACATCATCCCGATGCGCGACGGGCACGTGTACGGCGTCGACCACGGCATCTGCTTCTCCGTCGACCCCAAGCTGCGCACGCTGCTGTGGCGCTGGGCGGGCAAGCCGCTGCTGCTGGAGCACCTGGCCGTGCTGGAGCGGCTGGCCGAGCAGCTGCGCGGGGACCTGGGGGAGCAGCTGCACGAGCACCTCACCCGGCGCGAGGTCCGGCGCACGCAGCAGCGGGTCGAGGACCTGCTGCGCACGCAGCTGCACCCGCAGCCCAGCGGCGACTGGCCCGCCCTGCCCTGGCCGCCCTTCTGAGGTCCGCCGGGATCAGGTGACCTGATCGTGCCTGCTCCTGGCTCACCTCCGGCGGTGAGCCAGGAGCAGGCACGGTGAGCCCGGACATCGGGTCGCCCGGTGCGGACGTCGTTGCCCGGCGGTCCCCGGGGTGCCACGGTGACCCGGTGCGCCGTCCTCCCGCCGTCCTGATCGGGCTGCTGCTCCTGGCCGTGCTGATCGCGGTCGTGCTCTGGGTGGCCGTGCGGGAGGGCGACCTGGAGCGGGGGCCGGGCATCGAGGGACAGCCGGCCGTTGCCCCCGGCGGGGTCGCGCTGGTTGGGTGAGCCGGTGCCGCACCGCAGCCGCCTCGCCGTCCTGCTCATCGACCTCCCGCCGGAGCTGCACGACCGCGGCCAGCACTTCTGGTCGGCGGCCACCGGCCACCCGGTCGAGCGCGAGCCCGGCGACGACGTGTGGTCCTCGCTGGGCTCCTTCGCCGACGGCTTCCACCTGGAGGTCCAACGCACCGGCCCGGGCACCGCACCGCGCTGGCACGTCGACATCGAGACCGACGACGTGCACGCCGAGGTCGCCCGGCTGGAGGCGCTCGGTGCCCTGCGGATGGCCGACATGGGCGGCTTCTGGCAGATGAAGGACCCCTCGGGCCTGCTGTTCTGCGTGGTCGGCGTGCAGACCGGTGAGCAGTTCGACAGGTACGCCACCCGCTGGCCCTGAGCACGCCCGACCTGGGCCGATGCGACCGGGTGCCGTGCGGAGGTGTCGGACAGCGGTTCTACGCTCGCCACGTGCACTCCTGGCCCGCCCCACTGATCCCGATGCTGCCCGGCTCCGGCCCGGCCCTGCGGCTGTACGACACCGCCCGCGGTGAGGTCGTCGAGGTCACCCCCGGCCGCACCGCGCGGATGTACGTCTGCGGGATCACCCCCTACGACGCCACCCACCTCGGGCACGCCGCCACCTACCTGGCCTTCGACCTGGTGAACCGGATCTGGCGCGACGCCCGGCACGCGGTCCACTACGTGCAGAACGTCACCGACGTCGACGACCCGCTGTTCGAGCGGGCCGACCGCGACGGCGAGGACTGGATCGTGCTGGGGATGCGCGAGACCGCGCTGTTCCGCGAGGACATGACCGCCCTGCGCGTCCTCCCGCCCGACGACTACGTCGGCGCGGTCGAGGCGATCCCGCAGATCGTGGTCAAGGTCGAGGAGCTGTGGGACGCCGGGCTGGCCTACTCCCTCGACGACGGCACCGGCGACCTCTACCACGACGTCGCGCAGGCGCCGGGATTCGGCAGCGAGTCCGGGTACGACGAGCCCACCATGCTGCGGCTGTCGGCCGAGCGGGGCGGCGACCCCGACCGGCCGGGCAAGCGCAACCGGCTGGACCCGCTGCTGTGGCGCGGGGCCCGCGAGGGCGAGCCGTCCTGGCCCGGCCCGCGCGGCGTCGCCGGCCGCCCCGGCTGGCACATCGAGTGCGCGGCGATCGCGCTGGACACCATCGGCATGGGCTTCGACGTCCAGGGCGGTGGCAGCGACCTGGTCTTCCCGCACCACGAGTACTCCGCCGTCCACGCCGAGGCGCTCACGGCCACCAAGCCCTTCGCCCGGGCCTACGTGCACGCGGCGATGATCGGCCTGGACGGCGAGAAGATGAGCAAGAGCCGGGGCAACCTGGTGTTCGTCTCCCGGCTGCGCGGTGAGGGCGTGGACCCGATGGCGATCCGGCTCGCGCTGCTGTCCGGGCACTACCGCACCGACCGCGCCTGGACCCTCGATCTGCTCACCGCCGCGGAGAAGCGGCTGTCGGCCTGGCAGCGGGCGGTGGCCCTGCCGCTGGGCGCCCCGGCCGGGCCGGTGCTGATCACGGTGCGCGAGCGGCTGGCCGACGACCTGGACACCCCCGGTGCCATCGCCGCCGTCGACGCCTGGGCGCAGGCCACCCTGGCCGGCGCCGGGTCGACCGACGTGCCCGACGACTGGGACGAGCAGTCACCCACGGTCGTCGGCGACCTGGTCGACGCCCTCCTCGGGGTCGTGCTCTCGGCATGAGCACGCCCGCGTCCCCGTTCCGGCTGGCCGATCGGCGTGCCCGCGAGGCCGCCGAGGAGCTGCTGGCGCCGGGCGCGGCCCGGTCGGTGCACACCCGCGGGCGCGCCCGGCCGGAGCCGGAGGACGAGCTGCGCACCGCCTACGAGCGGGACCGGGACCGGATCCTGCACGCCAAGGCCTTCCGCCGGCTCAAGCACAAGACGCAGGTGTTCCTCAATCCCGACGGCGACCACTTCGTCACCCGCCTCACCCACACGCTGCAGGTCACCCAGGTGGCCCGGTCGCTGGCCGCGGCGCTGTCGCTGAACGAGACGCTGGCCGAGGCGATCGCGCTGGGCCACGACCTGGGCCACTCGCCGTTCGGGCACATCGGCGAGGCCGCGCTGGAGCCCTACGTCGCCGGCGGCTGGCACCACGCCGCGCAGGGCGTGCGCATCGTGGAGGTGCTTGAGGACCTCAACCTCACCTGGGAGGTCCGCGACGGGATCCGGGCGCACAGCTGGAAGATCACCCCGCCGCCGACGACCCGGGAGGCGCAGTGCGTGCGGTTCGCCGACCGGATCGGCTACCTCTCCCACGACGCGCTGGACGCCGTCCGCGCCGGGGTGCTGTCCGTCGGTGACCTGCCGGCCAGCACCCGCCGGGTCTTCGGTGCACCGGGCAGCGCGATGGTCGGGGCGATGATCTCCGCGGTCGTCGAGGGCAGCCTGTCCCCGG
Organism: Modestobacter sp. SSW1-42; assembly: GCF_046635825.1. Lineage (NCBI taxonomy): Bacteria > Bacillati > Actinomycetota > Actinomycetes > Geodermatophilales > Geodermatophilaceae > Modestobacter > Modestobacter sp. SSW1-42. The sequence continues at coordinate 340,896 of NZ_JBISCA010000003.1, read as the reverse complement.
ACAACACCACCGGCGCGGTGGTCATGGCACCGGAGGCGCTGGCGGCGATGGCCGAGCTGCGGGCCTTCATGTTCGAGCACGTCTACGAGTCCGAGACCGCTGCGGGGCAGAAGCAGATGGCGATCGGCGTCATCCGCCGGCTGGTCGACCACCACCTGGCCCACCCCGAGCTGATCCCGGCGACCTACCGGGACACCGAGGCCGACCTGCTCACCCAGGTCGTCGACCACGTCACCGGCATGACCGACCGGTTCGCCCTGGCCACCCACGACCGGCTCTTCGACGACACCGCCTCGGTCCGGATGCGCCCGCTGCTCGTCACCCCCTGAGCCCGGCCGCCGAGCCGGGTCGGCCGGTCACCGAGATCGGGTGCACCGATGTCACCCCCGCTCGGAGGCACCGTCCAGCCCGAGGTGGTCCCCGGACGGCGTGGTGAGCGCGGCCAGCAGCTGCAGCTTCTCCGCGCTCTCGCTGCCGGTGTCGGCGTAGTAGAGGACCAGCGTCACGTCCTCGACGGGCAGCTTGTCCCGGTGCAGGTGCAGCGCCCCGACCACCGGGTGGTGGACGTCGGTGGTGCCGCCGCGCAGCCGGGAGACGTCGTGCCGCGCCCACAGACCGCGGAAGCGGGCGCTGGCCAGGGACAGCTCACCGACCAGCTCCACGACCCGCGGGTCGTCCACGGCGTCGTCGACCGAGCGGCGGAACGACCCGACGAACTCCGCGGTGGCCGTCTCCCAGTCGGTGTGGAAGTCGCGCTCGCCGGGGTCCAGCAACAGCGAGCGCAGCCGGTTCTCACCCGGCCGCACCCGGGGGTTGAGCGCCGTCGCGAGCGGGTTGGCCGCCAGCACGTCGAACGCCCGCCCCTCGACGAACGCCGGGACGTCGACGGCGGCCAGCAGGTGGGTGAGCCGTGCCGGGACAGTCTCGGCTCTCCGGCGCGGGCGGGTCCGGCGCCGCGGCCCGGCGAGCTCGAGCAGGTAGCGGTGCTCGACCTCGTCCAGCTGCGGCACGCGGGCGAGCGCGGTGAGCACCTGCTCGGAGGGGTTGCGGTCCCGCCCGCGCTCCAGCCGCAGGTAGTAGTCGGCGCTGATCCCGGCCAGCAGCGCGACCTCCTCCCGCCGCAGCCCGGCCACCCGGCGGTGCAGGCCCGGCGGGATGCCGGCCTGCTCGGGGGTGACCAGGGCGCGCCGGGCGGTCAGGTAGGCGCCCAGCCGGTTGCTGTCCTCGTCGCGGTCCATCGCCGCGACCGTAGCCCCGGGCCGGTGGGGGAGAGGGGGTCCTGCCACTCCCCGGACCCGCCGGGCATCTCCACCGCCGGGCAGCCGGGGACAGCGTGGTCGGCGGTGCCCCGGACCTCCCGGGGACCGTGAGGAGGTCACCATGCAGATCAGCCAGCGCACCGTGCTCGTCGTCGGCGGCACGTCCGGGATCGGGCGGGGCCTGGCCCAGCGGTTCGCCGACGCCGGCAGCACCGTCGTCGTCGGGGGCAGGCACCCGCAGCCGGTGGAGGGGATGGACACCGTCGCCGTCGACGTCACCGACCCCGCCTCGGTGCTCCGTGCCCGCGACGAGGTGCTCGCCGCGCACCCCGACCTCGACGTCGTCGTCACGATGTCCGGTGTCATGCTCACCGAGGACCTCCGGGACCCCGCGCACATCACCGCCACCGAGACGACGATCGCCACGAACCTGCTCGGCACCATCCGGGTCGTGGACGCCTTCACCCCGCACCTGCTGGCCCGCGGCGCCGGGACGGTGCTCACCGTCAGCTCCGGGATCGCGTTCCTGCCCTTCCCGCTGATGCCCAGCTACGCGGCGTCCAAGGCCGGGGTGCACGCCTACACCGAGGCGCTGCGGGCCCAGCTGGCCGGCACCGGCGTGGAGGTGGCCGAGATCGTGCCGCCCGCCGTCGCCACCGCCGGGCAGGAGCGGGTCAACCCCGCGGCCCTGCCGCTGGCCGGCTACCTCGACGAGGTGATGGCCCTGCTGGCGGAGGACCCGACACCGCAGGAGGTGCTCGTCGAGGGCGTGCGCATGCACCGCTTCGCCGAGCGCGACGGCACCTACGCCGACCTCGTCGCCCGCCGCTCGCAGTCGTTGGCCACCCTGCCCGGCCGCTGAGGCGGCAGAGGCTGCAGACGGGAACGGGCTGGTGGCGGCCGTCCCCCAGGACGACCACCACCAGCCCGTCGGGCCCGCAATCGGCTAGCTGGCGCCGCCGGTGCTGCCGCGGCGGCGCAGGTACCGCTCGAACTCGCGGGCGATCTGGTCGCCGTTGGCCTGGGAGAGGTCGGTGGCGGTGGCGCGCTCCTCCAGCGAGCGCACGTACTCCACGACCTCGTCGTCCTCCTGGGCCATCTCGTCGACCGTGGTCACCCACTCGTCGGCCTGCTGCGGCAGCGCGCCCAGCGGCACGGTGAGCTCCAGGACCTCCTCGACCCGGGTCAGCAGGGCGATGGTGGCCCGCGGCGAGGGCGGCTGGGAGACGTAGTGCGGCACCGCGGCCCAGAAGCTCACCGACGGCAGGCCCGACTGCACGCACGCGTCGGCGAAGACGCCGAGGATGCCGGTGGGCCCCTCGTAGCGGGAGGTCTCCACGCCCCACTTGCGGGCGGACTCGGCGTCGTAGGCCGAGCCGCTGACCGGTGTCGGGCGGGTGTGCGGGGTGTCGGCCAGCAGCGCCCCGAGGGCGACGACGGTCGTGACGCCCAGCTCCTGGCACAGTTCGATCAGCTCGTCGCAGAAGCTGCGCCAGCGCATGTTCGGCTCGATGCCGCGGATGAGGACGACGTGCCGGTCGCTGCCCGGGGGCTTGGCGACCGAGATGCGGGTGGTCGGCCACTCGAGGCGGCGGGTGACGCCGTCGACGAGGGAGACGGTGGGCCGGTTGACCTGGAAGTCGTAGTAGTCCTCGGGGTCCAGCGCGGCGAGCGGGGTGGCGTCCCAGATGAGCTCCAGGTGCTCCACGGCACCCGTGGCGGCGTCCCCGGCGTCGTTCCACCCCTCGAACGCCACCACGACCACGGGGTCGTCCAGCTCGGGCAGGTCGTCTGCGTCGGACTTCGGATCGATCACCTGTCGAGCCTACGTCGATCCCGCCACCGGGTCCGGCTCCCGGCGGCCCGGCCAGGGACACCGGGACGTCGTCCGGCAACGGGCTGGACGGAAGTGGGACGATCGGGGAGTTGTTCGAGGACGACGCGGCGCTGCTGCCCGTCGGCGTTGCCAGGGCCCTGGCGCCGGACGCCCGTGATCCCGTGCCCGATCGACGACCCGAGGACGCACCCGTGCCCCAGTTCCCCGCGCCCACCCCCGCCGAGCTGCGACCCGACGCCACCGCGGCGCTGACCGCCGCCATGCGCGAGCGGGTCCTGGTCCTCGACGGCGCGATGGGCACGGCGATCCAGCGCGACCGGCCCGACGAGGCCGGCTACCGCGGCGAGCGGTTCGCCGACTGGCCCAGCGACGTCCAGGGCAACAACGACCTGCTCAGCATCACCGCCCCGCAGGTCATCAGCGGCATCCACCGCGAGTACCTCGACGCCGGCGCGGACCTGCTGGAGACCAACACCTTCAACGCCACCCGCATCTCGCTGGCCGACTACGGGATGGCGGAGCTGGCCTACGAGCTGAACCTGGCCTCGGCCCGGCTCGCCCGCGCCGCGGCCGACGCGGCCAGCACGCCGGAGAAGCCGCGCTACGTCGTCGGCGCGATCGGCCCGACCAGCCGGACGGCGTCCATCTCGCCCGACGTCAACGACCCCGGCGCCCGCAACGTCACCTACGACGAGCTCGTCGAGGCCTACCTGGAGCAGGCCAACGGCCTGGTCGACGGCGGGTCCGACGTGCTGCTGGTCGAGACGATCTTCGACACCCTCAACGCCAAGGCCGCGATCTTCGCGCTGGAGACGCTGTTCGAGGAGCGCGGCCGCCGCTGGCCGGTGATGATCTCCGGCACCATCACCGACGCGTCGGGCCGCACGCTGTCGGGGCAGGTCACCGAGGCGTTCTGGCACTCGGTGCGGCACGTGCGCCCGCTGCTGGTCGGGCTCAACTGCGCCCTGGGCGCCAAGGAGATGCGGCCCTACATCGCCGAGCTGGCGCGGGTCGCCGACACGTTCGTGTCCTGCTACCCCAACGCCGGGCTGCCCAACGCCTTCGGTGAGTACGACGAGTCGCCGGAGGAGACCGCCGCGATCATCGGCGAGTTCGCCGCGTCCGGGTTCGTCAACCTCGTCGGCGGCTGCTGCGGCACGACGCCGGCGCACATCGCGGCGATCGCCGCCGCCGTGGCCGGCACCGCCCCGCGCACGCCCGCACAGGTCGCCCCGGCGCTGCGGCTGTCGGGCCTGGAGCCGCTGACCGTCACCGAGGACTCGCTGTTCGTCAACGTCGGCGAGCGCACGAACATCACCGGCTCGGCGCGCTTCCGCAACCTGATCAAGGCCGGCGACTACCCGGCGGCCCTCGCGGTGGCCCGCCAGCAGGTCGAGGCCGGCGCGCAGGTCATCGACGTCAACATGGACGAGGGGATGATCGACGGGGTCGCGGCCATGGACCGCTTCACCAAGCTCATCGCCACCGAGCCCGACATCTGCCGGGTCCCCACGATGATCGACTCCTCCAAGTGGGAGGTCATCGAGGCCGGCCTCAAGTGCGTGCAGGGCAAGGCGATCGTCAACTCGATCTCGCTGAAGAACGGCGAGGAGGAGTTCGTCGCCCAGGCCCGGCTGTGCCGCAAGTACGGCGCCGCGGTCGTGGTCATGGCCTTCGACGAGGACGGCCAGGCCGACTCGCTGCAGCGGCGCACGCAGATCTGCCGGCGGGCCTACGACATCCTCACCGAGCAGGTCGGCTTCCCGGCCGAGGACGTCATCTTCGACCCCAACGTCTTCGCCGTGGCCACCGGCATCGAGGAGCACGCGACCTACGGGCTGGACTTCATCGAGGCCACCCGCTGGATCAAGGCGAACCTGCCCGGCGCGCTGGTCTCCGGTGGCGTCTCCAACGTCTCGTTCTCCTTCCGCGGCAACAACAAGGTGCGCGAGGCGATCCACGCGGTCTTCCTGTTCCACGCCATCGCGGCCGGGATGGACATGGGCATCGTCAACGCCGGCGCCCTGGAGGTCTACGACGAGGTCCCGGAGCTGCTGCGCGAGCGCATCGAGGACGTCGTCCTGAACCGGCGCCCGGACTCCACCGAGCGGCTGCTGGAGATCGCCGGGGACTTCGCCGGCGACGGCGCCGCCCGCGAGGTGGCCACCGAGGAGTGGCGGTCGCTGCCGGTCGGCGAGCGCATCACCCACGCCCTGGTCAAGGGCATCGACGAGTTCGTGGAGACCGACACCGAGGAGCTGCGCCAGGACATCAGCGCGCGCGGCGGCCGGCCCATCGAGGTCATCGAGGGCCCGCTGATGGCCGGGATGAACGTGGTCGGTGACCTGTTCGGCGCCGGCAAGATGTTCCTGCCCCAGGTGGTCAAGAGCGCCCGGGTGATGAAGAAGGCCGTCGCGCACCTGATCCCCTACATCGAGGCGGAGAAGCAGCCCGGGGACGCCGAGCGCAGCAACGGCAAGGTCGTCATGGCCACCGTGAAGGGCGACGTCCACGACATCGGCAAGAACATCGTCGGCGTCGTCCTGCAGTGCAACAACTACGACGTCGTCGACCTGGGCGTGATGGTGCCGGCGCAGAAGATCCTCGACGCCGCCAAGGCCGAGGGCGCCGACGTCATCGGGCTGTCCGGGCTGATCACCCCGTCGCTGGACGAGATGGTCAACCTCGCCTCGGAGATGGAGCGGCAGGGCTTCACCATCCCGCTGCTCATCGGCGGGGCGACCACCTCGCGCGCGCACACCGCGGTCAAGGTCGCCCAGAAGTACTCCGGCCCGGTCATCTGGGTCAAGGACGCCTCCCGCTCGGTGCCGGTCGTCGCCGCGCTGCTCTCGGACGAGCAGCGCCCGGGCCTGCTGGCCGCCACCGACGCCGAGTACGCCACGCTGCGGGAGCGGCACGCGGCCCGCACCGACACCCGCAAGCTGCTGCCGCTGGCCGAGGCCCGTGCCGCGGCGACCCCGCTGGACTGGACCGACTACCGGCCGCCGCGCCCGCGGATGCTGCTGCAGCAGAGCCGCGACGTGTGCGCCGGGCCGGTCTGCGACCACCCGGCCGGGCACGCCACCCAGTTCGTGAAGACCTTCGCCGACTACCCGCTGGCCGAGCTGCGGGAGTACATCGACTGGCAGCCGTTCTTCAACGCCTGGGAGATGCGCGGCCGGTTCCCCGACATCCTGCACAACCCGACCACCGGCGAGGCCGCCCGCCGGCTCTACGCCGACGCGCAGGCGATGCTCGACCAGCTCATCGCCGAGCGGTGGCTGCGCGCGTCGGGGGTGTTCGGGCTGTTCCCGGCCAACCAGGTCGGCTCCGACGACATCGAGGTCTACACCGACGAGACCCGCACCGCGGTGCGCGCCACGCTGCACCAGCTGCGCCAGCAGACCGAGGGCCGCGACGGCTCACCCCGCAAGTCGCTGGCCGACTTCGTCGCGCCCCGGGAGACCGGGCTGCCCGACCACGTCGGCGCCTTCGCCGTCACCGCCGGCCTCGGCTCGGCCGAGCGGGTGGCGCAGTACAAGAAGGACAACGACGACTACGACGCGATCCTGCTGGAGTCGCTGGCCGACCGGCTGGCCGAGGCCTTCGCCGAACGGATGCACGAGCGGGTGCGCACCGAGTTCTGGGGCTACGCCCCCGACGAGGAGCTGGACGCCGACGGGCTGATCGCGGAGAGGTACGCCGGCATCCGGCCCGCGCCGGGCTACCCGGCCTGCCCCGAGCACACCGAGAAGCAGACGATCTGGGACCTGCTCGACGTCCAGGACAACACGGGGATCGAGCTGACCGAGAGCATGGCCATGTGGCCGGGTGCCGCGGTCAGCGGCCTGTACTTCTCCCACCCGCAGTCCCGGTACTTCGTCCTGGGCCGGGTCGGCCGCGACCAGGTCGAGGACTACGCCCGCCGCAAGGGCTGGACCGTCGCCGAGGCCGAGCGCTGGCTGTCACCCAACCTGGGCTACCGCACCGAGGACGAATGAAGGACCCCGGTGCCCCCTACCACGAGCAAGCTCGCGGCGGGGCCCTGCACCGGGGCCGGGCGGGTCACGCGCCGGGGACGGAGTCGGAGCGGAGGAGCCCCATCAGCACGACGTCCTCGTAGGCACCCCGGACTAAGGCGTGCTCACGGAGCCGGCCCCCGACCACGAACCCGACCTTCTCGTCGGCGCGGATCGCGCCGGTGTTCGACGCGATCGCCTGCAGGTGCACCCGGCGCAGGTCCCACCGCCGGAAGCCGAACTCCACGAGCTGGTTGATGGCCGAGGCCCCGATGCCGCGGCCCCGGGCCTCGGGCAGCAGGCTGATCCCCACCTCGGCGTGGCGGGCGTACCCGTCGAGCCCGGACAGTGCCGCGCTGCCGACCGCTGCACCGTCGACGTCGACCGCGAAGGTGGTGCCGCTCTCGGCGGGGTCGCCGTCGGCGGTCCGGGCCAGCCGCGCCTCGAACCGCTCCCGGGTCAGCGGGGCCGGGACCCCGGCAGTCCGTTCCTCCCAGGTCTCCAGCTCTGCGGCGATGCGGAACAGGACCTCCAGGTCGTCCGTGGTCGCAGCGTCACGACCATGATCGGCACGCTGGAGGGTGGCCTGTGCTCTCCCGGGACCCGGTCGCTACTCGACGACGAGGACGTCTGCGTAGGACGTCGAGTGGCGGCTGGTGAACGGGTGCTCGCCGGGCTGGGCGGGAGCCGGGAAGGTCATCAGCGAGCCGGCGGGGACGGTGACGTCGAAGGAGCCGTCGTCGGCGGTGAGGCTGACCTCCCGGTCGCTGCCGTTGAACACGGTGACCCGCGACCCGGCCGCGACCGGGTGGGCGACGTGGAAGCGGGTGTCGTCCACGAGCACGCCGACGGTGAGCGGGCCGTGGTCGTGACCGGCCATCGGGTCCGGGGCGGTCGCCGGGGTCGCGGTGCCCGCCGGGGCGCCCGGGGCCGCGTCGGCCGGCACGGTGGCCGCGGTCGGCGGCGCGGCGGCCGGGGGAGGGGACGAGCTCAGCGCCACGGCCAGGGCGACGGTGCCCAGCATGACGAACACCTCGACGACGGCGAAGCGACGGAAGGCGCCGGGCCGCCCGGCCCGCAGCTGCGGCACGGTGCGCCGGCGGTGTTGCCAGCCCAGGACAGTGAGGACGGCGAGACCGAGCGTCTTGCCCAGCAGCAGCCAGCCGTAGCCGGTGCCCAGGGCGTCGACCACGGCGCCGGGACCACCGAGGACCACCGAGGCGGCGACCAGCCCGGTGAGCCCGGTGGCCAGCAGGCACAGCAGCGCCAGGCGGCTGAACCGGCCCGCCGCGGTGGTCAGCTGCTCGTCGTGGCGGCCGAACACCAGCAGGGCGACGAGGCCGCCGATCCACAGGCTCGCCCCGACGACGTGCACGGCCAGGGTCGTGACGGCGAGCAGGTGGTCCTCGGCGGCCGAGGAGTGCCCGGTGAGCACGGCCGGCACCACCACCGCGGCGAGCGCGCCGACCAGCAGCGCACCGGCGCCGAGCACGCCGCAGCAGCGACGCGCCCCCGCGGCGACGGCGACGGTCAGCGCCGCGACGATCAGGACGGCGTGCCCCGCGCCGGTGTCCAGCGCGAAGACCCGGACCGCGGACCACGGCACCGATGCCGGTGAGCGCCCGACCAGCCGGCAGACGGTGAGGAACGCGCCCAGCGCGGTCGCGGCCGCCCACAGCAGCGCCCAGGCCGACGCAGCACGCACGGCCCGGCGCGCAGCCGGCGCCAGCGCACCCGCCCGGCCGGGCAGCAGGACGGCGGCGAAGAGCAGCGCACCGATGGTGCCGATCGCGGCGATCCGGCCGATGAGCGTGACGACGGCGGCGCCCTGCTCGACCAGCGGGCCGGCGTCGCTGAGCCCGTCGGGCACGGCCTCGTCGGCGCCGCCCACGGCCAGGCCGCCGAGCAGCACGAGCACGAGGGCGGCCCCGGCGGCGAGCCAGGCGACGGTCCGACGGGTGGTCCGGTCGGTCACCGGCGCAGGCGGCTGCGCCTGGCGCAGCGGCGAGGCCGGCGCGGTGGTGCTCATGCCCGCCTGCGCAGCCGGACGGCGACGAGCGCACCGATGCCGGCCAGCGCCAGGACCGCGGCCACCAGCCAGCCGGTGGGCAGACCGCCGTCCGCGGGCCGGTCGGCCGACGCCGGCTGCGGGTCACCCGCGATCGCCGTCCCGGGGTCGGCCCTCGCGGCAGGTGTCGTGGGCGCGGCGGCGGCCGGGTCGGCGGCCGCGACGGTGAAGACGAAGCTGCCGGTGAGCGCGTGCCCGTCGGAGGAGGTGCTGCGCCACTCGACGCCGTACTCACCGGCCGGCAGCGACGCCGCGAGCGCCTGGACGACGGTCGTGCCGCGGATCTCGGCGGGGCCGGTGGACACCGGGGCGCCGTCCGGGCCGGTCACGAGGACCTCGGTGCCCAGCGGCAGTTGCTCCGCGGTGAAGTCCAGTTCCACCGTCGCCGGGGCGGTGGTCAGGAGCTCGGTGTTGAGCGGGACGGTGCCGACCAGCCCGTCGTGCGCCTGGGCCGGGAAGGTGCCGGCACCGACGAACGCCGCGGCCAGCACGACGACCAGCAACGACTGCCACCGGCGCGGGCCGGCGGGGGTCCGGCGACGGGGCGGCAGCGCTCGCGGGGTGGTCATGGCAGGTGTTCGTAGACGACCGGACTTCCGGTTCGGCCGGGGTCCTCGGCGGGGGTCGCACAGCGCGATCTCAGTCAGCACTGAACCGATCCACCACCTCGCTGCGAAGACGGTGCAGTCGGCGCGGCAGCGGGAGATCCGCTGGGGGGACCTGTCGGCGGTCCGGACGACCGGACCAGTTCCACGGCGGGCGCACCGGCGCGCCCACCGACGATGAGGGCGAGCGGCGACCACCCGCCGTCCGCTGCACCGCCCGGGAGGGCGTGGCAGCACTCCGAGAACGAGGAGCACACCATGCGCAAGGCATACGCACTCCCGACCCTGGCGATCGCCGCGGCGTTCCCGCTGCTGACCATGACCGCCGCCTCTGCCCACGAGGGCGCGCACAGCTACCAGGCCAGCCTCGGCTCGGTGAACACCTCCGGCGTCACCGGCACCGGCATGGTCACCCTCGACGGCAACTCCGCGACGGTGATGATCGAGGCCAAGGGCCTCACGGCCGGCGCGCCGCACGCCCAGCACTTCCACATCGGCGCCATGGGCACCTGCCCCACCAACGACCTCGCCGACGACGCGGACAAGGACGGCTTCGTCAGCGTCACCGAGGCCGCCAAGTACTACGGCGCCATCGGCACCTCGCTGACCACCTCGGGTGACACCAGCCCGGAGAGCGGCCTGGCCGTCGACCGCTTCCCGACCGCCGACAACGGCACGATCAGCTACGAGCGCACCTTCGAGGTCACCGACGACGTCCACAAGGCGTTCGAGGACGGCACCGCCGTGCTGGTCCTGCATGGTGCGGACAAGGACAGCTCCGGCACCTACGACGGTGACGTCAAGAGCGACCTCGACCCGTCGCTGCCCATGGAGGCCACCATCCCCGTCGCCTGTGGCGGTCTGGAGGTCGCCCAGATGGGTGCCGCGCCGGTCGGTGGCGCGGAGACCGGTGCCGGTGCCACCGCCGGCACCGAGAACACCACGGCCGTGGGCGTCGGTGCCCTGGCCGCCGTCGGTGCCGTCGCCGCCGGTGCCGTCGCCTACCGCCGTCGTCAGGCCGACCAGGCCTGATCCGGTTCGGACCAGGCCGACCAGGCCTGGTCCGGCTCGGGCCGCGCGGGGAGACCTCCCCGCGCGGCCCGTCTCCCTCTTCTCCGCACGATCCAGCCCGACCCCCCCCACCCAGGAGGACCACCGTGAGCGAGCAGACCGGCCGCCGGCCGAGTTCCCGTACGTGGACGCTGCTGGCGGTGGCGCTGGCCGTCGTGGCCCTCGTCGCCGTGGTCATCGTGGTCACCGGGCAGCAGAAGGCACCCCAGCCCGCGGTGAGCGCCGACCCGGGCGTGACGTCGTCGGCGCCGGCACCGTCGTCCGCGGCGCCGTCCCCGGTCGCCCCGGCTGCTCCGCCGGCCGAGGCCACCACGGCCCCGGTCGAGCAGGTCGCCCAGCCGGTGTCGGTGAGCGTGCCGGCCATCGGGGTGACCAGCGACCTGCTGCGGCTGGGCCTCAACGACGACGGGACCGTCCAGGTGCCGCCGCTGGGGCCCGACGACCAGGTCGGCTGGTACGAGCGCGGCCCCGCACCCGGCGCCGTCGGCCCGGCCCTGCTGCTCGGGCACGTCGACTCGGCCGCGGCCGGACCGGGCGTCTTCTTCGAGCTCGGTGCGGTGCAGGCCGGGGACGAGGTCGAGGTGACCCGCGCCGACGGGACGGTCGCCGTCTTCGCCGTCGACCGCGTCGAGGTCCACCCCAAGGACGACTTCCCGACCATCGAGGTCTACGGCAACACCCCCGATGCCCAGCTCCGCCTGATCACCTGCGGTGGTGCCTTCGACTCGGCGGCCCGCAGCTACGAGGACAACGTCATCGTGTTCGCGACGATGACCGGCACCCGCGCGGCCTGAGTCGACCGGCGGGACGCCGGGTGGCCGGTCCCTAGACTGCCCAGCGTGACGTCGACCTCCGCCGCTGCCCCGTCTGATTCGTTACAGCGACTGCAAGCGGTGCTGTTCGACATGGACGGGACGCTGGTGGAGACCGAGGACCTCTGGGGCGAGGCGATGTACGCCCTGGCCGCACGACGGGGCGGCACGCTGTCCGCCGAGGCCCGGGAACGCACCGCCGGGACGTCGATGCTCGCAAGCATGCAGATCATCTACGCCGACCTGGGGCTGGACCCGGCCGCGCAGGACATCGACGCGGACGCCCGCTGGATCGAGGACGAGACCGCCGCGCTGATGACCAGCCGGGGCATGCCGTGGCGGCCCGGCGCCCGCGACCTGCTCGTCGCCGTCCGTGCCGCCGGGCTGCGCAGCGCGCTGGTGACGACCACGCCCCGGCGGGTGGCCACCCTCGTGCTCGATCGGATCGCCGCCGAGCTGGGCGAGGACCTCTTCGACGTCACCGTCTGCGGCGACGAGGCCGGGTTGCGCAAGCCGGACCCCGCGCCCTATCTGAAGGCCATGGCCGACCTGGGGGTCGACCCCGGGTCGAGCCTCGTGGTCGAGGACTCCGAGGTCGGGACGACGGCCGGCCTGGCCGCCGGGGTCGCCGTCCTCGGCGTGCCGTTGGTACAGCGACTGCAACCACAGCCCGGACTGACCCTGCGCCCGTCGCTGCAGGGCCTGACCGTCGAGGACCTGGACGCGATGGTCGCCAGCTCCTGACCGCGACGGTGGCGCCGGCCCGGTGGGGAGGGCGCTGCGCCTCCGCGCCCGTCGGGCACCGGAACCCGGTCGCCCGCGGCCGGCCCGGCTGACAGCGTGGGGGCATGGACCGTTCCGCGATCACCCACGCGCACCACCCCATCGCCGCGCCGGTGTCCCCGGAGAGCCTGCGGGCGCTGCTCGACCGGGTCACCGTGCCCCCCGGTGGCCGGGTGGTCGACCTGGGCTGTGGTCACGGGGTGTGGCTGACCGAGCTGCTCGCCCGACGTCCCTCGACCACCGGTGTGGGCGTCGACCTGGACCTGCCGGACGACGCCGGCGTGGCCGCGGCCGCCCGGGGCCTGGGCGGGCGGGTGCGCTGGGAGCAGGCCGACGCGACCGGCTGGACCGGCGGCACGTTCGACGTCGTGCTGTGCGTCGGCGCCACCCACGCCTTCGGCGGGCTGGACGGCACGTTGACCGCGGCCCGCCGGCACCTGCGCCTGGGCGGCCAGCTGCTCCTGGGCGACGGCATCTGGGAGGGCCCGCCCTCCGCGGCGGCCCAGGAGGTGCTCGGCGACTGGCCGGGCGGGCTGACGGACCTGCCCGGGTTCCTCGACCGTGCCCGCGCATACGGGTTCGAGCCCGGCTACGGGCACGTCAGCACGCTGGGGGAGTGGGACGAGTACGAGTTCTCCTGGACCGGCTCCCTCGTCGCCTGGGCGCTGCAGGACACCGGCCCCGGTCCGGAGCGGGACGAGGCGCTGGCGGCCGCCCGTGACCACCGCGAGGCCTGGGTGCGGGGCTGGCGGCGGGAGCTGGGCTTCGTCACCGTCCTCCTGCACGACCTCGGTCCGGACGCGGGACCGCAGGACTGAGCGCCGGCGGCCCCGCCGCCGGACCTCAGACGGGCGTGACGGCCAGGGTGGTGCGCCAGCCGGCGGCTGCGGCGGCCTCGGCGGGGAACGGCGGCGGCGTGCCGCCGAACGCCGGGCACAGCGCCTGGTGGTCGCACCAGCTGCACAGCTTGCTCTTGTTGGCCCGGAAGTCGCCGGTGGCCACGGCCCGCTCGATCGCCGACCAGATCGCCTGCAGCGTGCGCTCGAAGCGCAGCAGCTCCGCCTCGTCGGGGGAGTAGGTCAGCGCGTCGCCGTCCTTGAGGTAGAGCAGCTTGAGCTGGGCGGCGACCACGCCCCGGGTGCGCCACAGCACCAGGGCGTAGAACTTCATCTGGAACAGCGCCTTGCCCTCGAATGCCTCGCGCGGCATGCCGCCGGTCTTGTAGTCGACCACCCGCAGCGCGCCGGTGGGCGCGACGTCGAGCCGGTCGACGTACCCGCGCAGCAACAGCCCGTCGGGCAGGGTGACCTCGACCAGCTCCTCCCGGCCCGCGGGCTGGATGCGGGTCGGGTCCTCCAGGCGGAAGTAGGTCTCGACCAGCTCCCCGGCCGAGGCCAGCCACGCCTCGAGGGTGTCCTTCTCCTTGGGCGGCTCGGCGCCCTCGGGCAGCGCGAACATCTCGGCGACGCCGGGCTCCTCGCGCAGCTCGGCCCAGGCCGGCTCGACCAGCGTCTGCGCCGCGGCGACGGTGCGCTCGGCCGGCGGGAGGTCGTAGAGCTTCTCCAGCACCGCGTGCACCAGGGTGCCGCGCACGGCGGCCCGGGACTTCTTCTCCGGCAGCCGGTCGATGGTGCGGAAGCGGTAGAGCAGCGGGCAGGACTTGAAGTCCGCGGCGCGGGAGGGCGACAGCGAGGGACGCCGCGGGGCGGTGTCGGCAGCCGTCGCGCGCGCGTCCGCGCTCGCCGCCGTCGCCCCCGCCGGGAGGGTCTCCAGGGACTGGTCGGTCGCCAGGGTCGCCGTCATGGGTCCGAGGTTAGGTCGGGGGGCCGACAGTTCCGCGTGTCCGCCCCGGCGGCCCGGCGTTTCGTCGTCCGTACCCTCCTCGTACGTGAGCGACGAGACCGAGCACCCGCAGGACACCCCCGACCGGACCCCGACCACGAGCGAGGTGCTGGCCGACGTCCCGCTGGAGCCGGTGGTCGTCGAGGGCGACCCGGTGCCCGCCACCCCGGCCGAGCCGGTCGAGGGCGCGTTCGTCGTCGGTGACCGCGTGCAGCTCACCGACCCCAAGGGCCGGCACCACACCGTCGTCCTGGAGCCGGGCAAGGAGTTCCACACCCACCGCGGCGCCATCGCCCACGACGACCTCATCGGCGCGCCCGAGGGCTCGGTCGTGCACTCCACGGCCAACACCGGCTACCTCGCGCTGCGCCCGCTGCTGGCCGACTTCGTGCTCTCCATGCCGCGCGGCGCGCAGGTCATCTACCCCAAGGACGCCGCCCAGATCGTCGGCTTCGGCGACATCGGCCCCGGCATGCGGGTGCTCGAGGCCGGCGCGGGCTCCGGCGCGCTGAGCTGCTCGCTGCTGCGCGCGGTCGGCGAGCACGGCACCCTCACCAGCTACGAGCGCCGGGAGGACTTCGCCGACGTCGCCCGCGGCAACGTCGGCGCCTTCTTCGGCGAGGTGCCGGCCAACTGGTCGCTGCGGCTGGGCGACCTGGACCAGCACCCGGCCACCGAGACCGTCGACCGCGTCGTGCTGGACATGCTCGAGCCGTGGGCGGTCCTGCCCACCGTGGCCGCCGCGCTGCGGCCCGGCGGCGTCCTGGTCGGGTACGTGGCCACCACCACCCAGCTGTCGGTCTACGTCGAGGCGCTGCGCGCCCAGGGGCTGTGGACCGAGCCCTACGCCTGGGAGACGCTGCTGCGCCCCTGGCACAGCGAGGGCCTCTCGGTGCGCCCGGAGCACCGGATGGTCGCCCACACCGCCTTCCTGGTCACCGCCCGGCGGCTCGCCGAGGGGGCCGTGGCGCCCATGCGGCAGCGCCGCAAGAAGCTCCCCTGACCCCGGCGGGAGCGCCCGCACGTGTCCGGTGGACGACGCCGGGACCCGCCGCGCGCGGCTGTTCTCCAACGGCGGCACGGTCGGTCCCGGCGTGTATAGATTGGCCGCAGAGCTTGCTCCGATGCTCCCCCCGATGTGTGTGGAGGTGCGCCATGGCCCTGGGTCCCGACGAGTTCCGTGCGCGGCGTGAGCGTGACGTCGCATCACTGGTCAGCCAGATCTCCTACCTCGAGGAGGAGATCGGCCTGCTGCGGCGCAAGGTGTCCGACAGCCCGCGCCAGGTGCGCGCGCTGGAGGAGCGGCTGGCCGAGGCGGAGGCCCGCGCGGCCTTCCTCTCCGAGCGCAACGACAAGCTGGCCGGCACGCTGCGCGAGGCGCGCGACCAGCTGGTGTCGCTGAAGGAGGAGGTCGAGCGGCTGGCCCAGCCGCCGTCGGGCTACGGCGTCTTCCTCGACCGCTGCGACGACGGCACGGTCGACGTGTTCACCGGCGGTCGCAAGCTGCGGGTCGCGGTCTCCCCGGAGGTCGCGGTCGACGAGCTGCAGCACGGCCAGGAGGTCGTGCTCAACGAGGCGATGAACGTCGTGGCCGCCCGCGGCTTCGAGCGGGCCGGTGACGTCGTGCTGCTCAAGGAGCTGCTCGAGCCGGTGCCGGGCATCCCGCGGCGCGCGCTGGTCATCGGCCACACCGACGAGGAGCGCGTGGTCTGGCTGGCCGACTCCCTGGAGGGCCAGCCGCTGCGCAGCGGCGACTCGCTGCTGCTGGAGTCCCGTTCGGGCTACGTGTACGAGCGGATCCCCAAGAGCGAGGTCGAGGAGCTGGTCCTCGAAGAGGTCCCCGACATCGACTACACCGACATCGGGGGCCTGTCCCGGCAGATCGAGCAGATCCGGGACGCCGTGGAGCTGCCGTTCCTGCACGCGGACCTGTTCCGCGAGTACGAGCTGCGCCCGCCCAAGGGCATCCTGCTGTACGGCCCGCCCGGCTGCGGGAAGACGCTGATCGCCAAGGCGGTGGCCAACTCGCTGGCCAAGAAGGTCGCCGAGCTCAACGGCGACTCCGACCGCAGCCAGGGGAAGTCGTTCTTCCTCAACATCAAGGGCCCCGAGCTGCTCAACAAGTACGTGGGCGAGACCGAGCGGCACATCCGCCTGGTCTTCCAGCGGGCACGGGAGAAGGCCAGCGAGGGCACGCCGGTCATCGTCTTCTTCGACGAGATGGACTCGATCTTCCGCACCCGCGGGTCCGGCGTCTCCTCCGACGTGGAGAGCACGATCGTGCCCCAGCTGCTCAGCGAGATCGACGGCGTGGAGGGGCTGGAGAACGTCATCGTCATCGGCGCCTCCAACCGCGAGGACATGATCGACCCGGCGATCCTGCGCCCGGGCCGGCTCGACGTGAAGATCAAGATCGAGCGGCCCGACGCCGAGGCGGCGCGGGACATCTTCAGCAAGTACCTGACGACGACGCTGCCCATCCACTCCGACGACCTGGCCGAGCACGGCGGCAGCCGCGAGGCGACCATCGCCGGGATGATCCAGAGCACGGTCGAGCGGATGTACACCGAGTCGGAGGAGAACCGCTTCCTGGAGGTCACCTACGCCAACGGTGACAAGGAGGTCCTGTACTTCAAGGACTTCAACTCCGGCGCCATGCTGCAGAACATCGTCGACCGGGCGAAGAAGATGGCGATCAAGGACCGCCTGGAGACCGGGGTGGGTGGGCTGCGGGTCGGGCACCTGATGGCCGCCTGCGTCGATGAGTTCAAGGAGAACGAGGACCTCCCGAACACCACCAACCCCGACGACTGGGCGCGGATCTCGGGCAAGAAGGGCGAGCGGATCGTCTACATCCGCACGCTCATCAGCGGCAAGGGCGCCGAGAGCGGCCGCGCCATCGACACCGCGACCAACACCGGGCAGTACCTGTAGCGACGCGCGCCGTCCCGCCGGCCGGCCCCTGCTGCACCCGCGGCAGGGGCCGGCCGCCGTCCGTCGCCCGGTGCCCGGTGCCCGGTGCCCGGGGCCCGGCGCCCGGCGCCCGCAGACGGTGATCAGGTGACCTGATCACCGTCTGTCCTCCCTCAGCAGTGTTGGTGCAGGGGGACAGTCGTTGCTGCAGGGGGAGGGCCGGTCGTCGTCCGTCCACCGGGCCGCCACCGGGCCCGCCTAACCTGAGCCGCATGAGCGTGCGACGGGTGATGGGCACCGAGCTCGAGTACGGGATCTCCGTGCCGGGCCAGCCGGGGGCGAACCCGACGAACCTGTCCAGCCAGGTGGTGAACGCCTGGGCCGTGGCCGGCGCCCCGACCCGGCGCCGGCCCCGGTGGGACTTCGAGGAGGAGTCGCCGCTGCGCGACGCCCGCGGCTTCGACCTGTCGCCGGCCACCGCGCTGGACCACAACGACATCGAGGACGACGCCGGGATGGCCAACGTCATCCTCACCAACGGCGCCCGGCTGTACGTCGACCACGCCCACCCGGAGTACTCGACGCCGGAGTGCACCAACCCGCGCGACATCGTGCTGTGGGACAAGGCCGGGGAGCTGGTGATGGCCGAGGCGGCCCGCCGGGCGGCGCGGGTGCCCGGCAGCCAGCCCATCCAGCTGTACAAGAACAACACCGACGGCAAGGGCGCCTCCTACGGCGCGCACGAGAACTACCTGATGAGCCGGCGGACGCCGTTCATCGACATCATCCGCGGGCTGATCCCGTTCTTCGTGACCCGCCAGGTGTTCGCCGGCGCGGGCCGGGTCGGCATCGGCACCGAGGGTCGGGTCGACGGGTTCCAGCTCTCGCAGCGCGCCGACTTCTTCGAGGTCGAGGTGGGCCTGGAGACCACCCTCAAGCGGCCAATCATCAACACCCGCGACGAGCCGCACGCCAACCCCGACGAGTACCGCCGGCTGCACGTGATCATCGGCGACGCCAACCTGGCCGAGCTGTCCACCTACCTCAAGGTCGGGACGACGGCGCTCGTGCTGGCGATGATCGAGGCGCGGGCCCTGACGCAGGACCTGACCATCGAGCAGCCGGTCGAGGCGCTGCAGGCGACCAGCCACGACCCCACGCTGACCCACCGGGTGCGGCTGCGGGACGGCCGCCGGCTCACCGCGCTGGAGGTGCAGCAGGAGTACCTGGCGCAGGCCCGGGCGTTCGTGGCCGCCCGCGGCGACGACGACCCGATGACCGCCGACGTCCTGGCCCGCTGGGGCGAGGTGCTCGACGAGCTGGCGATCGACCCGATGCGGCTGGCCGACCGGCTGGACTGGCCGGCCAAGCTCCGGCTGCTCGAGGGCTACCGGCAGCGCGACGGGCTGAGCTGGGGCGATGCCCGGCTGAAGCTGGTCGACCTGCAGTACTCCGACGTGCGGCCGGAGAAGGGGCTGTACCACCGGCTGGTGGCGCGCGGGTCGATGCAGCGGCTGCTCACCGACGAGGAGGTCACCGCGGCGATGACCACCCCGCCGTCGGACACCCGCGCCTTCTTCCGCGGCGAGTGCCTGCGGCGCTACCCGGCGCAGGTGGCCGCGGCGTCGTGGGACTCGGTCGTGTTCGACGTCGGCCGTGACGCGCTGGTGCGCATCCCGACCATGGAGCCGCTGCGCGGCACCCGGGAGCACGTGGGCGCCCTGTTCGACGCCACCTCCACCGCCGCCGAGCTCGTGGACACGATCACCGGGCGCTGAGCCGGGGGAGGGCCCGGCCGTCGGGGAGCGTGCGCCCGGCCAGCAGCGCGACCAGCCGGCCGCTGCCGGCCCGGACGGGCTCGCCCTCGCCGGCGGCCCAGCCGGTGTCGGTGGCCTCCAGCCGGACACCGGTGGGGTCGACACCGAAGACGCGGCCGTCGACCAGCAGGTCGAGGACGGCGGCCACCGCCGCAGCCGGTGCGGTCGGCGGCGCGTCGAGGGCGACGGTGACGTCCAGGGAGTGGACGACGGCGTGGGTGAGTGCCCCGGTCGCGCCACCGCCCGGGGGCAGCCAGCCGTGCAGCTGCGGTGAGCGGAGCGCGGCCAGCAGGCCGGGCGCGGGCAGGTCGCCGTCCCGGGCGGCCACCGTGTTCGACAGGACGCCGAAGTCCCCGCGGGCGGCAGCCATCTCGGCGCCGAACTGCTCGGGGGACAGGCGGGCGGGCATGGTCACGTGCGCCACGAGGTGCCGCACCTGCCAACCGGTGCAGAGCGTGGTGGCGTTCCAGGTCGCGGCGGGCCCGGCGGCCAGCAGGTCGGCGAGGCCGTCGTAGGTGCGCGCCACCCAGGGCTGGACGTCGAGCTCGGTCATCGGGTGCCTCTCGTCGGGGTCGGGCCGTCATGGGGAGGACGGCGCTCGGTGCAGGATCTCATCGCCTCGAGCGCTGACCGACCGTTATGCCCAACACGGACCGCCGATGGCAGGAAGGAAGACCAAGCACCGATCGAGGGGGGACGACACCGGGGGCGTCCGGCAGTCGTCCGCGTGGACCTGCACCGGCAGTGCGACCGCGGTGCCGTCCCGCTGAGGGGGAGCCCGGAGCTGACCGCGCACTCGACGTCCTCCAGGGCCGGTGGGGACGGTCGTGCCCGACGCCGAGGTGCGGACCACCACTGGGAAGGCGTCGCCGCAGGGCGGTCGGGAGCCCTGCGGGGAGTCGCCGACCCGGTGCCGGGCTCGGGGGTGGGGACCGGGCGGCCGCTGGGCGGTGGAGTACCAGGACCGTGGGGGTGGGAGCCGTCCATGGAACCGCAGCGGACTGTCACATGCCGCGGGTAGCTTCGCCTCGAGAGGGACCCACACCAGACACCGGAGGGTGAGATGGCCACGAGGGACACCGGCGGGCAGCAGCGGTCCACGCGTTCGCGCGAGGAGACCGAGGAGGTGGAGGCCTCGGTCGACACCGAGGTCTCCGAGCGCACCAAGGAAGTGACCGACGACGTCGACTCACTTCTCGACGAGATCGACGGGGTGCTGGAGGAGAATGCAGAGGAGTTCGTGAAATCGTACGTGCAGAAGGGCGGAGAGTGACCGCCTGACTGCGCAGCGTAGTCACGTGAAGCGCTGTCCCGAATGTGACGTCGAGCAGCCAGTCGAGGCGTTCGGCAGGGACAAGGCCCTGCCGGACGGGCTCTCGTCCTACTGCCTGGACTGCAACCGGCGACGCAACAGCGAGTGGTACCGCCGGTCCCGAGCAGCGATGGGCAAGGCGGTCCGCGACCACTCGTGGATCCCGGACGGGTTCCGCTGGTGCCCGCGATGCCGCCAGGCCGTCGCGCACGATGACTTCTCCCGGAACGGCTCGTCGTCCTCCGGTTTCGGGAGTGCCTGCCTCCGGTGCCATCGCGAGGCCGGCAACGAGGCGTACTGGAAGCGGCGGTACGGCCTGACCCGGGCAGAGGTCGCCGTGATGCGCGACGCGCAGGGCGATGCGTGCGCCATCTGCGGGGCTCCAGTCCCGAGCATCTCGACCACGACCACGACACCGGACGTGTCCGCGCGCTGTTGTGCCAGCGCTGCAACCACGGGCTGGGTCTCTTCCGGGACGACTCGGCGTTCCTCCGGGCTGCGGCGGACTACGTCGACGACCACCGCGAGGACGCCCTCGTCGCCGCGGCCACCGGTCCCGGATCGGCGGCGGGGCGGCGTGTCCGCGGCCCGGCCCGTCCTCGACCGGAGAGTCCGGCGATGGCTCGTGGACGGGCTCTGTTCAGGCTCGGGTGAGCGGTGGGCTGGGCGCGCCCCGGGCGGTGAGCCTGCCGGCTCAAACGCCCTGTGGTGGACGTGCGCCCGTACGGCACGCCGGTAGGGTCGCATCGACGTCCGGCGGTGCTCCGCCGGGCGAGCCTGTGCAGTCGAGGCCGTGCACTCCTGGCGGCGAGAGAGGTGGATGGGTGACCGACGCGTCAACGGGCCGGAGCGGCTTCACGCCCGCCTATCTGGACCGGGTGGGCTCCTCGTTCACCGACTTCCTGGGCTCCAGTGCCCCCGACCTCCTGCCCGGGCGCCGCGCGCTGCCCGCTGTCCCGGTCGGCGAGCTCGCCCCGCACGCCACCACCATCGTCGCCGCCACCTTCGCCGGCGGCGTCCTGATGGGCGGTGACCGGCGGGCGACCATGGGCAACCTGATCTCCAGCCGCGACATCGAGAAGGTCTACGCCGCCGACTCCTGGTCGGTCATCGGCATCGCCGGGGCCGCCGGCATCGCCATCGAGATGGTCCGGCTGTACCAGGTGGAGCTCGAGCACTACGAGAAGATCGAGGGGATGACCATGTCCCTCGACGGCAAGGCCAACCGCCTCGCCGCGATGATCCGGGGCAACCTGGGTGCGGCCATGCAGGGCCTGGCCGTCGTCCCGCTGTTCGCCGGCTACGACCTGGACGCCGCCGAGGGCACCAGCCCGGGCCGCATCTTCAGCTACGACGTCACCGGCGGGAACTACGAGGAGCGCGGCTACGCCTCGGTCGGCTCCGGCTCGCTGTTCGCGAAGAACTCGCTGAAGAAGACCTGGCGCCCGGGCCTGGACGCCGACGCCGCCACCCGCACGGTCGTCGAGTCCCTTTACGACGCCGCCGACGACGACTCCGCCACCGGCGGCCCCGACCCGGTGCGCCGGCTGTACCCGATCGTCTACCGCGTCGACGCCGAGGGCGCCGTCCGGCTGACCGACGACCAGGTCGCCGCCGTCGCCGACGCGGTCATCGCCGAGCGGTCCGCCAGCCAGAGCCGGGAGGGCTGACCCATGACCATGCCGTACTACGCCTCCGCCGAGCAGGTCATGCGTGACCGCTCCGAGTACGCCCGCAAGGGCATCTCCCGGGGCCGCAGCGTCGCCGTCCTCACCTACGCCGACGGTGTCCTGTTCATCGCCGAGAACCCCAGCTCCACCCTGCACAAGGTCAGCGAGCTCTACGACCGGATCGGCTTCGCCGCCGTCGGCCGGTACTCGGAGTTCGAGAGCCTGCGTGTGGCCGGCATCCGGCTGGCCGACGTCCGCGGCTACTCCTACAACCGGCGCGACGTCACCGGCCGGGTCATCGCCAACGCCTATGCGCAGACCCTCGGTGCGGTCTTCACCGAGCAGATGAAGCCCTACGAGGTCGAGCTCTGCGTCGCCGAGGTCGGCGACACCCCCGCGGCCGACCAGCTCTACCGGCTCACCTTCGACGGCTCGATCGTCGACGAGCCGCAGTTCGTGGTCATGGGCGGGCAGGCCGAGGCGGTCACCGGCCACCTGCGCCAGCACTTCACCCCCGGCATGGGCCTCGCCCAGGCGTTGCAGGTCGGCGTCCGGGCGCTGTCGGCGGTCAGCCCGGTCACCGCGGCCAACGGCGGTGGCCACGAGCAGCTGCCCGCCGAGCAGCTCGAGGTCGCCGTCCTCGACCGGCGCCGCCCCAAGCGCACCTTCCGCCGGGTCGTCGGCGCCGCCCTCACCGGGCTGCTGACCGACCAGCCCGCGCCCGCCGACCCGGCCACCGCCGAGGCCACCCACGCGCCCAGCGCACCGGCCCCGGGCACCCCGCCCGGCCTCGGCGACCCGACGGCGGTCGACACCGCCGGCGGCGACCCGGCGCCCGGGCAGCAGGACGACGGCACCCCGCAGCAGTGAGCGGCGCGGCGCGCCCGGCACCCGAGCCGAGCGCGCCGCGGACGCCTAGGCTCGGTGGGGTGGAACGACGGATCTTCGGCATCGAGACCGAGTACGGCGTCACGTGCACCTTCGGTGGCCAGCGCCGGCTCTCCCCGGACGAGGTGGCCCGCTACCTCTTCCGCCGCGTCGTCTCCTGGGGGCGCAGCTCCAACGTCTTCCTGCGGAACGGCTCCCGGCTCTACCTCGACGTCGGCAGCCACCCCGAGTACGCCACCGCCGAGTGTGACGACGTCACCGAGCTCGTCGTCCACGACAAGGCCGGCGAGCGGATCCTCGAGGGTCTGCTGATCGACGCCGAGCAGCGCCTCAACGAGGAGGGCGTGTCCGGCGACATCTACCTGTTCAAGAACAACACCGACTCCGCGGGCAACAGCTACGGCTGCCACGAGAACTACCTGGTGGGCCGGCAGGGCGAGTTCAGCCGGCTCGCCGACGTCCTCATCCCGTTCCTGGTCAGCCGGCAGATCGTCGTCGGCGCGGGCAAGGTGCTGCAGACCCCGCGCGGCGCCGTCTACTGCGTCAGCCAGCGCGCCGAGCACATCTGGGAGGGCGTCTCCAGCGCCACCACCCGCTCCCGGCCGATCATCAACACCCGCGACGAGCCGCACGCCGACGCCGAGCGCTACCGCCGGCTGCACGTGATCGTCGGTGACTCGAACATGAGCGAGACGACCACCCTGCTCAAGGTCACCATCACCGACCTGGTGCTGCGGATGATCGAGCAGGGCCTGCCCGTGCGCGACATGACCCTGGAGAACCCGATCCGGGCCATCCGCGAGATCAGCCACGACCTCACCGGACGGCGCAAGGTGCGGCTGGCCAACGGCCGGGAGATGTCGGCGCTGGAGATCCAGCAGGAGTACCACGACCGGGCGGTGGAGTTCGTCGACCGCGAGGGCTACGGCCCGGTGCACCGGCAGATGCTCGAGCTGTGGGGCCGCACCCTCAAGGCCGTCGACACCGGCGACCTCTCGCTCATCGACCGCGAGGTCGACTGGGCCATCAAGCACTCGCTGATCGAGCGCTACCGGGCCAAGCGGGACCTGCCGCTGTCCAGCCCGCGGGTCGCCCAGCTCGACCTCGCCTACCACGACATCCGGCGCGACCGCGGCCTGTACTACCTGCTGCAGAACGCCGGCCAGGTCGAGCGGGTCGCCCACGACCCGGCGATCTTCGAGGCCAAGAACGTGCCCCCGCAGACCACCCGGGCCAAGCTGCGTGGCGACTTCATCCGCCGGGCCCAGGAGAAGCGGCGCGACTTCACCGTCGACTGGGTGCACCTGAAGCTCAACGACCAGGCGCAGCGCACCGTGCTGTGCAAGGACCCGTTCAAGTCCGTCGACGAGCGCGTGGAGAAGCTGATCTCCAGCATGTGAGGGTCCGGGGAACCGGTGGCCGTGGCGGGCGTTACCGGCGAGACCATCGACGCCGAGGGCGGCTTCCCCCGCTGGGCCTGACCCGCGTCGCACGCCGTCCGTGCACGTCACCCGCGCTGCAGCACGAGCAGAGCGGGCAGGACGCGAGCGACGCCGGGGTCAGGCCGGAGGCGGGCCGAAGAGCGTGATCTGCGCGGCGTACCGGCCGGCCGCCGCGGCCGACAGGAAGTAGGGGCGGTCCTCGGCCAGCCCGCGGCCCATCGTCGACAGCTGCGCGGGGGAGGCGGCGAGCGCGTCGTCCAGCCCCTCGCTGTCCACCCACTCCACGGGGTTGCGCTCGGGCTGCCCGGCCAGGTCCTCCTCGACCTGGCTGCCCAGCTCCGACCCCAGCCCGCGCGGCGCCACGAGGGTCACCCCGGCCAGCGCCACCCGGCCGAAGGCGGTCAGCGAGTGGTGCGAGACCCCGCGGTGGCGGGGCCGGGGGTCGGCGTCGGAGATCCGCAGCGCCCCGATGGTGCGCCCGCCCAGGACGGCGACGGCGTTGCAGGCGTCGCCGGCGGCCACCCCCGAGAAGCCCCACGGCGTCCCGGTGCCCAGGTTGCCCGGGCCCTGGGTGACGACGGTGATGTCGGCGTGCAGCACGTGCCGGGCCGCCAGCAGCCCGGTGTGCACGGTGACCGCCTCCAGGTCGCCGCCGAAGGCCTGCCCGACGGTCACCACACCGGCCAGCGAACCGGCCAGCGCGTCGAGGGTCCGGCTGAACGCCGCCGGCAGCGCCCCGCCGTCGGTCATCACATAGGCGATCCGCAGCGCCGGGTCGGTGACGTGCGCCCCGGCCACGATCGCCGGCAGCGCCGAGTGCAGGTCGGCCACCACCACCGGCATGCCGTCGAGGTCCTCGGCCTCGGCGATCGTGGCGTGGTGGTCGGTCCCCGGCTCGTCGACACCGGGCACCGTCACCTGCAGCGGGCCGTACCGGCCCTTCACCAGGTGGCCGGGGCCCGCCGGGTCCAGTGGCAGCCGGTCGGGGACGGCGACCACCAGCGCGTACCCGCCGGTGCCCAGGTGCTGCGCCCACGCGGTGGTGTTCAGCAGCACCGTGTCGCCGACCTGCGGGGAGCCGACCACCGACGGGTGCGCCAGCGCGGGCACCGCGCCGTCGCCGGG
Source organism: Modestobacter sp. SSW1-42 (assembly GCF_046635825.1). Lineage (NCBI taxonomy): Bacteria > Bacillati > Actinomycetota > Actinomycetes > Geodermatophilales > Geodermatophilaceae > Modestobacter > Modestobacter sp. SSW1-42. The sequence continues at coordinate 315,433 of NZ_JBISCA010000003.1, read as the reverse complement.
CACCGCCACGGTCAGTTCCCGGGCGTCGTGCCAGGACCGGCCGAGCTCGGTCACCTCGCCGCGGCGCCAGCGGATCCGCGAGCCGGGGGCGGGGGAGGGGGCGTCGGTCACCGGAGCAGAGTAGGTGAGCTGGGCGCCCGCCTCAGGAGGAGCCCGACCCGCGCAGGGCACTAGCCTGTGCGCGTGGCAGCCAAGCGGGCGGAACGACTGGTGAACCTGGTCATCGCCCTGCTCGGCACCCGGCAGTACGTCTCGGCGGCCAAGATCCGCACCATCGTCCCCGGCTACGAGCCCGACGACGGCACCGAGCGCGCCGACGAGGCGTTCAAGCGGATGTTCGAGCGCGACAAGGCCGAGCTGCGCGAGATCGGCGTCCCGCTGGAGACCGGCCGCACCAGCGCCTTCGACACCGAGGACGGCTACCGGATCGCCCGCGCCGACTACGAGCTGCCCGAGATCACCCTCACCGGACAGGAGGCCGCGGCCGTGGGGCTGGCGCTGCGGCTGTGGCAGTCGGCCCAGCTGGCCGGGGCCGCGCAGAGCGCGCTGGTGAAGCTGCGCGCCGCCGGGGTGGAGGTCGACAGCGGCCGCGGCGTGCCCATCCAGCCCCGCCTGGACGCCGGCGAACCCGCGTTCGAGCCCTGCTACGCCGCCGCCCGCGACCGCCGGGTGCTCACCTTCGACTACCGCCGTCCCGACGAGGAGTCCCCGCACCGCCGCCGGGTGCAGCCCTGGGGCGTCGTCGCCTGGCACGGCCACTGGTACCTGGTCGGCCACGACCTCGACCGGGCCGCCCCCCGGGTCTTCCGGCTCTCCCGGGTCACCGGGACGCCGAGGGCCAGCGGGCCGGCCGGCGCCTTCTCCCCGCCGCCGGACCTCGACCTGGCCGCGGTGGTGGCCCGGCAGGAGTCCCGCGCCGAGCAGCTGGTCGTCGTCCGCGCGCGCCCCGGGACGGCGATCGGGCTGCGCCGCACCGCCCAGCCGCTGGGGGCCGCCGAGGACGGCGACGACCGCCTGCAGCTGCGCACCACCGATCCCGAGAAGCTGGCCGACACCCTGGCCGCCTACGGCGCCGACGTCCTGGTCGAGGCCCCGCAGGCGGTGCGCGCGGCCGTGGTCGAGCGCCTGGGCCGGCTCGCCGCGCTGGAGGAGACGGCGTGACCGCGCCGAGCACGGCCGAGCGGATGACCCGGCTGCTGACCCTGGTCCCGTACCTGCAGGCCCGCCCGGACGGCGTCCGGCTGGCCGACGCGGCCGGCGACTTCGGCGTCAGCGAGGCCCAGCTGCGCCGCGACCTGGACCTGCTGTGGGTGTGCGGGCTGCCCGGCCACGGGCCCGGCGACCTCATCGACCTGGCCTTCGAGGGCGACCGGGTGCGGGTGACCTTCACCGCGGGCATGGTGCGGCCGCTGCGGCTGAGCACCGACGAGGCGGTGGCGCTGATCGTCGCGCTGCGCACCCTGCTGGAGATGCCCGGCCTGGCCGAGGGGGAGGCGGTCAGCCGCGCGCTGGCCAAGGTCTCGGCCGCCGCCGGGCACCCCGGGGAGGTCCGCGCACCCGTGGCGGTGAGCATCGGCGCCGCCGAGCAGTCCCTGGCCGTCGTCCGCGACGGGCTCGAGCGCGGCCGGGCGCTGCACCTGCACTACTACGTCCCCAGCCGGGACGAGCGCACCGAGCGCACCGTCGACCCGATGCGGCTGCTGCTGGTCGACGGCCGCTGGTACCTGGAGGCCTGGTGCCGCAACGTCGAGGGCACCCGGCTGTTCCGGCTCGACCGGATCGACGAGGTCACCGTCCTGGACGACCCCGCTGCCCCGCCGGAGGAGGCCACCGAGCGCGACCTCGACGAGGGGCTCTACCAGCCCGGCGCCGAGGCGCCGCTGGTGCGCCTGCGGCTGGCCCGCACCGCCCGCTGGGTCGCCGACTACTACCCCGTCGAGGATGTCGAGGAGGTCGCCGACCCGCCCGGCGGCCTGGCCGTGGCGGTGCGGACGTCGGACCTGTCCTGGGCCCGCCGGCTGGTCGCCTCCCTCGGCGGCGCGGCGCTGGTCGACTCCCCGGCCGAGCTGGCCGCCCAGGTCGCCGGCGAGGCCCGCGCCGCGCTGGCCCGCTATGCCGACTGAGCGCCGCCGGCGCCCCCGGCCGTTAGGGTCGGTCCCGTGTTGCTGATCGTGTGGATCGCCGTCGCCGTCCTGGTGCTGCTAGTGCTGGGCACCCTGGCCTACAACGTGCTGGGTGCGGCCGGGCGGCTGGGCCGGGAGCTGCGGGCGCTGGAGCGCGAGGCGGCCCCGCTGCTGGCCGAGGCACAGGCCACCGCCGCCCGCGCGGCCGCGGCCCGGGCCGAGCGCCCGGCCGCGTCGGACTGAACCCCCGGGCGGTCCGGTCGCGAACCCCGTGGCGTCGTCCTCCTGAACCACAGGTGGACGCCGTGCGTACAGCTGCGGCGAGGCCTGGACCGCACAGGGTCCCGGCGTAGAGTCGGCCCCGCTCGCCCCCCACGACTCGGAGGACCCGATGAACCTCGGCCCGATGGAGATCGGCCTCATCATCCTGGCCGTCCTGCTGCTCTTCGGTTACAAGAAGCTGCCCGACGCCTCCCGCTCGATGGGGCGCTCGATGCGCATCTTCAAGAGCGAGATGAAGGGCATGAAGGACGACGACGTCCGCGCCAAGGACGAGGCCCGCACCACCCCGGTGACCGGCCAGATCGTCGCCCCCTCCCCGGTCCCCACCGCCGCGGTGAGCGACCTGGAGGCCGAGGCCGCTGCCGCCGAGGCCCGCGCGGTCGCCGCCCGCGCCGCGGCAGAGCGCGCCCGCACGTCGGCGGCCTCCGCCGACAGCGCCCGCTGACCCGCAGCACCACCCGCCGCCCGTGACCCTGGCAGGGCGCACCCGCGATCGCCGCCCGCGGCGTCCCGAGAGGGACGCCGCGGCGACGATGAGCCTGATCGGCCACCTCCGCGAGCTGCGCAACCGCATCGGCATCGCGCTGCTGTTCGTGCTGATCGGCACCGCGGTCGCGTTCTGGTGGTACGACCACGGGCTGGGGGCGTTCATCCGGGCGCCCTACTGCGGGCTCGAACCCGATCTGCGCGGGCTGCCCGGCCAGGCCGACGGCGACTGCGACCTGGTGATCACCGGTGTCCTCGACGGTGCGCTCATCCGCCTGAAGATCAGCTTCATCGTCGGGATCGTCCTGTCCGCGCCGTTCTGGCTGTACCAGCTGTGGGCGTTCCTCACCCCGGGGCTGAAGAAGAACGAGAAGCGCTACGGGGTCGGCTTCGTCACCGCCTCCTCCACGCTGTTCGCCCTCGGCGCGGCGATGGCCTACATCTCGCTGGACAAGGGCCTGGAGCTGCTGCTCACCCTGGCCGGTGACGGCGTGACCGCGCTGCTGACGGCGCAGGAGTACATCGGCTTCGTCATCTCCCTGCTGCTCGCCTTCGGCGTGAGCTTCGAGCTGCCGCTGATCGCGGTGGGGCTCAACCTGATCGGCGTCCTGTCCTACGGGGTGCTGGCCAAGAGCCGCCGCTGGCTGTACTTCCTCACCATCGTCTTCGCCGCGTTCATCACCCCCACGCAGGACCCGTTCACGATGCTGCTGATGGCCGCGCCGATGTGCGTGCTGTTCGAGCTCGCGATCCAGGTCGCCCGCTTCGTGGACAAGCGGCGGGCCAAGCGGTCGGCCGCCGACGGCCTGGCCGGCCTGGACGACGACGAGGCGTCCCCGGCGATCGCGGCCGCCACCCCGCTGGACGCCGCTGCGCTGGAGGCACCCGCCCCGGTCACCCCGAGCCGGCTGGACGCCCCCGACCGCGTCGTCCCCAGCGCCCTGGACGCCCCCGGCCGGGTCGCCCCGAGCCCGCAGGAGGCACCGGGCAGCGTCCGGCCCAGCCCCCTCGACGACCACGGGCACACCCAGCCCTGACGGCCCTCGGCACGCCTGCACGAGCCGCGTCCGCCACCCGTCGCCGCTGTCCGGGGTGGACGGGTGGCGCAGGCGCGGAGCGCCTAACGTGGGGGCATGTCCAGCCCGGCTGAGCGGTACGCGGCTGCCCGTCGCCGTTCCGCGCACCCCACCCTGTCGGACTTCACCGCCGAGCTCGGCTTCGAGCTGGACCCCTTCCAGGTCGAGGCCTGCGAGGCGCTGGAGGAGGGGTCCGGCGTGCTCGTGTGCGCCCCCACCGGCGCCGGCAAGACCGTCGTCGGCGAGTTCGCCGTGCACAAGGCGCTCCAGGAGGGCCGCAAGGCCTTCTACACGACGCCGATCAAGGCGCTGTCCAACCAGAAGTACAGCGACCTCTGCGACCGGTACGGGGCGGACAAGGTCGGCCTGCTGACCGGCGACAACGCCATCAACGGCGACGCCCCCGTGGTCGTGATGACCACCGAGGTGCTGCGCAACATGCTCTACGTCGACTCCCCGGCGCTGACCGACCTCGGCTACGTGGTCATGGACGAGGTGCACTACCTCGCCGACCGGTTCCGCGGCGCGGTCTGGGAGGAGGTGATCATCCACCTGCCCGAGCACGTGCGGCTGGTGTCGCTGTCGGCCACGGTGAGCAACGCCGAGGAGTTCGCCGACTGGCTGGTCACCGTGCGCGGCGACACCCGGGTGGTGGTCAGCGAGGTCCGGCCCATCCCGCTGTGGCAGCACATGCTGGTCGGCGGGCGGGTCTTCGACCTGTTCGCCCTGCGCCCGGCGGCACACGCCGGCGAGTGGGAGCAGACCCCCCGCGGGCTGTCGACCCGCGAGCGTGGCCGCGCGGTCGTCGACCCGGAGCTGGTGCGCTACGTGCACGAGCAGGAGCGGCGCTTCGACTCCTGGCACGGCGGCGGGGGCGGCGGCCGCAACGGGTTCGGGTCCAAGCCGCGCTACTCCCCGCCGTCGCGGCCCGACGTCATCGAGCGGCTGGACCGGGCCGGGCTGCTGCCGGCGATCACCTTCGTGTTCAGCCGCAACGGCTGCGACGCCGCCGTGCACCAGTGCCTGGCCTCGGGGCTGCGGCTCACCGACGAGAGCGAGCGCGCCGCCATCGCCGAGATCATCGACCGGCGCACCGGTGCGCTGCCCGACGAGGACCTGCACGTGCTCGGTTTCTGGGAGTGGCGCGAGGGCCTGCTCGCCGGCTTCGCGGCCCACCACGCCGGCCTGGTGCCCGCGTTCAAGGAGACCGTCGAGGAGTGCTTCGTCCGCGGTCTGGTCAAGGCGGTGTTCGCCACCGAGACCCTGGCCCTGGGCATCAACATGCCGGCGCGCACCGTCGTCCTCGAGCGGCTGGTGAAGTGGAACGGCGAGGCCCACGCCGACGTGACGCCGGGGGAGTACACCCAGCTCACCGGCCGGGCCGGCCGCCGCGGCATCGACGTCGAGGGGCACGCCGTCGTCGTCTGGGCCCCCGGGGTCGACCCGGCCGTCGTGGCCGGGCTGGCCAGCACCCGCACCTACCCGCTGCGCTCGTCGTTCCGGCCCAGCTACAACATGGCCGTCAACCTGGTCGGCGCCTTCGGCCGGGAGCGCGCCCGCGAGCTGCTCGCCTCCTCCTTCGCCCAGTTCCAGGCCGACCGCTCGGTGGTCGGGCTGGCCCGGTCGGCGGCCCGGCACGAGGAGGACGCCGCCCGGCTGGAGGCCGAGGTGCGGGGCGGGCTGGCCGACGCGGTGTTCGACGTCGCCGGGTACGCGAAGCTGCGCAGCGAGATCTCCCAGCGGGAGAAGACGCTGTCCCGCGACTCCCAGGCCAAGCGCCGGGCCGACGCCGCCGAGTCGCTGGCCGCGCTGCGCGCCGGCGACGTCATCCGGGTGCCCAGCGGTCGCCGGCAGGGCCTGGCGGTCGTGCTCGACCCGGGCCTGACCGAGCTGGCCGACCCGCACCCGCTGGTGCTGACGGAGGACAAGTGGGCCGGCCGGCTCGGCTCGGTCGACTTCCCGACCCCGGTGACCGCGCTGACCCGGGTGCGGGTGCCCAAGAACTTCAACCACCGCAGCCCGCACGCCCGCCGCGACCTCGCCTCCACCCTGCGCAACGCCCGCACCGAGAACGACCTGGGCGCCCGCCGGGTGCGCGGCCGGTCCGGAGCGGACGACGACCCGGTGCTGACCGACCTGCGGCACGCCATGCGCGCCCACCCGGTGCACGCGCTGCCCGACCGCGAGGAGCGGGTGCGCGCCGCCGACCGCTGGCTGCGGGTGCTGCGCGAGGCCGAGCAGCTGCGCCGCCAGATCGCCGACCGCACCGGCTCGCTCACCGCCCAGTTCGACCGCACCTGCGACGTCCTCACCGAGCGGGGCTACCTGACCCCCGAGCCGGCCGACGCCGACGCGGCGCTGGTGACCGACGCCGGGCGGAAGCTGGGCCGCATCTGGTCCGAGACCGACCTGCTCACCGCCGAGTGCCTGCGCGCCGGGGTGTTCCGCGGGCTCACCCCGGCCGAGCTCGCCGGAGTGGTCTCCGCGCTGGTGTTCGAGGCCCGCCGCGACACCGTGGCCCAGCCGTCCGTGCCGGCCGGCAAGGTCACCGGGGCGCTGGCCGAGATGCGCCGGGTGCACGAGCGGCTCGCCGACGTCGAGCGCGACCACGGCGTGCCGGTCACCCGCGACCTGGACCCGGGCTTCGTCTGGGCGGCCTACCGCTGGGCCGACGGGCAGACCCTGGACCGGGTCCTCGCCGGCGCCGAGCAGGCCGGCACCGAGCTGTCCGGCGGTGACTTCGTCCGCTGGGCCCGTCAGCTCATCGACCTGCTCGACCAGCTGGCCAAGGTCGCCGACGAGCCGCTGGCCGGCGTCGCCCGCTCGGCGGTGGGCCGGGTGCGCCGCGGGGTCGTGTCGGCCTCGGTCACCGGGTAGGGCACGATCGCCGCGCGCGGCCCGCAGCGGGTCCAGGACGAGGAGCGACGATGAGCCAGCCGCCGCAGGACCGGGACCGGCCCGACTGGACGCCGTGGAGCCGTGAGCCCGACGAGCCGGGGGACCGGTCGCCCGAGCAGCAGGCGGGCCAGGAGCGCGCGGGCCAGGAAGCCCGCCCGGGGTGGGGGCCGCCCTCGCCCGGCCACGGGCAGCAGCACGGTCCGTACGGGCAGCCCCCGTACGGCCAGCACGGTCAGCAGCCCCCGTACGGCCAGTACGGGCAACCGCAGTACGGGCAGCCCCATTACGGGCAGCCCCAGTACGGGCAGCCGCACCCGTACCCGCCTGCCCAGTACCCGTCGCCCCAGTACGGGCAGCCGCAGTACGGGCACCCGCAGCAGTACCCGCCCCAGCAGTACGGCCAGCAGCCCCACGGGCAGCACCACCACGGCCAGCAGCCGTACGGCCCGTTCCCCGGGCAGGCCCCCGCCGGCTGGGGGCAGCCCCCGCAGCCCGTCCGCCGCCGGCCGCGCCGGCTGGGGCTGTTGCTCGCGATCGTCGCGCTCGTCGTCCTCGTGGCGGCCGCGGTCGGCCAGGGCCAGGGGCTGGGCGGCACCCAATTGGACCCCGACGCCGTGCAGCGGGACGTCGCCGAGCAGTTCGAGGAGGCCACCGGCGTGGCCCTGGACCTGACCTGCGACCAGGACATGACCGTCGAGGCCGGCCGCAGCTACCGGTGCGAGGGCCGCACCGCCGACGACGAGCCGGTCACCGTCACGATCACCCTCACCGACGACGAGGGCGCCTACACCTGGGCCGACCGCTGAGGGCCCGTCCGGGTCAGTCCTGCGGCCAGTCCAGCGCCGCGCCCAGCCGGCGCACCGAGGACTCCAGGCCGTGCTCGGCCGCCAGCGCGGCCAGCGCGTCGGGGTCGGCGGGCCGCCGGGGCAGGGCGCCGTCCACCGGGGGCAGGTCGATGCCGGTGACCACGGCGACCACCTCCGGTGCGGCGTCCAGGTAGTCGCCGGCCGCCTGCAGCTTCTTGAGCACCGCGGCGGTGAGCGGCGCCTTCGGCACCACGGTCCGGGCCACGGCCGCGCGGATGCCGGCCAGCGAGCCGAACTCGTTGACCAGCGCGGCCGCCGTCTTGGCGCCCACCCCGGTCACCCCGGGCAGGCCGTCGCTGGGGTCGCCCCGCAGGACGGCGAAGTCGGCGTAGCTGCGGCCGGGGATGCCGTACCGGGCGGCGACCGAGGCCTCGTCGACGAACTCGAGGTCGTTGACCCCGCGGGCGGTGTAGAGGACCCGGACGCCGCGCTCGTCGTCCACCAGCTGGAAGAGGTCGCGGTCGCCGGTGACGACGTCGACCGGGCCGCGGGCGCGGGTGGCCAGCGTGCCGATCACGTCGTCGGCCTCGAAGCCGGGGGCACCGACCCGGGCCAGCCCCGCGGCGGCGAGCACGTCGACCAGCACGGGCACCTGCGGCGCCAGCTCGTCGGGGGTCTCCTCACCGCCCTCCGGGGCGACGCGGTGCGCCTTGTACGTGGGCAGCGCCGCGACCCGGAACGCCGGCCGCCAGTCGTCGTCCCAGCAGGCGACCAGCCGCTGGGGTGCGTGCGCCACGACCAGCCGTGCGGTCATGTCCAGGAACCCGCGGACGGCGTTCACCGGGCGCCCGTGCGGGCCGGTGACGGTGGTGGGCACCCCGTAGAAGGCGCGGTAGTAGAGGCTCGCCGCGTCCAGCAGCATCGTGGTCACGCGGGGACGGTAACGGGACGAACACGGTGAGCGGGATCGTCGTCCCCGCTGGCTACTCTGCCGACGTGGCCGCCACCCCCGCTCCCTCGTCCCCCCTGGCGTCGCCCGACCGGGTGCACGCCGCCCGCGCCGTGGCCGGTGAGCTCGGCATCGACGTCCTCGTCGTCACCCCCGGCGCCGACCTGCGCTACCTCTGCGGCTACGACGCCCACGCCATGGAGCGCCTCACCGCGCTGGTCGTCCCGCGCCGCGGCGAGCCGCTGCTGGTCGTGCCCCGGCTCGAGGCGCCGATGGTCGGCGCCTCACCCGCCGGCGCGCTCGGCCTGGAGGTGCTGGCCTGGGACGAGACCGACGACGCGTTCGCCGTCCTCGCCGCCGCCGTCACCGCCCGGCTGGGGGCCGCGCCCACCCGGGTCGCCGTCGGCTCCCGCACCTGGGCCGAGCACGCGCTGGGCGTGCAGCGCGCGCTGCCCGGCTCGGTCCTGGAGCTCGCCGGCCCGGTCATCGACCGGCTCCGCACGGTCAAGACCCCCGCCGAGGTCGAGGAGCTGGCCGCCGCCGGTGCCGCCATCGACCGGGTGCACGCCCGGATGGGGGAGTGGCTGCGGGTCGGGCGCACCGAGGCCGAGGTCGGCGCGGACGTCGCCGCCGCGATCCTCGCCGAGGGCCACGTCGCCGTCGACTTCACGATCATCGCCTCGGGCCCGAACGGCGCCAGCCCGCACCACGAGCTCTCCGACCGGGTCGTCGAGGCCGGTGACCTGGTGGTGGTCGACATCGGCGGCCGCACCGCGTCCGGCTACCGCTCCGACTGCACCCGCACGTACATCGTCGGCGGGATGGCCGCGCGGGGGCTCAAGGAGTGGTACAGCGTCCTCGAGCGGGCCCAGGCGGCCGCGGTCGCCGCCGTCCGCCCGGGCGTGACCTGCGAGCAGGTCGACGCCGTGGCCCGCGACCTCATCACCGCCGCCGGGTACGGGGAGCACTTCGTCCACCGCACCGGCCACGGCATCGGGCTCGACACCCACGAGGCGCCCTACATCGTGGCCGGCAACGACCTGCCGCTGGAGCCGGGCATGGCCTTCTCCGTCGAGCCCGGCATCTACCTGGAGGGGCGTTACGGCGCCCGGATCGAGGACATCGTGGTCTGCACCGACGACGGCGTCCGCGTCCTGAACAACGGTCCCCGTGGGCTCGTCGAGCTCCCCGGCTGAGACCGGCGGCCAGTCCGCCGTCTCCGACGTCGACCAGGCGCTGCTCGCCGCGCTTTCCCGGGACGGGCGGGCCAGCTACACCGAGCTGGCGGAGCTGGTCGGGCTGTCGGTGTCCGCGGTGCACCAGCGGGTGCGCCGGTTGGAGCAGCGCGGGCTGATCACCGGGTACGCCGCCCAGGTCGACGCCCGGGCGCTGGGGCTGCCACTGACCGCCTTCGTCTCCATCACGCCCATCGACGTGGGGCACCCCGACGACGCGCCGGCCCTGCTGGCGCACCTGACCGCCGTCGAGGCCTGCCACGCCGTCGCCGGGGTGGAGAGCTACATCCTCAAGGTGCGCGTGGCCGGCCCCGACGCCCTCGAGGCGCTGCTGCACGAGATCCGCGCGGTGGCCAACGTGAGCACCCGGACGACGGTGGTGCTCTCGACCGCCTACGAGAACCGGCCGCCCGTCTGAGGAAGGACCCCCTCGCCCCCCACCACTCGCCAGCTCGTGGCGGGACCTGCGAGGGGGCCGGTGGACGTCGCGTCGAACATGTGTTCGGATGGGCGTCATGCGCTGGGATGCCCAACGGCTCGACCTCGACGAGCCCACGACGCTGCCCGGGCTGCCCGACGTCCGCGGCCTGCTGCGCAGCGTGCAGGTGCCGGAGTTCCCCGGGCTGACGTTCCACGAGGTGCGGGCCAAGAGCGCGCTCAACGCCGTCCCGAAGGACTCGGCGATGCCGTTCGGTCACACGATCAACCCGTACCGGGGCTGCTCGCATGCGTGTGTGTACTGCTTCGCTCGCGGCACCCACGAGTGGCTGGAGCTCGACAGCGGCGCCGACTTCGACCAGCAGATCGTGGTCAAGACCAACCTCGTCGACGTGCTCCGCCGCGAGCTGGCCCGCCCGTCCTGGAAGCGGGAGCACGTCGCGCTGGGCACCAACACCGACCCCTACCAGCGCGCCGAGGGGCGGTACCGCCTGATGCCCGGGGTCGTCGACGCGCTCGCCCGCTCCGGCACGCCCTTCTCGATCCTGACCAAGGGCACGCTGGCCCGCCGCGACGTTCCCCTGCTGGCCGCCGCCTCCCGCGACGTGCCGATCGGCATGGGGGTGTCGCTGGCCATCTGGGACGACGGCCTGCACACGGCTCTCGAGCCCGGCGTGCCCACCCCGCGGGCGCGGCTGGACCTGGTGCGGGCCATCACCGACGCCGGCCTGCCGTGCGGGGTGTTCCTGGCCCCGGTCCTGCCCGGGCTCACCGACTCGCGGGAGCACCTGGCCACCGCGATCGGGGCCATCGCGGCGGCCGGCGCCACCGGGGTCACCGTCGTCCCGCTGCACCTGCGCCCGGGCGCCCGGGAGTGGTTCACCAGCTGGCTGGCGCGGGAGCACCCCGGGCTGGTCGGCCGGTACCGGCAGCTCTACGGGCGGGGCGCGTACGTCCCCGCCGAGTACCGCGGCTGGCTCGCCGGGCGGGTCGCCCCGCTGCTGGCCGAGCACGGCCTGGACCGGGCCGGCGGGGGAGCGGCGCGCGGCATCGACGGCTCGCTCGGCCTGCCGGGCGACTCCGCGGCGTCCTTCCCGGCCGGCAGCCTCCCCGACCGGACCCCGACGACCCCGGTCGCCCGGGAGGAGCCGGAGCAGCTCTCGCTGTGCTGAGGCCTCAGTCGCGTTGCCGGGCGGCCCGGCGCACGGCGCGCTCGGCCCGTACGGCCCCGCGGGGCGCCACCGGCTCCACGCCGCTGCTGAGCACCAGCCGACGGTAGGAGTCGTAGGACAGCCGCGCGTAGTGGGTGGCCAGCGTCTCGGCGGTGGCGGCCTGCGACGGAGCGGCCGAGGCCTGCAGCTGGAGGGCGGTCCGGACGGCGTGCTTGGTGAAGGTGACCTGCAGCGCCTGGGTGGACAGCTGCCCGCCGACGTGGGAGGTCGGGCCCGGTCCGCGGCGCAGCGCCGGCAGCACCCACGGGCTCGCCTCCAGGGCGGGGAAGCGGTTGCGCACCTCCTCCCAGGCGTGCCAGGCGGTGAGTGCACCGGGGACGGCCCAGTCGCCGTCCTCCGTGGACACCAGCAGCCGGCGCGTGGTGGCCTGGACCTGCTCCCGGCGCAGCGAGCGGAACTGGCCCACCGTGCCGGGCCAGCCCAGCGCGATCGCGCACCAGGCGACGGTGCGCAGGTGCTCGGGGGCCTCGCCCCGCACGCGGGTCAGCTCCCGCAGGTCGAGCGTCACCGGATCGGGCTCCGGGGTGCGCGGCTGGGGCATCTGCAGGCCGCCGTAGCGGGCGACCTTCGTGTAGAGCGCCACGGTGGCCGGCTTCCAGTCGCGGACGGCGGCGATCGGGTCCAGGCCGGCGTGCGCGAGGTCGTCGGGCCCCAGGTCGAGCTCGAGTGCGGCCTCCATCAGCCGCCGCCACTGGTCCTGGTAGCCCAGCGGCGCGCGGAGCCTGCTCCAGCCGCGGACCGCCGGGGGTGACGGCATGTCCGGCAGCGCGGGATGGAAACCCTCGGTCACCTCACCATCGTACCGTTATCCCCATCCACGGGCTCGCTCACCGACCCCGCGCGCCGGGTGGCCACGGGGGAGGGGCAACGCTCGACGCGCTGCTACGGGAGGTGTGCGGGTCGCCAGCGACGCCGGCACGGACCACCGGGAGGTCGGGCCGGGACGGAGGGCTGGGGCGTGCACCCAGGTCCCGCCCGACTCGAGGGGCGGGCCGACAGGCGATGAAGAGGTGGACGGAGAGCGAGATGCTCCGATCACCGTTATCCCCAACAATCGCGCCGCCGTCCCCGGGAACTCGAAACAGCAGCAGGGGAGGGGGCTGGTCGGACGGCTGGCCGTGAGAGAGCGCGATGGACGGAGCGGGGTACCGCAGCAGAGCCGGCGACGGGTGAGCCGGGCGGGCCGAGGACCAGTTCCCTGCGGCGCCCGACGGGTGGCCGGTGCAGCAGTCCGACCGTGGCCGGCGCGGCAGGCGGGTCTCGGACCACGTCCTGTCGACCGTTATCCACAACAAGCCGCTTACCCAACACCGCGGCGCCCCGTGACCGAGCGGCACCCTCCGGGCGCCGACGCAGCAACCGCCGGGGCCGCACGACGCGTCGCCGACTCCGCTCGATGGCCGCAGCCGGTCGCCGGCCGGGGAGGGCACGGCACCGGGAGCACTCGGGTCCGGTCCGCCCCGAGAGGTCCTGAGCTCTGCGGTGCCCGTGGCTCGGGCCGGGAGGACCCGACGACGCAGCGGCCGCTGCACGGGCGGCGGAAGGCCGCTGTGCGCGCCAGCGTCGCCCCGGTCGTCCGGCTGCATCCAGGTCCGTGGCGGGGTCGCGCGGACCTCCATCCCGCACGGCCCCGGACAGGGACGACCGAGCCGCTGGGCTGCCGATGTCCTGGTGGACGCAGGCGCCCAGTCGCGCGGTGATCCGGTGACATGAACCGTTATGCCCAACAAACCAGACACAATCAAAAACAAGTGCAAAAAGCGATCAACAACCAGGAGAGGGGCCGCTCGCGTGCTGCGGTCGGGACGTCGGGCCGTGACCGCGGGACGTTGGCTAGGGTCCGGACATGTACTCGGCCAGCTGGGGTGACGTCGTCCGCCGCGACCTGTTCGGCGCGCGCCCGGACCCGCGGGACCGCCCGTACCGCTTCGTCATCCGGATCGCGCTGATCGTCTTCCGGCTCTTCCGCTTCCGGTTCGACGTCCGCGGGCAGGAGCACGTGCCGGCCAGCGGGGGCGCGATCATCTGCAGCAACCACGTCAGCTTCCTGGACTTCACCTTCCTCGGGCTGGCCGCGCTGCCCCAGCACCGGCTGGTGCGCTTCATGGCCAAGGCCTCGGTCTTCGGCCACTGGTTCTCTGGCCCGTTCATGCGCGCCATGCAGCACATCCCCGTCGACCGCGCCGCGGGCACCGCGGCCTTCGAGGCGGCGGTGAAGTCGCTGAAGGACGGCAACGTGATCGGGGTGTTCCCCGAGGCCACGATCAGCAGCTCGTTCGTCGTGAAGCAGCTCAAGGCCGGCGCCGCCCGGATGGCCGTCGACGCCGGTGTGCCGATCCTGCCCGCGGCCGTCTGGGGCGGTCAGCGGATCGCCACCAAGCGGCAGAAGGTGGTGTTCCGCCGCGACGTCCCGATCACCGTGATCATCGGCGAGCCGCTGGTGCCCGAGCCGGGGGAGAAGGTCCAGTCGCTGCTGCGCCGCACCAAGGCCGCCATCGAGGCCCTGGTGGAGGAGGCCCAGCGCACCTACCCCGACCAGCCCGCCGGCGACGACGACCGCTGGTGGCTGCCGGCCCACCTGGGCGGCACCGCGCCCACTCCGGAGCTGGCGGCCGTGCTGGACGACGAGAACGCCGCCGGCCGCAAGGTCGTCGTCCCCAAGGTGAGCCGGCTGGCCCGGGTCCGGGCGCGGCTCACCCGGCGCTGAGGGCGCTCAGCGCACCCGCTGGGCGACGTCGTCCGCGGTGAGCGGGGCGACGAGCTCCCGCTCGTAGGTGCGGTGCCAGAACGCCCCGGTGGCCCGGCGCTCGGCACGGGTGGTGAACCGGTAGCGGTACACCAGCACCCGGACGGCGGCCGGGCGGGCGCTGCTGAACGGCGCGGACCGCAGCAACCGCAGCGTGGCCGGGTCGGCCGCCAGCAGCCGGCCCAGGAACGGCATCAGCCAGGCGCGGCCGTAGACCGGTGACAGGGCCACGAACCACATCAGCCAGTCCAGCCGCAGGTGGTAGGGCGCCCACTGCGGCGGGCGGCGGTGCACGTCGCCGGGCTTGCCGCGGAACTCGTACTCCCGCCACACCGCGTCGGGGTCGAGGGAGTCGGTGGCCTCCACGACCAGCTCGCGCCGCACCTTGGTGACCGAGCCGAACGCCCCGTAGCTGTTGACCAGCCGGAACGGGTCGAAGCTGGTGTTCATCTGCTGCTGCGGCGAGAGCAGGTTGCGCACCGGCCCGATGCTGAGCACCGCCACCCCGGCGGCGACCACGATGCCGAGCACGGTGAACCAGGTGGGCGAGGACAGCTCCGCGGGCCGGTCGAACGGCAGCCACCGCCCGTCGAGCAGCGACAGGCCCAGCACCAGGGTGAGCGCGTTGAGCCAGGCGAAGTTGCCGCTGATCAGCAGGTAGCCCTGGGTGACCACCATGACGGCGGCGGCGATCCCGCAGAACGGCTGGGGCAGCAGCAGGCCCCACACGACCACCAGCTGGGTGCCGTGGTTGGCCAGCGTCTCCACCTGGTGCAGCCGCAGGCTGAGCCGGTGGAACCACCAGCTCAGCGGGTTGGGCATCGGCTGGGTCTCGTGGTGGTAGGCCAGGCAGGTCAGGTCGCGCCAGCACCGGTCGCCGCGCATCTTGATCAGCCCGGCGCCGAACTCGAGCCGGAACAGCAGCCAGCGCAGCAGCCAGATGCCCAGCGTCGGTGGGGCGACGTGCGCGGGCCCCAGGAAGACGGCGAGGAACCCGGCCTCGAGCAGCAGCGACTCCCAGCCGAAGCCGTACCAGATCTGCCCGACGTTCACGATCGACAGGTACAGCGCCCAGAGCACCGCCCACAGCGCCATCCACCCGGCGATCGGCAGCCGGTCGGCCAGCCCGGCCAGCGCCGCGGCCGACAGCACGATCCCGGTCCAGCACACCCCGCGCAGCAGTCGGTCGGAGAACCGCAGGCGGAACAGGCTCGGCGCGGTGCGCCAGGACGTGGCGCGCAGGAAGCGGGGCACCGGGGTGAGCCCGGCGGTGCCGATGAGCGCCGGCGCCTGCCGCAGCGCGGCGACGAAGGCCAGCAGGTAGACCAGCGCCAGGCCGCGGGTGAACAGCAGCCGGCCGGCCCAGGCCCCCGGATCGGAGAACCAGTCCACGGCGCCCTCCTCAGACCGCCGGCGCCTCGAGCCGGAAGGACTCGAGCTCGGTGCCGTACCAGTGCGACGTGCGCCCCAGCGGCTGCATCCCCAGCCGCCGGCACACCGCCAGCGAGGGCTCGTTGCCTGGCCGGACGACGGCGTAGACCTCCAGCAGCCCCTCGTCGAAGGCCCGGTCCACGACCGCCCGCGCGGCCTCGGTGGCGTAGCCGTGCCCCCAGCTGTCCGGGTGCAGGTGCCAGCCGACCTCGACCTCCCCGACCCCGTTGGGCAGCGGCTTGAGCAGCACGGTTCCGGCCGGTGGCCCGCCGTCGAGCCGGTCGACCGCCCAGCAGCCGTGCACCGGGTTCAGCTCGTGCACCAGCCGCCAGCGCTCGACCAGCTCGGCGGGCGGCACGGTGGGCGGACCGCCGAGCCAGCGGGTGACCTCGTCGCGGCCGTAGACGTCGGCCAGGCGTGCGAGGTCGGCGGGCGCGGTCGTCCACGCCCGCAGCCGCAGCCGGTCGGTGCACAGCAGCTCCACCCGGGAGAGCTACCGCCGTCCGGCCGCGGGGAAACCCGCGCTCGGGGACGATGGGCACCCCGGGCACCGGCCCGGGACGACGGAGGGACTCCACGTGCTCGACAGCGTGCTGCACCGCAGCCTGGGTGTGCACCGGACGCTCGACCCGGTCGGGGTGCTGCCCGCCGCGGCCCGGCGCCTGGACCCCGATCCCCGGCTGGCCCCGGACGAGGTGCGGGTCGCCGTGCAGGGCATCGTCCTCGACGCCGCGTCCTGGCGGCCGGAGGACCACGGCCGGGACGGCGACGCGGTGCGTGCTGCGGTGCTGGCCGGCATCGAGGCCAGCGGCCGGCTGGACGTGGGTCCCCGCGGGATGCTCGTGGGCGTCGTGGACGAGACGGGCCTGGACTCCCCGCTGGGCCTGGAGGCCGGTCAGCCGGTCGCCACGCTGGTGCCGCTGGCCGGAGTTCCGCTGCGCGTCACCGACGGCCTGGCGTCCTGGGACGGCGCCGGCCGGCACGTCCCCGCCGCCGGGACGGCGGTGCTGTTCGCCCGCTCGATCGCCGCGGTCCTGCCCGAGGACCTGCCCCAGGACGTGGCGCTCACGGTGCTCGAGGTCTGCGGCGCCCCGGCGGCCACCGAGCGGGCCGTGCACCGCTCCGGGCACCGCCCCTCGGTCGCCGTCCTCGGCGCGGCCGGCCGGTCGGGGTGCCTGAGCCTGGCGGCCGCCCGGGACGCGCGCGCCGGCCGGCTGGTGGGCGTCGTGGGCACCGAGGAGCACGCCGCCGAGCTGCGCGCGGCCCGGCTCGCCGACGCCGTGGTGGTGGCCGACACGACCGACCCGCTGGCGGTCGCGGCGGCCGTGGCGGAGCCGGTCGACGTCACCGTGGTCTGCGTCGACGCCCCGGGTGCCGAGCAGGCCGCGGTCCTCGCGACGGCCGACGGGGGCACCGTGGTCTTCTTCTCCCCGGCTCCCGCCAGTCAGGCGGCGGCCGGAGCAGCCGAGGGGATGGCGACGGACGTGACGATGCTGGTGGGCAACGGCTACACGCCGGGGCACGCGGCCCTGGCCCTGGACCTGTACCGGCGGACGCCGGGCGTGCGGGCGATGATCGACGCGCGGGTGGACCGGTGAGCGGACTGCTGGTCACCGACGTCACGGTGGGTGACCGCCCCGGCCGGGCGGCGCTCGTCGAGGCGGGCCGGATCAGCTGGCTGGGTGCGGCGGCCGACGCCCCGCCCGCCGACCGGGTGCTGGACGGCGCCGGCGCGCTGCTCACTCCGGCGTTCGTCGACGCCCACGTGCACGCCACCGCCACCGGCCTGGCGCTCACCGGCCTGGACCTGCACCCCGCGGCGAGCCTGCGCGAGGCGGTGGCCCTGCTGGCCGCCCAGACCGCGGCCGCGCCCACCGGCACCGTGCTGGGCACCGGCTGGGACGAGACCGACTGGCCCGAGGGCCGCGGCCTGACCCGCGCCGACCTCGACGCCGTGGTGGGCGACCGGCCCGCCTACCTGGCCCGGGTCGACGTCCACTCGGCCACCGTCTCCACCGCGCTGCTGGACCGGGTCCCCGGGGTCACCGCGCTGGCCGGCTACAGCCCCGACGGGCGGCTGCGGCTCGACGCCCACTCCGCGGCCCGCAACGCCGCCTACGGCTCGGTGCCGGCCGACCAGCGGCGCACCGCCCAGCGGGCCACCCTGGCCGCCGCCACGGCGCTGGGGATCGGCACCGTGCACGAGATGGCCGGTCCGGAGGTGTCCAGCGCCGTCGACCTCGCCGAGCTGCTGGCGCTCACCTCCGGCGTCCCGGGCCCGCGGGTGGTCGGCTACTGGGGCGAGCTGTCCGAGCGCGGTGGTCTCGACGTCGTCCGTGAGCTCGGGCTGGCCGGCGCCGGCGGTGACCTGTTCTGCGACGGGGCGCTCGGCTCGCACACCGCCGCGCTGTCCCAGCCCTACGCCGACCGGCCGGAGACCTCCGGGTCGCTGCGCTTCGAGCTGGGGTCGCTGGTCGAGCACGTGCGGGCCTGCACCGTGGCCGGGCTGCAGGCCGGTTTCCACTGCATCGGCGACGCCGCCGTCGACCAGGTGCTGGCCGCGGTCGCCACCGTCGCCGAGGAGCTGGGCCGCGACGCCGTCCGGGCCTGCCGGCACCGGCTCGAGCACGTGGAGATGGTCGGCGAGGCCGCCATCGACCGGATGCGCCGGTTCGGGATGGTGGCCAGCGTCCAGCCGGCGTTCGACGCCACCTGGGGCGGGCCGTCCCGGATGTACGCCGAGCGGCTGGGCGCCGAGCGCGCGGCCGGGACCAACCCGCTGGCCGACCTCGTGGACGCCGACGTGGCCGTCGCCCTGGGCAGCGACGCCCCGGTGACCCCGCTGGACCCCTGGGGCGGGGTGCACGCCGCCGTCGACCACACCACGCGCAGCTCGGGCATGCGGCCCTTCGACGCCTTCGACGCCGCCACGCACGGCGGGTGGGTCGCCGCCCGGGCCGCGCACCCCCAGGGCCCGCTCGCCGTCGGCGCCCCGGCGGACCTCGCGCTGTGGGCCACCGCGGCGACGCTGTCCGGCGTCCTGGCCGGACGGGAGCGGCCGGCCTGCCGCCAGCTGCTCGTCGCCGGGGAGCCGCTGCTGCCCTGACACCGTCCCGGGCACGCGGGAGGACCCGGCCGGGAGTGGGATGCTGGACGGCGGCCGGGTCCCAGCAGGGCGGCCCGGGCGAGCAGGAGGTGGGCGTGGCGTCAGCGGTCTCGGCCGGCACGGTCGACGCGGGCACCCCCGCCGTCCCCGAGCAGCGGCGGCGCTCCCGGTGGCCGTGGCGCACCGCCCTGGCCGCAGCCGGTGGCCTGGCGCTCTACCTGGCCTTCCCCGGCCACGACCTGTCGCTGCTGGCCGTGCTCGGCCCGGCGGCGCTGGCCCTGGCGGTGCGCGGGCAGCGGGTGCGCAGCGGCGCCTGGCTGGGCCTGGTGCTCGGCCTGGTGTTCCTGGTGCCGCTGCTGTCCTGGACCGGCATCTTCGTCGGCTCCTTCCCGTGGCTGGCGCTGGCGGTCTTCGAGGCGCTGTACTTCGCCCTCCTCGGCGGCGCCGCGGCCGCGGTGTCCCGGCTGCCGGCCTGGCCGCTGTGGGCCGCCGCGCTGTGGGTGGCCGACGAGGCGCTGCGCGGCCGCGCCCCGTTCGGCGGGTTCCCCTGGGGCCGGCTGGGGTTCAGCCAGGCCGAGGGGCCGTTCACCGCGTTCGCCGCCTACGGCGGCGTCCCGCTGGTCAGCTTCGCGGTCGCCCTCACCGGCACCCTGCTCGCCGCGGCCGTGCCGGCCCTCACCCGGCGGCGCCCGGGACGCCGGACGGCGGTGCTCGCGCTCGTCGGCGTGCTCGCCGTGCCGCTGGTCGGGTGGGCCGCCGCGCTGCCGCTGGCCGGCTCCTCGCTCACCGCGGGCGGGCCGACCCGCACCGTGGCCGTGATCCAGGGCAACGTGCCCCGCATCGGGCTGGACTTCAACGCCCAGCGACGGGCCGTGCTGGACAACCACGCCGGCCAGACCGTGGCGCTGGCCGACGCCGTCGCCCGCGGGGAGGCCGCCCAGCCCGACCTGGTCATCTGGCCGGAGAACAGCTCCGACATCGACCCCTACCGCAACGCCGACGCCGCCGGCGTGATCAGCGGTGCGGCCCGGGCCATCGGGGTGCCGATCCTGGTCGGCGCGGTGGTCGACGGGCCCGGTGAGGAGCTGTCCAACACCGGCATCGTCTGGGACCCGGTCACCGGTCCCGGCGACACCTACGTCAAGCGGCATCCCGTGCCGCTGGCCGAGTACGTGCCCTACCGGTCCTTCTTCCGGTTCTTCAGCGAGAAGGTCGACCTGGTGCGGCGCGACTTCGCCCACGGCACCGGCGTGGGCACGCTGGACGTCGGCGGCGCCCGGGTCGGTGACGTCATCTGCTTCGAGGTCGCCTACGACGGGCTGGTCTCCGACGTCGTGGACGCCGGCGCCGGGATGCTCGTGGTGCAGACCAACAACGCCACCTTCGGGTACACCGACGAGAGCGCCCAGCAGCTGGCGATGAGCCGGCTGCGCGCGGTCGAGTACGGGCGCACCGTGGTCGTGGCCGCCACCAGCGGGATCAGCGCGATCGTGGCGCCCGACGGCACCGTCGTGCACTCCTCGGCGCTGTACACCGCTGACACCTTCGTCGAGCCGATCGCCCAGCGCGACCAGCGCACCGTCTCCGAGCGGCTGGGGGCGACCCCGGAGTGGCTGCTCGTCGCCCTGGGCCTGGGCGCGGGGGCGGCCGCGGTGTTGCGCCGCCGGCGCGCTCCGGCGGCCTGAGCCCGGACACCGCTGCGGCGGACGCCGGGAGCACGAACGCCACCTCGTGCGTTGCACCGGGTGTCGAACCCGGACCTGGAGCAGATCGTCTGCACCCGGCGGGCGGAGGAGGAACACCCATGGCCACCAGCTCCACCACGGTCGGGCGCCGGCCGTCCCGGCTGCGGACGGTGATCGGCCTCGGCGCCCTCGCCGAGCTCGTCGTCTACGTCCTCGTCGCCTCCTGGATCGGGCTGGGCTGGACGCTGCTCGCGACCGTGGCCACCAGCGCCCTGGGCGCCCTGCTGCTGGCCCGGCAGGGCCGAGCGGCGCTGGGGGAGCTGCGGTTGCGCGCCCAGGAGCACCGGGCACCTGGCCGGGCGCTCGGCGATGCCGGGCTCGTCGCGGCCGGCGGGCTGCTGATGGTGCTGCCCGGCTTCGTCGGCGACCTGCTCGGGCTGCTGTGCCTGCTGCCGTTCACCCGGGCCCTGCCGCGGGCGCTCGCCGCCCGGCTGCTGCTGCGCAACCTGCCCGACCGGCTGCGCGGCCCGGTGCACGTGCGCTCGGTGCGCACCGAGACCGTCGCCGGCCCGGCCGAGCCCTTCCGTGCCGGCCCGGCCACCCGGGTCATCGAGGGCGAGGTCGCTCCCTGAGGAAGGACCCCGCGACGCAGAACGGCCCCGGTGGGAGATCCCACCGGGGCCGTTCCGTCGGAGCTGTCAGCTGGCGCGGGTGCGGCGCCCGCGGAGCACTTCGAGGCGCTCGGCCAGGACCTCCTCGAGGTCGTCCACCGAACGACGCTCCAGGAGCATGTCCCAGTGCGTGCGCGGGGGCTTGACCTTCTTGGGGGCCGGCTCGGCGCCACCGACGAGCTTGGCGGCCGATCCGTCGTACTTGCACTCCCAGGTGTCGGGGAGCTCGGCGTCATCGGCGAAGGGCACCGTGACGAGGTGCCCCTGAGCGCACCGGTACTCGGCGTACTGCCGCTCGATGGGCGCGGTGTTGCGCTCGGTCTCGTAGCTCACGCTGCCCAGTCGGCTCCCGCGCAGGGATCGCTCGCCCATGGCACACCGTCCTCTCGTGCTGAAGTGGGTCGGTCTAGGACTGCCCGGGCCACCGCATGCTCACGCGTGCGGTGCGGGTGTCGCAGGGATCAACGACAGATGACGGAATTGGATTCCGTGTCGTCAGCGGTCAATCATCGCATGGAGTGGTGTTCCAGCGCTCAACCACCCCTCGGAGGGAGGCTCAGCGCAGCGACAGCTGCCCGGGACCGGTCGGCGTGGGCGCCAGCTGGCCGCGGACGTAGTGGCCTCGGCACAGCACCTGGTACCGGACGGCGGACTCCGCGACCGCGGCGTCCGCACCGGTCAGCGGCGCCGGGGCGGTGTCGGCGACGACCACGGTGGCGCCCTCGCGGACCATCGCGCCGTCGACGACCCGGGCGTTGAGCAGCCCGGGCAGCCCGCACCAGCACAACACCTCGACCTGCACCCGCTGCACGTCGTCGGCCAGCTCGAACAGCCGCTGGGTGCCGGGGAACAGCCGGGTGCAACTGTTCCCGCGTTGTACGTCAGACGGGGTCGGGCGGGAAGTCCGTCGGCACCGTGCTGGTCGCGCTCTTGGCGAAGAACCGGGAGTGATGCCGGTTAGGGCGAGACGCCGAGGGAGCCGTGTAGATCCCTCGACCCTCGACGCCGCTGCCGCCGATCGTCTTCGGCGTGGTCACCTGCACCCACACGGTAGAGATCGTGTTGTACCGGGTCAGCGCCGTCGTGGCGGTCTGCCCGGGCGGGTAGGTGTAGGTGGTCGTGCTCGTCTGCGTCTTCGGCTCGATGCCGGGGAACGGCCAGCGAACAGAGATCGTCTGGAGATCGACGGCGCTGCCGTAGTCGGGCAGTGCCCTGGAGTCGATCAGGTTGATCAGGGCCGGGGAGTCGACGGTCCGCCAGGTCGTCACTGCGGGCTGAGCCGTCCAGGTCGTCACCGTCGTAGACGTGCGGGTCGATGTCGTGACGACCTCACGGACTACGAAGCGGAAGCGGTCGGGGAAGTTCACGCCGCACGTCGCCGGTAGCGGTGAAGGATCGCCTGCTCAGCGAGAGAGAAGCTAGTGAAGCGACCTCGGGCGGCGTAGCCGTCAGCGGCCTCGCTCTCAAGCTGCGCGGGGTTGTTCAGCAGGCGCGCGGTAGCCGTGATGACCACGGCCCGAAGGTCTGCGGGAAACACCAGCTCACCGAGGCCGACGCCGACACGCGTCGGGCCGTGCCCGCGAACGTAAGCGTTGACCGTCTCGGCAATGACGACAACGTGCTCCCCGGCAAGCTGCACTAGGGCCAGGTCGGTAGATCGGCCCATGAACGCAGCGATAGTGCCGCCGGTCACGGGGAATGGTGTAGTAACAGGTGAAGTCATGAATGCCTCTAAGGGTCGTGTAAACGGACGCAAGGCCCTAGCCCTACTCCGGTGAGAGCAGGGCTAGGGCGTTGACGGAGGATCAGACGGCGACGGTGATCTTCGTGACCGCCTTGACGGCGGGGAAAGCGAAATCAAGTCGCATTGTGACCCTGACTGCGATCTCGTCGGTCGAGAAGTAGGCGTCGTTGGACACCTCCACCTTGGCGCGATCCCGGACAACGAGGAGCGCCTGCGCGGTGTCGAGGCCGTAAACAACGTTGTTCGCCAGCAGCTCGGTGATGTAGACCGGCACGCCGTTGATGTTGAAGCCGGTCTCCAGCAGCGCAGCATTCGAGCCGGTGCCCTGCTTGATCCCAGCGAAGCGCAAATAGGTCGAGGCATTCATGTACCAGGCGCGGACCTGAGTGCGGTTGCCGAGCGCCTTGACCTGCGCCTCAACGAAAGCGTCGAAGTTGGTAGCCGAGCCAGAAACCGGCGTGAAGCCGGTAACGCCGGGCAGGCCGACCGGGGCCTTGGCGATCTGAGTACCGGCGTTCGTGAAGAATGCCTGATCCAGAGCGACGGCAATCGCGCGGGTCAGCGAGTCGCCGACGATCTTCGTCGCAGCGGGCGAGGAGTCCTGCGCCAGCTCGCGCGAAACCTTCAGGACCCCGCCCACCTTGCGCGGGGTGCTGGTGATCTCATCGAGCACCGGGTTCACGGTGAGCAGGTCGTCGCCCTCAAGCGCCCAACGCGCCGTGGTGTCGGCGGTGATGCGCGGGATATGCAGAGAGGCGTTAGAAGTGTTCGCCACGGCGACGCCGGAGGCGGCAGCGACGGACTCGGTCTGGAGACCGAGCAGGATTAGATCGTGGTAGTCGGTGGGCAGAACACCGGCGGGGACGTTGGCCTCGTAGAGAGCCATTATGGGTTGCTCCTTTGTGAGCATTGAGGGGAGGGGGATAGTGCGTGCCCTCAGCTCGTCACCAGGACGACCGGGCGATCTGTAAGCGGCGGCCAGCGCACGCAGACAGGAGGTAGTCCCGCCGAAGGAGACGCCGGGAACGGGCGGCGTCTCAACTTCGGCGGGTGCCGCTCAACCGGCGCGCGTAGCTGCGCGGCCGAGAGCGGCGGATTGGGGGGAAAGGCCGAGAGCGAGCGGCAGGTGTCTTCGATTCACCTGCCGCCGCTCATCGGGTCGTGCGACCTCTCATGACGAAGAGGATTAAGGCCCGTCGCAGCGCCCCCAAGCTGACTGCGACGGGCGGTCTTAGGGGGTCACCCGAACAGGGAACCCCAACCGGCGGTGGTCGCCGGGGTCTCACGCACGCCCTGATCGACATCGCCACGAGGAATGCGCGATGCGAGGTGAGGCTTAGCGGCGACAAGCGCGTCAATGGCGGCGGCGAGTGCAGCCGGGTCATCGACCAGCGCGGCGTCGAAAGGAAGATCGGCGGGGTCCGCCAGCTTCCCGGTAGCGGCGACCTCAAGGCGCAGAACGCGCTCGCTCAGGTCGTCGGCGCGCTTAGCGCGGGTCCGGTAGTCGGCGTTCTCCCGGCGCAGCGTCTCAACGTAAGCGCGCGGGAAGGTGTCGCCCTCGGGCGGCGTCTCCGGCGTTACAGGCGGCGTCTCGGGGGTCACGGGAACAATCTCGTCAGGCATGTCAGTATCCGTTTCGGAAAACGCGCATCGGGCGCGTGCCGGGAACAAAGGGAGCAGGGTTCGGGTCGATGCCGTTAGCCGTGAGCAGGTCACGCAGTCGGCGGTTCTCGCGCTCTAGTTCATCGAGGCGACGGGGGTCAGCACCGGGAGACTTCATGCGTCGGCGTCCCAGCGGGCACGCAGCGCGACAATCTCAGCGAGGATCGACTCAATGCCCTTGACGATCACGGCAACGTCGGACTCGATAGCGTCGAGACGCTCGTCAACGGTGCGGCGCGGAACGGGCAGGGTCGGCAGGCCGTAGGGAATGCGTGCGGCGCTCATGCGGACACGTACATACGCGACGGGAGGGCCTTAGCCATCGTGGCGGGCAGAGCGGAAACGATCTCGTATCCGGCGTCGTCAACGGCGTCGTACACGTCGTCTTCGGTGGAGTCCGGGAACACGTCGCGGAGCCAAACGGCGGCGTCGGCGGTGAGGTAGTAGGAGAGGTTAGCGCCGATGCGGCCGGGGTCGACGGAGACGGCGGTCGGGAACTCGGCGGCGAACTCACGGAGAGCGGCGTAGAACGCGCTCGGCGTGCCGAACTCCATTCCGGCGAGCTGATGAAGGTCACGCTGCCAGATGCGCGTGAGGAAGTCGCCGCGCTCGTTGGGGCGCTGAGAGACGGCGAACAGGAAGAGGGCGAGGGAACCGTTCATGGGGGCGTTCATCCTTTGGGGAGGAGGGTTCAGCGGGGGTTGGTGTAGTAGCCAAGAGCGACGGAGTTCTCATGCCGTCCGCCCGGTCGGCTACGTCGTGCGTCCTCAGTCCAGCGCTCGCGTCGCTGCTTGCGATCGTCGCCGTATCCCGCGTCGCGGTGTCGGGCGGTCGAGCAGGCGCGGCAGTAGCTCTGGAACTGCGAGTAGCCGGGAAGGTCAGGATCGGCGGAGCGCCGTCCGAACTCCTTAGGCTCTTTCACTTCGCCGCACTTAGCGCACTTGCGCGGTGCGACGGGATCATGGGCAAGCGGCGTGCGCGGCTTGCGGCGAATCAGGACATCGGTCGGGATCGGCTCGGAGACATCGACGCCGAGAAGGGCGGTCACGTCCTCCGGCTCAGGCTCGCTGTCCGGGAAGTCGTCGATAAGTACGTCTTCCCAAGCGCCGACCTCATCGACAATCTTGTCGAGGATCACGTCGGCGCGGCGGCCGGTGCCGGTCGCCTCTCGCACGGCGTCGGTCTCTTCGGTCAGACGGCGGATGGACTCGTTCCAGTCCTCACGCCGGACCGTGCTGCCGGTCATCGTGTAGAGCGTCGAGCGAGGCACGCGGATAAAGGCGTCGTCGCCGGTGTCACTGTGTCGGAGGGCGATAGTCAGGAGGTCGTTGCGGACCTGCCGGATCGTGTCCTCGTCGGGGTCGGAGATGTAAGGCACCGTCAGGGTTGCCTTTCTGGTTGGGGGCTAGAAGTGTGTGCGGAGGCGTGTGCGCCCCCTACAGTTGAAGTCTTCGGGGGTCACTTACAACGGGGCAACGTTGGCAAGGTGCCTCTACAGATGAAGTCGTCGGGGAGTGGGGCCTTGGAGCCGTTGCGCCCCTACAAGTAAAGACTGTGACCGTCTGACTCATGGGCACAACGTTCGCAAGGTGTCCCTACAAGGTAAGTCGACGGGGAGTAGTGACACCAGGCCCTTTTTGGGCCTTTGCGGACTAACTAGTTTTGTGATCCGCATCACAGAGCTAGAAAGGGTCGCGGAAGGGCCGTGCGGAGGGGTCGCAGGGAGACCTCTCTAGGACGACGTTGTACGGGTCTTACTGTCAGACGCTTTATAGAGCTAAGCGCTATAGAAGGTCTGACAGTGAGACCCGTACAACTCCGTTCTAGAGAGGTCTAAAAGGCCACGCACCGCGCCCCTGCGCCGTCTTAGCTACAGCGCGTCGCCGCACCGCTACGCCGCGTCACCGGAGCACCGGCTCCGGGTGACAGCCACACCCGGTATGGCGGTGAAAGCTCTTGCCGGACGGGTACACGTAGCCGCCGCGCCAGAGCCACACGCACAGCTCGCAGGCGCTCGTGTTGAGAACGCGCCGGTAGCCGCCGACCTCGGGCCGCTCCCGCATCGCCGTCGAGTAGCCGTCCTGGAACGCACCAGCCGCCTCAGAGCGCCCGTAGCGAGCTACGCGGAGGGCGGGGGCCTCCGGGTCCACGACGGCGAGCAGCGTCCGCAGGCCGTCCCTGAGCCGCCCAGACTCGTCCGGCGCGACGATGCCGAGCGTCGGCACGGCGGTGGCGGTCTCCACGGTGATGAACGCCGAGAGGGAAGCGTCGGCAAGGGCGTACATGCGTGCCTGCGCCTGCCCGACTAGCAGGCTCGCGCGGTCGATGAAGTCGTCCACGTCGAGCCTGCCGTCGAGAAAGGCGGCGTGCAGTTGCACCAGCCGCTCACCGACGCTCTCTGAGTAGCCCATGAAGGCGTCGTAGAGCGCGGTCTCTTGGCTCATGCGGTCACGCCCTCCGGCGTCTCAGCGGGCTGACGGGGCGTCGGGAGAATGGCGGTCAGCTCCGTCATCGAGGAGTCGAGCGCCTCAGCCCGGCGTGCAATCCGATCAGCGGCGATCTGCTCCGGCGTCCAGCCCAGCGTGAGGCCCTGCACCGTGGAGAGAGCGACGCCGATGCCGCGCAGCTTCGCGGCGGCGTCGGCGGCCTGAGCGGGCGTTCGCGTCTCCGGGTCCCCCCAGATAGCTTCGACCTCAAAGGTCGCCGGGTCCGCGCCGGTGAGAACGGCGAGAATGAGCTGAGCGACCTCGGCCCACGCATCCCCGAACGTCCGCATACGGGCGCGGGCAGTGCTCACTAGCGACGCTTCCGCTGAACGGATCGCGTCGGCGCTAGCGGGCTGATCACCGTGGAGACCCAGGTAATGCGGAGGCAATCCGGAAAGCGCACCGATCGACTGCGTGAGGGTGGCGAGAGCGTCGGCGTATCCGTCGAGCTTTGCCTGGTCGAACTGACCAAACTTCGTCTCGGGATCTTCACTCTGCCAGACCCGCGCAGGGCCCTCCTCAAAGGGGTTGATCGCCTCGCCGTCCTCGTCCTCCTGCACCTCAAGGCCGGTCGCCCAGCGGCGCGGACGGGCGTAATACTCGGAGGTCACGAGCATGTCGCTCACAAGCTTGTTCACGGCGTCAGTCAGGCCGAGAATGTCGGTCGCCTCAGAGCGGCCCAGCACGTCACCGAGACGGCCAGCGTTCGTGAAACGGACAATGGGGACGACGCCGAGCGGGTTCTTGAGCGTCTCGCGCACAACCCACTCAGTAGGCATCGGCTGCCCCGCGCTGATCGTGTCCTTGGAGACAAGGCGCGTGATCCGCGACGGCTCAAAGATCGTCATGTAAGCGCGGTCACCGAGCACCCACCGCTTCGCGCCGGACATGACCTCGCCGGTCGCGGGGTTTACACGCACCGTGACCTGACGGGCAGACTCGACGGTGACAAGCGGAGTGTCGGCGGTGCGCCCGGCCCACACGATGACGAAAGCGCGGCCGAGCGCCAGCGCCTCAAAGTGCGCCGCGCTTGCGCCGTCAACCATCTTGTTGCGCTTCATGATGCGAAACAGGTTCTCGCCGACGGCGGGGTCGGCGGTGCGGAAACCCTCCAGCCGCATGCGCTCGCTGATCGAGCTGCAAGCGAGACGCGGGAAGTTGACGGAGAGCGCGCGGAAACGGTCGCCCAGAGCCTTACGGCTCTCCGCCGAGAGGAATGCGGCGGGCTGATTACCGGCGAGGTAGCTGTCGAGGATGTCGAGGTCCGACGCCTCGGCGTCAATAGCGCGGGAGAACTCAAGTGCAAGGTCGGTGATGCTCACCAGGAACGTGCCTTCTTTCGGGGACGAGAACGGAAGTGATGCGCCGCCCGGTCGTGTGCGACGACGGCTGCGATCACTGAGTCGATGCGGCGCTTCCGCTTGCGCTCGTCCTTCACGAGGACGTCGCCCTGCGGAGTTGTCTGCGCCTGCGCGTTATTCGCATGAGCGGACAGAACGCGGTCGCCGTCATGGCTCACCCGCTCGTCGGCAATCGCCTGGAATAGCAGGTCCGTTGCCGGGGCCATTCGCTTGCGGTAGCCGGTATTGAACTCGATGACGCGCTTCTCGCCGTAGAGCTTTGCCCAGCTCTGCAACTCGCTCTGCCAGCCCCACGGATCGGCGGCTAGCTCTACAACGTCGTAATCGCGGAATGCGCGGGCTACGGCGGCGGCGACCTCGTCACGAGGCACCTTCCAGTCGGCGGCCTGCCCGGCACTGTTCCATGTGCCGATGACGAACAGGTGAGGATTGGTCTCCACCGTGGCGGCGACTAGCGCCGTCGAGTCGCCGGAAACGGAGCCGTCGAAACCGAGCGTGATCTTCGTTCCGTGCGGCACTTCGCGGTCGGGGTCTGCGAGAGCGTCCCACACGCCGAACTTGAGCCAGGTGTCTTCGCTGCCTACCCACTGACCGAGCTTGTATCGGCGGAAAGCGGGCTCGCGCATTGTGTGGCGCTGAGCGCGCATCGCGTCGATGAAGAGGAAGTCACCGAGCGCGGGGTTAGCGATCTTCCACGCCGCTTCGTCGTCCAGGTCGCAGCCCTCGGGGGCTGCGTATTCCTTAAAGTAAAAGCCGGGGTCGGTGCCCTTGCGGCCATACTCGACCAGCTTCCACATGATCGACTCGACGGAGTCAGACGGCGTGGAGATTGCGAGGGTGAGCGAGGTCTCGCGCTTACCGGTCGCGGAGGACACTGCCTCCCATACATCTTCGGTGACGACGTGCAACTCATCGACCAGCATCAGAGTGGGGTCCCAACCCTGTAGCGCGCCGACATCGGCGGGCAGGGTGCGGAGTTCCGCGCCGGTGTTCGGGACGACGATGCGGTCGCCGTAGACGTGGACCTGCTCGTCAAGTCGGGGGTCGAGTTCGATCATCTGTAGAACGGCGCGCATGACGTGCCCGGCCTGTCGCTCATCGCTAGCCACGACGAGGATCTGCGCCGACGCAACATCGTCCGCGAACATCGCGTACAGAGCGAGGACGGCGGCGAGAGCGGTCTTACCGTTGCCTCGGGGAAGCGAGAGCAACCCTTGACGGGGCCGCTTAGCGACGGCCTGCGGGTAGAGGCCCTTGACGATGTCGAGCTGCCACTTGCGGAAGCGGAACGCCTCACCGGCACCGGCGCCCTTAGGGACCTTGACGTATTCGCGTGTAAACGCCTCGATGCGCTTCCATCCTCGCGGCGGAAGCTTGCTCAGATCGAGTGGCGGGGCGGTGATCGGGGCCTTAGGCCCCGGCTTGTATGCGGGCATTTTAGGTACTCCAGGGGGCGTCTAGGACAGCGTGGAATGGCGGGGGGTGTACGGGTACCGGAGAGGGGGTCCCAGGCCCGTAGAGACGCCATGTCGCGGGTCCGTGGGCCTATGCGCCTCAGGAGAGTGGAGGATTGGTCCTCCCTCCCCCGGTCCCTAGGGCGTCGCGGAGGGCTGCACCGCCTGGTCGCTCGCGCGAGCCGACGCCATTCTTTCCGCGAATCGGCGCGCGTTTCGAATTACAACTGCGACAGCAAACGTCAACGTCATCGAGAGTGCGCGCGGGAAAGGTGAGGTGATCGCCGGTCAAGTCTTCCGACGTTCCGCAGTCAGAGCACCACGGTTGTAAGCGGATTGCTCTCGCTCGCAGTCGACGCCAATGGACGTCGTAGCCACGACGTGAGGCAGAGAGCGCGTGACCGTCGTTAGTGCGGTCGCGCTTGCGGTGGTCCTCACAGCGGCTCTCGTCGCTCAGCTCACCGCACTCGACGCATGGCTTGAGCACGGCGCTCCTAAGTCTTTGAACATGACGAAGCCCCGATGACCTAGTAGGTCGTCGGGGCTTCGTAGGTGAAGGGGTGGTCAGTCGAGCCAGCGCACCTCGACGCGCTCAGAGATCGGGCGACCGCCGCCGCCGCGTGTACTCGGGTGCACGACGACAGCGTCGATCCTGCGGGCGAGGATCTCGGCGCGGTCGGCGTCGGTGACAGCGGCGCGGTAGGCGTCGCCTAGCGTGCGTCCAGTAGCGACGAAGCCGTACACGTCACCGTGTGCGGCCCCGGCCTCTAGTTCTGCCTCGGCGGCACGCTGGGCGGTCAGGCGGACGGCAAGGCGGGCTATCTCCTCGCCGTCGAGAGCACTACCCAGGGCTGCCGTTGTCCGGTGGATCTCTGCCCGTACCGCCTTGAGGCGGGGGACGTCGCGCCCGGGGATCACTACCTCGGCGATGCTCTCACCCTCATCGCCGACGGTGCTGAGGAAGACGTCGGCAACGTGCGCGTCGAGAGCACCCAGAGTGATCGAGGTCTTCGTCGGGCAGCCGGTCTGTCGGCAGTTGTACCGGGCGACGCGGCCCGTTGGGTTGTGCCGGTACAGCGGGTGCCCGGCGTCGTCAACGACGAGGCCGTGCAGCAGCGGGCGAGGCTGCTTCGGCTTGAGCGGCGCACGTGACACCGAGCGCGCCGCCAACGCCGCCTGGAGCGCCTCCCAGCGTCCGACGGTCAGCAGGTGCTCACCGGGGCTGACGACGGGCAGGCCGTCGAAGCTGCGCATGACGTCAGGTACGCGTCGCCCAGTGAGCTTGCCCTGATCATCTTTCTCGGGAGTGCTGACCGGCGTCATCCCGGCGAGGGCGGGGGAGCGGAGGATCTTCGACACCGCACGGTGCGACCACGTCTCCCCGCCGCGTGCGGTCGGGATGCCGCGCGTCGTGAACTCTTCCGCCATGCCCCGGATCGACAGCTCTCCGGTGATGACGCGGTCGATCGCGTCGAGCAGGATCGGCGCGCGCTCAGGGTCGGGCACGAAGCCGTCGCCGTCGCGCTTGAGGCCGAACACCGGAGGGCCGCCGAGGGCGCGGAGACCCTGTTCTTTGCGGTAGGCGTTCGTCGCCTTGACCCGCGCGCCAGTACGCCGCGCCTCGTGCTGCGCGATGGTCAGCCGGATGCCTGCCGTCAGCTCTCCCTCGGCGGTCGAGAGGTCGAGGTCTTCGGAGGCACCGACGATCAGGGTTCCGGCGCTCTCAGCAGCAGCGGCGAAGGTCCAGAAGTCGAGCGGCTTGCGCGCTACCCGGTCCTGCGTGTCGAAGACGACGACGTCGTACTTAGCAAGCTGACCGGAGAGCGCCGCGAACTGCGGACGGATCTTCGTCTTCGACGCTGACACTCCCCGGTCAACGAACTCAACGACGGTCGCGCCGGGATAGCGCGTCGTGACCAACCTGTTGATGTTGGCGCGTTGCTTCTCGATCGACCGCGATGCGGGGTCGTTCTTCGAGATGCGCAGGTAGGCGGCGACACGGCGGGGAGGCATACCGGCAACGTACAACGGGGATACTTCCGCGTGCGGAAGTCCGTGGTCAGCCCGAAGGCGTACACGTCGACGTGCGAGGTGTCCACGAGCTCGGCGAGCTGCTCGACCTGGGCGCCGGTGAGGAACTGCGCCTCGTCGACGATCAGGTAGTCGACCCGGTGCCCGGCCGCCCACCGGTCGCGCACCAGCAGCCGCAGGTCGGTGTCGCCGTCGAGCTCCACCGCGTCCCGCCGCAGCCCCACCCGGGAGCTGATCTGCGGGCTGCCGGAGCGGTCGCCCTGGGTCAGCAGCAGCCCGTGCCGGCCCTGACGGGTGTGGTTGTGGTCGACCTGCAGGGCCAGCGTGGACTTCCCGCAGTCCATCGGCCCGTGGAAGAACACCAGGTGGGCCGGCGCCGGGTGCCGCCGGCGGTCCCCGGAGGCCGGGACGACGGAGGGCCCGGCGGGCGGGGAGTCGGGGAGTACGGGTGTCACAGACGCTCCGGGGGTGTGTTGCCGGCCTCGACGATGGCCCGGCGCATGTCCAGCCGGGCGAGCAGGACCCCACCCACGACGAAGAACACGACGAGACTGATGATCGCGTACCGGTAGGAGTCGGTCAGCTGGTAGGTCAGGGCGAACAGGAAGGTGCCCAGCCAGCTCGTCCCACGGTCGGAGATCGTGTAGAAGCCGAAGTACTCCGCCTCCTTGCCCGGCGGGATCAGCTGGCTGAACAGCGAGCGCGACAGCGCCTGCGTGCCGCCCAGCACGAACCCGATCACCACGGCCAGCAGGTAGAACTGCAGCGCGGCGCCGGGGGTCAGGAAGCAGGCCGCGACCAGCACCCCGACCCACACCAGCAGCGACCACAGCACGGTGCGCTTGGCGCCGGCGGACTCGGCGATCCGGCCCATGCCGCGCGCCCCGACGAAGGCCACCACCTGCACCAGCAGGATCGCCGACACCAGCGTCGTCTGGGACAGCTCGAGCTGCTCGGAGCCGAACTGCGCCGAGACGGTGATGACGGTCTGGACGCCGTCGTTGAACAGCAGGTACGCGCCCAGGAACCACAGCGTGAGCCGGTACCGGCGCATGTCGCGCAGGGTGGCGCGCAGCTGCCCGATGCTGGCCCGGAACGCCCGCCCGGTGGACGGCGCCGCGGCGGAGGCGCCGACCGGCCGCCGGTTGCGCAGCAGCGCGATGCTGACCACGGCGAACCCGGCCCACCACACGCCCGCCGAGGCCAGGCAGATGCGCACCGACTCGGCCTCGGTGAGCCCGAGCGCGTCGTGCTGGGTGAACAGGGCCAGGTTGGCGGCCAGCAGCAGCGCACCGCCCAGGTAGCCCAGCGCCCAGCCCCGGCTGGACACGGCGTCCCGCTCGTCGGGGCCGGCGAGGTCGGGCAACCAGGAGTAGTAGACGACCGTGGCGGCGCCGAAGGCGATGTTGGCCACGATGAACAGCGCCGACCCCAGCAGGTAGCCGCTGCCGGAGACGAAGAACAGCGCCATCGTGCACAGCGACCCGGCGAGGGTGGCGGCGGCCAGCAGCTGGCGCTTGTTGCCCGACCGGTCGGCCACGGCGCCGGTCAGCGGCAGGACGACCACCTGCAGCACCACCGACAGCGACACCACGTACCCGAACAGGCTGCCCGGCGGCATGCCGATGCCCAGCGGGTGGATCCGGCCCTGCTCGTCGGCGGCCGCCTCGGCCACCGAGGTGAGGTAGGGGGCCAGGAAGACGCTGATGACCGTGGTGTTGAAGGCCGACATGGCCCAGTCGTAGGAGTACCAGCCGGCCCGTTCCCGGCGCAGTGCGCGGTCGGGCTGGGGGACGGACTCGACCTGAGGGACGGCGCTCACCGGCGCAGCGTCTCAGTCGTCGGCACCCCGGTCCAGCACCACGCGGTCACGGCACCGGCCGTCACGGCACCTCCGGCGGGACGACGCCTCCCGGGAACGCCGCCCGCGCGGTCGTGGGCCGGGTGGGGTCGGCGTGGGCGATCCGGTCGGTGGGCTCACCGGCCCGCAGCGGGGCCAGCCCGCGGGTGAGCGCGGCGTCGATGCGGATGCGGGCCCGGTTGGCGTCGCCGAGCCGGCCCGGCCGCAGGTCGGAGAAGTCGACCGGCGGGCCGATGTGCACCCGCAGCGCCGGCTGCCGCCACAGCGCGGTGAGCAGGGTGCGGACCTTGCCCCACCCCAACCCGTACTGCACGACCTCGTGGGCGCCCCACTGGCTCACCGGGACCACCGGGACGCCGGCGGCCAGCGCCATCCGGGCCATCCCGGTGCGGCCGCGCTCGGGCCACCCGTCGCCGGTCAGCCCGACCCGCCCCTCGGGGTAGGCGACCACGTGCCCGCCGGCGGCCAGGGCCACCTCGGTGACCAGGACGGCGTGCCCGGCGAGCTCGGTGCCCCGCTCGACCCGGATGCACCCGCTGCGCTCGAGCAGCGCCCCGACGACGGGGAAGGCCATGACGCCGCTCTTGACCAGGAACCGCGGACGCACCCCGGCCCGGTACAGCGCGACACCGACGAGGAACGGGTCGAAGTCGCCGACGTGGTTGACCGCCAGCAGCAGCGGACCGTCGCGCAGCTCGGCCGGGACGCCCCCGGTGACTTGCAGCCGGCCGAACGCCAGCGGGACCCACGCCAGCCGGCCCAGCGCGAACCGCCAGAACCACCACGTCGGCGCCACGGCCACCGCGAGCTCCCGGGCGAACCACTCCGGGTCCGCGGGGCCCACGCGGTCGGCCAGCTCCGGCGGCAGCGGCGGGGCCGGGGGCCGCCAGGCGCGCAGCCGGCCGACCAGCCCCGTCGTCCGCGCGTCCGTCGTCCGTGCTGCCGTGGGCCCTGCTCCCGTGGTCGCCGCTCCTGTGGTCGCTGCTCCCGTGGGCGCGGCGGCGCTCACGCGCCGGTCCACTGGCCGCGGGACACCAGGAGGTCGCGCAGCATCGCCGGCCGGTCGGTCATCACCCCGTCGACGCCCAGGTCGAGCATCTCGGTGGCCTCGGCCTCGCTGTCGACGGTCCAGACGTGCACCTGCAGGCTGCGGGCGTGCGCGGCGGCGATGAACCGCTCGTCGACCAGCGGCCGGCCACCCAGGGCCAGCGGCACCTGCGCGCAGCCGGCCTGGATGCGCACCAGCCCGGCCGCGCGGGGGGAGTAGGAGGACAGCCGCAGCGCCGCCACCCCCTTGGGGCCCAGCGAGGTGCAGACGTCGGGGCCGAAGACCCGGCGGGCCGCGGCGATGCGGGCATCGGAGAACGAGCCCAGGCAGATCCGGTCCTCGACCCGCAGCCGGCGCACGGTGCGCACCAGCGGCGCGAGCACCCCGGCGGCCTTGATGTCGAGGTTGAACCGCACGTCCGGCCAGGCACCGAACAGGTCCTCCAGCCGGATGATCGGCTCGCGGCCGCCGATCAGCGCCGTCTGCAGTTCCCGCCACGGCATCGACTCGACCCGGCCGGTGCGGTCGGTGACCCGGTCCAGCGTGGCGTCGTGGAACACCACGAGCTCGCCGTCGGAGGTCACCCGGACGTCGGTCTCCAGGTACCGGTAGCCGAGGGCGACGCACGCCTCGAACGCCGGCAGGGTGTTCTCCAGGTGCTCGATGGCCCCACCGCGGTGCGCCATCGCCACCGGGGTCGGGCCGTCGAGGAATGCGTAACGCGGGCCCGGCACACCACCACGCTAGTGCCGGGCGATCGTCCGGGCGGAACGGGTGCTCACAGCCGGGTCCGCCGGGGGCTGTGGCGTGTCCGTTCCGTTCCTGTCGTACCGGGCGTCTACCGTCGCTGCCGTGGCTGTAGAGCACGAGGCCGAGGCCCGCCCGGCCGCCCGGACCCGACGCACCCAGGGCGAGGAGCGCCGCTGTGGCTGGTGCCGCAGTGTCCTGCCCGCCCAGGAATCGGTCGGCCGCCCGCGGCTGTACTGCGGACAGGCGTGCCGTCAGCGGGCGTACGAGCAGCGGTCGGCGACGGCGAAGGCAGGGTTGTCCGACGACGTGGTGCTGGTGACCCGCGCCGAGCTCGACGGCCTGCAGGACAGGCTGTACCAGCTGCGCTGCGCCATCGAGGACGTGCAGACCGTGCTGTCGGAGAAGCCGACCAAGGCCGAGCTGGAGAAGTCGCTGAACGAGCTGGTCCGGTCGACCGGGCGGCTCGACCGGCTCTGGCTGAACGGCAGGTCCGCCGGCTGAGCAGGTCCATCCGTCACCTGACGTAATGAGTCAGGTGAGGGCGGACCCGCAGGGGGAGGGGCGGCAGGACCGCCCCTCCGGATCAGCCGTCCGAGCTGTTGTCCCCGCCGTTGTTGCCGTCGTCGTTGCCGGACTCGTTCTCGTCGCCGTTCTCGCTGTCGTTGTTGCGAGGAACGCCGCCCTGCGAGGTTCCGGCCGGGTCACTGCCTCCGGTGTTGGCGGTCTCGTTGTCGCTGCTGTCGCCGTCGTTGCGCTCCGTGCCACCACCGGCTGGACTGCAGGCGGTCATCGTGGCCGGTCCACCGACCAGAGCCAGCGCGACGAACAGGGCTGCCACCGGGCGTCGGATGTTCATGACCCGACCCTACGAAGGGTTGGCCGTCCGCGCTCCCTGAGAGCACCGATTACCCGGCCATTACGTCAGAGTGACGTAACTGGGTGGTTGTCGGTGGAGCGGGGGTGGGGTGGTCACGGACGTCCCGGGCGGTCCGCCGGGTCGGGCCAGCGACATCCGGCAGGTCGGACCGACACGGTCCGGGCCGTCGTCGATCATCTCGGCGCGAGGCCGTCAGGACCGGTGATGACCCAGTGGTGGCCCGGTGACGACCCGACGTCCGGAACCGACCCGGTTGATCGAGCGCGCCCGCCGGGTCGGGCACCAGGTGGCGCGCGTCGCGCGACATCGGTCGACGACGCGTACATCAGGACGACCGACCGGGCGCCATGTCGACGTGTCGAGCTGTCGGTCGTCGGCGACGCCATGACCGCACCGCACCCGGTCGTCCGACACGGCCGGCGATGACCCCGATCGACCCCTCCGGTCAGCCCCGTCCGGTGCGCCGATAATCGACATTATGTCAAGTAGCGGTGAGAGGGACCGCTCGCGGCGCCCTCCCCGGGTCATCCGGTGAACGTCACGTCCTTCGTCCCGACGACGCCCGCCGTGCGTCCGGGTGCGGCCTGGAAGCGCCAGTACAGGTTGGTGTGCGCGATGACCTGGTCGACCGGCGGAGCGCCCCATGCGGACTTGTCACCGGCGGTGTGCGCGTCGCCGACCAGGGTCACGTCGTAGCCCCGGGTGAAGCCGCCGTGGATGGTCGACCGGATGCAGGCGTCGGACTCGGCGCCGGCGACCA
This sequence comes from Modestobacter sp. SSW1-42, assembly GCF_046635825.1. Classification (NCBI taxonomy): domain Bacteria; kingdom Bacillati; phylum Actinomycetota; class Actinomycetes; order Geodermatophilales; family Geodermatophilaceae; genus Modestobacter; species Modestobacter sp. SSW1-42. The sequence goes on along the minus strand of NZ_JBISCA010000003.1, from coordinate 278,235 downwards.
CCAGGTGCCCGACGCCGGCCGCGGCCAGCACGTCCTCGAGGTCGGTGCCCTCGAACGAGTCGCCGTAGGACTTGTGCACCAGCGGCTCGGACTCCCGGCGCACCAGCTCGGGCACGTACTGCCACGCGTCGCTGCCCCGCGGCAGTTCCTCGTCGGAGTGCGCCACCCACACGACCGGCGTCCCCGTTTCGCGGGCCCGGTCGACCAGGGCGCTGATGTGGGCGACGACGGTGTCGCGCTGGTGCGCGTCGCCGACCACGCCCTGCTGGACGTCGACGACGACGAGGGCGGTGTTCGGACGATCGGTCAGCGTGGTCATGGCGACTCCCCTGCTGGTCGGACGGGCCGGGACGACGTCCGTGACGTTACTGCCGCCCACCGACGGATCCGAGCGGTCTCGGCCGCTCCGGACGTCCCCGCCGGACGTCGATCCCTCCCCTCCCGCCCGGCGCGCCCTTCGTGGTCACACTGCGTCACGCTCTCCGGTCAGCCCATCGTCTTCTGGCCGTCGAGGGTCTCGCGGAGGACGTCGGCGTGGCCGGCGTGCTGGGCGGTCTCGGCGATCACGTGCAGCAGGGTCCGACGCGCCGACTGGCGGGCGCCGGGGGTGAACCAGGGCGCCTCGGGCAGCAGGTGGTCGACGTCCAGGCTGGGCAGGGTGCGCACCAGCTCGTCGGTCCGGGCGGCGACCGCGGCGTACTCGTCGAGGACGCCGGCGAGGGTCTCCTCGGGCAGCAGGTGGTGCTCGTCGGCCCAGCGCTCGGCCATCTGCGGATCGGTCCAGTCGGCCGTCGGGAAGGCGGCGGCGCCCCGGACCATGAAGTCGGCCCAGGCCGCCTCGGTCGCGGACACGTGCTTGACGATGCCGCCGAGGCACAGCTCGCTGACCGTGGGCCGCAGCCTCGCCTGCTCGTCGGTCAGCCCTTGGACGGTGTAGCGGAGGAAGAACCGGTGCCGGGCCAGGCTGTCCAGCAGGTCGGCGCGCTCCCGGTCCCGCGGTGCGGCGTCCGCGGTCGTGGTGACGTCGTGGCTCTCGGTGCTGGTCATGGGGACCACCTCTCCATCGGTACCAATGACCGTAGGGGCCATTGCGGTCATTTCCTGTCCTGTACATGCGGCAGACTGGCCACGTGGCCAACACCAGTTCCCGGACGCTCCGGCTGCTGTCCCTGTTGCAGAGCCAGCGGTACTGGCCCGGAGCCGAGCTGGCCGAGCGCCTGGGCGTCTCCGGGCGCACGCTGCGCCGCGACATCGAGCGGCTGCGGGAGCTCGGCTACCCGGTGGCGGCCAGCCGTGGGGTCGACGGCGGCTACCAGCTCACCCATGGCGTCTCGCTGCCGCCGCTGGTGCTCGACGACGACGAGGCGGTCGCCCTGGCCGTGGGTCTGCGGTCGGCGACGCACTCGTCGGTGACCGGCATGGCGGAGGCATCGGTGCAGGCGTTGACCAAGGTCGTCCAGGTCATGCCCCAGCGGCTGCGCCGGCGGGTGGAGGCGTTACAGGCCGTCACCGTCCCGGCCGCCTGGGGCGAAGCCGGCACCGAGCCGGTCGACCCGCTGGCGCTCACCAGCGTCGCCCAGTGCTGCCGGGACGCCGAGCGGCTCACCTTCGACTACGTCGCCTCCGACGGCGCACCCAGTGACCGGCACGTCGAGCCCTACCGGCTGGTGCCCGTCGGGCAGCGGTGGTACCTGGTCGCCTACGACCTCGGGCGCGGCGACTGGCGCACCTTCCGGCTCGACCGCCTGGCGTCGGCCGCAGGCACCGGTCAGCACTTCGCACCGCGCCGGCTGCCCGCAGCCGACGCCGCCACCTTCGTCCTGGCCGGCCTGGAGGGTCGGCGCGACCCGTACCGGGTGCAGGTGCTCGTGGCCGCGCCCGCCGCCGAGGTCGTCGCCCGCGTGGGCCGCTGGGGCACCGTCACCGCGCTCTCCCCCACCGACTGCCGGCTCGAGATGACCGCGGACGACCTGAGCTGGCCGGCCATGGCCCTGGGCTCCCTCGGGCACGAGTTCACCGTGCAGTGCCCGCCTGAGCTGCTGGAGCTGCTGGACAGCTGGGCGGCGCTCTACTCGCGGGCCGTCACCCGGACCACCGGCTGAGCCCGACCAGGGGACGACCACCCGCCGGTCGCCCCCTGGTTGTTGGCGCTGGCCTTCCTGTGTTGTTCGAGGATGTTTTTTGTTGGGGATAACGGACGTGAGCAGGAGCCGGCCCCACTCAGGACATCGGCAGGCCTGCGGTCGACGCTGACGTACCAGCTCCGGTGCACACACCGGGCCGCACACCGGCTGCTGAGGGTGCCCGGGATGCGTGCACCCCGGGCACCCCTCCGGTCAGGCGCTGCGGTCGGCCGGGCCGCTCGGCTGACCGCCCGGCCGACTGCCACGTCGACTCCTCGCTCCCCCGGCGCACCGACGACCCGTCCCGCGCCGTAGCCCGAGGACGTCGTCCCTGTGACGGAACGACCATCGGACCGCGGGGGCTCCGCCGAGCGCAGCACCCCGCGGTCCGGCCGACCCGCTCGCCGACGTCCCCGCTCCCCCGATCGGTGCTGCGTCTTCCGTTGCACGAAGAGCGACCCGGCTGTTGGGGATAACGGACGACCACAGGACGAGCTCCCGGGGTCGGCCGGCGACGTCGGCCGACCCCGGGAGTGTCGGTGACGTCAGGAGATCTCCGCGCGCCGGATGCGGAGCCAGCCGAGCACCATCGGGAGGGCCAGCCACAGCGCGGTCGAGGTGGCCAGCTGCAGCCAGCCCTGGGCGTCCAGCGCACCGTCGAACATCGGGGCCGTGGCCGTGGAGAGGTCCAGCCAGTCGGCCACCCAGCGCAGCGCCCCCACCGTGCTGACCACGATCGTGAAGACCGTCGGCAGCACGAAGTACAGGACGATGGCCAGCGGCGAGCTCAGCAGCAGCATGCCGAACGCCACCCCGGACAGCACCGACACGACCTGGAACAGCGCGACCTGGCCGACCTGGGCCGCGCTCACGCTCCAGTCCGCCCCGGCGTCGGTGGCCAGCGGGGTGAGCAGGACGGCCACGACCGAGACGGCGGACGTCGCGACCACCCCCAGGACGGCGAGCGCGGAGGCTGCCAGCACCTTGGCGGTCAGGACCCGGGAGCGCCGCGGCACCAGCGTGAAGGTGGTCATCGCCGTCCGCTGCGACCACTCGCTGGTCACCAGCAGGATCCCGAGCACCGGCAGGAGGACGGCGATCGGCAGCTGGGCCATCGCCAGGTGGTGCGACAGACTGGTGGGCCCGTCACCGAGCAGCAGCACCAGCGCGACCACGGCCACCACGGCCAGCGCGATGACCGCCAGCAGCCAGCGGCCGGCCCGGGTGTCGCAGGACTTGCGCAGCTCGACCCGGGTGAGCCGGAGCAGCGACGGCGGCTCGAGCGGTGCGGGCGGGCCCCCGGGGCGGGTGGTGGGGCGGTCAGCGGTCGTCACGGCGCTCATGCCGCCACCGCCTGCAGGGTGGCGCCGTCGGGGGAACCGGTCAGCGCGCGGAAGAGCTCCTCGAGGCCCTCTCCTCCGGCCGGCCGCAGCTCGGTCAGCACCGCGCCCGCGGCGGCCGCGGCCTGCCCGACGGCCAGCGGGTCGGCGTCGGCGACCAGCGCGTCGTCGTCCCCCGGTGACACGGCGATCGCCGCCGTCCGCAGGGCACGTTCGAGCACCGCCCGGTCCGGGCCGCGGACGACGGTCCCGCGCCGGCCCAGCAGCTCGACCTTGCTGCCCTGCGCTGCGATCCGGCCGCCGGCGATGACGACCAGCTGGTCGGCCACCGCCTCGACCTCGCGCAGCAGGTGGGAGCTCAGCAGCACGGTGCCGCCGCGGTCGGCGAAGCCACGCAGCAGCCCGCGCATCCACCAGATGCCCTCGGGGTCCAGCCCGTTGGCCGGCTCGTCGAGGACCAGCACCTCCGGGTCGCCGAGCAGTGCTGCGGCCAGGCCCAGGCGCTGGCGCATGCCGAGGGAGTAGCTGCCGACCCGGGTACCGGCCGGGCGCCCGGCCAGCCCGACCTGGCCCAGCGCCTCGTCGACCCGGCCGGCGTCCACGCCGAGCACCAGCGCGCCGAGGGTCAGCACCTCCCGTCCGGTGCGGCCGGAGTGCTGCGCACCGGCGTCGAGCAGGACGCCCACCTGCCGGCCGGGACTGGGCAGGTCGCGGACGGCGCGGCCGCCGATGGTCGCCGTCCCGCTGGTGGGCCGGGTCAGCCCGACCAGGGACCGCAGGGTCGTGGACTTGCCCGCCCCGTTGGGGCCGAGGAAGCCGGTCACGGTGCCCGGCGGGCAGCTGAAGGAGACGTCGGAGACGACGGTCCGGGTCCCGTAGCGCTTGGTCAGGTGCTCGATGCTGATCATGCCGACGAGCCTGGCCGCCGGGCGTGGCCCCGCACATCGCCCAGGGGTCGCCGCCGCGGGTCACCTCGGTCGACGGCGCGTGGGCCGGGAGTCGGCGCGACCCCCTATGGTCCTGGTGGGCGTCACGGTGAGCGAGCCGGACCCGCCGCCGGCGCCGCTGGTGTTCGCCGACGTCGTGTTCGGCGGCGCCGCCAGCCTGGCGCTGTGGTGGCGCCGGGAGTGGCCGGTGGGGGTGGCCCTGCTGCTGGCGCTGGTCGGCTGCTTCTCCGAGATGGTCGCCCCCGCCGCCCTGATCGCCCTGTTCTCCGTCGCGGTGCACCGCAGGATGCCCGTCGTGCTGGCCGTCGCCGCCGTCAACCTGGTCGGCAGCGCGGTCTTCGCGGTGCTGCGGCCCGTCGAGGACCTCTCCTTCGTCTGGGTCACCGCCTTCGGCCTGCTCGTGACGGCGGCCGTCGTGGCCTGGGGCATGTTCACCCGGGCCCGGCGGGAGCTGGTGGTGTCGCTGCGGGAGCGGGCGGTGCGGGCCGAGACCGAGCAGGTGCTGCGGGTCGAGCAGGCCCGGCACACCGAGCGCACCCGGATCGCCCGGGAGATGCACGACGTGCTGGCCCACCGGCTCTCGCTGCTGAGCATGCACGCCGGGGCGCTGGAGTTCCGGCCCGACGCCCCACCCGCCGAGGTCGCCGCGGCCGCCGGCGTGGTGCGGGCCAGCGCCCGGCAGGCGCTGGAGGACCTGCGGGAGGTGATCGGGGTGCTCCGCGAGTCCCCCGACGAGGACGGGCAGACCCGCCCGCAGCCCGGGCTGGCCGACGTCCCTGCCCTGGTCGAGGAGAGCCGGGCGGCCGGGCTGCGGGTGCGGGCCGGGTACGGGGTGGCCGAACTCGCCGCCGCCCCGTCGGTGACCGGCCGGACCGCCTACCGGGTGGTGCAGGAGGCGCTGACCAACGTCCGCAAGCACGCGCCCGGCACGGTGGCCACCGTCGAGCTGACCGGCGGCCCGGGCGCCGGACTGACCGTCGACGTCCGCAACCCCGCCCCCGCCGGCGGGGCGCACCGCGACGTCCTGCCCGGGGCCGGCACGGGCCTGGTCGGGCTGCTGGAGCGGGTCACCCTGGCCGGCGGCGGGCTCGCGCACGGCTGGACGACGGACGGGGAGTTCCGGCTGACCGCGACCCTGCCGTGGCCGGCGTGACCGGCGTGACCGGTCCGGTGCGGGTGCTCGTGGTCGACGACGACGCCCTGGTGCGCTCGGCGCTGGGCATGGTCCTCGGCGGTGCGGCGGGCCTGGAGCTGGTCGGTGAGGCCGCCGACGGCGCCGAGGTGCCCGCGGCGGTGCAGCGCACCCGGCCCGACGTCGTCCTGATGGACATCCGGATGCCGCGCACCGACGGGCTGACCGCCACCGAGGAGCTGATGGGCTCCCCGGACGCCCCGGCGGTGATCGTGCTGACCACCTTCGACGCCGACGACCAGGTGCTGCGGGCCCTGCGCGCGGGCGCCAGCGGGTTCCTGCTCAAGGACACCCCGCCGGCGGCGATCGTGGACGCCGTCCGGCGGGTCGCCGACGGGGAGCCGATGCTGTCGCCGACCGTGACCCGCCGGCTGATCGCGCACGTCTCGGCGGCGGCCCCGGTGCTCCCGGGTGAGGGGCGGGAGCACCGGGCCCGCGCCCGGCTGGCCGGGCTGAGCGAGCGCGAGCGGGAGGTCGCCCTGGCCGTGGGGCGCGGGCTGTCGAACGCCCAGATCGGCGCGGAGCTGTACCTGAGCGTGGCGACGGTCAAGGCGCACGTGTCCCGGCTGATGGTCAAGCTGGACCTGGCCAACCGGGTGCAGGTCGCCCTGCTCGTGCACGACGCCGACCTGGTCTGAAGACGGCACCGGGCCGCAGGAAGGGGCCTCCCCTCCCCCTCGGTGCTGTTTCTTCCCTTCCTCGTCCGGCGGTGCGGCTATTGGGGATAACGGACGGTGGACGGACGTGCGGAGCCGCCACGGACGGCGCGGCCCCGCGTCCGGCTAGAGCCGGCGGTCGCGCCAGCGGCGGCCCTGGAGCCACCAGCTCAGCCGCCGGGTCATCCACGGCAGCAGCAGGTAGGTCATCACCGGCGTGAGGGTCAGCGTCATGACCGCCACCCGCAGGACGACGTCGGTCTCGGCGAGCAGCGCGCCCAGGGTGACCGTGGCCAGCAGGTTGAGCGGGAAGAAGACCAGCCAGATGGTGACGGCCTGCTTCCACCGCGGTGGGGCGGCCGGTGGCGCCGGCAGCTCGGTCGCGGCGTCGGCCGGGGCGTCGAACCAGCCCTCGATGCCGGTGCGCCGCTCGGTGCGGGTCACCTCCGCCAGCCCCTGGGCCGAGCCGAGCCACCAGCGGCGCTCGGAGCTCGCCTCCCAGGCGGCGAGCGTGGCCGGCGAGGAGAAGCGGCACAGCATGTGCCACTCGTCCGCGCCGTGCCGGGGACGGACCCAGCCGCCCCCCAGGAAGCCGGGGAAACCCTCGGCCATCGTCAGCCCCGCCCGGATCCAGGCGGTCATCTCCACCGCGTGCGCCGGGTCGGCGCGCCGCGTGAACGAGACGGTCACCGGCAGTTCCGGGGTCTCCGGTACTGCGGGTGCCGGTGCAGCACTCTCCATGGGGCACAGCATCGCGTCCACTGGATGGGACGCAGCGCGCGGGCCCCCGCGCGCCGCCGGGCCGGCACACGGCGGTCTGGTCATGATCGGGCACATGGCGCCTCTCGACCGGTTCTGGACCCAGGTCAGCGCCACCTCTCCCCCACCGGCGGGCTGGGCGCTGGGGCTGTCGGCGGCGCTGGCGGCGCTGCTGGTGCTGTCGCCGACCCTGTGGCGGTCGGCCCGGCACGCGGTCACGATCGCCCACGAGGGCGCGCACGGCCTCGCCGCGCTGGTGACCGGGCGCCGGCTGGCGGGCATCCGGCTGCACTCGGACACCTCCGGGGTGACCGTGTCCTCGGGGCGGCCCACCGGTCCGGGGATGGTGCTCACCGCGGCGGCGGGCTACACCGGCCCGGGGCTGTTCGGGCTGGGTGCGGCGGCGCTGCTGGCCGCCGGGTACGCCGTCGGGCTGCTGTGGGCGCTGCTCGCCCTGCTGGCGCTGCTGCTGGTGCAGATCCGCAACTGGTACGGGCTGTGGTCGGTGCTGGTCACCGGCGCGCTGGTGTTCGCCGCGACGTGGTGGGCGCCGCCGATGCTGCAGGCCGCGTTCGCGCACGTCGTGACCTGGTTCCTGCTGCTGGCCGCCCCGCGCACCGTGCTGGAGCTGCAGCGCTCCCGTCGGCGCGGCACCGCGCGGGACTCCGACGCCGACCAGCTCGCCCGGCTCACCCGGCTGCCCGGGCTGGTCTGGGTGGGCCTGTTCCTGCTGGTGGACGGCGGTGCGCTCGTCCTCGGGACGGCCTGGCTGGTCGCCTGACCCGTGGCCTGCCGGCCGGCGTCCGCCGCGGCGTCCGTGTCCCCCGGCCGGCGGGCCCGGGAGCCCGGCGGACGGTCCGGGCCGCCGCCCCCGACGGGACGGCGGCCCGGACGCGTTCCTACGCGGTCGGCAGCTCGACGCCGGCCCGCTCGGCGATGACCTTGATCAGCGCGGAGGCGTTCTCGTTGCCGTAGCCGCGCTCGACGGCGGTCACCAGCGTCTCCTCGACCAGGTCGGTCGCCGGCACCGGGGCGCCGACGGTCGAGGCGAGGTCCTGGATGAGCCGGGCGTCCTTGAGCATCAGGTCCAGCGCGAAGGACGGCGAGTAGTCACCGACCAGCACCGAGGCCCCGACGCCGTCGAAGATCGGGGACCGGAAGTCGGTCACCGACACGACGTCGAGCACCCGGGCCAGGTCCAGGCCCGCGGCCCGGGCCAGGGTGAGGGCGTCGCCGAGGGCCTGCAGCTGCGCGGCGACGAGCAGGTTGCCGACCAGCTTCATCCGCGCCCCCGAGCCGCCGGCGCCCAGGTGGTGCACGGTCTCGCTGAGCGCCTCGAGCACGGGCCGGACGCGGTCGAGCACGGCGGCCTCACCGCCGACGACGATCCACAGGCCACCGGCGGCGGCCTCGCCCTTGGAGCCGAACACCGGGGCGTCGAGGAAGGGGACGCCGCGCTCGGCGAAGGCGGCGGTCTCCCGGTCCGAGAGCCCGACGCTGATCGTGGAGAGGTCGGCGACGACGGTGTCGGTGCCCACGCTCTCCAGGACCCCACCGGGGGCGAAGACCACGGCCTCGACCGCGGCGTCGTCGGCGAGGCAGTACAGGACGACGTCCCGGCCGGCCACGGCCTCGGCGATGCTGCCGGCGACCGTCACCCCGTCGAGGTCCGCGGCCCGCTCGGGGTTGCGGTTCCAGACGGTCACGTCGTGGCCGGCCTGGACGAGGTTTCCGACCATGCCGCGGCCCATGGTGCCCAGGCCGAGGAAGGCGATGCTGGTCATGCGTGGTCTCCGCTCATCGATGTCGCGCCGGCCACGTTGGCCGCACGCCAGGACTGCAGGTAGCGCCAGAACGCGGTCGCGCCCGGGTCCTGCAGCCCGATGCTGCGTTCCTGCAACCAGGAGGCGCGCCCCCGGCGCGACTGCAGGTCCCGGGTCTCCACGACCGCGCGCTCGGCGCCCTCGATCGCGGCGTCCAGGGCGGCCCCGGCCTCGCCTCCGACATCCAGGGCGTCGGCGGCGGGCATGATCGCGTCCAGGATGGTCTTGTCGCCCAGCTCGGTCTTGCCCCGCTGGCCGATGTTGGCCCCGCCGGCCCGGATGAACCGGGCGGCCGCGGCCACGTCGACCTCGGTGGTGTCGGCCCAGGTCTTGGACCCGGCCAGCAGCCCGCCGGCGACCAGCGCCGCCATGGTCGAGGGGTTGGCGTTGGCGAAGGCCTTGGCGCAGGCCTTGGCGATCTCGGCCGGGGTCGCCTCGTCGGGCAGCTCCTCCAGCGCGGCGATGACCGCGGTGGCGCCGAGGGAGACGGTGATGCCCAGGTCGCCGTCGCCGAGGGCCTGGTCGAGGTCGCGCAGCTCGTCGGCGTAGCGGACCAGCTCGGTCAGGCTGCGGCGGATGGACTCGTTGAGCTCGGGAGCCAGCACGGTCAGACCTCCTGGAAGAACGGCGAGCGGGCGGGGGCGTTCAGCAGGTCGAGCCGGGCGTCGTCCAGGGCGAGCAGCGAGATCGAGGCGCCGGCCATCTCCAGGCTGGTCGCGTACTCCCCCACGTAGCTCTTGGCGATGGTGACGTCCAGGCCGGTGAGCACCTGGTGCACCCGGCGGAAGAGCACGTACAGCTCCTCCAGCGGGGTGGCGCCCATGCCGTTGACCAGGACCGCGACGCGGGCGCCGGCGGTGAGCCCCAGGTCGGCGACGAGCGCGCCGACGATGCGGTCGGCGATCTGGTCGGCGGTCTCCAGCGCGCCGCGGTGGATGCCGGGCTCGCCGTGGATGCCGATGCCGATCTCCATCTCCCCCTCGTCGAGGGTGAAGCTGGGCTGGGCGGTGGTGGGCAGGATCGTCGGGGACAGCCCGATGCCCATGGTGGCGGTGTGCTCCACCACGTCCTCGGCGATCGCGGCGACCGTGTCGAGGTCGTCGCCGCGCTCGGCGGCGGCGCCGGCGGCCTTGTAGGCGAAGAGGATGCCGGCCACGCCGCGCCGGTCGGCCTTGCGCTCCTTCGGCTGGCTGGCGACGTCGTCGCGGCCGACCACGGTGCGGGTGGTGATGTCCTCGAGCTCGGAGAGGTCGGCGGCGAGGTCGAAGTTGAAGACGTCGCCGCCGTAGTTGCCGTACAGGTAGAGGACGCCGGCGCCGCCGTCGACGGCCTTGGTCGCCTCGAACACCTGCTGGGAGCTCGGGGAGCTGAACACGTTGCCGATGGCCACGCCCGAGCACAGCCCCGTGCCCACGTAGCCCTTGAACAGCGGCAGGTGGCCGGAGCCGCCGCCGGTGACGATGCCGACCCGGCCGGGGGCGCCGGCGTCGGCGCGCACCAGCACGCGCAGGTCGTCGCCGGGGGTGCGCACCTGGTCGGGGTGGGCGAGCAGGATGCCCTCGATCATCTCGTCGACGAACGCCTCGGGGGTGTTGATGATCTTCTTCACGTCGGTGGTCACTTCCTTCAGGAGGTCGGGTGGAGGGGGCGGCGGGGACGGCGTCAGGCCGGGGTGGTGGCCTGCGTCGTCCCGGCTCTGCGCCCGGGGGGACGGCGTCGCCAGCGCACCTGGTCGATGACCATGACGGCGATGAGGATCGCCCCCTGCGCGATGGCGTACTGGTAGGACGACAGCCGGATGGCGGTGAACCCGCTGGCCACGATCTGCAGCGTGAGGGTCGCCAGGACCACACCGGTCACGGTGGCGAAGCCACCGTTGGGGTTGGTGCCGCCGAGCACCGCGATGACGATGACCAGCAGCACGTAGGACGCGCCGTAGTCGGCCGAGGCGGTGGGGTTGCGGGACAGGAACAGCACGCCGGCCAGTCCGCCGAGGGCCCCGGAGACCAGGTAGGTGCGCATCAGCACCTGCTTGCTGTCGATGCCCGAGTAGCGGGCCGCGACCGGGTTGGCGCCCTGCAGCTGCACCTTGCGGCCGATCGGCGTCCGGTTGACGATCACCGCGACCACGGCCCCGGTCACCAGCAGCACGATGAAGAGCACCGGCACGCCGGCGATGGCGGTCTGGCCCAGCGAGGTGAGGGAGTCCGGCGCCCCGTAGAGCACCGTGCCGCCGGTCCAGACCACGGCGATGCCGTTGAGGGCCTGCATCGTGCCCAGCGTGGCCAGGATCGGGGTGATGCCGACCCGGGACACCAGGAACCCGTTGACCAGGCCGCCGAGCAGCCCGACGCCGATGCCGGCGAGGACGAACAGCGGGGCCAGGCTCTGGGCCAGGGCCGGGTCGTTCGCCCCCACCGCGGTGAACAGGGTGGAGATGGTGATCGCCGAGAGGTTGGCGATCGACACCAGCGACAGGTCGATGCCGCCGGTGAGCATCGCCAGCATCATCGCCAGCGCCAGCACCCCGATCTCCGGGGAGGAGATGGCGATGTTCTGCAGGTTGATCGAGGACAGGAACACCCGCGGGTTGAGCACGGCGAAGAAGGCGAAGGCCACCACCACCAGCACGACCATGCGGGTGACGCTGCGGTCGGCCTGCAGCCGGCCCAGCCAGGAGCCCGGCCCGCGTCCCGGGTCGGTGGTGGTGGCGGCGGTGGCCCCACCGGGTGCCTGGTCGGTGCGGCTCATGCCGCCACCTCCTGGTGGTCGATGACGTTGGCGTGGACCTTGCGGGCCGAGCGCCGGGCCGCCAGCGCCTGCACCCCGACGCCGACGATCAGCAGCACACCGACGGCGGTGCGCTGCCAGGCGCTGGGGACCCCGGCCAGGATCAGGCTGTTGTTGATCACCTGGACCAGCAGGACGCCGAGCACCGTGCCCAGCACCGAGCCGCGGCCGCCGAAGATGGACGCACCGCCCAGGACGACGGCGGCGATGATGTCCAGCTCCCCGCCGACGAGGTCCTGCGGGTTGGCGCTGCGGCCCATGATCATGTGGAACATGCCGGCGGCCGCGGCCATCATGCCGACGAGGACGAACACCCAGACCTGGGTGCGCATCACCCGGATGCCGGCCCGGCGGGCGGCCTCCCGGTCCCCGCCGATGGCGTAGATGCTGCGGCCGAACATGGTCCGGCGCAGCACCCAGGCCAGCAGCAGCGCCAGCGCGATCGCCGGCAGCACCAGCACGTGCAGCTGCGCGCGGCCCTGCCCGGAGCCGATGACCAGCAGGTTGGTCGTCGACAGCCCGGCCATGGAGTCGGGCAGGTCGGCGATGAACCGGGCGCCGACGTAGGTGAGCAGGACGCCCTTGAAGATGCCCTGCGTGCCCAGGGTGACGATCAGCGTGGGCAGCCGGAACCGGGCGATGACCAGGCCGTTGACCAGCCCGAGCAGCGCGCCGATGACCAGGGCGAGCCCGAAGGCGCCGAGCACCCCCAGCGGCAGCGCGGTGCTGCCGGCGACCTTCACCGTCGTGTAGGCGGCGAAGACGGCGATCGCGGCGAAGGAGACGTCGATGCCGCCGGAGATGATCACCAGCAGGACGCCGAGGGCGAACACCAGCGGGACGATCGAGCCGCGCAGGATGCTGAAGCCGGTCGACAGGCTGAAGAACGCCGGGTTGGCGATCGACATCCCGACCACCAGCAGCAGCAGGACGACGGCCAGGACGCCCTCGTTGTTGCGGCCGCGGAAGCGGGCCAGCCCACCGGTGCCCGGCCCGCCGGGCCGCCCGTGGGACGAGGTGCCGCTCACGCCGCCACCCGCTCGCGGATCGTGTCGACGCTGATGCCGTCGCCCTCGAGGGTGGCGGCCAGGCGGCCCTGGCGGATGACCAGGACGCGGTGGCAGCTGGCGACGAGCTCGGGGGCGTCGTCGGAGATGACGATGACCCCCATGCCGTTGGCGGCCTCGGCCCGCAGGATGGCCAGGATTTCCTCCTTGGAGCCGACGTCGACGCCGACGGTGGGGCCGTTGAGCATCAGCACCTTCGGCTTGGTGGCCAGCCACTTGGCCAGCACCACGCGCTGGGCGTTGCCCCCGGACAGCGACCGCACGGGTGCGGCGACGTTGGGGGCCTTGATCCGCAGCCGGTCGAACAGCCCGCGGATGGTGGAGCGGGTGCCGGCCCGGTCCAGGGTGCGCCAGCGGGTCCGGTGGGCGTCCAGGGAGCCGGCGATCATGTTGTCGGCGATGGAGCGGTCCATGAACAACCCCTGGGACAGCCGGTCCTCGGGCACGTAGCCGATCCCGGCGCGGACGGCGTCCCGGATGGTGTGCAGCCGCACCTCCCGGCCGTCGACCCGCACCCTGCCGCGCTCGGCGGGCAGGACGCCGAACAGGGACTCGGCGATCTCGGTGCGGCCCGAGCCCAGCAGCCCGGTGACCCCGAGGACCTCGCCCTTGCGCAGGGTGAAGCTGATGCCCTCGTAGGCACCGGTCAGCCCCAGGTCGACCACCTCCAGGACCGGCGGCCCCTCGACCGGTACGAGCCCGACCGAGCGGGAGTCGTCGACGTCCCGCCCGGTCATGTGCCGGGCGATGGAGCGCGGGTCGAGGGTGGCGGCGTCGGCGGTGACGACGTGCCGGCCCGAGCGGAGCACGGTGACCCGCTGGGACACCTGGAGGACCTCGTCGAGCTTGTGAGAGACGAACACCAGCGCCACCCCGCGGTCGCGCAGCCGCTGGACGAGGGCGAAGAGCCGCTCGACCTCGGTGTGCGTGAGGGCGGTGGTGGGCTCGTCCATGACGATGACCCGGGCGTCGCTGACCAGCGCCCGGCAGATGGCGGTGAGCTGCTTGTCGGCCACCGACAGGGACTCCACGTCGGCGTCGAGGTCCAGGTCCAGACCCAGCTCGTCGACGATGGCCTGCGCGGCGGGCCGGGCGCCGGCCGGTGAGTACAGCCGCCGCCGGTCGGCGACGGCGGAGGTCAGGACGATGTTCTCGGCGACCGTGAGGTTCGGGAACAGCGAGAAGTCCTGGTAGATGACCTGGATGCCGGCCTTGATGGCCTGGGCCGGCTGCATCGCGGGGTGGCTGACCCCGTCGATGACGATCTCGCCGGAGTCCGGCCGCTCGACCCCGGAGATGACCTTGATGAGGGTGGACTTGCCGCAGCCGTTCTCCCCGGCCAGGCAGAGCACCTCACCGGGGAACAGGTCCAGGGAGACGCCGTTCAGGGCGGTCACGCCGCCGTAGGTCTTCACGATGTCGCGCACCTGCAGGACCGGCACCGACTCGCGTGGAGCAGGAGGGGTTGTCATGGGGCACCTTCCGGTGCCCGGTGCACGGCGGCGGGTCGTCCCGCCCGCCGGGCACCGGGGAGTCGCGGGACGGGGTCAGAAGTCGTACTGGGACGCGGTGCTGGCGTCGACGGAGACCGACGCGTCGCCGTAGAAGACGTTGTCGTACCCCTCGAGCTTCTTCAGGCTGTCGTAGCCCTCGATCCCCAGGTCGGTGCCCTCCTCGATCGTCCCGCCGGTGGCGAGGATGCGGGCGATCTCCAGCTGGGCCTCACCGGCCAGGGCCGGGTCCCAGAAGTAGATCTTGTCGATCGAGCCGGTGTCGAGGTACTTCTTGGCCGCCGAGGGGATCGAGGTGCCCATGACGCACACCTGGTCCTCCAGGCCGGCCTCCTCGATCGCGCGCGCGATGCCGGGGACGTCGTTGCCGGCCGAGCCCTGGAAGCCCTTGATGTCCGGGTACTTGGCCAAAACCTCCTTGGCCCGCTCGTAGGCGGCGTTCTCGTTGTCGGTGCTCTCGATCGGGTCCTCGACCCGCGTCATGTTCGGGAACGTCGTCTTCTGGTGCTCCTCGGCGGCGCCGACCCACTCCATGTGCGTCTTGGCGGTCAGGCCGCCCACGAACTGCACGTACTTGCCCTCCCCGCCCATGCAGGCGCCGAGGTCGTCCATGATCTGGGTGCCGTAGACGGCGTTGTCGAACGCCTCGATGTCGACGTCGACGTTCTCGATGCCGGTGGCCTCGTGCGAGACGACCTTGATGCCCTGGCTGCGCGCGGAGGCGAGCACGTTGCTCAGCGCCTCCGGCGAGTTCGGGACGACGGTGATCGCCGAGGGCCGCTGGGCGATGAGGTCCTGGATGATCTGGATCTGCTTCTCCGGGCTGACGTCGTCACCGCCCTCGACGCGGGCGTCGATCCCGGTGCGCTCGGCGTAGGTGTCCACACCCTCGGCCATCCGGTCGAACCACGCGATGCCGGTCAGCTTGACCACCGTGACCATCGTGAGGTCCTCCGGTGCGGTGCTGCCGCCCTCGGCCGCGGTGCCGGTGCTGCCGCCGCCGACCGAGCTGCACCCGGCCAGCAGTGCGACCGCCAGGCCCGAGGCCAGGACCCCTGCCGTTCCCCTGCGCGTCATTGCCACTCCTTCGTGTCGACCGCGGGTGCGCGTGGCGCCCGCGCGCCGGACAGCTCTGTCCGGCGGCTGCCTGAACGTAGCCCTGTTGCGAGCGTGTGTCGAGCACCACTCGGGCAAACACCGCGCAACATGCTGCGCGGTCATGCGCGATCCGGGTGGAGTTCTGCACGGACCGGTGCCGTTGGCACTGATAGCCTGCGGGCTCACAGCCGAGGGAGAGACGTGGTCATGGGTCGACGGGAGGACATCGTCGAACTGCTGCTCGACAGCGGGTTCCAGCGGGTGGGCGAGCTGTCCCGCCGCTTCGACGTGGACAGCTCGACCATCCGACGCGACCTGGAGAAGCTCGAGGCCGACGGCCTGGTGCAGCGCAGCCGCGGCGGCGCCTCCGCCGTCCGGGGCGGGGACGACGTACCGGTGCGCGGCACCGACGACTCGCACCGCGCGGAGAAGGACGCGATCGGCGCGGCGATGGCCGAGCGGATCCTCGAGGGGCAGACCATCCTGCTCGACGGCGGCACCACGACCCTGGCGGTCGCGCGGCACCTGCGGCACACC
The DNA here is from genome assembly GCF_046635825.1 of Modestobacter sp. SSW1-42. Classification (NCBI taxonomy): domain Bacteria; kingdom Bacillati; phylum Actinomycetota; class Actinomycetes; order Geodermatophilales; family Geodermatophilaceae; genus Modestobacter; species Modestobacter sp. SSW1-42. Next base: position 262,392 of record NZ_JBISCA010000003.1, on the reverse strand, counting down.
CGGCTGACCGTGGTCACCCACGACCTGTGCATCGGGCTGGAGGTGGCGCGCAAGCCGCGCATCAACCTGGTCTTCATCGGCGGCGAGCTGCTGCCCACCGGCTACGCGATGTGGGGGCCCACGTCGATCCAGCAGTTGGAGCACATGCGGGTCAACGTCGCGGTCTTCGGCGCCGGGACGGTGATGGACGACGGCATCTACGCCTCCTCCAGCTACGAGATCGAGCTCAAGCGCAAGATGCTGTCGATCGCCAGCGAGGCGTTCTTCGTCGCCGACAGCTCCAAGTTCGGCCGCGAGGCGCTGTTCCGGGTGTTCGACTTCGACCGGTTCACCGCCGGCATCACCGACGCCACCCTCGACCCGATGCGCGCCGCGCAGTTCCCGATCCCGCTCATCCGCGCCGGGCTGCGCGGTCAGGCCGACTGACCGCGCAGCGCCCGCTCAGCGCAGCGGCAGCGGCACGAACGCCGCGCGGCGCGGGGCGCCGTCGTGGCCGCTGGCCGGGGCGGCGAGCCCGGACAGCGGGCGTGCAGGCACCCACGCCACCCCCGCCGCGAGATCCGCGATCTCGTCGGCGCAGGGGGCGAGGGGGTCCTCCCTCAGTCGCTGGTGGGGCGGTTGCGGCGGCGCGGGGCGGCGTTGGGCGGTTGGTGCACCGGGGCCACCTCGGGTGCGGGCGGGATGACCAGCTCGACGCCGTCCTGGGCCACCTCGACCTCCTGGCCGTGGTGGTGGATGGTCAGCGGCTCGTCGCCGTAGACCAGCCGGTACCGGGCCTGCTCGGGGGTGACCGTCACCGACAGGCAGCGGCCCTGGAAGACCACCCGGAACCGCAGCCGGGAGATCCGCGGGGGCAGCCGCGGGGCGAAGGTCAGCGCACCCCCGTGGTCGCGCATGCCGCCGAAGCCGCCGACGGCGACCATCCAGCCACCGGCCAGCGAGGCGATGTGCAGCCCGTGCCCGGAGTTGCCGTGCAGGTTCTGCAGGTCGGTCAGCGCCGCCTCGCCCCAGTAGTCGTGGGCCAGCTGCAGGTGGCCGGTCTCGGCGGCCATGACCGCCTGCACCGCCGCCGAGAGCGACGAGTCGCGCACGGTGCGCGCCTCGTAGTAGGCGAAGTCGGCGATCTTCTCCTCGAGGGTGAAGGCGTCCCCGCGCAGGTGCAGGGCCATCACCAGGTCGGCCTGCTTGACGACCTGCTTCCGGTAGATGTCGAAGTAGGGGAAGTTGAGCAGCAGCGGGTACTGCTCGGGCCGGGTGCCGGCGAAGTCCCACTCCTCGTGGTGGGTGAAGCCCTCGGACTGCTCGTGCACGCCCAGCTCGGCGTTGTAGGGCACCCGCATGGCCTCCGCGGCGCGCGACCACCGGTCGACCTCGTCGTCGGCCACCTGCAGCCGCACCGCCGTGTCGGGGTTGCGGCCCACCGCGGCGACGGCCTCACGGAGGTTCCGCTGCGCCATGAGGTTGGTGTAGACGTTGTTGTCGACCACGGCGGTGTACTCGTCGGGCCCGGTGACGCCGTCGATCCGGAAGTTCTGCGTGCCGTCGAAGTGCCCCAGCGAGCTCCACAGCCGCGCGGTCTCCACGAGCAGCTCGGTGCCGTAGTCGCGGTCGAAGACCTCGTCGCGGGTGGCCGCGGTGTAGCGGACCACGGCGTCGGCGATGTCGGCGTTGATGTGGAACGCCGCCGTCCCGGCCGGCCAGTACCCGGAGGTCTCCTCGCCGCGGATGGTGCGCCACGGGAAGGCCGCGCCGTCGAAACCGAGCACCCGGGCCCGGTCGCGGGCCTGGTCGAGGATGGAGTGCCGCCACAGCAGCGCGTCGCGCACCGCCTGCGGTGCGGTGTAGGTGAGCACCGGCAGCACGTAGGTCTCGGTGTCCCAGAAGGTGTGGCCGTCGTACCCGTCGCCGGTGAGCCCCTTGGCCGGGATCGGCTGGCGCTCGGCGCGCAGCCCGGCCTGCAGGACGTGGAACATGCCCACCCGCACGGCCTGCTGCAGCTCGGCGTCGCCCTCGATCTCGACGTCGGCCTCGTCCCAGTGCTGGTCCAGCAGCTCGCGCTGCTCGCGCAGCAGCCGGTCCCAGCCGGCGAGCTTCGCCGTCGCCAGCGAGCCCTCCACCTGGTCGCGCACAGCGGCGGCCGAGCGCCGGCTGGACCAGCCGTAGGCCAGGTACTTGACCAGCCGCAGCTTCGACCCGGCCGGCAGCCGGGCGGCGAGGGTGTAGCGGGCCAGGTCGGGGCTGATCTCCAGGTCCTCCGACGCGGAGTCCGGGATCTGCACCTCGTGGTCCATGCCGGCGGCCATGCGCAGCCGGCTGCGCCGGGTCTGGTGCACCAGGACGGCGTGCCGGCCCCGGCCCACGTGCAGCTCGGACTCCAGCGGCCGGTCCATGGCCGAGGCCGCGCGCGGGTCGTCGGACTGGGTGGTGGAGACCGCCTCGTTGGCCAGCAGGTCCGACTGCAGCGCGATGTAGAGGTCGCCGGCGTCGTCGGTGCACTCCACCTGGTACTCGATGGCCGCGATCGACCGGCGGGTGAGCGAGACCAGCCGGGTACTGGTGATCCGCACCTGCCGGCCGCTGGGCGAGCGCCACTCGGTGGTGCGGCGCAGCACGCCGTCGCGCAGGTCCAGGGTGCGGCGGTGGTCGATCAGGTCGCCGTACTGCAGGTCCAGCGGCGAGTCCCCGACCAGCAGCCGGATGATCTTGCCGTCGGTGACGTTGACGACCGTCTGTCCCTGCTCCGGGAAGCCGTAGCCGGCTTCGGCGTAGGGCAGCGGCCGCTCCTCGAAGAAGCCGTTGAGATAGGTGCCCGGGACGACGGTGGGCTCGCCCTCCTCGAACGTCCCGCGCATCCCGATGTGCCCGTTGGCCAGGGCGAAGACCGACTCGTTGACCCCCAGCGAGGCCAGGTCCAGCCCGATCGCGGTCAGCGACCAGGGCTCGACGACGAAGTGTGCGCGCCCCTCGGTCACTGCCCGTCCTCCAGCAGCTCGTCCAGGTCCTGGACCACGACGTCGGCGCCGTGCTCGCGCAGCGCCTCGGCCTGGCCGACCCGGTCGACCCCGACGACGAAGCCGAAGTCCCCTGCCCGACCGGCCTCGACGCCGGACAGCGCGTCCTCGTACACGGCGCACTGCGCGGGCTCCATGCCCAGCGCCCGCGCCCCGGCCAGGAACGGGTCCGGCGCCGGCTTGCCGCGCAGCCCCTGCGCCGCGGCGACCAGGCCGTCGACGCGGGCGTCGATCAGGTCGGCGAACCCGGCGACGCCGATGACGTGCTCGCCGTTGGCCGAGGCGGTCACCACCGCGGTGGCCAGGCCCGCGTCCTTGGCCGCGCGCAGGTAGCGCATCGAGCCCTCGTAGACCTGGACACCGTGCTCCTCGAGCTCGGCCAGGACCTGCTGGTTCTTGCGGGTCGCCACCCCGGCGACGGTCGCGGCGTCGGCCGGGTCGTCGTCACTGCCCTCGGGCAGGACGATGCCCCGGCTGGCCAGGAAGTCGCGGACGCCGTCCTTGCGCGGCTTGCCGTCGACGTAGCGGTTGTAGTCGTCGCCGCTGAACTCGGCCGCCGACGGGTCCTGATCCCGGAGGAACGCGTCGAAGGTGCGCTTCCAGGCAGCCTGGTGCACCTTCGCGGTCTGGGTCAGGACCCCGTCGAGGTCGAACAGGCAGGCCCGGATGTCTTCGGGGAGTCCCAGCACGGGCGCCACGGTACGGCGCGCGCTCGACCGGCACGTGTCCAGTCCTCTCCGGCCCACCGCTCCCGGACCCCCGCCCCCCGCGGTCGGTGCGGTCCCTCGCCCGGGCCGGTCCCGCGGGGTCTCCCCCGGGTCGGGGACGACGGGTGGGCGCCGCGGCGCCTGTGTTGGGGATAACGGCGCAACGGTCGCGGTGGCCCCACCGGCGGGGTCCGGGCCGCCGTGGTGCGGCCGGTCGCCCTCGGGGGGTGAGCCGGCGGTCCGCCGTCCGGCCGGGGGCGACCGGGCGGGGCACCGCCGACCTGCCTAGGGTCGGCGGCAGCCGTCTCCCGCCGTCCGTGGTGGGAGGCCACCCGACCCGAGGAGGACCCGGCATGGCCGGTCGACCGACCCCGCCCAACCCCTACGACTTCCTCCCCCCGGTGCCGTCGTTCCAGCTCACCAGCGCCGACATCACCGACGGCGAGGTGCTCGCCGCGCCGCACACCAGCGGGGCGATGGGCGTCCCCGGCGGTGAGGACCGCTCCCCGCAGCTGTCCTGGTCCGGGTTCCCCGAGGGCACCCGCGGCTTCGCCGTCACCGTCTACGACCCCGACGCCCCCACCACCAGCGGCTTCTGGCACTGGGCGGTGACCGGCATCCCGGTCTCGGTCACCGAGCTGCCCAGCGGCGCGTCCCAGGGCGGGCTGCCCGAGGGCGCCGTCCAGTTGCGCAACGACGCCGGGTTCGCCGGCTTCGTGGGCGCGGCCCCGCCGGCCGGGCACGGTCCGCACCGCTACTACGTGGTCGTGCACGCCCTGGACACCGACGACCTGGGCGTGCCGGCCGAGGCGACCCCCGCGTACCTGGGGTTCAACCTCTTCGGCCACACCCTGGCCCGCGCCACCATCGTCGCGACCTTCTCGGTCGACTGACGCCCACCCGGCGGGGGCGGGGTGCTCCCCTCCCCCGCCGGGCCGGTCAGCGCTCGGCGAGGCAGCTGGTGGCGACCCGGGCGAAGCCGGCGCGCTCGTACACCCGGGCCACGTCGTCGTCGCCGGCGGAGAGGAACACCAGGTCCGCGGTCTGCCGGGCGTGCTCGACCAGCGCCGAGGTGAGCCCGGCGCCCAGGCCGCGGCCACGGAAGCGCGGCAGGGTGGCCACGCCCACGACCTCGCTGATCTCGGTGCCGTCGACGTCGACCGGCTGGTGCGAGCCGATGGCGACCGGCTGACCGTCCTCGACCGCCACCATCATCACCGTGCGGCCCGACGCCACGCGCTCGCGCAGCACCTCGGTGGGCGGCACCTCCTCGGGGCCCGGGTCGCCCAGGGCCACGTCGGGCACCCCGGTGCGCCGCTCGGCACCGACCGGGACGGCGACCGGCCCGGGGTGGGCGAAGGCCAGCGCGGCCAGCCGCTGGTACAGCGCCAGCTTCGGGTCGTCGGCGCCGACGAGGTAGAGCCGGACCCCGGTGGGCAGCAGCACGCTCAGCGGGTCGTCGGCGACCAGCAGCGGCAGCTCGTCGACGGCCAGCCCCGCCGAGCGGGCGACGCCGGCCAGCCCGCGGCAGCGGTCACCCAGCCACTCCAGGGACGCCGGCAGCCCGGCCCGCTCCTGCAGCTCGACCGCGGCCCGGACGTCGGCCAGGGTGACCTCCCCCTCCGCGCCGGGGACCGGGCGGGCCGGGAAGGGCCACTCCGGCGGGCCGATCGGGACCTCCAGGGCGCCGACCCGGTGCACCTGGGCCTCCGGCAGCGGCGCGAGAGCGAAGTAACGCTCGATCCGGTCGAGCAGCCGGGGCGACGACACGCCCAGGACCCTAGACGCCCCTCCCCGCCAGGTGGGCCGTCAGCCGCCCCGGGACCACCCGGTCGGGGGGCCGGCGGCGGGCAGACGGCACCATGAACGCCGTGACGGCCGGAACGCGAGCGCAGGTCTCGCCCTTCACCGCGTTCGACCGCGAGTCCTGGCGGGCGCTGGCCGCGGGGGGCGAGCTGCCGCTGAGCAGCGCCGACGTCCGGGCGATGGCCAGCTTCGGCGACCGGATCGACCTCGACGAGGTGGCCACGGTCTACCTGCCACTGGCCCGGCTGCTGCACCTGCACGTCAGCGCCAGCCGGCGGCTGTGGGCCGAGCAGACCCGGTTCCTGGGTGCCCGCACCGAGAAGGTGCCCTTCGTGATCGGGGTGGCCGGCAGCGTCGCGGTCGGCAAGAGCACCACCTCGCGGCTGCTGCAGGCCCTGCTGGCCGCCGCCCCCGACACCCCGCGGGTCGACCTGGTCACCACCGACGGGTTCCTGCTGCCCAACGCCGAACTGGAGTCACGCGGGCTGCTGGGCCGCAAGGGCTTCCCCGAGAGCTACGACCGGCGGTCGCTGCTGCGCTTCCTGGCCGACGTGAAGTCCGGCCGCCCGGAGGTCAGCGCGCCGCTGTACTCCCACCAGTCCTACGACGTCCTGCCCGGGGAGCGCCAGGTCGTCGACCGCCCCGACGTGCTCGTGCTGGAGGGGCTCAACGTCCTGCAGGCCGGTGGGAGCGGCGACGGGCGGGTGCCGGAGGTGTTCCTGTCGGACTTCTTCGACTTCTCCGTCTACGTCGACGCCACCGAGGCCGACATCTCCCGCTGGTACGTCGAGCGGTTCCTGGCGCTGCGGCGCACCGCCTTCCAGGACACCAGCGCCTACTTCCACCGCTTCGCCGACCTCACCGACGAGGAGGCGACCACGACCGCCCGGGGCATCTGGACGGCGGTCAACGAGCCCAACCTGCGCCGCAACATCGCCCCGACCCGGTCCCGGGCGAAGCTGGTGCTGCAGAAGTCCGCCGACCACTCGGTGCGGCGGGTCCTGCTCCGCAAGCTCTAGGAGGACCCCGTCGCCCCGGCCCAGTCCCGCGGCTCGCCCCGAGCTCGCGAGGGGTGAGGAGGACGGGGTCCTTCGTCTCCCGGCGGGGCGCTGCGGAGCGGCCGGCGAGGCCCTGCGGAGGAGCCGCGCACGGACCGAGGGGGTCAGCGGGCCGCAACCGGGTAGGCCACCGTCGACGGGCAGCACCGCCCGACCGGAGGAGGACCCGATGAGCGCTGTCAGCGACCGTTTCATGGCCGCCCTGCACCACCTCGACGAGCACGCCGACACCGGCCCGATGGTCGAGCTGACCGCGCCCGGCGCGGTCCTGCGCAAACTGGACCGGCACCAGGAGGAGACCGGGCCCGACGGTGCCCGGGTCTTCTGGGACGACTACCGCTCGGTGTTCGGCACCATCACCACCGAGTTCACCTCCACCCTCGACGGGGAGAGCGGCTCGTCCCTGGAGTGGGTCTCGCGCAGCACGCTCGAGGACGGCGCGGAGCTGACCTACAGCGGGGTGACCGTCATCGACACCGACGGCGAGCAGGTGACCGGCGTGCGCACCTACTACGACTCGGCGGCGTTCGTGCGTCCCACCGCCTGACGGGAGACGCACCGTCCGGCGGCCGGTCCACCGGCCGCCGGACGGCGGTCCTCACGCCTGTGCGCCCACCACGTCGGCCGTCGTCCCCAGGTCGTCGGGGGCACCCTGCGCCCGGGTGGGCTCGGTGGCGACCGGCTCGTGCGGCACGTGCGGCTCCTCGAAGGCCTCCGGCGAGGGGCAGGAGCAGACCAGGTTGCGGTCGCCGTAGGCACCGTCGATGCGCCGCACCGGGGCCAGGTAGCCGCGGCCGACCAGGCCGCGCACCGGGTAGACCGCGGTCTCCCGCGGGTAGGGCCGCTCCCACGGCCCGGCCAGCATCTTCAGCGTGTGCGGGGCGTTGCGCAGCGGGTTGTCGACGGCGTCGTACTCGCCGTTGCCGACCTTCTCGATCTCCCCGCGGATGGCGATCATCGCCTCGACGAAGCGGTCGAGCTCGGCCTTGTCCTCGCTCTCGGTCGGCTCGACCATCAGCGTCCCGGCGACCGGGAAGCTCATGGTTGGGGCGTGGAACCCGAAGTCGATGAGCCGCTTGGCGATGTCGTCGTTGGTGACGCCGGTGGCCTTGGTCAGCGGCCGGATGTCCAGGATGCACTCGTGCGCCACCAGGCCGTCGGCGCCGGTGTAGAGCACCGGGTAGTACGGGCGCAGCCGCTCGGCGACGTAGTTGGCCGCCAGGATCGCGTGCTGGGTGGCGCGCAGCAGCCCGTCGGGGCCCATCAGCCGCAGGTAGGCCCAGGAGATCGGCAGGATCCCGGCCGAGCCGAACGGCGCCCCGGAGACGACCGCGCCCTCGCCGCCGGTCTCCACCAGCGGGTGGCCGGGCAGGAAGGGCACCAGGTGCTCCCGGACGCCGATCGGGCCGACGCCGGGGCCGCCACCGCCGTGCGGGATGCAGAAGGTCTTGTGCAGGTTCAGGTGGCTGACGTCGGAGCCGAACCGGCCGGGCCGGGCGAGGCCGACCAGGGCGTTGAGGTTGGCGCCGTCGACGTAGACCTGGCCACCGGCGTCGTGGACGGCGGCGCAGATCTCCTGCACCTCGACCTCGAACACCCCGTGGGTGGAGGGGTAGGTGATCATGATCGCGGCCAGCCGCTCGGCGTGCTGGGCCACCTTGGCCCGCAGGTCGGCCAGGTCGACGTTGCCGGCCTCGTCGCAGGCGACGACGACCACGCGCATGCCGGCCATGACCGCGCTGGCGGCGTTGGTGCCGTGCGCGGAGGACGGGATGAGGCAGACGTCGCGGCCGGCGTCGTCCCGGCTGGCGTGGTAGGCCCGGATGGCCATCAGCCCGGCGAACTCGCCCTGCGAGCCCGCGTTGGGCTGCACGCTGACCGCGGCGTAGCCGGTGATCTCGGCCAGGCCCTCGCACAGCTCGGAGATCAGCTGCCGGTACCCGGTGGCCTGCTCGACCGGGGCGAAGGGGTGCAGCCCGGCGAACTCCGGCCAGGTGATGGCGGCCATCTCGGTGGCGGCGTTGAGCTTCATCGTGCACGAGCCCAGCGGGATCATCGTGCGGTCCAGCGCGAGGTCCTTGTCGCTGAGCGTGCGCAGGTAGCGCAGCATCGCGGTCTCCGAGCGGTGCGCGGAGAAGACCGGGTGGGTGAGGAACGGGGTGGCCCGGCGCAGCTGCGCCGGCAGCGCGTCCGCACCGCCGTCGTCGAGGGCCGCGAGGTCGGCCGTGACGCCGAAGGCCTCGGCCACCAGCGCCAGGACGGCGGGGGTGGTGGTCTCGTCGCAGGCCACCGCCACGGTGTCGGCGTCGACCAGGCGCAGGTTCACCCGCCGGGCGGCGGCCGCGGCCACGACGTCGGCGGCCCGGCCGGGCACGGACACGGTGAGGGTGTCGAAGTACTGCTCGTGCACCAGCCCGATCCCGCCGGCGGTCAGCCAGCCGGCCAGCGCCTGGGCGCTGCGGTGCACCCGGGCCGCGATCGCGGTGAGGCCCTCGGGACCGTGGTAGACGGCGTAGGCGCCGGCGATGACGGCCAGCAGCACCTGCGCGGTGCAGATGTTGCTGGTGGCCTTCTCCCGGCGGATGTGCTGCTCACGGGTCTGCAGCGCCAGCCGGTAGGCGACGTCGCCGTCGGCGTCGACCGACACCCCGACCAGCCGGCCGGGCAGCTGGCGGGCCAGCCCCTGCCGGACGGCGAGGTAGCCGGCGTGCGGGCCGCCGTAGCCCATCGGGACGCCGAAGCGCTGGGTGGTGCCGCAGGCGACGTCGGCGCCCCACTCCCCCGGCGCCTCCAGCAGGGTGAGCGCGAGCAGGTCGGCGGCCACCACGACGGAGGCCCCGGCGGCGTGCGCGGCCTCGGCCAGCGCCCGGTGGTCGCGGACCGCCCCGCTGGCGCCCGGGAAGGCCAGCAGGACGCCGAACGCCCCGGCGGCGGGCAGGTCGGTGGGCCAGCCGGCGGACAGGTCGGCCACGTGCAGGCCGATGCCCAGCGGCTCGGCCCGGGTGCGCAGCACGGCGAGGGTCTGCGGCAGGGTGTCGGCGTCGACGACGAAGACGGCATCGCTCTTCGCCCGGCCGGCGCGGCGGACCAGGGTCATCGCCTCTGCCGCGGCGGTCGCCTCGTCGAGCATGGAGGCGCCGGCGACGTCGAGGCCGGTCAGGTCGGCGACCATGGTCTGGAAGTTGATCAGCGCCTCGAGCCGGCCCTGGCTGATCTCGGGCTGGTAGGGCGTGTAGGCGGTGTACCAGGCCGGGTTCTCCAGGATGGTCCGCTGGATCACCGTCGGGGTGAGGGTGCCGTTGTAGCCCAGTCCGATCATCGAGGTGAAGACCTCGTTGGCCTCGGCGCGCTCCCGCAGCTGCGCGAGCACGGTGGCCTCGTCGGCGGCGGCGGGCAGATCGAGCGGGGCGCGGTCACGCACGCCCTCGGGGACGCTGGCGTCGGCGAGGGACTCGAGCGTCGGGTGGCCGACCACCTCCAGCATCGCGGCGGTGTCGGCCGGTCGCGGGCCGATGTGCCGGGCCGCGAACTCCCCCTGCGGGGACAGCGCCGACAGCGACGGGAGCGCTCCGGTCAGCGGCGGGATCGTGCGGGGCGGGGTTCCGTCCAGTTCGGACGAACGGTCGACCATTGGCCCGACGCTACCAGCGCGCAACGACCCCGCCGGAGGGCCCGACGGGGTCGTGGGGTGGGGCGGTCGTACCGGTCACGCGGGCCGGCCCGGAGGCCGTGCGGAGACCGTCAGGCCGAGGCGGCGCGGCGGCGACGGCGGGCGGAGAGCTCGTCGTCGGCGTTGACCGGACCGCTGCCGTCGAGCCGCTCGGCGGGCAGCTCCGCGAGCTCGCCGGACAGCTCGCGCAGCGCGCCGGACACGGCGATGCCGAAGACGCCCTGGCCGCCGGCCAGCAGGTCTACGACCTCCTCGGCGGAGGTGCACTCGTACACCGTGGCGCCGTCGGACAGGAGCGTGATGTGGGACAGCTCCTTGACCCCGCGGGTGCGCAGGTGGTCGACGGCCTTGCGGATGTTCTGCAGCGAGACACCGGTGTCCAGCAGCCGCTTGACGACCTTGAGCACGAGGATGTCGCGGAAGGAGTAGAGGCGCTGGGTGCCCGAGCCGGTGGCGGTGCGCACCGAGGGGGCGACCAGGCCGGTGCGGGCCCAGTAGTCGAGCTGCCGGTAGGTGATGCCGGCGGCCGAGCAGGCGGTCGGGCCGCGGTAACCGACGACGTCGGTGTCGATCTCGTCGTAGGAGGGGGCGCCCACCGCCGCGTCGCTGAACAGCTGACCCTGCGAACCGTTGTCGTGGTCGCTCACGGGCACTCCTCGCTGGCGCTCGTCGGCCGCGTGCGCGGCCCTGCTGTGCTCTCGTCCCCACTCGCGCGCCGGCCCGGGTGGACCGGGACGAGGTCCCGCACCCGGGGCTCACGCCCGGGTCGTTCCCCGCTCTCGCCGGGACGCCTTACGTGACGGCGCTCGTCGAGTTCCACGCACGTGATTCGCTGACCGTAGAGCGGGCCCGGGAACCGGTCAACCGCGGGTGGGGGCGTGTCGGCCCACCCACCCCCTCCGGGGGACCTCCCGGGCGCACCTGCGAGGGCCGTCCAGCGGGCCTGCTCCCCACCCGGATCCCTCTCGGGCTCACCAGCGCCGCCGTCCCGCCCGCCCCACCGACCCCGCGCGACCAGGTGGGCGGGGTCGGGGGCGAGGTGCGGGAGGACGGGACGACCGTTCAGGCGGGACCGGGGCCGGAGCCGGCCTCGAAGTCCTCCGGGCTGATGTTGTCGAGGAACTCGCGGAACTTCTCCACCTCGTCCTCCTGCTCGTCGGGGATCTCGATCCCCACCTCGTCGAGCAGCGACTCGGCACCGTAGATCGGGGCGCCGGTGCGGACGGCGAGGGCGACGGCGTCCGACGGGCGGGCGCTGACGGTGCGCTCGTCGCCGAAGCGCAGCTCGGCGATGTAGATGCCGTCGCGCATCTCGGTGATGTGGACGGCCTCCAGGCTCGCGCCCAGGGCGGTGACCACCTCACGGAGGAGGTCGTGGGTCATCGGCCGCGCGGGCCGGACGCCCTGCTGCTCGTAGGCGATGGCCGCGGCCTCGACCGCGCCGATCCAGATCGGCAGGTACCGCTCGCCCTGGGTCTCCTTCAGCAGCAGGATGGGCTGGTTGCCGGGCAGCTCGACCCGGACGCCGACGACTCTGAGCTCCTGCACGTCTGGCTCCCCTCCGCTGACCTCGCCCGCCGGTCGCGCCCCCACGGGCGGCGATCCGGCGGACCGCCGGGGCACGTGTCCGCGGCTGTCCCTAGGGGGGCAACGGTACGCCAGCGCTCAGTCGCCGAGGACCTCGCGCAGGCGTGCGTCCAGCAGCGCCGAGTGCAGCTGCGCCGACAGCCGGGCCAGCTCCGCCAGCTGCTCGGCGGCGCGGGCGCGGCCCTCCTCCGAGCGCGCCCGCAGCGCCGGGGTGACGACCTGCTCGAGCAGCGCGGCCTCCCGCTCCACGGCCGTGCGGTGCACGCGCAGGTGCCGCGGCTCGATGCCGTGCCGGGCGAGCCCGGCGACGGCCCGCGCCACGGGCAGCTCGGCGCCGCGGTGGCGACCCTGGGCGTCGGTGGTGACGAAGCCGAACTCCACGCAGTCGGCCAGCTGGCCGGCCGACAGCCCGGCGGCCCGGGCGAACTCCTCGGCCGGCAGCAGCGCGGCCGCGGGGGCGTCGTCGGCGCCGGTGCCGGGCGCGCCGGCACCGCGGTCGAGGGCGTCGAGCTGCTCCTTGATCACCCGCAGCGGCAGGTACTGGTCGCGCTGGGCGGCCAGGACGTAGCGCAGCCGGGCGACGTCGGCCAGGGAGAACTTCCGGTACCCCGACGGCGTCCGCTGCGGGTGGACCAGCTGCTCGGACTCCAGGTACCGGATCTTGCTGATCGTCACGTCGGGGAAGTCCCCCCGCAGCGCGGTGAGGACCTCCCCGATCGTGTAGCGGGGCGTGGTGTCGGTGTCCCGGTCCGCGCTCGCTCCGGGCTGGGGCACCGCCGTCACGACCCGTGTCCGGTCTGGTCCCGCTGCCCGGCAGCCGGGGCTCCGGCCCCGGCCGTCGCCCGCCCGGTCACGAGCCGGCCGGCTCGCCCGTCCGCGGCCCGGTCAGGTACACCAGGCGGAACTTGCCGATCTGGACCTCGTCGCCCCCGGCGAGGGAGGCCACGTCGACGGGCTCGCGGTTGACGTAGGTGCCGTTGAGGCTGCCCACGTCGTGCACGGTGAAGCCGCCGCCCTCGCGGTGGAACTCCACGTGCCGGCGGCTGACGGTGACGTCGTCGAGGAAGATGTCGCTGTCGGGGTGCCGGCCGGCGGTGGTGACCTCCTGGTCGAGGAGGAACCGGCTGCCGGCGTTGGGGCCGCGCTTGACGACCAGCAGGGCCGAGCCCGGCGGCAGCGACTCGACGGCGCCGGCGTGGGCGTCGGCCGTCGACTCCGAGACCTCCGACTGCTCGCCGGAGTCCTCACCGCCGACCTTGGGGATGATGCTGGTCGACTCGCCCACCCGCTCCGGGCTCAGAGCCGCCCCGCACTGCGCGCAGAAGCGGCTGCCCTCGGGGTTCTGGTGGCCACATCGAGTGCAGAGCACGTCGGTCTCCTCCGGTGCAGACGGCACCGCCGCGGGCCTGGTGGTACGGCCGCGGTCGGCCGGCGGACGGCGGGCCGGCTGGCCCGTCGCAGGTCGGCCGCCGCGGGTTCGCGGCGGGCCGTGGGTCATGGGATCACTGGCTGACCCGAGGGTCAACCACACGTACAGGGTGAGGGTCGGGGTGTCCCGCTGCGCTCACGGGCCGGGCCTCGCAGTGATGATAGTGATCGTCGGGCACCGCACCGGGACGGCGGGTGCGCGACCTGCCGTCCCGGCGGTGTGCCCGGCTCAGCCGGCGTCGACGAGGGCCTGGTAGGCGGCGGCGTCGAGCAGGTCGGCGGTCGGGTCACCGGCCACGCCGGTCACCTCGACCTCGACCAGCCAGCCGGCGCCGTAGGGGTCGCTGTTGACCGTCTCGGGGGCGTCGCCCAGCGCGTCGTTGACCGCGGTCACCACCCCGGCCACCGGCGAGTAGACGTCGGAGACGGACTTGGTCGACTCGACCTCGCCGATCGGGTTGCCCGGGGCCACCTCGTCACCGACCTGGGGCAGCTGCACGAAGACGATGTCGCCCAGGGCGTCCTGGGCGTGGTCGGTGATCCCGACCCGGACCACCGTCGCGGCGCCCGCGGCGCCCTGGACCAGCGCCCACTCGTGCTGGTCGGTGTAACGGCGGTCGTCGGGCGTGGTCATGCGGCGTCTCCAAGCGTGGTGGGTCGGGTGGGTGGGCGGCCCCGGTGCAGGGCCCCGCCGCGCGCGGAGCGGGGGGTGGGGCCCTGCACCCGGGTCCTTCGTCAGTTGCCGCCGCCGTCGGCGGGCTCAGCGTATTGAGGCTCGTCCAGCGGCCGCAACGCGTCCACCACGACGTCGTCGGACTGCACGACGTCGAGGCTGCCCTCGGCCGCCCCGACGCGGGTGGCGACCCCGCCGGGGATGTTGAGGGCGGTCGCCATGTCCTGCGGGGACCCGATGACGCGCACCTCGTAGGGCGCCTCCAGCGGGCGGCCGTCGATGGCCAGCTGCCCGCGGGTGCCGGTGATGGCGCTGCTGACCCCGATCCGGACGTCGTCGATCTGCATCGTCTCGGCCCCGGCGCCGCGCAGCTCCTGGACGGTGTTGAGCAGCACCTCGACGTCGACGAGGCCGGCCGGGTCGCGGATGGTCAGCTCCAGGCCGGGCCCGCGCGCGGGGAGGGTGCCGTTGAGGATGCCGAGGGTCTCCGCGCGCTGCTGCGCCTCCTGGAGGGCGGCCGCGGCGACGGTGTCGGAGTCGCCCAGGGCGTCCAGGGCCACGCGCTGGTCGGCGATCTGCTGCCGCAGCCGGTCCTCCTGGGCGGTGACGTCGTCGAGGATGCGGACGAGGTCCTCCTCCCGGGCCCCGGCCAGCTGGGCGTCGGTGTCGGTGCTGCGCACCTGGACGGCGAACGCGAAGCCCAGCAGCAGCGTGAGCACGCCGATGAGCGTCGCGGCCAGCGGGTCGCGGCGCCGGCGGGGCCGGGGTGCGGCGGCCGCTGCCCCACCGGACGCCGTCCCGTCCGCCGACGGCGGGACCGGGGCGTCGACGGACGGCACGTCGGCAGGCGGGGCGTCGGAGGTCGGCGCGTCCGGGGTGTCGGGGGCCGGCTGCTCGCCGGGCACGGGCTGCCCGCTCATGCCCGGAACAGGTGCCGCCGGATGGCCGCGGCGTTGCCGAAGATGCGGATGCCCAGGACGACGACGACCGCGGTGGACAACTGGGCACCGACGCCGAGCTGGTCGCCGAGGAACACGATGAGGGCGGCCACGACCACGTTGGACACGAAGGACACGACGAAGACCTTGGCGTCGAAGATGCGGTCGAAGCGGGCCCGCACGCCGCCGAACACGGCGTCCAGGGCGGCGACCACCGCGATCGGCAGGTAGGGCTGCAGCCACAGCGGGACGTCGGGGTCCAGCAGCAGGCCCAGGACCACGCCGACCGCGAGTCCGAGGATCGGGATCACGGGTCAGCCTCCGTCGGGAGTCGGGTCGGGTTCGGGGGCGGTGCCGGGAGCACCGGGTGGGTCCAGCGGGCCGGCGGAGCGCAGCTCGGCGCTGGACCCGGCGGGCAGGTCGAGGTCGCCGACCCGGGCGAAGTCGAACACGACGCCGTAGTCGATGGTGAGCCGGGCCAGGGTGTCGGCCTCGGGGCTGGCGAGGAAGGCCCGCGCCAGGCCCTCGGAATCGCCGATCGCCTCGATGTCGTAGGGCGGTGGCACCGGCCGGAAGTTGACCAGGACGGCGCCCCCGGCCTGGCGGATGGCGGTGGTGGCGCCGATCCGCTGGCCGTTGATGCTGATCGCCTCCGCGCCGGCGGCCCACAGCCCGTTGACCGCGAGCTGGACGTCGGTGTCCAGGACGATGCCGGCCTCGTTGCGCTCGGGGACGCCGCCGACGGGGTCGCTGTCGGCCGCCGGTGGGGCGTTGTCCAGGGTGACCCGCATGCCCGGGCCGGAGACGGCGACCACGGCGGCGGCCTGCTCGGCGGTGGCCAGCCGGGCCAGCGCGCGCTGGCCGGTGGTGGTGGTGGCCAGCGCCTGGTCGCGGGTGCGGCCGACCTGGGCGGTGAGCTCCTCGAGCTGGGCGACCAGGTCGTCGGTGACCTCGGACTCCTCGCGGATGTCGTCGCGCAGCGCCTGCCGGGTCTGCTCGCGCCCCTGCGCGCCGACCGCGGCCTGCTGGTAGGTCACCGAGGCGAGCAGCCCGGCCAGCAGCAGGGTGAGCGCGACCAGCAGCCGGCCGCGGTGGCGCTGCACCCACGAGGGCGGCCCGCCGGTGACCGGCGCGGCGTCCCGCTCGGCGCGGGCGGCGGCCGCCTGGGCGTACGCCGGGTCGAGGGTCTCGGCGAGCACCTGGTCCAGCAGCGAGGCGCCCAGTGACCGCTGCCGGCCCGGGGCCGGGGCGCTCACACCGGGGTCCGGCGTCCGGCGGCCAGCAGCCCCGCCGCCTGGACGACGTAGAAGGCCCCGGCCAGCACGTACAGCGCCGCACCCCAGACGGTGAGCGCGTAGGCGATCGGCCGGGCGACCGCGGCGGCGGTACCGGCGCCGTCGGCCAGCAGCAGCAGCGGGAAGGCGTAGAGGAGCAGGAAGGTCGCGGCCTTGCCCAGGTAGTGGACCTGCAGCGGCGGCCATCCGTCGCGCCGCAGCAGCAGCAGGGTCACCCCGAGCACGAGCTCGCGGCCCAGCAGGACCACCACGACCCACAGCGGGACGACGTCGCGCAGGACGAAGGCGACGAGCGTGGCGACGATGTAGAGCCGGTCGGCCGCCGGGTCGAGCAGGGCACCGAGCCGGCTGGACTGCCCCAGCGCCCGGGCGAGCTTGCCGTCGGCCCAGTCGGTGACGCCCGACAGGGCCAGGACGACGATCGCCCACCCGTCGGCGTGCGGGCCCAGCAGCAGCCACAGGAACAGCGGCACGCCCAGCAGCCGGACCAGCGAGAGCAGGTTGGGCAAGGTGAGCACGCGGTCGCTGAGGTCGTCGCGGTTGGTCACCGCCGGGCTGCCCGCGGGGTCGCCGACGCGCCCCGGGTGGTCGGCACCCCGACCGTCCGCCCTCGTCATCGGATCCCCACCCTCGCCGTCGCCACCGGCGGTCAGGTTAGTGCCCGGGCGCCGGCCGGGGGGCCACCCGGCCCGGCCGCGCGCGGCGGGCGCCCGCGCGACGTCCCCGGCCCGGTCCTGTTCCGTTTGCCGGGAGGGGGCGGCGGCCCTAGCGTCCGAGGTGGTTGAGCGGTTGACCAACCGCCCGGCGACCCCCCGGCAGACCTCCTCGAGGAGACGCGCGTGCCCACCAAGATCGCAGTCATCTACTACTCGTCCACCGGCAACGTCCACCAGCTCGCCGCCGCCGTCGCGGAGGGCGCCGCCTCCGCCGGCGCCGAGGTCCGGCTGCGTCGGGTGGCCGAGACGGCCCCGGCCGGGGCCATCGCCTCCAACCCGCTGTGGCAGGCCCACGTGGACGCCACCGCCGGCGAGGTCGAAGAGGCCACCCCGGCCGACATGGAGTGGGCCGACGGCTACGCCCTGGGCTCCCCCACCCGTTTCGGCACGCCGGCCGCGCAGATGAAGCAGTTCATCGACACCCTCGGCGGGCTGTGGTTCACCGGCAAGCTGGCGAACAAGGGGGCCACGGCCTTCACCAGCGCGCAGAACACCCACGGCGGCAACGAGTCCACGATCCTGACGTTCTTCAACATCTTCACGCACTTCGGCGCCGTGATCGTGCCGCCGGGGTACACCGACCCGCTGCTGTTCGCCGCCGGCGGCAACCCCTACGGCTCGTCCACCGCCTCCGGCGGCCAGTCGGCCACCGCGTCGGAGGAGGAGCTGGCGGCGGCCCGCTACCAGGGCCGCCGCCTCGCCGAGATGACCACCAAGATCGTCGCCTGACCCCGCGCGTGGGGGTCCCCGGGGCTCCCGGAGACCCCCACGCCACCGCCCCTGCAGGAGCGATGGACGCCGGAGGTCCCCCGGCTGCGCGCCTGCGGCTGAGCCGGGTCCCTGCGGGGGGCGGCCTCAGGCCGGGTGCGGCTGCTGCCTGCCCAGGTCGTTGAGCGAGCCGCAGGGCACGCACCGGATCACGTCCGCGGGCTCGGCCATCGGGCGGCGGTCCAGGGCCAGGACGCCGTCGCACGTGCCGCACACGAGCTGGTGCCCGCGGTCCCGCCCGCGGGCCAGGCTGGTGAGGACCTGGCGGCCCTCCGGTGAGGTGACCACCACGAGACGGTGCTCGAACGAGCTGAGGGCAGTCATCCGCCCATGGTGGTCGTGCCCCCTCGCCGGCCGCCGCGCGGGGCACCCGGACCGGGTGGCACGCGCGGCGGCGCCGGCTCAGTCCTCCTCGGGAGCCGTGTCGGCGTCCGGGCCGCCGCGGCCGCCGGGCCCACGGCCGGGGCCGGCCCAGCTGTCGCTCTCGACCCGCTCGGTGACCCGCGCCTCCAGGTCGGCCAGCCGCTCGTCGGCCTGAGCCTGGGTGAGGTCGCCGTCCTGCACGCGCTCGGCGACGTCGGCCTGCACGGCGGCCACCAGCGCGTCGACGACCGCGTCGACGGCCACGCCCTGCTGCCCGGCGACGTCGGCGAGGCTGGTGCCCTCGACGTCCAGGGCGGTGCGCAGCTCCTCCTCCGTCATGCCCAGGGCGGTGGCGGCGGCGGTGAGGTCCAGCCGCCCTCCCCCGGGGCCACCCGGGCCACCGGGGCCGCCGTGACCGGCGACGCCGGCCTCGTCGAGCGTGGCGGCGACCTCGTCGGCCTGCTCCTGGGTCAGCGACCCGTCCGAGACCAGGCCGGACAGCGCCTCGGTGATGCGGTCCACGGCCGACCGGCCGGTGGTGCCGGTGTCGGCCAGCGCCGGGACGGCGACGGCGAGGCCGCCGAGGGCCAGCACCCCCGCGGTCGTGGCGACGATCAGCTTCCTGCGCATGTGCACTCCTCCTCCGGACCGGCCCGGGGCGGCCGGTGTCCCGACCGTGCCGCCCGATGCTGTGCGGGAGGTGTGCGCAGCCCAGCGCGCCGCTGTCGACCGGGGCCGCCGTGGGGCCCCGGCCGACGGCGCGGTGCTCAGAACGCCGGGATGACGGCCCCGCTGTAGGTGTCCTCGATGAAGCTGCGGACCTCGTCGGAGTGCAGCAGCCGCTCCAGGGTCTGCACCCGCTCGTCGGACTCGTCGCCGGCGCGGACGACCAGCAGGTTGGCGTTGGGGTTGCCCTCGGCCTCCTCCAGGGCGAGCGCGTCGTCGGCCGGGGACAGGTCGGCCTCGATGGCGTAGTTGCCGTTGATCACCGCGATGTCGACGTCGGCCAGCGAGCGGGGCAGCTGCGCGGCCTCGACCTCGGAGATCTGCAGGTCGCGCGGGTTGTCCTCGACGTCCAGCGACGTCGGGGCGGTGTCGCCGGTGTCGGCCAGGGTGAGCAGGTCGTTGGCCTCCAGCAGGCGCAGCGCCCGGGCGGCGTTGGTGGGGTCGTTCGGGATGGCCACCGTGGCGCCGTCCGGGAGGCCGGCGAGGTCGGTCAGCGAGGAGGAGTAGATGCCCAGCGGCTCGATGTGCACCGGCGCGAGCGCGGTGAAGTCGTAGCCGGCACTGGTCTCCTGCTGCTCGAGGTAGGGCACGGTCTGGAAGTAGTTGGCGTCCAGCGAGCCGTCGTCGAGGGCGACGTTGGGCTGCACGTAGTCGGTGAACTCGACGACGTCGAGGTCGATGCCCGCGCCGGCGGCGAGGTTGTCGTCGATGTACCGCAGGATCTCGGCGTGCGGCGTCGGCGAGGCCCCGACCTTGAGCGGCCCGTCGGACGCCGACAGCTCGGCGTCTCCACCGCCGCAGGCGGTCAGGACCACGGTGGCGGTGAGCGTGGTGAGGGTCAGCGCGATCCGGGAGCGCATGGGTGTTCTCTCCTGTGGGTGGTGCGGACGACGGCCGGCCGGCCGTCGGGGGTGGACGGGGAGGCCGCTCAGCGGCGGGCGAGCCGGCGGGCCCAGGAGTCGCCGGCCCACTGCAGGGCCTGGACGACGACGAGCAGCAGGACGACGGTGAGCAGGGTGATGTCGGTGCGGAACTGCTGGTAGCCGAACCGGATGGCGAAGTCGCCGAGCCCGCCGCCGCCGATCGCCCCGGCCATGGCCGAGTAGCTGATCAGCGCCACGACGGTGACGGTGACCCCGGCGACGAGGGAGGGCAGCGCCTCGGGCAGCAGCACGGTGCGCACCACGTCGCGGCGCCGGGCGCCCATGGCCAGCGCCGCCTCGACCTTGCCGTGCGAGACCTCGCGCAGGCTGGTCTCGACCAGCCGGGCCAGGAACGGCACCGCGCCGATGGTGAGCGGCACGATGGCGGCGGTCGAGCCGATGGTGGTGCCGACGATGCCGCGGGTCAGCGGCGCCACCAGGACCAGCAGGATGATGAACGGCAGCGAGCGGCCGAGGTTGACCACCAGGCCGAGCACGCGGTGGAGCCAGCGGCGCGGGGCCAGGGCACCCGGGCCGGTGACGGTGAGCAGGATGCCCAGCGGGACACCGAGCAGCACGGTGAGCACCGTGGAGACCGCCACCATGTAGAGGGTCTCGCCGGTGGCGTCGGCCAGCTGCGGGCCGATCCGGGACCAGTCGCTCATCGGGCCACCTCCGCGACGACGCGCTCGACCAGGGCGCCCTCGCCGCGCAGGGCGGTCAGCGCGGTGTCGAGCCGGCCGGGGTCCTCCCCGGTCACCCGCAGCAGCAGCCGGCCGTGCCGGCCGCCGGCGACGGTCTCCACCGAGCCGCCGGCCACCTCGACCGCGAGCCCCAGCTGGCCGATCAGCGCCTGCAGGACCCGGGTCTCCGACGCCCGCTCGGTGACGGTGACCCGCAGCAGCGTGCCGCCGGCCCGGTCGTCGGCGACCGGCGCGGGCAGCAGGGCCGCGGCCAGCGGGGAGTCGCCGCGGGCCAGCACGTCGTCCAGCCGGCCGGAGTCGACGACCCGGCCGGCCTCCAGCAGCACGGCGGTGTCGCAGACGGCCTTGACCACGGCCATCTCGTGGGTGATCAGCAGGACGGTGAGGCCGAGCTCGTCGCGGACCCGGCGCAGCAGCTCCAGGACGCCGGTGGTGCTGGCCTGGTCCAGGGCCGAGGTCGCCTCGTCGCAGAGCAGGACGCGGGGGCGGGCGGCCAGCGCGCGGGCGATCGCCACCCGCTGCTTCTGGCCACCGGACAGCTGGGCCGGCCGGGCGTGCGCGCGGTCGGCCAGGCCGACGAGGTCCAGCAGCTCGGCCGAGCGCCGGCGCCGCTCGGCGCGGCCCACCCCGGCCAGCTCCAGCGGGTGCTCGACGTTGCCGGCCGCGGTGCGGGAGTCCATCAGCTCGAAGTGCTGGAACACCATGCCGATCGAGCTGCGGGCCCGCCGCACCTCCTCGGCGGACAGGTCGGTGAGCACCCGGCCGTCGACGGTGACCGAGCCCGACGTGGGCCGCTCCAGGAGGTTGACCAGCCGGATGAGGGTGCTCTTGCCCGAGCCGGAGGGGCCGACGACACCGGCGAAGTCACCGGCGTCGACGGTGACGGTCACGCCGTCGAGGGCGACGACCTCGGGGCCCCCTCCCCGGACGGGGAAGACCTTGCGGACGTCGTTCAGTTCGATCACGGGCTGGGGTGTCCTCGCACTGGGGATGTCAGGCGGACGTCGTCGCTCGGGCCGGCACCCGCGCGGGTGCCGGGGACGCCGTCCGACCGCGCGGAGCGGTCCGGGGCTGCGTGCCGTCAGGGACAGAGGCAGCTGGCGGTGCCGGCGTGGTCGACGGCGAGATCGCGCGTCAAGACAACCCGGCCCACACCCCGATCCTGCCTGAGCGGGGGCAATGTCTACAAGCTGGGTGCACTTTTGTGATGGACGGCTCACCGTCGCCTCGTGCGGACGCCCGGGCGCCTGTGTTCAGTGCTGCTTGACAGTGTCCGCTGCAACGCCGAGCATCGCAGGACGGCGGCCGCCCGTCCGGCGCCACCGGGGACCTCGCGTGCGGCGTCGGTCCCGGCCCCGCCGGACGGTCACCGGGACCGACCCCGGCACCGGCCCGCACCGCGCCCGGGCCGGTGGGCGCGGCCGCACCCGCAGCACGAGGACACGAGGAGCAGGACATGAGCAGCCCCACCCCCCGCAGGGCCCTGGTCGTCGGCGCCACCGGCATCGTCGGGCAGAACCTCGGCGCCCGGCTGGTCGCCGCGGGCTGGGAGGTCCACGGGCTCTCCCGCAGCGGCCGCGCCCCCGGTCCCGGCATCCACCCGGTGCAGGCCGACCTCGCCGATCCTGCGGGGCTGGCCGCCGCCCTCGACGGCCTGGCGCCGGAGCTCGTCGCGATCACCGCGTGGACCCGGCAGGCCACCGAGGCCGAGAACATCGCCGTCAACGGCGCGGCCGTCCGCGACCTGCTCGCCGCCCTCGAGCCGGCGGCCTCGGTCCGGCACGTGGCGCTGATGACCGGGCTCAAGCACTACCTCGGCCCGTTTGAGGCCTATGCGCAGGGCCGGATGGGCGACACCCCGTTCCACGAGGACGAGCCGCGGCTGGACGCACCGAACTTCTACTACGCGCAGGAGGACGAGCTCTTCGCCGCGGCTGCCCGCGCCGGCTTCACCTGGAGCGTGCACCGTTCGCACACCGTCTTCGGCTTCGCCGTCGGCAACGCGATGAACATGGTGCTGACGCTGTCGGCCTACGCGGCGATCTGCGCGAGGACCGGGCGCCCGTTCGTCTTCCCCGGGTCGGAGACCCAGTGGAACAGCGTCACCGACGTCACCGACGCCGACCTGCTCGCCGACCAGATCATCTGGGCCGCCACCTCGGAGGCCGGGCACGACCAGGCCTTCAACACCGCCAACGGCGACGTCTTCCGCTGGCGCTGGCTGTGGCCGCAGATCGCCGCCCACTTCGGACTCGAGTGGGAGGGCTACGCGGGTCGGGTCCGTCCGCTGACGGAGTCCATGGCCGGCACCGAGGGCGTGTGGGCCGAGATCGCCGCCGAGCACGGCCTGGTCGAACCCGACCTGGGCCGGATCGCCTCCTGGTGGCACACCGACAGCGACCTGGGGCGGGAGATCGAGGTGCTCACCGACATGAACAAGTCCCGCAAGGCCGGGTTCACCGAGAGCCGGGACAGCCGGGACAGCTTCTTCCGCTACGTCGAGCGGTACCGGGCGGCCCGCATCGTCCCCTGACCGGGACGCACGGCAGGAGGGGCGCCGGGTGCGGCGCCCCTCCTGCCGGGTGCGAGGTCAGCGCGTGGCGGTGAACTCGATGTGCGCCTTGACCGTCGTCGGCGTCGGGTGGTGCGCGGTGTCCAGCGCGGCCAGCGCCTCCTCCACCGGGAACCGCTGGGTGACCAGCGAGCTGAGGTCCAGGCCGGAGCCGGCGAGGAAGCGCAGCGTCTCCGGCCAGATGCCCGGGGAGCCGATCGTGCCGGTGATCCGCAGCTCCTTGGACTGGATGAGCCCGAGCTTGGCCGGCGCCTCCTGGCCCACGTCGATGCCGATGTAGGCGACCCGGCCCTGGAAGGCGACCAGCTCCAGGGCCGAGGCCATGACCGCCGGCCGTCCGCTGGCCTCGGCCACCAGGTCGGCACCCCGCCCGCCGGTGAGCTCGCGCAGCAGCGCCTCGGCGCCCGCGGGCTCGACGGTGTGCGCCGCGCCCAGCCGCTCGGCGACCGCCCGGCGCTCC
Source organism: Modestobacter sp. SSW1-42 (assembly GCF_046635825.1). Classification (NCBI taxonomy): domain Bacteria; kingdom Bacillati; phylum Actinomycetota; class Actinomycetes; order Geodermatophilales; family Geodermatophilaceae; genus Modestobacter; species Modestobacter sp. SSW1-42. Next base: position 238,987 of record NZ_JBISCA010000003.1, on the reverse strand, counting down.
GGGGAGGGCTCCACGACCACCGTGCGCGCGCCCATGGCGCTGGCCGCCGCCGTCACCGCCAGTCCGATCGGCCCGGCGCCCAGCACCGCGACGGTGTCGCTGGCGTCGACGCCGCCGGCCCGCACCAGCGCGTAGTAGGCGACGCTGAACGGCTCGACCAGGGCGCCCATCGTCCAGGACAGCTCGTCGGGCAGCCGGTGCAGCCAGGACGCCTTGGCGGTGAAGAACTCCGCCGCGGCCCCGCTGATCGAGAAGCCGAAGTGGTCGGCACCGATCACGCACTCCCCCACCACCCGGTCACCGGGGGCGAACGCGGTGACCGCGCTGCCCACGGCCACCACCTCCCCGGACCACTCGTGCCCGGGGATCAGCGGGTAGGCGAACGGGATGATGTACCGGCCCTCGAGCAGGTCGATGTCGGAGTGGCAGACACCGACCGACCGAGCGGCCACCAGGACGTCGTCCGCGCCGATCTCGGGGACCGGGAGCTCGACGACCTCGGGCCGGCCCCGGTCGGTGTACTGCAGCGCCCTCACTCCGCTGCTCCGGCGTCGATGAGCACCTTGACCTGGTCGCCGGCGGGGTCCAGCAGCACCTCGAAGCCCTTCGCCACGACGTCGTCCATCGGGACCTGGGCGGTGACCACCTGCTCCACCGGCAGCCCGCGGCGGCCGATGAGGTCGACGATCCGCGGCCAGTCGGTGACCGGGTAGCACCACGTGCCGGTGAGGGTGATGTCGTGCTCGGAGAGCTTCATCGGCTCGATCGAGGCGGCCTTCGTGTGCAGCCCGGTCTGGGAGATCCGGCCGGCCGAGCGGACGGCGTCGACGGCGGTCTGCAGCGCCCGCTCGTTGCCCGAGCACTCGATGACCGCATCGGCGCCGATGCCCTCGCTCTGGTCCTGGACCCAGGCGGCGACGTCGACCTCACGCGGGTCGAGCACCTCGCCGACGTCGAGGCTGCGGGCCAGCTCGGCGCGCACCGGGTTGACCTCGGACACGACCACCCGGGCGCCGAGCGAGGCCGCGTAGAGCGCGGCCAGTGCGCCGATCGGGCCGGCCCCGGTGACCAGCACGAGGTCACCGGGGCGCACCCCGGCGACGTCGACGCCGTAGGCGGCGACCGCGGTCGGCTCGACCAGCGCCCCCTGCAGGTCGGTCATGGTCTCGGGCAGCGGGGTGACGTGGCTGGCCGGGACGACGGCGCGCTCGGCGATGCCGCCCCACTCGAAGCTCAGGCCGATGCAGGCCATGGACACGCACAGGTGGTTGAGGCCGCGGCGGCAGTAGTAGCAGGTGCCGCAGAACAGCAGGGGCATGACCGACACCCGGTCGCCGGCCCGGACGTGGGTGACGCCCGCGCCCACCTCGAGCACCTCGCCGCTGAACTCGTGGCCGAGGACCTGGGGCAGCTGCGCCCCGTTGAGCCGGTGCGGCTGCTCCGGGATCACGATCGGGCCGACCGCGTACTCGTGCAGGTCGGTGCCGCAGATGCCGCACCACAGCGGGCGCAGCAGGACCTGCCCGGGGCCGGGCGGGCCCGGGTCGGCGACCTGCTCGACGCGGATGTCGTGGTCTCCGTAGAAGACAGCTGCCTTCACGTTCAGCCTCCCAGCGTGGGGTCGATGAGGATCTTGCCCTCCACCTGGCCGGTGGCCAGGCGCTCGAGCTGGTCGGCGAGGGCACCCAGCGGGTGCACCCCCTCGAGCAGCTCGGCGGCGAGCGGGGTCGTGGCGAGGAGGTCCAGCGCGGGGGCGAGGTCCTCGGCGCAGACGTGCGCGAGCGTGGTCACGATCGACACCTCGCGCATGACGAGGGAGTGGACGTCGAGCTGCTGGGGCCCGGCGGGCAGCCCGACCTGCAGGACCGTGCCGCCGGGCCGCACCACCCGGGTCGCGGCGTCCAGCTGGCCGGGGGCGCCGCTGGCCTCGACGACCACGTCGGCGCCGACCGGGCCCAGCCCGGCGAGCACGCGGTCGACGACGTCCGGCCCGGCCTCGACCACCCGGGTCGCGCCCAGCCGCAGCGCCCGCTCCAGCCGGGCGCCGGGGAAGTCGACGACGGTGAGGTCGACGTCGGCCAGCGCGCGCAGCCCGGTGAGCAGGAAGCTGCCGATCGCCCCGGCCCCGATGAGCACCACGCGGTCGCCGTCGCGGGCGCCGGACCGGCGGGCACCGTGCAGCCCGACGGCCAGCGGCTGGGCCAGCCCGGCGGCGTCCAGCGACAGCCCGGGGGGCAGCGGGGCGAGCACCGACTCGGGGACGGCGACGTACTCGGCCATGCCCCCGGCGGTGTTCAGGCCCAGCGTGCGGTAGCTGCGGCACAGGTTGGTGCGCCCCTGCCGGCAGCGGTCGCAGCTGCCGCAGGAGACCCCGGCCCCGCTGGCCACCAGCGCGCCCGCGGGCGTCGTCGTCCCGGGTCCGTGCCCGACGACCTCGCCGACGAACTCGTGGCCGGGCACGAGCGGGCCGGAGTGGCCGGTGACCGGGTGGGCCCGCTCCACCGGGAAGGTGCGCGGCCCGGCCTTCCACTCGGTGGCGTCGGTGCCGCACATGCCCGAGCGCAGCACACGCAGCAGCACCTCCCCCGCGCCCGGCTCCGGGACCGGCCGCTCCTCGATCCGGACGTCGTGGGCGCCGTGGTAGACCGCGGCCCTCACGGGGTGACCTCGCCACGGCCCTCGGGGGTGTTGAGGTGCGACTGCGGGCTGCGCAGCAGCGGCAGCTGCCCGCCCAGGCCGTAGAAGCGCTGCCCGGCGACCAGCAGCTCCTCGGCCGGGAACTTGGTGATGACCTCGCAGCCGGTGGCGGTGACCACCAGCTCCTCCTCGATCCGGGCAGCCCCCACCCCGTCGGCGGCGGGCCAGTAGGTCTCCAGCGCGAAGACCATGCCCTCCTCCAGCACCTCGGGGTGGTCCAGGGAGACCAGCCGGGAGAAGATCGGCTTCTCCCAGATCGACAGCCCCACGCCGTGGCCGTACTGCAGCGCGAACGCGGCCTCCTCGTCGGGGAAGCCGAACTCCTGGGCGGTCGGCCACACCTCGACGACGTCGGCGGTGGTGGCGCCGGGCTTCACCCGCGCGATGGCCAGGTCCATGTACTCCCGGGCCCGCTTGTAGGCGTCGGCCTGCGCCCGGCTGGCCGACCCGACGGCGAAGGTGCGGTAGTAGCAGGTCCGGTAGCCGTTGTAGCTGTGCAGGATGTCGAAGAACGCCGGGTCGCCGGGGCGGATGAGCCGGTCGGAGTAGACGTGCGGGTGCGGCGAGCAGCGCTCGCCGGAGATCGCGTTGACCCCCTCGACGTACTCCGAGCCCAGGTCGTAGAGCGTCTTGGCGACCAGGCCCACGGCCTCGTTCTCGCGCACCCCGGGCCGGAGGAACTCGTAGAGCTTGTCGTAGGCGGCGTCGACCATCGAGGCGGCCTGGGTGAGCAGCGAGACCTCGTCGCGGGTCTTGACCCGGCGGGCCTCGAGGAACACCTGCTGGCCGTCCACGACCTGGACGCCGGCCTGCTGCAGGGCGAACAGGACCGGCAGCTCCACGACGTCCACGCCCAGCGGCTCCCCGAGCAGCCCGTGCTCGGCCAGCTCGTCCCGGACCTTGCGCGCGACCTCCTCGGCGATGCCCGCGTCGGGGTGGAAGGCCCCGCGCAGCGTGGAGATCCCGGCCCGGGCACCGGAGGTCTTCCGGGGCCGGACGGCGTCGTGGTGCGGGGCGTGCGGGTCGGCGTCGGCCTCGGCGGTCGTGGTCGACAGCCAGGGGTTGTAGAGCTGGTGGTGCTTGGCGGCCGACCCGAAGTCCCACACCACCGGGTCGGACTCCCGGGTGACCAGGGCGAAGCGGATGAGCTTGTCCATCGCCCAGGTGCCGATGTGGGTGGCGGACATGTAGCGGATGTTGGCGAAGTCGAAGGCCAGCAGCGCACCGAGGTCCGAGCGCTCCAGCTCGGCCTTGAGCCGGGCGAGGCGCTCCTCGCGCAGCCGGTCGAAGCGGATGCGCTCCTCCCAGTCCACGGCGTTGGTGCCGAAGGTGGCGGTGCTCGTCATGAAGGGGCCTCTCTGTGGCGGTACGGGGTGGGTGCGGGCCGGGTCAGACGAGGACCATGCCGCCGTCGATGGCGACGACCTGGCCGGTCATGTAGTCCGAGTCGGCCGAGGCCAGGTAGACGGCGGTGGGGGCGATGTCGGCCGGTTCCGCGGGACGGCCGAGCAGGATGTCGCCGGCCATCGAGTCGAAGCCGGCGTCCGCGGCGCCGATGGCGGTCAGGTCGGCGTCCAGCTGTCGCCACAGCGGGGTGGCGACGACACCGGGCGAGAAGGCGTTGACCGTGACGCCGTCGGCGGCCAGGGCGCGGGCGGCGGACTGGGTGAGGGAGATGACCGCGGCCTTCGAGGCGCTGTAGGGCGCGAAGTCGGGGAACCCGGTCCGCCCGGCGATGGAGGCGGTGTTGACCACCTTGCCGCGGACCGCCCGCCCGCCGGGGCCCCGGGCCGGGAACCGGCGGGCCGCCTCCTGGGTGCCGATCAGCACGCCGAGGGCGTTGACCTCCAGCACCCGGCGGAAGTTCTCCTCGGTGACGTCGAGGAAGCGCATCGGGGTGTTGACCCCGGCGTTGTTGAAGACGACGTCGAGCCGGCCGAACGTCTCCACCACCAGGTCCAGGCCGCGGGCCACCGACGCCCGGTCGGTGACGTCGGCGACGACCGGCAGCGCCGCGGCGCCGACGTCCCCGGCCACGGCCCGCGCGGCGTCGGCGTCCCGGTCGGCAACCGCGACCCGGGCCCCGTGGGCGGCACAGGCACGGGCGATCGCGGCACCGATGCCCGACCCGCCCCCGGTGACCACCACGACCCGGTCGGCGAGCCGGCCGGCGTCGGCGGAGGGGCCGCTCACGCGGTCACGACCCGCTGCCGGCGGCGGAGCGTGCCCACCGTGTAGAGCACCGCGGCGGCGAGGATCAGCGCGCCCTGGAAGAAGTACTGGTAGACGGAGTCCAGGCCGAGGAACACCGTCGCATTCAGCGTCTGCTGCAGCAGGACAGCGCCCAGCAGCGGGCCGACGAAGGTGCCCCGGCCGCCCAGCAGGCTGGTGCCACCGAGGACGACGGCGGTGACGCTGGCCAGGGTGAAGCTCGCCCCCTGCGAGGGGTCGCCGACGCCGTACTGGCCCATCAGGACCAGGGCGCCGAGGAAGACCAGCGCCCCGCTGGCCATGTAGCCGGCGACGACCGTGCGGTCGACGTCGATCCCCAGGCTGCGGGCCGCGCCCTCGTCGGAGCCGACCGCCCGCAGCTTCCAACCCCACCGGGTGCGGCGCAGCGCGTACTCGAGCGCGACCGCCAGGACGACGGCGACGCAGAAGACCAGCGGCAGCGGCCCGAAGCTGCGGTTGACCAGTTCCTGGAACGGCAGGCTGATGTAGCCGCCCTGCTCCGGGCGCAGCAGCAGCGCCAGCCCACCGAAGGCGATGTAGAGCGTGAGGGTGGCCGCGATCGGGGTGAAGTGGGCGAACCGGATCAGCGAGCCGTTGACCAGGCCCGTGCCCAGGGCGACGGCGAGCATCAGCCCGATCCCCAGCAGCACGGTGGGCAGCGGTTCGCCGTCGTTGACGAAGAACGACGACACCACCACCAGGAACCCGGCCAGCGGGCCCACCGACAGGTCGATGCCCGCCGTCAGCAGGGCGATGTTCTGCCCCATGGCGATGAAGGCCAGCGCGCTGGCCGCGGTGAGCAGGTTGGCGATGTTGAAGGTGGACAGGTAGCCGCTGTCGTGGCCCAGCAGGACCCCGGTGAGCACGGCGATGATGACCGCGACCAGCGCGGGGGGCGCGTAGTCGCTGCGCAGCAGCCGGCGCAGGCCGCTGACCCGGTCCTGCCGCAGCTCCTTGGGGACGCTCACCGACTCGGTGCGGGCGCCCACCGCGGCGCCGACCATCCGCTCCTCGGTGACGTCGTCCCCGCGCAGCGTGGCCACGACGTGCCCCCGGGACATGACGAGCACCTCGTCGCACAGCCCCTCGAGCTCCTTGGCGTCGGAGGAGGCGATGACCACCGGGACCCCGCGCGAGGAGGCCGCCCGGAGGATGCCGTAGATCTCCGCGCGGGCCCCGACGTCGACGCCCTGGGTAGGCTCGTCGGCCAGCAGCACGACCGGGTCGGACAGCAGGGCGCGGGCGATGACGACCTTCTGCTGGTTGCCGCCGGACAGCGCCGAGACCGGCGCCTCGGTGGAGGGTGCCTTGACCGACAGCTCGCCCAGCGACCGGCCGACCGCCGCGGCCTCCCGCCGCCGGCTGAGGAACGGGCCGCGGGTGAGGCCGCCCAGCGCCGACAGCGCGGCGTTCTCCCGCACCGAGAGGCTCATCATCAGCCCCTCCGCGTGCCGGTCGGCCGGCATGTAGGCGGCGCGGTGCAGCAGGTCCGCCGACGACAGCGGACGACCGCCGATGGACACCTCGCCGGCGAAGGGCTCCAGCCCGGCCAGGGCGCGCAGCAGGTTGGTCTGCCCGTTGCCGACCACCCCGGCGATGCCCAGGATCTGCCCGCGCTGCGCCGAGGCGGTGACGTCGGTGAACCCCGGGCCCGCCAGGCCGGTGAGCTGCAGCGAGGTCCGGTGCTCCTCGCCGGCGTGCTGCTTGGGCGGGAACGTGGAGTCCAGCTGCCGGCCGAGGATCAGCGCCAGCAGCTCGTCGTCGGTGATCTCGTCGACCACGGCGGTGCCGCGCACCCGGCCGTCGCGCAGCACGGTCACCCGGTCGGCGAGCTGGCGCACCTCGGCCATGCGGTGGGTGATGTAGACGACCGACGTCCCGGCGGCGACCTGCTCGCGGACCCGGTCGAAGAACGCCTCGACGACCTCGCCGCCCAGCGGTGCGGTCGGCTCGTCGAGGATCAGCAGCCGCGGGGACACCGCGAACGCCTTGGCGATCTCCAGCAGGTGCCGCTGCGCCACGGTGAGCGTCTCGACCCGGTCCCGGGGGTCGACGTCCAGCCCGGCCCGCTGCAGGATCTCCGCGCACGCCCGCGCCGGGCTGCCGGCGCCGAACGCGCTGCGGGGCAGGGCCACCTCCAGGTTCTCCTGGACGGTCATGTCCGGGAGCACGGCCGGGTGCTGGTGCACGATCGCGATGCCGTGGGCGGCGGCGCTGCGCGGGGTGAGCGTGCCGACGTCGTCGCCGGCCACGCTGATCGTCCCGGAGTCCGGCTGCAGGACGCCGGTGGCGATGTTCATCAGCGTCGACTTGCCGGCCCCGTTCTCGCCCAGGACGGCGTGCACCTCCCCGGGGAGCACCTGCACGGACACGTCGGCCAGCGCGGTCACCCCGGCGAAGTGCTTGGAGATGCCCTGCATCTCCAGCGTCGCCGGGCGCGTCATCGTCGGGGTGGAGCTCACCTGGTCCTCCTCACGGTCTCGGGTGGCGGTGCTGCCGGTGGGGTGGCGGTGGGGACGGCGGCCGGCCGCGGTGCTGCCGCCGGCCGGCGTCCCCGTCGTCGCGTCGGGCTCGGTCACTAGCCGAGCTCCGCCTGCTTCTCCCCGGGCAGCTCGGCCGACAGGTAGACGTCGCCGGGCAGCTCCGGTCGGCAGGTGACCGGGTTGGGGGTGCCGGTGACGGAGTCCTCGAACACCGGGCCCTCGAAGCTGGTCTCGGTGGGCACCTTCCCGCCGGTGGCCTTGGCGATCGCGACCTGCACGGCCAGCCGGACGTTGTCGTTGCCGGTGGTCACCGTGGTCATCGGGAACGGGTTGGTGGCCTGCTGGTCGGCCCAGAAGCAGCTCAGCGCGTTGCCGTCGGTGGTGACCAGCGCTGGGATCGGCCGGCCGCTGTCGGGGAACAGCCCCAGCGAGCTGACCAGGGTCGGCCCGAAGTCGGAGACGATGACGTCGATGTCGGGGTTCTTGGAGATGGCCGCCGACAGCAGCGTCTGGGTCTTCGTGGGGTCCCAGTCGGTGGCCGTGAACGGGACCTCGCCGACGAACTGGTAGGTCTCGGGCAGCTCGGCGCGCAGCGTCTCGTACTCGGTGGTGCTCTGGCTGTTGCCGGCCGGCCCGCCCAGGAACAGGATGTTGCCGCCGTCGGGGACGTTGGCCTCGATCCAGGTCGCCCAGTTGCGGGCATCGGCGGCGAAGTCGTAGCCGATCCAGGCGTCGTAGTTCTCCCCCGCCTTGCCGCCGGGGTCGACCCGGTAGGGCACGGTGACGACGCCGGCCTTGTAGGCCTGGGTGAGCGCCGGGAGCACGGCCTTGCCGGCGTCGGGGAACACGACCATGGCGTCGACGCCCTTGGACGCGAAGCTCTTGATGTCCGAGATCGCCTTCTGGGTGTCGCCCTGGCCGTCGGCGTACTCGAAGCTGGTCACGCTCGGGCACTTGGCCGCCTCGTCGCGGCCGGACTCCGTGGTGACCAGGCGCCAGCTGTTGCCGCCGAAGCCGTCGAGCAGGGCGAAGGAGATCTCCTTGGTGCCGCACCACTCGGGGGCGCCCTCGACCCGGGTGACCTCACCCTCCGCGGCGCCCCCGCCGCCCCCTCCCCCGTCGCTGCCGCCGCAGGCGGTGAGGGTGAGCAGGCCGACGGCGGCCAGGGCCGTCCCGGGGAGCAGGTGACGCACGTTCATCGGTGTTCCTTCCAGAGGGCACGGCGATCTGGCCGTGCGCCGGCAGCGTTGACGACAGGGAGGAGCGGGTGACGCGGGTCGAGCGGTCAGGCCGCGGCTGCGGCCTGGGCACGGCGCGGGCGCCGGGAGAGCAGCGCCCGCCAGTCGACGGTGTAGAGCGAGACGCCGATCGCCAGCGCGAGGGCCTGGACGATCGTCTGGACGGCGGTGGAGACGCCCAGGGCCACCACGAACTGCACGAGCTGCTGCAGGAAGACCGCCGCGATCACGGTCGCCAGCGGGAACCCGCGGCCACCCAGCAGCGACGTGCCACCGAGCACCACCACGGCCACCGAGATCAGCAGGAAGCTGTCGCCCTCGAAGGCGCTGGGCTGGGCGGTGATCCCGGCGAGCATCACGCCGGCCAGGCAGTACAGCAGCTGCGCCCAGACGTAGGCCGACATCTGGTGCCCGCGCACCCGCAGGCCCACGGCCCGGGCGGCGCGCGGGTTGGCCCCGACGGCCTCGAAGTGCCGGCCGGGCACCGTCTTCTTGACCAGCACGCTCACCACCGCCAGGGCGGCGAGGGCGAACAGCACCGCGTGCGGCACCCCCGCCGTCCGCCCGCCGGTGAGGCCGGCGAGCAGGTCGGTGGTGATCCGTGGCCGGCCACCGGAGACGGCGAGCACGGCCCCGTACAGCAGTGCGTTGGTGCCCAGCGTGGCGATGATCGGGTTGAGCGACAGCACGCCGATGAGCACGCCGTTGAGCAGCCCGGCGAGGACGGCGACGGCGAGCGCCACCGCGACGGCGAGCGGGAGCCGGCCGTCGTCGCCGTCGGGGACGTGCGTGGCCAGCACGACCGCCATCGAGATGCCCCCGGCCACCGACAGGTCGATGCCGGACTGCTGGACGACCAGCATCTGCCCCAGCCCTGCCACCGCCAGGACGGCGGCGATCTGCAGCATGCTGCGGACGGAGGTGCCCGAGACGCTCGAGGGGGCGAGCAGGGCGCTGATCGCGAAGAGCAGGACGGTGGCGGAGCCGACGGTCAGCAGGCCCTTCGAGACGGTGAACGCCTTCGCCCCGCGGAGCGGGGCCGGGGTCCGTTCGGCCATGGACGAGCTCACCTCAATCGGCCGTCGCCACGTCGATGTGGCGGCTGTCACTGTTGAGTGTGACTGTACAAAGCTCGGTGAACACCTGGCAAGGGGCAGCGCCGGACTTCTCGCCGGAGCGCCCCGTCAGCCGCTCCGGCCGCTCACGGGACGACGGGTGGTGCGTGCCGGTGCCGGTGCCGGGTCAGTGGCAGTTGCCGTGCACGAACCAGATGCCGTGGAAGGGCACCGTGCCCACGTTCCGCAGCAGGTGCGGGATCGCGGAGTCGAAGCCCAGCGACTCGCCCTCGCGCAGCACGAAGACCTCGTCGCCGATGGTCACCTCGAGCACCCCGGAGATGACGTACCCGTACTCGAAGCCCTCGTGGATCATCAGTGAGCCGTCGGGCGTGGCGGCGGCCCCCGGGGCGTAGCTGATCTTCATGAAGTTGACGTCCCGCTCGGGGGTGGCGGCCAGCCGCTCCCAGTCGACGCCCTCGGCCATCCGGATGTGCGCCCGGTGCGAGGGGTGCACCACGGAGATGCGGGTGGCGTACTCCGACGGGCTCCAGGCGTTCGCCGGGTTGTCCAGCGGGTGCCGCGCCGCGACCGGCCGCGGGGGCTCGGCGGAGGCCACGGCCAGGGTGCCGGCGGCCGGGGCGGCCGGGGTGACCTGGTCGGCCTCGGCGTCGAAGAGCTCGTCGACCCGGACGTCGAGCAGCCGGGCGAAGGTGTACAGCGTCGACACCGAGGGCCGGGACTTGCCGTTCTCGATCTGCGACACCAGCGACGGCGAGACCTCGGCCTGCCGGGCCAGCTCGCGCAGGCTCAGCCCCGCGGCCTGGCGCAGTTCCTTCAGACGCGGACCCAGCTTGTCCATGGTCGACAGTGTGGCCAGCGCGTGCTCGACGGGCATCCCCCGACCGAGCGGTGCGCCGGGCCGGTCGGACCCGGCCGCGACCGGCTCCTCGTCGTCCGGGGACTCGGTGCGTGGGGCGGGTCGGCTCACACGGTCCTCCGCTCCACCTGTCGACGCACGTGTCGGTACCTCCCGGTACGTCGCTGTGAACGTACCTCCCCGCTGCCGGGCGGGCAGGGCGTCGCCGCTGCCCGCCGGGCACCGGCCCTGGTCAGGCGCGCCAGACCGTCTTGAGGTTGCAGAACTCGCGGATGCCGACGGCGGCCAGCTCGCGCCCGTGGCCGGAGTCCTTGATCCCACCGAAGGGCAGCTCGGGGTGCGAGACGGTCATCCCGTTGACGAACACCGCCCCGGCCGCCAGGCGCCGCACCAGCTCGGCCTGCTCGGCCTCGTCGCTGGTCCAGACGCTGGAGCTCAGCCCGAAGCTGCTGTCGTTGGCCAGCCGCACGGCCTCCTCGACGTCCCGCACGCGGTAGACCGTGGCGACCGGGCCGAACGCCTCCTCCCGGTGGATGCGCATCTCCTCGGTGATGCCGGCCAGCACGGTGGCCGGGTACCAGAACCCCGGCCCCTCGGGGGTCGTCCCTCCGGTCAGCGCCGTCGCCCCGTGCGCCAGGGCGTCGTCGACCAGCTCGGCGACGTCGGAGCGCCCGCCCGGGGTGGCCAGCGGGCCGAGCTCGGTCGCAGCGTCCTGGGGGTCGCCGACGACGAGGGCGGCCATGGTGTCGACGAAGCGGGCGACGAAGGCGTCGTAGACGTCGGTGTGGACGATGAAGCGCTTGGCCGCGATGCAGGACTGGCCGTTGTTGATGGTGCGCGCCCGGGTGGCCACCTCGGCCGCCCGCGTCACGTCGGCCGAGGGCAGGACGATGAACGGGTCGGCGCCGCCCAGCTCGAGCACGACCTTCTTCAGGTGGTGGCCGGCGGTGGCGCCCACGGCCCGGCCGGCCGGCTCGGAGCCGGTGAGGGTCACCGCGGCCACCCGCCGGTCGGCGATGACGGCGTCGACGCCGGCCGCCCCGATGAGCAGGGTGGAGAAGGCACCGCGCGGGAAGCCGGCCCGCTCGAACAGCGCGTCGAGGTAGAGGGCGGTCTGCGGCACGTTGGAGGCGTGCTTGAGCAGGCCCGCGTTGCCGGCCATCAGCGCCGGGGCGGCGAAGCGGACGACCTGCCACAGCGGGTAGTTCCACGGCATCACCGCCAGCACCACGCCCAGTGGCTCGTACTGCGCCCACGCCCGCGAGGCGCCGACCACCGAGGGGTCGGCCAGCGGCTCGTCGGCGAGGAACTGCGCGGCGTGGTCGGCGTAGAAGCGCATGCCGGCGGCGCACTTGCGGGTCTCGGCCAGCGACTGCGCGACGGGCTTGCCCATCTCCCGGGTCATCATCGCCGCGACCTCGTCCAGGTCGCCCTCGAGCAGGTCGGCGGCGGCCCGCAGCCACGCGCCCCGCTGCTCCGAGGTGGTCGCGCGCAGCGCCTCGACGGCGTCGGCGGCCCGCTGCAGCCGCTGCTCCACCTCCGCCGGCGGGTGCGGCTCGAAGACCTGCTCGACGTCTCCGGTGGCGGGGTTGGTCGTGGCGATCGGCACGGGGGCTCCTGTGTGGGTCGGTCAGCGGGTGGGCGGGGTGGCGGTGCGCAGGTGCACCGCGACGGCCGACTCGTCGTCCTGCCCCAGGCCCGCGGCGACGGCGGCGTCCAGGACGGCGAGGTTGGTGGTGGTCTGCGGGAGGGGCGCCCCGACCCGGCCGGCCAGCTCCAGTGCCAGCCGGAGGTCCTTGGCGGCGAGCTCGAGCGCGAAGGTCACCGGCACCTCGCCGGGCCGCTCGTAGGCGGCCCGGCGGTACTGCACGAACGGCGCGGCGACGGCGCTGTTCGCGAACACCTCGTAGGCGCGCTCGCGGGCGATCCCGGCCCGCTCGGCCAGCACCAGCGCCTCGGACACGGCCTGGTTGAGGCTGTGCACGATCGTGTTCACCGACAGCTTCATCGCCGCGCCCGCCCCGGTGGGCCCCAGGTGGAGCACCCGGGCGCCGAGCACGTCGAGCACCTCGCGGGCGCGGTCCACGTCGGCCGCGGGGCCGGCGGCCATGATCGTGAGCCCCGCGGCCTGCGCGCTGGCCACGCTGCCCGAGACCGGCGCGTCGACGAAGGACCCCTCCCGCTCGCGCACCCAGTCGTGCACCTGCTGCACGGTGGAGGGCGAGACGGTGCTCATGTCGATCGCCAGCGCCCCCGGCTCGAGGCCGGCCAGCACCCCGTCCTCGCGACGGTAGGTCTCCAGCAGCGCCCGGTCGTCGGCGAGCATGGTGACGACCACCTGCGCCCCCGCGACCGCGGCCGCCGGGGTGGGCGCGCTGCGGGCGCCGTGCGCGGCGGCGAAGGCCTCCGCGGCTGCCGGTGAGCGGTTCCAGACCGTGAGCGGGTGCCCGGCCGCGGCCAGGTGCCCGGCCATCGCCGTCCCCATCCGGCCCAGTCCGAGGAAGGCGACCGTCGTCGTCACCGTCGCCCCCTCAGGCCAGCAGCCGGAGCGGCTGCTCGAGGTTGCGCACCAGCTGCGCCATCCACCGGGCGGCCAGCGCGCCGTCGACGACCCGGTGGTCGACCGACAGCACGAACGCGCCGACGGTCGCGACGGCCAGCACGCCGTCGTCGACGACCGCGGTCGGGGCCGCCGCACCGACGGCGAGGATCGCCGACTGCGGGGGGTTGATGATCGCGGCGAACTCCTCGACGCCGTACATGCCGAGGTTGGTGACCGCGATCGACCCGCCCTCCAGGTCGCGCTGGGCCAGCGTGCCGGCGTCGGCCCGGGCGACGAAGTCGCGCACGGTGGCCGCCACCGCGCTGGGCGCGGTGCGGTCGACGTCGCGCAGCACCGGGGTGACCAGACCCCGCTGCGAGGCGATGGCGACCGCGACGTCGACGGAGTCGAAGACCCGGACGGCGTCCTCGGTCCAGACGGCGTTGGCCTCCGGCACCTGGGTGTGGGTCACCGCCACCGCCCGCAGCACCAGGTCGTTGACCGAGATCCGGGTGGCGGAGACCTCGTTGAGCTGGCGCCGCAGGTCCAGCAGCGCGTCCAGGCGGGCGGTGCGCTTGACGTAGAAGTGCGGCACCGTCTGCTTGCTGGTGGTCAGCCGGCTGGCGATGGCGCGGCGCACCCGGCTGTGCGGCTCGTCGTGCCAGCCCGCGGCCGGGGCCGGACGGCGGGTCCCCGCGGCGGGCACGGGCGCCGCGGCAGGCGGAGGCGCGGCCACGGCGGGCTCGTCGGCCGGGGCCGTGCGGCCGGACGCGACGGCGAGCTCGGCGTCCTTGCGGACGATGCGGCCGCCGGGTCCGCTGCCGGTCACCCCGTGCAGCGGGATGCCCGCCTCGGCCAGGATCCGCCGGGCCAGCGGGGAGGCGAACACCCGTCCCCCGGTGGGGGCCGGCCCGGCCGCCGGGGCGGGGCTGCCCGACCGGGCGTGCGCCGGGGCGGCCTGCTCCTCCGCCACCTCCGGCTCGGCGGCGGTCTCGGGCTCGGGTGCGGCGTGCACGCTCCCCATCGCCGCCGGTGCCGGCACCGCGGGGGTCGCGGGGCCGTCCCCGGACAGCACGCCCAGTCCCGCCAGGAGCGCGTCGACGTCGGCCCCCCGCTCGGACTCGGTGCCGAACAGCGCCATCGGGGCGCCGACCTGCACGGTCTCACCGCCGCGGGCGAGCTGGCGCAGCAGCACGCCGTCCTGGCCGGCCTCCACCTCCACGGTGGCCTTGTCGGTCTCGATCACGACGATCGTCTGGTCGGCGGTGACGGCCTGGTCCTCGGCCACCACCCACTCCGACAACGTCGCCTCGGTCGCGCCGGCGGCGACCTCGGGCACGCGGAACAACGATGCCACCACTGTCCTCCTCGACGGTGCAGGGCAAAACGGTGCAGGACGGTCAGGTGCCGGCAGCCGTGCTGCCGGCAGCGGTCAGTCGCGGACGAGCGCGCGGAAGGCCGTGACGACCTCCTCGGTGCGGGCGATCGCGGCCCGCTCGAGCACCTTGCTGATGCTGGGCGAGGCGACCGCGCCGGTGACGCGCTCGATCGGGGCGTCCAGCCAGTCGAAGAGCCGGCGCTGGAGCTCGTCGGCCAGCCAGCCGCCGTAGGACGTGCCCACCGCGCCCTGCTCGACGATCAGCACCCGGTTGGTCTTGCGGACGCTGGCCTCGATCGTGTCCCAGTCGAGGCTGGCGCGGTCCAGCCAGCGCAGGTCGATGAGGTCCGCGGACAGCTCGGGCACCTGCTCGAGCGCCTCGAGGCAGTGGGTGACCATCGACAGGTAGCTGATCACCGTCACGTCGTCCCCGGTGCTGCGCAGCGCGGCCTTGCCGACCGGGATCCGGTAGTCCAGGTCCTCGACCGGGCCGGTGCCGGTGGAGACGTAGAGGTCGACGTGCTCGAGCACCACGACCGGGTCGTCGCAGGCCAGCGCGGTGTTCATCAGCCCGACGTAGTCGAAGGGGTTGGACGGGGCGACCACCCGCAGGCCGGGCGCGGTGGTGAGCACCCCGGCCGGGTCCATCGAGTGCTGCGAGCCGTAGCCGGTCCCGGCGGCGAGCTTGCTGCGCAGCACCAGGGGCACCGCGCTCTCCCCGCCGAACATGTGCCGGGCCTTGGCGATCTGGTTGAACACCTGGTCGGCCGCCACCCACATGAAGTCGGCGTACATGAACTCCACGACCGGGCGGACCCGGCCGTCCAGCGCCATCCCGCCGGCCATGCCGGCGAAGGCGTTCTCGCTGATCGGCGTCCCGAGCACCCGCTCGGGGAACTGCTCCAGCGGCTTGCGGGTGGCCCCGTTGGTGCCGCCCTTGAGCCCGTCGACGTCCTCGCCGAGGACGACGACCCGCTCGTCGGTCTCCATCCGGCGGGCCATGACCTCGCTGACCACGTCGATGAACTTCCGCTCGGCCAGCTCGCCCTGGAACGTCTCGGGCTCGGCGTACCGGCTGCCCTCGAGCTCGCTGAGGTCGCCGCGGATGCCGACGTCGACGAAGCCGGGGTCGGGCCAGCGATCGGCCCTGATCCGCTTCTGCCCGGGCTTGCCGTCGGGCACCGGCTCGGTCAGGTCGGCGACGATCGCGGCCAGCTCGTCGCTGACCTCCTGGTGCGCGGCGTCCAGCTGGACCTGGTCGACCAGGCCGCGGCGGATGGCGTGGGCGCGCAGCAGGTCGATCGGGTCCCGGCCGCGCCAGGAGGTCTCCTCGTCCTTGCTGCGGTACCCGAAGGCGCTGCCCGGGTAGGGGCCGTTCTGGTGGAAGTAGCGGTAGACGTCGACCTCGACGAGGGTGGGCCCGCCACCCCCGCGCATGTGCGCCACGGCCTCGGCCATCGCGGTGTGCACGGCCAGGGGGTCCATGCCGTCGACCCGCCAGCTCGGGATCGCCACCCCCAGCCCGCGCGCCGACAGCCGGGTCTCGGCGGTGGCCCGGGCGACCGGGGTGGAGACGGCGTAGCTGTTGTTCTCCACGAAGAAGCAGACCGGCAGCTTCCACGCCGCGGCGAGGTTGAGCGACTCGAGCACCGAACCGATGTTGATCGCGCCGTCGCCGAAGTAGGTGACCGACACCGCGTCGGTGCCGGCGAAGCGCTGGGAGTGGGCGAAGCCCAGGGCCTGCGGCACCCCGCCGCCGACGATGGCGTTGGTGCCCATCGCGCCGGCCTCGCGCCACTGCAGGTGCATCGACCCGCCGCGGCCGCGGCAGTAGCCCTCGGCCAGCCCGCAGATCTCGGCCAGCGTGCGCCGCAGGACCGTGCGCACCTCGTCGTCCAGCGCGGGCAGGCCCTGGTGACCGGCGGGCATCACGTGGGTGAAGGCCTTGGCCAGGAACTGGTGGTGGCCGCGGTGCGAGCCGTTGACGTAGTCGTCGCTGCGCAGCCCCACGATCGAGCCGACCGCGCCACCCTCCTGGCCGATGCTGGAGTGGGCCGGCCCGTGCACGAGGCCCTCGGCGGCCAGTTGCAGCACCTGCTCCTCGAAGACCCGGATCCACAGTCCCTGGGCCAGCATGGTCAGCAGGAGCTGGGGGTCGGCGGCGTCCCAGTCGGACTCGTCGACCGACAGTTGCGTCCACGGGGTGGCAGGCATCAGTGCCTGGCGGGTGGTCACGGGCGGGCTCCCATCGAGCGCTGGTGGCCGGGTCGGAGCGGACCCGACGCGACGTCGCTGTTCAGTGCGACTGTACAGACCTGTGACCGCCGCAACAAGTGTCCGGTGACGTGGGCCACCGGTGGCTAAGCTGTCGTTCACCTGGGCTGCACGACGCGCAGTCCCGACCGAGGGAGCCCTCTCGTGCCGGACGAGCAGACGACGGGACCGGGCCCCGTCCCCGGGCTCACCCGCCTGGACCACGTCGGGGTGACCGTCCCGGACCTGGAGCAGGCGCACGCCTTCTTCACCGGCGTCCTGGGATGCGAGTTCCTGTACGCCCTGGGCCCGTTCCAGGACGAAAGCTCCTGGATGAGCGAGCACCTGGCCGTCGCCGACGACACCGTCATGCGCGAGCTGCGCTTCTACCGGCTGGGGGGCCAGGCCGTCTTCGAGGTGTTCCGCTACGAGGCCCGCGACCAGGTGACCGCTCCTCCGCGCAACAGCGACGTCGGCGGGCACCACATCGCGCTCTACGTCGACGACCTGGACGCCGCGGTCGCCCACCTGCGGGCGCTGGGGCTGACCGTGCTCGGCGAGCCGACCGCCAGCCGCGGCCCGAGCGAGGGGCAGCGCTGGGTGTACTTCCTCTCCCCCTGGGGTGCGCAGTTCGAGCTGGTCAGCTACCCCGGGGGCAAGGCGTTCGACCGGCAGCGGGCGTGACCTCCCCGGTCCCGCGGCGGCGCGCGGCCCGTCGCGGATGAGCGGCTCTGCCCGCCGGGTGCTGCGGCAACACGAGCTGACCGCCGCCCGTGAGCTGCCCGCCGCCGTCGTCGACTACTACGCCGCCGGCGCTGGGGACGAGACGACCGCCGGTGAGGCGTCGGCGGCCTGGGGGCGGTACCGGCTGCGGCCGCGGGTGCTGACCGACGTCTCCGCCGTCCACGTGGCCACCGACCTGCTCGGTGTGCGCCTGGCCACGCCCGTGGCGGTGGCACCCACCGCCCTGCACGGCCTGGCGTCCCCGGACGGCGAGTGCGCGACGGTCACCGGTGCCGGCGCTGCCGGCGCACTGACCGTCGTGTCCACCCGCGCGTCCCGGCGCCTGGAGGACGTCGGCCGGACGGCGACGTCCCCGTGGTGGTTCCAGGCGTACGCGATGCGCGACCCGGACCTCACCGACGCCCTCGCCCGGCGGGCGGCCGACGCCGGCGCCACCGCGGTCGTGCTCACCGCCGACACCCCGTACGTGGGGCGCAAGGAGCGGGTCGCCGGCACCCGCCTGGAGGTGCCGGACGCGGACTTCCTGGTCAACCTGGGCCAGCACCTCCCCGACCGCGCCGCGGCCCGGGCGGCGGCCGAGCAGGACCCGGCGGCCACCGTCGCCACCATCGGCCGGCTGGCCGCGGCGTCCGGGCTGCCCGTCCTGGTCAAGGGCGTGCTGCGGGGTGACGAGGCGCTGCGCTGCGTGGCGGCCGGTGCGGCGGGGGTGGTGGTGTCCAACCACGGCGGCCGGCAGCTGGACCGGGCCGTGCCCACAGCACTCGCCCTGCCCGAGGTGGTGGCGGCCGTCGGCGACCGCGTGCCGGTGCTGGTCGACGGCGGCCTGCGCTCCGGGCTCGACGTGCTGACCGCGCTGGCGCTCGGCGCCCGGGCGGTGCTCGTGGGCCGCCCGGTGCTCTGGGCGCTGGCCAGCGGCGGCGCGGCCGCGGTCGCCGAGGTGCTGACGGCGCTGACCGAGGACCTGCGGCACGTAATGGCGCTGGCCGGCGTGCCCTCCCTGGCCGACCTCGACCCGCGCCTGGTCACCCCCGCCGACTGAGCCCGCGTCGACCGGTGCCGGCCGGCCGCCGGAAGACCTCCAGCAGCTCGTCCACCTCGTGCGCCGACGCGGCCGGGTGCCGGAAGGGCCGGTGCGGCTGCACGACGTAGTGGGTGCGCCGGCCCTCCTTCGACCGCGCCACGTACCCGGCGTCCTCCAGGTCCCGCAGGATCGACAGCGCCGACCGGGTCGAGATGCCCACGACCTCGGCGATCTCGACGACCCGGGCGTCCGGCGTCCCGGCCACGGCGAGCAGGACGTGTGCGTGGTTGGTCAGGAAGGTCCACGGCCGGCCGGCGCTCACCGCACCTGCACCTCCGTCCGCTCCCGGCGACGCCGCCGGACCGGCTCCAGCGCGGCGGTCTCCTCCGCGGTGGCGACCCGGAAGGGTGCCGCGCCGGCCACGGTCACCGGGGTCCGGCCCTGGCCCCGGGTGGCCCGCAGGCTCAGGCCCACCGAGACGCCGATGATCGTGGCGATCACGGCCAGCGAGATCGTCGTCGGCACGTAGAACAGGTCGACCTTCAGCAGCATCTTCATCCCCACCCAGACCAGCACCAGCGCCAGGCCGGTCTTGAGGTACACGAACCGGTGCACCAGGTCGGCGAGCAGGAAGTACATCGCCCGCAGCCCCAGGACGGCGAAGGCGTTGGCGGTGAACACCAGGAACGGCTCGTCGGTGACGGCGAAGATCGCCGGGATCGAGTCGACGGCGAACACGACGTCGGTGACCTCGATGACCACCAGCGCCGCCAGCAGCGGGGTGGCGACCAGCCGGCCGGCGACCCGGACGACGAGGCGCTGGCCGTGGTAGGCGTCGGTCATCGGCACGAACCGGCGGAACACCCGCAGCGCCCGGGACCGCTCGGGGTCCAGGTGCTCGTCGCGGGCCCGGATCATCTTCACGCCGGTGACCAGCAGGACCGCGGCGAAGACGTACAGCACCCAGCTGAAGCTGGCGATGAGCACCGACCCGGCGGCGATGAAGACCCCGCGGAAGACCAGGGCGCCGACGACGCCGAGGAACAGCACCCGGTGCTGGTACTCCCGCGGGACGGCGAAGTACGTCAGCACGATCGCCCAGACGAACACGTTGTCGACGGCGAGGGACTTCTCGATCAGGTAGCCGGCGAAGTACTGCTGGCCGAAGTCCGCGCCGGCCTGCCACCAGACGAGGGCGCCGAAGCCGACGCCGAGCGCGACCCAGACGGCCGACCAGGCGGCGGCCTCGCGCACGCCGATCACGTGCGCGCGGCGGTGGGCGAACAGGTCGACGGCGAGCATGACGAGGATGACCGCCAGCACGGCCAGCCAGGTCCAGAGGGGGACGTTCACAGGGCACCTCCCGGTCAGGTTGCGACCGGAGGTCTCCCCTGCCCCCTGCCCGGGACCCCACCCCGCCGGGCCACGAGGGCCGTGCTGACGACGAGGTGGCGTGGGGTACTCCCCTCCACGACGAGACCAGTGAACCGCACTTCACCTGTTCTCCGCAACGGCGCGGGGCAGCGCCGGTGCCCACCCCGTCCGGGTGGGGCCGTCCGCCACGTCCACCACGGGATCGGCCGGTCGGGGCGTCATCCTGGGCCGGTGACCCCCAGCCTCACGGCCGCGCCCCCGTCGACCCTCGGGTTGACCTCCGGAGAGGCGGCCGCCCGCCGCCGCCGGGGCGAGGGCAACGACGCGGTGAGCGCGTCGTCCCGGACGTACGCGCGGATCGTGCGCACCAACGTGCTGAACCTCTACAACTCCATCCTGTTCTCCCTGGGCGTCGCGCTGCTGGCGCTGGGCAGGCCGGGTGACGCGCTGATCAGCGTCGGCATCGGGATGCTCAACGCGGCGATCAGCGCCGTGCAGGAGGTCCGCGCCAAGCGGCAGCTGGACCGGCTGCAGCTGCTGGCCCGGGGCACCGTGGTCGTCGTCCGCGACGGCGCGGACACCGGGGTGCGCCCCGAGGAGGTCGTGCGCGGCGACGTCGTCCGGGTCCGGCCCGGCGACCAGCTGGTCGTCGACGGCCCGGTGCTGACCGGGCAGGTCGAGGTGGACGAGTCGCTGCTGACCGGTGAGTCCGACCCCCAGCTGCGCGCCCCGGGCGAGGACCTGCTGTCCGGCAGCGTGGCGGTCGGTGGGGCGGCCCTGCAGCTGGCCCGGGACGTGGGCGCCGACAGCCACGCCCAGCGGCTCACCGCCGAGGCCCGCCGGGCCACCACCGACGCGACGCCGCTGCAGCGGCGGATCGCCTTCGTCGTCCGGCTGACGATGCTGCTGGTGGTGCTGATGAGCGGGGCGATCCTGGCCCAGGCGGCGCTGGAGGGGCTGTCGCTGGTGCGGGTCGTGCAGACGACCGCGGTGCTGTCCGGGCTGGTGCCCTACGGGCTGTTCTTCCTGATCGCGCTGGCCTACACCGCCGGGGCGGTCACCGCCTCCCGGCAGGGCGCGCTCGTGCAGCGGGTCAACGCGGTCGAGTCGGTGAGCAACGTCGACGTCGTCTGCACCGACAAGACCGGGACGCTGACCACCGGTCGGCTCGGCCTGGCCGAGCTGGTGCCCCTCGGCGGGCAGGACACCGCTTCCGTCACCGCGGCGCTGGCCGCGATGGCGCACAGCACCGGCGCGCCCAACCTGACCAGCGCCGCGCTGGCCGCCGCGCTGCCCGGCGAGCCGGTCCCGGTGGTCGAGGAGGTGCCGTTCAGCTCCGCGCTGCGGTGGAGCGCGGTGCGCACGGCGGGTGCCACCTGGGTGCTGGGCGCACCGGAGGCGCTGGCCCCGGCCCTGCGCACCCCGGTCCCCACCGAGGAGGTCGCCGCCCGGACGGCGCAGGGCCTGCGGGTGCTAGTGTCCGCCCGCGCCGCCGGGCCCGCCGCACCGCTGCGGGACGCCGCCGGCCGGCCGCTGCTGCCGGACCTGGAGGGGCTGGCCCTGGTGGCGCTGGCCGACGAGCTCCGGCCCGACGTGCCCGCCACCCTGGCCCGCTTCGCCGAGGAGGGCATCGCGGTCAAGGTGCTCTCCGGCGACGACCCGGGCACCGTCGCCGCCCTGGCCGCCCGCGCCGGGCTCCGCGACGCCACCCCGGTGCACGCCGGGGGCTTCCCCGCGCTCACCGACGCCGAGCTGGACGCCGTCGTCGCGGCGGGCTCGGTGTTCGGCCGGGTGGCGCCGGAGCAGAAGGAACGGGTGGTGGCCGCGCTGCGGCGGCAGGGCCGCTACGTGGCGATGGTCGGCGACGGCGTCAACGACGCCCGCGCGCTCAAGGCCGCCCAGGTCGGGGTGGCCATGGCCAGCGGGAGCGCGGTGACCCGCGACGTCGCCGACATCGTGCTCACCGGGGACTCGCTGGCGGCCCTGGTGCCCGCCCGGCGGCTGGGGCGGCGGCTGATCGCCGGGATCACGACCTCCGCCCAGCTCTTCCTGGCCCGGGTCGCCACCCAGGCCCTGGTGATCGTCGCGGTGACGATGCTCGGCCTGGGTTTCCCCTACTCCCCCGCGCAGGGCGGGCTGACGTTGTTCACCGTGGGGCTGCCCACGCTGGTGCTCACCGCCTGGGCGCGGCCGGCGCCCCCCGACCCGCACGTGCTCGGCACCCTGGGCCGCTTCGTCGTCCCGGCCGCCCTGCTCACCGCCGGCGGCGGCGTCGCCGTCTACGCGTTCCTGTACACGACCGTGTCGGGGGTCTTCAGCACCGGACGTGCACCGGGCTTCATCGTCACCGAGTTCGAGAGCTACACCGGCCTGACCTACGGCACCGACGCCGACTTCGCCCAAGCGGCCGCCACGATCGGCGCGCAGACCGGGCTGAACACCTTCGTGTCGCTGGCCTCGGTGCTGCTGGTGCTGTTCCTGGTGCCGCCGGCCCGGGTGTTCACCGTCTTCACCCCGGTCACCGACCGGCGCACCGGGCTGCTCGTCACCGGGCTGGTGGTCGCCCTGGTCGCGGCGCTGGTCACCCCGGTCACCTCCGGGTACCTGGGGCTGACCGGCGCCGCGCCACCGGTCTACGCGATCGTGCTGCCGGTGCTCGTCGTCTGGTTCCTCGCGCTCGGGGCGGCCTACCGGTTCCGGGTGCTGGACCGGCTGCTCGGGCTGCGGGAGCTGCCGGCCCGCTGACCCCGGCCGAGGGGTCAGCGGGCGAGCGGGACCCGCATCGTCGGGACGTCGTCGGGCACGTGCAGCGGGGCGCCGGTGGCGGCCACGACGTCGGCGGCCGTGACGCCGGGGGCGACCTCGCGCAGCACCAGGCCCTCGGGGGTGACGTCGACGACGGCCAGGTCGGTGACGACGCGGTCGACGCAGGCCCGGCCGGTGAGCGGCAGCGAGCACTCCTCGACGATCTTCGGCGACCCGTCGCGGGCGGTGTGCTCCATCATCACGACCACCTCGCGGGCGCCGTGCACGAGGTCCATGGCCCCGCCCATGCCGTTGACCATCTTGCCGGGGATGAGCCAGTTGGCCAGGTCGCCGCGGACGCTGACCTGCATCGCGCCCAGGACGGCGACGTCGATGACGTGGCCGCGGATCATGCCGAACGAGGCCGCGGAGTCGAAGTAGCTGGCGCCGGGCAGGACGGTGATCGTCTCCTTGCCGGCGTTGATCAGGTCGGCGTCCTCCTCGCCCTCGAACGGGTAGGGGCCGACCCCGAGCACCCCGTTCTCGCTGTGCAGGACCACGTGCACGCCGGCCGGGACGTGGCCGGGCACCAGCGTGGGCATCCCGATCCCGAGGTTGACGTACTGGCCGTCGCGCAGGTCGGCGGCGACGCGGGCGGCGAGCTGGTCGCGGGACAGTGCCATCTCAGGCCTCCGTGGTCTCGTCGCCGGCCGCCGCCGGGGTGCCCGGCGCCGTCCGCGGGCGGGTGGTGTGCTTCTCGATCGGCTTCGCCGCCCCGGGCTCGACGACCACGACGCGCTGGACGTACACGCCGGGCAGGTGCACCGAGCCGGGCGGGATCTCGCCGGGCTCGACCAGCTCCTCGACCTCGGCGATCGTCACCCGCCCGGCCATCGCGGCCAGCGGGTTGAAGTTGCGGGCCGAGGCCTCGAAGACCAGGTTGCCGTGCCGGTCGCCCACCGCGGCGCGGACCAGCCCGAAGTCGGCGGTCAGGGCGGTCTCCAGCACGTAGTCGGTGTCACCGAACCGGCGCACCTCCTTCGGCGCGCTGGTGGCCACCACGTTCCCGTCGGCGTCGTAGCGCACCGGGATGCCGCCCTCGGCGACCAGCGTGCCGACCCCGGTGGGCGTGTAGAAGGCCGGGATGCCGGTGCCGCCGGCGCGCAGCCGCTCGGCCAGCGAGCCCTGCGGGGTGAGCTCGACCTCCAGCTGCCCGGACAGGTAGAGCCGGGCGAGCTCCTTGTTGCCGCCGACGAAGGAGCTGATCGTCTTCGAGATCCGGCCGGCGTAGAGCAGCACGCCCAGCGCCTGGTCGTCGACCCCGCAGTTGTTGCTGATCGTGGTCAGCCCGGTCGCGCCCTGGGCCAGCAGCGCGTCGATCAGCGCGAACGGCACCCCGCACAACCCGAACCCGCCGACGGCCAGCGTGGCCCCGTCGGCGATGTCGGCCACCGCCTCGGCGGCGCTGGGGACGACCTTGTCCATTCCATCTCCCGATCGACTGCTGTCTCCCCCCGCCGGACGGCGGGCAGGTGTCTCTGCGGTGCGGTCAGACGACGCGCTCGAAGACGGCGGCGAGCCCCTGCCCGCCGCCGATGCACATCGTCTCCAGCGCGTACCGGCCCTCGCGGCGGCGCAGCTCGTGGGCCAGGGTGGCCAGGATGCGCGCGCCGGTGGCCCCCACCGGGTGGCCGAGGGAGATGCCCGAGCCGTTGACGTTGACCCGCTCCCGGTCGCCGGCGCCCAGCCCCCACAGGTCCAGGCAGGCCAGCACCTGGCTGGCGAAGGCCTCGTTGAGCTCGATCAGGTCCAGGTCGGCGAACGACAGCCCGGTGCGCGCCAGCACCGCGGCCGTCGCGGGTACGGGCCCCACGCCCATCGTCTCCGGCGGCACGCCGGCCACCGCCCAGCCGGCGATGCGCAGGAAGGGGTCCCAGCCGCGGCGGTCGGCCTCGGCGCGGGTGGTGACCAGGCAGACCGCGGCCCCGTCGTTCTGCCCCGAGGCGTTGCCGGCGGTGACCGTGGCGGCCGGGTCGACCGCGGCCACGACCGGGCGCAGCCTGGCGAGGTCGGCCATCGTGGTGTCCGGGCGGGGGTGCTCGTCGGTGGTGACCAGGTGCGCCGGCGCCTTCCGCGTGCCCGGCACCTCGACCCCGACGATCTCGTCGGCGAACCGGCCCTCGCGGATGGCGGCGCCGGCGGCCTGCTGCGAGCGCAGCGCCCAGGCGTCCTGCGCCAGCCGGTCGATGTCGTGCTCGCGGCGCACGTTCTCCGCGGTCTCCAGCATCCCGCCGGGCACCGGGTGGTCGACGCCGCCGGCGGTCTCCCGGGCGCGGGCGAGCCGGTCGTGCAGCATCACGCCGTCACCACGCACCCCGGTGCGCAGGCCCAGGGCGTAGTGCTCCACCGAGCTCATCGACTCCACGCCGCCGGCCACCACGGTGGTCGCCGCGCCCGAGGCGACGGTCATCGCCGCGTACAGCACCGCCTGCAGGCCCGAGCCGCACCGCCGGTCGAGCTGCAGACCGGGCACCTGCACCCCGAGCCCGGCGTCCAGGGCGGCGATCCGGCCGATCGCGGGGTTCTCCCCGCTGGGGTTGCAGTGGCCCAGCACCACGTCGTCGACCTCACCCTCGCCCAGCCCGGTGCGCTCGGCCAGGGCGCGGATCGCGGTGGCGGCGAGCTGGTTGGCCGACAGGCCCGCGAAGACCCCGCCCATCCGGCCGACGGGGGTGCGCAGCGGTGCGCAGATGACGACGTCGTCCATCGGGTCACCGTGTCAGCGCCCGACCGCCGCGCCAAGCAGGTCGTTCCGCCCAGCGGAAGGCCGAGCGCCCGGCGGTCAGCCGACCGGCAGGCCGGTGTAGTTCTCCGCCAGCTCGCGGGCGGCGGCCTCGGAGCTGCAGACCCGGCGCAGCTGGGCCAGTTGGAGCTCGGCGTCGAAGTCGTCGCCGGCGCGGTGCAGCATCGAGGTCATCCACCAGGAGAAGTGGGTGCACCGCCAGACCCGGGCCAGCGCCCGGTCGGAGTAGGTGTCGACCAGGTCGGTGCGCCCCTCGGCCAGCAGCCGGGTGAGCGCGGTGGCCAGCAGGGTGACGTCGGCGACGGCCAGGTTGAGGCCCTTGGCCCCGGTCGGGGGCACGATGTGCGCGGCGTCCCCGGCGAGGAAGAGCCGACCGCGGCGCATCGGCGCGGAGACGAACGAGCGCATCGGCAGCACCGACTTCTCGGTGATCGGGCCGGTCTCCAGCTCCCACCCCTCCAGCGCCGACCGGGTGGCGAGTGCGGTCCAGATGCGGTCGTCGGACCACTCCTCGATCCGCTCGCCGGGATCGACCTGCAGGTAGAGCCGGGACACCGACGGCGAGCGCATCGACAGCAGCGCGAAACCGTCGGGGTGCCAGGCGTAGACCAGCTCGTCGGTCGAGGGGGCGACGTCGGCCAGCACGCCGAGCCAGGCGTAGGGGTAGGTGCGCTCCCACAGCCGACCGCCGGTGCCCGCGGTGACGACCGGGCGGGAGACACCGTGGAACCCGTCGGTGCCGGCGACCGCGTCGCACTCCAGCACCTGCGGACGGCCCTCGGCGTCGGTGAACCGGATCCGCGGGGCGTCACCGTCGACGTCCTCGGGGACGACGTCGCTGACGCCGAACAGCAGCGGCGGGCCGTCGTCCAACTGCGCGGCGATGAGGTCCTTGGTGACCTCGGTCTGCCCGTACGCCCACACCCGGCGGCCGCACAGCGACGGGAAGTCCAGGTGGTGCCGGACGCCGGGGTACTGCAGGTACACCCCGTCGTGCGGGAGCCCCTCGCGCTGCAGTCGCTCCCCCACGCCGGCGTCGACGAGGGTCAACACGGTGTGCTCCTCGAGGATGCCGGCGCGGATGCGGGCCTCGACGTAGTCGCGGGACCGGTTCTCCAGCACCACCGTGTCGATCCCCTGCAACTGCAGGAGCCGGGACAGCAGGAGGCCGGCCGGGCCGGCGCCGATGATCCCCACCTGGGTGCGCATCCCCGGAGTGTGCCGCCGTGGTGGGAGCCCACCCAGCCCCTCCTCCCGCTGGACGGAAGAGGTCAGCGGAACTACTCGGCGCCGCCCAGCGCCCGGCCGATGCCCCGGGCGGCCACCTGGAGCACCGGTGCGAGCCGGGCGACGTCGCGGCGGTGGGCGGCCACGACGATGCCGAGCGCGGCCACCACCACGGGTCCGGCCGCGCGCTCGACGGTGACCGGGACGGCGACCGAGGCCGCGCCCAGCGACATCTCCTCGCACGTGCGCGCCCAGCCCTCGCGGCGGACCTCGGACAGGTCGCGGACCAGCCGCCGGGGGTCGACCACGGTGTGCCGGGTCTCGCGGGTGGGCGCACGCAGCACCTGCTCGACGACGTCGTCGGGCGCCGAGGCCAGCAGCACCTTGCCCACCGCGGTGGCGTGCAGCGGCAGCCGGCTGCCCACCTGGCTGACGATCGGCACCGACTCCCGGCCGGAGATGCGCTCGACGTAGAGGGCCTTGGTGCCCTCGCGGACCGCCAGGTGCACGGTGTCACGGGTGGCCGTGTGCACGTCGAGCAGGAACGGGGCGGCGACCTGGCGCAGCTCCAGCTGCACCGGCGCGAGCAGGCCGAGGTCCCACAGCTTGCGGCCGATCTCGTAGCGGCCGTCGTCCCGGCGGGCCAGCGCTCCCCAGGCGACCAGCTCGGCCAGCAGCCGGTGGGCGGTGGTCAGCGGGGTGCCCGAGCGTGCCGCGACCTCCGAGAGGGTCAGCCGGTGGTGACCGGCGTCGAAGGCGTCGAGCACACCGAGGGCGCGGGAGGTCACCGACCGCCCCGTCGCCGCAGCACCACCGGACACGTCGTCTTTCCTCTCAGTGGAAGTCCCTGCTTGGGCACCGTACTGCGACGCCCTACCGTCGGCGAGTATGACCGGGACCACATCGCGCGACCCCCGACCGCCGCAGGAGAGCGCCCTGGTGCTCCCGCGGTACGGGCGCGAACCGGAGGGCAGCCGCACGCCGGTGGCCTTCCCCGGGTACCGCAGCACCGGCCTGCGCGCCCCGCTGCGCACACCCGTCGACCTGCCCCACCGGCTCACCGAGGTCACCGGCCCGGTGCTGGGCGAGGACCGGGTCACCGCCGCCGACGCCGACCTCACGCTGCGGACGGGCGGGGAGGCGCAGGGCCAGCGGATCATCGTGTTCGGGCGGGTGCTCGACAGCGACGGCCGCCCGGTGCCGCACGCGCTGGTCGAGGTGTGGCAGGCCAACGCCGCCGGCCGCTACCGGCACGTCGTCGACAACTGGCCGGCCCCCCTGGACCCGCACTTCGACGGGCTGGGCCGGGTGGTCACCGACGCCCTGGGCCGCTACGAGTTCACGACGATCAAGCCCGGCGCCTACCCGTGGGGCAACCACCACAACGCGTGGCGGCCGGCGCACATCCACTTCAGCCTCTTCGGGACGGCCTTCACCCAGCGGCTGGTGACCCAGATGTACTTCCCCGACGACCCGCTGTTCGGCCAGGACCCGATCTACAACGCGATCCCGCCGACCGCCCGGCACCGGGCGGTGAGCCGGTTCGACCTGGAGCGCACCCAGGACAACTGGGCGCTGGCCTTCCAGTGGGACATCGTCCTGCGAGGCACCGACCAGACGCCGTTCGAGACCGACGACGACGGAGATGTCGCATGAGCAGCCCGCACCTGTCCCCCCTCGTGCGCGGCGCGCGGGAGGACAACGACCGGGTCCCGGGCACCCCCCGCCGGGGCAGCGGCTTCCTCGACGAGCCGTTCCGGCTGGGCACCACGCCCAGCGCGACCGTCGGGCCCTACCTCGCGATCGGGCTGACCTGGCCCGACGGCCCGTACGCGGTCGCCGAGGGCACCCCGGGCGCGATCTGGCTGCGCGGCCGGGTGTTCGACGGCAACGGCGACGTGGTGCCCGACGCGATGGTCGAGACCTGGCAGGCCGACCCGGACGGGCGCTTCGCCCACCCCGACGACCCGCGCGGTGCGGTGACCGTGCCCGGCTTCCGCGGCTTCGCCCGCTCGGACACCGTCGACGGCGGCGCCTACGCGGTGCGCACCCTCAAGCCCGGCCCGGTGCCCGACGGCGCGGGCGGCTGGCAGGCCCCGCACGTCGACGTCTCGGTGTTCGCCCGAGGCCTGCTCGACCGGGTGGTCACCCGGATCTACTTCGCCGACGAGGCCGAGGCCAACGCCGCCGACCCGGTGCTGGCCGCCCTGCCCGACGACGACGCGCGCCGGACGCTGATTGCCCGGGCCACCGACGACGGCTACGTCCTCGACGTCCACCTGCAGGACTGCACGGCCCGGGGCATGGTCGAGACCGTCTTCTTCGCGGTGTGAGCGCCGCCCGGGGCAGGATGCCCGCGTGAACCTCCTGGACGCGACCTTCGCCCGCGGCCCGGTCCCCGCCACGGACGGCGACCTCTGGCTCGTCGCGCTGCTGGAGGTGGAGGGCGCGCTGGCCCGCGCCGCCGCCCGGGTCGGGCTGGTCGCCGCGACCGCCGCCGACGAGGTCAGCCGGGTCTGCGCCGACCCCTCCCGGCTCGACCTCGCCGCCGTGTCCGCCGCAGCAGGCGACGCCGGCAACCCCGTGCCCCCACTGGTGCGGGCGCTGCAGGACGCCGTCGGCCCGCACGCCGCGCGGGCGGTGCACGTCGGCGCCACCAGTCAGGACGTCGTGGACACCGCGGCGGTGCTGCTGGCCCGGCGCGGGCTCCAGCTCATCGACACCGACCTCGGCACCGCCGCGGACGCGTGCGCGCGGCTGGCCACCGAGCACCGCGACGACGTGCTGATGGGGCGCACCCTGCTGCAGCAGGCGCTGCCGGTCACCGTCGGGTTCAAGGCCGCCGGCTGGCTGGCCGGGCTCGACGGCGCCCGCTCCCGGATCCGCGCGGTGACCGCGGCGCTGCCGGTGCAGTACGGCGGCGCGGTGGGCACCCTGGCCGCGAGCTCCGGGTCCGGGCTCGACCTGCGCCGCGAGCTGGCCGCCGAGCTCGGCCTGGTCACCACCGCCGTCCCGTGGTCGACGGTGCGGCTGCCGATCGCCGACGTCGCCGGGGTGCTGGGCGCTGCGGCCGGGGTGGTCGCCACGATCGCCGTCGACGTCGTCCTGCTCGCCCAGACCGAGGTGGCCGAAGTCAGCGAGGTGTCCGGGTCCCGGGGCGGGTCGTCGGCGATGCCGCACAAGAGCAACCCGGTCGCCGCGATCTCCGCCCGCGCCTGCGCCCGCCGCGCCCCCGGCCTGGTCGCGACCCTGTACGCGGCGATGGAGCAGGAGCACGAGCGGGGCGCGGGCACCTGGCACGCCGAGTGGCCGACGCTGACCGACCTGCTGGCCACCGTCGGGTCGGCGGCCTCCTGGCTCACCGAGTGCCTGGCCTCGCTGCGGCTGGACACCGACCGGATGGCCGCCACCGTCGCCGCCGCCGGCGACCCGCAGCTGGCCCGGGCGCTCACCGAGGCGCTCACCCCCGCGCTCGGCGCCGGCGCCGCGCACGACGCCGCGGCCGCCGCGGTGCGCGAGGCGGCCACCACCGGCCGCCCGCTGGCCGACCTGGTGCTGGCGCGCGGCGACGTCGACGGCGCCGCGCTGCTCGCCGACACCACCCCCGACGTCGGCGAGGCCGGTGCCCAGACCGACGCCGCGCTCGCCGCCCACGTGATCGCCGACCAGACAGGAGCGCCGTGACCGCGCTGGACGTGCACGCCGTCGTCGAGGGCCCGGACGACGCCCCGGTGCTGCTGCTGTCGAACTCCCTCGGTTCGGACCTGTCGATGTGGGACCCGCAGGTGCCCGCGCTCACCGAGCGGTTCCGGGTGGTCCGCTACGACACCCGCGGGCACGGCCGCTCGCCGTCGTCCCGGGGCGACCTCACGATCGACGACCTGACCGACGACGTCGTGGCGCTGCTGGACCGGCTCGGCGTGGCGCGGGCGCACGTCGCCGGGGTCTCGATCGGGGGGATGACCGGGCTGCGGCTGGCGGTGCGCGAGCCGCAGCGGGTGCTCACGCTGGCGGTGCTGTGCAGCTCCGCGCACACCGGCAACGCCGACAGCTGGGCGGACCGGGCACGCACCGTCCGCGCCGAGGGCAGCGCCACCATCGCCGAGCGGGTGGTCGCCCGCTGGCTCACCCCGCCGTACGCCGCCGCCCACCCCGACCTGGTGACCCGGCTGCAGGCGATGGTCGCGGCCGCGGACGACGAGGGCTACGCCGGCTGCTGCGCGGCGATCGCCGCGATGGACCAGCGCCGTGACCTGCACCGGATCACCGCACCGACGCTGGTGGTGTCCGGCGCCGAGGACCAGGCGGTGCCGCCGGAGCACCAGCAGGCCATCGCCGAGGGCGTCCCGGGCGCGCGGCTGCTCCGCCTCAGCCCGGCCGCGCACCTGGCCAACCTCGAGCAGCCCGACGCGGTCACCGACGCCCTGATCGCCCACGCCACCGGAGGCACCCCGTGACCGACCCGCTGGAGACCGGACCGCTGGAGACCGGACCGCTGGAGACCGACGAGCAGCGCCGCGCGGCCGGCATGCGGGTGCGCCGGGAGGTGCTCGGCGACGCCCACGTCGACCGGGCCGTCGCCGCCGTCACGCCGCTGACCGCCGACTTCCAGGACTTCATCACCCGGGTGGCCTGGGGCGACCTGTGGCAGCGGCCCGGGCTCGGCCGGCGCGAGCGCAGCATGCTCACCCTGGCGATCACCGCCGCGCTGCGGCACTGGGACGAGTTCGCCCTGCACGTGAGGGCGGCGGTGAACAACGGGCTCACCGACGAGGAGATCGCCGAGGTGTGCCTGCACACCGCCGTCTACGCCGGCGTGCCCGCGGCCAACCACGCGCTGGCGGTGGCCCGGCCGATCCTGGCCGAGCTGCGCGCCCATCACTGATCCCCGCACGACCCCGCACGACGACCCACCAGGAGGACCTGACATGGCACTGCTCGAGGACGGCGCATGGCGCGGCAAGGTCTGGACCGGCGCGTGGACCGACGGCGCCGGCGGCACGTACCCCGCGGTCGAGCCGGCCACCGGCGAGGAGCTCGGCGAGGTCGGCAAGGCCACGCCTGCGGACGTCGAGGAGGCCGGCGCCCGGGC
Organism: Modestobacter sp. SSW1-42; assembly: GCF_046635825.1. Lineage (NCBI taxonomy): Bacteria > Bacillati > Actinomycetota > Actinomycetes > Geodermatophilales > Geodermatophilaceae > Modestobacter > Modestobacter sp. SSW1-42. Next base: position 207,223 of record NZ_JBISCA010000003.1, on the reverse strand, counting down.
GGCGCAGGCCCAGCGCGGGTGGGCGGCGCTGCCGTTCGAGCAGCGCGCGGCGGTGCTGCGGCGGGCCGGCGACCTGCTGGCCGCCTCCGCCGACGAGGTCAAGGGCTGGCTGGCCCGGGAGTCCGGGTCGATCCTCCCCTTCGGCGACTTCCAGGTGCACACCAGCGCGCAGGAGTGCTACGAGGCGTCCGCGCTGCCCAGCCACCCGTACGGGGAGCTGCTGCGCACCGGCTCGCCGCGGCTGTCGTTCGCCCGGCGCGTCCCGGTCGGCGTCGTCGGCGTGATCGCACCGTTCAACGTGCCCACCATCCTGGCGATCCGGGCCATCGCCCCCGCGCTCGCGCTGGGCAACGCCGTCATCCTGAAGCCCGACCCGCGGACGGCGGTCTCCGGTGGCGCGATGTTCGCCGCCCTGTTCGAGCAGGCCGGCGTCCCGGAGGGGGTCTTCCAGGTGCTGCCCGGCGGCGCCGACGTCGGCGAGGCGCTCGTGGTGGACCCCGCGGTGCGGGTCATCGCCTTCACCGGCTCGACCAAGGCCGGCCGCGCGGTCGGCGCGCTGGCCGGGCAGCACCTCAAGCGGGCGCACCTGGAGCTGGGCGGCAACTCCGCGCTCATCGTCATGCCCGACGTCGACGTGACCGCGGCCGCCTCGGTCGGGGCGTGGGGCACGTTCGCCCACTCCGGCCAGATCTGCATGGCGACGTCCCGGCACCTGGTGCACGCCTCGATCGCCGAGGAGTACACCCAGGTCCTCACCGACAAGGTCAAGGACCTCCCGGTCGGCGACCCGTTCCGCGACTCCGTGGCCCTCGGCCCGGTCATCGACGCCGGCCAGCGCGACCGGGTGCACGGGCTGGTCACCGCCAGCGTCGACGCCGGGGCCACGGTGCGCACCGGCGGCACCTACGACGGGCTGTTCTACCGGCCGACCGTGCTCGGCGACGTCCCGGTGGAGGCCCCGGCCTACCAGCAGGAGATCTTCGGTCCGGTCGCCCCGGTGACGCCGTTCTCCTCGGTCGACGAGGTGGCCGAGCTGGCCGCCGGCACCGAGTACGGGCTGTCGCTGGGCATCCTCACCCGCGACGTCTACGCCGGGCTGCAGCTGGCCGAGCGGATCCCCGCCGGGCTGGTGCACATCAACGACCAGACGGTCAACGACGAGGCGGTCGCCCCCTTCGGTGGCGTCGGGGCGTCGGGCACCGGCTCCCGGCACGGCGGCCCGCAGGCCAACATCGAGGCCTTCACCGAGACCCAGTGGGTGACGCTGCGCGGGGACCTGCCTGCCTACCCGTTCTGACTGCCGCGAGCGCCAGGACCCCGGTCCCCGCCGCGGCGGGGACCGGGGTCAGGTCATCCCCTCCCGGGCCGGCCATCAGCGTGGTGGATGCCGGTCGCGGCCGGGGTGAGCATCGCGTGGCCCTGGACGCAGCCGAGCACGGCCAGCCCGCGCAGCAGCCGGGCCAGGCGCCCGCTGCGGCGACCCGCCAGCTGCCCGGTGACCGGGCAGAGCGCGAACTCCGCGCGGATCGGGCCGATGACGTCGTCGAACGTCGCAGTCGCCTCGGACACGGGGCACCTCCGGTGGAGCGTGCAGGTCGCCGGTGACCTGCAACACATCCGCAGTGTGCGGGACGAGTGCGCCGGGGCGGAAATCAGGGTCGCTGAACCGGGTCATCACCCCGGTAGATGAGGTGACCCGACCGCCTGCTCGGCGGCCCGGCTGATCACGTCGCGGAACCAGCGGTGCTCCGGGTCGTCGTCCAGGGCCGGGTGCCACCACATGGCCTCCATCAGCGGTCCGACCTCGAACGGGCACGGCAGCGGGCGGATGCCGCTGCCCAGCGGCAGCAGGTCGACCAGTCGCCGCTGGAGCAGCGCGATCCGGTCACTGCCGGCCACGAGGCCGGGCACGGTGATGAAGTTCTCGGTGATCACCTGGGCCCGCGGCTCGATGCCGAGCATGCGCATCTGCAGCGCGGCCGGGGTGGAGGCCGCCGGCCCGTGGTACGTGAGCACCCAGGGCATGGTCCGGAGGTGCTCGGTCGTGAGCCCCTCGTCGGCGACCGGGTTGTCCGCCGACACCACGCACACCCACTCGTCCTGGTAGAGGTCCAGGTGCGACATGTCGTGGACGAACCCGTGCGGGAGCATCATCACGTCCCCGCCCAGCAGGACCTGCTCGGCCCGCTCGACCATCGCCGGCGAGTGCGGGGTGAGCCGTAGCCGGGTGTGCGGGGCCTCCTCGGCCAGCAGCGCGGCCAGGGTGTCGCCGAGGACGACGACCACGTAGTCGCTGACCAGCGCGGTGAACTCCCGGGTGGAGGACGCCGGGTCGAAGTCGGGCTGGGCGTCGAAGACCCGCTCGGCGCCGGACAGTGCGATCCGCACCAGCTCGCGCAACTGCAGCGCCAGCGGCGTCAGCCGGTACTCGTTGCCCACCCGGGTGAGCAGGTCGTCGCCGAAGTGCCGGCGCAACCGGCCCAGCGAGGCCGACAGCGCCGGCTGGCTGAGCCCCATCTGCGCCGCAGCCCGGGTGACGCTGCGCTGCTGGAGCAGCGCGTCCAGCGACACCAGCAGGTTCAGGTCGAGCCGGGCGAGGTTCACGGCCGGGAGTATCCACCCCCCTGATGCCGTTCATAAGGAGTTTCGTCTTCCTCGATCACCCGGCGGCCCGGAATGTGGTCCGCGTCGCTTCGAGGAGGAACCCGACGTGTCCCAGACCGCAGTGCCGCAGATCGCCCCGCTCGACCGCACCGACCCGGAGGGGGCGATCGCGGCCGCCGTGGCCCGCTGTTCCAACTGGGGACGGTGGGGCCCCGACGACGTGCTCGGCACGCTCAACTTCCTGACCGAGGACAAGCGCGTGGAGGGCGCCCAGCTGGTCCACCGCGGGGTCAGCTTCTCCCTCGCCCAGAGCTTCGACACCGACGGCCCGCAGAAGGGCTGGCGGCGGCGCACGAACCCGGTGCACACGATGACCGACACCGGCACCGACGCCGAGCGCGGCAACCAGGGCTTCCCGCACGGCATCGGCGGCGCCGACGACGTCATCGCCATGCCGCTGCAGTGCTCCACCCAGTGGGACGGCCTCGGCCACATCTTCGACCACGGCAGGGCCTGGAACGGCCGCCGGGCCGGCGACGTCGTCACGAGCGAGGGCGACCTGGTCACCGGCATCCAGACGGCCGCCGCGCACATCACCGGCCGCGGCGTGCTGCTCGACGTCGGCCGCGCGGTCGGCACCGACGGCGAGCTGCCCGACGGCTTCGCCATCACCACCGAGCACCTGCAGGCCACCATCGCCGCCCAGGGCGAGAGCGCCCGGGTCGGGCGCGGCGACCTGCTGCTGGTGCGCACCGGCCGGCTCACCCGGGCCCGCCGCGACATCGCCGAGGGGCGCGGGTGGGGCGACTACGCCGGCGGGGCCTCCCCCGGGCTGTCGTTCACCACCGCCGACTGGCTGCACGGCACCGAGATCGCCGGCATCGCCACCGACACCTGGGGCTTCGAGGTGCGGCCCAACGAGTTCGACGTGGCCTTCCAGCCGCTGCACCAGGTCTGCATCCCCAACATCGGGCTCTACCTCGGCGAGATGTGGGACCTGGACGCCCTCGCCGCCGACTGCGCAGCCGACGGCGTGTGGGACTTCCTCCTCACCGCCGCCCCCCTGCCCGTGACCGGCGCCGTCGGCGCCCCGGTCAACCCGATCGCCGTCAAGTAGGAGCACACCGATGCCCGCAGTGGACAACGTCCTGGTCGTCGGCAGCGGCCTGGCCGGCACCGCCACCGCCGTCCACCTCGCCCTCCGCGGGGTGGCAGTCGACCTGATCGAGATCAAGCCGGCCGTCGGGGCACTCGGCTCCGGCATCACGCTGCAGGGCAACGCGCTCCGCGAGCTGCGCACCCTGGGCGTCTGGGACCGGGTGCGCGCGGCCGGCTACCCCTTCGACGTCACCGGGATCCGGGCACCCGACCCGTTCGGCACGGTCGTGGCCGAGGTCCCGGACGCCAAGACCGGCGGCCCGGACCTCCCCGCGGCCCTCGGCATGCCCCGTCCGGAACTGGCCCGGATCCTCGTCGACCGGGCCGTGGAGGTCGGGGTCCGGGTGCGCTTCGGCACCACCTTCACCGAGCTCACCCAGGACGACACCGGCGTCGCGGTGACCCTGTCCGACGGGTCGACCGGGCGCTACGACCTGGTCGTGGCCGCCGACGGCCTCCGCTCGTACACGCGGCGGGCGATCGGCGTCCAGTTGGAGACCCGGTCGATGGGCATGGGGATCTGGCGGGCCTTCGGCCCGCGGCCGGCCAGCGTGACCCGGACCGACCTGTTCTACGGCGGGCCCTCCTTCATCGCCGGCTACTGCCCCACCGGTGAGGACTCGCTCTACGCCTACATCGTCGAGCCGGCCGTCGACCGCAGCGACATGTCCCCCGACGAGCAGCTGGCCACGATGAAGGAGCTGTCGCTGGCCTACCACGGACCGTGGGACGAGGTCCGCGAGCAGCTGACCGACGCCTCCCAGGTCAACTACACCTGGTTCGAGACCCACCTGCTCGAGGAGCCGTGGAACCGCGGCCGGGTGGTGCTCATCGGCGACGCCGCACACACCTGCCCGCCGACCATCGCGCAGGGCGGGGCCATGGCGCTGGAGGACGCCGCGGTGCTGGGTGCGCTGCTCACGGAGCACACCACCCTCGACCAGGAGCTGTGGGACGAGTTCCACCGCCGGCGCGTCGACCGCGCCCGCACCGTCGTCGAGGCCTCCAACACCCTCGCCCAGTGGCAACTCGACCACGTCCGGGGCGACGTCCCCGCGCTCATGCGCTCCATCGCCGCGCTCACCAGCCAGCCCGCCTGATCAAGGACCCCCTCCTCCCCACCCCTCGCAGGCCCAGGGCGGGACCCGGGAGGCGGCCGGAACAACACGGAGACGACCCACCATGACCGAGACCCAGCCCCGTCAGCGGCTGATCACCCACCTGCGGCACGTCGACCTCGCCGTGCCCGACTTCGACAAGCAGCTCGGCTTCTACTCCGGCACCTGGGGACTGAAGACAGAGCACACCGACTCCGGCCTGGCCTACCTGGCCGCCGAGGGGTCGCCGGAGCAGTACATCGTGCGGCTGCGGCAGGCCGCCGACAAGCGGATCGACCTGATCTCCTTCGGTGCCGCCAACCGCGCGGACGTCGACACGCTGGCCGCGCAGATCGCCGGGGCCGGGGTCCCGCTGATCGGTGAGCCCGACGTGCTGCAGACCCCCGGCGGCGGGTACGGCTTCCGGTTCTTCGACAACGAGGGCCGCACCGTCGAGATCAGCTCCGACGTCGAAGCCCGGCAGCACCGGACGATCGAGGAGGGTGAGTCGATCCCGGTGCGCCTGTCCCACGTCGTCCTCAACTCGCGGGACCCCGAGGGCACCGTCGCCTTCTACGAGCAGCACCTGGCCTTCGCCCTGTCGGACACCCTGATGCACCCGCGGATGGGCAACATGATGTGGTTCATGCGCACGAACGCCTGGCACCACAGCCTGGCCGTCGCCCGCGGTCCGCACGCCTCGCTGCACCACGCCTCCTTCGAGCTGCGCGGCATCGACGAGTACATGCGCGGCACCGGCCGGCTGCTGCGCGCCGGGGTCGAGAAGATCTGGGGCCCGGGCCGGCACATGGCCGGCAACAACACCTTCAGCTACTTCCTCGACCCGCACGGCAACACCGTCGAGTACACGACCGAGCTCGACGTGCTGGACGAGGACACCTGGCACCCGCACCTCTACGACTTCTCCAACCCCGAGGTCAGCGACCAGTGGGGCACCGCGAACGCGATGAACGAGTTCGTCGCCCAGCGCTCGTTCAACGACCCGGACAAGGGCCTGTTCGTGGCCCCGCCGGTCTGATGCGCTTCGCCACCTACGAGCGGCACGGGTCGGTCTCGGCCGGCGTCGTCTCCGACGCCGGCGTCCACCCGCTCCCGGACGGGACGACGGTGCTCGACCTGGTCCGCGCCGGACTGCCCGCGGCCCGGGAGGCGGGTGCTGCGGCACTGACCGGGCCGTCGGTGCCGCTGGCCGACGTGCGGCTGCTGCCCCCGTTGCAGGCCCCGACCGTGCGGGACTTCGTCGCCTTCGAGGAGCACGTCGAGGGCGTCCGCAAGGCGATCGACGGCGCCGCCGACGTGCCACCGGAGTGGTACCAGGCGCCGACGTTCTACTTCACCAACCCGTACGCGCTCGTCGGCGCGCACGACGACGTCGCCGTCCCGCCCGGGTCGCAGCGGTTCGACTTCGAACTCGAGGTCGCGGTCGTCGTCGGGCGGGACGGCGCCTCGCTGACCCCCGAGCAGGCCCGCGAGCACGTGTTCGGCTACACGGTGCTCAACGACTGGTCCGCCCGCGACCTGCAGGCCCGGGAGATGAAGGTCAGCCTCGGCCCGGCCAAGGGCAAGGACTCCGCGACCACGCTGGGGCCCTGGCTCGTGACCGCCGACGAGCTGGAGCCCTACCGGGACGCCGAGGGCTTCCTGGCCCTGGACCTGCGGGTGTCGGTCAACGGCGCCGAGGTCGGCCGGGACCTGCTGTCGAACATGGGCTGGCCGTTCGAGGAGCTCATCAGCTACGCCTCCCGCGGGACGCAGGTGCGCGCCGGCGACGTCCTGGGCTCGGGCACCTGCGGCAACGGCGGCTGCCTGGCCGAGCTGTGGGGCACCCGCGGCGGGGACGCTCCCCCGCCGCTGCAGCCCGGCGACGTGGTCGAGATGACCGTCGAGGGCATCGGCACCCTCCGCAACCGCGTCGTCGCCGGGGTCGAGCTGCCCCCGGTCCCCCCCGCCCGACCCCGCCCCCGCACCCGTCCCGTCTGACCGACGGCACCGAGAGGACACCCGTGTTCGAGTACTTCCCCACCGGCCCCTACACCTGGAACCTCGGCGTCGTCGCGACGCTGAACTCCGGCGGCCTCATCGACGAGGTCGACCGCGCCTGCCGGCCGATCAAGGACGCCGCCAACGCCGGCGAGGACGCCGGGACACCGGACTTCCTCCGGGCCTGGACCGCGCTCACCGAGCAGCTGGTCGGCCAGGCCGAGGAGGCGGAGAAGGCCGGGCACACCCGCACGGCCGGTCAGCTGTACGCCCGCGCCACCAACTACCTCGCCCAGGCCGAGCGGATGCTGTCGCACGCCGACCCGGAGCGGGTGCCCAGCTACCGGCGGCTGCTGGAGCTGGCGCAGAAGGCGTTCGACCTGCACAGCCCCCGGGTCAGCCGGGTCGCCGTCCCGTACGAGGGCACCACGCTGCCGGCCTACTTCAGCCAGGCACCGGCCACCGACGACGGGCCCGCGCCGGTGATCGTGCTGGTCAACGGGCTGGACTCGACCAAGGAGCACATGTACTCCTCAGGGCACTGGGAGGAGCTGGCCGCCCGCGGCATCTCCTGCCTGATGCTCGACCAGCCCGGCACCGGTGAGGCGCTGCGGCTGCAGGGCCTCACCGCGCGCATCGACACCGAGGCGTGGGCCGGGGCGGCCGTCGACTGGCTGGAGACGCGTCCGGACGTCGACGCGCGCCGGATCGGCATCACCGGCTGGTCGCTGGGCGGCTACTACGCCCCGCGCGCGGCCGCGTTCGAGAAGCGGTTCGCGCTCTGCGTGGCGTGGGGCGCCAACCACGACTGGGGCGCGGTGCAGCGCCGCCGGCGTGAGCGCGAGGGCGAGCGCCCGGTCCCCCACTACTGGAGCCACGTGCTGTGGGTCTGGGGCTTCGACGGCGACGAGGACCACCTCGACCCCTTCCTCGACTTCGCCGACGGGGTGAACCTGGACGGCGTCGTAGAGCAGATCACCGTGCCGTTCCTCATCGCCCACGGCGCCAACGACCGGCAGATCCCGCTGGCCATGGCGCACCGCTCGCAGGAGCAGGCGGTCAACTCCCCCAAGGTCGAGTTGCGGGTCTTCACCCCCGAGGAGGGCGCGACCGAGCACATCGGCCTCGACCACCTGCCGCACGTGAGCACCTTCGTCGCCGACTGGGTCGCCGACACCTTCGCCGAGCTCGCCACCCGGGACTGACCTCCCCGTCCACCCCTCCAGACAGGAGCTCACTCCCGTGCCCATGCTCTTCGTGGTCCTGCCCGTGCAGGACCTGCCCACCTCCCGCGCCTTCTACGAGGCGCTGGGGTTCGGCGTCAACGAGCACTCCTCGGACGAGCACACCGCCGCCGTCGTCCTCGCCGACGACATCGTGGTCCAGCTGCTGGTCAGGGACTCCTTCGCCGCGCTCGTCGCCGGGGACGTGCCCGGACCGGGCTCCGCGCCGACGGCCGTCCACCGCCTCACCGTGGACGAGCGCGCCGGCGTCGACGAACTGGTCGACCGGGCGCTCGCCGCCGGTGGCCGTCCCGGGGCGCCCGCGCCGGAGGACGGGACCAGCGTCACCGGGAGCTTCACCGACCCCGACGGCCACGCGTGGCAGGTCACGTGGATGGACCAGCTGCACGTCGTCAACTGATCAGGACGCACGAAGGGGCGGCGGTCCAGCCGGACCGCCGCCCCTTCGTGCACGTCCGCAGGCCCCCCCCCCCCCCCCCGGAGGGGCCTGCGGACGTGGGTCACCGCGTCGCGCCGCCGGCCTCCACGAGCGGGCGGAGCTCGCGCTGCACCGTGTAGCCGGCCACCAGCGCGCTCTGCGCCGGGTGCGGGCTCTGGTCGCTCTCCACCACGACCCAGCCCGCGTACCCGGCCGCGACGAGGGCGCGGGTGAGCGCCGGGAAGTCGACCAGCCCGCCGTCGGTGCCGGGCTCACCGAACCAGCGGGGCACCTCCCGCGCGCCACCCTGCACCCGCACCGAGTACTCCGCGTGCGGCTGCAGGTACTCCTGCGCCTCGTCGACGGCGAACGCGTCCTTGAACTGCACGTGCCAGACGCGTCCGGCGTGCCGCTGCAGGACCGCCAGCGGGTCGATGCCGGCGACCGTCAGCTCGCCGGTGTCCAGCGTCAGCCCGACGAGGCCGGCGTCGGTGGCCGCGAGCAGGTCGTCCAGCGTGCCGGGACGGCGCAACCAGGACAGGAAGTCCACGTGCAGCGCGGTGCGCACACCGTGGCGCGCGGTGGCCCGCCCGACGGCGTCCCAGCAGGCGGCGAGCCGGCCGACGACGTCCTCGGCGTCGGCCGGCACGTCCCAGCCCGAGGGCGCGGCCCGCACCGACAGCACCGTGCCGCCGAGCTCGGCCAGGGCGGCGGCGAACCACTCGGCCTTCTCCACGATCCCGGCCACGTCCCCCTCCACCAGCGGCGACAGCGCCGCCGTCAGCGTCTCGTGGAACCGCTGCTGGGGGTCGTAGAACCAGGCCGGGACGGCGTCCACCCGGCAGTCGGTGAGGAACGCGCGGAACCCGGCGAGCGACCCGAAGTTCGCCGCCACCTGCTGCGGGTTGCCGAAGGGCTCCCACCGCCCGCTCGCCGCCGTCAGCTCCACACCCGTGAACCCGGCGATGGACATCGTCTTCAGTGCCCGCTCGTGCTCCTCGCGGCGCACGAAGTCGTCGAACTGGGGCTTCCACTGGTTGAGCGCGTAGCCCCACTGGATGTCGGTCATGTCGCGCCCCTACCGGTAGATGTTCTCGAGGACGTTCTTGGCGTACCAGCGGGAGACGGCCGTGGCCTCCGAGTAGTCGCCGCCCTGCTTGTTGGCCTTGTCGTGCTCGACGCTGATCCAGCCGCGGTAGCCCTCGTCCCGGACGGCGGTCATCATCGCCTCGAAGTCCACCCGGCCCTCGGGCGTGCCCATCTCGTAGAACCACTTGCCGGTGGTCGGCGCCATGATCTCGGAGTCCGGCCGGTGCCGGTGGTCGTCGCCGGTCGCGACGTCGTGGGTGTCCTTGAAGTGGAAACCGCTGACCCGGGACGCGTGCCGCCGGTAGAGCGCGACCGGGTCGACCGAGGCGATGCAGTGCTGGGCGGTGTCCAGGAAGAGGTGGACGTACTCCGGGTCGGTGTAGGAGTAGAACGTCTCGATGTCGGCCTCGGACTGGATGCCGCAGAAGAACTCGTGGTGGCAGGTGAGCTTGACGCCGTACCCGGCGGTGATCTCCCCGACCTTGTTCCACAGCTCCGCGGTGGTCTTGAGCTTGTCCTCGGTGACCGGCTCCATGTCGTGGTACAGGGTCGCCGGCATCACGATGATGTTGTCCAGCTGGATCTCCGACCAGCGGCCCATGGTGACCCGGAAGTCCTCGAGGATGTTCGCGTGCGTCTCGGGGACGTGCGGGGCGTAGGTGCGGACGTCGTAGTCGGCGGCGTGGAAGGTGTTCACGATCCGCTCCAGGCCGTGGTCGGTGACCATCTCCTGGTACTTCGCCGGGCCGCCGTAGTCGCCGTACATCTGCCAGATGCGGAAGTCGAAGGTGTCGATGGCGTCGAAGCCGACCGCCTTCACCTGCTTGAGGAACGCCGACATCGTCTTGTGGGAGTGCCACTGGTCGACCGGCCCGGACGGGCCGTTGCTGCGCCAGTGGTCCATGTAGCTCCACTTGACCGCGCGCTCGGTCGGGGCGCTCATCACGCGTCCGCCGCGACGGCGCGGACGTGGGCCACCGAGGCCGTCGTCTCCGTGGTCGGGACGTACTCCAGGCCGATCGGGCCGTCGTAGCCGGCGGCGCGCAGGTCGGCCAGGCGCGCGGCCCAGTCGACGTCCCCACTGCCCGGCTCGCCGCGCCCGGCGACGTCGGCGACCTGCACGTAGTGCACGAGGTCGCCGGCGTTCGCGAGCTCGGCCACGGGGTCCTCGCCCTGGGTCAGGGAGTGGTAGAGGTCGTACAGGAGGCCGAAGGAGTCCGACCCGACCGCCCGGGCGACCAGGACGGCGTCGGCGGTGAAGTCCAGCAGTGTGCCGGGGTGGTCGACCCGGGTGTTGACCGGCTCCAGCACGAGCGCGACGCCCGAGCCCTGCACCCGCTCGACGGCCTGGGCGTAGATGCCGACCAGCCGCTCGTGGTTGACCGAGCGCTTGGCCCCACCGAACCCGACGCCGGACTGCAGCACGATGCGCGGGCAGCCGAGCGTCCGGGCGGCCTCGACGCCGCGGTCGAGCCCCTCGAAGAAGGCGTCCATCGTCTCCCACGGCAGCGCGAAGTTGGTGCGTGGCTCGGCCAGCACGGCCGTCATGGACACACCGGTGTCGGCCAGCGCCTGCGCGATGGCCGGCACGTCCTTCTCGGCGGTGCCCCACATCTCGACGGCGTCGAAGCCCGCGGCCGCGGCCGCACGGACCCGGTCGGCGTGGGCGGGCCCGGCCTCGGTGAAGAGGAGCTCGATGTTCGGGGACAGTTGGTACACGTGGCCTGCTCTCGGTCGGCGGTGGGGGACGTCGGTGTCGGACCCGGGGTCGAGCAGTGGCGCGGCGGGGCGTTCGACACTCCGCCCACTAGATCAGAACCGGTGTTCGGATTCTATTCTCTGGCAGGTGCTCCGCTCAAGTCCTCGAGCGGTGCGGCGTCGCGGTGGCTCAGCCGCGGGGGGCGCCGGTGAGGAAGGCGGTGACCATCTCGGCGAGGTCGTCGAGGATGACGTCCCAGTCCCCCTCGCCGGCCGCGTCGGGCGCGCTGCCCAGGCCCAGCCAGCGGGCGAGCACGCTGTAGACCACCGTGCAGCTCCAGGCGGCCGCGCGTGCGGGCTCGGGGTGGGTGATCTCGTCCCGCGCGAGGAGCGCTGCGCTGAAGGCGTCGCTGAACTCGCGGTAGCTGCGCTGGCCGAGCTCGGCGATGACCGGGTCATGGGGGCCCATGACCATGAAGGGCGCCAGGACGCCGGCGTTGCGGCGCAGCAGGTCCCCGGCGGTGTGCACCAGCCGGCTCACCGTCTCCGGGAAGGTCTCCCCCTCTGGCGCGTCGGCGGTCAGGGCCTCGGTCTGCTCGACCGACATCCGGGTCATCTCGCGCGCGTGCGCCGTGCGCAGCAGGTCGTCCTTGCTGTCGACCCGGCCGTAGATCGAGCCGGTGGAGACCCCGGCCCGCTCGGCCACCTCGGCGAGGGTGAACGTGGCCGCGCGCCGCTCCACCAGCAGCGACACCGCGGCGTCCACGGCCCGGTCGAAGGACAGCCGGCTGCGCTCCTGCTTGGGCTCGCGGACGTAGGCGTTGGTGTTCTCCACGCCGCGACCGTACGGAAGGCGCCTCCCCCGTGTCGTCACGTCCTCACCGGACCCGCCGGGCCCGGACGCCCGGCCCCAGCCGCGTCGCCCACGGGCAGGGGAAGCCCAGGCGGGCCGCCGACTCGCGGACCGCGGCAGCCACGTCCTCCACCCGCGCGGCCGGCACCAGGGCGAGCACCGGGCCCCAGAAGGCCGCCTCCACCAGCCGCGCCCCGGCGGCGCCGGCGCCCAGGGCCGCGGCCACCGTCGCCTCGACCTGCGCCGAGGACAGCCGCAGGTCCTCGCGGGCGCCGACGTGCGAGGCCGTCATCAGCTGCCCGACGGCGTCCAGGTCACCGGCGCGCAGGGCGGCCACCGCCGCGGTGACCCGGGCCTCCTCGGCCGCGGACCACCGGGCCAGGCGCGCGTGCCTCCCGCCGGCGGCGTGCAGGCGGCTGCGGCCCGCGGCCGGAGCCGGGTCGCGCTGCCCGGAGTCCAGCAGCAGCAGGGACCACCCGCCGGCGCCGACGCCCGGTGGGACGGGGACGCAGACCGCCCCGTCGGCACGCACGGCCACCGCGGTGCCGGGGCCGGCGAGGGCGGCCTCGAGCTCCGCGGCCACCACCCCGCGCGCCGGCCCGCCGGTGGCCGGCCCCGCGCCGGGCTGCTGCGCGGCGAGGCCACGGGCCACGCGCTCGGCGGAGGGTCGCAGCAGCGGCGGCACGGGCGCACCGTCGTCCTCGGCCAGCAGGTCCGTCCCGCCTGCCGGCCACCGCCCGACGGCGACCAGCGCGCGGCGGTCCACGGTGGTGAACACCGCGGCGGTCCGGCCGGGCTCGGCACCACCCAGCAGCGGCAGGACCGCTGGCACCGACCACACCGCGCCGGGTGCGCGCCCGGTCCGGGCGGTGACGTCGGCGACCAGCCGGTCGGCCGCGGTGGCCGCGGTGGCCGCGCCCCGGTCCTCCGGCGAGCAGGCGAGCGGGGCGGCCCGCAGGGTGCCGGTCATGCGCCCGGCACCGGTGCGGGGCGGGCGGCGGGACGGGACGCCCGCGGGAGGGCCGACCCGCCGAGGGCCGCCAGCACCATGACCGCGGCGCCGCAGAGCAGCGCGACGCCGAAGCCGGAGGTGGTGGCCGCGTCCTCCGGCACACCCCCGCCGGCCAGCAGACCGGCGGTGCGGGTCGCGGCGAGGGTCACCAGGGCCGCCAGGCCGACGGCGCCGCCGACCTGCCGGGCGGTGTTGAGCAGCCCGGACGCCAGCCCGGCCCAGTGCGGGCCGACCCCGGAGGTGGCGGCGACGGTCAGCGGCAGCCCGGAGACCCCGAAGCCGAACATCACGGCGAACAGCGGGACGGCGACGGGCAGGGCGTACCCGGCGTCGGGGTCGATCGCCGACAGCCACGCCAGCGCGGCGCCGCTGAGCAGGCACCCCCCGATGAAGGTCGTCTTCGCCCCGCGGGCCACGAGGCGGGAGGCCGCCCACGCCCCGGCGGCGATGCCGGCGGCACCGGGCAGCAACGCCACCCCGGCGCGCAGCGGGCTCATGCCCAGTACCTGCTGCAGGTGCAGGGACAGGAAGAACATGGTCGCCGGCAGCACCCCGCCGATGAGCGCCGACAGCCCGTTGGCCAGGGCCAGCGACCGGATCCGGAACACCGCCAACGGCACCAGCGGGTGCGCCGCCCGGCGCTCGCGCAGCACGAACCCGGTGAGCAGCACGACGGCGGCGGCCAGCAGCGACAGCGTCGGGGTCGACGTCCAGCCGCGCTCCTCGCTGACCACGATGGCCGCCACCAGCGCCGCGGTGCCGGTGGTCACGGTGGCCGACCCGGGCAGGTCCAGCCTGCCCCGCAGCGGCTGCCGGACCGCTCCGGGCAGCGCCCACAGCGCCCCGGCGACGAGCAGCGCCCCCAGCGGGACGTTGACGAAGAAGACCCAGCGCCAGCTGAGCAGCCCGGTCAGCACCCCGCCGATGACGCCGCCGAGCGCGCCGCCGGCCCCCGCGCCCGCGGTGAGCGCGGCCAGCGCGCGCGCCCGCGCGGCGGGCTCGGTGAACGTGGTGGTCACCAGGCTGAGCGCGGTGGGCGCCAGCACCGCACCACCGAGGCCCTGCACCACCCGGGCGGCCACGAGCTGCCAGCCCTCCTGGGCCAGCCCCGCAGCCAGGCTGGAGACGGTGAACAGCAGCAGCCCCGCGATGAACACGGTGCGCCGGCCCAGCAGGTCCGCGGCGCGGCCGCCCAGCAGCAGGAAGCCGGCGAAGGTCAGGGTGTAGCCGTTGACCACCCACTGCAGACCGGGCGCCGACAGCGACAGGTCGGTGCGCATCGCCGGCAGGGCGACGTTGACGATCGAGACGTCCAGCACGCTGATGAACTGGGTGGCACAGGCGATCGCCAGGGCGATCCCCGTCCGGTTGCGCCGGCCCGGTGCCGCCTCCGGCGCGGCCTGGTCCGCGGCGCTCACAGGTCCACGGCCAGCTCGTGCGGCAGGTCCGCCGAGGAGCGGCCGACCCGGACCGCGTGCCGGCCGCCCGGCACGACCCAGCCGGCGCCGACGTCCCACCGCTGGAACGACCGCTCGTCCAGGGTCACCGCCACCCGGGCGCTCTCCCCTGCGCCCAGCCGCACCGCGGCGAACCCGGCCAGCCGCGCGGAGTCCTCGCCCGGGCCCTGCACGTAGACCTGGACCACGTCGCGGCCGGCCCGGGCACCGGTGTTGACCACCGTCACGCCGACCTCGGCGCGGACCACCGGCCCGTCGCGGTCGACCGTGAGCCCGGGCTCCCGCACCTCCCAGCTGGTGTAGCCCTCACCCGAGCCGAACGGGAAGCGGGCCGGGCGCCCGGTGCGCTGCAGGTGCCGGTACCCGACCGGCTCGGTGGCCGTGTAGTCCAGGGCCAGGTCGGCGTCGAGCTGCTCGCCCCAGGTGGAGCGGTCGGCGTCCTGCAGCGGCACGGTGACCGGCATCCGCCCGCCCGGCTCGCGGTCCCCGGCGAGCACACCGGCCAGCGCCGGCCCGAACTCCTCCCCGGGGAACCAGGCGAAGAGCACGGCGGCCACCTCCTCGGCCCAGGGCGCGTGCACCGGACGACCGGCGTTGACCACGACGACCGTGCGCGGGTTGACCGCCGCGACCGCCCGGATGAGCTCCTCCTGGGCGGCCGGCAGGGCGGAGTCCTCGAGGTCCCGGCTCTCCCGGGAGGTCTCCAGCACGTCACCGACCACCAGGACGACGGCGTCGGCGCCCGCCGCGGCACCGACGGCGCGGGCCAGGGCGCCCGCGGGCTGCGGGGCCAGACAGCCGACGGTCAGTGCCTGCACCCGCGAGCCCGCCGAGCGCATCTCGACCACCACGGTCACCGGCACCCCGGCGGTCAGCTCCACCTCGCCGGCGGTCATCTCCGCGCGGGCCACCTGGCCCATCACGTCCTGCGGCGCCGGCGCGGGCCGGTCGGCCACCGGGCGGCCGTCGACGGTCAGCGTGGTGTCCCCCGAGCCGCCGGCGCCCAGCAGGTGGACTCCGCTGACGGTCGGGGTGAGGACGGCGGTCAGCCGCAGCGAGCCGGGCCGGGTCGTCGGGCCGACCCCGGGCACGGTGCCGAACCAGATGAAGCTGCTGTCCCCGCGCACCTCGGTCAGGACCGGCTCGGCGCCGGCGTCGGCGACCCGGTGCTCGAGCAGCACGCCGGGGGTGCCGTCCGGGGCGGTCACCGCGAAGGCGCCCAGCGGCTCGGGCCGGGTCAGCGCGATGCCCGGCTCGTGCACGACCTCGCCGGCGAAGCGCGCGCGGAGGGCGTCCAGCGGCACGACCGGCGGGCGGTCGGGCCGGATCCGGCCGAAGGTCGCGCCCTGGTAGCAGGGCCGGTCGGCGTTGGGGCCGAGCACCGCGAGGCGGGCGGTGCCCGCGCCGTCCAGCGGGAGCACCGGCCCCTCGTTGCGGACGAGGGTGAACGCGGCGGCCGCGGCGGCGGCGAGCACGTCCGCGGCCTGCTCGCGGTCCACCTGCTCCCCGGGTGCGCCGACCACGCGGTCGTGCCCGGGCAGGGCCCCGACCCGGCCGGCCAGCCGCAGCAGCCGGAGGACGGCGTCGTCCACCCGCTCCTGCGGCACCTGACCGGCGGCCACGGCCGCGGCCAGCCGCGCGCCCAGGTGGATCGCCGGACCCGGCATCTCCAGGTCCAGCCCGGCCAGCGCCGGCGCGATCGTCTGCTTGAGCGCGAAGTAGTCCGAGACCGTGAGCCCGTCGAAGCCCCACTCGTCCTTGAGGACGCCCAACAGCTCCGCGTCCTCGGCGCAGGGCACGCCGTTGATGCCGTTGTAGGCGGTCATCACGCCCCAGGCGCCGGCGCGCACGGCCAGCTCGAAGGGGCGCAGGTAGACCTCCCGCAGGGTCACCGGGTCCACGGTCGCGCTCATCCGCTGCCGCTCGGTCTCGGTGTCGTTGCAGACCAGGTGCTTGGGGAAGGAGGCCACCCCCTGTCCCTGCACGCCCTGCACGAACGCCGCACCGAGCACGCCCGCGAGCTGCGGGTCCTCCGAGAGCATCTCGAAGGTGCGCCCGGACAGCCCGGTCCGCGCCAGGTTCAGGTTCGGCGCGTACACCCCGTCGAAGCCGCGCCGCCGGGCCTCCGACGCCTCGGCCGCGGCCACCGCCCGGACCACCTCGGGGTCCCACGTGGCGCCCAGCGCGGTGCCGCAGGGCAGCAGCAGGGAGGTGTCCCGCTCGTCGAACGTCGGGCTGACCAGGCCCAGCGGCCCGTCGACCAGCACGACCGGGCGCAGGCCCACCTCCGGGGCCGGCACGGTGCTCCAGCCGGTCTCCCCCGCCGTGAGCTCCGCCCGCCGCCCCGGCTCCAGCTGCGCCAGGACCGCGCGGAGGACGTCCTCGCCGGCAGCCGCACCCCCGGACGGCGTCACGCGGACCGGAACCGGGGCATGACGCGGGTGGCGAACAGCTCCATGGAGCGGGTGCCCAGCTCCTGCCGGCCCGGCGTCAGCGGGCCGCCCATGAACCCCCCGAGGAAGTTGCCGATGCCCAGGTCGCTGATCTCGGCCAGGTGCGCGGTGACGGTCTCGACGCTGCCGCGCAGGCACCAGGTGCCCTGGTACTCCGGGCCCCGGGCGTCCGGCGCGCGACGCAGGTCGACCCCGCTGAGCTCCTCCGCCGCCTTGTTCGCCTCGTACTCGTGGTCGATGGCCTCCTGGTACTCGGCCATCAGCTGCTGGAACTCCTCCTCGGCCTGCTCGTCGGTCTCGGCGACGTGCACGTGCTGGTAGGTGTGCGTCGTCCACTCCAGGGCGTGGGCGACCTTCTCCTCCGGGTGGCCGGCCGCCTCGAGGGCGTCGCGGTAGGCGGCGAAGTAGCGGCGCAGGTGCGGCATCGGGTCGCCGTCGAAGCCGGGCGGGGTGAAGGCCGGGATGAACGCCGGCTGGGCCTTCTCCGCTGCCCGCTGGACGCTGCTGGGACGCAGCGCCACGGACATGACCTGCGGGCCGTCCGGCGAGTAGGCCGCCGGCGCGATGCGGGAGACGACCGCGCCCTGGTAGCGGCCGTTGTCGAAGACGACCGGCTCGTCGGTGGGCTTCTTGGCCCACAGCCGCTCGACGATCTCCAGGTTGCTGATCGCCAGCTCCGCGGCGTCCTTGTAGTTGACCCCGAGGCCGATCATCTCCTCCGGGGTCGTGCCGCTGCCCACCCCGACCAGCACCTTGCCCTCGGTCAGCTGGTCGATGATGTTCAGCCGCTCGGCGAAGCGCACCGGGTGGTGCAGCGGGATGGTCTGCACCGAGAACCCGAGGTGCAGCCGGGGCAGCTTGGCCGTCAGGTAGGCGGCGAACATCATCGGGTCGCTGGCCGGCGGGGTGTAGCCGGTGAAGTGGTGGTCGGGCAGGAAGACGGCGTCGAAGCCGAGCCGCTCGGCGTCCGTGGCGTGCTGGATCATCGCCAGGGTCACCGCCCGGTCCTGCTCGGGGGCCATGGAGCGGCTGGTGAGGAATGCGGAGAAGTGCACGGCGACCTCCTGGTCGGGTCCGGACGGGTGGGGTCAGGCAGCGGTGCGGTCGGTCGCCCGGCGGGCCGCGTCGAGCAGCCGGTCCAGGCAGGTCGTGAGCCGGTCGGGGGTCTCCTGGCCGGTGAAGCCCATGAGGTGCAGCGCCAGCACCACCTGTCCGTCGCGGTCACGGACGGGCGCGGCGATCGAGGTGACGTCGGAGAGCTCTCGCAGCGGCCGGCGCAGACCGGGCTCGGGCCCCCGCTGCAGCAGCTCGCCGAGCACGTCGGCGACCCCGCCGGGGGCGTCGCGGCCGGACAGCGAGCGCTCGAACCGGTCGGCGCTGGCCCGGCCGGTGGTGACCTGGTGGCCGAGCGCGCGCACCGCGGCGAGGTCCGCGGCGCACCCGGAGGTGTCGGCGCCGGTGAGCCGGGCGCCCCGCGCCACCCAGGCCTCCTGGTCGGCGGCCGGGGCCCACGCGGCGAACAGCGGTGCGATCGGGGCGGCCAGCGGGAAGGTGCTGCCCACCCGGGTGTCGCTGCTGCCCCCCGCGGTGCCGATGCCGGCCGCCGCCAGCGAGACGACGGCGTCGTCCACGGCGGCGCTGACCAGGCACTCCAGCCCCAGGTCGGCCGACAGCCGCTCGGCCTCCGGGCGGACCAGGTCGGCCAGCCGGAGCTGCTCGGCGAAGCCGGGGCGCTCGACCTGGATCGAGGGCAGGGACGGCGAACCGTAGCCCCCGCGCAGGAAGAGCAGCGGCATCCCGGCACCCTCGGCCACGGAGATGCCGCGCACCCGACCCAGCACCATGTCGTGGTCGCCGGCCGGCAGGACGTCGGCGATGTCGCAGTCGATCTGCAGCACCGCGCCGCGCAGCGCCGGCGGGCGGTGCCGGTCCTCGACGCTGGTCCAGCGCTCGAACCGGTCGGGGTCCTTGGAGACGAACGCGCGGCAGACCTGCTCCTGGTCCGCGGCCAGCACGTTGACGCAGAAGCGCCCCGACTCCCGGATCAGCGGCCACGAGGTGCTGGCGCGGTCGGGCAGGAACCCCACCAGCGGCGGGTCCAGCGAGACGGAGGTGAAGGTCCCCACGACCATCGCCACCGGCGTGCCGTCGGCCTGCCGGGCCGTGATCAGCGAGACGCCGGTCGGGTAGTGGCCGAGCGCCCGGCGGAACCCCGCCGGAGCGGTGGCGGGCGGTGTGCTCGCGGGCATCCCGCTCCTCCTCGTCGTCGATGCTTCGAATCAGAATGTTGGTTCGGTTTTGTGACCGTAGAGTGCGCCAGGCAACTCGTCAACGGCCCCCACCGGACCGTCGTCGGCGCCGGGCGCGCCCCGCCGTCCGGGGTCGGTCGACCCCGGACGGCGGACGTCAGGCCTGCGCGCCCTCGGGCACCGCGCGCGCGTCGACCGGCGACCCGTCCGCGGCCAGCCGGCCCAACAGCGCGCGCGCGGAGAGGACCCCCAGCGCGACGGCGGTGACCGTCGGGTTGCAGGCGGTGGCCGTCGGGATGACGTTGTTGCCCCCGACGTAGAGGTTGTCGGTGCCCCAGACCCGGCCCGTGGTGTCGCAGACGCTGGTGCCGTCGTCGACCGGGCCCATCCGGGTCGTGCCCTGGTAGTGCAGCGACGTGCCCGCGGGCATGGAGAACGGTTCCCCGAGGGTCCGCCCCAGCGCCGCCGCCGCCCGGCGGATCTCCACCGTCGCCGCGGCGATCGACTCCTCGTCGGCCGCGGTGAGCGTGTAGTCGATGCGGATCGCCGGCATCCCGTGCTCGTCGAGCTCGCGCTCGTCGAACCACACCCGGTCGTCGGCCGACAGCTCCTTGCGGCAGAACCAGCCCAGCCCCACGACCTGCCCCGGCCGCACGGTCACGTCGGGCTCCAGGGGCACCGGCGACGCGTCCAGCTGCATCACCTGGCCGTGGAAGGGGCGGTCGGCTGCGTAGGGCACCCAGGACACCCCCGAGAGCGGGACGATCGCCCCGCCTCCCGGGGTCGTGGCCACCGACGTCGGGACCGAGCCCAGCCCCGCGGCATCAGCGGGGACGTGCTCCTCGGCCACCAGCGAGGCGAGCATGACCTGCGGCTGGTCGTTGAGGTAGCGACCCAGGGCCGGCGGGCGGATGCCGGAGGTCCACAGCAGCTGCGGGGTGCGGAAGGCGTCGCCGGCGACCAGGACGGCCCGCGCGGCCAGCACCTCGCTCCGACCGGTGGCGACGTCCACCACCTCGACCCCGGTCACCGTGGTGCCGTCGACCACGACCCGCCGGGCCAGGGTCCCGGTCCGCAGGGTGACCCGCGGCCGATCCCACAGGTCGCCGGCGATGACCGCGGGCCCGGTCCAGTGCAGCTGCCCGTCGGCCTCACGCCGCACCGCGACCGGCATCGGCCCGACCGGCCGGCGTCCGGGCCCGTCGAACACCCCGCCGAGCACCCGCAGCACCGCCGGGGTCAGCGGCGCCCCGTCGAAGGCGTGTGTGGTCACCGACAGCAGCTCGGCGGCACGCTCCAGGGCGGCGTCGAACTGCCCGCGGTCCAGGAAGTCGGGCACCTCGTCGTCACCGGGCAGCGGGCAGGCGGCCGTCCAGTGCGCGCCCATGCCGCCGACGTTGGTGGAGATGGCCGCGTTGGGCATGGCCGGGGTGCCGACCAGCGCCGTCCCCGGCCGGGCCGGGCGCCCCCCGGGCAGGGCGTCCCGGCTCGCCGGGAGCGCGGCCAGGGCCGCGTCGCGGGCTGCGGCGTCGGCGATGTTCTTCACGTGCCCACCGGGCGTCTCGCCGATCGCCTGGCCGGCCTCCAGCACCAGGACCCGCAGCCCGGGTCCCCGATCGGCCAGTTCCCGCGCCACCGCGGTGCCGACCGGGCCGGACCCGACGACCACGACGTCGTACCCGCCGGCCGGCGCGGCGCCGCCCCGTTCGTCCTGCTCGCTCATCGCTGGCGTCCCCCGGTCCGGGTCAGGCGCCGGCGAGGGTGAGCCGCTTGCTGTCGCGGCCCCCGCCCGGCACCGGCATGTAGGAGATGCGCAGCCGCACCGCGACGGCCACGTCGTGCTCGCCGGGCGCCAGCGGCTCGTCGGTGGTGAACGCCAGCTGCGCCCGCTCCCCCATCTCCCACCGGTCGTCGGTGGTCTGCGGCAGCTGGTCGAAGCCGTAGGTGTGGCCGTGCACCGTGAAGGTCGTGCGGGCCGCCGGCACCGGCCGGCCGTCCAGGACCAGGTCGACGGCCTCGACCATCGACAGGGCCAGACCGCGGTAGTAGGGCATGCGCACCTCGACGACCCCGCCGGGGCGGCCGTCCTCGCGGGCCCGGAAGCCCTCCTCGCAGACGATGTACTGGTCGAACATCAGGCGTCCTCTCCGGTGGTCTCGCCGAGCAGGCGGGCGAACATGGCGTGCTGACGGCGGACCTGCTCGACGCTGTCCACCGGGAAGGCGTCCTGGACGTGCCGGTTGCCCTCGTACTCACTGGACAGGTGGCCGGTGAAGCCACCCTCGACCAGGACCGGGACGATCTCGTCGTAGGGGATCGAGTACTCGACGCCCTCGTCGGTCATCTCGTAGAACTTCGCCTGCACGTGGCCGATGAGGCCCATGTGGTCGAGCATCGCCTTGGGCTCGGACCAGATGTAGTGCGTGGCCTGGCGGGCCAGCCCGAAGTCGACCGGGCCGCCGCCGCGGTAGTTGACGACGTCCATCAGGGCATGGGTGTCGCCGTGGTCGTCGTAGGTGGACACGATCAGGTCGACCAGCTCGGGCTTCGCGCCGTCGCGGAGCGCCCGCTCGCTCACGACGCGGGGGAACCGCCGCACGTAGGTGCCCATGTCCGGCATCAGGCCCAGCGCCGGGGACCCGGTCCGGTACATGACCTCCAGGTGCTGGAGGACCCACGGGTGCTCGTAGTGGAAGGGCGCGTGCACCTCGAGCAGCAGCCGGACGCCGGCCTCCTCGGCGTAGGGGGCCGCCGCCTCCATCACCTCCGGCGGGGTGTTGATGATGGCGCGCACCACCGGCGCCCCCAGCCGGACGGCGATGTCGACGTCCTGGCGGACCGAGGCGACCTGCTCCTCGAGGGTGAGCCAGCGGTCGGGGTGGCGCTTGGTGTCCAGGAAGAGGTCGGTCGCGGCCGGGTGGGTGCCGTACTGCCCCATCCAGCCGTGCCAGGTCTGCAGGAACTCGTCGGTCAGCTGCGGGTACCCGGGGATCGACTGCTCGGGGATGACCTCGATGCCGAGGGCCCCGCACTCCGCGGCGGCGCGGATGCAGTCCTCCAGCGACATCGTCCGGAGGAAGAACTCCTCCTGGTAGGAGTACAGGCTGACGCCCCGCTGGATGCGGTGGGCGGGTGTGGTCATGGAGGGCCTCGTCTCAGGCGGCCGCGACGACGGGTGCGCGCGGGAGGGGAACGGCCGGTCGGGAGGACGGGCCGGGCGGTGCAGGTGGACGGGTGGTCGACCCGTCGCCTGGGCGAGCGGCGACCCCCAGCTTTGTCCGGTGGCCGGATGAAGTCGAGCCCAGGCATCGTCACGCTGCTGATGGGTGCGATCGACGCGGTGGATGCCGCAGGAACCGACGGCGGGTTACTTGATCCCGCCGGCGAAGCCCTGGATGAACCGCTTCTGTGCGAAGAGGTAGAAGGCCAGGATCGGCACCATCGAGATGAGGACGATGGCGAAGATCTTGTTCCACGCCGAGACCAGCGAGCCGACGTAGTAGTACATCGACACCGGCAGCGTCTGGTTGTCCGATCCGCCGAGGAAGATCAGCGCGGAGAAGAAGTCGTTCCACACGATGAGCCCGGCCAGGATGGCCACGGTGCCGGTCGCCGGGGACATCAGCGGCAACACCACCCGCAGGAACACCCGCCCCGGGCTCGCGCCGTCCAGGGACGCCGCCTCCTCGTAGTCCCGCGGCAGGTTGCGGAAGAACCCGGCGTAGAGGAAGACCGCCAGCGGCATGAGCGTGCCGACGTAGAGCACGATCATCCCCCACATCGTGCCGACCAGACCGACCTGCCGGGCACCGATGTAGAGCGGCACCAGACCCAGCTGGGTGGGCAGCAGGATCGCGATGAGGAAGCCGTAGAAGGCGATCGTCCCCCAGCGCCGTGTGGTCCGGGAGAGCACGTAGGCCGCCAGTGACCCGAAGGCCACCAGGCCCAGGATGCTCCCCGCGGTGATGACCACGCTGTGCAGCAGGGCCAGCAGGATGTTGTTGTCCCCGCCGCCGGTCAGTACGTCGGTGAAGTTCTCCAGCGTGGGCCGCTTCGGCGGCGCGGAGGTGCTGGTGGTGAGCAGCTCCTCGCTCGGCTTGAGCGCGGTGGCGACCAGGAAGTAGAACGGCAGCAGGGTCAGCAGCGCGAAGACCCAGACGACGGCCTCGCGCACCGCCGTGGCCTTGGAGTACCGGAACACGGGCGTCACGCTCCCTGTGAGCGGTCTCGGGTGGCTGTCTGCTGCAGCACCGAGAACACCAGCATGATGAGGGTCAGCAGGAGGGCCAGCGCCGCGCCGAAGCCGAAGTTGCTCAGCGCGAACGTCTGCTTGTAGACCTGCGTGGCCAGCGTCTCGGTGGCCCCGGCCGGGCCGCCGCCGGTGAGGGCCATGACCTGGTCGAAGACGCGCAGGCCCTGGATGAGCATCAGGGTCGAGGCGATCGCGATCGAGGGCCGGATCGAGGGGATGGTGATGTGCCGGAAGCGGCTCCAGGTGCCGGCCCCGTCGATCGCGGACGCCTCCTCGATCTCGACCGGGACCGTCGCCAGCCCGGCCAGGAAGATCACCATCACCATGCCGGTGGTCTGCCAGGCCATCACGACCAGCACCGCCCACAGGGCCAGGGTGGGGTCGGCCAGCCAGGTGCGCGGCTCCA
This sequence comes from Modestobacter sp. SSW1-42, assembly GCF_046635825.1. Classification (NCBI taxonomy): domain Bacteria; kingdom Bacillati; phylum Actinomycetota; class Actinomycetes; order Geodermatophilales; family Geodermatophilaceae; genus Modestobacter; species Modestobacter sp. SSW1-42. The sequence continues at coordinate 183,232 of NZ_JBISCA010000003.1, read as the reverse complement.
TGCCCACCCAGCCGAGCACGCCGTTGAGGGGCCCCTTGAAGTCGAAGATGAACTTCCAGACGTAGGAGACCGCCAGCGGGCTGAGCACCACGGGCATGAAGAACAGCACGCGGAGCAGGTAGCGCGACTTCAGCGTCCGGTTGAGCGCCAGCGCCAGGGCCAGCCCGATCACGTTGGTCAGGACCAGGAAGCCGAACGCCAGGAACAGCGTGTTCTGCAGCGACCCGATCAGCTTGGGGTCGGCGAAGATCCGCCGGAAGTTGTCCAGGCCGATGAAGTCGAAGTCACCGATGCCCGTCCAGTTCGTGAAGGCGTAGACCGCTCCACCCGCGGTGGCCACGTAGTGGACCAGCACCACCATCAGGATGGCCGGCAGGGCCCACCACCACCGCCCGTAGGTGATCAGCGGCCCGGTGCGCCGGGAGCGGGGTCGTGCCCCGCCCCCGGCGGCCGAACTGCCCTCTCGCACGACCGGGGTGGTCCGCATCGTCGCAGTCATCGTCAGTCAGTCCCTCGGATCGGGTCGGGAGGACGGTGCTCGAGGGTCCTACTGGTCCCACGCCGCGTCGACGGCGGCGAGCGCGGAGGGGATGTCCCCCTGGCCGGTCAGCAGCCCCTGGACGCCGGTGGACAGCGCGTCGTAGACGCCGGGGTTGGGCCAGGACAGCAGCGGCAGCGGCGAGTAGTCGCCGGCCTCGAGCAGGTCGGCCACCGGGGCATACACCGGCGCGAGGTTCTCGTCGGGACCGGTGATCGCCACGCCACCCTGCAGCTCGGTGAAGGTCTTGGAGTTCTCCGGCTGCGCGGCCCAGGCCAGGAAGTCGATGGCCGCCTGCTTGGCCCCGGGCTCGGCCTTGGCGTTGACCGCCAGCGCGTAGTTGGGGCTGGCGAACATGTAGGGGTCCGCACCCGTCGGCGCCGGGAACGGCTCGACCTCGAACTGCGCACCGGGGGTGGCCTTGGCGAGCTCGGTGGCGGCAGCGCCGGGCACGAAGGCGGCGTACGAGCTGCCCTGGGTCAGCCCCTGGGTGATCGCGTCGAAGCCGCCACCGGCGGCGCCGTCCTGGAAGCAGCCGGCCTCGTTCATGTCCACGACCGTCTGCAGGGTGTCCTGCCAGCCCTTGCTGTCGGCGAAGGACACCGAGCCCTCGGCGCGCTTCTCGTTCCAGTCCGGGTCCTCGGCGTAGACCCGGGTCGCCGAGATCGACATGGTCATCAGGCCGGCGTTCTGCGGCACCGACCCGGCGATGGCGAACATCGACTTGCCCTCACCGAGGGTCTTGCAGGCCTCGATCATGGCGTCGAAGTCCCCGGGCACCTGGACGCCGGCCTCGGTGGCGGCGCCGGCGTTCCACACCATGCCGACCGGGACGAGGTCCGTGGGCTGGGCGTAGGTCTTGCCGTCGATCTGGAAGAGGTCCTCGTTGCCCTCGGGGATCAGGTCGGTCGAGCTCTCCCCCAGCGGCTCGATGTAGCCGGCCTCGGCCAGCGGGAGCACCGCGTTGGAGTTGCCGGCGCCCGGGGAGAACATCATCAGGTCCGAGGCGTTGCCGCCCTGCAGCTGCGTGCGCACGGTCAGCCCGTAGCTGTCCGGCGGCAGCCCCTGCGTCTCGATCTCCACGCCGGTGGCCTCGGTGTAGGCGTCGGCCAGCAGCTGCCAGGGGCTCTCGCCACCGCTGGCGTTCTCGAAGGTGAAGGTGAAGCTGTCCGCGGCGGCGGCCGGACCGCCGGCCACGTTCGCGTCGTCGCTGCCACCGCACCCGGTCAGGGTCAGCGCGCCGACCGCGGGTGCAGCCAGCAGGACGCTCACGCGGCGGAGACGCCAGGGGCCTCGCTGTGTCATGGGGGGACCTCTCGTGGTGCACCGCGTCGTTGCGGTACAGGACTACGTGATGACCACCACAGCCTTCTGCCTATGACCGGAGGAAGTCAATGGACCAGAACCGACGACCTCCTGATGCCGAGCATCACCTCCGCTGATGGACTCCCCCGCCCGGCGACCCGGGTGGATGCCGGTCGCCCAGCTGGGGCCCGACGGGTCAGGCCGAGAGGTCCTCGTCGCCGACACCGGCGAGCTCCGGCCGGCCGGCCGGCGACCGGTCGTCGAGCCAGGAGGAGAGCTGGTCGCGGGAGAAGAGCTCACCGACCGCCAACTGGACGGCGCCGGTCACGCCGGCCACCTCCTCGTCGACCGCCGACAGCTCCACCCGCAGGCGCTGGCCGGTCAGCGAGGGCACGCGCGCCCGCACCGCCTCACCGATCGAGGTCAGGACGTGCTCGCCGGCGCGGGCCATGCCACCGCCGATGACCAGCAGCTCCGGGTCGAAGACGCTGACCAGGGTCGCCAGGCTGTCCCCGAGCAGGAGGCCGGTGCGGCGGAGCAGGGCGCGCGCGGCCGGGTCACCGGCGTCGGCCGCCAGGGTGACGTCCACCGGCCGGATCCGGCCGCTCTCCCGGAGCACCGTCAGCAGCGCCTCGCTCTGCCCGCACTCGGCCAGCAGCCGGGCGTTGCGGGTCAGCGCCGTCCCGCCGGCGACCGCCTCGAGGCAGCCGGTCTGCCCGCACGCGCACATGACGTCGGAGGACTCGGCGACGGGGATGTGCCCGATCGCCCCCGCCAGGCCGTTCGCGCCGCGGTAGACCCGCCCGTCGACGACCACCGCGGCGGCGATGGTCGACCCGCCGCCCACGTACAGCAACTGGGCCGCCCGCGCGGCCACCGGGTTCTGCCACATCTCACCGAGCGCCAGCAGGTTCACCCGGTCGTCGACCCACGTCGGCGCCGACCAGTGCCGGGCCAGCCGCGCCCGCAACGGGTGGCCCGCCCAGCCCGGCATGTGCGGTCCGGCCAGGAGGTCACCACGCTCGAAGGCCACCGGGCCGGGCGTGCCCACGCCGACGGCCCAGACACCCCCGGTGAGCCCGGCCTCCCGGACCAGGGCGTCGCCCATCCGCTCGGCGGCGGCCAGCGTGTGCTCCGGGCCGCTGGTGACGGGGGCGTGCTCGTGCCGGACGGCCAGGATGTCGCCGGCCAGGTCCGCCAGGCCCACCACCAGCTCGTTGGAGGCGATGTCGACGCCCAGGACGTGCCCCGCCTCGGCTCGCAGACGCAGCCGCCGCGGGGCCCGGCCGCCGGTGGAGGGACCCAGGCCGTCGCTGGCGACCAGCCCGGCCTGCTCGAGCTCGGCCACCCGCTGGGCGACCACGCTGCGGCCGAGGCCGACCCGCTCGGTCAGCTCGGGCTGGGTGATGCCCTGGCCGGTGCGGATCGCATCGAGGACGGCGACCAGCCCGGTGAACCGCTCACTGGGCATGCAACCGCTCCCCTGGTCGCCGGAGGTCACCGGAAGTCGCAGGCAGCAGCGTACCGACACGAGATCGTCCCGCCCAGCAACCGGGTCGCCCGGGGACGGGCGCGCAGCAGCACGGCCCCGGTGCCGTCCTGCCGCGCGCCGGGCGCTCCGACCGCAGGTCAGGCCGTCGAGGCGACCCGCGCCAGGTGCAGCCAGGTGTCGACGACGGTGTCCGGGTTCAGCGACATCGACCCGATCCCCCGGGCCACGAGCCACTCGGCCAGGTCGGGGTGGTCGCTGGGGCCCTGGCCGCAGATGCCGACGTACTTGCCGCGCTCCAGGCAGGCGGTGATCGCCATCTCCAGGACGGCGAGCACGGCGGGGTCCCGCTCGTCGAAGCTGCCGGCCACCAGGCTGGAGTCGCGGTCCAGGCCGAGCACGAGCTGGGTCATGTCGTTGGAGCCGATGGAGAACCCGTCGACGTGCTCGAGGAACTGCCCGGCCAGCAGCGCGTTGGAGGGCAGCTCGCACATCATCACGACCTTCAGGTCGTTGTCCCCGCGCCGCAGGCCGTGCTCGCCGAGCAGCCGGACGACGCCCTCGATCTCGGCGACGGTGCGCACGAACGGGATCATGACCTGCACGTTGGTCAGGCCCATCTCGTCACGCACGTACCGCAGCGCCTCGCACTCCATAGCGAAGCACTCGGCGAAGTCGGCCGACAGGTACCGGGAGGCCCCCCGGTAGCCCAGCATCGGGTTCTCCTCGTGCGGCTCGTACTGCTCGCCGCCCAGCAGGTTCGCGTACTCGTTGGACTTGAAGTCGCTCATCCGCACGATGACCGGCTCGGGCGCGAAGGCCGCGGCGATCATCGAGACGCCCTCGGCGACCCGCCGCACGAAGAAGTCCCGGGCCGAGGGGTAGGCGGCGATGCGCTCCTCGACCTGGGCCTTCAGCGGTGCGTCGAGGGTGTCGAGCTCCAGCAGCGCGCGCGGGTGGATGCCGATCTGCCGGTTGATGACGAACTCCAGCCGGGCCAGCCCGACCCCGGCGTTGGGCAGCCGGGAGAACGCGAACGCCTGCTCCGGCGTCCCGACGTTCATCATGATCTTGGTGGGGATCTCCGGCATGGCCTCCAGCGAGGTCTCGGCGACCTCGAAGCCCACCTCCCCGGCGTAGACCAGGCCGGTGTCGCCCTCGGCGCAGGAGACGGTGACCGGGTCGCCGTCGCGCAGCGCGCGGGTCGCGGTCCCGGTGCCGACGACGGCGGGGATGCCCAGCTCGCGGGCGATGATCGCCGCGTGGCAGGTGCGCCCGCCCCGGTTGGTCACGATCGCCGAGGCGCGTTTCATGATCGGCTCCCAGTCGGGGTCGGTCATGTCGGCGACCAGCACGTCGCCGGGGGCGAAGGAGTCCATCTGGTCGATGTCGGACAGCACGCGCACCGCGCCGGCGCCGATCTTCTGCCCGATCGCCCGCCCCTCGACCAGCACCTCCCCGCTGCCGGTGAGCCGGTAGCGCTCGGTGGTGGTGCCGGCGCGCGACTGCACCGTCTCCGGTCGGGCCTGCAGCACGAACAGCTCGCCGGTGAGGCCGTCCTTGCCCCACTCGATGTCCATCGGCCGGCCGTAGTGCTCCTCGATCCGCACCGCCTGCCGGGCCAGCTCGGTGACCTCGTCGTCGGTGAGCGACAGCAGCCGGCGCTGCGCGGGGTCGACGTCGACGAACTCCGTCGTCCGGCCGACCTCGGCGTGCTCGGTGTAGACCATCTTGGTCGCCTTCTCCCCCACGCCCCGCTTGAGCACCGCGGGCCGGCCGGCGGCCAGCGCGGGCTTGTAGACGTAGAACTCGTCGGGGTTGACCGCGCCCTGCACGACGCCCTCCCCCAGCCCGTAGGCCGAGGTGACGAAGACGGCGTCCCGGAAGCCGGACTCGGTGTCCATGGTGAACATGACGCCGGACGCCCCGACGTCCGAGCGCACCATCCGCTGGACGCCGGCCGACAGCGACACCGCCTCGTGGTCGAAGCCGTGGTGCACCCGGTAGGCGATCGCCCGGTCGTTGTAGAGCGAGGCGTAGACCTCCCGCACGGCCTGCAGCACCGCGTCGATGCCGCGCACGTTGAGGAAGGTCTCCTGCTGCCCGGCGAAGGAGGCGTCGGGGAGGTCCTCGGCGGTGGCGCTGGAGCGGACGGCGAAAGAGGCCTCGGCGTCGTCGCCGGCCAGCTGCGCGTAGGCGGTGCGGATGTCGGCCTCCAGCGCCGGCGGGAAGGGCTGGTCGACCACGAGCTGCCGGATCTCCGCTCCGGCGGCGGACAGCGCCCGGACGTCGTCGGTGTCCAGCGCGCGCAGCCGGTCGGCGATCCGGGCGGCCAGGCCGGTGTCGCCGAGGAACCGCTGGTAGGCCGCGGCCGTGGTCGCGAAGCCGTCGGGGACGCGCACCCCGGCGTCGGCCAGGTGGGAGATCATCTCGCCCAGCGAGGAGTTCTTGCCGCCGACGACCTCCAGGTCGCCCAGTCCCAGCTCGGCGAACCACCGGACGTTGTCCTCGGGTGCGTGTCGGTCGGGTGCGGTGGCCTCGGGTGCGGTCTCGGTGCTCATGACAGGTCCTTCCTCATCGGGCGGGGCGGGACGACGCGGGTGCACCCGGCCGGCGGCGCCGGCGGGCCAGGGTCTGGATCACCACGGCGGCTATCTCCTCGACGGAGGCCGCCGAGGTGTCGACCGTGGGCAGGGAGTGGGTGTCGTACATCGCTGTCGCCCGGCGCAGCTCGGCACGGCACTGCTCCTCCGAGGCGTAGCGCGAGTCGGGGCGGCGCTCCTGGCGCACCCGGCTGAGCCGGGCCACCGTGGTGGTCAGCCCGAAGCACCGGTCGGCCAGCTCGCGCACCGGTCGGGGCAGGTCGGTGGTCTCCAGGTCCTCGTCGACGAGCGGGTAGTTGGCGACGAACAGCCCGTGCTGCAGCGCCAGGTACATGGCCGTCGGGGTCTTGCCGCACCGCGAGGGGGCCAGCAGGACGACGTCGGCGCGGTCGAGCCCGCGGGGGCTGAGCCCGTCGTCGTGCTCGATGGCGAACTCGATCGCCGCCATCCGGTCGTTGTAGCGGCGCACGTCACCCACCCCGTGCAGCCGCCGGGCCTCGCGCAGCCCGGCCACCCCGAGCTGCTCCTCCACCCGGGCCATGTGCAGGCCGAAGAAGTCGATGACCGGGGCCTTGGTGCGCAGCAGCTCGGCCCGCACCTCCTCGACCGCGGCGGTCAGGAACACCAGCGGCGGCACCGGGCCGGCCATCACCTCGTCGAGCTGGGCGACGACCTCGCGGGCCATCTCCACGGTGGAGATGAACGGGACCAGCGTGCGCTCGAACTGCCGGTCGGGGAACTGGATGAGCAGTGCGTTGCCCATCGTCTCGGCGCTGATCCCGGTGCTGTCGGACAGGAAGAACACCGGGACGACGTCGTCGGGGTCACCGGCCGAGGACGGTCCGCTCACCGGACGCCGCGGCCCGGCGCCGGGGCGCACGGCCCGGACGTCCTGCCGACCCGACGGACGTGCGCACACCGGCCGGCGCGCGTCCCCCGGCAGCTCCCGCGCGTCGTCGCAGCCGAGGGGCTCATCGGACCTCCGTCCTGGGGGCCTGGGGACCGCGGCGCCGTCGGCCGACGGAGCGCCGGTCTGGACCCCCGATCGACCGGCTCGCCGAAGCCTAGCCCACGAGTTCCAGACGTATGAGACGTCTGATCCTTGACCGCGATCCGCGGGGACGGCCGCGTCGCGGGGCGCCCGGATCCTGGCGCCGGACGACGCCCCGGGGTCACCTGGGAGGTGGCGGTCCGTCCGGGAACGCCGACGACCCCGGCCGCAACCACTCCCCCGCCTCGGCCGGGTGGCGGCGGGTCAGCTCCTGCGCCACGGCCGCCCGGAGGCGGAGGGCGTCGGACCGCCGCTGCGGGTCCCCGGCCTCCGCCGCGCCGTCCGTGGACCGCCACTCCTCCAGCAGCGTCGCCGTCGTCAGCCCGCCGACCAGGTCGCCCAGCAGCTCCTCGTCCCGGCCGGCGGACGACGCGTCGTGCCCCCGGCGGTCCAGCTCGGCGATCCAGCCGACGAGCGCGACGACGCCGAGGAGCAGGAGCAGCACGTTGGCCGCCACGCCGACAGGGCCGAGCGCCGCGGCGCCCAGCACGTAGGGCACCACCAGCCCTCCGCCCGCCCCCACGAGGACCACTGCCCGGCGGGCCGTGACCTCGTCCGGGAAGCCGGGGCAGACGACGGCGGCCTGGAGGGCCGCGGCCGCGGCCGCGAAGGGAGCGGCCACCAGGGTGGCCACCGGTGGGCTGAACAGCGCGCCGAGCAGGGCGACCGGGACCGAGACCGCCACCGCGGCACGGCGGCTGGCCCGGGGCACCACCGCGAGGACGCCGTCCGCGCGCCACCGCCGCGCACCGGGGCCGATCGACGTCGGGTGCATGCGGGCCTCCTCCTGGTCGTCCCGGGCCGCGGCGGTCCAGGCGGCCCGCCGGCCGTGGACCGGGGGCCCGTCGTCTCCGGCCGTCAGCCTCGCCCCGCCCGGCGACCGCCACCAGGGCCGGAGGTCGCGGCCGCGCGGGCCGATCGGCTCTGCACCGGGCGTGGGCGTGCCGGAGGGCGCGCCGGGGCAGCGGTCACGTCCGGTCCGGCGGGGTCAGGACGACGACCGGGCTCCCGCCGGGCACGTGCCCCCGCGGGAAGGTCCGGCGGTAGGCCTCCAGCGCGGCGGCGTGCCCGGGGTCTCCCGGGGACAGCCGGCGCGCGCTGCGCCGCTGGTCGCCGCCCCCGGCGCGGACGAGCACCTCCGCCGGGTCCGCACCGAAGTTGCGCCACCAGGTCTTGCCCCCGGCTCCGCCGGCCACCACGACCAGGTCCTCCCCTGCCGGTGCGGCCATGACCGGCAGCTCGAACCGGCGGCCGGTGCGCCGCCCGGTGTAGGACAGCAGCACCAGGTGCCGGCCCAGGAGCCGGTGCGCCCGGCTGTGTCCCAGTGCCCGGACGACCGGGTTGACCAGGTGGTTGCGGGCCCACATGGACGGCGCCTCCTCGCCCCGGGTCCGCCCACGTCGGCGGCCTCGGCACCGACCCTGGCAGGCAGCGGCGGAGCCCACCGGGGCCGGAGGTCCTCGATCCGTGGGTCGATCGCCGCCGGACACCGGCCGGGCGCACGATGTCCACCCGCTCGGTCCCGGGGACCGTCAGCGGACCCACCGCTGCGTCGCGCGGTGGGCGAGTTCCACCAGCAGCGCCCCGCCCGCCCCGACGGCCAGGCCGATGGTCAGCGTCGGCACCGACACCTCGAGCAGGACGATCGACCGGGCGACGGCGGGGACGGCGACACAGAGGCAGGCCAGACCGGCCATGAGGGCCAGCAGGAGCGCCTTGCCGCGGGTGAGCGGCCGGGCGAGGACGCCGAGCGTCCAGAGCGCCACCAGCAGGACCACGACGGTCGCCGTCGTACGCGCCCCGGCCGGGCCGACCTCGGGCACCGTCCACCGGGTGACCGCGTAGCCGGCGTACGCCGCGGCCCCGGTGAGCACCCCGGTCGGCACCGAGAACACCAGGACCCGCCGGAGCAGGCCGGGCAGGTAGCGCCGGCTGTTGGGGGCGAGCGCCAGGAAGAACCCGGGGACGCCGATCGTGCAGGTGGAGACCAGGGTCAGCTGGACCGGCGCGAGCGGATAGGCGCCGAGGGTGAGCACGGTGATCAACGCCAGGAACAGCGCGTAGACGTTCTTGACCAGGAACAGGTTGGCGGCCCGCTCGATGTTGGCGATGACCCGCCGCCCCTCGGCGACGGCCTCGGGCAGGTGGGCGAACCGGCCGTCCAGCAGGACCAGCTGGGCCACGGCGCGGGTGGCGGGTGAGCCGTTGCCCATGGCCACCCCGATGTCGGCGTCCTTGAGCGCCAGGGCGTCGTTGACGCCGTCCCCGGTCATCGCCACCACGTGGCCGCGGCTCTGCAGGGCGGCGACCATCGCCCGCTTCTGGTGCGGTGTCACCCGGCCGAAGACGCTCCCCGCCTCCATCGCCGCGGCGAGCGCGCCGGGGTCCTCGGGCAGGGTGCGGGCGTCGACGGCGTCCACCGCCCCCGTCACACCCGGCACCCCGACCGCGGCGGCGACCGCGCCCACGGTGCGCGGGTTGTCCCCCGAGATGACCTTGAGCGCCACGCCCTGGGCGGTGAAGTAGCGCAGCACCTCGGCCGCGTCCGCCCGGATGCGCTCGGCCAGCACCACCAGCGCCACCGGCCCGAGGTCCGCCGGCAGCTCGGCGTCCTGTGCGCCCGACGTCCAGCGCGCGGTCGCCCGGGCCAGCAGCAGGACCCGGCGCCCCCGGCCGGCCAGCTCGTCGGCCCGCGCCCGAGCGGCCGCCCCGGCGGCCGTGGTCGTGGCCGGCAGCACCATCTCCGGCGCTCCCAGCACCCAGGTCGAGGCCTCCTCGCGCACCGCCGACCACTTGCGGGCGGAGGAGAAGGGCACGAGGTCGGTGGGCACGGGCCCCCGGAGCGGGAAGACCGCCGCGAGTGCGGCGGCGGTCGCGTTCGCCGGGTCGCCGGCTGCCAGCAGCCCCAGCGCCCGCGGTGCGTCGACGGCTGCCGTGGGCGTGAGCTCGACCAGCTCGTCGAAGCGGACGTCGCCGTGGGTCAGCGTCCCGGTCTTGTCCAGGCAGACGACGTCGACCCGGGCCAGCCCCTCGACGGCGGGCAGCTCCTGCACCAGCGTCTGCCGCCGGGCGAGGGACACGGTGGCCACCCCGAACGCCAGGGTGGTGAGCAGCACCAGCCCCTCGGGGACCATCCCCACGAGCGCGGCGACCGTCCCGGTGACGGCGTCGCGCCAGGTCGGGTTGTCGCTGGTGCGGAACTGGCTCCACAGGACCGCGGGGCCGACGACGAGCAGCACGAGCGAGATCCACCGGAGCAGCCGGTTCGTCGCGGCCACCAGCTCGGAGCTCGTGGTGGTGAACCGGCGTGCCTCGGTGGCCAGCCGGGCGGCGTACGCGTCGTCGCCCACGGCCGTGGTCTGCGCCAGCCCACGGCCGGCGACGACGATCGACCCGGAGAGCACCGGGTCACCGGCGGCCTTGACCACCGGCTCGGACTCCCCGGTCAGCAACGACTCGTCGACGGTCAGACCCGTGGCGTCGCGCACCACGCCGTCGGCCGTCACCTGGTCGCCGGCGCCCAGGGAGAGCAGGTCGTCGAGGACCACCTCGGCCACCCCGACCTGCCGGTCGGCGCCGTCGCGCCGCACGCGCGCCCGTGGGGCGTCGAGCACGGCGAGCCGGTCCAGCGTCCGCTTGGCCCGCAGCTCCTGGACGATGCCGATCGCCGAGTTCGCGACCACGACCCCGCCGAAGAGGGCGTTCTGCCACTGGCCGGTCAGCGCGACCAGCACGAACAGCGCGGCGAGCAGGCCGTTGAAGAACGTGAGGACGTTGGCCCGGACCACCTGACCGACCGTGCGGCTGGTCCGGGTCGTCGTCGCGTTGGTCTGCCCGGCAGCGGCCCGCGCGGCGACCTCCGCGGCGGAGAGCCCCGCGGCTGCCGTGGGACGGCGGGCCAGGACGCCGCGGTGAGCGGGTCCCTCGACGTCCGTGGCCAGGTCCACGGCGACCGTCAGCGGCCCTCGACCTGGCGCAGCCGCAGCAGGGAGACCAGCAGCGCGAGGATCCCGAGGACGGCACCGACGATGCCGAAGACCAGCACCACCCGCAGCAGCGTGGCCCAGGTGGGCGAGACGTCGAACGGGAAGACCGACAGGACCTCCACCGACGCCACGAGGCCGAACACCGTGGTCACCAGGGTGCCGGCCGCGATGGGCCAGCCCGGGCGGCGCGCCAGCAGCACGACGTTGACGACGATCCCCGCGACGAGCGCGGCGTCGACGAACGGGAGCACGTCCCAGGCCTCGTCGGTCAGGAAGGGGAGCTCCTCCCAGCCCGGCCAGACGTGGAGCACGACCAGGCCTGCGGCGTTGACCAGCACGGCCAGCACGCAGCCCAGCCGGTTGGTCCGGGTGGCGGTGGATCCGGGGTCTCGCAGCTGGGTCACGGTGCCCTCCGGGGTCGTCGACGTCCTGCTCAGGACGCTAGGTCCGCATGCGCGCCCCTGACCCGGGTCGTTGGTCCCCGGTCACCGCGCCGGACTCCTCTCCTGCTGAGGTCCCGGGCGACGTGCGTGCGCACCGCGTCGTCCCACGGTGCCCGGACGGACGGTGGCTACAGCAGCCCGCCCGCCTCCAGGTTCAGGCCGACCAGCGTCGCCGCGAGGAGCAGCCCGCCCACCGTCGCCACCGCGAGGAGCACCCGGCTCAGGCTCCACCGCTGCACGCTGACCCGGGGCCGCTCCGGCAGCCGCCCGCGGAACTCGGCCGCCAGGTCACGACCGGTCTCCCGGATCAGCCGCTGCAGCTGGCGTGGGACGGTCACCGAACCGGTCACGGCCATGGCCTCGGCGAGCTCGTCGGCGGTGAAGAACGCCGTCGCCCGGGCCAGGACGCGCTCGGGACCGGCGACGAGGGCGAGGGTCAGCAGCATGTTGGCCAGGTCCACCGACTGGCGCCACCGCGAGGGACGCAGCTCGCCGAACGAGACGTCCACCAGGACCACGCGCTCCCCGCGGACCAGGACGTTCGAGGGCTTGACGTCGCGGTGCGCGGCGCCGGCGGCCCACATCCGGCGGACCTGCCGCAGCGCGTCGTCCACGACGGCGTCGGGCACTCCGGACTCGAGCACCTCGACCGCGTCGGGCACCAGCTCGGTGACCAGCAGGTACTCCCGCCCGGGCACGACCTCGACGACCCCGATCGGCTCGGGGACCTGCACCCCGCCGTCACGCAGCAGGCGGCCCATGTAGTCCTCGTGCTCGACGAGACGGCGCACCGACGTGAACGGCGCCTCGTCCTCGAGCCGGCCGTAGAGCAGGACCCGGGCGTACTTGTACCAGCGGTCGGACCGCAGGTGCGTGGTCGAGTAGAGCTTGCCGAACAGGTACGGCGGCGACCCGCCCGCCGTCCGCAGCCGGCACGGGGTGGAGCCGGCGGAGCCGTCCAGCCGGTAGGGCGTCAGCTCGGTGACCTCGACCCCGAGCTGGTCCCGGACGGCGCCGAGCACCCGGGCGGTGCGCTCGGCGTCCAGGGCGAGGTGGGCCTTGACCCGCCGGCGGTAGGTGACCGGGAACTCCCGCTCCGGGACGAGCAGGGTGGCGGCGAGCGCGGCCGCGCTCGCCCCGACCGCGGCGCTGGCCACCGCCACGGCGGCGCTGTCCACGCCGAGGGCGACCCGGGTGGCGGCGAGCGCGGCCACCGTCGTCCCGGCCGCCGCCCACGCCGCGGCACGGATGCGCCCCGGCGGCGCCAGCGCGTACACGCCGGCGACGGTGACCGCCGCGACGACGAGCACCGGCCAGGCGGGCAGCGCCAGGTCCGCCGGCGAACCGGTGATCCGGTGACGGACGACGCGGACCCACGCGGTGTCCTCGGCAGCCAGCACGGCGACGGCCGCCACCACGCTGATCGTGCCCACGTACACGAGCAGGTGCCGCCACCGCCGGGCCCAGACCAGGGCCAGCACGGCGGGCACCCACAGGGCCTGCGGGCCGAGGACGTGCCCGACCACGTCCAGGCCGTGCCAGGTCCCCCGGCGGCCGCCGCCCGGCGGTCCGGGGACGAGCAGGTCCCGCACGGACCGGTCGAAGGACCGCACGAGGGCGGAGTGGTCACCGAGGGTCGCGAGGACCACCAGCGCAGCCACCGAGGTCCCCAGCACCGCCAGCCAGCCCCGGGCGGAGCGCGGCACGCGCCGGGGCGCGGGCCGGTCGGCCCCCGACGGCCTGCGTCCCGCAGCGCCACCGGGCCAACCGGGACGCCTCGGGCCGGCCACCGCCGTGTGCCGGTCGACCGTCGCCACCAGGACCTCCCCGTCCGCCGGACGTCGACCGACCACCGGCGGACGACTGGCACCGTGTCGCCAGGATGCGTCCGGCCGGCCGCGACCGGACGTGTCCAGTGGCACGGCTCGCCGGGACCAACGTCCCGGCCTCTCCTCGCGCGACCGGGCCGTCGGGTGCCGGTCACGCGCACGGCACCCACCAGTACTGCGACGTCCCTGCCGGTGTCCCCGCCGTGACGGTGCAGGTGCCGCCGTGCCGCTCGGCCCGCCGGCGCAGTGCCGCCTCCGCGGTCCGGTGCTGGTCCGGTGGCTGCCGGTCGTCGTCCCGCACGTGCACGACCACGCCCTCGCGGTCCCCGACCACGTCGATGCTCGCCGTGGTGGCGCGGCGCCGGCGTGCGACGTCCAGCAGCGCCTCGCGGACGACGCCCGCCACGTCGTGCACCAGGTCCTCGGTGACCGCACCGTCCAGGAGCCCCGAGACGCGCACGTCCGGCTCGAACCCGAGCGCACCGGACGCCTCCGCGACGGCGTCCATCACCTGCTCGCGTGGGCTGGGTCCGCCCGCCTCTGCCCGCAGCGGGAAGACGGTGCTGCGGATCCGGTTGATGATCCGGTCGATCTCCTCCACGGCGTCCCGCACCCGGCGGGCGGGACGGTCGTCCGGGAGCCCGGCGACCGCGCCCTGCAGGGTGAGCCCGACGCTGAACATCTGCTGCACGACCGTGTCGTGCAGGTCCATCGCGATCCGCTCCCTCTCGTCCAGGACGACGGCGCGCTGCTGCTCGGCCCGGGCGGCGGACAGTTCGATGGCGACAGCGGCCTGAGCGGCGAAGTCACCGGCCATCTCAGCGTCGGTGGGCGAGAAGCCGGGCCGGCCCGGCACGCGGGCGGCGCAGAGCACGCCGAGCACCACCTCCGAACCGCGCAGCGGGACGGCGAGGACGGCCGCGACGTCCACCCCCGTCCAGGGCAGGGCACCGGCCCCCTCGCCCGTCCCGTCGACGAGTCGCACGGGCCGGCCCTCGCGGAGGACGCGGCCGAGCACGGTGCCCGACACCGGCACCGGCTCCCCCGTCCCCTCGATCTCCCGGGGCCCGACCAGGACCTCCACCCGCAGCGCCCCGGACGACGACTGCGGGTCGGGCAGGAGGACGGCGACGACGTCGGCCTCCGCCACGTCGCGGATCCCGCGGGCGACCAGCTCCAGCGCACCGGCGCCGCTGTCGCCCGCCGCCAGCAGCTCCCGGGTGATCGCGGCCGATGCCTGCAGCCACTCACCACGCCGCCGGGCCGACTCATAGGACCAGGAGTTCGAGACGGAGAGCCCGGCGGTCGCCGCCAGGGCCTGCACGAGCTCCCGGTCCTCGCGGCTGAACACGTCCCGCTCGTCGTCCTGCAGGTGCAGCGCACCGACGACCTCGCCCCGCACCCGGATCGGGACGTCCAGCACGGCACCGGCGCGCGCCTCCTGCCGGCTCCCGCGCGGAGCGGGCCCCGACCCGGCCGCCACCGACTCGACCACCGTCCCCGCCGGGCCCGTCACGTCCAGCACGGCACGGCGTGCGCCCACCAGCTGGCGGGCTGCCTCCGCCGTCCGGTGCAGGACCGCGGCGGACTCGAGCTCGCTGGTGACCAGCTGGTTGGCCCGCAGCAGGCCGCGCAGCCGCCCCTGGGTGGCCATGACCTCCTGCGCCCGGTCCACCAGCTGGCCGAGCAGCTGGTCCAGCTCCAGCCGCGGGAGGTCGGGGAAGGACAGAGCCGGGCCGCCGGCCGGGTGCGTGGCGCCAGCGGGCTTGAGGTCGTCGGGTGCCGCCACGGGTACCTCCTCGGCGTGGTCGCCGACCGGTTCCTCTGCTACCGCCGGACCGTAGCGGAACCCGACCGTCCGGCGGTAGCAGGAGCCGCTCCCCCAGGGCGGCGTCCACTGGGGACCCCGCGCGCCGGCTGCCGGTGGTTCCCCGGCCGGCGGGCGGGCACCGCGTCCCGAGCCGACCGGCGGATCGTCAGCCCACCATGGCGATCCGCAGCTCCGTGGCCTCGACGCGGACGCGCTCGGTCACCGACTCCAGCTGCTCCTCGGTCAGCAGGCCGCGGCAGAGCCGACCGATGGGGACCGGCGTGTGCCCGGTGCCGGCGAGCCGGGCGGCGACCTCGAAGGCCACGCGCAGCAGCGCCCCCTCGGGGGCGAGCAGGTCGTCGAGGCAGTCGAGCGCGGTCACCATGCGCCGGGGGAAGCCCCAGTGGTCGAGGGCCACGGCGCTCAGCCGCACCCCGTGGACGCCGTAGCGCTGCTGCTCGGCCATCCGGCGCCCCGGCAGGTCGGGGTGCTGCCCGACGAGCACCGGATGCCCCTGCGGGTCGTTGTGGTGCAGCAGCGCGGCGCCCATCTGCGAGAGCATCCCCAGGCACAGGGCGTCGGGCGGCCGCTCACCGAACCGGGGCGCCACGGTCGCGGCCGCCTGCCCGACGTGGGTGCTGGTGAACCAGAAGTCGTCCGGCAGCCGCGACTCGTCGTCCAGGTCGGTGAGGGACACCGTGGCCAGCGTGCGCACGGTCATGAAGCCGACGACCGAGATCGCGAACTGCAGCGAGCTCACCCGGCCCCGCATCCCGTAGTACGCCGAGTTGGCCAGCTTCATGACCCGGCCGGCGAGCGCGAGGTCACCGGCCAGGATGGTCGCCAGCTCCTTGGCGCCGGCGTCCTCGGCGCTGGTCATGGCGACCACCTGTGCGGCCACCGGCTTGTTGGCCGCCATCGTGTCGATGCTCGCCAGGACCTGCTCGACGTCGAGCAGCTGCGAGGGTCCACCGTCGGTGGGGTGCTCGCCGTCGGTCGGGGTGGTCGTGCGGTCGGGCTGCGTCACTGGTCGTCCCGTCGTCGGTCGGCGAACCACGCGCCGCAGTCGGCGCCGGTCATGGGGCGGGCGAGGAAGAAGCCCTGCAGGTAGCTGACCCCGAGCCGGGCCAGCTCGGCCGCCTGCTCGGCCGACTCGACGCCCTCCGCGACGGTGGTGAGCCCCAGCGTCCGGGCCAGTGCGATGACCATGGCCGCGATGTCGCTGTTGCCGTCGGCGAGCTCGGCCACGAACGACCGGTCGACCTTGAGGCAGTTGACCGGCAGGTGCCGCAGGTAGGCCAGCGACGAGTAGCCGGTGCCGAAGTCGTCGATCGCGAGGTGGATCCCCAGGTCCCGCAGCGCCTGCAGGATCTCCCGGGCCGCGGCCGGGTCGCCCATCAGCGAGGACTCGGTCAGCTCGAGCGCCAGCCGGCGGGGTTCCAGCCCGTGCCGCTGCAGGGCCTCCGCGACCCGCCCGGGCAGCGACCGGTCCAGCTGGAGCGCCGAGATGTTGACGTTGGCGTGCGGCGGCGCCGCGGCGCCGAGCTGCGCGTCCCACTCCGCCAGCTGCCGGCAGGTCTCCTCCAGCACCATCATGCCCAGGGCGCCGATCAGGCCGCTCTCCTCGGCCAGGGGCACGAACACCTCGGGCGACACCGGACCCCGTCGGGCGTCCGTCCAGCGGGCGAGCGACTCCACGCCGATCGGCCGCTGGTCCGCTGCGCCGACGATGGGCTGGTACCAGACCTGCATCCCCCGGTCCTGGACGGCGTCCCGCAGGTCGGCCACCATCTGGAGCTTGGCGCGGGCTGCGGCTCGACCCCGCTGGTCCAGCAGCGCGACCCGTCCGCGTCCGGCCGCCTTGGCCTGGTACATCGCGATGTCGCAGTCACGGACGAGGTCGTCGGCCGTCAGGTGGTCGGGGTTCTGCAGGGTGACGCCGATGCTGGCCCCCGGCTCCACCTGCACGCCGCCGAGGTCGAAGGGCATCGACACGGCGGTGAGCAGCCGGAGCGCGAGCCCGACCGCCTCGGACTCGGACACCTCGCTGCAGACGACGACGAACTCGTCGCCACCGAACCGGGCCACCAGGTCACCCGGGCGGACCGCCGTCCGCAGTCGTGCCGCCAGCTCCACGAGCAGCAGGTCACCCACCGTGTGACCCAGGGAGTCGTTGACCGCCTTGAAGTCGTCGATGTCGAGGAAGAGGCAGGCCAGGCCGTCGGCGCCCGGGGTGAACCGCGCGGTGATGGACTGGTGGAGGAGGGTCCGGTTGGGCAGCCCGGTCAGCGGGTCGTGGTTGGCCTGGTGCTCCAGCCGGGCCTGGTAGGCGAGCCTCTCGGTGATGTCGTCCAGCGTCCCGACGAAGCCGACGCCGGCCCCCGGGGTGACGATGCGGCTCAGCCGCAGCACCGCTCGCCGCACGTCGTCGTCCCGGCGCAGCACGTTGAGCTCGACCGACGCCGCGTCCGCGCCGTCGAGGACCGCGGCCACCTGGTCCACCACCCGGTCCAGGTCGTCCGGGGCCACGACGTCGAGCCAGCCGGTGCCGAGCAGCTGCTCGGCCGGTGCGCCGACCAGGGTGCAGAACGCCTCGTTGACGTGCGCCAGGCGCATGCCCTGCTCCGACAGCAGCAGGGGCACCGGCGATCGCTCGGTGACCGCGGCGAAACGGCGCTCGTGCGCGTCCGCCGTCGCGCGCAGCGCCCGCTCCAGCTCGTTGGCGGTGGAGATGATCCGGATCGTCCACCGACCGCCGCTGGGCTCCGGCATGGCCACGACGACGACCTCGTGCAGGACGCCGTCCACCCTGACGGGCATCGTCATCTGCGTCGTGCGGTCCGGGCTGAGCAGGAGCGCCACCTGGTCGGCGTCCATCGGGGACAGCAGCTCGCCCAGGGTGCGGCCACGCACGTCGTCCAGCTCGCGGCTCAGCAGGCGGGCGGCCGCCTCGTTGGCCCAGCTCACCTGGTGCCCGGCACCCGACCGGTCGACCACCAGCAGGGCGGTCGCATCGGCGGTCCGGGCGCTGAACAGCGAGGCGGCGACCGGGCCCGTGACCGGGTCATCGCCTGCCGGGCGCAGCCCCCCGATCGTGCTCATGCACCACTCCAGATCCGTATGTCGCGAGGTCGTGCGGACGGCCGGTGCATCGGCGCACCGCCTGAGGGTCGAGCGGAGCGGCCGGCCACCGGTGCGGGGACGTGCTCCGGTACGAGCATCGACGCAACCGGCCGGTTCTTGAGCGGTCGAGGCGAAGTCGGGACCAAGGACCCTGCTCGAACGGGGTAGCCGGCCCCTGGCGTCAGTACGTGAAGCGGGCGACCGTGCCGCGGAGGTCGCTCGCCAGCCGGGACAGCTCGTCCACGGCGATCCGGGTCTGGCTCAGTGCCTGGTTGGTCAGCTCCGCCGCCGTGGACACCCCGGTGACGTTGGCGGCGATCTCGGTGACCCCCGAGGCCCCCTCCTGCACCGAACGGCTCATCTCGTCGGTCGTCGCGGTCTGCTCCTCCACGGCCGAGGCGATGGTCAGCTGGTGGTCGCTGATCGAGCCGACGACGTCGGCGATGCGGCCGATGGCCACCACCGCGCCCTGGCTCGCGGCCTGGATCGCCTCGACGCGCCGGGCGATGTCCTCGGTGGCGCGGGCGGTCTCCCGGGCGAGGTCCTTGACCTCGGTGGCGACGACGGCGAAGCCCGTGCCGGCCGCCCCGGCCCGGGCCGCCTCGATGGTGGCGTTCAGGGCGAGCAGGTTCGTCTGCTGGGCGATGGCGGTGATCGCCTTCACCACCTCACCGATCTCCTGGGAGGACTCGCCCAGCTCCTGCACGGTCGCCGTCGCCTGCTGGGCCTCGCCGACCGCCGTCGAGGCCACCGCGGCAGCGCCGTTGGCGCTGTGGCTGATCTCGGAGATCGCCGCGGTCATCTCCTCGGCCCCGGCCGCGATGGTGGCCACGGTGCGGGCGACCTCCTCGGCCGCGGCGGACACGACGCCGGCCTGCACGCTGGTCTCCTCGGCGGACGCGGAGATCTGGGCGGCCGACGCCGAGAGCTCCTCGGTGGAGGCCGCGACCGTGGCCGAGCTGTCGACCACGGTGGCCAGCACGCCCCGCAGGTCGGCCAGCGCCACGTCGAGCCCGGCGCCCATCCGGCCGAGCTCGTCCCGGGTGGTCAGGCCGCTGGACCGGGTCAGGTCACCGTCCGCGAGGCCCTCGACGACGTGGACGACCCGGCGGACGTCGCGCGCCACCGCCCGGGCTACCGCCCACCCCAGGGTCAGCGCGAGCGCCAGACCGACGCCCAGGACGACGAGGGACAGCCGGCGCTGGTCGGCGGAGTGCTCGGCTGCCAGGGCGGCGGCGTGCTCGGCATCGGCGGTCACCTCCTCCTCGATCTCGAGCAGTTCGCCCAGGACTGCCTCGTACAGCGGCTCCACCTGGCCGCGGTGGGCAGCCACCCAGCTCGGCACGTCACCGGCCTCGGCCAGTGGCCGGAGCACCGCGTCCTCGAGCCGGCCGGCTGCGGAGAAGTCCGCCACCACCTCCTCCAGGACCACCGTTGCGTCCGACGTGTGTCCGAGCGCGAGGAAGGCCTCGTGGTCGGTGCTGAAGTCGTCGCGGGCCTCGGCCAGCGCCTCGAACGCGGCCCCGCGCGCCTCCTCGCCCGGGGCCAGTGCCGCATCCCGTGAGGCGCGGGCGGCCCGTTCCACGTCGAGGAGCAGGGCCGTGACGGCGTCCACGCCGCGGACGTCCTCGCTGTAGACGCGTTCGGTCGCCGCCGCCTCCGCCTCGAGCGCGCGGAGCCCGGTGACCCCGACGACCAGGGCGACCACCCCGGCCGCTCCCACGGCGGCGAGCACCTTGACGGCGATCGGTCGGTCTCCCCACCAGCGGAGCCGCCGGCTGCGGACAGCGGGCAGGGGGGCGTCGGACGGAGGGGTCGGCATGTCGGGCTTCCTCGGGTCGTCGGGAACTCTGGTCCGAGACGGCCATCGACGGCCCGGCGACGGACTTGAGCGCGTCGACCGGGAACGGGACCAAGGACCTCACCCGACCGGGTGATGGACCCCTCCCGGGGCTCCTGTTCCTCGCAAGGGCTGCCGGAGGTCCCCCGCCACCAGCGGCCTTGGTCCCTGTCCGCCGTGCCCGGGCGGGCGTGAGGCTCGGGTGCGGCGCCGCTCCCGTGCGTCGCGACCCCGGTGACGAGAGGACCTCCAGGTGACCACGCGGGGCACGGACCTGGTCGATCGGTCGAAGGCCGGCCTGACCGGCGCGGAGGTGTCCGCTCGCCGGGTCCCCGGCGGGAACCGGCTGCCCGTCCAGCGGCCTCCGTCGCCGGTGCGCCTGCTCGTCGCGCAGATGGTGCACTTCTTCGCCCTGCTGCTGTGGGCAGCCGCCGCGCTGGCCGTCGTCGGCGGCATGCCGCAGCTCGGGGTCGCGATCGCGGTCGTCGTGGTCCTCAACGGCGTCTTCTCGTTCGTGCAGGAGCACCGCGCCGACCGCGCGGCCCAGGCGTTGCAGGACCTGGTACCGCACCGGGTGACCGTGGTCCGCGACGGGGTCCGCCAGGACGTCGACGCCGTCGACCTGGTCCCGGGCGACCTGGTGCTGCTCGAGGCCGGGGACCGGCTGGCCGCCGACCTCGAGCTGCTCGAGGTGCACGGTCTGCGGGTCGACGAGGCGATGCTCACCGGGGAGAGCGAGCCGGTCGCCAAGGAGGCCGGCGACCCGGTCCACGCCGGCTGCTTCGTCGTCGAGGGCGAGGCCTCCGCCGCGGTGACCGCGATCGCCGGGGACACCCGGCTGGCCGGCATCGCGACCCTGACCCGGACGGTCCAGCGGGTCAGGACCCCGCTGAGCAAAGAACTCGACCGGGTCATCAGGGTCATCACGGTGATCGCCGTCGGGCTCGGGCTGGGCTGCTTCGGTGTCGGGCTGCTGCTGGGCCTGCCGGCCGGCGAGGGCTTCCTGTTCGCGGTCGGGGTCACCGTCGCCCTGGTGCCCGAGGGCCTGCTGCCGACGGTGACGCTGTCGCTGGCGCACAGCGCGCAGCTCCTCGCCCACGGCAACGCCCTGGTCCGCCGACTGGAGTCGGTGGAGACCCTGGGGTCGACGACGTTCATCTGCACCGACAAGACCGGCACCCTCACCCAGAACCGGATGTCGGTGGTGACGGTCTGGACCCCGGCCGGGACGACGACGGTGCGCGGGGAGGGCTACGCGCCCGTGGCGGAGGTCGACGGCCCCGCCGACGCGGTGACCGCAGCCCGCGACCTGGCCCGCGCAGCGGTGCTCTGCTCGACCGGCCGGATCCGCCAGGAGGGGACGACCTGGACGGCAGCGGGCGACCCGATGGAGGCGGCCCTGGACGCGCTCGCCAGGCGGACCGGCGCCACCGGGCTGGACGCGGCCGAGGGGCCGGGCACGCGCCGCTTCGCCTTCGACCCGCGCCGCCGCAGGATGTCGGTGCTCGCGGCCGGCGTGCTGTACGTCAAGGGGGCGCCCGATTCGGTGCTCGACCGCTGCGTCCGCCCCGACGGCGCACCCGAGGCGGTCGCGCAACTCGCCGCGCGGGGCCTGCGGGTGCTCGCCGTGGCCGTCACCGACCGGGCCGTGGCCGAGGACGCCACGGCCGACGACGCCGAACGGGAGCTGACGTTGCTCGGCCTCGTCGGCCTCGAGGACCCTCCGCGGCCCGGGGTGGACGCCGCGCTCGCGGAGTGTCGGCGCGCGGGCATCCGGATCGCCATGGTCACCGGCGACTCCGGCGCGACCGCGTCGGCGATCGCCCGGGAGACCGGGCTGTGGCGGGAGGGCCGCAGCCTCGTCGTCGAGGGCGCCGCGCTGCCCGCCGACCAGCAGGAGCTCGCCGAGCTGCTGGACACCGACGGCGCCGTGGTCTGCCGGGTCGCCCCCGAGGACAAGCTGCGCATCGCCCAGGCCCTCCAGTCGCGCGGGCACGTCGTGGCGATGACCGGTGACGGGGTCAACGACGGCCCGGCGCTGCGCGCCGCCGACATCGGCGTGGCCATGGGGCGCAGCGGCACCGACGTCGCCCGGCAGGCCGCCGACCTGGTGCTGCTGGACGACCAGTTCGCCACGATCGTGACCGCCGTGCGGCAGGGCCGGGCCACCTTCGCCAACATCCGGCGGTTCCTGACCTACCACCTGACCGACAACGTCGCCGAGCTGGCGCCGTTCCTGGTCTTCTCGGTGACCGGGGGCGCCGTCCCGCTGGCGCTGGGGGTGCTGCAGGTGCTCGCCCTGGACATCGCCACCGACCAGCTGCCCGCCCTGGCCCTGGGCGCCGAGCCGGCCTCCGCCCGGGCGCTCGACGGGCCCCCGCCGCGGCAGCGGCTCATCGACCGCCGGTTGCTGGCGCGGGCCTTCGGCGTGCTGGGCCCGGTGCAGGCGACGGTCTCGATGACCGCGTTCCTGACGGTCCTGCTCGGCTCGGGCTGGAGCTGTGGCGAGACGCCGGCCGCCGGCGTGCTGGCGACCGCCTCCGGGGCGGCGTTCACCGCGGTCGTCCTCGGGCAGTCGGCCAACGCCTTCGCCTGCCGCAGCAGCACCCGGCCGGTGTGGCGGCTGCGCTGGCGGGGGAACCCGATGCTGATCGGCGCGGTGGCCGCCGAGCTGGCGATCCTGGTCGCGATGCTCGCCGTCCCGCCGGTCGCGGAGCTGCTGGGCCATCGTCCGCCCTCGCTCACCGGCTTCCTCGTCGCCGGGTGTGCGGTCCCGGCCCTCCTGGCCGCCGATGCGCTGACGAAGCTGCTCGGCGCCCGGCGGACCCCGCACACCCGCTCCGCGACCCACTGACCCGTTCCCCGGGCGCGCTGGTCGGGTCGGGTCGGGAACCACCGGCCCGACGATGTCCCCGCCCGGCTCCTCCCCCGCGCAGCCGGTGGTCACCGGCACCCGGTGCGGCGGCGCGCCAGGACGTCCCCGGGAACAGACGACGGCCCCGGCGCCGAGTCCATCGGTGCCGGGGCCGTCGTCGGGTGGTGCTCAGGCGCCTGCCGAGGCCAGGGCCGGGGCCGGCTGCTGCACGGGACGACGCTGCGGGTGGACGACCATCACCGGGCACGGGGCGTGCACCACGCAGTGGAGCGCGACCGACCCCAGCACCATCCCCGGCAGCTGGCTGCGGCTCCGGCTGCCGACGACCAGGAGCTGCGCACCGGCCGCCCGCTGCAGCAGGGCGTCCCGGGCCGGGCCTTCCAGGGCCACGACCGTGACCGGGACACCGGGCTCGGCCCCGAGGACCTCGGTCACCGTCTCCTGCGCCTTCACCCGGGCCTTCTCGCGCATCTCGTCCAGCGACTCGGTGAGCAGGACGTAGACCTCGCTCCAGTAGGTCGGCATCAGGTAGGCGGCGACCACCTCGAGCTCGGCGCCCCGCTCGGCAGCCGCCTGTGCGGCGTGCGCCAGGGCGGTCCGCGCGGTCGCCGAGCCGTCCACCCCCACGACCACCCGGGCCGGGCCCGCCGTCTCCTGCGGGTGCACGACGACGACCGGGCAGACGGCGTGCGTGGAGCAGTGCAGCGCCACCGACCCGAGGACGGCGCTCCGCACGCCGCCGCGCCCGCGGCTGCCCACCACCAGCAGGGCGGCGTCCTGCGCCAGCCGCACCAGGTGCTCGGCCGGCGGCCCCGGCACCACGGTGACCTCGACGGGCACCGCGCCCGTGCCCGGGACCGCGGTGACGGCCGGGTCCGCCCGGACCTCGTCCACGAGTGCCCGGGCGCGCATCCGGGTGTCGGCCTCGAGCTGGTCGATCCGCCGCCGGTCCAGCAGGTAGGGGTCGGTCCAGTAGAAGTCGACCGGGAACGCGGACACCACCTGCAGCGGCGCCTCCCGGCGAGCCGCCTCGGTCAGTGCCCAGACCAGGGCGGCCCGGCCGCCGGGTGAGCCGTCCACCCCGACGACGACCGTCCTGCCGACGGCGACCGCCTGCTCGGTGTCCGGTCGGTCGGTCGTCCCAGTTGCCTCGTCCACCACGGCCTCCTCGGCGTCGGTCCCGGGCGGCGCGCACCGGGTTCGTCCCCACCCTCGCCCGGCCCGGGGGCCGGCGGTGACGGGCACACGTCCCCGCCGGCGGGGACGTAGGTCCTCACCTGGGACCGGCCGACGGGCTGAGCCGCGGGTCGCCGGACGCCGGCGACCACGGGCCGGTCGGTCCTGGCTGCGGTCCCGGCTGCGGCCCGGGTGCGGCCGGGGGCACGGGCCGGGACCCGGCGCGGTGGACGGCGAGCCCGATGAGCAGGGCGCCGGTGGCCAGCAGCACCGCTCCCCCGGCCAGCAGCCCCCCGGCCAGCCAGGTCAGGCCGGGCACCGTGGCGGCCACGGAGACCTCGGCGTCCAGCCCGGCGCTGCGGTCCACCGGCATGACGACGGCCGTCCAGTCGCCTTCCGCCGGTGTCCACTCCAGCGTCTGGGTGCCCGGGCCGCTGGCCGACGCCGTCCAGATGTCGAGGTCGCCGGGGGCGGAGGCCGGAGGACCGCCGGGCAGCTCGGTCGTCGTGCCGGGGTCCGTCCGCCACCCGGAGCCGCGTTCCCCGGTCCAGGCCCAGCCGCCGCGCCGGGCGCCGAGCGCGTCGAGCCGGGTGCGTGCGACGCCGTCCAGGAGCCCGGACACCTCCGCGGTCGGCGCCACCCCGACGAAGACGGGCCCGGAGCCGTCGGCCGTCACCTCCAGCCGCACCCGGCCGAGCACCTCGTCGACGACCCAGTCCACCCCGGCGCCCCGCAGCTGGACGTCGTCGGTCACCAGCGCGTACCCGTCGGTCGAGAGCGTCGCCGCGGGCGTCTCCAGCCAGCCGCCGTCCTGCCGCTGGGTCCGGTCGGCGTACAGCAGTGCCCCACCGCCGGACAGCAGCCCGGTCGCGGTCAGCGCCAGCAGCGACCCGGCCACGACGGCCACCACCCGGCCGCCCGTCCACGCGCCGGGCGACGCCGGCGTCCCGGTCCCGGCCAGGTCGGCCGTGGGCGGCGTACCCGGCGCGGTCCCCGTCCGGCCGCCGGTCGGCCCGGTGACCGGCGGCACCGGCCGCGACCCCGGGTCGGTGCCGCCGAGGTCCATCCGGAACGGCGGGTAGGCGTCGGTCATCAGCGCCGCGTACGCCACGACCCGCAGGACCCAGCGGTCCATGCCCAGGACGAAGTCGTACAGCGACGGCGGGTACCGCTTGCCGACGAGCAGCACGACGCCGGCCACCACCACGAGCAGGCTGACCAGCCCACCGAAGGCCCAGCCGTCGCTCCACCCGCCCTCACCGGCCGACCGGCTGCCGAACCACAGCCCGCCACCGGCGAACGCGGCGACGACGACGTAGTGGGGCAGCGCGAGCAGCCACCACTTGACCAGCACCAGCCCGCGCGAGAGACGCTCGGGGTAGACCACGTCGAGCCGCGCGGGGTAGTCCGGGACGTCGGCCAGGGTGAACGGCGGGTAGCGGTCGGTGCCCAGTGCGGCGTACCCGTAGTACTGCACCCGCCAGGTCCACCGCAGCACGCCGACGGTGAAGTCGAAGAGCGCCCGCGGATAGCGGCCGGTCGCCAGGATCGCCACGAAGGCCACCACCGACACCACGGCGAACGCTGCCCACAGGAACGCCAGCACGACCAGGTGCGGGACGAGCAGCAGCCACTTGACCAGCCACAGCCAGCGCGAGAGCGGCGCGTCGAGCGCCGCGTCCACGCGCACGGGGTACGGCACGTCGTCTCCGGACACCGCTGACCTCCTCGACTCCCCCGCACGCCCGCGCGGTCGCGGGCGTCTGCGGTCGTCCCGAGCGTCGCGGTCGGGCCGGGGACGCCGACACGGACCTTGGTCGTCCCGAGCCGGGCCACAGGTCGGCCGTCCCCGTCGGGCCGACACCGCCGCGCCGGCCGCGCGCCGGCACCGTCGGACCGGTCACCCGGCCCGACGGTGCCCGGCGGTCCCCGGCGCGTGGTCCGCCGGGCTCAGGCCCCCGCGACCGCCCGCGCCGCGGGCGCGGCCCCGGCCCGGTCCCCGGTCGGGCGCACGACGAGGACCGGTCCCGCCCCGTGCATCGCGCAGGCCAGGGCGACGGACCCGGCCAGCAGGCCGCGGAGCTCGCTGCGCCCCCGGGCGCCCACCACCAGCAGCGCGGCGTCGGCGCCCCACCGCAGCAGGACGTCGGCGGCCGGCCCCTCGGTGACCACGACCTCCACGAACGGCGCCGGCCCCCCGGTCCCCGCCCGGTGCGCGGCGAGCACGTCGTCCACCATCGCCTCGGCTCCGCGTTGCAGCTCCCAGCGCACCTGGTCCTCGGACGGCACGACGACGGTGGTGAGGTCCACCCAGTGGTCGGCCAGCTCGTAGGCCGTCACCACCGCGACCCCGGTGTCCAGCCGGGCGGCCTCCGCGACGGCGGCCTCCAGGGCCGTCCGGGAGGCCGCCGAGCCGTCGACCCCCACGACCACGGTGCGGTCCTGCCGGTGCCCTGCCGGCGTCGGGTGCACCACCGCGACGGGGCAGTGGGCGTGGGTCACACAGTGCAGGGCGACCGAGCCCAGCAGCACGCTGCGCACCGCCCCCCTGCCCCGGCTGCCGACGACCAGCAGGTCCGCCGTGGCCGAGGTGTCCACCAGCCGTTGCGCGGCGGGCCCCACGGAGACGATCAGCCGGGTGGGCACGTCGGCGGCCCCGGGCACCGCGGCCAGGGCCGGGTCGTGGCGCACCTGGTCGACCAGGTCCTGGGCCCGCGTCTCCGTGCCCTCCCGGAGGGCCGAAACCATCGGCATGCCCAGGGGGTAGCCGCCGATCCACACCGCCTGGACGGAGAAGGTGGCGACGACGTCCAGGTGGGCTCCCCGCCGCGCCGCGGCGGCGAACGCGTACACGAGCGCGGCGCGGGACCCCGGGGACCCGTCGACCCCCACCACCACCCGGGGTGCCCGGTCGTCGTCGGACTCCGGCGACGGCCGTGCGCCGCCCTCCACTGCCTCGCTCACCGCAGGTCCTCCTCCCGGCCCGGGCGGACACCGGACGCGCCTCCGACGGTGCCCGCCCGCGCGGCCGGCGAGCAGGGACCGAGGTCCCTGCCACCGCCCCCGCAGGTCCCTGGGTGACCTGCGGGGGCGGTCCTAGCGTCGACCTCACCGTCGAGGGCAGGGGGCGCACGATGCAGGTCCGGGACGTGATGACGCGCGACGTGGTCACCGTGGGCCCCGACACCCCGGTCGCCTCCGCCGCCGAGGTCATGGCCGAGCGCGGCTTCGCCGCGGTGCCCGTGGTCGACGGGCACGACGGCCTGCTGGGCATCGTGGCCGAGGCCGACGTGCTGCGGGACCGCCTGCCCCGCGACCCCCGGCTGCACATGATCCGCGAGCCGGCACGGCACACCGCCCCTGCGCTGCTGGTCCGCGGCGTCATGACGACCGGCGTGCGCACCGTCGCCCCGACCGCGGACCTGGCCGACGTCGCCCGGCTCTTCGTCGACGGTGGGCTGCGCAGCGTCCCGGTGGTCGACGGGGAGCACCTGGTGGGCATCGTCAGCCGCCGCGACCTGCTGCGCACGCTGGTCCGCCCGGACACCGACGTCCGGCAGGACGTGCTGCGTCTGGTGGAGGGCTACACCCAGGAGCTGGGCGGCTGGGCCGTGGACGTCACCGAGGGCGTGGCCACCGTCCGGCGGTCGCGCGACACCGGGGACCCGACCGGCGAACGGCTGGCCGTCGACCGGGCCGTGGAGACCCTGGCCAGCACGGTGCCCGGCGTCCTCGCCGTCCGCCTCCTGGCCGACCGGCCGAGCGCCACGAGCGCCACCGGCACCGACCACCCCACCGGCGGCCCGGCGTGACCGGGCCCGCTCCCACCCGAGGAGAGCCCATGTCCCACCCCGCACCCGGACGGCCGGTCGTCGCAGGCGTCGACGGGTCCGAGGGCTCCCGCCGCGCCGCGCGCGCCGCGGCCGAGGAGGCCCACCTGCGGAACACCTCGCTGCACCTGCTCATGGCGCTGCCCTGGCGCTCCCTCGGCGTCGTGACGTCGCCGGCGGCCGCTGCCGACCTGTCGGTGGCGCTCGTGCGCGACGCCGAGGACGTCCTGCAGGAGCTGGCGGCCGACGTCGGCGCCGGTCTCGGCGAGGACCGGGTGACGTGGGAGGTCGCCGAACGGGCGGCCGTCGACGCCCTCCGGGACGCGTCCGGCCGCGCCCAGCTGCTCGTGCTGGGCTGCCGGGGGGTCGGCGGCGTCGCGGGCCTGGTGGTCGGCTCGACCGCCACCGCGGTGGTCGCGGCCGCCGGGTGCCCGGTCCTGGTGCTCTCCGACGACACGTCGGTGACGGTGCGCGGACGTCGCTCGGTGGTCGTCGGGGTGGAGGGGCGCCCCGGGGACGACGAGGTGCTGGGGACGGCCTTCGACGAGGCCGCGTCCCGCGGCACCGACCTGGTCGCCGTGCACGCCTGGCAGGACGCCCGGCTCGAGGCCGGCTACCAGGTCATCAGCCCGCTGGTCGACTGGGACGGCGTCCGGGCCGACGAGGAGCGGGTGCTGGCCGAGGCGCTCGCCGGCTGGCGCGACAAGCACCCGGACGTCGTCGTCCGGGAGGTCGTCCTGCGCGACCGGACGGCGCGCGGACTGCTCGCTGCGGCGCTGACCGCCGAGCTGCTCGTGATCGGCCACCGCCGGCGCGGCCGGCTGTCGGCCCTGGGCTCGACGACCCACGGGGTGCTGCACCGGGCGCCCTGCCCGCTGGTGGTCGTCCCGCTCGGCGCGGCCACGGGGGCGTGACGGTGCGGGCGGCGGTCGGCGACTGGCTGGTGGTCCACAGCCGACGGCTGGACGGGCCGGTGCGTGCCGGGGAGATCGTCGAGGTGTCCTCCCCCGACGGCTCCCCGCCCTACGTCGTGCGGTGGCTGGACGACGAACGCACCTGCGTCGTGTTCCCCGGCTCGGACGCCGTCGTGACCACGGGCCCGCCGTCCCGGACGGGCACCCGGGTCCGGCCCTGACCGCCGCGGGACGCGCGCGGACCGGCGGTGCGGGGGCGGCTCAGCGGGGCGCGTGGTGCTGACCGAGCACGAGGACGTCCGCGCGGTCGGCCAGCGCGGTGAGCACCTCCGCGACCGGCCCGGCCACCAGCTGGACCCGGGTCCGCCCGTGGACCCCCGTCTCCTCGACCACGTCCCGCACCCGGGCGACGAGATCGGCCTCCCGCGCCGCGCGCTCCTCCTCCGGGCCGCCGTCCCACACGGTGACCGCCAGGACGGTGCCGTCCCGGCGTTCGGCCTCCCGCAGCGCCCACAGCAGCGCCCCACGGCTCTCCTCGGTCGGACCGACGCCCACGACGATCCAGGGTCGGGTGCCCCGGGACACCGTCCGCGCCTGCAGCTGCTCGCTCATGACCCCAGCCCAGCGCACGACCGGCGCGCGGCACAGGGTCGTGGGTCCCTGGCCGTGCCCGGCCGGAGGGTCGGGGGTCCTGCCCCGGCCGGGACCTCGGCCCCTGCCGCGGGAGCGCGGCCCCGCACAGGGTGGGAGGGCGCCCGCCGGGGCGCGTCGACAGCGAGGAGGTCCATCGGTGCACGCACTGCGGACGACAGCCGCGCCGTACGGGGAGCCGGACGGACGGCCGTGCCCGGCTGCACCCGGGTCCGGGCCGGCGAGCGGCCGCCCGGACGCCGAGGTGCGCGCGGACCTGCACCGGGCGGTCGCCCGGTGCAGCGCGGACCCGGGACGGTGGACCACGGAGGTGCGGGCCGGGGTGGTCACCCTCCACGGCCGCGCCTTCCCGCTGGCCGAGCTGCTGGCCCTCACGCGCGCCGCTGGCGCCGTCCCCGGCGTCGTGCGGCTGCGGATCGACGCCGTCCCGGCGTCCCGCTGAGCCGCCGGCCGACCAGGGTCCGTGGTCGGCGCGGTGGTCGGGGCGACGTGCCGGCCCACTCCCCGGGCGCCGCCGCGCTCGCGTCGGTGAGGCGCGTCAGCCCCGGCGCCCCGGCAGCCACCGCCGCCGCCGCTGCCGCGGGACCGGAGCGGCCGACGCCGCACCGGGGGCGACCGCCTGCTGCTCCGGCCCGCCGGCCCGGTCCCCGCCCGCCGTGCCGCGCGGCTGCGTCGCGTGGTCGGCGGTCGCGTGGTCGGCGCGGGTCGCGCCCCGGTCCCGCACCTCGTGTGCCCGGGACTCAGCGAGGTAGTGCTGCACGGCTCCCGGCACCGCCCGCCGGCCGCGGGCCGCCACGTCGTGCCGCGCCTCCCACTCCGCCGCGATCTTCTCCGCCGGGGACATCGCGAGCGGGTCCGGTGCCGGGTGGCCGGTGGCGCCCCGGTCGGGACGGCCGCTCTGCTCCGAGGTGGTCATGACGTGCTCCCTCCGGACGTGCACGAGTGCCTGTGCGCCCACGGTCCGTCGGGGAGGCCGGCCACGGGAGTGCGCTAGGGCTCGCCGGGCGGGGACCAAAGCCCCGCGCGCGACGCCCCCGGGGCCACGCACGATCGCAGGCAGCCACCGACGACCCGGGAGCCCCGCCGCATGTCCACGACCCAGGCCAGCCCCATCGACGTCCCCGCCGGGACCCGCGCACCGGTGGAGGTGACCGGAGAGCACCCGGCCGACGACTACCCGGACGGGGAGCTCGCGCTCGACCTGCGCTGGTGGAGCGCCGCGAACTACCTGACGGCCGCCCAGATCTACCTGCGCGACAACCCGCTCCTGCGGCAGCCGCTGCGCCCCGAGCACATCAAGCCACGGCTGCTCGGCCACTGGGGCACCAGCCCCGGGCTGACGATGGTCCACACCCTGCTCAACCGGCTGGTCCGCCGCACCGGCACCGAGGTCCTGATGGTGACCGGCCCCGGGCACGGCGGACCCGCCGTCCTGGCCGGCGCCTACCTGGACGGCACGTACAGCGAGGTGCACCCGGCCGTGTCGGCCGACCTCGCCGGCCTGCACCGCCTCGTCCGGCAGTTCTCCACCCCCGGCGGGGTGAGCAGCCACGCCGGGGTCCACGTCCCCGGCAGCATCCACGAGGGCGGTGAACTGGGGTACGCGCTGCTGCACGCCGCCGGCGCGGCGTTCGACGACCCGGACCTGCTCGTCGCCTGCGTCGTCGGGGACGGCGAGGCCGAGACGGGGCCGCTCGCGGCGTCCTGGCGGCTGCCCGCCTTCCTGGACCCGGGGCGCGACGGGGCGGTGCTGCCGATCCTGCACCTGAACGGCTACAAGATCTCCGGGCCGACGGTGCTGGGCCGCACCTCCGACGACGACGTGTGCCGCTTCCTCGCCAGCCAGGGCTGGGCACCGGTCGTGGTGGCCGGGGACCAGCCCGACCACGTCTTCCGCGCGCTGGACGCCGCCCTGTCGGGAGCCCGGCGGACCATCGCCGACCTGCAGCGGCGCGCCCGTGCGGGGCAGGACGTGCGGCCGGCCCGCTGGCCGGCCATCGTGCTGCGCACCCCGAAGGGCTGGACCGGGCCGCGCACCGTCGACGGCGTCCCCGTCGAGGGCACCCAGCGCTCCCACCAGGTGCCCCTCGCCAACGTCCGGGACGACGCCGGGCACCGGGCCCAGCTGGCGGAGTGGCTGCGCTCCTACCGCCCCGACGAGGCGTTCGACGCCGACGGCCGGCTGGTCCCCGAGCTGGCCGCCCTCAGCCCCCGCGGCGACCTGCGGCTGTCCGCCTCACCCCGCGCCGGGGGTCCCCGCTTCCGGGTCCGCCCGCTGCCGCTGCCGGACCTGACCGACTACGCGCTGGACCTCACCGGGCCCGGCGTCCTCGAGCACGAGACGACCCGACCGCTCGGGGAGCTGCTGCGGGACGTGATCACCCGGACCAGCCGGGCCGACGGCGGAGGCGACTTCCGGCTCTTCTCCCCCGACGAGACCGCCAGCAACCGGCTCGGCGCGGTGTTCGAGGCCACCGACCGCTGCACGCAGCTGCCGGTCCTGCCGGGCGAGGAGCACCTCGGGCCGCAGGGCCGGGTGATGGAGGTGCTCAGCGAGCACCTGTGCGAGGGGTGGCTGGAGGGCTACACCCTCACCGGACGGCACGGGCTGTTCGCCACCTACGAGGCGTTCGCCATGGTCGCGGCCTCGATGGTGGTCCAGCACGCCAAGTGGCTACAGCTGGCGGCCACCGAGCCGGGCCGCAGTCCGCTCCCCTCGCTCAACGTGCTGCTGACCAGCACGTGCTGGCGCAACGACCACAACGGCTTCTCCCACCAGGGCCCCGGCCTGATCGACACCGTCGCGCCGCTGGCGCCCGAGGTCACCCGGATCTGGTTCCCGCCGGACGCCAACAGCACGCTGGTCGTCGCCGAGCAGTGCCTGACCAGCCGCGGCCAGGTCAACCTGGTGGTGGTCGACAAGCAGCAGCACCTGCAGTACCTGACCCTCGACCAGGCGCGCACCCACGTCGCCGCCGGCGGTTCGGTCTGGGAGTGGGCCGGCACCGAGGAGCCCGGCCGGCAGCGCAGCGAGGACCCCGACGTCGTGCTGGCCGCCGCCGGTGACGTGCCGACGATGGAGGTGCTGGCCGCCGCGCAGCTGCTGCGCGAGCACGTGCCGCACCTGCGGGTCCGCGTGGTCAACGTGGTCGACCTGATGGGGCTGCTGCCGCCCGGCGAGCACCCCGCGGCGTTCACCCCGGAGCGCTTCGCGCACCTGTTCACCGACAGCGTCGACGTCGTCTTCGCCTTCCACGGCCACCCCCGGGCCATCCACCCGCT
Organism: Modestobacter sp. SSW1-42; assembly: GCF_046635825.1. Taxonomy (NCBI): domain Bacteria; kingdom Bacillati; phylum Actinomycetota; class Actinomycetes; order Geodermatophilales; family Geodermatophilaceae; genus Modestobacter; species Modestobacter sp. SSW1-42. Next base: position 150,487 of record NZ_JBISCA010000003.1, on the reverse strand, counting down.
GCTGCACGGCCGCCCCGACATCGACCGGTTCCACGTCCGCGGGTTCACCGAGCACGGCAGCACGACCACGCCGTTCGACATGGTCGTGCTGAACCGGATGAGCCGCTACCACCTGGCCCTCGAGGCCCTGCGCCGCTCCCGCCGGGTGCCCGAGGGCGGGGACCGGCTGGCCCGGCTGTGCCACGCCCAGCTCGACCGGCACCGCGCCCACGTCGTGGACGCGCTCGAGGACCTCCCGGAGATCCGGACCTGGACCTGGCACGACCCCACCCGCACCGACATCGAGGAGAACCGATGAGCAAGCAGTCACCGTCCGTCGTCGTGGGGGTGGACGGCTCCGAGCCGGCCGCCGAGGCCGCTCGTGCAGCCGCGCTGGAGGCCGACCGCCGCCGGCTGCCCCTGCGGATCGTCCGGGCGTTCCACTGGCCGTCCGGGGACCTGGCCGGGCTGCCGGACACCTTCGACGCCTGCGCGGCGTCCCGCCGTGCGGCCGACGCCGACCTCGAGCGGGTGCGCCACAGCCTGGCCGACCGGCTCCCGGAGTGGGCGATCAGCCTCGAGCTCGTCGACGGTCGCGCCGAGACCGTCCTGCCCCGCACCGTGCAGGCCGGTGACCTGCTGGTCGTCGGCGCCAGCGGGCTCACCTGGGGTGCCGGCAACGCCCTGGGCTCCGTGGCCGAGGCCGTCGTCGCGACGGCGCCGTGCCCGGTGCTGGTGCACCGCACGCTGCACCCGCTGGACTGGCGGCGCCGCGGCGTCGTCGTCGGGGTCGACGGCGGGCCGGGCAGCGCCGCGGTGCTGGCGGCGGCCGCCGCGGAGGCCGAGCTGCGCGGCGAGCCCCTGCAGGTCGTGCACGCGTGGCGCCAGCTGACCGAGGACGCCGCCCAGTCGATGCGCTGGCGCCTGGAGCCGGGCACCAGCACCGCCGCCGAGACCGCGGCCGTCGAGCCGCTGGTCGCCGCGCTGCGCCGGCGTCACCCCTCGCTGGAGGTGGACACCACCGTCGTCCCGGGGCGGGCCGGCCGGGTGCTCGTCGAGGCCACCCAGACCGCCGCGCTGCTCGTCGTCGGTCGCCGCGACATCACGGCCGGCGGTCCCGGTGCCACGGTCCACTCGGTGCTGCACCGGCTCGCGATCCCGGTCCTCACCGTGCCGGTGGCCGCACCGGCCGCCGGGCACACCGCCGCCGCGACCACCGGCGCGCTCACCGCCCCGGCCGGCTGACCGCCCGGGCACCGACGACAGACGGGAGGGGCGGGCCGCAGGAGATCCTGCGGCCCGCCCCTCCCGTCTGCGCGCCCGGTCAGTCGGCCGTGGTCAGCACCTCGGCCACCGGACGACGGCCGGTCGTCGTCGCGGGCGTCGACGGCCAGCCCAGGCGCAGCATCATCTGCGGGTGGCCGACGAGCGAGAGCTCGGCCGTCAGCCGGGCCCGGGTCGCCGGCCAGTCCAGCGCCTGGGTCATCGGGGAGGCCGCGAGCCCGGCCGCGGTCAGCCGCAGCAGCACCCGCCCCAGCACGCGGCCGGCCTGCACCCAGGCCGTCCGGTCGTCGCGCATCGTCCCCAGCAGGAGCACCGCCGGCCGTTCCACGACCGGCGGCGGGGCGTCGTCGGCCACCGGTGCAGCGGCGTGCGCCGTCCGCCGGCCCACCAGGAAGTCACGGACCAGCCAGTTCGACGGCCGGGCGGCCGGGTCGTCGACCGGGACGGCGTCCACCGGGATCCCGTCGGCGGACTCGGGGTCGGTGCGCAGCCAGGCCTCCAGCTCGGCCCGGTAGGCGGGATCGCTCGCCTCGGCCTGCTCCGCCCGCTCGAGCAGCAGGACGCTCACCAGCTCGGCGTCGTCCCGGCTGACGTCGGCCACCCAGACGCCGAGCCCGCCGGCGTCCGCCTGCAGCTGTTCCAGCAGGTCGGTGGGGACGTCCCGGGCCAGGAAGGGCGCCCGGGTGGTGTGCCGGGCACCGATCGCCGCGGCGAGCACCCGCTCGTCGTCGTCGCCCGGGCGGTCCCCGAGGACCCGGACGGTGGCCAGGTGGTCGGGGTCGTCCTGCGCGCCCGCGTCGACCGCCACGTCGTGGCCCCGGGACCGCAGCGCCAGCACGGCGAACTCCACGGCGACACCGCAGCTGATCACCTGCTGGCGGTGCGTGGGGTCCAGGACCGGCAGCGACCGCTGGGGGTCGAAGCGCACCTCCAGCCGGTCGCCCACCGCGGTGAACCGCCAGGGCTGGGTGTTGTGGATCGACGGCGCACGGGTGGCCGCCTGCACCACCTCGTCCCAGTCGAGCGTCCTGGTCACTGTTCCTCGTCGTCCCGACATCGGGCGAGCTCCTCCGCTCTCGCCTCGCGGACTCCCCGCGAGGGTGGTTCGGGATCCGGGGCCGGGCGGCGTCCCGGTCGTCGCTGGGCCACGGCGACCGCGCAGGCCGGCAGCAGGGCGGGCACGGCCGCAGCCGCCAGCTCAGCGGCCGACAGGGGCACGGTCCCGAGCAGGTCGCGCAGCGCGGGCAGGTGCAGCGCCGCCAGCAGCAGGACCGCGTTCCCGGCCACCGCGACCGGCACCCACACCGCCCTCGGCCGCGCCCGCCAGGCCCCCGGCGGGCGGAGCGCGAGCGCGAGCGCCAGCTGCCCGGTGGCCAGGGCGACGAACAGCTGCGTCTGCCAGGGGCCCTGCCCGCTGCGCGACACCACCGCCACCGCGAGGGACACCGCGGCCAGCCCCGCGCCGGTGGCGGCGACCTGGCGGACGAGGGCGCGGTCCAGCACCCCGGACGACGGGGCGCGCGGAGGCCGGGAGAGCACGTCCGGCGCGGCCGGCTCGGTGCCCATGGCCACCCCGACGGGCCCGTGGGTCAGCAGGTTGACCCACAGCACCTGCGCCGGCAGCAGCGGCAGCGCGAGACCGGCGAAGGGCCCCAGCAGCATGACCAGCACCTCGGCGAGGCCGCCGGCCAGCCCGTACCCGACGAACCGGCGGACGTCGTCGAACACCCGGCGGCCCTCGCCGACGGCGGCGGTCACCGTGGCCAGGCTGTCGTCGGCCAGGACGAGGTCGGCGGCCTCCTTGGCCACCTCGGTGCCCCGGCGTCCCATGGCGACGCCGATGTCCGCGGCGCGCAGGGCGGGTGCGTCGTTGACCCCGTCGCCGGTCATGGCCACGACGTGCCCGGCGGCCTGCCAGCCGGTGACGTGGCGCAGCTTGCCCTCGGGCTCCACCCGCGCCAGGACGCTGTCGGCGACGGGGTGGGCGGCGTCGACGATCCCCACCTGCCGGGCGACCGCCTCGGCGGTGCCGGCGTGGTCGCCGGTCACCAGCACCGGCCGGATCCCGGCCCGGTGGCAGGACCGCACCGCCGCGGCGGCCTCGGGACGGACCGGGTCGGCGAGGCCGAGCAGGCCCAGCAGCCGGCCGTCCTGCGCGACCGCCAGCACGCGCCGCCCGGCCAGCGACCAGGCCCCGGCGACGGCGGCGGCCCCGGGGTGTCCACCGACGGCCGGGAGCACCGCCTCCGGTGCGCCCTTGACCACCACGGTCGTCGCTCCTCCGGGCAGCCGGTGCACGGTGGTCATCCGGCGGCTGACGGCGTCGAAGGGCTCCTCGTGGACCCGCGGGCGGGCGGCCCGGACGGCGGCCACGTCGACCCCGGCGGCCAGCGCCGCCCGGACCAGCGCCGTCTCGGTGTCGGCGGTGCCGGCGGTTCCCTCGGCGCCCCCGCCGGTCGGGTCGCCGTCGTTGCAGAGGGCGGCTGCGGTCACCAGGGCGCAGGCCGTGGGAGGGAGCGCGCCGGGGTCGGTCGGGAGGTCACCGTCCACCGGCGTCCAGACCCGGTCGACACGCATCGCCCCCGCGGTCAGGGTCCCGGTCTTGTCGGTGGCCAGGAGCGTGACCGAGCCCAGCGTCTCCACCGCCGGCAGCGAGCGGACCACGGCGCCACGCCGGCTCATCCGGGCGGCCCCGCCCGCGAGGGCGAGCGTGACCACGGCGGGCAGCGACTCGGGCACGGCGGCCACGGCGAGCGCCACCCCGGCCACGACCGTGGTCTCCCACGGCTGGCCCCGGACCAGCCCGGAGAGCACGAAGAGCACGCAGACCCCGGCCACGCCGAGGGAGATCTGCCGGCCCAGCCGCGCCAGGCGGCGCTGCAGGGGTGTCGGTGGGGACGGCCGCTCGTGCACCAGCGCCGCCAGCTGCCCGACCGCGCTGTCGGCGCCGGTGGCCACGACCACGGCCAGTCCACGGCCGCGCATCACCACGCTGCCGGCGTGGACCATCCCCGGCCGGTCCCCCACCCGGCCGTCCCGCGGCGAGCGGGCCCGCGCCTCGCGGTCCACCGGCAGCGCCTCCCCGGTGAGCAGCGACTCGTCCACCTGCAGGGCGCTGGTCTGCAGCAGCCGGGCGTCGGCGCCCACCACGTCCCCGGCGGCCAGCCGCAGCACGTCCCCGCGCACGAGCTCCCGGGTGGGCACCCAGACGTCGCGACCGTCGCGGAGCACGCGCGCCAGGGGGGCGACCAGCGTGCCCAGCGCCTGCACCGCGCGGATCGCCCGTCGCTCCTGCACGACCCCGAGCGTGGTGTTGACCACGACCACCAGGCCGATCACGCCGCAGTCGACGAGGTCACCGGTGACCGCGGTCAGCACGCCGGCGGCGAGCAGGACCAGGACCATCGGGTCGCGCAGCTGGGTGAGCACCGACCCGGCCAGGGAGACCGGTCGCCGGGTCCGCACCTCGTTGGGTCCCTCGGCGGCCAGCCGGTCCGCCGCCGTCCGCGCGTCCAGGCCGACGGCCGGGTCGACGTGCAGGTCCGCGGCCACCTGCGGTGCCGGGAGCTCCCAGGGGCGGGCCGTCCCGGCGGGCACCGGCCCCGCCGTCCCCCGGGTCGCCGGCCGACGGAGCAGGCGCACCAGGCCGGCCCCGGTGACGGCAGCCATCGCCACCGCCATCAGCAGGCCGGCGCAGGCACCGATGCCGGCCACCAGCCAGACCGGCTGCCCGGGCTGCCACAGCGGCGTGGCCACGGCCGTGAACAGGGCCAGCCCGGCCAGCCAGCCCAGCGCGGTCCAGCCCACCCAGGCTCCTGCGCCCGGCACGTGCCGGCGGAGCACCGTCCACTGGGCGGCGCCGACGGACAGGAGCAGGACGACGCCGGCCGGGGCCAGGACGGTCAGCTGGACCGGCAGCGCGAGATCGGAGAAGCGGCTGCCGAGCGTGCTGGGGGCCATGCCGATCGCCCAGGCGAGGGCGGCCGCGGCCGCGGTCCGCACCGTCCAGTCCCGGGTGCTCCATCCCGGCACCTCGCGGCGGAGCACGCGGCCCTGCGCCCAGCCGAGCACGCTCCCCTCCACCGCGCCGGCCAGCACCAGGACCAGCAGACCGGGGACGCCGGAGAGCGCGTCGCCCATCGCCGCGGCGACCCCGGCGGGGACGGCGAAGCCGGCCACCTCACCGGCGGTCGTGACCCCCACCCACCGCCGCCACAGTCCCCCGCCGCCCCGGCGGCGCCGGTCGGCAGGGGCGCCGACCGGGCGGAGCGGAGCCGTTCCGATGGCCACCAGCACAGCCTGCGGACACCCGCCCCGCCACCCCAGGGCAGGAGGTCCCGACAGGCGGGTCCCCAGGGCCCTGCACCACCGGGTCGGGAGCCGGTGGGCCCGGGGGGCGCGGCGCGGCAGCGTCGTGGTCGTGGAGACCCCGATCGGCCAGCAGCAGGACGCCCGACCCGTCGTCGTCGGCGTGGACGGGTCGCGGACCGCCCGCGCGGCCGTGCGCTCCGCCGCGCGGGAGGCGCACGCCCGGGGCACCGCGCTGGACGTCGTGCTGGCCTTCCCCTGGCGGGAGGGCGACGACGTGCCGGCACCTCCGGGCCTCGACGGGCGGGCGGTCCTCCACCTGGCCGCCGGGCTCGTGGTGGAGGAGATGGCCGCGGCCGCGCGGCGCGACTGCCCCGGCCTCCCGGTGACCCACCGCATCGTGGCCGGGCGACCGGTCGACGTCCTGACCGAGGAGAGCCGGCAGGCGCAGCTGGTCTGCGTCGGGACGCACGGGACCGGCACCCTGGGCGACCTGGTCCTGGGCTCCACGACCGCCGCGCTCGTCGGCCGGGCGCACTGCCCCGTCCTCGCCGTCCCGGAGACCACCGTGCGGACCCGGGAACGCACCGGCGTGGTGGTCGGCCTCGACGGGTCGGCCGCCGACCGGGACCTGGCGGCGTTCGCCCTGGCGGCGGCCGCCGCCCGTGGGTGCGACCTGGTGGCCGTCCGGGCGTGGCGGCGCGACCTGCCGCACCCGGGCGCGGACGAGCAGGCCGCCCAGCGGCGCGCGGAGACCGGCGTCGAGGACACCCTGACCGCCGTGCGGGAGCACCACCCCGCCGTCCGGGTGCACGCGATCGTCGAGCCGGCGACGGCGGCCCGGCTGCTGGTGGGGGCCTCCCTCACCGCCGAGCTCGTCGTCGTGGGGCACCGGCACCACCCGCTGAGCCGGCTGGGCTCGGTCACCCACGCGCTCCTGCACCAGGCCGGCTGCCCGGTCGCCGTCGTCCCGGTGTCCGGCCACGGCTGAGCGACCTCACGCGCGGGGGTGGCCGGACCGCGCAGCCGACGGGGCCGGCGTCGCCAGCACGGTGCGGGCCAGCCGGTCCATCACCGCCTCCTCGTCCACCGGCTCGACCAGGACCCGCAGCCCGGTCGCCGCCAGCCGGTCGCTCGGCGGCCCCGGCCGGCCGGCGGCGCCGGGCCGCAGGGGCAGGAGCCGCGCGCAGACCCGCTCCCGCACCTCGGCCGACCCGGTACCGATCCCGCCGGTGAACACGAGGGCGTCCCAGCGGTCGAGCGTGCTCACCGCGGCCGCCACCGCCATGGCGACGTCCCGGACGAGGACCCGCAGCGCCAGGTCGGCCGACGGGTCGTCCGAGGCCAGCAGCTCGCGGACGTCGGTGCGTCCCCCGGACAGGCCCGCCACCCCCGACTCGGTGTCCAGCACGTGCCGCACCGCGTCGACGTCCCCGGCGAAGGCGTCCACGAGCTGCAGCACGACCTCGGGGTCGAGGTCACCGCTGCGGGTCAGCGACGGGACGCCCCCGGTCGGGCTGACCGCCATGGTGGTGTGCCGGGAGACCCCGTCGGCGACGGCGGTGACGCTGCACCCGCTGCCCAGGTGGGCGACCACCGCGGACCCCAGGTCGGGCACCTGGTCGACCACGCTCTGCACGGCCAGCCCGTGGAACCCCCAGCGCCGCAGCCCGACCGCACCGGCGGCCGCGGGGAGCGGCAGGGCCACCGCCTCGTCGGGCAGCCCCTGGTGGAAGCCGCTGTCCGGGCAGAGGACGACCCGGGCGTCGGGCCAGCACCCGCGTGCCTGCTCGACGACCTCGAGCTGGCGGGGCAGGTGCAGCGGAGCCCGGCGGCGCTCCGACCGCAGCCGGGTCAGCAGGTCCTCGTCCGCGACGGTCGGGCGCACCAGGAGGCTGCTGCCCAGCACGATCCGGTGCACCACCACAGCCGGCTCCAGGCCGGCCGCGGCGAGCGCTCCGGCCACCTCGGGCAGCACCGCCCGCCACCCGTCCGGGAGCGGGGACCGCAGCGGTGGGGCGCCGGGGCGCTGCACCGTCAGCTCGCCGCCGGTCGCCGACAGCCCCGCCGCATGGGCGCGGACCCGCACCGCCGGGTCGCGCACCGCGGCCTTCAGCGAGGACGAGCCCACGTTCAGCGCGAGCACCACGGCGGAGCTGGGTCCCACGGTCGTTCCTCCTCGACGGTCCCCGCAGCCGCCCGGTCGGGGGCGCGGTGGTGAGGTCGAGCGTCGGTCCCCCGCCCGTCGGACAGCAGTGCCGAAAGCCCCGTCGGACCCGACGACGCCCCGCGGGCCCTTGGTCCTCCGCGAACAGGTCGGGGGACCTCGCGCCGGAGGCCGCCGGACGCCGACGCTGGGGACACCGACCGGACGGAGGTCCCGATGACGACCCGGACGACCGACCCGCGCCCCGCCCCCGGGCACGCCGCGGACGAGGCGAGCTGGCCGGGCATGTGCCTCGACGAGCGCATGCAGGCCCTCGAGGACGCCGCCGACGCCGCCATGCTCGCTCCCTCGGTGCACGGCAGCCAGCCCTGGACCGTCGTCCTGCACCGGGACCGGCTCGAGCTGCGCGCCGACCGCGCCCGGCAGCTGCGAACGGTCGACCCCGACGGCCGGGAGCTGGTGCAGAGCCTGGGAGCCGCGCTGTTCAACACCCGGGTGGCGCTGGCTGCCCGGGGCTGGGCGGTGACCGTCGACCGGTTCCCCGACGCCGGCGCCACCGACCTGGTCGCGACCGTCCGTCCGGTGCCCGGCGCGCCCGAGGCGCACCTGCCCCTGCTCGCCGACGCCCTCCACCAGCGGCACACCCACCGCACCGGCTTCCTGCCCGAGGAGGTCCCCGAGGAGCTGCTGCAGCACCTGACGGCCGCGGTCGCCGCCGAGGACTGCGACCTCGTGGCAGTCGTCTCCCCCGCGCACCGGCGGCTGCTCGCCCGGTTGACCCTGGAGGCCGACGCCGTGCAGAACGGCGACCCGGCCCACCGGGCCGACATCCGCCGGTGGCGACCGGCCCGCCCGGGTCCGGCGCCGGCCGGGACGACCGGTGACCGGCGGACGGTCGACAGCGACTCCGGCGAGGACCGGACGTTCGTGCTGCTCACCTCGGCGGCGGACACGCCCCTGGCGTGGCTCCGGTCCGGTGAGGCGCTCGAACGGCTGCTGCTGGAGCTCACCCGGCTGGGCTGGGCGGCCAGCCCGCTGACCCAGGCCCTGGAGGTGCCGCTGACCAGGGCGCACGTGCGGGCCGCGCTGACCTGGGGGGCGTTCCCGCAGATGCTGCTCCGGATCGGTTTCGCCGAATCGCCCCGCGCCGCCGCCCGCCGGCACCGGGACGAGGTGGTACGCAACAGCGGCCGGCAGGAGGGCGCGCGGGCGGCAGCGACCTCCGTCCGGCTGACGCGCGCCGGGGTCCGTGACCAGGTGGCCCTCCGTCCCCGCTCGGACGGACGGGGAGGGACGACGTGGCTGTGACCGGCCGCTTCCCGCCCGTCGTCGTCGGCGTGGACGGCTCGCCCGCGGCCGACGCCGCCGCCCACGAGGCCGCGGACGAGGCCCACCGCCGGCTGCTGCCGCTCCGCCTGGTGCACGCCTTCGACTGGCCGGCGGCTCCCGGTACCGGCCCGGCGCCCGGGCGCGCGGCGGCCCGACGGGCGGCGTCGGCACACCTGTGGTCCGTGCAGGAGGCCGTGCTGGCCGAGCACCCGGGGACGCCCGTCTCCGCCGCCGTCGTCGACGGTCGCGCGGCGGAGGTCCTGCTCGCCGAGGCGGCCGGGGCGGAGCTGCTCGTCCTCGGCGCGCACGGCACGGGCCCCCTCGCCGGGGTGCTCGGTCCGGTGCGGGCGGCGGTGGTCCGCGGGTGCCCGTGCCCGGTGCTGTCCGCTGCCGCCCGGCGACCCGGTCCCGGTCCGCGGGGGCCCGTGGTCGCGGCGCTCGGCGGCGACCAGCGGCACGACTCCCGGTTGCTCGCCGCCGCGGTCCTCGAGGCCGGCACCTGCGGGACGGGGCTGACCGTGGTCGACCTGCGCCACGACCCGGCGGGCGGCGAGGAGCCCGACCCACGGCTGGCCGCCCTGGTCGGCCAGCTGCGGCAGACGGCGCCCGGGGTCCCCGTGTACCTGACGCGCAGCGGCGGCCCCGCCCTGTCGGGGTCCCCGACGGCCGGCGACGCGGCGCTGCTCGTGGTGGGACGGGGGCGGCCGGACCAGCCGCTCGACGCCACCGTCCGGGCGGCGCTGGGCCAGGCCGAGGTGCCGGTCCTGGTCGTGCCGTCCGCCCCGGTGGATCGCGGCCGCAGCCGGGTGCGGGCCCTGGCCGCCGCGGCGCACGGACGCTGACGGCGATCCCGCAACACACCCGACCGGCGACACCGATCCCGACAGGACCCCGAGGAGGACCGGCGATGGACGGACGCATCCCGCGCGTGCTGGTGACCGTGGCGAGCAGGCACGGTGCCACGGAGGAGATGGCGAGGGCACTGGCCGACTGCCTGGTGGAGTCGGCGGCAGGCAGGCAGCACGGGCTGTCCGCGGTGGCGGTCCCCGTGGAGCGGCGTCCCGACCCGGCGCGGTTCGACGCCGTCGTGCTGGGCAGCGGCGTGTACGCCGGGCGCTGGCTGGAGCCGGCCCGGCACTACGCCGCCGAGCACGTCGCGGCGCTGCGGGGACGCCCGGTGTGGTTGCTCAGCAGCGGGCCGATCGGTGACCCGCCGTTCCCGCCGGACGAACCGCACGACGCCGGGCCCATCGGTGCCTCGATCCGTGCCCGCGGGCACCGGGTGTTCCCCGGCCGGCTGGACAAGAAGCTGCTGAGCATCGGGGAACGGGCACTGGTCACGGCCATGCGCGCTCCGGTCGGCGACTCCCGGGACTGGGTGGCGTTGCGCGCCTGGGCCGAGGAGATCGCGGAGCAGGTCGTCGTCGGCGCGGCAGGTCGTCCGCCGTCACCTGCCGCCCCGCTGCCGTCGTGAGGGCCCCGGCACGCAGCGGTCGTGCCGTCCGTGCCGGGGCCTCACGACCCGGCCGGCCCCCGGCGGTGGCCGGAGCGGACGACGGTCACCGGGCACGGTGCGTGCCGCACGACCTGGTCGCTCACCGAGCCCAGCAGCAGACCGGCGAAGCCCCCGTGGCCGCGGGAGCCGACGACCAGCAGGTCCGCGCGGGCGGCCGAGGCCAGGAGGCGGCGGACCGGGGACCCGTACGCCACGTGGCAGGTCACGGCCTGCTCCTCCCCCAGGCCCGCTGCGCGGACCGAGGCGGTGAGCTCCTCGTGCACGGCGGCCTCGTAGTCGTGCAGCGGCGGGACGTAGCCCGGCTCCCAGGTCCTCGGCCGCGGGGCGCTGAGCAGGTCCCAGACGCGCAGCACGTGCAGGTCGTAGCCGGCCCGCGCGGCCAGTGCGGCGGCCCAGCGGACGGCCTCCTGGCTGCAGGCCGACCCGTCCGTCCCGACGAGCACCCCACCGGGCACGTCCGCCACGCGGCACACCTTGTCCACGAACGACTCGCCGTCCATCGTCGGTACCCCGCTCCTGCGCCCTGTCTGCCGCGGCCGGACGACCGCAGCCCCAGGTTCGCCGCTGCGCCCGCGGCCGGGCAGGGACGAAGGGCCTCCCGTCGCGGGTCCTCGGTCGCGGTCGGCCCGGCGCCCGGGCCGCCGAGGTCGGGTCGGTCGGGTCCTGGGTCCGCGCCCCCGGGACCAACGGCACCGGTCCGCTGCACCGGGCAGCGGGCAGGCTGGACGACACCGCGCCCGCGACCGGTCGGCGGTGCACGAGCGAGTGGAGGACGACGTGGACGAGCTCGACGAAGGACGCGAGGTGGAGGTGCTGGACCGGGCCGCCTGCCTCACCCTGCTGGGCACCGCCGCCCTCGGCAGGATCGCCTTCACCGAGGGTGCGCTGCCCGCCGTCCAGCCGGTCACCTTCGCGCTGGGGGACGGGGAGCTCTACATCCCCACCCACGCCGGGAGCAAGGTCGCTGCGGCCAGCCGGGGCGCCGTCGTCGCGTTCGAGGTGGACGACGTCGACCCGCTGGCCCGCACGGGCTGGAACGTCACCGTGGTCGGTCCGTCCCGGCTCATCGTCGACAGCGACGACGTCGCCCGGCTCGACGCCATGGGCGTGCGCCCCTGGGCCCGGTCCGGCGCCGGCCACTGCTACATCGGCGTCAGGACCCAGCTCGTCCAGGGACGCCGCATCGCGAGCGGGGCAGCCTCCTCCGCGGTCCTCAGCGCGTGAGGCGGACCTCGCCGTCCGCCCCGTCCACCCCGGCGCCCCGGAGGGGGGAGGGCGCGCTGAGCCACTGGTCGGGGACCGGTGCCCGCTGCCAGGATGACGGGATGACGACGGGAGCTGTCCCAGTGGTCCCCCGCGGCGGCGACCACGAGTCGCCGTTGGCGGCCATGCGGCTCACCGAGCTGCTCGACGAGGTCCAGGACCGGCTCTCCACCGTGGCCCGGACGCAGGCCCGGGTGCAGGACCTCCTCGACGCCTTCCTCGCCGTGTCCGCCGGCCTGGACCTGGACGCGACGCTGCGCCAGATCGTCGAGGCGGCCGCGGGCCTGGTCGACGCGCAGTACGGCGCGCTGGGGGTCCTGCGTCCCACCGGCGGCCTGGGGGCGTTCATCACCGTCGGCATCGACGACGAGCAGCGGGCTGCCATGGGCCACCTCCCGGAGGGCAAGGGGGTCCTCAGGCAGCTGATCACCGATCCCCACCCGCTGCGGATCATCGACCTCGGGACCCATCCCGCCTCGGTCGGCCTGCCGCCGGGCCACCCCCCGATGCGCACGTTCCTGGGCGTCCCGGTCCTGGTGCGCGGCGTGGTCTTCGGCAACCTCTACATGACGGAGAAGCACGGCGGCGGGCAGTTCACCGCCGAGGACGAGGCCGTGCTGGTCGCGCTCGCCGGCGCGGCCGGGGTCGCCATCGACAACGCCCGCCTCTACGAGGAGGGCGAGGTCCGCCGCCGGTGGCTGACCGCCGTGGGCGACGTCCGGTCCACCCTGCTGGCGGGGTTGCCGCCGGAGGAGGCCCTCGGTCTCGTGGTGCGCAGCGTCACCGAGCTGACCGACGCGGACGGCGCCTGGCTGCTGTCCGGCCCGGACCCCGCCGACGGCACCTACCAGGTGCAGGCCCAGTTCGGCAGCGGCCTCGTGGACATCACCGGACAGCAGCTCCGACCGGAGGACGCCCCCGCCCTGCGCGCGGTCGTCGAGGCCGGCGCGGTGGCCACCCTGGACATGACGGGGCTGCCGTACGACGGCCCCAACGCCCACGTCGGCTGGGGCCAGGCCATCGGCGTGCCGCTGCGCAGCACCGACGCCCAGGCCGCGGTGGTCATCGCCGCCCGGCACGGCGGGCGACCCGCCTTCGACGCCCGCGTCGGACCGCTGGTCACCGAGTTCGCCGACCAGGTGGCCCTGGCGCTGGACATGGCGGCGCGCCAGCAGGTCGCCCGGCGGCTGGACGTGTACGCCGACCGCGACCGCATCGCCCGGGACCTGCACGACCACGTCATCCAGCGGCTCTTCGCCGCCGGCCTGAGCCTGCAGGCGGCGGCGACCCGCGTCCGCGACGACGCCGTCCAGCAGCGGCTGCGCCAGGTGGTCGACCAGCTCGACGAGACCGTGCGGGACATCCGCACCACCATCTTCGACCTGCACACCACCGACGGCGGCGACCACGCCGACAGCCTGCGCCGGCGGGTGCTGGACGTCGTCACCGAGACCGCGGGTGACGACCTCCAGTCGACGGTGCGCATGTCCGGTGCCGTCGACAGCCTGGTGGCCGGGGACCTCGCGGTCGACGTGGTGGCCGTGGTCCGCGAGGGCGTGAGCAACGCCGCCCGGCACTCCGGGGCCGCCCACGTCACGGTGACGCTGGACGTGGCCGACGAGGTGGTGGTGGAGATCCGGGACGACGGTCGCGGCATCGACCCGACGGTGGCGCGCAGCGGGCTGCGGAACATGACCGAGCGGGCAGTCCGGTGGGGAGGCTCCTCGTCGGTGCGGCGACTCGAGGAGGGCGGCACCCTGCTGCGCTGGCACGCCCCCGTCCCCGTGCGGCGCCCCGGCTGACCGCCGGGGACCCGCCGGCCTGACGGTGCGGCCCGTCAGCTCCGCGCGGTGACGGGCCCGGTGCCGCGCAGCTCGGTCGCGAGGATCGCCGCCTGGGTCCGGCGCTCCAGCCCCAGCTTGGCGAGGAGGTGGGAGACGTAGTTTTTGATCGTCTTCTCCGCCAGGAACATCCGCTCGCCGATCTGCCGGTTCGTCAGCCCCTCGCCGATGAGCTCGAGCACCGTGCGCTCCTGCTCGCTCAGCTTGGCCAGCGGCCCGGTGGGCTCGGTCGCCCGGCGCATCCGGTCGAGCACCGCCGCCGTGGCCGTCGGGTCCAGGAGCGAACCCCCGCCCGCCACCGTCCGGACCGCGCTCACCAGGTCCTGGCCGAGGATCTGCTTGAGCAGGTACCCCGACGCACCGGCCATGATCGCCTCGAACAGCGCCTCGTCGTCGCTGTAGCTGGTCAGCATGATCACCTTCAGCTCCGGCATCTTGGACCGCAGCTCCCGGCAGACCGAGACGCCGTCGCCGTCGGGCAGCCGGACGTCCAGGACGGCGACGTCCGGCCGCAGGGCCGGCACCCGGGCGAGCGCCTCGGCGGCGTTCTTGGCCTCGCCGGCGACGGTGATGCCCGGATCGGTCTCGAGCACGTCCGCCACACCCCGGCGCACGATCTCGTGGTCGTCCATGAGGAACACCCGGATCGGCGTCGCCTGGTCGTCGGTGCTGGTCACCGGTCACCTCTCCCTCGGCCGCGTCCGGCGCAGCCACGTCCGCGGGCAGCCGTCGGGCTCCCCGGCGTCGAGGGTAGGTGCCCGTTCCCGGTGCGCGGTCAGGGTCGAAGGTCCCGGCCTCGGGCGGACGGGGTCCTTGGGCCCGGACTCCCGGGACCGGCGACCGCGGTCGACCGGCGACCGGCCGGCGGAGGGTGGGGGCACCAGGCCGACCACCCGGTCGGCCGGGGCGAGCGAGGTGGAGGACACATGACGCACGACGACCGTCCCGGCAGCTCCCCGGGCAGCCCTCCGGCTGCCCGGCCGGTGGACTGGTGGCTGGAGGAGGACGCCCACGGCGTCACCGCCCGCGGCCGCCGGGGCGCCGTCGCGCACGTCGAGGTGCGCGAGGAGGGTCCCGCCGTCCAGCTCGTCTTCTGGGTGGACGAGGGGCTGCCCCGGGAGCTGCGCACCCGGCTGGCGCGGACGGCCTTCTCCCACCCGGCCGTCCGGCCGCAGCGGCCGGTGTCGGTCGCGCTGCCGCACGGCGAGACCGAGGTGCTCAGCGAGGTGCGCGGGCACCTGGCCGATCCCGCGGTGCACGTCGCCGGTGCGACCTGCCTGCTGGAGGGCCACGTCCGCTGATCCGGCCGGTCGCCCGGGCCGGCCCGGGCGACCGGGTGGTCACCGGGCGGGGCCGCCGCCCGGTGACCGGACCGCGCCGAGGGGTGCGTCCGCCGGGACGACCGACGTCCCCGCCCGCCCGCCCAGCACCGCGGCCGCGTCGCCCAGCGCACCGATCGCCGCCGGGCGCCCGGTGGCCTGCGCGAACCACCCGCAGGCCTCCACCTTCGGCCTCATCGAGCCGGCCGGGAGCGCCAGTCCGGCCAGCTCCGCGGTCGTCAGCCGGCGCAGCTCGCCGGCGTGCGGGGTGCCGAAGTCCCGCATCACGGCCGGCACGTCGGTGAGCAGCAGCAACCGGTCGGCGTCCAGCGCGACGGCCAGCAACGCCGCGGTCAGGTCCTTGTCCACGACGGCGTCGACGCCTGTCAGCCGCCCCTGGTCGTCGGCCACGACCGGGACCCCTCCCCCGCCGCCGCAGACCACCAGCGCGCCGCCGTCCACCAGCGACCGGATCGTCGGCTCCTCGACGACCCGGACCGGTCGGGGCGAGGGCACCACCCGCCGCCAGTGCGTCCCGTCCCGCCCGAGCCGCCAGCCCTGGGTCCGGGTCAGCCGGTCGGCGTGCGTCTCGTCGTACCCGGGGCCGATGAACTTGGTCGGCTCACCGAAGCCCGGGTCGGCGGCGTCCACCACGGTCTGGGTCACCACCGCCAGCACCGGCGCCGCCACCCCGGCGGCGGCGAGCTCCTGGGCCAGCCAGTAGCCGATCATCCCCTGGGTCGCGGCGCCGAGCGCGTCCAGCGGATAGGGGTGGGACAGCGAGCGGTCCTGCACCGACTCCAGCGCCAGGACGCCGATCTGGGGGCCGTTGCCGTGGCAGACGACGAGCTGGTGCTCCGCGGCGAGCGGCGCGAGCGCCTGTGCGGCCTGCCGCACGTGCCGGCGCTGGACCGCCTCCTCGGGCGCCTCGCCGCGCTGGAGCAGTGCGTTCCCGCCGAGGGCGACGACGATCCGCACCTCAGGCCCCCAGCGCGTGCACGAGCACGGCCTTGATCGTGTGCAGCCGGTTCTCCGACTGGTCGAACACCACCGACCGCTCCGACTCGAACACCGCGTCGCTCACCTCGGCACCGTCCAGGCCGTAGCGGTCGAACACCCGGGCGCCGAGGGTGGTGCTCCGGTCGTGCAGCGCCGGCAGGCAGTGCAGGAACCGGCTGTCCGGCCGGCCGGTCGCCGCCATGAGCTCCTCGGTGACCCGGTACGGGCTGAGCAGCGGCACGCGGGCGTCCCACTCGGCCTCGGACTCCCCCATGCTCACCCAGACGTCGGTGTAGACGAAGTCCGCCCCGGCGACGCCGGCGGCCGGGTCGTCGGTGACCAGCACCCGGGCTCCGCTGCTGGCGGCCAGGTCACGTGCGGTCGCGACGACGTCGGCCGGCGGCTGCAGCGCCGGCGGCGCGGCGATCCGCACGTCCATGCCCAGCAGCGCCCCGGTGACCAGCAGTGAGCGGGCCACGTTGTTGCGGCCGTCGCCGGTGAAGCAGAAGGCGATCTCCTCGACCGGGCTGCGGTGGTGCTCGATCATGGTGAGGACGTCGGCGAGCATCTGGGTCGGGTGCCAGGAGTCGGTCAACCCGTTCCACACCGGGACGCCGGCGTGGTCGGCGAGCTCCTCGACGGTCTGCTGGGCGAAGCCGCGGAACTCGATGCCGTCGTACATCCGGCCGAGCACCCGGGCGGTGTCCCGGATCGACTCCTCCCGGCCGATGTGCGAGCCGTCGGGTCCCAGGTAGGTGACGTGCGCACCCAGGTCGTGCGCGGCGACCTCGAACGCGCACCGGGTGCGGGTGGAGTTCTTCTCGAACACCAGGGCGATCTCCCGGCCGGCCAGCCGGGGCTGCTGCCGGCGCTCGGCCTTCTCCTGCTTGAGGTCCGAGGCCAGGTCGACGAGCTCGAGGAACTGCTTGGCGTCGAGGTCGAGCTCCTTGGTCAGGGAACCGGGGTGGCGGCGGCTGTGCACGGTGGAGGACCTCGCAGTCGGGGTGGTCGGGTCGGGCGCGGACACGTCAGATGCCGTCCCGCTGGACGGGGCAGGTCATGCAGCGGGCGCCGCCGCGGCCGCGGCCCAGCTCGCTGCCGGGGATGGCGAGCACCTCGATGCCCGCGTCGCGCAGCAGCTGGTTGGTGACGACGTTGCGGTCGTAGCCGACGACGACGCCGGGGGCGACGGCGAGGAAGTTGTCCGCGTCGTTCCACTGCTCGCGTTCGGCGCTGCGGGCGTCCTCGTCGGCGGTGAGGACGCGCACCCGGTCGAGCTCCAGCGCCTCGGCGAGGGTGGCGAACAGGTCGTCGCGGCGCTCGACGCGCAGCCCGGCGTCGGCGCGCTCGAGGACCTCGTCCGGGTCTGCCGGGGTGACCACCCAGGGCCGCAGGGCCGCCGGGTCCAGGTAGGGGAACCGGACGAAGGTGTCGGTGTCGACCATGGTCAGCACGGTGTCCAGGTGCATGAGGGCGTGCGACCGCGGCAGCTCGACGGCGACGACCTGCCGGGCGGCGCCCTCGCGGAACAGCTGCCGGGCGAGGACCTCCACGCCCATCGGGGTCGAGCGCTCGCCCATGCCGATGAGCACGGTGCCCCGGCCCAGCACGTGGATGTCGCCGCCCTCCAGCGTCGCCGGCTGGTGGTCGAGGTCGTCGTCGCCGTAGAACACCGGGAAGGTGGCGCCGGCGAACAGCGGGTGGAAGCGGTACACCGCCCGGCTGTGCACCGACTCGCGGCGCCGGGCGGCCTTGGCCATCGGGTTGATCGTCACGCCTGCGCCGATCCACGCCGAGTTGTCCCGCTGGAACAGGGTGTTCGGCAGGGGCGTGAGGACGAAGTCGTCCAGGCCCAGGGTCTGCCAGCGGAGGCTGCCCACGTGCAGCGGCGAGAGGTCGGCCTTGGTGATCCCGCCGACGAGGATCTCGGCCAGGTCCTGCGGCCCCTGGTCCTCGGCGAGCGCACGCACCGACCGGGCCAGCGCCGGTCCGAGCCGGGCCTCGGTGCAGACCCGCTCGAGCACGAACGCCCGGGCCTCCGGGGACTTGAGCGTCTCGGCGAAGAGCTCGCCGAAGTGGTGGACGGTGACGCCGTGGTCGCGCAGGACGCCGGCGAAGACGTCGTGCTCCTCGCGGGCCTTCTCCGCCCACAGCACGTCGTCGAACAGCAGCTCCTGGCAGTTGGCCGGGGTCAGCCGGTCCAGTTCCAGGCCCGGGCGGTGGACGACGGCCTGGCGCAGCCGGCCGACCTCGGAGTGGACGCCGATCTCGTGGGACATGTCCGTGTGCCTCTCTGGCTCAGGGGATCAGTGGTCGGCCGGGGAACGGCGGCGCCCGTCGACCCGCGGGCCCCGGCCCGGGATCTCGGCGGAGCGCGCGGCGACCGCCTCCCGGGCCACGACCACGCCTCCGGTCGGCTCGCCGGACCCCGCGCGGTCGCCGGCGGCGCCGTCCCGGGGGCCGGGCACCGCGCCGTCGGTGGGGACCAGCTCGTCGGCGGGCTGTGGGGACGCCGGCTCGCCGTACTCGCCGCGGCCGACCTTCATCCAGATGTAGACCGGGACGCCGAGGAACAGGCAGAAGGCGCCGTAGTAGACCGCCTGGTAGCCGCTGCCGGCCAGCGACCAGAAGGAGAAGACCAGAGCCACCACCGAGACCAGCACGTCGCGGACCAGCCGTGCCGGCCGGGTGGCCCGCCCGCGGGTCAGCAGCCAGAACAGCTGCGCCGCAGCGCTGAACAGGTACGGGATGACCGCGGTCAGCACGCTGAGCAGCACGATCGTGGTGAAGACGTTCGCGAAGCTGGTGTAGCTGACCACCGTCAGCAGGGAGGCCAGCACGGTCGAGCTGATGATGCCGAAGGCGGGCACGCCGTTGCGGGTCGCGGCGAACTGGCGGGGGAACAGCCGGTCCCGCGCGGCGACGCGGGGCATCTCCGCCACGATGAGGGTCCAGCCGATCAGGGCACCCAGACCGGAGACCACCGCGGCGACCGCCACCGCCTGCCCGGCCCACTCGCCGCCGAAGATGGCGTCGGCGGAGTCGGTGAACGGCGCGGTCGACGCCTGGAGCGCGGCGTTGGGGACGGTGCCGAAGACGGTGACCGTCCCCAGGACGTAGACCACGGCGCAGCCCAGCGTGCCCAGCACGGTGGCCAGGCCGACGTTGCGCCGCGGGTCCCGCACCCGGCCGGCGGCGACCGAGGCGGTCTCGATGCCCAGGTAGCTGAACAGCGCGATGGCCGCAGCCGCGGAGACGGCCCCACCGGCGGACATCCCGGAGGCGTTGAACGAGCCGAAGTTGTCCGCATCGACGAACAGCAGCCCGACGGTGGCCATGAACAGCAGCGGGACGAACTTGAGCACCGTGGTGACCACCTGCATCGCGCCGGTGTTGCGCAGGCCGGAGAGGTTGACCAGCGCGGGGAGCCAGAGCCCGACCATCGCGATGGCGATCGACCAGCCGGTGCTGTGCCCGGTGTTCCAGAAGACCTCGACGTAGCCGACCCAGGCGACGACGATCGCGGCGTTGCCGGCCCAGGCGGTGATCCAGTACGACCACGCGGTGAGGAAGCCGGCGAAGTCACCGAACGCCTCCCGGGCGTAGACGTAGGGACCACCGGACCCCGGGATGCGCCGGGACAGCGCGCCGAAGGTCAGGGCGAGAGCGAGGGCCCCGAACGTCACCAGCCCGAAGGCGACCAGGCTGATCGGTCCGTAGGCGGCCAGCGCCGACGGCAGGGCGAAGACACCGGTGCCGATGACCGAGCCCACCACCAGGGCGGTGGCGGTCGGCAGGCCGAAACGGTGTTCCCCCTCGGCCTCGGGAGCCGGGCGGGCCGTGGGCTCGCCGCCCCTCACCTCGGTGCGATCGGACATCGGGACTCCTCGGCTGGGCGGATGTGCGGGGCGGTGCGGACGCCCCCACGCTGGACGGCCGGCCCCGTCCGCCCCAGGGACCAAGGTCGGCACCGGCCGGGCCGGTCGCCCCGCGGCCGCCGGTCCGCTGCCCGCTCGGGACCACCGGCCGCGGCCGGTCGGGGCCAAGGACCCTGCCCGCGGCGGTGCCACCGGCGGAGGGTCGGGGTCCCGAGACCCCTGGAGGAGCCGTGGACAGCAGCGCCGGCACGAACCGGACGATCGTCGTCGCCGTGGACGGGTCGCCGTCGTCGCAGCGGGCCCTCCGGTGGGCCGTGGCCCAGGGCGCGGCCACGGGGGGTGAGGTGCACGCGGTGACGGCGTGGCACCTGCCCGAGATGCAGGGCTGGGGCACCGTCCTCGACGACGTCGACTGGGCGGAGAACGCCCGCGCGGTGCTGGAGCAGGCGGTCACCGAGGCGCTGCCGCCCGCCGAGGCCGAGCGGGTGCACCGGCACGTCCGCGAGGGCAGGGCCGCGGTCGTGCTGCTGGACGCCGCCGCGGACGCCGACCTGCTCGTGGTCGGCAGCCGCGGGCACGGCGGCTTCTCCGGCATGCTGCTCGGGTCGGTGAGCCAGCACCTGGTCGCCCACGCCCCGTGCCCGGTCGTCGTCGTCCGGGCCGACCGCCGGGCCCGCGAGGCGCAGCCGGTCGCCCAGGTCGTCGCCGCGCCCGCCCCCGCCGTGGGCAGCGCGGGCTGAGCACGACATCTGCCCCGAGGGGAGTCACCGTGCCCGTTCGCCGCTGGGCGGAGCTGAGCAGCCGCCAGCAGACCGCCGTCCTGGTCGCCGCGTCGGTGCAGCTGTCGCTGGCCGCGACGGCGTGGGCCGACCTGGTGACCCGGCCCGCCGATCAGGTCAACGGGTCCAAGGGCCGGTGGGCCCTGGTCATCGCGGTCAACTGGATCGGCCCGCTGGCCTGGTTCCGGTGGGGCCGCCGGACAGCGTCCCCCCGGCGCCGAGCCGCACGGCCCGGTCGTGGCCGGGCGTGTGGCCGGCGGCGCTGAGCGGGCGCCGGCTGCGCGCGGACGGAGCCTGCGACGCGACGTCCCGGCCCCGGCCACCCGGTCGGCCACCCGGTCGGTCACCTGGTCGGTCGTGGCCCGGCTGGTGCTGGCGGTCAGCGCGGTGTCCGTCGCCGTGGTGCTCGGCGGTGGCACGGTGCTCTGGCTCATGGAGTCCGGGCACCCGACCGCGTCGCTGCGCTCGTGGGGGGACGCGCTGTGGTGGGCGCTGTCGACCATGACGACCGTCGGCTACGGGGACTTCGTCCCGGTCACGACGCCGGGGCGCTGGGTGGCGGCCGGGGTCATGGTCGTCGGGGTCGCCGTGATCGGCGCGGTCGCCGCGGTCGTCGCGCTGGCCGTGGCCCGGCAGGTCGCCCGCGAGGAGGAGCTGCTGCTCGAGGAGGAGGCCGACCTCCTCGAGCGCCGGCTCGAGGCGCAGCTGGCGGCGGTCGAGGAACGCCTCGCCGGCCTCGAGGCGCTGCTCCGGGACGCGCTGCCCGCGTCGTCGCCCGAGGTGCCGGGCACCGGGCCACGGCGCTAGGGCCGGTCTGCACCGGACAGGTCAGCGGGGTCCTGGCGCCCCGCGTCCGGACCGGCGGACCGCAGCAGGCGGCGGAGCACCCACAGTCCGAGGACGGTCACCGCCGCACCCATCGCGGTGGGCAGGCCGGGGACGCCCACCGGCGAGTTGGTGGCGACGTCGAACCAGGCGTGGAAGACCGCCACGACCAGCAGGCTGCCCCGGCCCAGGTGCAGCAGCCAGGCGAAGATCCAGGACGCGACCCAGATGCTCATCGCGAAGCCGACGAACCCCACGAGCGGCATCGCCCGGTAGCTCGGCGTGATGCCGAACAACGGCAGGTGCCACGCGGCCCACACGAGGCCGACCAGTCCCGCCGCCGTCACCCGGGCGTGGCGCCGCTCCAGGCGCGGCTGCAGGAACCCCCGCCAGCCGACCTCCTCCCCGGCACCGAAGAAGACCAGGTTGGCCAGCCAGTACGCGACCAGCGGCATGCCCGCGAACTCGGTGGACCGGCCGAACGCCGTCCACTCGACGTCGTCCGGCGCGGTGCCGGCCGCCCACGCGGCGAGCGGCACGGTGACCACCAGCAGGACGACGGGGACCAGGAGCGCGAAGACCCACGCCGCACGCCGCCCGCGCCAGGCGGTGAGCCGCCGCCCCAGGTCGGCCAGCCCCGACACGCCCCGGGTGCAGCCGACGACGACCACGGCGGCGGCCGCCGGCCCCAGGCTGCCCAGCAGGTGCAGCTCGCGTCGTGGTGCTGCACCGACCCATCCCTGGGTCTGGGCCAGCAGGGGCAGCCACGCCGCCCAGCTCAGGGTCAGGGCCAGGACGACGAAGGCGGCCACCGGGTGCCGCTGGACGATCCGCACGTCGATCAGGCTCGGTGGGCCCGGGACGGGGAGCCAGGGCCGGAGGTCCGTCGTCGCCCCGCCCCGGGAGGTGTCCTGCCCGAGCCGGCGCGACGCTGGTCGACCCTGCCGTCGCACCGGGCACTCCCCCGCGTCGGTCCGCGGCGCGGGCAGCGGGAGGGACAGGGGACATCTGCTCGGCCGCGACGTCCCGCTCAGCCGTGCCGAGCGGCGGGCCGGCTGGGCGCCGGGCCGACCGGCGGCCGTGTCCCCGGCCGGCCCGTCAGGTGACGTCGAAGTCGTGGGCCATCCGGGCCTGCTCCTCCAGCACCTCACCGATGCGGGCCTGGACGGCGTCGAGCTGGCCGATGATCTCGCTGGTGGTGTGGATGCCGCTGGCCACGGCCTTGCTGCTGGCCTGGATGCCGGCGATCTGGTCGGAGACCTTCTGGGTGGCGCTGGCGGTCTCGCGGGCCAGGTCCTTGACCTCGCTGGCCACGACCGCGAAGCCCTTGCCCAGCTCACCGGCGCGGGCGGCCTCGATGGTGGCGTTCAGCGCCAGCAGGTTGGTCTGGTCGGCGATCCCGGAGATGATCCGGATGACCTCACCGACCGCGGCCGAGGCCTCGTCCAGGGCCAGCACCTCCCCGGTCATGGTGGAGGCCTGGCTGACCGCGCTCTCGGCGACCCGCCCGGCGTCGTCGGCGGCCTCGCGCAGCCGGGAGACGGTGTCCAGCAGCTCGCGGGCGTTGTCGGCGGACTCCTCGGTGCGGCGCAGCACGTCCAGCCGCTGGGAGACCAGCTGCTGCACGTTGCGCAGCGCCGAGGCGCGGGACTCCGACAGCTCGATGGTCTCGGTGACGAAGAAGTCCATCGTGCCGATCACCCGCCCACCGACCATGAGCGGGAAGCACACGCCGGACCTCACCCCGGCGCGCTGGGCGGCGGGGGCGCGCACGCAGTCGGTCATCTCCCCGATGTCGGCGGTGAAGAACAGGTCGCGGGACTTCCACGCCCGCCCGGACAGGCCCACGCCCTCGGCGAAGGAGGCGGCCAGGGTGACCTTGCGGAACTCCTCACCGGCCGAGCCGGACTCCTGCTGGAAGCGCAGCAGGCCGGCCGACTCGTCCAGCGCCCAGTAGGAGCCGTACGCCCAGACGAAGGCCTCGCGCACGGTGTCCAGCGCGATCCGCAGCGTCCCCTCCTGGTCGACGGCAGCACCCATCTCGGTGACCACGGTCGTGACGGCCCGCCGGTCGTCGAGGGTCTCCTGCAGCTGAGCCGTGGCGAGCGCGGCGAGCCGGGCGTGGCTGAGCAGCCGGCCCAGGGCGTCCCACTTCTCCCTGCGCCCACCCAGGAAGGGCATCGCCGACGTGCCGTAGTACTCGTACAGAGCGGTCACCCGACCGTTCTCCACGAGTGGCAGGACGCATCCCGAGGATGCGCCGGCCGCCAGGGCCGCGCTCCATCGGGCACACGTGGTCGGACCCGCGGCCGGGTCCATGACCACCGCTGCGCGCTCGCGGATCGCCTGTCCGGCGCATCCGTCAGCGGCGGTCAGCCGGTCGGTCCGGGCACGGGCCGCGATCGCCGGGGCGAACTGACCGGACTCGCCGGAGAAGTGGAAGGAGCCGTCGCCTCCGAGCAGCCAGACAGCGCCGTAGCCGAGGCCGAGCTCGGTCACCAGCGTCCGGGTGATGACCTGGTGGGCGTCCGCAGAGCCGCTGATGCCACCTTCGAGGGCCAGGATCGCCTGTTCGACCGCCTCGATGTCGCGCGGGAGCATCGGCGCGGTCAGCTCGGTCGTCTTGTCGGTCCGGCGCATCACGGTGGTGCCCTCCTGCAGGACCGCCGCTGCGGTCTCGTCATGTCGTGTCGGGTGGACCGGGGCGACGACGCTGTCAGCGTCGCCGCGGCCCCGGTGGTGCAGGTGACCGTGGGCCTGTGAGACAGCCCACTCCCGCTATCGACCACCGGCCGCACCTGTGCAGGTGAGCACCCGAAGTCAGGACCAAGGTCCTGGCGCAAGGACGGCAGCTTGACCGATGCCGGGAGTCGACGCGCGCGCCCAGGGCCGCCGACCGTGCCCACCAGCCCGCAGGAGCGCCCGAGGCAGCCCGGTCAGGCGGACACCGCCTCGCCGGCGGCGACGGGCGTCTCGGGCTCGGCGGACAGGCGCTTGCGGAAGACCCAGTAGGTCCAGGCCTGGTAGCCCAGCACGACCGGGAGGCCGATGCCGGCGGCCCAGGTCATGACGGTGAGGGTGTAGTCGCTGACCGAGGCGCTGGTGATGGTGACGTCGTAGGCGCTGCTGATGGTGGAGGGGACGACGACGGGGTGGAGCGCGCCGAAGATGGTGGCGGTGGAGGCGAGCAGCACGACCGCCCAGGCGGTGAAGGCCTGGCCTTCGCGGTCGAGGCGGATGCGGGCCCAGGCCACCAGCACGGCGAGGGCGGCGACCAGCCACAGCACGGCGGTGATCGCGTTGCCGCCGCGCAGGTGCACCAGCCCGGCCCAGGTCAGCAGCGGCAGCGCGGCGACCGGTGCCCAGCGGCGGGCGAAGGCGCGGGCGGCCAGCCGGACCGGCCCGTCGGTCTTGAGTGCGAGGAACACCGCGCCGTGGACGAGGGAGAAGCCGAGGACGGCGACCGCGCCGAGGGCGGCGGGCCAGCCGATGCCGGCGAAGGCCCCGCCGACGCGGGTGCCCTCGGCGTCGATGGGCAGGCCGATCGTGGTGGCCCCGAGGGCGGCGCCGATGCCCAGGGCGGCGATGAGGGAGCCGGTGGTGATGACCCGGGTCCAGGTGGTGTCCCACTGGGTGGTGTGGTGGCTGTGTCGCCATTCGAAGGCGACCGCGCGGATGATCAGCCCGACCAGGACGAGGACGAAGGGCAGGTAGAGGGCGGGCAGCCAGGTGGCGTACCAGCCGGGGAAGGCGGCGAACACCGCGCCGGCGGCGGTGATCAGCCACACCTCGTTGCCGTCCCACAGCGGGCCGATCGAGCGCAGCATCAGGTGCCGGTCGGCCTGCTGGCGGCCGAGCACCGGCAGCAGGGCGGCGACGCCGAAGTCGAAGCCCTCCAGCAGCAGGAAGCCGGTCCAGAGCACCGCGACGGCGACGAACCAGACGGTCTGCAGGTCCATGTCAGCTCTTCTCGCTCAGTCGGTGGTCAGTACGCGAAGGACAGGACGCCGTCGTCATCGGGCTGCCGGGTGCTGGCACTGCCCGGGGTGGCGTCGTCGTCCGGGGTGGCGTCGTCATCCGGGGTGGACCCCGGGGTCGGGGCGCCGTCACCGGTGGTGGTCCCCCGGCGGACGAACCTCACGACCAGCCAGAGCTCCACCACGGCCAGGGCGCCGTAGACGACGGTCAAGGAGCTCAGCGACGTCCAGACCTCTGCCGCGCTGACACCCGGGGAGACCGCCTGCGCGGTGAAGAAGTACACCTGCTCGGCGCGCGGGACGTCGGGGTTGGGGTAGACGACGAAGGGCTGGCGGCCCATCTCGGTGAAGAGCCAGCCCGCCGCGTTGGCCACGAACGGGGCGCCGATCGCGGCCAGCGAGCCGTAGACGGCGATCGGGTTGGTGGGCACCCGGCCCCTGCGGGTGGCCCACAGGGCGTAGGCGCCCACGGCCGCGGAGACGGCGCCCATGCCGATCATCAGCCGGAAGTTCCAGTAGGTGACGGCCAGCAGCGGGGTGTAGTCGATCTCCTCGCCGGCCTTGTCGCCGAAGCTCGGGTCGTCGGGGTAGGTGGCGCCGTAGGCCGCGGCGTACTCCTGCTGCAGCTCGTTGACCCCCGGCACCGCCGTGGAGAAGTCACCGTGTGCGAGGTAGCTCAGGACGCGCGGGATCGTGAAGGAGTGGACGTCGTCGCACTCGTTGGAGCCGAGCTTGCCGAAGGCGAAGACCGAGAAGGGCGCCGGTGCCTCGGTGGTGCACAGCGCCTCGGCCGAGCTCATCTTCAGCGGCTGCTGCTCGTACATCAGCTTGCCCTGCACGTCGCCGGTCACGGCCACCGCGATGAAGGCCGCGAGGGACACGTAGCCACCGAGTCGCACCGAGCGCCGCCACACCGAGCGGTCGACGTCCGCCACCGACAGCCCGGCCAGACGGCGCCGGCGCAGGTGGAACAGCCCGATGCCCACCAGGAGCGCCCCCGCCACCATGAGCGCGCCGGCGATGGTGTGGCTGAAGGCGGCCAGCGCGGTGTTGTTGGTCAGCACGGCGAGGAAGTCGACCTGCTCGGGGCGGCCGGTGGCGTCGTCGGTGACGACGCCGACGGGGTGCTGCATCCAGGAGTTGGCCGCGATGATGAAGTACGCGCTGACGATCGAGCCGATCACCGCCGCCCACAGGGTGGCCAGGTGCACCTTCTTCGGGATCCGGCCCCAGCCGAAGATCCACAGACCCAGGAACGTCGACTCGAGGAAGAACGCCAGCAGCGCCTCAAGAGCCAGCAGCGAGCCGAACACGTCACCGACGAAGCGGCTGTACTCACTCCACGCCAGCCCGAACTGGAACTCCTGCACCAGACCGGTGGCCACCCCGAGCACGAAGTTGATCAGGTAGATGCGGCCCCAGAAACGGGTCATCCGCAGCCACTCGGGGGAGTCGGTGCGCACCCACATCGTGTGCATGACCGCGACCAGGATCCCCAGGCCGAGCGTCAGCGGCACCATCAGGAAGTGGTAGACGGTCGTGATCCCGAACTGCCAGCGTGCGATGTCCAGGACGTCCACCTGGGGTTCCTCGTCTCTGCTCCGACGGACACGTCTCGCGTGCGGGTCGCACGCCGGTGGGCGATCCCTGGAGACCATCGGCTGCTGCGCTCCCGGCAGGCAGGGACCTTCGTCCCGACTCGGGAGGACTCCTGGCCGGTCTCGGACCGGTCGCGCTCGCCAGCGCGCGGAGTCGGGCCCAGCTCCCCCGTCGGCCGGTGACGTTGGACCCTCCGCGGTGGCGGCCCGGCTGCGCAGGCTCGACGGCGAAGGCACACCTCGTCGAATGGAGATCGCCATGAAGGCCGCCGTCGTCACCGAACTGGGCTCCCCGCTGCAGGTCCGTGAGGTCCCGGTCCCCCAGCCCGGCCCGGGTCAGGTGCTGGTCCGGATGGAGACCAGCGGCCTGTGCCACACCGACATCCACGCCGCGCACGGCGACTGGCCGGTCAAGCCCACTCCCCCGTTCGTCCCGGGGCACGAGGGTGTCGGGGTCGTCGAGCAGCTCGGGGACGGCGTCACCTCGCGCTCGGTCGGCGAGCGGGTCGCCATCGCCTGGCTGGGGTCCGCCTGCGGTCAGTGCCGCTCCTGCATCAGCGGCTGGGAGACCCTGTGCGAGACGCAGCAGAACTCCGGCTACTCGGTCGACGGTGCGTTCGCCGAGTACGCCGTCGTCTCCGCGGCCTTCGCCACCCCGGTGCCCGACGGTGTCTCCAGCCTGGACGCCGCGCCGCTGACCTGCGCCGGCGTCACGACCTACAAGGCCGTCAAGGTCGCCCGGGTCGCGCCGGCCGAGACCGTCGCCGTCTTCGGCATCGGCGGGCTCGGCCACCTGGCCCTGCAGTACGCACGCATCGCCGGCGGGTTCACCATCGCCGTCGACGTCCAGGACGACAAGCTCGAGATGGCCCGCGACCTCGGTGCCGACGAGGTGGTCAACGCGGCCACCACCGACCCCGTGGCCGCCATCCAGGCGCTCGGCGGCGCCGACGTGGCCGTCGCACTGGCCGCCTCACCGCGGTCCTTCGACCAGGCCTACCGGTCGCTGCGCCGGGGCGGGCGACTGGTCTGCGTGGCCCTGCCGGCCGACGGCACGATGGAGGTGCCGATCTTCGACCTGGTGCTCACCGGCAAGTCGGTCATCGGCTCGATCGTCGGCACCCGCAACGACCTGGCCGACGTCTTCGCCCTGCACGCCGCCGGCCGCACGAAGGTCATCGCCGTCGACCGCAAGCTCGACGAGGTCAACGAGGCGATGGCCGACGTGCTCTCCGGACACGTCCCCGCCCGCGTCGTCTTCCAGTTCTGACCACGGCGGCCGGCCGCCCTCCTGGCGGTCCGCGCTCTGCGGCACCCGCCAGGAACCCCGCAGCCGTCCGCACCCGCAGGAGGCGGGCCGCCCTGGTCGGGCGACCCGCCTGCCAGCATGTGACCTCCCCCCGGAGCAGGTGGTCACCCGGGCGGTGCGCGCCGGACGACGTCCTGGCACCGCCGCGGTCCGCCGCGGGCCCGGACGTTCCTCGGTGTCGGAGCCGCAGGGCATCGACGAGACAGCCGCCGTCGCCGGCAGGCTCCCGACCTCCCGGACCCGCCGGACCCACCGACCAGGAGGTCGTCGTGAGCGACACCCCCCGTCCCAGCCCCGCCCCCGTCGCGACCGGCGTGGACGAGGCACGGCTGGCCGGTCTCCGGTCCTGGAACCTGGCGCTGACGGTGCTGCACGCCGCGCAGGCCGCCGCCGTCCTCGTGCTGGCGAGCAGCTTCGCCGTCACCGTGACCTCGTCGTTCCCGACCGGTCCGCCCGGCACGGCGGTGCCGGCGCCGGAGCCGCTGGTCGACGTCGGCGTGGGCGCGGCGATCGCGGTCTTCCTGGCGCTGGCCGCCGTGGACCACCTGCTGACCGGCACGGTGCTGCGCCGCCGCTACGAGCAGGACCTGCGCCGCGGGATCAACCGGTTCCGCTGGGTCGAGTACTCGCTCAGCTCGACGATCATGGTGCTGCTGATCTGCGCCTACACCGGCATCACCGGGCTGAGCGCGCTCATCGGCATCGCCGGCGCGAACGTCGCCATGATCCTGTTCGGCTGGCTGCAGGAGCTGGTGAACCCGCCCGGCCGCGCCCGGACGACCATGCTGCCGTTCTGGTCCGGCTGCATCGCCGGAGCCGCGCCGTGGGTGGCGATCACCGCCAACATCGTCGGCGCCGAGCAGGTACCCGGCTTCGTCATCGGGATCTTCGTCTCGCTCTTCGTCTTCTTCATGAGCTTCGCGCTCAACCAGTGGCTGCAGTACCGGCAGGTCGGCCCCTGGCGCAGCTACGCCTTCGGCGAGCAGGCCTACCTGGTGCTGAGCCTGGTCGCCAAGAGCGCCCTCGCCTGGCAGGTCTTCGCCGGCTCCCTGGCCACCTGACCCGACCGGCTCCCGCGTCCCCGACCGGGGCGAGCCCCGATCGGCCCACGGCTCCGCCCCGTCGCCGCCCGGCGGACCCGGATCGCGACGTCAGGGCGAGGAGGCCCGGTCAGCCGGACGTGCCGAGGACGGCGAACAGCGCGCCGAAGGGATCGGTCATCACGGCGAAGGTCGTGTCCTGGAGCGTCATCGGCGGCACGACCACGGTGCCGCCGAGCTCCGCTGCCCGCGCGCACGCCGCACCGACGTCGTCCACCGCGAAGTAGGCCAGCCAGCAGCTCGGCGCCTCGGCCGGTACCTCTGCGGGCATGGTCATCAGCCCGGCCACCTGCTCGCCGCCGCACTCCAGGACCCGGTAGCCGTCGACCTCCCCTCCCCGGGTCCAGCCCAGGAGGTCGGCGTAGAACGCCTCACTCGCCTCGACGTCACGGCTCTGGCACTCCACCCAGGCCACCGCACCGGTCACGCCCCACGCCATCGGGGTCCCGCCGTCGGACTGGAGGAGGCCGACGACCGCACCGGCCGGGTCGCCGACCACCGCGATCCGGGCACCCCCGGGGACCCGGGTCGGCGGCTGCAGCCCGGTGCCCCCCAGCCGGCGGGCACGGTCGAACACCTCGTCGACATCGGTCACGTCGAAGAAGACCGCCCAGGCCGGGACCGTGTCGGTCGCGTCGGGAGGGGCCGCCATCATGCCCGCGACGGGGCCCGCATCGATCGATCCGGTCACGTAGCGGCCCATCGGGGTCTCCGCCGCCTCCAGGTCCCAGGCCAGCAGCCGGGAGTAGAAGTCGGCGGCCGCGTCCAGGTCCGGCGTCGTCAGGTCCAGCCAGGCGGCGGTCCCGTGCGGGCGGGTGGCAGCGGACATGGGGACTCCTCTCCTCACCTGCACGGTCGCCCGGGGCAGAACGCACCCGCCAGGGCCGGAGCGAGACGCACCGGAGGGCCGTTGGTCCTGGGCCCCGCAGCCCTCCGACCGCATCGGCGAGCCCGCTGCGGCGGCAGGGTCGGTGACGCAGCACCCCGAGCGAGGAGACCGACGTGCACGCGACCAAGACCTGGACCCTCCGGATCGACATCGGCGAGCACGACGGACGCACCCGCGCCGTCGCCCACCTGCGGACCCGGGACACCGACGACCTGGTCGGCGTGGGGTTCGCGCGCCTGGACCCCGCCGATCCGGACGTCCCCGAGATCGGCGACGAGATCGCCGTCGCCCGAGCCCTCGGCGACCTGGGCCACCGGTTGCTGCAGGTGGCCACCGAGGACCTCGAGCAGGTCACGGGCCGGTCGGCGCACCTGGTGATGTGAGCGACGGACGAGCGGGTCCGCCCCGGACGACCGGACTGGAGGAAGGACATGACCACGACCTCAGGCGTGGAGCGCGGCGGATGGCCCGAGCTGACCAACCGGCTCACCGCCGACCACGCGGGCCACGACGTGACCATCGAGGTGGTGGACGCCGGAGGCGGGGACAACCCGCTGGTGGACCACCTGCCCTTCCACGGCATCACCTACGACCACCAGGACGACGTGCTGGTCATCTCGGTCGGGGGGAAGCCGCCGCACGACACGGTGGTACTGCGTCACCTCGTCCACTCGCCGCAGGAGGTCCTCTTCGACCTCGTCCCCCGCGGTGCTGCCCTGAAGATCACCGATGCGGCCGGCGCCACGACGCTGGTGAGCCTGCTGCGCCGGCCGGAGGACCGGGGCGGTCGAGGCAGCTGACCCCCGTGGTGCCGGGCCTGGACGGACGCCCCGTCGCGGGGGTGCCCGTCGGCAGCGGCGCCTCGGCCCGGTAGAGGTACCTCGACGAGGAGCGGAACGTGTCCGGAGCACCCGACCCCCGCCGGCAGACAGCGGTGTCGCGGTGGCGCCGCTGGGTGGAGCCGGCGCTGCTGACCGTCACGCTGGGGCTGCTGGCGGCCGGAGGCCTCGCCCGGGCGGTCGGGACCGGTCGGGAGGACGACCTGCTGTGGGCCACGGCCACGCTCGTCGCGGTCGTGCCCTCGGTGGTGTGGGTGGTGGCCGGCCTGCTGCGACGGCGGCTCGGCGTGGACCTGATCGCCCTGCTCGCCCTGCTCGGGACGCTGGCGGTCGGCGAGCACCTGGCCGGCGCGCTGATCGCGGTCATGCTGGCCACCGGCCGGGCCCTGGACGCGGCCGCGCAGCGCCGGGCGACCCGGGACCTGCGGGCGCTGCTGGCGCGGGCGCCGAGGACGGCGCGTCGCCGGGTCGGGTCCGTGGTGTCCGAGGTGCCCGTGGACGAGGTGGCCGTCGGTGACCTGGTGCTGGTGGGGCCCGGCGAGGTCCTCCCGGTCGACGGGGTCGTGGTCGACAGCCTCGCGGTCCTGGACGAGTCGGCGCTGACCGGGGAGCCGGAGCTGGTCGAGCGCGCCGTCGGCGACGCCGTGCGCAGCGGCACGCTGAACGCCGGCGGTGCCGTCGCGCTGCGCTGCACCGTCCCGGCCGCCGCGAGCACCTACGCCGGGATCGTCGCGCTGGTGCAGCAGGCCGGCGCCGACAACGCGCCGGTGGTCCGGCTGGCCGACCGGTTCGCCGCCTGGTTCCTGCCGCTCTCCCTCGTCGTCGCCGGGCTCGCCTGGGTGGTCAGCGGGACGCCGGACCGCGCCGTGGCGGTGCTGGTCGTGGCGACGCCGTGCCCGCTACTGCTGGCGGCCCCGGTGGCGATCGTCTCCGGCCTGTCCCGGACGTCGCGGCTGGGGGTGGTCGTCCGCGGTGGCGGTGCGCTGGAGAGCCTGGGTTCCGCCCGGACCATGGTGCTGGACAAGACCGGCACGCTGACGGCCGGCCGGCCGGCGGTGACCGAGGTGGTGACCGCCCCCGGTCGGACCGCGCCGGAGGTGCTGCGGCTGGCGGCCTCGGCCGACCAGCTGTCCCCGCACGTGCTGGCCGAGGCCGTGGTCGCCGAGGCGCGGGCGCGCGGCGTCCCGCTGGTGCTGCCGGCCGACGTCCGGGAAGAGCCCGGTCGTGGTGTCCTCGCCCTGGTCGACGGCGCACGCGTGCGGGTCGGCAAGCAGGACACCGTCCCGGACGCCGCCTGGGCACGCACGGCGGTCGGCCGGGCCGGGCTCGACGGCTGCGCCCTGGTGTGGGTCGAGGTCGACGGGGTCCTGGTGGGGGCGCTGCTGCTGAAGGACCCGCTGCGTCCGGACGCCGCCCGGACGATGCGCCGCCTGCGATCGGCCGGCATCACCCGCCTGGTGATGCTGACCGGCGACCGGCGCGAACCGGCGGAGGAGGTCGGCGCCGTGCTGGGGCTGGACGAGGTGCGCGCCCAGCAGACGCCGGCCGGCAAGGTGGCGGCGGTGCGGGCCGAGCGGGAGCAGGCGGTCACGGTGATGGTCGGGGACGGCCTGAACGACGCCCCGGCGCTCGCCGCGGCCACGGTCGGGATCGCGATGGGCGCTCGTGGCTCGACCGCCTCCTCCGAGGCCGCCGACGTGGTGCTCACCACCGACCGGCTCGACCGGGTCGCCGACGCGATGGAGATCGCCCGGTACGCCCGGCGGGTCGCGGTGCAGAGCGCGGCGGCCGGCATGGGCCTGTCCCTCACCGCGATGGGGCTGGCCGCGGCCGGGCTGATCCCGCCTGCGGCGGGGGCTCTGCTGCAGGAGGCCATCGACGTCGCGGTCATCCTCAACGCACTCCGGGCCCTCCGGGGTGGCGCGGTCGGTGGACGCCCCGTGGAGCCGGCGACCCAGGTGCTGCTGCGCCGCTTCGCCGCCGAGCAGGACGACCTGCACCAGGTCCTCCCGCTCGTCCGGGCAGCCGCTGATGCGCTGGCCGACGGGCCGACCCCGGAGGCGGTCGAGGCGCTGCGCCGGGCCCGGGCCGGGCTGGTGGAACGGCTCGTCCCGCACGAGGAGGCCGAGGAGGCCGAGCTCTACCCGGCCCTGGCCCGCGCCCTGGGGTCCGACGAGGCGGTCGCGCCGATGAGCCGGGCACACGCCGAGATCGGTCGGCTCACCCGCCGGGTCCAGACCCACCTCGACGCCCTCGCCGAGGGCGGCGACCTCGACCAGGAGCGCAGGGAGGACCTGCTCGCCTGCACCTACGGGCTGCACGCCCTGCTGCAACTCCACTACCTGCAGGAGGAGGAAAGCTACTTCGTCCTGGCCGGCGAGTAGCCACCCAGCCCGGCACGCCTGCCCGAGCTGCCGCCGTCGCTGCGGCGTCGGGCCCGGACTGGAGGCCCTTCGACGGGCTGTCCCGGACACCTTGCGCATACCCCCGGGGGTACCTACCATCGAGTCGTGGACATCCCCCAGGGCGAGCTCGCCGACGTCGTCAAGCGCCTGCGGCGCATCGAGGGTCAGATCGGCGGGATCGTCCGGATGATCGAGGACGGCCGTGACTGCTCGGCCGTCGTGACCCAACTGGCTGCGGCGTCCAAGGCCCTGAGCAGAGCCGGTTTCGCCGTCGTCTCCACCGGGATGCGTCACTGCTCGACGACCGCGGACGGCGAGAAGCGCGACGTCGACCTGCGTGAACTGGAGCGCCTCTTCCTGTCCCTCGCCTGACACCGGCCGTCCGGCCCCCCGGACCCTCCATGACCGCCTCATACCCCTACCCCGTACCGTAGGAGAACCTGTGCAGATCGACGTGATCGAGACCCCGAGCCTCGGGGACCGCAGCTACCTGGTCACCGCTGGGGACACTGCGGTGGTCATCGACCCGCAGCGCGACTGGGACCGGGTCGAACGGCTCGCCGTCGACCGGGGTGCCCGGATCGCCCTGGTGCTGGAGACCCACCTGCACAACGACTACGTCACCGGTGGCCTGGAGCTGGCTCGCACCACGGGCGCTGGATACGTGGTCCCGGCCGGGGACACCGTCGCCTACGAGCGGGTCCCGGCTGCCGACGGCGACGTGTTGACCGCGGGGCCCCTGCGCCTGCGGGTGCTGCACACCCCCGGTCACACCCACCACCACGTGAGCTACGTGCTGGTCGATGCCGCGGGGGCCGTCCAGGCGGTGTTCACCGGAGGCTCGCTGCTCTACGGTGCGACCGGCCGGACCGACCTGCTCGGGGACACGCACACCAGTGCGCTCACCCACGCCCAGTACCACTCGGTCCGCCGGCTGGCCGCCGAGCTCCCGGCCGGCACCCCGGTCTTCCCCACCCACGGTTTCGGCAGCTTCTGCTCCGCCACCCCGACCAGCGGGACCTCTTCCACCATCGGTGAGCAGGCCCGGGTGAACCCTGCGCTGACCCAGGACGAGCAGACCTTCGTCGACGAGCTCATCGCCGGCCTCGGTGCGTACCCGGCCTACTACGCACACATGGGACCGACGAACGCTGCGGGCCCCGCTCCGGTGGACCTCTCCGCACCCCGGACCCTCGAGCCGGCCGAGCTGGCCCGACGGCTCGCCGCCGGGGAATGGGTGGTCGACCTGCGGAACCGCACGGCGTTCGCGGCCGGCCACCTGCCCGGCGCGCTGTCGTTCGAGCTGTCCACCAACTTCCTCACGTACCTGGGCTGGCTCTACGACTGGGGGGCGCCGTTGACCCTGCTCGGTGAGTCCGACGAGCAGATCGCGGGAGCCCGCCGGGAACTGGTGCGGATCGGCATCGACCGCCTCGCCGGCGCCGCCACCGGCACCCCGGAAGAACTGTCCGTAAGAGGGGCGCTCGACTCCTACCCGGTCAGTGACTTCCCGGGACTGGCGGCAGCCGTGGCCGCCGGACCGGTGACCGTGCTGGACGCACGCCGGGACGACGAGCGGGCGAGCGGCGCGGTGCGCGGCTCGCTGCACGTACCGGTCCACGAGCTGCGGAGCCGGCTCGCCGAAGTGCCCGACGGCGAGGTGTGGGTCTACTGCGGGTCCGGCTACCGGGCGTCCGTCGCAGCCTCCCTGCTCGCCCGCGCGGGTCGCCGGCCGGTGCTGGTCGATGGCGGTTACGCCGACCCCGAGACCGGTGCGGCCGCCGTCGGCCTGCACGCCGAGCCGGTCTCGGCCTGAGCCCGGCTGTCACCGGTGAGGACTCCCCCGCCTCCCGGTGGCAGCCGGCCCGATCATCCACGACCCGATGGAGGAGGACCCCGTGTGTCGAGCGACCACGTGCAGCACCTGCGGCAAGACCACCTGGGCCGGCTGCGGCCGGCACGTCGACCAGGTGATGGCCGGTGTGCCATCGGCCCAGCGGTGCCCGGGACACCCACGGCCCGCCGGGCGGCTCAGCCGGGTCCTCGGCCGCCGGTGACCTGCCGGCCGGCGGACCGGTGATCGCGGCCATCGGCCTGGGCCTGGTCATCGGGGCCCTCATCGGTCTGCTCGGCGGTGGCGGGTCGGTGCTGGCGGTCCCCGGCCTCGTCTACGCCGTCGGACAACCGCTGCGACAGGCGGTGGCCACCTCTCTGCTGGTCGTGGGCGTGACCGCTCTGGTGGCGCTGGCGCCCCGGCTGCGGGCCGGGCGAATCGCCTGGCGGATCGGGGCCCTGTTCGGTGCAGCGGGTGCCGCGACCGCCTTCGCCGGGGCCGCGGTCAACCGGCTGTTGCCCGACGCCGTCGTCCTGGCCCTGTTCGCGGCACTGATGGTCGCCGCCGGCGTGCGCATGCTGCAGGACCGGCCGGACACCGGGGCGGCCTGCTCCACCACCGGCGGCACCGTGGACTGGCGCCGGTGCCTGCCCCGGACGCTGGCCGGGGGCCTGGCCGTCGGCTTCCTCACCGGCCTGCTCGGGGTGGGCGGCGGCTTCCTGATCATCCCGGTGCTCGTGGTCGCCCTGGGCCTCCCGATGACCACGGCCATCGGGACGTCATTGCTGATCGTGGCGGTCAACTCCGCCGCGGGGTTCGCCGCGCACGCCGGTGAGGTCGACCTCGACCTGCCGGTCACCCTCACCTTCACCGCGGTGGCCGTCGCCGCAGCACTGCTGACCGCCCGCCTCGGCAGCCGGCTGGACACCGCACAGCTCCGCCGCTGGTTCGCCGGGCTCGTCCTCCTGGTCGCCGGCGGGATCACCGTCCAGCTGGTCGCCGGGCCACTGACCGGCTGAGCAGCCGGGCGAGCGTCCGGAGAACCGGCACATCCGCAGCAGGCGAGCACCAGCACGAGGACATCCCGGCAGGCCCCGATGACGGCCCGGCGCGCACCACCCGCGTGCCCGACCAGCGGTTCGTGGCCCGTCGTGGTTCAGGAGGCCGATCGCCGGTCCGCCCTGTCGAAGGCAGAGGACTCGGGCACCGGCGCCGCCGGGACGACGGCGAGCACGGCAGGGGCGGGCTCCAGCTCCCCCAGTGCCGTCTCCAGCTCGTCCGACAACCGGGTGACCACCTGCTCGGCCAGCGCCCGACAGGTCTCGGCCCGGCTGAACTCCGCCTGCGCTGCCTCCCGGACCTGCTGGGCGATCCGGTGGGCCTCGGTCACGGCTGTCGCCGCCTCCGCCTGCTGGGCCGCGACGACGTGCAGCAGCACGGCCACCTGGGTCCTGACCTGCTCCAGCTCCGCCTCTGCCGTCCGCCGGGCACACTGCGCCGACTCGCGCAGGCGGTCGCTGTCGGCCACGGCCTGGGCGCGGACGGCATGGGCCTCCTGCAGCACGGCGACGGCGGCCTCCTCGCCCTCCGCGCGCAGTCGCTCGCCCTCGGCGATCCCGGCCTCCACGAGGTCGGCCGCCTCGTCGGCGGCCAGCCGCAGGATCTCGGCCACCCGGTCGGAGACCCGGCCCATCTCCCAGCCGGCCGGGGACGTGGCCAGCCGCTGCTCGGCCTGCTGGAGCTGTGCCGTGCACCTGCCCAGCCGGTGGGTCAGCTCGTCCAGCTGCCGGCCGGCCAGCTCCAGCTCCGACTCCGCCCAGGACAGGTAGTTGTCCACCTGGAGCCGGTCGTAGCCGGTGAGCCGGCGGCGGAAGCAGGGCGCCGTGGAGAGCAACTGGCCGAGATCCCCGGAGGGGTTGGGGCGACGCCGGCCCCGGTACCGCACGACGGGCAACTGCACGGACCTGGT
Source organism: Modestobacter sp. SSW1-42 (assembly GCF_046635825.1). Taxonomy (NCBI): domain Bacteria; kingdom Bacillati; phylum Actinomycetota; class Actinomycetes; order Geodermatophilales; family Geodermatophilaceae; genus Modestobacter; species Modestobacter sp. SSW1-42. The sequence goes on along the minus strand of NZ_JBISCA010000003.1, from coordinate 113,080 downwards.
CATGGCTCCTCCTGCCTGAGGAGCGGGCCCGCGAGCCGACTCCTCGGTCACCGTGGTCGGGGAGGCCACCATGGCGCACCCCGATGCCGCCTCACCGAGGGCCAAGGACCCTGTCTCCGTCACCACTCACCCGACGAGGACCTTCGTCCCCCGTCCCCGGGTCGGCCTCCTCCGCCGCCTCCGCGAGCCGCGCCGAAGGTCCCGCCGTGGCGGGCCGATCGGCCGGGGGCCGGAGCGCCCGGGCGTCCTAGCGTCGGGAGCGTCCGTCCCCAGCCGACCGAGGGGGTCCGCATGACGCGTACCGGGGTGCTGGTGCTGGTGGCGCTGATGGTCTCCGTCATCGGTGTCCTCGACGCCACCCGGGCCGGTGACACCGACCTGGTGGTGCTGCTGGCCGCGGTCGGGGGGCTGCTGCTCGGCGCGCTGGCCACCGAGACCCGGCACCGGTCGGCCGTGGTGCTGCGGCCCGATCTGGCCCGGTGGCTGCACGTCCGCGCTGCGGCCACCGGAGAGCCCGTCGACCGGCTCGCCGACCGCTGCGTGGCCGCCTGTCGGGCAGGGCTCGTCGACGACACCGCCCCGGCGGACGGCGACACCGCCCGGGCGGACAGCCGGCCATGAGCCCGGCCGTCCTCCACGCCGAGGTCGTGCGGTTGCGCCCGGGGGCCCCGTGCCCGCGCGAGGAGCTCGGCGGCAAGGCCGCCTCGCTGGACCGGCTGGTCCAGGCCGGTTTCCCGGTGCCCGACACCGCGGTCGTCACCGCGTCGGCCTACCGGGCGGTGGCTGCGCAGCCGGAGCTCGCCGACCTGCTGGCCCGGTTGCGGGCCGGCGAGGTCGTCCCCGCCGAGGAGGTGGACACCCGGTTCCAGCACGTCCCCGTGCCCGCGAGCCTGGCCGAGCGCCTGGTGGCGGCCGCCCGGGAGGCGGGCGGGGGCGGCCGGGTGGCCGTGCGCTCGTCAGCGACGGTCGAGGACATGGCCGGGGCGTCGTTCGCCGGCCAGTACCACTCCAGCCTGGACGTCGAGCCGGACCGGGTGCTCGACGCGGTGCGCCGCACCTGGGCCTCCCTGTGGCACCCGGCCCCGTGCGCCTACCGCCGCGCGTGGGGCATCAGCAGCGACGACGTGGCGATGCCGACGGTGCTGATGCGGATGGTGCCCGCGCGGTCCGCCGGCGTCGCCTTCACCGTCGACCCGGGCGGGTCGGCCGAGTCGGTCCGGGTGGAGGCGGTGCCCGAACTGGGCGAGGCGCTGGTGTCCGGCGAGCGCACGCCCGAGGTGTGGCTGGTGCCGCGGTCGGGCCCCGCCGCCGCGGACACCCCCGGCCCGGTGCGGGAGGCCGCCGCGCTGGCCCTGCGGGTCGAGCAGGCGGTCGGCGGCACCCCGCAGGACGTCGAGTGGGCGTGGGACGGCGCGACGACGTGGCTGGTGCAGGCACGCCCCATCACGACCGGGCCGGCCCGGACCGACGACGGCAGCGACACCCCTCCCGACGGTGCGGAGCTGACCACCGCCGGGATCGGCGAGACGCTGCCCGGACTGCTGCCCCCGCTGGTGTGGGACGTGTCCTCCTTCCTCGTCGAGGAGGCCCTGCGGACCGTGCTCGGGAGGTTGTGGCACCTGCCCGCGGACCGCTCGGGGCCGCACGAGTTCGTCCGGCGCGTGCAGGGCCGGGCGGCGCTCGACCTCGACCTGCTCAAGGCCGCCGCCCGGGCGGTCCCCGGTGGGTCGGAGGCCGAGCTGGAGCGCCAGTACTTCGGCGCGGCACTGCCCGGGGCCCACGAGGGCACACCCGCGCGGTGGTGGCGCACCGGCCGGGTCGTGCTGCGCGCCGCCGCGGCGCGGCGCGCCGCGCCGCCGGAGGCCGCCGTCGTCGTGCCGGCCGTCGATGAGGTGCTGGCGGCGCGGCCGGACCTCCCGACGGTGGACGACGGTGCGCTGCTCGCCTACCGGCAGCGGCTGCTGGACCTGGGGACGCGGGCCATGACCGCGGAGTTCGCCGTCGCCTCCGCGGCCGTGGCCGCCTACCAGGAGCTGGAGCGCACGCTGGCCGGTCACCTTGGGGAGGAGGCGGCCGCCGCAGCGGCCCAGCGGGTGACGACCGGGGCGGGCCGGTCCCGGAGCCGGTCGGCCGCGGCCAGCGCGGCGGTCTTCGCCGGACCCACCTGGGCCGAGCGCGGCGTTGCCGCGCTGCCGGTCCGGCCACCGCGCCGGGCGGAACGGGACCGGGCGCGCCGCGAGCTGGAGGAGGAGCTGCGGTCGCGGCCCGCGTGGCGGCGCGTGCGCATCCTGACCGGTCAGGTGGTCGACATCCGGATGCACGTGCTGCGCCGGCTGATCACCGACGCCACCGACGGCCTGGCGCGCCGGGAACAGGTCAAGGCCGCCGTGCTCGCGCTGGGCGGGGAGGTCCGCCGGGTGCACCTGGAGCTGGGTGCCCGGCTGGTCCGGGGAGGGGATCTGGACGCGGCTGCGGACGTCGACCTGCTGCGCGCCGCCGAGCTGCCGGCGGCCCTGCGCGGTGCTCCTCCCCCGCCGGCCGTGCTGGCCCGACGGCAGCGCTGGCTGCAGCAGCGCGCCGGGGACGCGCCGCTGCCGGTCCGGTTCACCGGCAGCCCGGCGACCGGCCCGGCGGAGCCGCCGACCGGGGACACGCTGTCCGGCTGGGCGGCCAGCCCCGGCCGGCACACCGGCCGCGCCCGGGTGGTCCGCGAACCCCGGCCGGAGCTGCTCGGCCCCGGCGAGGTCCTGGTGGCCGCCGCGACCGACGCCGGCTGGTCGCCGCTGTTCCTGCGCGCGGGCGCCATCGTCGTCGAGCGCGGCGGTCCGCTGTCGCACGCGGCGATCGTCGCGCGCGAGCTCGGGCTCCCGGGCGTGCTGAACCTGGCCGGGGCGACCGCGGTGCTCGACGGGCGCTGGGTGACCGTGGACGGCGACGCCGGGGTGGTCACGGTGCACGCCGACGCCCCCGAGCAGACGGGGGAGCCGACGTGAACCGCCGCCGGGTCAAGGAGGACTGGTGGGCCGACGCCGACGTCGACCGGGCCCAGATCTTCGTCCCGGCGATCATGGGCGCCGGTGTACTGGTCTCGGCGTTCACGCTGCTGCGGGACGCCCTCCACGGGCGTCAGCGGCGCGGGCGGGACCGCCGCTCGACGCTGGAGGCCCGCGCCGCGGCGTCCTTCGTCGCCACCGGCGCGGCACCGGACGCGGCCCTGCTGGCCGGGCTGCGCCCCCGGGTGCACTACGTGCTGCTGGCGCTGAGCACCGGGGCCCTGGCGGTCTACGGTGCCCGGGGCGCGACCAAGAACTACGCCCAGCCGACCGGCCTGTTCGGTGGCGAGGTCGGCTGGCTGTACGCGACGCTGCTGCTCGCTGCCCTGGCCGTGGCCGCGGTCGCGGTCGTCTCCGCCGTCCTCGCCGTCCGCTGGCCGGCGCCGCCGCGGGCCGTGCGCCCTCTGCTCGCCCGCACGCCGCTGGGTCAGCTGCCGCCCGCGGCGGGCGGGGAGCGGCGGCGGCTGGCGGTGTTGCTGCTCGGCTGGGCGGCGGTGCTCACCGGTGCGGCGGCCGCCCAGTTCGTCTTCACCACCGCGGGGGCACCCCAGCTCCTCGGCGAGTTCGACGACGAGGTCACCGGCGCCAGCGGCACCGCGCTGCGCTGGGAGCTGCTCGGCCAGGTGCCGGTGGCGGTCACGGTGGCGGCCGTGCTGGCCCTGCTGGCCCAGCGTTGCCCACCGCTGGCGCTGGGCCAGCTCGCCGTGGTGGGCAGCTCGCTGGTCCTGACCAGGTGGTTCACCGATGCGGTGGAGCGAGCGCACCCGCCGGACGGACCCCTGGCCGGCCTCACCGACTCGCTGCCCAGCGGACCGGTGCTGCAGGCGACGCTGATGGCCGGGTTCGTGCCGCTGACGGTGTTCACACGGACCCGGCGGCGTCGCCCGGCCCTGGCCGCGCTGGCGGTCACCGGCACCGCCCTGCTCGTCGTGGCGGTGGGCACCGTGCGGGCGCGGGTCTCCTGGCCCTCCGACGTCGTGGCCGGCGCGCTCGTCGGGCTCGCGCTGGTGCTGGCCACCTGGTGGGCTTTGGAACGCCGCGGGCTGCACGTGCGCTGCGCCGGGTGCCCGTGGGCGCCGGCTGACCGCGCGGACTCCCCCGGCCTGCTGCGGCTCGACCCGGCGGTGCTGGCGGGGTTGCAGCGGACCAGCCGGATCGGGCTGGCCGCCGTGCTGGTCGTGCTCGCCGGTCTGGCCCTGGTCGAGGGGCTGCCGGTGAGCCCCGAGGGCGAGGCCATGGGGCCGACCACCTCGCGCACCGTGCAGCTGGCGCTGCTGGGCCTGGCCGCGGTCGCCTGGCTGGTGGCGCTGCGCTGGGAGGCGACCGGCGCGGCCCTGGTGGCCGTGGCGGGGCTGGCCCTGGCCGTCTTCGCCGCCGTGGCGTACCAGCCGTGGGTCAGTCTGCTCGTGGCTGCCGGGTTCCTGGTCCCCGCCGTCGGGCTGTGGCTGCACTGGCAGCGCCGGAGGACGCTGCGCTCGGTCACCGTGCTCGCCGTCGTCACCGCCCTGCTGCTGGCCGGCACCTACACCGCGGGCGCTGCGGTGCACGACCGGCTCTACGGCCCCGCCTCCCCGCTGTCGGGACAGGTGGCGTTGCCGGTGGACCGGGTGAGCTGGGTGTGGACCGGCGGCGTCACCGACCGCTCGGCCCGGGCGGTCGCCCAGGTCGAGCCGGGCAGCGAGGTCCGGTGGCTGGTCACCGGCCCGGACGGCGACCAGCACCGCTCGGCGACGGTGACGACGGCGGACGACGGGGTGGCCCGGCTGGCCGTCGACGGGCTGGCACCGGCGACCCGCTACACCTTCGCCGTCGAGGTCGACGGCACCGCCGACCGGGGGCGCGGCACGGGGAGCTTCTCGACCGTGCCCGACGGCCCGGCCTCGTTCACCCTGGCGGTCGGCGGCTGCGCCGGCACCGGCTCGAGCAGCGCGGTGTTCGACGCGATCCGCGCCGTCGACCCGCTGCTCTACCTGCAGACCGGTGACCTGCACTACGGCAACGTCACCCGGGCCGACGTGGGCGTGTTCGGCGACCGGTACGCCGACGCGCTCACCGCCCCGGCCCAGGCGGCGCTGTACCGGCAGGTCCCGGTCGCCTACACGTGGGGCGACCACGACTACGGCGGCAACGACTCCGACGCCACGTCGCCGGTGCGCGCCACCGCCCGCGCCGCCTACCGCACGTACGTGCCCTCCCACCCCCTGGTCGACGGCGAGGGCGGGGCGATCCACCAGTCCTTCGACGTGGGCCGGGTGCGGGTGCTGCTCACCGACACCCGGTCCGAGCGCACCGCGGACTCGATGCTGGGTGCCCGGCAGCTGGCCTGGCTCGAGCAGGAGCTGGTGCGCGCCTCCCGTGAGGCGGCGCTGGTGGTCTGGGTCAACCCCGATCCCTGGGTGGCGCCGGACGAGCCGGGCCGCGACGACTGGGGCGGCTTCGCCGCCGAGCGCCGGCAGATCGCCGACGTGATCGCGGCCCACGGCATCGACGACCTGGTGATGGTCAGCGGTGACGCGCACATGGTCGCCGTCGACGACGGCACCCACACCGGCTACGGCACCGGGGGCGGCGGGGGCTTCCCGCTGCTGCACGCCGGCGCGCTCGACCGGCCGGGTTCGGTGAAGGGCGGGCCGTACAGCGAGGGCACCTTCCCCGGCGCCGGGCAGTTCGGCACGGTGCAGGTCACCGACGACGGCGGCGCCACGGTCGGGGTCGAGCTCACCGGCCGCACCTGGGACGGCGACGTCCTCGTGTCCTGGTCGACCACGGTCGCCGTCGACTGAGGTCCGGGGACCACCGTGCCCGGACCGGGGACGGAAGACCCTGCCGACCGGGACCGGGGGCGCAGTGCACTGAGTGGCATGGACGTCCACGTGCTGCCCCGTCGGCAACCGCCTGCCCCGGACGTCCGGACCGCCCCGGCGGTGACGGACCGGCCGCACCGGCACGGCGGGGACCTGGTGCGGGTCGGGCTCGGCCTCGCGGTGCTGGGCACCGGTTTCCTGATCGCCCGGCGCGGCGAGATCTCGCTGCTCGAGCGGGACCTGTTCCGCCTCGTCAACGACCTGCCCACGCTGCTGCTGCCGGTCGTCTGGCTGGTCATGCAGCTGGGCAACGTGGTCGCCGTGCCCACCCTGGCGGCGGTGGCCGCGCTGACCGGCCGGTTCCGGCTGGCCCGCGACCTGGCGGTCTCCGGCGGCCTGGCCTACCTGGTCGCGGACCTGGTGAAGGGGGTGGTGCAGCGCGAGCGGCCGATCGGGCTGCCGGTGGGCGAGGTGCTCAACGAGCAGGTGACCGGGCTGGGCTTCATCTCCGGGCACTCCGCCGTCGCGGCGGCGCTGGCCACCGCCGCCGCGCCCTACCTGGCCCGCCGCCCCCGCCGGGTCGTCTGGGCGCTGGCCTGGACGGTGGGGTTGGCCCGCATCCACGTGGGCGCGCACCTCCCGCTGGACGTCGTCGGTGGCATCGCGGCCGGCTGGGCCATCGGGTCGCTGGTGCACTGGGCGTTCGGCGTGCCGCGCTGGGACCCGCCGGTGGCCCGGGTCGCCGCCCTGCTGAGCCGCTTCGGGCTGCCGGTGGACGACCTCCGGCCGGCTCGGGTGACCGCGCTGAGCTCCCACCCGTTCACCGGGCGCACCGAGGGACGCGCGGTCTTCGTGAAGGTCCTGGACCCCGACCGCTACGAGCGGGACTGGCTCTACCGGGTGTTCCGCTGGGTGGCCGTCCGGGACGTCAAGGACGCCGACGCGCTGGCGCCCCTGGGACAGCAGGCCGAGCACGAGGCGGTCGCCGCGCTGACCGCCCGGCAGCGCGGTGTCCGGGTGCCGGCGGTGCTGCTGGCCCGCGGTGACGACCGCGGGGCGGTGGTCGTGCAGGAGCGGCTCCGCGGCCGGCCGCTGGACGAGCTGGCACCCGCCGAGCTGACCCCCGGACTGCTGGGCCGGGTCTGGCAGCAGGTGGCGTTGCTGCGCCGGGCGCGGATCGCCCACCACGACCTCGTGGCCGCCAGCGTGCTGGTCGACGCCGACGGGCAGCCGTGGCTGCTGGACTTCGGCAACGCCGAGATCGGTGCCGGCGCCGACGCGCTGGCCGGCGACGTCGCCGAGTTGCTCGCCTCGCTGGCCGGCACCACGGACGTCGCGGTGCTGGTCTCCGCCGCCGTGTCCGCGCTGGGCGCCGAGGCGGTGGCCGAGGCGCTGCCCGGCCTGACCCCGCTGGCCCGCTCGGCCGCCACCCGGAGCCGGCTGCACGAGCAGGGCAGCGGGCTGTCCGAGCTGCGGGCCGCGGTGCGCGCCGAGCTCGGCCTGCCGCACCCCGACCGGCCCGGCGCGCTGCCGGCCGGCACCCCGGCACGGCTGGCGGTCACCGGCTCGGCCGTCGTCGTCTTCGTCGGGCTCACCGTCATCGCCGGCGCCACCGGTGTGCTCGAGTCGGTCGAGCGGGGCGGCTGGCGGTGGTTGGGCGGCGCCCTGGCGTTCGCGGTGCTCGGCCGGGCCGCGATGGCGGCCGCGGTGCTGGTCAGCGTGGAACGGCGGATCGCGCTGGGTCGGGCCTTCGGCGCGACCATGTCCACCGACTGCGCCAGCGTGCTGCGCGGCCGGCCCGGCGGGCGCCAGGTCGCCGCACGCTTCCTGGAGGACGCCGGGGTGCTGCCCGCGACGGCGGAGCGGGCGACCGTGCGGGCCGCCCGGGGCGCCGTCCTCGGTTCGGTGCTGGTCGCCGGCACGGCCCTGGTGCTCGGGCTGGTCGAGGGCCGGCTGTCGGACTGGCAGGCGCCCGAGTCCTCGGTGCCCGTCGTGCTGGTCGGCGCCGGGGCGCTGCTGCTCGTGGTCCTCGGCCAGCTGCTGACCCGGCGCGGCGTCCGGGCGGCGCCCGGACCCCGGGCGCTGGGCCGGGCCGCGCCGCACCCGCCGGGGACCACGGCCGAGGCGGTCCGCTGGCTCGCCCTGACCGGGTGGTCGGCGGCCGGCATCGCGCTGGAGGGCGCTGCGCTGGCCGCCGCGCTGCATGCCGTCGGCGCCCACGTCCCGCTGCTGGCCAGCACCACCGTCTACGCGGTGCTGCGCCTGCTCTGGGTCCTCGTGCCCGCGCTGTCCCTGCCCGGTGCCGGCGAGGTGCTCCTGCTGCTCGCGCTGCCCGCGCTCGGCGCGCCGCTGGCCGATGCGTGCGCCGCGGTGCTGCTGTACCGGTCGCTCGCCTTCTGGCTGCCGGTCGGCGGTGGTGCGCTGCTCATCCGGTCCGCGCGCCGGCGCGCCGTCCGGTGAGCGGTCTGCGGCAGGCGCTCACCGGCCCGGGCGCCCGGGCGACGCTGAGCCTGCTGGTGGTCGCCGTCGTCTTCGCCGGTGTGCTCCCCCGGATCGGGGACTACTCGGCGGCCTGGGACCTGGTGCGTGACCTGACCTGGGCCGAGACGACGGTCCTGGCGTCGGTGGCGCTGGTGAACCTCGTCTCCTACGCGCCGCTGTGGGCGGTGGCGCTGCCCGGACTGGGCTGGCGGCGGGCGGTGCTCACCGACCAGGCGTCGACCGCGGTCAGCAACACGGTGCCCGCGGGCTTCGCCTTCGGGGTGGGCACGACGGCGGCGATGTACCACTCCTTCGGGCACTCCCCTGCGGCGATCACCCGGGCGGTGGTGGTGACCGGCATCTGGAACAACTTCGTCAAGCTGGGGATGCCGGTCGTGGCCCTGCTGGCGCTGGCGGTCACCGGGGACGCGACCCGGGCGCTGGTGGTCGCCGCGGTGCTGGGCGCCGCCGTGCTGGTGCTGGCCGTCGGTGCGCTCATCGCCGTCCTGGCCCACCGGGGAGCGGCCCGCTGGCTCGCCGGCACCGGCGAGCGGATCGCCGGGCGGACGGCGCGCCTGCTGCACCGCCCGGGCCCCAGCGGGTGGGTGGAGCGGGTCGACGGGTTCCGGGCCGACTCCCGCACCCTGCTGCAGCGGCGGTGGCCGGCGCTGACCCTGGCCGCGATCGGCAGCCACGCGGCGCTGTTCCTGGTGCTGCTGACGACGCTGCGCTGCGTCGGCGGCGCCGGTGCCGACGTCTCCGGGGCGCGGGTGCTGGCGGTGTTCGCGCTGACCCGGCTGGTCACCCTGGTGCCGGTGACGCCGGGCGCGCTGGGGGTGGCCGAGCTGAGCTACGTCGCCGGCCTCACCGCGGTCGGCGTGGGAGCCGCCACGGCGACCGGCGCGGTGCTGCTGTTCCGGTTCCTCACCTGGTTCGTGCCGATCCCCGCCGGGGTGGTCGCCTGGGCGCTGTGGCGCCGCGGCGTGGGCCGCCGGCCGGCACCCACGGCGGAGCGGGCGCTGGTGCCCCGGTGAGCGTGCGGGTCCAGCGCCGGCACCGCGACGCCGTCACCGCCGCGGCAGGGCTGGCCGGCACCGCGGTGTGCTGCTGGGTGGCCGCCTCCGGCCGGGTCGGTGGCGCCGAGCAGGCGGTGTTCCGGTTCGTCAACGGCTGGCCGGAGGCCTGGCGGGCCCCGCTCTACGGGTTCCAGCTGCTCGGGGTGCTGGGGATGCCGTTGCTGGTGGCGGTCCCGGCCGCGGTGCTGCGCCGCTGGCGGCTGGTGCTGGCGCTGGCCGCCCTGGTGCCGGTGAAGCTGGTGGTCGAGCACGACCTCCTCAAGGCGCTGGTCCAGCGGGAGCGCCCGGGCACCACCATCCCCGGCGCCGTGCTGCGGGACGTGCCGTCGGCGGGGCTGTCGTTCCCCTCCGGGCACGCGGTCATCGCCTTCGGCGTCGTCGTCCTGGTCGCGCCGTACCTGCACCGGCGCTGGGTCGTCGTCGTCCTGGCGCTGGCCGTGCTCAACGGCGTCGCCCGGGTCCACCTGGGCGCGCACGCGCCGCTGGACGTCGTCGGTGGCGCCGCGGCCGGGATGGCGATCGGCGCCCTGCTGCAGCTCCTCGTCGGTGTGCCGGTCCGGGCCGGGGCACCCACCGGTACGGGGCGTCCCCGGCCGGTGCCACGGCACTGACGGTGGAGGTGCCGCCCTGCCGCGACGCGCTCGGGGTCGGCGCACCGCACCGCAGCGCGGGACGGTGACCAGGCCGCCCGGCCACGGGCGCCGCAGGCGCCACCGGGCTCGTCACGGCCGCTCAGGCACCCGCCGTCGCCGTCCGCGCCGCTGGGGCCTCCGTCCGGGTGGTCGTCGGGTGCACGACCATCACCGGCCCCGTGCCGTGCATGACGCACGCCAGGGCCACCGAGCCCACCATCAGCCCGCGCAGCCCCCCGTGGCCCCGGCTCCCCACCACCAGCAGTGCGGCGTCGGTGTCCCACTGGACCAGGACGTCGGCAGGCGGGCCCTCGGCGACCACCGCACGCGCCGGTGGAGCCTGCCCGTCGTGCTGCGCCCGGAACTCGGCGACGGTCTGCTCGACCATCTCCTCGGCGCCGGCCTGCACCTGCCGGCGGACCTCGTCGGCGGTGGGCACGGCGACCGCCCGGAGGTCGATCCAGTGGTCGACCATCTCGAAGGTGGACACCGCGGCGACGCCGGTGCCCAGCCGGGCCGCCTCCGCCAACCCGGCGAGCAGCGCCGCGCGGGACGCCGCGGACCCGTCGATGCCGACGACCACCGTCCGCCCCTGCCGGGGGCCGGCGGGAGCGGGGTGCACCACGACCACCGGGCAGCGCGCGTGGGTGACGCAGTGCAGGGCCACCGAGCCCAGCAGGGCGCTGCGCACCGCGCCCCGCCCCCGGCTGCCCACCACCAGCAGCTCGGCGCCGGCCGACGCGTCGACCAGCCGCTGGGCCGGTGGGCCGACGGACACCGCGACGAGCGTGCGCACGTCGGCGGCGCCAGGGACCGCGCCGACCGCCGGGTCGCGCCGGACGTCGTCCAGCAGCTCCGCGACGCGGGTCTCCAGCTCCTCCCGGATGGTCGGCACCGTCGGCATCCCGACGGGGTGGCCGCCGGTCCACGCCGCCTCCAGCGAGGAGGTCGCGGCGACCTGGAGAGCGGCGCCACGGCGGGCCGCGGCGGTCAGGGCGTACACCAGCGCGGCCCGGGAGCCGGGCGAGCCGTCGACGCCGACCACGACGACGGGCGACCGGCCCGCTCCGTCGGTGCCGCTCCGGACGTCCGTGCGATCGGTGTCCACTGCCATGGCGGTGCCTCCCTCGCGGCCCGGTCCGGACGCCGGGGACCCGAGGCCACGATGACGGCGGGAGCGCGTGCCCAGGAGGGACGGAGGTCCCTGGTCGGGTCCTCGCAGGTCCCGGGGAACCGCGCCGTCGCGCCCGGCAGCGCAGCGCCCCGGTGGTCGACGGCGAGCGCCCCGCCGGGATGAGCAGCCGGCGTCGCCGGTGCGGTGCTGTCCCGCGGGGCTGCGGCCCGAAGGGCGCTGCGACCGACGACGAAGGGCCCTGCCCGCCGGCCGGGCATCGGGACGACGGTGGAGGTCCGTTCCCGACGACCAGGAGGACCGATGAGCACGCTGCAGCACCGCATGGAGAGCCACGGCACCGCGACGTCCCCGTTCGCCCGGCTGGACCGCATGTTCGACGAGTGGATGCGGACGATGCCGGTGCGCCGCGCGTTCGGCGCGACGTGGGAGCCGCAGGGCGAGGACGTGATCAGCGTCGACGAGTACCGCGACGGCGACACCCAGGTCATCCGCGCCGAGCTGCCGGGCATCGACCCGGACCGCGACGTCCAGCTGACCGTGCAGGACGGCGCGCTCCACATCCACGCCGAACGCAAGGTGGAGACCGACACCGAGGACAAGGGCTACATCCGGCACGAGCTCCGCTACGGCAGCTTCTCCCGGGTCCTCCCGCTGGCAGACGGCGCCGCGGAGGCCGACATCCGGGCGAGCTACAAGGACGGCATCCTCGAGATCCGGGTGCCCGTGCCGCAGCCGCCGGCGCCGCAGGAGCCGACCACCATCCCGATCACCAAGGACTGAGCACCGGCTGCGGCCCGGCCGAGCAGCCGGGCCGCAGCACCCCTGCCGCTGGAGTCCCCCGTGACCAGCTCACCTGCCCCGCGCCCGCGGATCGCCGTCGGCGCCGGCGGGGTGCTGCTCATCGCGGTGGACGGGAGCGGGCCGCCGGCCTGGCCCCGCTGCGCGTGCGGGACGCCGCAGCGGGGACACAGGGCGCTCGGTGCCGGGCGCGGCCCGGCACGTACGGGCAGAGCCGGGACGGGCTGGGCACCCGGCCGGCGCGGACGGGTGCGTCGGCCCGCCGATGGTCGACGAGCCGGCACTGCGCCGGCCCTCCCCGGTGTCCCGACGGGCCGGCGGACACCGTGCTGCGGGACGATCGTCCCTGCCGCTGCTCCGCTGGGCCCGGACACCATCAGGACATGGACGCTCCCGCAGCCCCGGTGTTCCCGCTGGACCTCCGAGACCCGCGGGTCCAGGCGCTGCTCCGCCACAGGACACGACGGACGATGCAGCGTCGGGTGGTGTCCGCCCGCGCCGCCGGGGCCGCGTCCCGGGTCGTCGTCGCCCCAGCGGCCGTCGTCCGCTGAGGTCGGCGATCCGCCCCGTCCCGTCGCTCGGAGCACGGCCGGACGCGTCTCGTCAGCCCTGTGGCGAGCTGCCCCGTCGTCGTCCGGCGTCAACCGGGGTGTCGACGGCCGGTCGGGGGCAGGGCCCCGTGCACCGTCCCGCGGAACGACAGGGGCCGTTCCCGGTCTCCCGGGAACGGCCCCTGGCCTGCAACTCCTCGGTCGGGCTGACAGGATTTGAACCTGCGACCCCTTGACCCCCAGTCACATTCGATAGGTTCGCCGCGGTTCGCCAATGTGCTATCGCCCCTGGTCAGCGGCTTGTGGTGTATCTAGCCGTTCGTCCCAGTTCACTCCTGTCCGGAGCGCGTTGCTGTACCGGTTGCTGTACTTCTGCCCCGCGTCCGCGCGTGTTGCGGCCCTCTGACGATGCCCGCCGGGATGCGTCGACGACTTGATCGCGCGAATTCGAATCGGGGATGACATGGACATGCCCTCCAAGCGATCGGGCGCGGGCGAGGCGAACACGCATGCCCGACGGGGTCTCGGCGGCGCTCCCCGCCCCCGCAACTGAGAGTCACTAGGAAGGTTGTCCGTGGTAGGTCGTAACGGTTCGAAGTTGCAGCTCAGCGAGTTGCACCGACGACCGTGAACCCACCGGGACCGCCATGGACGAGCCAAGCTGGCACACAAGTTGGCACACAGCGACCCGTGCCCGGACACTGCCGCGTGTGACCTGTCCGGTGCTCGTCGTCATGCGTGACGGGGTCACCCGCTGCGCTCCCCGTTGGCCGCGCTGATAAGTCGGCCGGGAGGTTGAGCGCGGCGGCGACCGACGCGGCTGCGCCGATCTGTTCCTTCCAGGTCCCATGTCGTGCCCTGAAGTCGGCGTGCGCCTGATCGATAGTCTCGCCCCGAAGCACCGCCCACAGGCCCGTGGTGGTGGTCCGCGCCGCCTGCCGGTTGGCGAACCGCTTGACGGTCGCAGCCACGCGCAGGTTGACCGGCCCACCGTGAGCCAGTGAGTTGCGGCAACGGGCGAGCCGGTCCACTCGGTGCCCGTGCTCGGCGACCGTGGAGTCGATCCAGGACCGCAATGGGTCAGGGCTGCTGGTGCGCTCGGCCAGTTGCCGGAGGCGTCGAGCGCCCGGCGCATGAACCGGTAGCTCACCGGCAAGGGCCGACGCCGCGGTCAGCGCCACGTCGGAGCGGACCCGGCCCGCTCCGACGCCGAGATCGGTGCCCACCTGCACCTCGCGGAAGGCACCGTCAAGACCCACGTCACCGGACTGCTGCGGACCCTCGGCGTCCGCAACCGGATAGAGGCGGCGTACCTGCCTACCGGGCGGGTCGGCTGTAGAGGCCGGCGGCTGCCGAGCGGACGCACGGCGGACCGCAGGGGATCGTCGCGCGGGACGCGCGCAAGGGGATTCCCCGCGGGATGCCGGCGCAGCGAAGATCGAGTCGCCGGGATAGTGCCGTAGCGGCTTCGGCTTGCGGACGACCCTGTCAACCGGCCGGGAAGCGGGAGGGCGGCGCGGCACGCAGGTGGGAGCGGTGTCCTTGACGGCCGAAGAGGGTCAGAGCCTCCACGGAGTTGTGGTCGCTGCTGCCGAACCAGTGCGGCGTCCGCGCGTCGAACTCCGCGGCCTCGCCGCTGGACAGGAGCAGATCTCGTTCCGCAAGGACGAGCCGCAGCCGGCCGCTGAGCACATACAACCAGTTGTATCTCTCGTGCCTGCGCAGTACGGGCTCGGCAGGCCCTGCGGCCGGCGGCAGGACGATCTTGTAGGCCTGGATCGGGCTGGGCGTGTTCGTCAACCGCAGCATCGTCATGCCGTCCCGAGCGATCGCGCGAGGGTGAACCCGTGGATCGCCAGTCGAAGGTGCGTCGATCAGATCGTCGAGCGGAACGCCATAGGTGCGAGCTAGAGGAAGCAGCAGCTCCAGGCCGGGCCGCCGGCGGCCTGACTCCAACCGGGACAGCGTGCTGGCGGAGATGCCGACTGCGGCGGCGGCGTCGGCGAGGGTGAGCTGTCGTTGCCGACGTAGTGCTCGTAAGCGGGCTCCCACCGCGGCGAAGGCGGCCGCGACGTCCTCGGGCACCCAGGCATCTTGCACTTTCCGCAACCGGCCTAGGTCACCGGCCTCAACGGCACGCAGTCTGCCAGCGGTACGGCTGTCCGCCTCCGGTGCGACCGGGGGCTTCCTGGCCGCCGTCCCGCGGAACGGCGAATCGTCCGTTCCGCACGCCGCGAGCACCTTCAAAGGAGACCGACGCCGATGACCGTCACCGAGGACCGCTCGACCGCCCAGACCACTCAGGGCACCGGCCGCGTCATCCGCGTCACCGGGCCGGTCGTCGACGTCGAGTTCCCGCGCGACGCGATGCCGGATCTCTACAACGCCCTGCATGTCGAGGTGACCCTCGCCGACCTAGGCAAGACGCTGACCCTCGAGGTCGCCCAGCACCTGGGTGACAACGTGGTCCGCACCATCTCCATGCAGCCCACCGACGGCCTGGTCCGGGGCGCCGAGGTCACCGACACTGGATCGGCCATTTCGGTGCCGGTCGGCGACGTGACCACCGGGCACGTGTGGAACGCCCTTGGCGACTGCCTCGACGAGCCGGGTCATGGAGCGAGTGCCCCACGGTGGGAGATCCACCGGCACGCGCCGCGGTTCGACCAGCTGGAGGGCCGCACCGAGATGCTGGAGACCGGCATCAAGGTCATCGACCTGCTCACCCCCTACATCCGTGGCGGGAAGATCGGCCTGTTCGGTGGGGCTGGCGTGGACAAGACGGTGCTGATCCAGGAGATGATCTGCCGGGTCGCCCAGGAGTGCAACGGTGTGTCGGTGTTCGCCGGCGTCGGTGAGCGCACCCGCGAGGGCAACGACCTCATCACCGAGATGACCGAGTCCGGCGTCATCGAGTCCACCGCGCTGGTCTTCGGCCAGATGGACGAGCCGCCGGGCACCCGCCTGCGGGTGGCGCTGTCGGCGCTGACGACATGGTGACCGCATAGACGACCAGGTCGGTCTTGCGGTGGGACGCCATCGACCAGCCGATCACCATCCGGCTGAACACGTCGGTGACGCAGGCTGGGTACAGCCAGCCCTGCACCGTCGGCACGTACGTCACGTCGGCCACCCACAGCTGATTCGGGGCCGTCGCGACGAACTTGCGGTCCACCCGGTCCGGCGCCGCCTCGGCCCGTGGGTTCTGCCGAGTCTTCCCGAAGGGTCGCTTACGCCGGTGACAGCCGACGATCTGCGCCTCGCGCATCAGTCGGGCGATTCGCTTGCGGCCGACCCGCACGCCGGCTTCGGCGAGCTCGGCGTGGATCCGCGGCGCCCCGTAGACCTGCCGGTTCTCGACGTACGCGGTGTGGATTTGCTCCGTGAGCACCTCATCGGCCACCGCCCGCGCCGAGGGCGGACGGGACAGCCAGGCGTAGAAGCCCGAGCGGCTGACCTTCAGCAGCCGGCACAGCGCGCCACGTCATGCTGGGCCTTCTCCCGGTCGATGAAGGCGAACCGCGTCACCTCGTCGACTCCGTCACGGAGAAGGCCGCCGCTTTTGCCCAGCCCGAGGACGCGAACAACAGGATGACCAGGACCAGCTCTCCGCTCAGGGGCGCGGAGCCCGGATCGCCCGGGCACGTGGCTGCTGTTCGCCAACATCGCCGCCCGCACCGAACGGATCGGCATCGTCACCGGCGTGACCTGCCCGTCCTTCCGTTACCACCCCGCGCTGGTGGCCCAGCAGGCTGCCACCTTGCAGATCATCAGCGACGGCCGGTTCACTCTGGGCGTCGGCTCCGGTGAACGGCTCAACGAGCACGTCATCGGCCGCGACTGGCCCAGCGTGCGGGTCCGCCACGAATACTTCCGCGAGGCACTGGAGATCATCCGACTGCTGTGGCAGGGCGGCTACCAACACTACGAGGGCAAGCATCTGCAGCTCGACGACGCGCGCATCTTCGACCTGCCTGACCGTCTGCCCGAGATCTGCGTTGCGGTCAGCGGGCCGGAATCCATCCAGATCGCAGCGGAGCTCGGCGACGGGTTGTTCGCCACCGAGCCCAAGAGCGAACTCGCCTCCGGCTACACCGACGGTGGCGGCACCGGACCCAAGTACGTCGAGGTCCAGCTGGCCTGGGCGCCAGACGTGGAAGCCGCCGCGCAGGCGGTGGTGGAGAAGGGCCGTTTCGCGCTCACCGGCTGGAAGGTGCTCTCCGAGCTGCCCAACCCGGTCAACTTCGAAGCGGCGACGTCGACGGTCACCACCGAGGACGTCAAACAGGTGTTCGCCTGCGGCCCGGACGTCGACGTGCACGTCGCACAGATCCAAAAATTCATGGACGCCGGCTTCGACCACCTGGTCCTACAGAACGGCGGCCCAGATCCCGACGGCTTCTGGCGGTTCTGGACCGACGAGCTGCAGCCACGGGTGCGGGAGCTGGGACCGAGCACGTCGTGACGGGGCACCGGCACACGGCGGACGGCCACGTGGTGACCAGCGCCGCGTCCGTCACCCGCTGCGGCGCACCGTCGGACCGGCACCGGGCACCGCACCGTCCAGGCGCCGCGCTGCGGCGGCCTCGACCGCGGCCCGCAGGTCGGTGTCGTCGGTCCGGGTGAGGGCGAGCACGGTGGCCGGGGACAGGCCGGGCACCGGGATGTAGCGGACGCCCAGCGACTCGGCCGGGACGCACTCGACGACGTAGCCGGGTGCCAGACCCCGGTGGGTCCCAGCGCGTGCTGGTGCAGGAAGGCGCGGGGGTCGGTGCACGCGGCGGCCGGCCAGCGCCGCGGCTGGCGCCCACCGCGCTCGGGGACCAGGTTCCACCAGTCCGCCCACACCCCGGTCCCGGTCACCGACTCCGGCAGGAAGGGCTGCTCGAGCAGCTGCCGGACGGCGAGCGTCCGCGCCCCGGCCAGCGGGTGGTGCCGCCCGACGACCGCCACCCGCAGGACACAAAACAGCGGGACGGCGTGCACCCGCGGGTCGTCGAACGGCCCGGTGCTCACCACGACGCCCACCTCGCCGCCGAGCAGCGTCGGCACCTGCTCACCGACGCGCACCGTGTCCACCTGGACCTGGCGCCCGCTGGTCGCGCCGAGCAGCTGGAGCAGCCGGGGCGTTCCGGGCCCGGCACCCCCGCCGAACAACCCCACCCGCAAGTCGGGCGGGGTCCGGCCGGCGGACCGCACCGCGGCGTGCAGCCCGTCCATCGCCGCGAAGGCGCCGACGGCGTGCTCGAGCAGGGCCGCGCCGGTGCGTGTGGGGCGCACCGGGTGCGACGACCGGTCCAGCAGCCGGGTGGCCAGCTCGTCTTCCAGCCGGGTGACCGCGGTGCTCACCGTGGGCTGGGCGATCCCCAGCCGCTCGGCGGCCCGGGTGAAGGAGCCCTCCTCGACCACGGCGACGAAGCACCGCAGGTGCCGCAGGTCCACGCGCGTCTCCTCCGCAGGATCAAGGGTGGCAGTCGGTGCATCTGCCCCGCCGGGTCAGAGTCCCTCGCCGAGGGTGGCGACGAGATGCGGCGGGTACCCGGCCCGGGTCAGGGGACAGACGACATCCCCGTCCAGGTCGGGCAGGTAGCCGAACAGGACGTCAGCGGGGCCGGCGATCTCCACCGCGCCGACGCAGGCCGGCAATAGCAGGGAGTCGGCGCGGCCGAGCTCCTCGGACCACTCCCCCCGGTCACCGTCACGGGGGCGCCGACGTTGCTGAGCACCTCGCTTCCACAGGACCTCACCCCAATGCTCACCTGGTTCGACAGGTACATGCGGTGACCGACGACTGAACCGCACCGCGCTGAGAGATGAGCGGCGGTGGGCGCGACCCGGGGACCGGCGACCTGCGCCGGGCGAGTTCGGCCCGCTGGACCTGCACCCCGGCCAGGCGAGCAATGAGCCCCTCGCGCCACCGGCAAGGGCGAGCAGGACACCCCCGTCGGCGCCAGCGGAGGGCCAACCTCGCTCCTCTTCTCCCCCCACGGGTCCGGCAGCTGCCGGCCGGCTATGACCTCTGCGCTTACGGGCTCCAGCACGTTCAGATTCGCGAGGCCGACCGGGTCTTGGAATTCTTGCCGCTGCCTTGACCAGCTGCACCCGGCCGAGGCGCCGTAATCGTGCTGATGACTTCAGCGCAGCGGGGACGGATGCGCGGGCTGACGACCGCGGCCACGGCGTCCCCGATGCCTCGTGCCCGTCCAGCTCGCGGCACTGAGCACCTCCTCCGTCAAACATTCTCCTCGTCCTAGGTTTACAAGCGTTGCCTCACGGGTTATCGTTACATCTGTAAGGACATTCAGGTCCGACCGCCCGGCCCGAAGGGGATCGCCATGAACGCCAACACCGCCCGCCGCAGCACGAAGATCCGACTGGCGGTCGGCGCGTTCGCCGTCGCCGGTGCGGCCACGGTCGGCGGCATCGCCGCCGTCTCGCCCTCCAGCGCCTCGGCCGACACCCCGCCCGCCGCGACCACCGCCCAGGACGCGCCGGTGGGCTCGACGGCGCCGGGCAGCGCCGAGCACGCCGGGCTGGTCGACGGGTGGCTGGAGCTGTGGAACGGGGACTACGCCCGGGCCGAGGGCGTCGTCAGCCCCGACGTCCGGGTGCACGCCCCGATGCTCGACGGTGGCGACGGCAGCGCCGTCCGGGGGCCGCAGGGGATGGTGGACTGGATCACCCAGACCCGGGCGACCGCCCCCGACCTGCACTTCACCGTCGAGGTCGGCCCCATCGTGGACGGCGACCGGATCGCCCTGCGCTGGATCGCCGAAGGCACCTACGCCGGCACCGTGCCCGGAGCGGCGGCCCCGGCCGGCACCCCGATCTCCTTCACCGGCACCGACCTGCTGCGGATCGAGGACGGTCAGGTGGCGGAGTACTGGCTCAACGCCGACACCCTCGGCCTGCTCACCCAGCTGCAGGTCTCCGCCAGCTGAGACCGGCACCCGCCCACCCCGACCGGACCTCGACCCCCTTCTGAGGAGCTCCCCGTGACCAGCCCACTCGCCACCACCCCGGCACCCGACGTGCAGATCGACTCCGGCGCCCCGGTCGTCTCCCGCCACGAGATCCTCATCGACGCACCACTGCAGGTGATCTGGGACCTGCACGTCGACGTCGCCGGCTGGCCCTCCTGGCACTCCCAGATCGACGGCACCCAGCCGCGAGGCCCGCTCGCCCCCGGGGCGGTGTTCGGCTGGCAGACCGCGGGCCTGGACATCACCTCCACCGTCGCCCAGCTCGACGCGCCGCACCGCGTCGTCTGGGGCGGCCCGGCGCACGGCATCACCGGCGTGCACGTGTGGACCTTCACCGACACCGGCTCCGGTGTGCTCGTGCGCACCGAGGAGTCCTGGGACGGCGACCCCGTCCGCGCCTCGGTCGACACCCTGCAGGCGGCGCTCGACGCCTCGCTGCAGACCTGGCTGCGCGACCTCAAGGGCACCGCCGAGGCCCACGCCGGCTCACCGTCCCCCCGCGGCTGACCCCGGCAGTCACGAGCCGTCGGTGCCCGGCCGCGGCCTCTCCCCGGCCTCGGCCGACCACCACCACGTCAGCCCGAGCGCGTGCCCCCCACCCCACTCCCGAAACCGAACGGAGCGTCGTCATGTCTGCCGTCCTCGCACCCACCAGGCCCCGCCGTGCACCCCGCTACGTCGTCTTCTCGGCCTGGGCGGTCCCCGTCATGGTCCTGGGGCAGTTCGCCTTCCTCGCCATGATCCCCGTCGCGCTCGTGCTCTACGGTGCCCTGCGCGACACCCGGGTCCAGACGCTGCGCTGGCCGGCAGGTCTGCTCACCGCGGTCTACGCCACCCCGCTGGCCACCTGGCTGCTGCGCCCCGACGGCGCCCAGAGCCTGTCCAAGGACATCCACCCGGTGTCCGTCGGGCTGATCGTCGCCGCGTCAGCGGTCGTCCTGCTGAAGATCTGGACCAACCGGCGCTGACCTCCAGGCCGCCTGTCAGAGGACACCGACCGCACCGACCAGCACGGCTGTGGGCGCAGGAGCGACCTCCGGGTCGGGTGTGGGTGCCGTTCGACGGCATCCACACCCGACCCGGAGGTCGCTCGTCTGTCACGCTGGTGTCCGCTGGGCTTCTGCCTAGCCAGTCGACCATGGGCTGGCGCATCGCTGTTGAGTGCTGCCAGCGCACGTGGCCGTCGACACGGGTGCCTACCGCACCATCGCGTCGACGTGGCAGTGCCGCCGACAGTCCGACAGCCTCGCCGGACCATCGACCGTCGGAGGGGACGTCGCCGGTCACCACACCCCCCGGCCGGCGGCGATCCGGTGACCGGGCAAGTCGGCCGAGCCGCACTGCACAGCCCCGACCGCCATGGGCATGACCGGCCAGCCGCTCTGGTGCACCCTCCGTGGGGAAGGGTTTGCCCGCATTCTCGGCCGGTGGCCGGTGGCGCGCCCACCCGGCGATGACCTCGGCTCAGCACCGGCTCCACCGGCGCGGATGAGCCACTACGAGGGTCAGGTCAGATGTGCGATCGGTCCGATGAGGCGGGCCTCCATCCCATCCGGCCAGGGGAAGGCAGTAGCGACGGCGCGTTGGTGCGCCAGACCGTGCAGGGCCACCCACAGGGCCACGGCGTCGGCCTGCGGGTCGTCGCTGGTGGAGCGGCCCGCGTCCACGCAGGCCCGCAGAGCAGCGACGAAGATTGCCAGCGCCTCCTGGCCGAGTTGGATGGCCTCGGAGGAGGTGATCGCTCCTTCTGCCTGCGCTGCCGCCGCGCTCCATACCCCGCCGAACATCAGGTTGTAGTGGCGGGGGCGGGAACCGGCGAACCGCAGGTAGGCCGTGCAGACCGCGCGCAGCCGCGCGACGGGCTCCGCAGCGGACTGCGCCGCGGCGGTCAGCTGCGTTTCCAGGTCGGTGAAGGCGCCGTGCACCAAGGCCATGAGGATGGCCTGGCGGTCGGCGAAGTGCGGATAGATGGACGGAGCGGCGATGCCGACGCGGCGGGCGACCGCGCGCAGGGTCACCGCCTGTTCGTTGCCCGTCTCGCCCAGGATGGCGGCTGCCGCATCGAGGATGTCCGCCCGGAGCCGCGCACCCTCCCCGCGCCGATTGCGCTGACGCCCCGGGCTGCCGCCGCCCGGCGTATCGACCGGGTGTAGCGGACGCGGAGCCTGATCAGCCACGCCGTGAGCTTACAGTGGGAAGCTCACGGCATGTCACTCGACGCCGACGGCCCATCTCCTAGCAGCGACCGGGTGCACGTGGTCAAGCCACCGGGCACAGCGCCTTCCTCGGCGTCGGCGGGGCACGCCTTATAGCCCGCGGAGAGGTCAGCGGTCGGCAGGCTTCAGCAGCGACACCCGGTCGACCAACTGCGCGGCGAAACCATCCGGCCAGGGGAACAGCGGGGCGGCGGCGCGCTGGCTGGCCAGGCCGTGCAGGGCGACCCACAGCGCAACCGCATCGGCGAGGGGGTCGGTGCTCGCCGAGTGGCCTGCCGCGGCGACCGCTTCGAGGGTCGCGGCCAACAGCCGCAGCGAGCCCTGGCCCAGCGCATCGACCTGCGCCTGGCTCACCGCTCCTCCTTCGACGGCCCGGGCGCCGTTCCACACCCCTCCGAACATCACCCGGTAGCGCTGCGGGCGGGTGGTGGCGAAGTCCAGGTACGCCGTGGCGAGCGTGTACAGGCAGGCGACCGGGTCGTCGACCCCCGCCGCGGCCTCCTGCAGCGCCTGCTCGAGCTCGGCGAAGGCGTCGTGGACCAGGGACGACAGGATCGCCTGGCGGTCACGGAAGTGCGGGTAGATCGACGGCGCGGAAATACCGACGTGCCGGGCCACCGCGCGCAGCGTTACCGCCTGCTCGTCCCCGCCACGGTCCAACAGCTTTGTCGCGGCGTCGAGGATGTCCGCGCGCAGTCGACCACCCTCGCCACGGCGGTTGCGCTCGCGGGGTCGAGCTGTGGCCTGCTGCACTCCTGTGCTCACGCGCATGAAGTTACACCTGTAAGACCGCGTAGGCCGCACCGTTCGACCAACCGTCGGCTGTGATCCTGCTGAGGGGACCCGATCCCCGCATTCAGCAGCTGCCCACGGCAGGGAACCAGCTGGAGAACGCCCGTGGGCGGCGAGGCGATCGGTGCCGGGTGGCACTGGGGAGCCGTTGGTGAACCGCCGCGCGCGAGTCCGGAGACTCCGATCCCGGCTCACCGCTTCTCCACCACGTCCGATCGGTGCGGGTCCCGGGGATCCCGCCGTCCCCGGTCGGAGGACTCCGTGGACCGTCGCCCGGCCTCGGAGGCCACGAACAGCACGCCGACAAGCGATGCCGTCGGGGGCTCCGACCCGCCCGCCCGGCACTGAGGCGGTCGTCGCGTCCGCCGGGCGGGACGGCGCGCGTCGGCTCACGTGGCGGAGCGGCCTTGGGCGGGACGGCGGCGCAGGTCGGGGCGCCCGATCGCGGGCGGCGCGTAGGCCATGTCGAGCTGACCGACGTCGGTACCGGGCGGCACGACCGCATTGATCCGGTCGAGGACCTCATCGGGCAGGTTGACCTCGACTCCGGCGAGCAGGTCCTCCAGCTGCGCCATGGTGCGCAGGCCGATGAGCGCGGAGGTGACGCCGGGGTGGGCGATCGCGAAGGCCATCGCCAGGTGGGTGAGCTTCATCCCCGCCTCCTCGGCGATGGGGACGAGCTGCTCGACCGCGTCGATGCGGCGCTCGTCGCTGAGGTGGCTGAACGTGCCCGCGCGGCGCAGGTCGGTGTGCTGGCCGCGGCGGACGCGCCCGGTGAGCAGGCCCTGGGCGAGTGGGCTCCAGACGATCGTGCCCAGCCTGTATCGCTGGGCGACGGGCAGCACCTCGCGTTCGATGCCGCGGTTGAGGATGGAGTAGGTGGGCTGCTCGGTGCGGAAGCGCTCGAGGCCGCGCCGCTCGGAGACCCACTGGGCCTCGACGATGTCGGAGGCGGGGAAGGTGGAGGACCCGATGGCGCGCACCTTGCCGCTGCGGACCAGGTCGGTCAAGGCGGACAGCGTCTCCTCGACGTCCACCTCTGGGTCGGGGCGGTGCACCTGGTACAGGTCGATGTGGTCGGTCTGCGGGCGGCGCAGGGACCCCTCCACCGCCGTCATGATTCAGCGCCTGGAGTTGCCGCGCTGGTTGGGGTGCTCACCCATGGGGCCGTGGAACTTCGTCGCCAGCACGACGTTCTCGCGCCGGCCTTTGAGCTCCTTGCCGACGATCTCCTCGGACTCCCCGCCGGCGTACATGTCGGCGGTGTCGACGAGGTTGACACCGGCGTCGAGGGCACGGTGGATGATCCGGGTGCAGTCGTCGTGGTCGGGGTTGCCGATCGCGCCGAACATCATCGCGCCCAGGGCGTAGGGGCTGACGTGGATGCCGGTGCGGCCCAGCGTGCGGTACTGCATGGGGGACCTCCGGGGGGTCTGGGAGTCGTGGACCGTGGTGGGTGCCTCAGCCCGGCGCCGGGACACCGCGGCAGGTGTGGACAGCGCCCTCCGGTGGATCGTCCGGAGGTGCCGACCCTCCCCGCAGCGCCTGTCCGCTGTCCGAGGCCCGCCCGCACGCGGGGCCGACGCCCGCGCGGACGTCGGCTCCGCGTGCGGTGTCCTTGCGCTGTGCCTTCAGGCCCCGGCCGGGGAGAGCAGGTCGGTCAGGCCGATGCGGTCGTAGAACTCCCGCCGGACCCGGTCGCCGACCGCGTTGACCACCTCGGCGCCGTCGTCGGCCGGGTCGATGTGCACCCGGAAGGGCCGCTTGCCCTTGGGCAGGTCGACGACGGCGGCGATCTGCCGGGCGACCTCGCCCGGGTCGGCGTCGGCCGGCGACAGCTCGGCCAGCCGCTTGCCGACCTGCTCCATGAGCCCGGCGTAGCGGGTCTCGTAGGCCTCGGCGACGGCGGTGTCCTCGGGGTGGCCGGCGTTGGTGAAGTGGTTCGTGCCGGTGGTGAATAACCCGGGGACGACGATGGTGGTGTCGATGCCGAAGCGGGCCACCTCGGCGGCGTAGCTGACCGCGAGGGAGTCCTCGGCGGCCTTGGCGGCGAAGTAGGGCGCCAGGTAGGGCGGCGTGCCGCCGCGGGTGCTGCTCGAGCCGACCCAGACGAGCAGGCCGTCGCCTTGGGCCCGCAGGTGCGGCAGGGCTGCGCGGTTGACCCGCTGGGTGGACAGCACATTGGTGTCATAGACCTGGGCGAGTTGTTCGGGGGTGAAGGCTTCGGTGGGACCGAGGACCATGTGGCCGGCGTTGTGCACGACGACGTCGAGCCTGCCTGCGTCCTCGATAATCCCGGCGATGGCCGCGTCGACCGAGGCCTGGTCGGAGACGTCGAGCTCGACGGCGCGCAGGTCGACGGCGTGCTCGGAGGCGTAGCGGGCGGCGTCGGCCGCCGAGGCCTGGTTGCGGCCGGTGGTGCCGCGCATGCCGGCGTAGACGGTGTGCCCGGCGTCGGCAAGGGCGCGGACGGTCATGGCACCGAAGCCACTGGAGGCGCCGGTGACGACGATGGTCTTCGACATGGGGGTTCTCCTCTCGAAGGTCGGGGTTCTCAGGCGATGCCGCCGTTGGCGCGCAGCACCTGGCCGTTGACCCAGCGGGCGGGGCCGGCGAGGAAGGCGACGACTTCGGCGGCGTCCTCGGGGGTGCCCAGGCGCTCGAGCGGGGCCATCGAGGCGAGCTGGTCGACGGCGTCCTGGGGTTTGCCGTCGAGGAACAGCGGCGTGGCCGTCGGGCCGGGGGCGACGGCGTTGACGGTGACGTCGCGCCCGCGCAGCTCCTTGGCCAGGATCGCGGTCATGGCGTCGACCGCGCCCTTTGTGGCGGCGTAGGCGGTGTAGGTGGGCAGCGCGAGTGCCACGACGGAGCTGGAGAAGTTGATCAGTGCGCCGCCCGGGCGCAGCCGGCGAGTGGCCTGCTGGCTCACCACGAAGGTGCCGCGCACGTTGGTGCGGTGCATCCGGTCGAAGTCGTCCAGCGACAGCTCTGCCAGCGGCGAGAGCAGCATGATGCCGGCAGTGTTCACGACGACGTCCACGCCGCCGTAGGCCTGCTCGACTGTGTCGAACAGTGCGGCGACCTCGGTCTCGTCGGCGACGTCGGCGCGGACGGCGGTGGCCTTCGCACCTACCGCGGTCACCGACTCGACGACCTCCTGCGCAGCGGCGGCGTTGCCGGCGTAGTGGACGACAACGGTCATGCCGTCGGCCGCCAGGCGTTGGGCGACGGCGCGGCCGATGCCGCCCGAGGCGCCGGTGATGACAGCGACGCGGTCGCTGGTGGATGGAGTGCTCATGACGTGCCCCTTCCGGAGGATGGTCTAGAAAATGGACGCACCGTCCACAATACTTGCTCTGTACGCTGCGTCCATTTGGTTGTGTGAACTCGAGGTGACATCGGGAGGGCCGGGGATGAGCGGATCCGCGGGCGAGGTCCGAATCCGTCGCGGCCGGGGACGGCGGCCCAGCGCCGAGGTGCGACAGGACATCCTGCTGGCGGCCGGTCGCCTGCTGCTGGCCGAGGGCATGGCGGGGTTCACCATCGAGCGCGTGGCCGAGCTGGCCGGTGCGAGCAAGATGACGGTCTACAAGTGGTGGCCGTCCAAGGGTGCGCTGGCTCTGGACGGCTACTTCGCCGCGATGGAGCCCGCCCTGGCCTTTCCCGAGACCGGCGACATCCGCGCCGACGTCGCCACCCAGCTGCGCACCTTCATCGCCGTCCTGCGCGACACCCCTGCCGGCCGGGTGATCGCCGAGCTGATCGGCCAGGCCCAGATCGACCCCGACCTCGCCGCCGCCTACCGGCAGCGCTACTCCGGCCCGCGCCGGGCGCTCGCCGTCACCGCACTGCGCCGCGCCCAGGAACGAGGCCAGCTACGCGCCGAGGTCGACCCCGAGATCGTCGTCGACCAGCTGTGGGGCGCGTGCTACCACCGTCTTCTGATCCCCGACCAGCCGTTGACCGATTCGTTCGCCGACGCCCTGATCGACAACCTGTTCGACAGTGTGCGGCCAGCCGCGGGCACGGACTGAGGCCGCAGCGGCGTCGTCAGGTAGATCTCGCGATCACCTCGTCGGCCACCCATCGGACTACCGCGTTCGGATAGGGCGCCGGCAGCCCCAGGACGAGGTGGGTGAAGCCGACCTCTAGCGCCCGGCCGATCAGGTCCCGAGTCGCACCGGGCCGGTCGTAGGAGACCGGCAGGAGGATCGACCGGGTGATCCCGGCGGGATCCCGGCCGACCTCCGCACAGAGCCGGTCAAGAAGGGCACTGCGGCCGGCGGCGTCGTCGATGTCTCCTCCGTGGCAGTTCCACAGGTCGGCGTGCTCGGCAACCACGCGCAGCGTCGCTGCGGACCGCCCGCCGATCAGGATCGGCGGGCGCGGCCCGCAGCGTCGCTGCGGACCGCCCGCCGATCAGGATCGGCGGGCGCGGCCGCTGAACCGGCTTGGGACTGCAGAACGCTCCGACGAGGTCGTGGTGGGCGCCCTGGAAGTCGAACGGCTGGTCGGCGGCCCACAGCCGCCGGATCACGGTGCACGCCTCGGCGAGGCTCCCCACCGCAGCTGCGGCGTCGAAAAAGGGCAGGCCGTGCGCCTCGTACTCGCGCCGGGCCAGCGGATGCCCGGGTCGCGAGCCGGCGCCGATCCCGAGGTCGAGTCGTCCCCCGGAGACGACGTCGACGGTCGCGGCCATCTTGGCCAGCATCGCCGGTGGGCGGAAGTGGTTGCTGGTCACGAGCAGGCCGAGCCGGAGCCGCTGCGTCTGCGCGGCCAACGCCGCGAGCAGCGTCCATCCTTCGTATGCCGGGCCGTACGGGTCACCGCCGATGGGCAGCAGGTGGTCCAACAGCCAGGCGTGCTCGATGCGCGGGATCGTGTCGGCCTCGCGCCAAACCCGCACGATGTCGCGGTATCCGGCCTGCGCCGGCAGGGTCATGATGCCGAAGGACGGTGCCGTGGCCGTGCCGGTCACCGGCGGCGCAGTGACGCGTCGAGCAGGGCGGGCGGGGTGTCGTTCTTCTCGCCCGGGGCGAGGTCGGCGCCCGGCGCGACGACGTCGTCGATCGCGTCCAGCACGTCCGCGGCGAGCACGGTGGCGACGCCCACGGGCCGTGCCGGCGAGGGGTCAGGTGTTGGTGGCTGTAGAGGCGAGCGTCGTCTCGATGGCCGAGCAGGCGATGCGCCGGAATCGCTATCCCGGGCCGCCGAGGTTCCCGTTCGTTCCCGACTAGGACCTCGTGGGCGCGGTGCAGACCGTCGGCGAGGGCGTGGATCCGCAGCTCGTCGGCCAGCGGGTCGGCGCGCTCACCAAGACCGGCGGTTGGACCAGTCATGCGGTGCTCGACGCCGCCGACGTGGTCCCCGTCCCGGACGGGTTGGATCCCGCGGAGGTCGAGGCCTTCGTCATCAACGACATCACGGCTTGAAGATGCTGCACCGCGCGGCCCGAGTGCGGGTGGGACAGACGATCTTGGTGCACGGCGCCAACGGTGGTGTCGGCACCACGTTGGTGCAGCTCGCCCGGCAGTCCGGGGTCCGGGTCATCGGCACGGCCAGTCCCCGCCATCACCAGCCTCTGCGGGACCTGGGTGCGCTGCCGGTTGACTACCGCGACCCGGACCTGGCGACCCGGGTGCACGAATTGGCCCCGGCCGGAGTCGACGCCGCCTTCGACCACATCGGCGGGGCCAGCGTCCGTCGCTCCTACAGTCTGCTCGCGCCGCGCGGGACCTTGGTCAGCTACGCGCTGCTCAAGGACAGAGGCCCGATAGTTCCGGCGTTCCTGGCCCTGCTGGGACAGCTGGCCTGGTGGGACGTCCTGCCGAACGGGCGCGCGGCGACCTTCTACAACGTTTGGTCCGGCCACTGCCTGCGGCCAGCGCGGTTCCGTGCTCGGCTGCGCGCCGACCTGAGCGCCGTCCTGCACCTGCTGGCCGACCACACCCTCACCGCTCAGGTCGCCGCCCGCGTTCCCTTGAACCGCGCCGGTGAGGCGATGGCGCTCGCCGAGTCCCACACCGCCCTCGGCAAGGTCGTCCTCGTCCCCTGACCGCCCACGGTTCCCGGCGGCAGACGGGGTCGAGGCCGCCGGGGGCCATGGGCGATCAGCTGCACACGGCCCGCGCACGCTCGGCTGCCAGCAGGTTCTGCTCCAGGCCCGCGAGCACCCCCAGCGCGGCGGCCTGGTCCTCGTGTGACATCGCGTCCACGGTGAGCTCCTCCAGCCGGGCCCAGATGCGTTCGACGGTGCGGCGCAGCGACATGCTCGCCGGCGTGGCCTCGATGAGCATCGACCGCTTGTCGCTGGCGTGGGGGCGCCGGCGGACGAAACCCGCCTGCTCCAGCCTGCCGATGCTGCGCGCGACCGTCGGCGCGTCGGAGTCCAGCGTCCGCACCAGGTCCACCTGGCGCTGCGGTCCCTCGTCCCACAGTCGCATCATCAGCAGCTCCTGACCCGGGTACAAGCCCGTCTCACGGAGTAGTTGACCGGCAAACATCTTGTGCAGTCTGGCCACGCGGAAGATCGCGTGACTGACCGGCCCGACGCCGCGCACAGTCCCGGGAACTGGTATCTCCTGCTCGTCCGCCATCGGTTTGACCTCCTAAAGGGAAGGCTACCGCCGCGCCAATCCTGCGTGACGGCGAAGAAGCTCGCCGCGCGACTTGACGCTTCGCAGATCAGGTGGAGACTGGAAGCAAGTTCCTTGCTCGAACAAGGAACTGTCCGATCCGCAGAAGCCTGAGCCACGAGGAGCGCCACCGTGACCACCGCATTTGACCCCATCCGCGTGGGACGTACCGACCTGAAGAACCGGATCGTCATGTCCCCGATGACCCGCAGCCGCGCCTACGGTCCCGACCAGACCCCCACGCCGCTGATGGCCACCTACTACGCCCAGCGAGCCGGGGCGGGCCTCATCATCAGCGAGGGCATCCAGCCCAGCACCGCCGGCCAGGGCTATCCGGACACCCCCGGGCTGCACACACCCGAGCAGGTCCGCGGCTGGCGCGGCGTGACCGACGCCGTCCACGACGCCGGCGGCGTCATCTACGCCCAGCTGATGCACACGGGCCGGATCGGCCACCCGGACAACTCCCCCACCGGGGCCACCCCGGTCGGGCCCTCCCCGATCCGGGCCGCCGGCCAGATGTTCACCCACCAGGGCATGCAGGACTTCGTCGTGCCCGAGCCCCTGACCTCGGCGCAGATCGAGGACACCATCGCCGACTTCGCCGCCGCGGCGGCCAACGCCATCGAGGCCGGCTTCGACGGCGTGGAGCTGCACGGCGCCAACGGCTACCTGCTGCACCAGTTCCTCTCCGACAACGCCAACAAGCGTGACGACGACTGGGGCGGATCGGCCGAGAACCGCGCGCGACTGGTCATCGAGACCACCCGCGCAGTCGCCACCACCGTCGGAGCCGACCGCACGGCGCTGCGCATCTCCCCGGCCAACCCGCTCAACGACATCGACGAAGCAGAGATCGCCGGCACCTACTCTCACGTCCTGGCAGCCCTCAACCCCCTGGGGCTGGCCTACCTCCACGTGCTCGAGTCGCGCGCACCGGAGTTCACCGGCGTGCTGCGCGCGGCCTGGCACGGCGCCCTGATGCTCAACCCGGCCACCCCAGGTGGGCGCACCGGCCCGGAGCAGCTGGCCCTGATCGAGAGCGGCGCGACAGACCTGCTGTCCTTCGGGCAGCTGTTCATCGCCAACCCCGACCTTCCCGCCCGCCTGGCCCGGGGGCTGGAACTCGCCAGCCCCGACATGAGCAAGGCCTACGGCGGCGACGAGCGCGGCTACACCGACTACCCCGCGCTGACCGAGGCACGCAGCGCATGACCGCGCACCGCACCCGGACTCCCACCACGACCAACGGCGAAGGAATCCCTGTGTCCGACAACCACTCAACGGGCCGCATCGTCCTGATCACCGGGGCCGCCGGAGGCGTCGGCGCCGCGCTTGTCGAACGGTTCCTCGACAACGGCGACACCGTGCTGGCCACCGACATCTCCGCCGACGCTCTCGCCGCCCTGCAGAAGGACCTCTCCGCCGGCACCTCGCTGGTCACCCTCGCCGCAGACATCACCGATGAGAACGACGTCGCCAGGCTGGCCGACCTCGCGCGCGGGCGGGGCGGGCTGGACGTGGTGATCAACTGCGCCGGCTACTTCCCCTTCGACACGTTCGCCGACACCACCCCCGATCAGTGGCGCCGGGTCATCGACATCAACCTCACCGGCTACTACCTGGTCACCCACACCCTCCTGCCGCTGCTCAAGGAGCGCGGCTGGGGACGGATCGTCAACTTCGGCTCAGCGTCCATGTACCCAGGGGTTCCCGGCCAGGTGCACTACGTCTCGGCCAAGGCCGCGCTCGTCGGCTTCACCCGCAGCCTCGCCCGCGAGGTCGGGGCCGACGGGATCACCGTCAACCTGCTCACCCCCGGCCTCACACTCACCGGCCCGGTCGTGCAGACCTTCTCCCCCGAACTCATCGAGTCCCAACGCAACGGCCGGGCGCTCAAGCGCGACCAGCACGCCGACGACCTCGTCGGGCCGGTGTTCTTCCTCGCCTCCCCAGACGCGGACTTCATCACCGGTCAGACGCTCAACGTCGACGGCGGCATGTTCATGAACTGACCCGACGCACATCCCGGACGGTGCGTCGCGCCTACTCGGCACACTCGCCCGTCCGGCGCCCCCCCTCCCCCTAGCACAGGAGAAATGCAGTCATGAGCACCTTTAACGACAAGATCATCGCCGAGTTCCGCGCCAACGGCGGCCGGGTCGACTCCGCCGGCTTCGGCACCAACCTCGTGCTCCTACACACCCGCGGGGCGAAGACCGGTACCGCTCGGGTCAACCCCGCGATGTCCCTGCGCGACGGCGACGACTGGCTGGTCGTCGCCTCGGCCATGGGCGCCGCCAAGGACCCGGCCTGGGCGGTTAACCTCCGCGCCCACCCCGAGGTGGAGATCGAGGTCGCCACCGACTTCGGGGTCGAGACCGTCCCCGTCACCGCGGTCGAGCTCGACGGCGACGAGTACGACGCCGCCTTCGCCCGCTTCGTCCGCCGATCGTCGGCGTTTGCGACCTACCAGCAGCGAGCGACCGAACGCCGCCTTCCCGTCATCCGGCTCTCCCGGCGCAGCACCGAGTCTTCTCCGAGCGTCGGCATCGGTGTGGACGACCCCGACCGAGAGCTGGTCCACGCCCGACCCGACGACGAGCACCTCTCCCACTACGGCGTCGTGGGCGATAACTACACCGTCCTCATCCGCGGCGAGGACACCAACGGGCGCTACGCCCTCATCGACATGTTCGTCCCGCCCGGTGGCGGGCCGCCGCCGCACCGGCACGACTTCGAGGAGATGTTCCACGTTCTCGAGGGCGAGTTCGAGGTGACCTTCCGGGGCGAGAAGTCGGTTGTCCGCGCGGGCGAGACGATCAACGTCCCGGCCCGGGCGCCGCACTTCTTCCACAACGCCTCCGGCCGGGACGCGCGCGTGCTCTGCATGGTCAGCCCACCTGGGCTCGAGGAGTACTTCACGCTCTGGGGCCTCCCTCTGCCCACCCGGACGACGCCTCCGCAGCTGAGTGACGAGGAGGCGCGGAGCCGTCTGCGGCAGGCCATCCACCTGGGCCCCCGATACGCCATCGAGAACCTCACCGGCGCCGACTGAGCCCAGCTACCACACCCGTACCGGCAAGAGTCAGGACATCGACCGAAGGGACGCAACATCATGCGAGCACTCGTCATCGGAGCCACCGGTGGCAACGCCGGCCACGTCGTACCGGAGCTGCTCAGGCGCGGAGTCGACGTCCGCGCCCTAGTGCGCAGCGAGCAGAAGGCCGCCTCGGCGCGGGCCCGCGGCGCCCGGGAGACCGTCATCGGTGACCTCCGGGACCCGGTCAGCCTGCGGCGCGCCATGGACGGTGTGGACGGGGTCTTCCACCTCAACCCCGCATTCGCCCCCGATGAGGCCGACCTCGGCGTCTCGGTGGTCCGGGCCGCCGAGGCGACCGGCGTCGGCAAGGTGGTGTTCTCCAGCGTCTACCACCCATCCTCCTCGCTGACCAACCACGCGGCCAAGCGGCCGGTCGAGGAGGCGCTTTATACCGCAGACCTGACCTTTGTGGTGCTCCAGCCGGCGATGTTCATGCAGAACCTCGCCGGGCTGGTGGGCGCGGCCGTCCAGGGGCGGATCGCCTTTCCGTACTCGGCGTCCTCGCGGATGAGCTACGTCGACTACCGCGACGTCGCCGAGGTCGCGGCGATCGGCATGACCGAGAGCCGGCTGGACGACGGCACCTTCGAGCTGGCGGCAGGCGGCACCACGAGCACCGTCGAGCTCGCCGACCTCTTGAGCACGGCCCTGGGCCGGCCCGTCCAGGCCGGCGAGTCCGACCCCGCGGAGGTGCTCGCCAGGATGCCGGCCAGCCCCCTGCGCGAGGGGCTTCGGCGGATGTTCGGTGAGTACGACCGCCACGGCTTCCACGGCGGCAACTCGCTGATTCTGGAGGCCGCGCTGGGCCGCCCTCCGCGAAGCCTGGTCGCCTTCATCCAGGAGCTGGTCGCCACGACGCGGTAGCTGGCCAGCCAGCGCAGGACCGGCAAGCCACGAGGTCGAGGGGTGGGCGGCGTTCCTCGGGCTGTCGAGCTGGAAGACAGCGGCCAGGGCCGCGATAAGCTGTGGCTGCCGGTCGGGACCGAGTCTTGCCAGTAGCCCATTGCTTGGCGTCGGCCATGGCGGCCGCTCCCGATGGCATCAAGACCGTGGCCGTGCATCGGGCGGCGTGTCGCAACTCCCCGGCAGTGGTCGGGTTGACCGCGGCCGAGGAAGAGATCAGCGGGCCGTCCATACGGGTCAGAGTCAATTCCCGGGCATAGAGAGGACACCTCTTACGCTGTGGCGTGCCCTCACCCGATGTCGTGCGCGCGACGCCCACCGGACCCGTGCCCGACGCCCCGCTGGGCGCCGTCGTCCGGCAGCTGCCCGACGACACGCTGCTGGCCTTCATCTCCGATACGCACATCGGCGGGGAGCCGGGCACGGACATCTTCGACTCTGCCGGGGGCCTCAGCGCGCTGATTCGGGAACTTGGCGCGACCAGCGACGCGGTCGAGCTGGTCCTGGCCGGCGACTTCCTCGACCTTCTGCGCATGGGGCGGGCCGGTGAGGGTGCCGAGCACGTCGCGGCGATCCTGCGTACGTCCCGGTATGCCGAGCTCTTCGACGCGCTGCGCGAGTTCGCCCGCAGTCCGCGACACCGCGTGACCTATGTGATCGGCAACCACGACGTCGAGGTCTGGTGGAACGCCGACGTGCGCAGGACCCTGGTCGACGCCGGCCTCGTGCACGACTTCGCGCTCTCCTATCGGGCGAGCTTCGCCGGGCACCCTGATCAGGTCGTCTACTGCGAGCACGGCAACCAGTTCGATCCGACGAACGCGATCCATGACTACACCGACCCGCTAGATACCCCGCTGGGCGCCCACATCGTCGAGGACGTGGTGCGGCCGATCGGCACAGGTATAACCGTGACCAAGCGGGTTGACCTGCGGGAGGTGAACTTCGTGTTCCCGCTGGCGGCCATACCCCAGTGGATCGCCGGCCGGGTCTTCTACCACGGCTTAAGCCACGTCCTGCGGTGGCTGGTGGCGCCGCTGCTCGTCGCCCTGGTGGCGCAAACGGTCGTCATGGTCTCCCGCTCGGACGACCCCGGGCCGACGCTGTCGGCGGGGCCGCTGCTGCTGGGGGTCGCCTACGACCTCGCCGTCCTGCTGATGGGCCTGGTGGTCCTCGGCGTCATCGGAAAACGGATCGCGGACAACGTCGTCGATGCGCTGGCCCAGCGGGTGCCCTACGAGGCGGCCGAGGGCACGGCGGCTGAGATGCGCATCCGGGCGCTGCTCGGCGGGGACCGGACGCCTCCGCTGGCCGGCGACCTGCCCGGCAGCCGCATCGCTGTGTTCGTCTCCGGGCACACGCACGAGGCCACACTGACGGAAGTCGGACTGCCCGACGGGCGGGTGGCGGTGGTGGCGAACACCGGCTGCTGGCTGCGCCAGCTCCAGCCGGTCCCGGCCCGCTTCGGTGCTCCGACCGTCTTCGTGCCCGTTTTCGCGCAGCACCACGTGCGGGTGCGGGCGGGACGGCACGGGCCGGTTGCCGAGCTGTGGGAGACCCCGCGCCCGGCCGAGAACCGCCGGCTGCCCTTGCTCGAGCGGGTGGCGGTGCTGGGGCGGATGCCTGGGCGCGAGCACGGCGAGGGACCCCCCCGTCTGGTGGCCACCGGAACGGCGGCGGCGCGCGGGCGAGCGCCCGCGCTGCCCCAGAGAGCCGAGGCGGTCAGCCGCCGGACCCGACGACAGCGGTGACGCGGATCTCCACGCGTATGCCCGGCGCCCCGAGGGCGGGGACGCCCAGCTGGGTCCGTTCGGGGCGCAGTCCCCCATCCGCTCGCAGAACTGCGCCACCGTGACACAGTTGTGCGCCTCGCCGATGGAGTCGGCGGCGCCGGGCACGTAGTACGAGTCGACCGCGATGACGTCGCACCATGTCGCGCCAGCCGTCGCAAGCATCCGCCCCACACTGTCGAACGCCGGGACGACCTCGTCCTCCAAGGCTGGGAAGGTCCAGTCGTCGTGCCAGCCGCCCTGACTCGAGGTCTCCACCCGGTCTGCGAGGCGGACCGCTTGGCTGTGATGCATGTCGGCGAGCTGCCGGTCGCCATACCCGGTGCGGACGAACGGACGGACGCACCGTGGCTGACACCGGATGAGCAAGCAGCCTCGACGGGGCACGTCTCACCGGTCCTGCTCCTCCCCGGCCGCCTAAAGCAGCCGCTGCAGCGCGCATCCCGGCTCACCCTCTTCGAGTACCTCGCGCTCAGCCATGTCTCCGAGGCCCCGGGGCGCCGGGGCGGATAGGCGAGCTGGCCTACCTGGCCAACGGCTCCCTCGCCCGGCTGTCCAACGTCGTCAAGCGGATCGAGCAGCGCCGCTGGATGCAGCGCTTCCCGAACCCCGCCGACGGCCGGTTCACCCTCGCCGCCCTCACCGAGTCCGGCTACCAGGTAGTCGTCGCCGCGGCTCCCCACGCATGTGCGCGCCGTCCGCGAGGTGGTGCTCGACGCGCTGGACGACACCGACCGGCAGGCCCTGGTCCGCAGCGCGGTCAAGCTGCGCACCCAGCCCGTTGACCCGGTGTAGCGGGCCGGACACGCAGTCCCTCCCGTGGATGGACGACGAACGCGCACCGGTTCTATACCGTCTTTAGAATGTCAAGACCGCCTCGCGCTCCGGGTCGACGATGAGCACGCGCATGCGGGCGGCCTCCGCGCCGGCGCCCCCGGTCTGGGCCGTCGCCCTGGTAGCGCTGCTGCTGACCGGCGCCGCCGCCGCCGTCGGCTCGCGCGGCTGGCCGGCACCCGAGCGTGTTCTGTCAGGCTGGCAGGTCGCCGACGTGCCGCCCAGCACGCTGATCCTCGTCGTCGCCGCAGCCCTCATCTGCCTGGCCGCCGGGGCCGCGCTGGCGCGCCCGACCACCCTCCCTAAACGTGCGGCAGCCACCTGGTGGCTGCTGACCGTGGCTTCGGCCCTCGCGCTGAGCTGGAACGCGCTGTTCTCCGCAGCCATGTCGGCCGACGACGGCCCGGTCATCCCGGTGTTCCATTGGCTGTTCACCCTCGTCCCGGCGCTGGTGGTCGGGTTGCAGCTACGCGAGATGAGGGCACGGACGCAGTTGCGCGCCGCGGTGGGCACGGCCGTGATCACCCTCCCGCTGTTCGCTCTCGGGTGGGCGCTGCTGGTCGGCGGGGAGGGGTGGTCAGCGGTGCCCGGGACGCTGCGGGTCACCGCCATCCTCGGCCTCGTGCCGCTGCTGCTCGCCCTCGCCGTCGCCCGGCCGTGGACGGCCGCACGCCGCTGATGCCAACCACCGTGCAGCCGGCCGCCCGGTCTCGCCGCCCCTTTCGGCGCTGCGCAGCGGCCCGTTCGGCGTGGACACCGGGACCACCGCCGAGGTCGCCGTCGTCACCCCGCCGCCGTTAGTACCGCCTCGGGGGCCGCCAGGGTTTCCGCTGCTCTACACGGAGCGGTCACGGTTGGGCTCGCCATCTCGGTAGTGCCGCCGGGGCGCTGAGCTACTGGCGACATGCCCGGCTGGCTGACCGACCACAGGAAATCCCATGATCGATGTTCCCTCTCTCGGCGAAGAGCCGAGCCCGCCGATCCGGCAAGTGGGGACCTCGGCTCCGGGTGGCTCCCCCGGTTGCGATGATGGTCCGGCGCCGCCGTCCTCCTGGCCGCGACCGTGCTGGTCAAGCTGAAACACGGCGGGCGCAGCAGACCACTCCGGTCCGCTACGTGCTCGTAGGCGTGTGGCCGGCGTGGCGCTCGCCCTCACCCTCTGGTTCCACCGCCGGGACGACGACAGCTGATCGGCACACGTCGAGGCGGGGGTTCTCCCGAGCCTCACGTTGAGGTGCCTGCGGCTGACGAGCCGGCTCTCGCCAGCGTCGCGACGCCGGTGTGGGAGGACAGCGACGCAAGCCGACCTGGGCGCGGCGGAGGGCCGCCACGGCGCTGCTTCCGGTGCTGCGGGCGACGCCAATTGCCGTAACTACCGAGCGGTCACCCGGCGGAGCAGGGCCTGAGCCGTCGAGGTCCCGGCCGCTGCGCCTCCGGTCAGCCGACGACTGCGGTCGCCTCGACCTCGACCAGCAGGCCGGAAGCGGCCGGCGCGGCCACGCCGGTGCCAGTGGGCGGTGCGACCGGTGTGACCCCCAGCCGCGCCAAGGCCTGGGCCACGCACTCGGCAAAGGCCCCCATCCAGTCCGGCGTCCAGTCGACGAAGTACACGGTCAGCCGTACCACGTCGTCGAATCGGGAAGGAAGCGGTCGCCGGTCAGGCCGGCGGCCGCACACCGACCGCTTGCGGGTAAAGGACGGCCGGGTTCTGGGCCAGGCTGGCCTTGAGCCCGACACTGATCTCGTCGGCGAGCACCTCAAGTGCCCCGGCAGCAACCCCGTCGAGCGCGACGCGGGCGACGTCCTCGGGCCGGTTCTTCGCAACGTCGATGCCGGCCATCATGTCGGTGTCCGTGCTGGCCAGCAGCAGCCCGGTCACCTGGGTGCCCTGCTCGATCAGCTCCACCCGGATACCGTTGGTCAGCGCCCAGAGCGCAGCCTTGGACGCGCCGTAGCCGTTGGAGTGCTCGTAGCCGAGCCAGGCCATCACCGACAACACGTTGAGAACCGCGCCGCCGCCGTTGCGGGCCAGATGCGGAGCAAAGGCCCGCACCATCGCCAGGGACCCGTAGTAATTGGTGTCCATCTCCCGGCGGATGTCGGTGAGGTCGCCGGTGACGAGCTTCGCGTAGGTGGAGATGCCGGCATTGTTCACCAGCAGCGTGGTGTCGGAGGCCGCCTCAGCGGCGGCGGCTACCTGAGCCGGGTCGGTGACGTCCAGCTGCAGCGGGATGACGCCAGGGAGGTCCACGGTCTCGGGCCGGCGGGCAGCGGCGTAGACCGTGTGGGCGCCCCGGCGGAGCAGCTCCTCGGCGAAGGCGCGGCCGATACCGCGGTTGGCGCCGGTGACCAGCGCGACGGAGTTTTCGATCTGCATGGAAGTCCTTCCTGGGTTGGCTATCTGGACTCAGACTGTATCCCCTGAAACGGCAATTCCAACCCAGTAGCATGAGACTCGTGGGTGACGATGCGCACACGACCGCAGGCGAATACCGTGGCAGCGACCCGTGTTCGCTGGCCAACGCGGTGCAGGTGGTCGGCGAGCGGTGGACGTTCTTCATCCTGCGCGAGGCGCTCATGGGCACGACTCGCTTCAGCGAGTTCCGCCGCCGCCTGGGCATCGCCTCCGACGTGCTCACCGCCCGGCTGGACACGCTCGTCGGCGCCGGAATCATGGCCCGCCGCGAGTACCGTGAACCAGGCCAGCGCCCGCGCGCGGACTACCACCTCACCGATGCCGGCCGGGAGCTGAGCCTGTCCGTCCTCGCTCTCCAGCAATGGGGCGATGTCCACACCCCCTCGCGCACGCCCACGTCGGTTGCCTTTCGCAGCCCGGCTGGTCGAGCGGTGACGGTCGCCTTCGTCGACCAGGACGGTGTGGTGCTCGAACCCGCCGACGTCGAGCTGGTGCGACTCGACCCGTCGGCGCCTGCCGCTCCCTCTGGCTGAGCTGATCGGCGCCGCCTACCAGCGCTTCGCCACATGGGTCACGATCCGGCCGGCAGCACCCGTCCGGTATCGGAGTCCGCTGTTACCGGCCCGACTGCGCTGACGCGACTCAGGCTGTCGAGGTGGCGCCACACCGAGGTGGCCGTCACCGACCCCTCACCGGTGGCCGACGCGACCCGCTTCACCGAGCCGGCGCGCACGTCCCCGGCGGCGAAGACCCCCGGCAGGCTCGTCTCCATGTCCAGCGGCGGGCGCCGCAGCGGCCACGGATGCTCCGGGTCAGTCGGATCCACGTCCCGGCCGGTCAACACAAAGCCGTGGCCGTCCCGCTGCACCCGGCCGGGCAGCCAGTCCGTGTGCGGCGCGGCGCCGATGAGCACGAACAGCGCCGCGGCGGGCACCTCCTCGAGCTGCCCAGTGGCCGCGTTGAGGAGGCTGAGCGACTGCAGCCGGCCCTCACCGCGCGCGGCCGCCACCTCCGTGCGGTTGCGGACGGCGATATTGGGCGTCGCTTCGATCTGGTCGACCAGGTAGCGCGACATCGTGGCCTCAACCGAGTCGCGACGCACCAGCAGGGTGACCTGATGAGCGTGGCGCGCCAGATTGAGGGCCGCCTGCCCGGCGGAGTTGGCGCCGCCGGCGATGAACACTTGCTGCCCGACCAGGCCCTGCGCCTCCGAGGACGCGGCGCCGTAATAAATACCGGCCCCGGTCAGCTCCCGCACACCCGGGGCGTCGAGCGTTCGATAAGCCACCCCGCAGGCCAGGACGACGCTGCGGCAGACCAGCTCCGAGCCGTCGGCCAGCCGCAGTCGATACCCCTGGCCGTCCGGCCGCAGTTCGGTCGCCGGCCAGGTGACGGCGATGGACGCACCGAAGGACCACACCTGCGCGAAGCCGCGTGAGCCGAGGTTGCGGCCGCTGATACCGCGTGGGAACCCGAGAAAATTGCGTATCAGCGAGCTGCTGCCCGCCTGTCCACCCACCGCGGCCCGCTCCAGCAGCACGGTCGAAAGACCTTCGGAGGCGGTGTTCACGGCCGTCGACAGGCCCGCAGGGCCGGCGCCCACGACGACGACGTCCACCACGTCCTCCGGCAGCGCGGTGAGACCGAAGGTGGCGGCCAGCTCCTCGTTGCCCGGGTCCTCGAGCACCTGCCCACCAAAGGTGAGCACCACAGGCAGGACGATATCGCTGCGCCCCACCCCGGCCAGCAGCGCGCGACCGTCGTCCGAATCGGCTGCGTGGAATTCGAACGGGATGCTGTTGCGAGCCAGCGCGTCGCGGAGTTCGTGAGAGCGCGCGGCCTGCGGCTCACCGACGATCCGCAGCGCGGGGGCCGCGCCCGGAGCGTCGCGGTACCACTCCTCGAGCAGCTCGGCGATACCGAGGTGAAATACCTCGTCACGGGACCCGCCCGGCGTCGGCAGGTAGGTGTCGACCAGCCCGAGGGTGAGCGCCCGCAGCACCGGCAGCGCCAGTGCGTCGTCCTCGAGGAGGAGGGTCGGTACGCGCAGGCTGGGCGCCGTCGCGCCGCCGCGCGGCACGAGGAGCACCCGCTTGGCCGTCGGGTGCACCACGCGCACGTGGCCGAAGAGGTCCTGCCCTTCGTCATCGATCACCGCCATCGGCGCGAGGACGAGGGCCACCGGGCAACCGCGCGCCCGCAGGTCGTCGACGGCATCCAGTGCCGCGGTCACCGAATTCACGGTGAGCACCCGGTACTCCGGCTCGTAGCGGGCCCGTAGCGCCGCCTCCGGCGCGTCCGCCGCGCCCGGCCCATCGGCCAGCAATAGCAGCGTCGGCGTCGTGTCCGGATCCCCGTAGTCGACTCGGACCTCGGTCACAGCACCCTCCCCACCGTCGGCCGGCGCCCAGACGGCGCGTGGACGCCCAGAGTAGTTCGCTCCGACGCAGCCATCCGGTGCGACGGTCGATGCCGTTCCCATCGGCCAGGCCGTGTCCCATTCGGTTCGAGCTGAACAGGCGCAGCCCACGCTTCCACGAGCTGTGGGCACAACACGACGTCGTCGCCTTCGACAGCGAGCTGGTGGCCCTGCTGCACCCCCTGGTGGGCGACGGTCAGAGCCTGTTCGTCGGCCACCCTGCCGACCCCGATTCCGCCGCCGAGCTGTCCCACTTGGCGTCAATGGGGGCCGGCAGGACCTAGCTGTCGACCAGCCCTCATCGCCCGTCCAGGCGATGTCGAGGCAAGGAGGAGAATGGCGAAGGACGAGCTGTTGGCGTGGAATCTTCTCGGCAGTTGCGCCAGCGGCGGGCGCAGCGCCGTTTGCAGCGTTCATCCGAACCAGCATGGAGCGTTCGGGGGGTCCCGCGTCCCGCGTGCTCCTCCCCTGCCATCGCCTCGCTGCTGCGGGATCAGCGGGCGGTGACGGCCTGGGCGTCCTCCGAGCGGAGTTCGGGTTCGGGGACAGGCGTCCTCGGGCCCCGAAGGAGGACGTAGACGAACAGGCCGGCCATGACGGCGACTCCGGTCCACATGGCCTGCTGCCAGCCGTCGACGAAGGCCTGCTGCGCGGCCTGCACGAGTGCCTGTCCCTGGCCGCCCGCGTCGTCGGCCGCCTCGACGGCGGTGGCGACGTCGGCCCGTGCGGCGTCGGCGGCGTCCGAGGGCACGCCGGTGAGTTCGTCGGCGATGGCGTTTCGATAGCCGGCCGTGAGCAGCGCGCCGAGCAGGGCAACGCCGAGCGCGGTGCCGAACTCGCGGGTGACGTCGTTGAGCGCCGATGCGACGCCCTGGCGCTCGCGCGGCAGGGAGCTGGTGATGGCTTCCGTGGAAGGGGTCATCGACAGACCCATGCCGGCGCCCGGGCATCAGCGCGAGCGTGGACCGCAGGCCCGACCAGCCGAGCACGGCCTGGAGGAAGGGGAACAGAACCACGAAGATCCCGGCTTGCACGCCGAAGACAGCGAGCAGGGTGACTGAGCCGCTGGTCAGGCCGCGCTCGCGGAAGAGGCGCACGTCGAGCAGGGCGGCGTCCCGCCGCCGCCGCTCCCAGATCGCGAAGCAGACGGCAGCGAGGACACCGATGACCAGGCTGATCACCGGAACCGGGTCGCTCCAGCCGCGTTCGGGGCCTTCCTGCAGCGTGACGATGAGACCGACGACGGCGACGACGGAGGCCAGCGCCCCTGCAGTGTCGAAGGAGTGGGCGGGGATCTCGCGGGAGTCGGGCACCGAACGCAGGGTCAGCACGAGCGCGAAAACGACCAGCGCGATGGGCAGCACGAACAGCCACCGCCAGGTCGCGACGTCCACCAGTGCGGCGGAGAGGAACATGCCGAGGATGCCTCCGCCACCGGCGACGCCGGTCCACACGCCGATCGCCTGACCGCGCTTCTCCTCGGGGAAGGTGGAGGTGATGACCGCGAGCGTGATGGGCATGATCATCGCCGCGCCTACGCCGCTGAGCAGGCGGGCGGCCAGCATCACCTCCGTCGAGGGAGCCAGGCCGGCCATCGCGCTGGCCAAGCCGAAGACACCTAGGCCGGCGACGAGCATCCGCTTGCGACCCACCCGGTCGCCGAGAGCGCCGACCGGCAGCAGTAGCGCGGCCAGCGTCAGCGTGTAGAGGTTGATCATCCACAGGACCGCGCCCTGCGAGGCGCCGAGGTCGACGGCCAGGTCCGGCTGGGCCACGTTCAGCCCGGACACCGAGGAGATGACCGCCATCAGCGCCACGCAGACCGCGATCAGGATGGTGCGCAGCTGCGCCGGCTCGGGTACGCCGGCTGTGCCGTTGTCCGTCTCGGTGCGGGCTGCGGACTGGTTCGTGGTCATAGCTTCCTCTCGAGGGCACGCGGGGATGGACGCCGGACCGAAGTCCGGACGCCAGGAACGGTCTTGGATGTCCTGCGGACGTCAGGCGGTACGGGTGGCGGGCGGCGTGATGCGCTGGGTTTCGGCGATGGCCGCGTCGGTGTCGGCGGTGGCCAGGACGGCGTTGATGTGGGCGCCGGCCAGGGCGCCGGCCGCGGCGGAGGCCCCCACCTGGGCGGTCAGGTCGACGGCATTGCCGGCCACCCAGACGCCCGGGACGTCGGTGAGGCCGGCCATCCCGGCGACGAACCGGCGGCCCATGCCACCGGGGATGTCCTCCATCTGCAACCGCAGTCCGGCCAGACCTTCGGTGCGCGCCTGCATGGTGGTGGCCACGGCGAGCACGCGGCGGGCGACGACGGAGCCGTCGGTCAGACGCACGCCCGCGATGCCGCCGTCCGTTGAGTCGATGACGTCCTGGACGGGGGTGTCTATGACGCGGATGTCGCGCGCGGCGAAGCGCGCGCGGGTGTCCTGGTCCAACTCGGTGCCGTGGGTGAAGTAGACGAGGTCGTCGGTCAGCTGGCGGAACAGCAGCGCGTGGTGGACCGAGGAGGAGCCGACCGCGAGGACGCCTATGGGTTCGTCTCGTAC
Source organism: Modestobacter sp. SSW1-42 (assembly GCF_046635825.1). NCBI lineage: Bacteria > Bacillati > Actinomycetota > Actinomycetes > Geodermatophilales > Geodermatophilaceae > Modestobacter > Modestobacter sp. SSW1-42. Next base: position 69,910 of record NZ_JBISCA010000003.1, on the reverse strand, counting down.
TTCCCAGCCGTGGCAGTACGGGCAGTGCACTACCCCGCGCCCCCAGTGCGCGGCCAGCCCGGGGACGTCGGGGAGCACGTCGCGCAGGCCGGTGGCGACCAGCAGGCGGCGCGCGGCCAGCGTGTGGCCGTCGGTGAGGGTGACGGTGAAGCGCAGGTCGCCGTCCGCGGTCGGAGCGGTCGGGTCCGCGGCGGCCACCTCGCCGGAGACGAGCACGCCGCCGTAGCGGCGCACCTCGTCCCGGCCCCGTGCGTACAGCTCGGCGGGCGGAGTCCCGTCCAGGCCGAGCAGGCCGTGCACGCCCTCAGCGAGCGCGTTGCGAGGCGAGCCGCTGTCGATCACGACGACCGACCGGCGGGAGCGGGCGAGCATCAGCGCACCGTTCAATCCCGCGGCACCGCCGCCGATGACGATGACGTCGACGGTTCCCTCGAGCAGCGGGTCGACGGCCCGCGTCGCAATCCTCGATGACACGGCTGGCTCCCAACGTCGGCGACCCATGATCCGGGCCGACTGCCTACGGAAAGTAGCCAGAATTGCGGTTAAGGCATAGCATCTTGCCCATGACGCAAGGCGAAAGCGAACTAGATGGCCTCGTACGCAAGCGCATCCGCGCTCTTCGAGTGGCTCAGGGCTGGTCCCTGGACGATCTGGCCGCCCGGGCCCACGTCAGCCAGTCCACGCTGTCCCGGATCGAGAACGGCCAGCGGCGCCTGGCGCTCGACCAGCTGGCCGCGCTTGCCCGCGCCCTGGACACCTCCCTGGACCAGTTGGTCGAGACCGCCTCGGATGACGTGATCGCCAATCCGATGATCGACGCGGCACACGGGCTGATGCGCTGGCCGGTGAAGGGCAACCCCGGCCTCAGCGTCATCCGTCAGCGGATGACCCAGCCACCACCGGACAACCCCGCCCGCATGCGTGCGCACCCCGGCCGCGAGTGGCTCGTCGTCCTGTCCGGCACCGCCACCCTGCTGCTTGGCTCCCGCCGCTTCCGTGTGGAGACCAACCAGGCCGCCGAGTTCCCCACCATGCTGCCGCACGCGATCGGGGCCGAGAACGGCCCCTGCGAGATCCTCGGGATCTTCGACCGCGACGCCCGCCGGGGCCACCAGGCCACCGGCGGCAAGGAGGACTCCGATCCCCTCGCGTGCTCCTGACGTCCGCGACGCCGCTCTTGCGCAGACAGGGCCCGATGTAGCCATTTCCTTGCTATGCCTGGGAGGCGTCACGCTAGAACCGGATAGTCGGATCTGGCCTTCGGCCATGGTCCACACCCCGGGCGATGGTCCACAGCAGCAGCTCGATGATCAGGCAGAAATCCTCGATCTGGACGCGGAGGTCTTGGCCGAGCACCTCGCCGCCATCGTCGCGGAGCTTCCCTTCACGGCCTCCCCTCGCCAGATCGTGGACCTGGGCTGCGGAACGGGAGCGGGCACCTTTGCCCTGCTCGACCGCTTTCCCGACGCCGAGATCACCGCGGTCGACTCCTCGGTCGTGCACCTGCAGCGCCTCCAGGAGAAGGCATGCGCGCGGGGCGGAGAGGCACGCCTGCGCACCGTGCTCGCCGATCTCGACGACCCCGTTTGGCCCGACCTCGGCACGCCGGACCTGGTGTGGGCCTCGGCCTCGATGCACCACCTGGCCCAACCCGACCGCGCGCTGCGCGCGGTGCGCGATCTCCTCGCACCTCGCGGGCTGCTGGCCGTCGTCGAGCTGGCCGGCTTCCCCCGCTTCCTCCCCGACGACGCCCCGGAGGAGCGACCCGGGCTGGAGGGACGTTGCCACGCCGCGAGTGATCGCCGCCACGCCGAGCACGTGCCGCACCGAGGCGCCGACTGGGGACCGAGGCTGGTCGCCGCCGGGTTCGCCATTGAGGTCGAACGTGTACTGGCTCTGGCGGTCGAGGCATTCCGGCGCCCCGCAGTCGGCGCCTACGCCCTCAGCAGCCTGCGGCGTCTGCGCGGCAGCGTCGCCGACGCGCTCCCCATCGAGGATCTCGTCGCGCTCGACGGGCTCCTCGACGTCGAGGGCCCGCGCAGCATCCTGCGCCGCGCCGATCTCGCCGTCCGCACCGAACGCACCGTCTGGGCCGCACGGGGGGCCAATCGCGCCTGAGGGCGGCCCAGGAGCGATCGGCCGTGACCGGGCCGGTGAACCGGCAGGTGCTGCTTGGGATGGAATGTAGAACACGGCATGCTCAACCCCGTGCTCTCCGGCTGGGCTGATCCGTCGTGGTGGCTGCGGCTCTACGAGGTGGAGGTGGTCGAGCGCGGCAAGCAGCCGCTGCTCCTTCTGCTGCTGGGGGTGGTCGGGGGCTTCCTCGCGATTCGCGTCAGCACCCGGCTGATCCGCGCCCGAGTGCGGTGGTGGCCGGGGAACATCTCTGTGAGCGGTGTCCACCTGCACCACGTGGTCGTCGGGGTGGCCGTCATGACGGCGGCGGGAGTGGCGAGTTTCGCGCTGCCCACGACTGGGGGCTGGCGGAGTGGGTTGGCGCTGGGGTTCGGCCTGGGTACCGGCCTGGTGCTCGACGAGTTTGCGCTGCTGTTGCACCTGCGGGACGTGTACTGGTCCCGGCAGGGACGCAGTTCGGTAGACGCAGTGGTGGTGGTCGCCACGCTGACGGCCATGGTTCTGCTCGGCGTTCTGCCTTTCGATCTTGGCGAGGCCGGGGACGCGCAGACCGGCGGCGGAAGCGGCGGGCGATGGGCTGCATCGGCGCTCATCGCCGTGAACGCGGCGCTCAGCGTGGTCACCGCGGTCAAGGGCAAGCTGTGGACCGCGCTGCTCAGCGTGCCGCTGTGGCCGGTCGGCATGGTGGGTGCCGTCCGGCTGGCCCGGCCGGACAGCCCGTGGGCGCGGCGGCGGTACCCGGCCGGGTCGGCACGGGACGTCCGCGCGCGTCGCCGGGCCCGGAGGTGGGAGCAGACCCGCGACCTGCTCCTCACCACCGTCGCCGGCCGGATGGACGACGACGACCGTCCCGCCGAGACCCGGGACGAGCCAGAGCCCCACGGCGTGCGGTGACTTCGCCGCCCAAGGAACGGCTCATCCGCCGCCGCCGGCGGGAGGTCCGGGGCAGGAATGCCTCGGCGACTGCCGTGGCGAAGAAGCTCCCGAAGCGCAGCAGGGTGCCGACGGCCCGTGCCCCGGTGACAGGAGCAGGCGCGCGCGGCAGGCCGGTGGCCCGGAGACTGACGAGCAGTCGCAACGCCGCGGATGCCGTGATGGTCAGCCGCCCCTCCGGGCCGGCCCCCTGACCCTCGGCCTCCAGCGTGGTGGTCAGCACAGTGGTGGCGCGCCACGGGCCGGTCCCGGGACGGCGGCGGACGTCCTTGACGCCTCGCAGGACCCACATCCGACCCGTGTCATCGTCGAATCGCAGGGCGTAGGCCATGGTGCGCGCTCCGTGCCCGGGTGGCTCCGCGGGTGCGAGCAGGTGCAGCACCCCGTCCTGCACGGACGCCGGACGCCGGGTGAGGCCGGCCACATCCACTGTGCCGGTCAGGGCCACGGTGTGGATCGGGTCGGCGAGGAAGCGCTGCAGGTCCTCGATCCGTGCGGTCAGCCGCAGGACCACCGCCCGCCCGTCGACCGACCCGCGCATCGTCTCGCGGAAGACGACCCCCGGCCGGGAAGGCGGTGTCGGGCCACGGAGCCGGATCCTGGCCACGGCGGCGTCCTCGGGAATCTCGCGGCGCACCACGTCCAGGCGTTCGGGCGGCTCCCACGAGGAGTCACCGGTGATCCGCCGGACCGCGGCCTGCAGGCAGTGTTCGGCCACGGCGGCGATGGTCATCGACGGGTTACCGCCGGTCGACCCGGGCAGGACAGCGCCATCCACTACGTAAAGGCCCGGGTGCCCGAAGACCTGCCCGTCGGTGTCGACCACCCCGTCAGCAGGCCCACCACCCATCCGGCAGCCGCCCAGGTTGTGGACGGTGACCGGCTGGCGGAACAGCCGCCAGGTCGGGGTGACAGCCGGACGGCCGCCGAGGGCGCGCACGATCTCGGCGGACGCGGCGGCCTCGGCGTCGTAAAGCGGGTCGTTGCGCGTGGTGTCCCAGGTGACGTGCAGCCGCCGTGCGCGCCCGCGCAGCGCGATCCGGCCGTCGGCGGCGTCGCGACCCATGGCCAGCAGCACCGCCGTGCGGCTGGTGCGCTCCGCCAGGCGGTCGGGCAGCGCCGCGGCCAAGGCGCGGGTGTCGGCGATCGTGCGCCGGTCCCGCCGCCGCATGGCGCGGGCCACCCGCGCCGGCAGGCCGGCGAGGTCAAGCCCGGCGACCAGCCGCGCGATGTGCGGGGAGAACCCCCCGTCTTCGATGACGAACCACCTGCCGCCAGCAGACGTGTCGGCGTGCACGACGGAGGCCGTGGTGATCGTCGGCCCGGCCACGGGTTCGGCGGCGTCGGGCAGGTCGAACCCGAAGCTCAGGAAGTCACCGTTGCCGGAGTACCCCTCCCCCAGCGACGGCGGCAGGTCGGGCAGGGTCCGGTACTGGTCCCGACTGCGCAGCAGGAGCTCGGTGCTGCCCAACGCGCCGGCGCAGACGAAGACATGGCGGGCGGTGACCTCGCGCTCGACGCCCTCCTTGCCGGCGCTGTCGTGTCCGTGTTCGCGCAGCCGCACCCGGTAGCCTGGCTCGCCGGCAGGCCCGGTGGCGTCCTCGCGGCGGATCCACACGGCCTCCGTGCGGGTGCCCACCGCCGCGCCAGCGGCCTCGGCGACGGCGAGGTAGTTGCGGTCGAGTGTGTTCTTGGCGCCGACGTTGCAGCCGATGTCGCACTCCCCGCAGAAAGTGCACGGCGCCTGCTGCAGGCCGGCCTGGCGGGGCGGCTTCGGGCGTTGCGGATCATCGGCGAAGGTGACGGCAAGGTTGGGATGGAAGAAGCCGTCGACCCGGTCGACCCGCCGGGCGGCCTCCTGCATCAACCGGGTCTTCGGCGGCGGTGCCCCGGTGCGCGGGTCGGCCGGTGTCGGGCTGACCCCGAGCATGTGCGCCGCGAGGTCGAAATACGGCTCGAGGTGCTCGCGGGACAGCGGCGCCGGCCAGTCGGCGAACACCTCGGCGGGCGGGCGTGCCGCCACATTGGCGTAGACCAGAGAGCCGCCGCCGTACCCAGCCGCGCGGATCGCGAGGATGTCGCCTCGCGCGGTGGCGTCGTAGAGCCCATGGCCGCAGGCCCACAGCCAGCCGTCGTCCAGCTTGGTCGCGTCCCGCGGGAAGCTGCCCAGCGGCCAGCGTCGGCCTCGCTCGACCACGGCGACGTCCACCCCGGCCTGGGCAAGGCGGCATGCGGCCACTGCGCCGCCGAAGCCGGTACCGATGACCAGCGCCTGGTAGTCGTCGCGCGGCAGCCGCTCCGCTGCTACCCACCGTGGCTGCGTCGTTCTCGGTGAGGTGGAGCCCATCATGCCCCCCTGCGCTGTCGCGTCGCACCGGCCGGCGCTGCCAAGCTCTCGAGGATCAGCGGGAACACCTCACGGGAGGCGTGTCGGCCCAGGAAGACGTCCAGCTGGCCGTATCGGGGAAGGACGTGCAGCCGGTGGTGCCCGTGGCGGTGCCCGTCGAGGTAACGGTAGGTCCGGACCTGGCTCTCCGGTAGGAAGCAGCGGTTGGTCTCGCCGGCGAGCAGGACGAACCGGGCATCGGTGGCCGGTGGTGCCGTCAGGATGTCGTCGGGCAGTCCGTCGACGGCGCCCAGAGGTGTCAGCCGCCCGCGGCGGACGGACTCTGCCATCTGTGCGAAAAAGGTCATCGGCACGGGGCCGAACTGGGATCGCACCCAGTCGTGGGTCGCCGTTGTGAGCTCGTCGTGCGACCACAGCGCCGGCCGTCCCGAGCCGAAGGCGAAGCTCGCCATCTTGCACACGGCGTTCCCGCATTCCCGATGAGTGGCCTGGACCGCCGCGACCATCAGCCGCGGCAGCAGGTGAGGCGGCGGAGCGTCGCCCCACCCGGGATCGACGTAGGGCAGCAGCGGCGCGAGGAGTGGGGCGAGCCGGCGGAGCTTGAGCCGAGCGCCCAGCGGGACGACTGGATGGAGAGAGACGGCGTTCGACACGATGACATCGACCTCCGGGAGCAGGCCGGCCACCGCGGACAGCGCGAAGCTGCTGGATCCCTGGCAGTGGACGACCGCCTTGACCGTGTCCGCGCCGGTCGCCGCAACCACCGTGCGGACCGCCTCCGGATGGTCGTGAACGGCCGCCTGGTCCAGATCCCAGGATGTCGGCACCACATCAGCGCTGGCCCGCCAGTTCTCCAGCCAGACGTCGTAGCCATCGTCCAGCAGCGCGTCGACCACGGTCAGCTGCCCCGGTGGGCGGAAGATGTCGGCCCTGACCCCGGCGCCGTGCACGAGAAGCACCGGCCCCCGCGTCGCAGACCGGTCGCCGACGACATGGTGCAGGTTCAGCCGCATCCCGTCCCCCGCCGTGAACGGGATGACCTCTGTTTCCCAGCGGGTCGGTCTCGACGTGTTCATGGGCAGCGCATCCGTCCTCGGCCCGCGGCCGCACCTGTGTCCTGAGCGGACACGATCTTCGAAGGGTACGAGACCCGGCCGGTCCCCCAAGGCCACGTCCACGAACGGCGCGGCAGTCCGCCCGCGCCGCATAGCCCGGGTCCGCAAGGCGGACCGCCTGCTCTCGGTACAGCCGTCGCGGTCGATCAACGGGTGCGTCACCGCCCGTCGATGCCTGGCACCTCCCTGAGCCGTTCGCGCCCGGCGCAGCGAGAACTCCGCTGCCACCACCGCTAGCACTGCGAGCGCCAGCGGGACCAAAATTGCCAACGTCCCCCAGGGGATTGACGAGCACCGGCGCGCAACCCGGTCACAGCGGGTCGGCTTACCCCACCCCGAAGGCCACATAGCTGATCACTGCGTACGGGTCGACGTCCCACTCGCCGGTGTCGTCGAGGAAGGACAGCTCGATGGACAGGACTGCGCCGGTGTCGGCGTCGAGGACAACGGTCCGCCGGATTTCGGCGGTCCCTCCTTCCGCGGTGACGTCGAGCGCGTAGGCCACCCCGGGCCGATCAAGGCGGTCGGTGACGGCGCCGAGGGCGGTCAGCCCGGGTTGCTGGGCGAGCCAGGCGGCGATTGCGGAGTGCTCCGCCGGCCCCGGCGTCCAACGCAGCAGCACTCGCTGCAGGGCATCGAGTAGGCCCACGGCGTCCGGCGGGGCGGGGGCTGCCACGGCGGCGAGGTGGGCCGCCAGCGCAGCCGCATCCGCTGGGGGCGGCGTCCGGTCCTCGGGAGAGGCGGCGAGCTCGGCGGCGCGGGTATGCGCTTCGACGGCGTCGGCCGGCGCTGTGCCGTCGGCGTCCAGCCGCACCTCGGTCGGGTGAGCCGGGTCAGCGGGCACGCGGGTGACGGTCAGCCCACCGTCGGGACTGGGGACGGACAGCTGTTCCTCCGGTAGCTCGACGGCGGGGAACCCCTCGCCCTCGGCGCCGAAGGCGAGGTACCAGGCACGTACGTGGCTACCCCGGACGGCCGCAGGACTGTCGCCGGACACCTGGTTCGCTGCGGCCATGGTCAGCTCGGCCAGCGAGGGCACCGGCACGGAGGGGTCCACGGCGAGCGGTGCAGGCGCCGCCACCGGCCGCACGACCACCGGAGTCGGCGACGCCGGTACGCCGGGCCCACCGGTCGCGACGGCGACCAGCACGGAGGCAATCCCGGCCGCGGCCGCTGCCGCCATCCCGCGGCGGTACGTCCGCCAGGGCCGGACTGCGGCTGGCGCGAAGAACTGACCGGCGACCAGGTTTGTCAGGTGCCGCTCGGCGGCATCGTCGATCGGGCCGCCGGGCCACCGGGACGCCGGAGCGGGGTCGGCGGCGGCGAGCAGCTGCAGGTCGTCGGTCACGGCACAACCTCCGGGGCAAGAGCGGTCGAGGGGGCAGGAAGGTGCGGTGGCGGGTCGAGAGCGGACATGGCCTCGCGCAGCCGGACGCGGGCCCGGTGCAGGCGCATGGACGCTGCCGACCGCGAGCACCGCAGCACCACGGCGATCTGCGCCGGCCCCAGTTCCTCCCACGCCGCCAGGGCGAGCACCTCCTGGTCGGCGGCGGAGAGCCGGTCGAGCGCGTCGAGGACGACCGGCCGGTCGACGTCCGCCGGAGCGGTCACCTGGTCCAGCGCGTGAACGAACAGCCGGTCGGCCAGCCGCTGGCGGCGCACAGATCCGCGCCGCTCGTTGGCCAGTACGCGGCGGGCCACCCCGTAGAGCCACGGCAGCGGCTCCGGCGGAACAGCGGCGCGGCGGCGCCAGGCGGTGGTGAACACCTCCGCGGCGACGTCACGCACCTCGTCGTCCCCGGCCAGGTTCATTCGCCGCGCGACGTACCGGCAGATGGCCGCGTGGTGGGTCCGGTACATGGCGGCGAACGCATCGTCGGTGCTCATCACCTTGTCTGTGTCCGGCATCCCGAGTTTCACCACACCCCTCTCCGGATTCAGGGGGTCCGGATCATGACCGGTCGACGGGATGACCGGGCCACAGCCCCTGAGTGCCCTGCTGGGCAAAGTCTTGGCAGAGGCCTGCTCGACGGCGACGACAGGGGCGCGGCCACTCGCATCCACGGCTCGCGGGCCCGAGAACCGGCGGGCCTGGGCCGACGGCGACCCGGACAGGGTCACACGACGAGCCGGTGTGACTGCCAGAGGCGCGCGGTGCGTCACGCCGCGCGCCCCGTTGCCGTGGCGATCCCGCCGAACCGTCCGGCCACTAATGGGTGGGTTGACCGACGCGTTGGTCACCGACCTGTCGGACAGGCTGCGGGTGACGAGCTTTGAAGATTCGGGATGGAGATCCGGCGGCCCCGGACACAGACCTGGGTCAGCCTGATTCGCCCCCCCGCAGTCCAGCGCGGCGTCGTCGCGATGCTGGCTCAGCAAGCCACAGAAGCCCAGCGTGCAGGTACTGCACGCCGTCCTCCGTGCCTTAGATCCCACCGCCTCTGTGTCACCGAACGGTGGTCCGGAGTGCGTCGGCGGCAGAGTCGGGGACGGCGACGGACGGTCGCCGGGCGGAGTGCTCATTGAGCACGACGGCGGTGACGGCGACGAGCACGACGACGAAACCGAGCCACTGCGAGGGCGTGAGCGCCCGGCCGAGGACGACGACGCCCACCCCTGCCGCGGTGACCGGGAAGGCGAGTTCAGCCAGCGTCGCCCGACTGGCCGGGGTGTGCCGCAGGGCGCGGTAGTACAGGGCGAGGGCGAGCAGGCCGGTGACGAGGGCGAGACCCACCACGAACGGCACCGCGCGCAGCGGCAGCGGCGCCCACCCCCCCCGCAGGCTGACCATCCCGACCATCGCCACCAGGCCAAAGGCGAACCGCAACGCCATGGTGTCGTCGGCGGTCATCTCGGCTGCGGCGAACCGACCCAGCACCGTCCCGGCGGCCCACAGCACCGCAGCTCCGAGCGCCAGGGACGCAGCCGCGGCCGAGGCGACGCTGATGTCCAGCGGACGCGGAAAGGCCAGCAGCCACGCCCCGACGAGCGCAGGCACGGCGAAGGTCCAGAATCGGCGCCGGAGCCGCTCACCGAGCAGCACGGCGGCCAGCAGGAGGGCGATGAGCGGCTGCAGCTTCTGCAGCACCTGGGGCGTGATGGGGTCACCCAGCTCGAACGCCGCGGTGAACGCCGTGGTGGCCAGCGCCGACGACCCGGCACCGATGGTGACCACGGCGATCCGCGTGCGGAGGCCGGCGGCGGCGAAGCGGCGCAGCGCCGGGAGGAGCAGCGGCGAGGTGGCCGCTGCCAGAACGACGTGCTCGTACAGCACGATGAGCGCGGGGTGGCAGTCCCATGTCGAGGAGCGGTTCGCGCAGGAGCGCAGACATCCCCCACAGGGCAGCGGCGACCGCCACCAACCAGGTGAGGTCCGAGCGCCGTCCGGCGGCAGCCAGCATGCTGGTCACAGGCCCTCCGACGGTCATGGGGCACACGGACCCGGTCATCACCGGCCGCGCCGGGACGGATGCGTGCGATTTAGGTTCCAGTCAAGCGGAACGGCGCAGTGGCGGCACCGCCCATGCCCATCGTCGATAGGGGCATCGGCCCTCTCAATCCGCTGGCGTTCGAATACCGGCACCCCACCGGTCAGGCAACGGGTCGCTGCCATGTAGGCGCGTGATCGCAGGCTCGCCGCACCGACCACAGGTCTCGTCGCTGCCGGGTGGGGGATAGCGCTCGTTCCCGGCTCCGCTGCGGACGCGGTGCCACAAAGAGGCTGCTCGATTCCGGTTCACGACCGGGGCGGAGCGCTGCGTCGTCAGATCTGGGCGGTCACAGCCGCGGATGCGATTGCTGCTGAAGCAGCATGATGCCAGCCCTTCGAGAACGCGGCGGCGCAGCTCGCTTGGATTTCTCGCGGCGAGGATGCTTACACCAGCAGAAGCGGTCCAGCACCACACGGCGGGCGCCGCCCCCGGTCCGCGGAATCCTGGACGTCGCAGTCCGGAATCTGGTGGCCAAGGCATGCGCTGAGGCAAGTGGCTTCGGTGAGGAGTTCCTACATGGACCTGCGGCACCTGCGGTGTTTCGTGGCCGTGGTGGAGGAGGGCTCGTTCACCCGGGCCGCCGCCCGCCTCGGTGTCTCTCAACCCAGCGTGAGCACCGCGATCAGCGACCTGGAGGCCGAGCTAGCCACCCGGCTGGTTGACCGCTCGACCCCTCCGGCCCGTCCTACAGCCAGCGGCTTGGTTCTGCTCGAGCACGCGACCGGCGTGCTGGGCGCCGTCGATGAGCTGTGCACCGCGGTCGGCCGGGCCCGGACCCACCCATCGGGGTTGCGCGTCGGACTGTTCGGCGGCGGCGCCGGCCCGCGGACCCCCCAACTGTTGCAGCTGCTAGGCACCCTCAGCGGGCGAGAAGTTCAAGTCAGCATGGTGCGTACCGACGAACGGGTCCCGGCGCTGGCCGACGGCACGGTCGACGTCGTAATCACCACTGGCCCCATCGAGGACCCCCGCGTGCGGGTTACACCGTTGTTCAACGTCCCTCGGGTGGCCGTGGTCGGCCGCCGGCACCGACTGGCCTCCGCGCGGACGGTCTCTGTCCGCGACCTGCTCGACCAGCCGTTCCTCGGCGAGACGGTGACCGGCACCGGCGCATGGGCCGACTACTGGAACCTCGTGCCCGAACGCGGCGGCCGCCAGCCACGACGCTGGCCAACCATAGCCACCACCGATCCCCAGGCCTTCGTGCATCAGCACGCCCTCGGCCACACCGTGGGCGTGGCACCGGCCTACATCACCAAGTGCCTGCCGGCCGAGTCGGTCGGGGTGCGCTATATCCCCGTGCCCGACCTCAGCCCGGCTTCGGTGGTCGCGCTCACCCGAGCCGACCAGGACACCGACTTGCTGGCCGCGGTACAGGCCACGGCCAGTCGACTACCCATCGACACGCTGCCCAGGGGGAAAGAGCACGGCACGGGGTCCACGTCGCGCCACTGCCAGGAGTCGGCCGGCGCCCACACGTCGTCGGGTTCGTAGCCGGCGTCGGCGAAAAGCGCGGTGCGCCCGCCCGACCGTAGGGAACGACAAGTCGCTCACCGATCCCCTCCCGCATGGAAGCCGGCGACGACCCGGTTGAAGCGCTCCGGCTCGTCGAACATCAGCGCGTGGCTGCTCTCCTCGAAGTACTCGGTGTACGCGCCGGGCACGTGCTCGCCGACCCAGGCTGGGCCGCGCCAGTCGAAGACGGCGTCCTGCCGGGCGACGCACACCAGCGTGGGCAGGTCGAGGGTGGGCAATAAGTCGCGCCAGTCGTGCCGAGTGTGGTCGGCCATCACGGCGTTACGCACCCGTGGCGGGCACTTGGCCATCTCGGCCAGGAGCAGCTCCCGCTCGGCGTCGGTCGGCTGGGTGCGCATGATCGTCTGCAGCTGCTGACGGTCCTGCCCGGCAGGGTCGGCCGCTACCTGCGCCTGCATTGCGGCCAGCGCGGCGTCGTCGAAGCACTGGGCGTGGTACCAGGGCCAGTCGACGCCGAGGTACTGCCGCGGGGTCTGCTCGACGAACACCGCCCGGTCGATGCGGTGCCTGCCGAACAGCTCCAGGTACTGCCAGATCACCGGGCAGCCCAGTGACCAGCCGAGCACGGTGGCCCCCTGCAGGTCGAGGGTCTGCAGGACGTCGAGCAGGTCGCGGGCCAGCCGGGCGACGCGGTAACCGTGCTCGGGCTTGTCGGAGTCGCCGTGCCCGCGTAGATCGACGGTCACCACCCGGGCGCCCTCGGCCAGCGCGTCGATGTTGCGGTCGAAGAACCGGCCGCTGAACGTCCAGCCGTGAAGCAGCACCAGCGGCCGTCCGGCCCCCTGCTCCTGGTAGTGCAGCCGCACTCCATCATGGGTCGTCAGCGAGGGCATGCGGTCTCCTGTCCGGCGCACGGGCCCGGCCGTCCTGGCGACGGCCGGGCCCGTGCGACCTTCGTCCGGGCACTTCTCCCGAGCCTCCCGAAGCCGGGGAAGAACCTTCCTCACGGCGTGGGCGTGCCGCCGTTCGCGCTGACCGTGGCGGCGTTGACGTAGCTGGACTCCGGGCTGGCCAGGAAGACGAACGCCGGGGCCATCTCTGCCGGCTGGGCCGGCCGGCCCATCGGCGACTGGTCGGCACCAAAGGACTTCAGCGCCTCGGGCGGCTGCCCGCCGGCGACCTGCAGGGGCGTCCACACCGGCCCCGGCGCGACCACGTTGACCCGGATGCCCTTTGACGCCACCTGCTGGGCCAGGGCCTTGGAGAAGCCGTTGATCGCCCACTTGGTCGAGGCGTAGTCGAGCAGGATCGGCGCGGGCTGGTAGGCCTCGAGCGAGGCGGTGTTGATGATCGTCGAGCCCGGCGGCATGTGCGCGATGGCAGCCTTGCACAACCAGAACATCGCGAAGACGTTGGTCGTGTAGGTGTCGACGAACTGCTCGGTGGTCAGGTCGGCGATGTCCTCGACGTACTGCTGCCGGCCGGCGACGTTGGCCAGGATGTCGACCCCGCCGAGCTGGTCGACCGCGGTCTGCACCAGCTGCTGGCAGAAGGCCTCCTCCGTGAGGTCACCCGGAACGGCCACCGCGGTGCGTCCGGCGTCCTCGACCAGTTTCACGACCTCTCGCGCGTCGGCCTCCTCCTCGGGCAGGTAGTTGAGCACGACGTCCGCGCCCTCGCGGGCGAATGCGATCGCCGCAGCGCGGCCGATGCCGGAGTCGGCACCGGTGACGACCGCCCTGCGCCCGGTCAGCCGGCCGCTGCCGCGGTAGGTCTGCTCCCCGGCGTCGGGCTTGATCGGCATCCGCTGCTCGAGGCCTGGGCCTTCCTGGGTCTGAGCCATCTCCTCGGCAGGGCCGGGGTACTGCTTTGCCGGGTCCTGCATCGTGTACTGGTCGGTCATGGTGGGTGTCCCTTCTGTGGTGAGTGCGCGGATCCTGCTGAGGCCTCGCCGCCGCCCTCTCCCCTCTCCGGCTCGCTCCTGGGTCCCGCCCCGAGCGGGGGCAGATGGCAGGGAGCATCGCCCGGTGAGGGAAGGGACGGGTCGTTCTCCAGTGCGGGCAGGTGGGCGTGCTACTCGCCGAGGGCGGCGATGACGTGTGGCGCAAATCCGGCCGCCATGAGCGGGGCGCGGACGTCGTGGTCGAGGTCAGGCAGGTAGCCGAACAGGACGTCGGCGGGGCCGCTGATCTCGACGGTCTCGAGGCAGGCGGGCAGGAGCAGGGTCTGCGCACGGCCGAGCTGCTCCGACCACTGCCCCGCGGTGACCGTGACCGGAGCGCCGACGTTGCTGAGCACCTGCGCGGTGGCGAAGCGACGCCGGATCGGCGCCGCTGTGCCGGCCCGCCAACGCTCGAGGGCGAAGTACGGGCCGGCGCACAGGAACGTCTGCCCGACGCCGTCGTCGACCGGCACCGCGAGCCCGGGCCCAAATTCGGGCTTCGGTTCGGTCTTCAGCTCCTGCAGCAGCATGTCGAGGTTGCCGGCGAACTCCTCGTCATCGACCGGTGAACCGTCCTGCATGTGCCAGCGCATGGCGTGCTGCTGGACGTCGGAGGTCTGCTCGATCTCGTAGACCAGCGTGTCCGGGCCGAAGCTGTGCAGCGTGCCGCCGGGGACGTAAATCGTCTCCCCCGCGCGCACCGGCAGCCGACGCATCACCGCGTCGAAGTCCTGCGCCTGCAGGGCCGCACGTACCTGCTCGGTGCACACGCCGTCCTTGAGGCCGCACAGCGCGGTGGCCCCGGGTGCGGCGGCCAGGACGTGCCAGGCCTCGGTCTTGCCGTTGGCCTGCCCTTCCAGCCGCTGCGCGGTCTCATCGTCGGCGTGCAGATGCACCGGCAACGTGCCGGAGGCGTCGATGAACTTGGTGAGCACCGGAAAGCACTCGCCCGACCAGCCGTGGCCCACGAGGTCCTCGGGGTACCGGCCGACCAGCTCGCGCAGCGGCGTGCCGGCCAACGGCCCGTCGGCCACCGAAGAGACGTTGCCGTCGACGTCGCTGCACTCCCACGTCTCACCGATGCCCCAGTCGGGGATCCCTTTCTTACCCAGGGTGTGGCCGATGGCATGGCCGCCGAAGACCAGCGGCTTGGCCGGCCCGGTGAGCCGCATCGGCAGCAGGCCGGTCACAGGATCGGATCCCCGCCGGTGACCGCGATGCGCGCGCCGGAGATGTAGCTGGCCTCGTCCGAGGCGAGCAGCACGTAGACCGGGGCGAGTTCCTTGGGCTGGCCGGGACGGCCGAGTGGCGCCTGGGCGCCGCCGAAGCTCTGCACTTGGTCTGGTGGCATCGTCGCGGGGATCAGCGGCGTCCATATCGGCCCGGGGGCGACGCTGTTGGCCCGGATGCCCCGGGGCGCCAGCTGCTGGGCAAGGGTGGCGCACATGTTTGCCAGGCCGGCCTTGGTCGCGCTGTAGGGCAGCAGGTCCGGCACCGGGTGGTCGGAGTTGACCGACGACGACGCGATGATGGCCCCGCCCGGCTGCATGTGCGGTACTGCGGCCTTGGCCAGGTGGAAGAACGCCGAGAGGTTTGTGGCGATGGTGCGGTCCCACTCCTCGTCTGGGGTCTCGGTGAAGTCCTCCCGCACCATCTGGAAGGCGGCGTTGTTGACCAGTACGTCCACCCGGCCGAACTCCTCGACGGCCGTGGCGACGATTCCGCGGCAGTGCGCCGGGTCCTGCAGGTCACCGGCCACGAGCACCGCTCGACGGCCGGCGTCCTCCACCCAGCGCTGGGTGTCATGGGCATCCTCGTGCTCGTTCTGGTAAGAGATCAGCACGTCCGCGCCTTCCCGGGCGAAGGCGATGGCCACCGCCTTGCCGATCCCCGAGTCGGCGCCGGTGATGATCGCTTTCTTGCCCTCGAGCCGGCCGCAACCGCGATAGCTCTGCTCACCATGGTCGGGCCTGGGATCCATCTCTGCGGTGCTGCCGGGCGGGTCCTGCTGCTGGACGGGCTGGCTCATGGTGGGGGCTCTCTCGATCGGAGGGGTGTGCACGGACCTGCCCACCTCACCGCCCGGAGGGAACCTCGCTCGGAAGCAGAGTTGACCCGGCGCGCGCGTCGTCCTCGTGAGCAACCAAGCAAATACGCCATTTCGATGGGTTATGGCGCCATACCCAGCATTGATGTAGCCGCTCGACAAGCCGGTAAGCGCGTGATGGCACTAGCGTTTCCCCGACAGCTCCCCCTGCCAGGATTGAGTGGACGCGATGGAATTTGGGTTCAAGCTGACCACCGAGGCTTTCGGCCCCAAGGAGATCATCGAGCAGGCCGTACGGGCCGAGCAGTTGGGCTTCGACTTCGTGGAGGCCAGCGATCACTTTCATCCCTGGCTGGACAACCAGGGGCACTCGGCGAACACCTGGCTGCTGTTCGCCAACATCGCCGCCCGCACCGAACGGATCGGCATCGTCACCGGCGTGACCTGCCCGTCGTTCCGCTACCATCCCGCGCTGGTGGCCCAGCAGGCCGCCACCTTGCAGATTATCAGCGACGGCCGCTTCACCCTCGGCGTCGGCTCCGGGGAACGACTCAACGAACACGTGATCGGCCGCGACTGGCCCAGTGTGCGGGTCCGCCACGAGTACTTCCGCGAGGCACTGGAGATCATCCGGCTCCTGTGGCAGGGCGGCTACCGGCACTACGAAGGCAAGCACCTGCAACTCGACGACGCACGCATCTTCGACCTGCCCGACCGTCTACCGGAGATCTGTGTGGCGGTCAGCGGGCCCAAATCCATCCAGATCGCGGTGGAGCTCGGCGACGGGTTGTTCGCCACCGAACCCAGGAGCGAACTCGTCTCCGGCTACACCGACGGCGGCGGCACCGGGCCCAAGTACGTCGAGGTCCAGCTGGCCTGGGCGCCAGACGTGGAAGCCGCCGCACAGGCAGTGGTGGACAAAGGCCGATTCGCCCTGACCGGCTGGAAGGTGCTCTCCGAGCTACCGAACCCGGTCAATTTCGAGGCGGCGACGTCGACGGTCACCACCGATGATGTCAAGCAGGTGTTCGCGTGCGGTCCGGACGTCGACGTGCACGTCGCACAAATCCAGAAATTTATGGATGCCGGCTTCGACCACCTGGTGCTGCAAAACGGCGGCCCAGATCCTGACGGCTTCTGGCGGTTCTGGACCGACGAGCTGCAGCCGCGGGTTCATGGGCTGACACCAAGCCCCTCGTGACCGCCGGGCTCGCAGGCTCGACCTGCACCCCATGAGCTCCACGGCACCTCCTGGGCGAGTCGAGAGCCTTGGGCTTGTCCGGCAAGTCCACCGCTGCGAAGACCCGGGATCGAGCGTGCCGCCGGGAGGAGCGAGGTCTACCTCAAGCAGACTGCGGAGTCATGAGCCGTCCGCTTCCGCGGACCCCTTACCCGAGTTCGGCCGGCTTCCAAGCAACAGCAGGGCGGTGCCCAGGTCGGCGTCAGGGTCCGGCGCTGCCGCCTCGAGCGCGGCTTGGGCCCGTTCGATGACGTCCGCCGCCTCAGTGCGGAAACCTGGCTCGTCACTGGCTGCACCGCGGGGCGGGTCGACGGCAAGCAGCGTGGCGGCGACGAGGTGGTCGACAGAGGCGAGCCTCCGATCGACCGTGTTTAGCTGCGCCTGTCGCAGGCGGCCGCGGACGGTCCGCGCCGCTACGTCCCGGGCAGCGATCCGAGCGGCGGCGAGGTCGCCGAGTCCAGCGGTCGCCGCCCGGGCATGTCCAGCTGCCTCCGTCCTGTCGCGGGCGCGCAGGGCCGCCGCTGCGTCTGACAGGACCACCCGGGCCGGTCCGACGACCATGTGTACCGGATCGGGCGTGACCAGCACCTGGCTTGCGAGGAGGCCGAGCGCGCCGCCGACCGCCGCGTCGAGCACTCGGTCCGCCGGGGCCTCCACCGGCGGCAGGGTGAGGACGAACAGGGCTGAGGCACCGGCCTGGATGAACGCGAGCGGACGGACGTCGAACAGTCCAATGGCACCGAGGGCTGCACACACCGCGAGAAGCGTCGTCCAGACGTTCGCCTGGTCCGTGACCGCGCGGATCAGGGTGCCGACGAATACGCCGATCAGGACGCCGACGAGCAGATCGACGGTTTGCCGGGCCCGCTGGCCGGCACCGGCCGCCAGACACACCACCGCAGCCGTGGCGGCGAACACCGGCTGCTGATGGCCGAGAGCGGTCTCGGAGATCCACCATGCCGCAGCTGCCGCGACTGCGCACTGGAGGACGGTCGGCAAGCTACCGCGCAACCGATGGGCGACGGTGCGAGGCCGGCCGGCGCGCGCCGTCGCGCGGACCAGGGGCGGTGCAGAGAAGTGGCGACGTGATGCCGTAGGACCGCCGCGGTCGTGTCCCATGTCCCGGCACTCTGCGCGACAGAGAGGCCTCTCGCACGGCGGACGCGCTCCAGGAAGCAGCCGTTGGCGACACCCGCACAGCGAGGCCGGTACGTAGGGCTGCCTCTGGACGCCGATTGCTCGATCCGCCGAGCGATCTGCTCCCAACCGGCCCGGTGAGCAGCGAGACGTGGCGCCGTTCGCCCACGAGAGGGGTTGGGCCGTTACTCGCCCCGCGTCCAAGAGGACAGCGCGTCCGCCGAGCGCAGCGGAGTCCCCGGCACCCCGACATCCTTCGTCAACGGCTGCCGGCTCAGCGGCCCCTTCGACGCCGACACGCTGGCTGGCGTCGACCGGGATTACGCGGAGCCAGCACCGGCCGCTTTGCGCGCCAACGCCCCGCCTGCGCCGGCGGACCTGCCGCCCTGGGCCGAAGACCTCCCAGAGACGCCGGACCGAGGCGGGGACAACACGTGGCTTGCCGACGCCCAGCTGACCCGCTTCGAGCGCCTGGGGACCCGCCATCCCGTCGCCCACGGCGAGGTGCCTATCGCCCGGGCGATCCTCGCTACGACTTCCACGTCGTGCTCTCGGGCGCCCGTCGCGGTCGTCAGTCCAGCTTACGACGGTGCACCGGTCGTGCGCGTCCACGCGGCGCGGCCGTTCCTGGGCGCGCCCGACTCGTTCGACGACCAGCCGGTGCAACGGAGCGCCGCGGTCGTGCGGTCCGGCGAGGTACTGCGGCTGACCGGCAACCAGCTGCGCACAGTGCTCGACCGCGACTTCACGGTGCGCCTCGCCCGCCAAGGCCTACCCGATCACGGCGAGGCGCACCGTCCCGCGCCTCCGGAGCAGAGGAGCGGCAGAAATTCCTTGTCCCTGAGGCCGTGCTGAGCCGCCCACCCCGCAGCCTGGCCGCCTTCATCAAGGAGCTGGTCGCCTTGGCGCGGTGGACGGAAAGCGGCTGTTCGTCCTCAGCGGCTGGCGCTCTGCCCGAGAGGGCGCGGACCGCACATTGCAGGTGTCGGGACCGCCGGGCCGCCGCTGACGTACCGTTGGCGCGCCCGGCTGGACCGTGACCGAGGATGCCGTCATGTACCACGCACTCGTCAAGCGACTGGCCACGGCCAACTTTTGTCGCGTCAACGACACGACTACGACGCAGTACTTGCCAGCTGCTCCCCCGATGTCCACCACCGGTTCGGTGGTGACCATGCCCTAGGCGGGGAACGGCACGACCGGAAGGCTCTGCGTCTTTGGTTCGGACGCCTGGGTCGGCTGTGCCCGGACATGCGGCTCACCGTGGAGGAGGTATGGGTCAAGGGCCTGCCCCATCGGACCACGATCATCCTGCGGTGGACCAACGAAGCGACCCGCCCCGACGGCAGTCCGTACCACAACCGCGGCGTGCACCTGATCCGCATGCGCTGGGGCAGGGTCACCGCCATCGACGCCAACGAGGATTCTCAGGCCGTCGTGGAATTGCTGGACCAGCTCGCCGCCAACGGTGTCGCCGAGGCCGCCGCGCCTCCGATCACGAGCTGACACACGGCACCGATCGCTCGTCTGACATGCGGGACGTCCACCGGGCGGGGCCTGCCTATGCCTCGGGCGGCCTCTCCTCGTGCATAGGGGGCGTGATATACACCCGCCTCGACCCCGCAGCTGACGCTCGACGGGGCGTTCCCCTGCTCAACTCCGCGAGCCTCGACTTGCCTCAGCGTCGCAATGTCGCCGGGCCGGCGCCCGCACCGGCTGCACCACTACAACCACCGACCCCACACCGCCCTGGGGAACCTCCCACCCATCACCCGCTGCACCGACGCCTCCGGGCAGTACACATAGGGGGCAATATTGGTGGAACAAGCTACCTCGCGAGCAACTGCTGCGACCAGCCTCGACCGGCCCTTCGGCTGACCGGTCCGCGATGGCGTATGCACCGCACCGCGATCAAGAGCGACGCGCTGGCGCCGCTCGCGACCGGTGGCAGTCCGCCACGAGTGCCCGGCGAGCCCCAAATTTGGCCAGCGACCAACGCTGCCACCAGCCACATCGGAAATTGCGTCGAGCCCTCAGGGAAGTCGTGAGCTTCAGCCTGAACCGTCCTGGATCTGACGGACGCTGGGTTCAGGCCACCGCGAGGGCCGCGGGGGTCGTGGTGCCACGGTAGTGGTGGTCTTCGAACTCGACCGGCGGGCGGTAGTCGATCGCCGAGTGCAGGCGCATGTGATGTAGAGCGCCTGGTAGATCGCCTCGTGGCTGATGCGCATGTCCGCATCGTCGGGGAAGTCGATGACGAGTCGTCGGCTGATCTGCTCCGGGCTGCAGGCCGTCGCCCAGCGACGGTCGGCACGATGGGGCTTGTTCAAGCCCTTCCAGGTCGTCGGCGGGCCCGCCGCGACCGTCCCGTCGGGCCGCTGCAACTGGCCACTCAGCCGCGTCTGGACGTACTCCTGCAGCCGCGGATTGCTCACCAGCTTCGCCGGCTTGGGGCGCCGGGCCGCGGTCTGCGCCTTCCACTGCGCGACCGTCGTTCGGTACTCGCACTTGCCACTGCGGGTCGCGGCGTTGCGTCGCAGCTCGCGCGAGATCGTGCCGGGATCGCGCTTGAGCTCACGAGCGATCGCCCGGACTCCGAGACCCTTCGCCTTCAGCAGCGCGAGGTCCTCGCGCTGCTGGAACGACAGGTAGCGGCCGGTGGGCTCGGCCAGGCTCAGCGGCGGCATGCCGCCAGCGTGGCGAAACCAGCGCGACGCGACTGGCGTGGACACGCCTATCTCGAGCGCGGCGTCCTCCGTGCGCTTGCCCCGCGCGATCAGCCGCCAGAAGTTGCGCTCGACATGCCGGGCCGGCATCGGCCGCCCCGGCGATCTCATGGCCGGCCGCAGAGCCCGATCCGCCTGCTGCTGACGTCGCCCCATCGAACACCTCCGTGATCACGGGGTGTTGCGACGACCGATTGAGTCCGCCTTGCGACCCGGCATCCGAGTGATGCAGCAGCCCGGTGGCGGCGAAGGCGGCGTTGCCGCGGCGGCGGGAGCACAGCGCCTGCTCCAGCGCGGAGCTGACCAGCGGAGTCGTCTTCGACCTGCTGACTCGCCAGCCCAGGATGCGGCGGGAGTAGACGTCGGTGACGAAGGAGACGTAGACGAACTCTGCCAGGGTCCAGACGTAGGTGAAGTCCGCGACCCACCACTGGTCCGGTCGGGTCGGCGACGCCCAGGCCCGGTCGCACAGGTCCGGGTGCCGCGGCGCGGTCTGATCCCGTTGGGTGGTCACCGTGCGATGGCGACCGCGGCGGACGCCGTCGATGCCGGCGATGGCCATCAGCCGGGCGACCTGGTCCCGGCCCCACGGATGCCCGGCGCGGCGGGCGGTGTGCCACAGCTTGCGCACCCCGTACACCCGCCGGTTGCGCCTATAGAGGTCGACCAGGGTGTTCGCGGCCCAGGCGTCGGCCAGCTCCGCGGCCAAAACCGGGCAGGCCAGACGCGCGTAATAGGTGCTCGGGGCGATCTGGATGCCGTGCTCGGTCAGCACGCGGCAGATCGGCTCGACCCCGAAGCGCTCCTTGTGCGCGTCGATGTAGTCGATGACTACCTGAGTCGGCGGTCGAGCTCCGCCGACGCGAAAAACGCCGAGGCGGTCTTGAGGATCTCGTTCGCCCGGCGCAGCTCGGCGACCTCCCGGCGCAGCGCCTTGAGCTCCTCAGACGCCTCGGTGGTCACCCCGGGCCGGGCACCGGAGTCGATCTCCTCGCGCTCCACCCAGTTGCGCAGCGTGGCCGGGTTGATGTCCAGCACCGCCCCCACCGCCTTACGCGCCGTCAGCTTCGACTCCCCGAGGTCGCGGATGCGCTCGCTGTACATCCGCACGGCACGCGCGCGGGTCTTCTCGTCGTACTTGCGGGGTGCTGGCACGGTCTCAGTCTCCTCGCGAGGATCAAAGCCTCTGCCAGATCCAGGACAGTTCAGCCATCAGCACGATCGAGCGCCCGCCTACGCGACCGCGCACAACCAACCAGCCAGCCACTGGAGACATCCCCTCCGCAACCAAGATCACGAGCCGACACACCTCATGCACTCCGGGTCTCAGAACTCGTGGTGACGAGTTACTGCCGGCTCGCCTGCAGACTCTGTGCCATGGGAACCAGCGGAACCCCCGAGTACCGGGCCCGCCGCCGAGCTCGTGAGCAGCAACGGTGACAGCACGCCGCCCAGACACCGGCCGGGCCCGCCGATGCAGACCAGGCCGGCGCTTCGGCAGAAGGGCGCGAACGGCGCGCCGCCGCGACGACCTGCGGATGGTGTGCCAGGCCGATCACGCCGCGCGGCCGGGGACCGATCCCCAAGTGGTGCTCGGCCACCTGCCGGCACCGAGCCTGGGAGCAGACCCGCGCCGCGGCCTCCGGCCGAACCGCGGTGCAGGTGGTCGAACGGCGGATCGAGATCCGCGTCCCCCTGGAGCCGACCCGGCGGGACTGGCCGACGCTGCTCGGCGAGCTGACCCGGCAGCTGGACGACGGCCGCATCTACGACCGCGACCTGCCCGGCCTCAGTCGGGCACTGCAGCCCGTGCTGGAGGCCTACCGCTGGCGGGCCTGCCGGACCGGCGCCCCCGACGTGCGCTGAGCCGCGAACCTCCAGTCCTTCTCCAGTAGAAGGAGACGACTGCGCCGGAGCACGTGCCCCCGGAGAGCCGGTGCACCGAGCCGCCGACCGATCGCACCGGCGTCGTCCGGGATCGTCGACGCACACCGACGTCACCCCAGCGCCTTCTCGCTCAACGAGCCGCCCGGACCTGGCACACTTCTCGTCACAACGGATTCGCTCGGCCTGGATGCACCAGGTGTGTCGACTCGTGATCTTGTAGCGCGGTTCGGCGGACGGTATCGGGAGGCAGCAGCACGAGCTCAGCAGAAGCCCTGCTCGGCCGGCGACCGTGGTGAGCGGCGCGGCCCGGACAGCGAGCCAGCCTGCGGCGCTGCGGTCCCATCCAGACGTCCGCACGGCCGCGCCCGTCGGAGCCGGTCACAGGCGAGGAGCCGAGCGACCGAGGCGAAGTGCCCCGTCATCGCGGGTGAGCGGTCACGACCTGCACGTGGTCTGGGGCGTCGATGCAGCTCCGCGCTTGCCGCAACCGGCCCAGGCGAAGTAGGCGGACCTGCTCCACGGGCTCGTAGGGACGCTTGGCGACGGGTGTGTCCGCTGCCCAGGCCACCGCGGTCCCGCCGGCAGGCACGACACCGTGCTGCAGATCAGCAGCCGATGGCGCCACGACCGCGCCCGAGCAGGCGCCGACCCTCTGCCATCGACCGGGGTGACGACCCACCGTCCTCCGGGGTGACACCGCTCGGTCACCTGTCACGCCACGTCACCCCGGGCCGTCCCGCTGTCGTCGCCGACGTCGGCGGCCGCACGGAGCTCACAGCCCCCTGGCGCAGGAGGAGAACCGGAGAAATACAGGAGATTGCCGCGGCAGTGTCACCAATCGGGCGAAAACGGCGCCTTCTCCGGTAGGCGTGCCGCGCCGAACGACGGCGTGTCCGGACAGACGCCGCACCAGGAGGACGACATGGCAGACCCACAGCGCTCGCAGGACGGCCCGACCAGCGAGCCGTTGCTGCTGACACCGGAGGAGGCCGCGCAGGTGCTCCGCATCGGCCGAACCACGCTCTACGCCCTGATCAAGGACGGCAACCTGCGCCCGGTGCACATCGGGCGCAGCTGCCGGGTCTCCCGGGCCGAGCTTGAGCGCTACGTCGACCGGCTGGGTGCCCCCGCGCCGGCACCGATGAGCCGACTGGACCGGCGTCGACGCACCACATCCGAGGTCCGCGGCCACCCGAGCGCCGACCCCGGCTGACCAGTCCCGGGACGCGCCGCTTCACGGCCTGGGGACAACCCGTGACCCGTCCACAGATTCTCCGATCGGAGCCAGCACCCCGTGCGCCTGTGGTGCCGTCGACGCCCGTCGGAGTAGCGGCCCGTCCGTGGTGGCGGACGCCCACCGAAGACCCCAATTCGACCGGAGGACGGCATGGCGAAGCGCGCGAACGGTGAGGGGTCGGTCTTCAAGCGCAAGGACGGCTCCTGGTCGGCCGAACTCAGCTACCGGGACGAGCACGGCGTCCTGAAGCGGCGGACGGTCTACGGGAAGACGCAGGCTGAGGTCCGGACCAAGTTCCGAGATGCCCGCGAGCGGATCGAGTCCGGCGCACCGGTCAAGGACGCCTCCGTGACGGTCGCCGCCTGGCTGGAGGGCTGGATCACCAAGTCACTCGCTGCCAGCGACCGCAAGCAGGCCACCAAGGACCTCTACGCCACCATCGCCCGAACCCACCTCGTCCCCACCGTCGGGACGATCCCCCTGGGTCGGCTGCGCCCGTCCGATGTCGAGGCGCTCATCATCGCCAAGCGGGACGCCGGCCTGGCGGCGTCGACGATCCGGACGATCTACACCGTCCTGCGGGCGGCCCTGGACATCGCGGCCCGCGACGGGATGCTGCGCAGCAACCCCGCCGCCGTGGTGCGGCGGCCTGGCGTCGACCGCAGGGACGCACCCCACCTGACCGTGGACCAGGCTCACGCGCTCCTCGATGCGGTCCGGGGCGACCGCCTGGAGAGCCTGTTCCGGCTCATGCTCGCCACGGGGCTGCGCCGCGGCGAGGCGCTGGCCCTGCACTGGTCGGACGTCGACCTGGACGCCGGGCAGCTGAGAGTCCGCTGGACACTCTCCCGGACGTCCAAGGGACTGCAGCTCGAGGAGCCCAAGACGGACAAGTCCCGCAGGACGGTGCCTCTCCCCCGCTCGGCCGTCGAGACGCTCCAGGCGCACCGCGGCCGACAGGAGGACGAGCGGCGCGCGGCCGCCGGCGCGTGGCGGGACGCCGACCTGGTCTTCACCACCGAGATCGGGACACCGCTCGAGCCCCGCAACGTCCTGCGGCGCTTCGAGCTGCTCGCTCAGCGCGCCGGTCTGGCCGGCGTCCACCTGCATACGCTGCGGCACTCCGCGGCGAGCTTCCTACTGGCGGCCGGGACACACACCAAGGTCGTCCAGGAGCACCTCGGTCACTCGTCCTACGCGATCACCGCCGACATCTACAGCCACGTCGGTCCGGCCCAGCAGCGCGAGGCCGCGGATCGGCTCGACCAGGCGCTCCGGTGGTGACCCTTGCTGCAACGACCGGACAGCCACGGCCACGGCAGCCTCCGCGGAGTGCCCAACGTCGGCCCTGTCAGGGGTGTCGGGAGTGTTACGGTTGTGTCATTCCTCCCCGTCGTCCTCCGGGACTGGCGGGGATTTTTCTTGCCGTAGCCCGAGAGGACTGGCGATGAGCGACCGCGTCGTCGTCTTCATCGACTACCAGAACGTGCACGGCTGGGCCCGCCGCCTCTTCCTCCCGGTCAACGCCCACCCCGCCGACGGGCACGTCGACCCGCTGCGCCTGGCACAACGCCTCGTCCGTCGTCGCCACCGCCCCTCAGCGGTAAAGGGTGTGCGCGTGTACCGCGGGCGTCCGTCACCGGATCACCAGCCGCACGCCGCGACCGCGAACGACCGCCAGACCGCCGCCTGGCAGCGCAGTAGCGCGCTCACCGTCATCCGC
This sequence comes from Modestobacter sp. SSW1-42, assembly GCF_046635825.1. Classification (NCBI taxonomy): domain Bacteria; kingdom Bacillati; phylum Actinomycetota; class Actinomycetes; order Geodermatophilales; family Geodermatophilaceae; genus Modestobacter; species Modestobacter sp. SSW1-42. Next base: position 44,473 of record NZ_JBISCA010000003.1, on the reverse strand, counting down.
CGGCCGCTGCGCTATCCGGCCGACTGGCCGACCGCTCCGGCCCAGGAGAAGGGCATCGACGTCGCACTGGCCATCGACGTGGTGGCCATGGCGCTGCGGAAGGAGTACGACGCGGCGATCGTCGTCTCCTCCGACACCGACCTCATGCCGGCCATCGAGACCGTCTACACCGGCCGGCTCGGCCATGTCGAGCTGGCCACCTGGGCCGGAGCCCGCCGCCTGCGCGTCCCCCGCACCCAGCTGCCGTGGTGCCACTTCATCAGCGAACCCGAGCACCACACGCTGCAGGACCTCACCGACTACACGCAGGTCCCCGGCAGCGAGTGAGGGAGTCGGTCCCCGGTCGGCTCGACCGAGCGCCGCCAGGGTGACGGTTGCTGTACGCGACCGCGTTGCTGTACCGGTTGCTGTACTCACGCGAGAGGCGGGCCGGCCCTCACGGCTGACCCGCCTCTGACCTGCGGTTTCACTGTCGGGCTGACAGGATTTGAACCTGCGACCCCTTGACCCCCAGTCAAGTGCGCTACCAAGCTGCGCTACAGCCCGAGCTCCGAACCCCCCGGCGGGAACCGCCGGCGCGCTCGATTGCTGCCGGGAGAGATTACCGCACCCCTCCCGGTGGCCCTGCTGAGGGGTCTACTTCTTCCGGTCCTCCCGGGCGTCGCGGACCTTGACCGAGACGTCGATCGGGGTGCCGTGGAAGCCGAACTGCTCGCGCAGCCTGCGCTCCAGGAACCGCCGGTACCCGGCCTCCAGGAAGCCGGTGGAGAACACCACGAACCGCGGCGGCCGGATGTCGGCCTGGGTGACGTACTTGATCTTCGGCGCGCGGCCACCGCGGGCCGGCGGCGGGGTCTCCTGGACCAGGGCGCGGACGAAGGTGTTCAGCTCCGCGGTGGGCACCCGGGTCTCCCAGCCGGCCAGCGCAGCCTTCAGGTGCCCGGCGAGCTTGTTGACGCCGCGGCCGGTGGTCGCGGAGATGTTGATCCGGCTCGCCCACTTGATCCGGGCGAGGTCGCGGTCGATCTCCTTCTCCAGCTGGGCGTGCCGGTCCTCGTCGACGTTGTCCCACTTGTTGAAGGCGATGACCAGCGCGCGGCCGGCCTCGATCACCTGGGTGATCACCCGCTGGTCCTGCTCGCTGATCACCTCGTCGGCGGCCAGCAGCACCACGGCGACCTCGGCGGCCTCGATCGCGGCCTCGGTGCGCAGGCTGGCGTAGTACTCGGTGCCGCTGGCGGTGTTGACCCGCCGGCGCAGGCCCGCGGTGTCGACGAAGCGCCAGTCCTCGCCGTTGAGCCGCACGATGGAGTCGACCGGGTCGACCGTGGTGCCGGCCACCGAGTCGACGACCGAGCGCTCCTCCTTCGACAGCCGGTTGATCAGGCTGGACTTGCCCACGTTGGGCCGCCCGACCAGCGCGACGCGGCGCGGACCACCCTGCTCCTCGGTCTCCCGCGGCGCGTCGGGCATCGCCTCGAGGACCAGGTCGAGCAGGTCACCGCTCCCCCGGCCGTGCAGCGCGCTGACCGAGAACGGCTCGCCCAGGCCCAGCGACCACAGCTCGGCGGCGTTGGCCTCGCCGCGCTCGTCGTCGACCTTGTTGGCGACCACGATCACCGGGGTGGTGCTGCGGCGCAGCACGCGCGCGGCCGCCAGGTCGGTCTCGGTGACGCCCACCGAGGCGTCGACGACCAGCACGATCACGTCGGCGGTCTTCATGGCGTACTCGGCCTGCCGGGCGATGGACGCCGCCATGCCGGTCGCCTTGGGCTCCCAGCCGCCGGTGTCGACGACGGTGAAGTTCCGGCCGTTCCACAGCGCCTGGTACGGGATCCGGTCGCGGGTCACGCCCGGGACGTCCTGCACGACGGCGGCGCGGCGGCCCAGGAAGCGGTTGACCAGGGTGGACTTGCCCACGTTGGGCCGCCCCACGATGGCCACCACCGGCAGCGGGCCGGTGGGCTCGTCGCTCGGGAACGCGTCGTTGTCGGTGCTCATGCCAGTTCTCCCACTGCAGTGCGCGCCAGGTCGAGTACACGCTCGACGACGGCGTCGCGGTCCAGCCCGGTGCTGTCGACGACCACGGCGTCGGCAGCTGGGCGCAGCGGGCTGTCGGCCCGGCTGCTGTCGTACTCGTCCCGGCGGCGCAGGTCCGCGGCGATCTCGGCGATCCGGCCCGGGTCGGTCACGCCGAGCTGGCCGGCCCGGCGCTGTGCGCGCGCCTCGGGGGCGGCGGTCAGGTAGATCTTCACGGTCGCGTCGGGCAGCACCACGGTGCCGATGTCCCGGCCCTCCACGACCACCGCGTCGGACGCGGCGACCAGCGAGCGCTGCCGGTCCACCAGCAGCCGGCGCACGGCCGGGACGGCGGACACCGGGGACACGGTGCGGGTGACCTCGGCGCCGCGGATGCGCTGGGCGACGTCCACGCCGTCCACGGTGACCGTCTCGGCGTCGGCCGTCGTCCCGACCTGGATGTCGGCGGCGCGGACGGCGCGGGCGATGCCCTCGGGGTCGTCCAGGTCGACGCCGGCGTCCAGCACCGCGACGGTCGCGGCGCGGTACATCGCGCCGGTGTCCAGGTAGGCCGCGCCCAGCCGGGTGGCCACGTCGCGGGCGACGCTGGACTTGCCCGTGCCGGAGGGACCGTCGAGGGTCACCTGCCCACGGAACTGCTCGCTCACTGCACTCTCTCCGTTCGCTTCTCTCACGGCGCCGTCCAGGGGCCCGCGGCGAGCCTGCGAGTCGTAAGGGGGACGGGGTCCTTCGTTCACTGCGCGATGTCCCGCCGCAGGGCGACGGCCCCGCGCAGGTAGACGTGCTGGACGTCGGCGCGGGGCATGGGGGTCTCCACGTGCGCCATCAACCGCAGCACCCGCGGCAGGGCGTGCGCGACGGCGATCTCGGTGGCGCACATCAGCGGCACGTCGCCCAGGCCGAGCTCCCGCGCGGCCAGCGCCGGGAACTCCGACACCAGGTCGGGGGTGGCGGTGAACAGGATGCTGATCAGGTCGGCCGGGTCCACCCTGTTCCGCTCGAGCACCGCGCTCACCAGTTCGCGGGTGGCGCCCAGCACCTCGTCGCGGTCGTCGGCGGCCACCTGCGTGGCACCCCGGATGGCTCGGACGGCCACAGCACTCTCCTCGATCGATGCAGCACCCGGATCGCCGGGCACCTCGGTCGAGTCTAAGGAGGCCGCGCCACCCCACCGCGCCAGCAGCCGGCGCCCCGACCGCCGGGCACCTCGGTCGAGTCCAGACAGGCCCGCGACCCCGGGCCGCCAGCATGCAGGTGCCCGGGTCCGACCCCCTCGCGGAGGACCGGACCCGGGCACCGGGACGGCGGGCCGTCAGCCCAGCGGGGCGATCCCCCACGCGGCCGTCGTGGACTCCCCCGGCTCGAGCCGCAGCACGGCCTCGCCGGTGGCCAGGGCGTTCGGCGGGCAGGTCATCGGCTCGACGGCCAGCCCCTCGCGACGCCGCGGCTCGGGCACCACGTCGCCGGTGAACAGCTGCAGGTAGCCGTAGGCGCTGTCCATCCACACCGCCACGCCCCGGCCGTCGGGAGCGGTCAGCCGCACCCAGGCCAGGCCGTCGCCGTCCCGCTCGAGGTCGGTGAAGGCGTGGTCGATGAGCAGGTCACCGACCTTCTCCCCCGCCCGCAGGTCGTAACGGGTGCCGGCGACGTCGACCGCCCCGGTCGGGATGGCCCGCTCGTCGGTCTCCAGCCGGGTGCGGCCGGGGGCGACCAGCGTGCAGTCGTCGACGTGCAGCCCGGCGCCGGCGGCCAGGTAGGGGTGGTGCCCCTCCCCGTACGGCAGCGCGCGGTCACCCTCGTTGGTGGCCGTCGTCTGCACCCGCAACCCGGCCGCGGACAGCTCGTAGGCGATCCGCAGCCGCAGGCTCCAGGGGTAGCCCGGCTGGGGGTGGAGCAGGTGCTCGAGCTCCACCCGGTCGCTGGTGCGGTCCACGACCTCCCAGGCCACGAACCGCACCAGCCCGTGGATGGCGTTGCCGGTCTCGGACTCCGAGATCGGCGTCTCGTGCTCCTCGCCGTCCCAGACGAACCGGCCGTCACGCAGCCGGTTCGGCCAGGGCGCGAGCACGTGCCCGCGGGCGTTCGGTGCCATCTCGTGCTCACCGAAGCCGTCGACCAGGTCCCGCCCACCGGCGCGGTAGCTGCGCAGACCGCCGCCGACCTCGGTGATCACGGCCTCGGCGCCGGCGGCACGCAGCGTGTACTGCTCGCCGGTGGGCAGGAGCGTCACCCGAGGCGCTCGCCGCTGGCCTGGTCGAACAGGTGCACGTGGCCCTGACGGGGCAGGACGGAGAGCCGGTCGCCCTTCAGCGGAGGACGGCGGCCGTCGACGCGGGCGATGATCTGCTGCTCGCCGTTGCCGACCAGGGTGCGGCCGTAGATGTAGGCATCCGCGCCCAGCTCCTCGACGACGTCGACCTCGATCGGCAGACCGTTGTCGGCGATGTCCAGGTCCTCGGGACGGACGCCGACCACGACGCTCTTCCCGGCGGCCTGGCCCAGCACGTCCCGGCCCACCGGGTGGACGGTGTTGCCGAAGGAGACGCCGCCGTCGGTCTGGTCGAGGTTGAACAGGTTCATCGCCGGCGAGCCGATGAAGCCGGCCACGAAGACGTTCTTCGGGTTGTCGTAGAGCTCGCGCGGCTTGCCGACCTGCATGAGCAGCCCGTCCTTGAGCACCGCGACCCGGTCGCCCATGGTCATGGCCTCGACCTGGTCGTGGGTGACGTACACCGTGGTGACCTGCAGACGGCGCTGCAGCTGGGCGATCTGGGTGCGGGTCTGCACGCGCAGCTTGGCGTCGAGGTTCGACAGCGGCTCGTCCATGAGGAAGACCTGCGGGCTGCGCACGATCGCCCGGCCCATGGCCACGCGCTGGCGCTGACCACCGGAGAGCGCCTTGGGCTTGCGGTCCAGGTAGGGCTCGAGGTCGAGCAGCTTGGCCGCGTCGCGCACCCGGGTGCTGATCTCGCTCTTGTTGACCCCGGCCATCCGCAGGCCGAAGCCCATGTTGTCGGCCACGGTCATGTGCGGGTACAGCGCGTAGTTCTGGAACACCATCGCGATGTCGCGGTCCTTGGCGGCGACGTCGGTGACGTCGCGACCACCGATGAGGATCGCGCCCTCGTCGATGTCCTCCAGGCCGGCCAGCATGCGCAGCGACGTGGACTTGCCGCAGCCGGACGGGCCGACGAGGACGAGGAACTCGCCGTCCTCGATGGTCAGGTTGAGCGCGTCGACCGCGGCCCGGTCGGAACCGGGGTAGCGACGAGTTGCGGAGTCGTAGGTGACAGACGCCATTGTGCGGTCCTCCTACCGGCAGGAACGTGCCGGACGATCCGAGTGGGTGGAAAGGGTGGTGCCGTGCTGATCATGCACGCTCGCGAGCGCGAGAGGTAGTGCAGGTCACAACCGCGCGGCGGTCATGTCCCGTACCTCGGCGTAGCGCTCCCGGACGAAGGGGACCGGATCTGCCTCGTAGACCTCGGTGCTGGTGGCCGGCCAGACCGGCGGCGTGCTGCCACCGGCCAGGACCCACGCCGCCTGCCGGGCGGCGCCGTCGGCGACGTACTCCCCCGGCGGCGGGACGAGCACGGGGACCCCCAGGACGGCCGGCGCCAGGCGGCGCACCGCCTCCGAGCGGGCCCCGCCGCCGACGAGGAACACCCGGCGGACCGGGTTGCCCTGCGCGGCGATGGCCTCGAGTCCGTCGGCCAGGCCGCAGAGCAGCCCCTCGACCGCGGCGCGCGCCAGGTGCGCCGGGTCGGAGGTGGCGAGGGTGAGCCCGTGCACCGCACCGGTGGACTGCGGGCGGTCCGGGGTGCGCTCGCCCTCGAGGTAGGGCACGACGACGAGCCCGCCGGAGCCCGCGGGCGCGGTGAGCGCCAGCCGGGACAGCTCCTCGTGGTCGACGCCGAGCAGCCGGGCGGTGGCGTCGAGGACGCGGGCGGCGTTCAGCGTCACCACCAGCGGCAGGTAGTTGCCCGTGGCGTCGGCGAAGCCGGCGACGGTCCCCGAGGGGTCGGCGCTGGGCGTGGTCGACACCGTGGAGACCACACCCGAGGTGCCGATGGACAGCACGACGTCGCCGGGCTCGGCGTTGATGCCGAGCGCGGCGGCGGCGTTGTCACCGGTGCCCGGGCCGAGCAGCGCGCCACCGGCGGCGCCGAGGGCGCCGCCGGCGACCGTGCCGGCCTGCTCGGCCGGGCCGAGGACCCGCGGCAGCACCGGGGTGCGGCCGAAGGCCCGCTCGAGCAGGTCGGGCCGGTACTCGTTCGTGTGCGTGGACCAGTACCCGGTGCCGCTGGCGTCACCGCGGTCGGTGACCAGGGCGTCGAGGCCCGACGCCCCGGCCAGCTTCCAGGTGAGCCAGTCGTGCGGCAGGCAGACCGCCGCGGTGCGCGCCGCGTTGGCCGCCTCGTGCTCGGCCAGCCACCGCAGCTTGGTCACCGTGAACGACGCGACCGGCACCAGGCCGACCGCCTCCGCCCAGGCGCGGCGGCCGGCCTCGCCCGGGCCGAGCTCGGCGATGAGGTCGGTCGCCGCCTGGGCCGAGCGGGTGTCGTTCCACAGCAACGCGTCCCGGACCACCTCGCCCTCGGCGTCCAGGGCGACCATGCCGTGCTGCTGGCCGCCGACGGCGACCGCGGCGACGTCGGACAGGCCGCCCGCCGCCGCGATCGCCGTCTCCAGCGCGACCGCCCAGGCGGCGGGGTCGACCTCGGTGCCGTCGGGGTGCGACGCCCGGCCCTCCCGGACCAGGGCGCCGCTCTCGGCGTCACGGACGACGACCTTGCACGACTGGGTCGACGAGTCGACCCCGGCCACCAGCGTCACGACAGCTCTTCTCCTCGCCCGGCCCTGTGCGATCAGCGAGCGCCGAGCAGGTGCTCGATCATCAGCTGGTCGAGGCGGACGACACCCGCGCCGCGCTTGGCGACGGCGTCGGCGTCGAAGTCCTCGAACGCCGAGCGGTCGTCGAGCAGCTCCTGGTAGCCGCCCTCACCGACGGTGGGCGTGCGCAGCTCCTCGACCTTGGCCGCGGCCATGGCCTCCTGGACCTCGGGGTCGGCGCGGAACGCGGCGGCCCGCTCCTTGAGCAGGAGGTAGGTGGTGATGTTGGCCTGGGCCGAACGCCACACGCCGTCCATGTCCTCGGTGCGCAGCGGCTTGTAGTCGAAGTGGCGGGGGCCGTCGTAGGACGGGCCGCCGTTGAGGCCGCCGTTCTCGAGCAGGTCGACGGTGCTGAAGGCCTGCAGCAGGTCGCCGTGGCCGAAGACCAGGTCCTGGTCGAACTTGGGCCCGTGCTGGCCGTTGAGGTCGATGTGGAAGAGCTTGCCCAGCCAGATCGCCTCGGCGATGCCGTGGGTGAAGTTCAGGTTCGCCATCTGCTCGTGGCCGACCTCGGGGTTGATCCCGACCAGGTCGGCGTGCTGCAGCTTGGAGATGAAGGCGATGGCGTGCCCGACGGTGGGCAGGAAGATGTCGCCGCGGGGCTCGTTCGGCTTGGGCTCCAGGGCGAACTTCAGGCCGTAGCCCTTGTCCTCGGAGTACTGGGCCAGGGTGTCGATCGACTCGGCGTAGCGGTCCAGGGCGGCGATGAGGTCCTTGGCGGTGTCGACCTCGGTGCCCTCGCGGCCACCCCACAGGACATAGGTCTGCGCGCCCAGCTCGGCGGCCAGGTCCATGTTGCGCATGACCTTGCGCATCGCGTAGCGGCGGACCTCGCGGTCGTTGGCGGTGAGCCCGCCCTCCTTGAACACCGGGTGGGTGAACAGGTTGGTGGTGACCATGGGGACCTTGAGGCCGGTCTCCTCCAGGGCGCCCTTGAAGCGCTTGATGACCGCGTCACGGGCAGCGGCCTCGCTGCCGAAGGGGATGACGTCGTCGTCGTGGAAGGTGACGCCGTAGGCACCCATCTCGGCGAGCTTGTGCACCGACTCGACCACGTCGACGGCGTCGCGGGTGGCGTCACCGAACGGGTCGCGGGCCGTCCAGCCGATCGTCCAGAGGCCGAAGGTGAACTTGTCCTCGGGGGTGGCCTTGGGGGTCGTCATCAGGTGGTTCCTCTCACGTCGCGTGTGGTTCGGGAGCTCGGTCAGGGTCGGACGGTCACTTGCCGAAGCCGGCCGTCAGGCCGCCCAGCAGGTATCGCCGTCCGAAGAGGTAGACGAAGAAGATGGGCAGCAGGGACAGCGTGATGGCTGCGAGCAGTCCCGGCACGTTGGTGCCGAACTGGCTCGAGAACGTCTGCAGTCCCAGGGTGAGCGTGCGCTGCTCGGCGGACTGGGTCAGCACCAGGGGGAACAGGAAGCCGTTCCAGGCGCTCATCGCGGTGAAGACGGTGACCGTCGTGATGGCCGGCTTGGCCAGCGGCAGGACCAGGTTGCGCAGCGTCTGCAGCGCACCCGCACCGTCGAGGGTCTGCGCCTCGTAGAGCTCGTTGGGGATGTCGCGCAGGCTGTTGGTCATCACCAGCATCGCCACCGGCAGCGCGAACGCCGCGGTCGGCAGGATGATCGCCAGCAGGGTGTCGTACAGCTGCATCTGGTTGATCAGCAGGTACACCGGGATGATCACGGCCTGGGCGGGCACCGCCAGGCCGACCAGCATCAGCGAGAAGCCGCGCTGCACCATCGGCGAGGGGTTGCGGGCCACCGCGTAGGCCGCCGGCACCACCAGGGCGACCACGATGGCCACCGTGCCCACGGTGACGATGACGTTGTTGAGGAAGTACCGGCCGAACCCGCCGGTGAAGACCGACTCGTAGTTCTCGAACGTCGGGCTCGAGGGCAGCTTGAGCGGGTTGTCGCGCAGGTAGTCCTGCCGGGTGCGGAAGCTGCTGCTGACCATGTAGTACAGCGGCACCACGACCAGGACGAGCCAGAACACCGACAGCACGCCGGCCAGGTAGTTCGGCTTCTCGCGGCCCACCTTGCGGCGACGCTTGCCGGTGACGGGGCCGGCCGGGCCGGCCGAGGCCGGCGGCCTCGCCATCGGCGTGCCGGACTGGGTGATGGTCACAGACCCTCCTGCTGGCTGGACATCTTGCGGAAGCCGGTGAGCCGGGTGACCGCGAGGGACAGGCCGGCGCCGAGCACCAGCAGGATGACCGCGATCGCGCTGGCGTAGCCGAACTCGAAGGCGCCGAAGCCGGTGATGTACATGTACAGCGGTGCGATCCGGGTCGACGTACCGGGCCCACCGTTGGTGAGCAGCAGGATCGTGTCGAACGTCGTCACCGACCCGACCAGCATGAGCACGGTCGAGGTGATCAGGGTGTACCGCAGCAGCGGCAGCGTGATCCGGAAGAACTGCTTGTACCGGCCGGCGCCGTCGATGGTCGCGGCCTCGTAGATGGAGACCGGGATCCCCCGCGCCGCACTTTGGTACAGCAGCGTGTGGAAGGGCACGTACTGCCAGGTCAGCACCCAGGCCACCGTGTAGATGACCAGGGACCGGTCACCCAGGAAGCTGAACTGGTCGAGGAAGGGCAGCTCCCGGGTGAGCCCGAAGTTGCCGTCGAGCACCGCGCTCCACAGCAGCGCGATGGCCGCGGTGGACAGCAGCACGGGCAGGAAGAAGATCGAGCTCAGGACAGCGCGGTTGCGCTGCCGCCCGGCCGCCCAGACCCCGATCAGCATCGCGATCGGGGTCTGGACGACCCAGCCGAGGACCATGAACACCAGCGTCAGCACCAGCGAGCGCCCCACCTCGGGGTCCTGCAGGGCCCGGCTCCAGTTCCCCCCGCCCGAGAGCGAGGGGAAGCCGAAGCCGTCCCAGTCGGTGAAGCTGAGGTAGACGACCAGCACCATGGGCAGGACGGCGAAGACCCCGAAGAAGGTCAACACCGGCGCCATGTACCAGCCGGAAGGACGCTCTCGTCCTGTGGCAGCCAAGTCAGGTCCTCTGTGTAGTCAGCGGTGCAGTCGGGAGAGAGTGCGTCAGCCCGCCATGGCGGCGACGAAGCCCTCCGGGGTCTGCTGACCCAGGAAGAGGTTGCTCAGCTCCGTCAGCATCTTGGTCGACTCCTCGGCACCCAGGTCCTGGTCCCACGAGAGCTGGAAGTTGTCCGCCTGCTCGGTGAGGTCGTAGACCGTGGTGAGGTACTCACCGTCGTCCGAGGCCGCCAGCTGCTCGCGGGCACCCGCGATCGGCATGACGTCGCCGGCCGCGACCAGCTCCGACACGTAGTCGGGGTTGTTGAGCTGGGTCTTGACGTACTCGAGCGCCGCCTCCTTGTTCGGGGACGCGCTGGTCACCGAGTAGAAGTTCGACACGTTCCCGACCAGGTTGCTCGGGTCGCCCGCGCCACCCTCGACGGCCGGGAAGGGCGCGTAGAGCAGGTTGCCCGCGGACACGAAGTCCGGGTTGGTGCCCTTCTGGTTCGTGAACTCCCAGGAGCCCATGAGGTGGAAGGCCGCGTCGCCGTTGGCCAGCAGCTGCGTCGTGCCACCCGCGTCGTACTCGGTCGCGGAGAAGTCGTTGGCGGTACCGAAGGCACCGGCGTCGATCAGCTGCTTGAGCATGGTCATGGCCTCGAGCACGGCGGGGTCGTTCCAGCCCTGGCCCTCGCCGTCGCGGATGGCCTGGAAGACCTCCGGGCCGGCGACGCGGTCGAGCAGGTACTCGGCCCACATGAGCTCGGTCCACGGCTGCGAACCGGCCAGCGCGATCGGCGTCGTGAGGCCGGCGGCCTTGAGGGTCGCGACGTCGGCGAGCAGCTCGTCCCAGGTGGTCGGCATCCCGTCGATGCCGTTGGCCTGGAGGACCTCCTTGTTGCCGTACATCAGCACCGGCTGGACACCGCGCATCGGCAGGCCGTACTGCTTGCCGTCGATCTCGGCGCCGGCGAGCACGCTGGGCAGGAACGCGTCGCGGAGCTCCGGGTTCTCGTCCAGCATCGGGGTGAGGTCCTCGATCTTCCCGGCGTCGACGTACTCCTTGAGGGAGCCACCGCCCCAGTTGAAGAAGACGTCGGGGGCCTGGGGCGAGTTGATCGCCGTGCGCAGCCGCTGCTTGTACGGGTCGTTGCCGAAGGTCGACAGCTTCACCGAGCCCGGACCGTCGCCGTCGTTGTAGCGCTGGATCGAGGCTTCCTCGATCGGGTTGAGGGTCGTGTCCTGCAGGGCCCAGATGTCGGCCGTGCCGCCACCTTCACCGCCACCGGAACCACCGGCGGTGTTGTCGGAGCCGCAAGCAGCCATCGAGCCGAGCAGAGCGAGGGTGGTGGCCGACACGGCCACCTTGGTCAGACGCCGGGGGGACATCCCACCGCCACCTTCCTGTTTCGTCGTTGAAACCGAAAGTTTCGAGCAGTTGCGAGAACGTAAGCCACGTCACCGGCACCTGTCAACGGTCCCGTCAGGCAGACGCCGTCGTGTCCGAACCGTGACCTGTCGACCCACTTCCGGGCCCGCAGATCAGGCACTTTTGAGGTGCGGTGACTATCCAAGCACCGAAACTTTCGATAACGTCCGCGTCACGCCGACAGCGACGCCGGCCTGACCGCACCGGTCCTGCCGGGGGCAGGCTCGTGCCGAGCCGCCACCGCCAACGGACCGGGAGGCCGTCCAGTGCCACCGCATCAGCTGGGCCGACCCACGCTGGCGTCCATCGCCGCGGCGGCCGGCGTCTCGTTGCCGACCGTGTCGAAGGTCGTCAACGGCAAGTCCGACGTCGCTCCCGCCACCCGCGCCCACGTCCAGCAGCTGCTCGAGCAGCACAACTACGTGCCGGTCACCCGCCGGCCCACCGACGACGTCCTGGTCGACGTCGTCTTCACGGCGCTGGACAGCCCGTGGGCCGTCGAGATCCTCCGCGGGGTCACCGAGAGCGGGCTCGAGGTGGTCGTCTCGTCGCAGAGCCGGACCTCCGACGTCGACTGGGTGCAGGCCCTGGTCGCCGGGGGACGCCGGGGCGCGCTCGTGGTCACCTCCCGGCTCACCGCCGCCGACCAGCGCCGACTGGGGCGCTCGAGGCTGCCGGTCGTGGTCATCGACCCGGTCGACATGCCCGGCCAGGACGTCCCCAGCGTCGGGGCGACCAACTGGGCCGGCGGGCTGTCGGCGACCGAGCACCTGGTCGAGCTGGGCCACCGGCGGATCGCCGTGGTCGGCGGGCCGCAGGCCTACCTGTGCAGCCGGGCCCGCATCGACGGCTACCGGGCGGCGCTGGAGCGCGCCGGCATCGCCGTCGACCCGGCGCTGGTCGTGCACGGCAACTTCCGGCACCAGGGCGGCTACGACCAGGCGCAGGCACTGCTGGCCCTCCCCGACCCGCCCACGGCGATCTTCGCCGGCAGCGACGAGCAGGCCTTCGGCGTCATGGAGGCCGCCCGCCAGGCGGGGCTGTCCGTCCCCGGCGACCTCAGCGTGGTCGGCTTCGACGACCTGCCGATGGCCCGCTGGTCCTCCCCGCCGCTGACCACCGTGTGCCAGCCGCTGGCCGACATGGGGCGGATGGCCGGCCGGATGCTGCACGACCTGATCAACGGCGAGGTGCTCGGCAGCCAGCGCATGGAGCTGGCCACCCACCTGGTCGCCCGCGCCTCCACCGCTCCCCCGCGCCGCTGACCCGCGGCGCCCACCACCTCCGTCCCCTCCACCGCCCTCCGGCGCCGACACCGGCGACCAGCCCGCGCCTCCTCCGGCGCCCGAACCGACCCCAGGAGCCCGTCCCGTGACCTCGTCACCGTCCCCGTCCGACCTCGACCCGGGTGCCCCCGCCGCCGACGTGTGGGCCGACCCGGCACGCCCGCTGCCCGAGCGCGTCCGCGCCCTGATGGACGTGATGACCCTGGAGGAGAAGGTCGCCCAGCTCTACGGCATCTGGACGACCATCTCCGACGGCGAGGAGGTGGCCCCCAACCAGCACGAGTTCTCCGAGCCGCTCCCGCCGTGGGAGGAGCTGACCAAGCCGGGCCTCGGCCAGCTGACCCGCGTGTTCGGCACCGGCCCGGTCGAGCCGCTCACCGGCGCCCGGGTGCTCGCCCAGACCCAGCGCGACCTGATCGCCAACTCGCGGCTGGGCATCCCGGCCGTGGCCCACGAGGAGTGCCTGACCGGCTTCACCGCCTGGCAGGCCACGGTCTTCCCGACCCCGCTGGCCTGGGGGGCCTCCTTCGACACCGCCTCGGTCGAGACCATGGCCGCCGGCATCGGTGCGCTCATGCGCTCGGTCGGCGTGCACCAGGGCCTGTCCCCGGTCCTCGACGTCAGTTTCGACCACCGCTGGGGCCGCACCGAGGAGACGATCAGCGAGGACCCCTACCTCGTCGCCGTCCTGGGCTCGGCCTACACCCGCGGGCTCGAGAGCTCCGGCATCGTCGCCACCCTCAAGCACTTCGCCGGCTACTCGGGCTCGGGCTCGGGCCGCAACCACGCCCCGGTGCGGCTGGGCCCCCGCGACTTCGCCGACATCGTGCTGCCGCCGTTCGAGACGGCGCTGCGCGAGGGCGGCGCCCGCTCGGTGATGAACTCCTACGCCGCCGTCGACGGCCTGCCCCCGGCCGCGGATCCGGCGCTGATGACCGGCCTGCTGCGGGAGACCCTCGGCTTCGACGGCGTCGTGGTCGCCGACTACTTCGCCGTCTCCATGCTGGAGACCACCCAGGGCGTGGCCGCCTCCCCCGGCGACGCCGCCGCCCAGGCGCTGCGGGCCGGCATCGACGTCGAGCTGCCCACGGTCCGCTGCTACGGCGAGCCGCTGCTGGAGCGCATCCGCTCCGGCGAGGTCGGCATGGACGTCATCGACCGCGCGCTGGAGCGGGTGCTGCTGCAGAAGGGCGAGCTCGGCCTGCTCGACGCCGGCTGGGACCCCGAACCCGCCGTGCTGCGCGAGGGCGCCGAGAGCCTGGACTTCGACCCGCCGCACATGCGCGCGCTGGCCCGCACCCTCGCCGAGCGCTCGGTCGTCCTGCTCGACAACCGCGCGTCGGTGCTGCCGCTGCAGTCCCCGGCCAAGCTGGCCGTCGTCGGCCCCGCCGCCGACGAGGTGCTGTCGCTGATGGGCTGCTACGCCTTCCCCAACCACGTGGGCGTGCAGCACCCGGACATGCCGCTGGGCATCGAGCTGCCCACGCTGCTCGACGCGGTGCGCACCGAGTTCCCCGACGCGGAGGTCACCACCGCCCAGGGCGTCCCGGTGCAGGAGCTCGACCGCAGCGGCATCGACGAGGCCGTGCGCGTGGCCGGGGAGTCCGACGTCGTCCTCGCCGTCCTCGGGGACGTCGCCGGGCTGTTCGGCCGCGGCACCTCCGGTGAGGGCTGCGACGCCGACGACCTGCGCCTGCCCGGCCTGCAGGGCGAGCTGCTCGACGCCCTGCTGGCCACCGGCAAGCCGGTCGTGGTCGTGCTGCTCACCGGGCGCCCCTACGCCCTCGGCGCGGTCGTCGACCGGGCTGCGGCCATCGTCCAGGCGTTCTTCCCGGGCGAGGAGGGCGCCGGCGCGGTCGCCGGCGTGCTCAGCGGACGGGTCAACCCCTCCGGGCGGCTGCCGGTCTCGGTGCCGGCCACCCCGGGCGGGTCGCCGGCCACCTACCTGCACCCGATCCTGGGCGCGCAGAGCGGCATCAGCTCCGCCGACCCGACGCCGGCCTTCCCGTTCGGGCACGGCCTGTCGTACACGACCTTCGAGCTGGCCGACCTGCAGGTGGCCGGCGCCGGCGGCGCGGCGACCGAGGAGCTGGCCACCGACGGCTCGGTGACGGTCTCGGCCACGGTCAGCAACACCGGCGAGCGGGACGGCGCGCAGGTCGTGCAGCTCTACCTGCACGACCCGGTCGCCAGCGTGGTCCGCCCGGTCACCCAGCTCGCCGGCTTCGCCCGGGTCGAGCTGGCCGCCGGTGCGAGCGCGCGCGTGTCGTTCACCCTGCACGCGGACCGGACGTCGTTCACCGGCCGGGAGCTGACCCGCATCGTCGAGTCCGGTGACCTGGTGCTCAAGGTCGGCACGTCGAGCACCGACCTGCCGCTGGAGACCACCGTCCGCGTCACCGGCCCCGACCGGGTCCTGGGCGTCGACCGCGTCCTCACCACCCCGGTCGAGGTCACCGCGCTCTAGTCGGTCCTCGCAACGCACACCGGCCGGCGTCCCCCGAGGGGGACGCCGGCCGGTGTGCGTTCTCGGCCCTCCTGCAGGGCCCCGCCGCGAGCTTGCTCGTGGTGGGGGGCAGGAGGGTCCTTTCACATGCCGACGAGCTCGTGGAGGGCGCCGACCTCGGTACGGGTGAGCTTGCGGATGGTGCCGGTGCGCATGCGGGCCAGCTCGATCGGCCCGATGGCGGTGCGGGTGAGCCGGGTGACCGGCAGGCCGACCTCGGCCAGCAGCCGGCGGACGATGTGCTTGCGCCCCTCGTGCAGGACGACCTCGACCACCGACTGGCCGGCGTGGGCGTCGACGACGTGGAAGGAGTCGACCGCGACCGGGCCGTCCTCCAGCTCGATGCCCTTGCGCAGCGTGCGGTGCAGGTCACGCGGCACCGAGCCGGTGACCTGGGCCAGGTAGGTCTTCTTCACCAGGTAGGACGGGTGGGTCAGCCGGTGGGCGAGCTCGCCGTCGGTGGTGAGCAGCAGCAGGCCCTCGGTGTCCTGGTCCAGCCGGCCGACGTGGGTCAGGCCGGCAGCGAGGTCACCGATCATGTCGCCCACGGTGGGGCGGTTCCGGTCGTCGCTCATCGAGGTGATGATCCCGACGGGCTTGTTCATCGCGTAGGTGACCTTGTCGTTGCGGATGTCGATCCGCCGGCCGTCGACCGCGATGACCGCGGTGTCGGGGTCCACGCGCATGCCCTGCACCCGCACGACCTTGCCGTTCACGCTGATCCGACCGGCGTCGATCATGTCCTCGGAGACGCGCCGGGAGCCGACACCGGCGCGGGCCAACACCTTCTGCAGCCGCTCGCCGGGGCTGTCGTCGTCGTGCCGGGGCTCCGCGTCGTCACCGGGGCGGATCGGTGCGAGCTCCATGTCCTCGGACCAGCCCTCACCGCCGGAGGTGGTGGGAGTGTCGTCTGCAGTCGTGTCCATCCCCTCCAGTCTCCCACCTGCGCGGCCCTGCTCCTACCGGCCGCCGCGGGCTCAGCTGTCCGGGTGCTCGTCGAGGACGGAGCGGGTGTCGGGCAGCAGCGGGGCGAGCTCGGGCAGCTCGCCGAGGTCGGTGAGGCCCAGCCGCTCCAGGAACAGCGGCGTGGTCACGTACAGCCCGCCGCCGGTGTCGGGGTCCGAGCCGGCCTCGCGGATCAGCCCGCGCGCGGTGAGCGTGCGGACGACGGCGTCGACGCCCACGCCGCGGATCGCCGAGACCCGGGCGCGGGTCACCGGCTGCCGGTAGGCGATCACCGCGAGCGTCTCGAGCGCGGCCTGGGTCAGCCGGCTGCGCTGCCCCTCCAGCAGGTGCCGCTCCACGACCGGGGCGTGCTCCTCGCGGGTGTAGAGCCGCCACCCCTCCCCCACCCGGCGCAGCGTGATTCCGGCGCGGCGCTGGTCGTAGTCGGTGGCCAGCGCGGCGAGCCCGGCACGCACCCGGGACACCGGTGTCTGCAGCGCGGCGGCGAGCGAGACCTCGTCGAGCGGGGAGTCGGTGACGAACAGCAGCGCCTCCAGCCCCCCGCGCAGCGCGGCGTCGTCGACCGGGGTGTCCAGCAGCAGCTCCTGCTGCCCGTCGACGGCGTCGACGAGCTCCTCGACCGGGGCCTCGGGCTCGGGGACGACGACCAGCTCGACCGGTGGGTCCGCCGGCGCCCGGCCCAGCACGCGGGACGCCGGTGCGGTGGCGTCGGCGTCCGCCGCGGGGCGGCCGAACTCGGCGGCCAGCCGCGCGGCGACGGCGTCCCAGTCCTGCGCGCCGTCGGTGCCGCCGTCCTCGGCCTCGGCGAGCCCGGCGGCCACCTCGGCGACGACGGCGTCCCAGGAGAACGGCCGCGGTGCGGTCGGCTCGTCGCTCACTGCCCGTCCTCCTCCAGGGCGCCGTCCAGCAGCGCGTCCAGCTCCGCCGGCAACCGGCCGTCGACGAGGGCCGGGCCGGTCCAGCGCACGTGCAGCTCGCCCAGCGGCGTCACCTGGTCGAAGGTCACCAGCTGCTGCCGGTACAGCTCCAGCAGCGCGAGGAACCGGGCGACCACCTCCAGGGTGTGCGCGCAGTCGCGGCTCAGCGAGCGGAACGTCGCCGTCCCGGCCTCGGCGACCCGGCTGCGGACGAGGACCAGCTGTTCGGTGACGCTCACCGCAGGGGCGTGCAGGTGGGTGACGCTGACCGTGGGCGGCGGCTTGGGGGTGAGCGCCTCGTGGGCCATCGCGGCGAACTGCTCGGGGGTGACGCCCAGCAGCACCTCGGGCAGCAGCTCGGCGAACCGGGCCTCGAGGCCGGCGTCGCGGGCGTACCGGCGGGCGGCCTCGGCCTCGCGGGTGCGCAGGAAGGCCGCCGCCTGCTTGTAGGCGCGGTACTGCAGCAGCCGGGCGAACAGCAGGTCGCGGGCCTCGAGCACCTCGAGGTCGTCGGGGTCCTCGACGTCGGCGGCGGGCAGCAGCCGGGCGGCCTTGAGGTCGAGCAGGGTGGCGGCCACGACGAGGAACTCGCTGGCCTGGTCCAGGTGCAGCTCGTCGGACAGGTCGTGCAGGTGGGCGATGAACTCGTCGGTGACCACCGACAGCGCGATCTCGGTGACGTCGAGCTTGTGCTTGCCGATCAGCTGCAGCAGCAGGTCGAACGGCCCCTCGAAGTTGGTCAGCCGGACGGTGAACCGCCCGTTGCCCACCTCCGGGGCCGCCACTGTCGTCACCACCTCAGCCTAGGGCGGCCCCCAGACAGTCCAGCGCACGTACGGCGGTGTCCGGCCCCGCTTCAGGGCCCCGCGCCGCGCGGAGCGTGGCATGGGGGGAAGCGGGGTCCCCTATTTGCGCAGGCGGCGGACGAGGACGGAGTCCTCGCCGTGCACCTCGAGGTCGGCCAGCAGCACGTTGATCGCCTCGCGGACGATCCGGCCGCGGTCGGCGGCCACGCCGTGCTGCCCGCGCAGGGTCAGCCGCGCGGTCTCCAGGGCCAGCAGCTCGTCGGCCGAGCAGTAGACGGTGATCTTCTCCTCGTGCCGGGTGCGGTTCTTGTCCGCGGCACCGCGGGTCCGCTTGGCCGGGGCGGCCGGCAGCGCGGCGCGGTGGGCGGCCAGCTCGTCGACGACGATGCGCGGGGCACCACCGGCGACGTCGGGCACGAGGGTCAGCGGCGGGGTGGCCGGGTCGGCCTCGCGGGGGGTCGAGGACGACCCGCGCAGCGCCGGGGAGGACGCCGCGGCGGCCAGGGTCGGCAGCTCGGTGACCGGGGCCGGCGGGGGTGTCGCCGGGGTGTCGGTCCGGCGGAACAGCTCGGACGCACCCGGGAGCACGGGACGGCGGGTCACAGGGCCAGTACCTCCTTGGCGAGGTCGCGGTAGGCGGCGGCGCCACCGGACGTGGGGGCCCACTGCGTGATCGGCTGCCCGGCGACGGTGGTCTCCGGGAAGCGCACGGTGCGGGAGATGACGGTCTGGAACACGGTGTCGCCGAAGGCCTCGACGACCCGGCTGAACACCTCGCGGCAGTGCACGGTCCGCGTGTCGTACATGGTGGCGAGGATCCCGGAGATCTCCAGCGCCGGGTTGAGCCGCTCCTTGACCTTGTCGATCGTGTCGACGAGCAGGGCGACGCCGCGCAGGGAGAAGAACTCGCACTCCAGCGGGATGATCACGCCCTGGGCGGCGGTGAGCGCGTTGACCGTCAGCAGCCCGAGGGAGGGCTGGCAGTCGATGAGCACGTAGTCGTACTCGGCTCGGATCGGCGCGAGCACCCGCAGCAGGGTCTGCTCACGGGCGACCTCGCTGACCAGCTGCACCTCGGCGGCGGACAGGTCGATGTTGCTGGGCACCAGGTCCAGGCCGGGGATGCCGGTGGCGACCCGGACGTCGGCCAGGGTGGTGGCCGGCTCCATGAGCGCGTTGTAGATGGTGCGGTCCAGCCCCTGCGAGGGGATGCCGAGCCCGACCGACAGCGCACCCTGCGGGTCCAGGTCGACCAGCAGGACCTTGCGGCCGTGCTCGGCCAGCGCGGCACCGAGGTTGATCGTCGAGGTCGTCTTGCCGACCCCGCCCTTCTGGTTGCACATCGCGATGATCTGCGCGGGCCCGTGCGAGGTCAGGCGCTTGGGCTCGGGCAACTTCCGCTGCCGGGCCCGGGCGGGGTCGACCCGGCTCGCCGGGGCTCCCATCTCGGCACCGCCGGACAGGCCCCCGTCGTACGGGAGCCCGACAGCGGACGCCGCCGCCTCGGCTCGTGTCGACATCGCGTGTGCCTCTTCCCTCGACCGTGCGGCCCGCGCCGCCGGCCGGCGGTCACGGGAGGAGGACGCGGTCCCCGGCGGGGGGAAGCCGCCGGTCCGATCTCCTGCACCCCTCATCGGCAGGGCCGGGTGCGGTCGTGACCCGAATCGGGCAACTTGTCGACAAGTTGCCCCGGAGGGGGCGGCTCAGCGCAGCGCGCGGGGGTGGCTGGTGGCGTAGACCTCGCGCAGCCGCTCGACGGTGACCAGCGTGTAGACCTGCGTCGTGGTCACCGAGGCGTGGCCGAGCAGCTCCTGGACGACGCGGACGTCGGCCCCGCCGTCGAGCAGGTGGGTGGCGAAGGAGTGCCGCAGCGTGTGCGGCGACAGCTCGGCGTCGATCCCGGCCCGCTCGGCGGCCTCGCGCAGGATCGTCCAGGCGCTCTGCCGGGACAGCGCGCCGCCGCGGGCGTTGAGGAACAGCGCTCCCCCGCGCACCCCCGTGCGGGCCTTCTCCGCCAGCGCCGGGCGAGCGCGCACCAGGTAGTCCTGCACGGCCCGGACGGCGTAGCTGCCCACCGGGACGACGCGCTCCTTGCCGCCCTTGCCGGCCAGCCGCACCGCCGCGGTGCTGGGGTCCGCGGTCAGCGACAGGTCGTCGACGGCGAGCCCCACGGCCTCGGAGATGCGGGCGCCGGTGCCGTACAGCAGCTCCAGCAGCGCCCGGTCGCGCAGCCCGCGGGGGCCCTCGACCGAGGCCGCGGCCTCCAGCAGCGCCTCGACTTGCTCCACCGGGATCGCCTTGGGCAGCCGCCGGGCCGGCGCCGGGGGCTTCACCTCGGCGGCGACGTCGTCGGCGATCAGCCCGTCGAGCAGGGCGAACCGGTGCAGCCCGCGGACGGCGACCACCGCGCGCGCGGCCGAGGTGGCCGACAGCGGCGGGTGGTCGTCGTCCCCGGTGCGCAGCGCGACCAGGAACGCGGCGACGTCGGACTCGCCCACCTCGCCGAGCCCGCGCACCCCGGCGGCGGTGAGGAACTCGGCGTACCGGCGCAGGTCGCGGCGGTAGGAGCTGATCGTGTTGGCCGCCAGCCCCCGCTCGACGGTGAGGTGGTCGAGGTAGCGGGTGACGGTGCGGGCGACGTCGGGCCCGGCCGCGGTGGTGCTGGTCATGGTGGCGCCTGTCAGGACAGCACCTCCTGCCACGGGACCGACGGCAGCGCGTGCGCGTCGGCCACGCCGGCGTGCACCAGCCGGCCGGCGGCCACGTTGATGCCGCGGGCCAGCGCCGGGTCGGCGGCCAGCGCGGCCGCCGTCCCCTGGTTCGCCAGTGCCAACACGTAGGGCAGCGTCACGTTGGTCAGCGCGTAGGTCGAGGTGTGCGGCACCGCGCCGGGCATGTTGGCCACGCAGTAGAAGACCGAGTCGTGCACGCCGAACGTCGGGTCGTCGTGGGTGGTGGGCCGGGTCGACTCGAAGCAGCCGCCCTGGTCCACGGCGATGTCGACCAGCACCGAGCCGGGCTTCATCCGGGCGACCAGGTCGTCGGTGACCAGCACCGGCGCCTTGGCCCCGGCCACGAGCACGGCGCCGATGACCAGGTCGGCCTCCAGCACGGCCCGCTCGACCTCCAGCGCGTTGGACGCCACGGTCTGCAGGTGCCCGCGGTAGAGCCGGTCGGCGGCGCGCAGCTTCTCCAGGTCGCGGTCGAGCACGGTCACCTGGGCCTGCATGCCCAGGGCGATGGTGGCGGCGTTCATCCCCGACACCCCCGCCCCCAGGACGACGACCTTCGCCGCGTGCACCCCGGACACCCCGCCGAGCAGGACGCCGCGGCCGCCGGAGGCACGCTCGAGGGTGTGCGCGCCGACCTGCGGGGCCATCCGGCCGGCGACCTCGGACATCGGGGCCAGCAGCGGCAGCGCGCCGCCGTCGGTCTGCACGGTCTCGTAGGCGATCGCGGTGGTGCCCGAGGCCAGCAGCGCGTCGGTGCACTCCCGGGAGGCGGCCAGGTGCAGGTAGGTGAAGAGCGTCTGCCCGGGGCGCAGCCGGCCGAACTCCTCGGCGATCGGCTCCTTGACCTTGAGCAGCAGGTCGGCGGCGCCCCACACGTCGTCGGCGGTCGGCGCGATCTCCGCCCCGGCGGCGGTGTAGTCGGCGTCCGGGATGGACGACCCGGCGCCGGCGTCGGCCTCGACCAGCACCTCGTGGCCCGCGGCGACCAGCTCGGTGACCCCGGAGGGGGTCAACGCGACCCGGTACTCACGGTTCTTGACCTCTCGGGCGACCCCGACGCGCATGCCAGCTCTCCACTGTCCCGGTCCGCGCCCACCGGGGTGTCGGGGGCGCCACCGTGTCCGGGCGGCCCGGTCGGGGCCCGCCTCGGCCGGAGTGTAGGCACGCTGGGTGTCCCGGGTGTGTCAGGGAGCACTCCCCGGCCGGTCGCGGGCGTCGTGCTCGCGGCAGGTGGCCAGGACGTCGTCCGATCACCCCGGCCGTGGACACCGTCGACCGAGCCGGCTCAGCCCCGCACGACGGCGTACCGGACGGCGACGAACTCGCCGTTGCGGCCGACCTCCTGCACCGCCAGCTCGACCCGGCGCGGCAGCAGCGGGGCGCCGGCGCCGAGGGTGACCGGGGCGATCGCGACCACGACCTCGTCGAGCAGGCCACGGTCGGCGAACTGCCCGGCCAGGTCGCCGCCGCCGACGACGTAGACGTCCCGGTCGCCGGCCGCCTCGACCATCGCGGCGTGCACGACCGCGACGTCCTCGGCGGTGGCCCGCAGGTCCGCGCCCGGGAGGAGGTCGAGCTCGCGGTGGGTGAACACCCAGGTGGGCCGCTCGGGCACCCAGCCCGGGTCGTTCTCCCGCACCCACCGGTAGGTCGTGGCCCCCATGGCCACCGCGCCCACGCCGGCGATGAAGCCGTCGTAGCCCAGCGGCCCGGCCGGGTCGTTCTCCCGGCTGAGCAGCCAGTCCAGCGAGTGGTCGGCGGTGGCGATGAAGCCGTCCAGGGACGTGGCGGTGTAGTAGACGGTGCGGGTCACGAGGTCCTCCTCCTCAGCCAGTCGATCGGGTCGCCGGCGTCCACGGGGACGCCGGCGGCACGGAGCCAGTGCCGGGCCAGCTGCCGGCGGTGGGCGCCGTAGGTGAGCACGTGGGCGACGACGCTGCCGAGCACGAACGACTCCGGCGGGTCGCAGAGGGCGTCGACCAGCCGGTCGCCCCAGGCGCCGCGGCGGGAGACGTCCCGGACGAACGCCAGCCAGCGGGGTGCGGCCTCCTGGTGCCGGGCCAGCAGGGACGCCGGGTCGTCGCGGCCGCGGGCCGGGTGGTCGGCGCCCTCGACGGCCGCCAGCCACACCTCGGTGGACCACACGTGGTGCTCCAGCACCCCGGCCAGCGACTCCTCGGGACCGTCCCACGCCAGCACCTGCAGGGCGGGGGCGCGCACCCGCCGGTACTCCTCGTCGGGCAGCCCCGTCGCGGTGTCCAGCAGGGCGCGGGTGTCCTCGAGGTCGTGGTGGACCAGGAGCGCGGTCACCTCGTCACCTCCGCCCTGCCCCGGCCGGCCGGCGACCCACAGCGAGGTCGGCGGGTGGAAGTGGATGCCGTTGGGCGCCGGCAGCCAGTGCGCGTCGCGCGCCGGCGCCGTCCCGGCCTGCCCCGGCGTGCGGCCGTACGCCCGGGTGAACGCGCGGCTGAACCCCTCGACCGACTCGTAACCGGCGGCGAACGCAACGTCGGTGACGCTGCGGCCCTGACCCAGCTGCCAGGCCGCGCGCTCGAGCACCACCCGGCGGCGCAGCGCGACCGGCGCCTCCCCCGCACCCCGGCTCACCTGCCGGGCGAAGTGCCACGGGGAGGCGAACGCGTCGCCGGCCATCTCGGTCAGGGTGGCGTTGTCCTCGTCCAGGACGGCGTCCAGCAGCTCGCGGAGCCGGTCACGTCCGGCGGTCGGGGTGTCCTCGGGCACGCCAGCAGTCTGTCGCGCGCGGCCGCCGCAGCGCCCGACCGTTCTTGCGCACCCGGATCGCCGTCCCGCCCGTCGTGACGCACCATGCCGGGGACCCACCCGCTCACCCCTGGGAGCCCGCCAGATGCGCCTGTACGCCGACCGACCCGACCGCCGCGCCCGACAGCTGGCCGCCGACCTGGGGCTGGTGGCCTGGCTGGTGCTGTGGGTGGTGGTCGCGCGCGTGGTGCACGGCGCCGTGCTGGTGCTGGCCGAACCGGGCCGGGCGCTGTCCGACCTGGGCCGGTCGATCTCGGACACCATGGGCAGCGCGGCCGGTGCCGCCGACGGCGTCCCGGTGGTCGGTGACGAGCTGGCCACGCCCTTCGACGCACTGGGGCAGGCCGGGCAGTCGGTGACCGGTGCCGGGCAGGGGGCGCAGGACGCCGTCTCCACGCTGGCCACGGTGCTCGCCGTCGTCCTGGTGGTGCTGCCGGTGGGCTGGCTGCTGCTGCGCTGGCTGCCCTGGCGGCTGGGCTGGCTGCGCGAGGCCCGGGCCACCGACACGCTGCTCGCGCAGGGGGTGCCCGACCTGGAGCTGCTCGCCGCCCGGGCCCTGGCCACCGCGCCGCTGCCCCGGCTGGCCGCCCTCCCCGCCGGTACCGGCGCCGGCTGGCGGGCCGGCGACCCGGCCGCCGTCCGCGCCCTGGCCGGCCTGGAACTGCAGCGCCTCGGCCTGCACCTGCCGGACGCCGGCAGCGGGGCCACCCGCGCGCGTTGAACCGCGCGCGCACGCGACGGGACCTGCCCCCAGCGGGTGGGGCCACGCCCGACCCGTCGGCCGAGACGCGGGTCGAGCCGGTCCACCTGACGTGGAGCCGTGCCGTGGCGCGGCTACACGTCAGGTCAGGCGGCTCAGCCTCCGTCGGCGAGCGGCCCGAACGGACTCAGACCGCGTCGAGCGGGCGCAGCATCGGGGCGCCGGCGCGCACCTGGGCGGCGGCCAGCACCCCGATCGCGGCGAGGGAGTTGCGGATCGTGCCGTCGAACACCCACTGCACGGCCTCGGTCAGCGGCACCCGCCGGACGGTCATGTCCAGCTCCTCGTGCTCGACGACGAAGCCCGCGGGCCGGTCGACCGGCGACAGCCCCTCGGCCAGGTACAGCAGCACCTTCTCGTCGCAGAAGCCCGGCGAGGGGTGGTGGGTGGTCAGCAGCGACCAGCGCTCCGCCGACAACTGCACCTCCTCGGCGAGCTCCCGGCGGGCGGCGTCCACGGGAGCCTCGCCGTCGACGTCGAGCAGGCCGGCCGGCACCTCCCACAGGTGCTCGCCGATCGGGTGCCGGTACTGGCGCAGCATCACCACCCGGTCCTCGTCGTCCACCGCCACGATGCCGACGGCCCCGCCGTGGTGGACGACCTCACGCACGCTCGTCCCCCCACCGGGCATGGCCACGGTGTCCAGCCGCAGCGAGACGACGTGCCCGTCGTAGACCTGCTCGGTGCCGAGCACCTCGTAGTCGTGGGCCATCAGATGCCGACCGGCTCCTCGGCGGGCACCGGCAGCCGGGCGGCGTCCTGGTAGCTCGCCGCCGCGGCGACGAAGGCGGCGAACAGCGGGTGCGGCCGGGTCGGGCGGCTCTTGAGCTCCGGGTGCGCCTGGGTGCCGACGAAGAACGGGTGGACGTCGGCGGGCAACTCGGCGAACTCGACCAGCGTGCCGTCGGGCGAGGTGCCGGAGAAGACCAGGCCGGCCTCGGTGAGCCGGTCGCGGTAGGCGTTGGCGACCTCGTAGCGGTGCCGGTGCCGCTCGGTGATCTCGGTGGCCCCGTAGGCCGCGGCCACGACCGAGCCCTTGGCCAGGGCCGCGGGGTAGCTGCCCAGGCGCATCGTGCCGCCCATGTCGCCGCGCCCGGCGACGACGTCGAGCTGGGTGGCCATGGTGGAGATGACCGGGTCGGGGGTCTCCGGGTCGAACTCGGTGGAGTTGGCCCCGGGGATGCCGGCCAGGTTGCGCGCGGTCTCGATGACCATGCACTGCAGGCCCAGGCACAGGCCCAGGGTCGGGATGCCGTTGACCCGGGCGTGCTGGATGGCGCCGAGCTTGCCCTCGATGCCGCGGACGCCGAACCCGCCGGGGATGCACACGCCGTCGACGCCGGCCAGCGCCGCGGCCGCGCCCTCGGGGGTCTGGCAGTCGTCGGAGGGGACCCAGCGGATCTGCACCCGCGAGCGGTGGGCGAACCCGCCGGCCCGCAGCGCCTCGGTCACCGACAGGTAGGCGTCGGGCAGGTCGATGTACTTGCCGACCAGCGCGACGGTCACGGTCTGCTTCGGGTCGTGCACCCGGTCGAGCAGGTCGCCCCACACCGTCCAGTCGACGTCCCGGAAGGGCAGCCCCAGCCGGCGGACGACGTAGGCGTCCAGGCCCTCGCGGTGCAGCACCTTGGGGATGTCGTAGATCGAGGGGGCGTCGGGGCAGGACACCACGCCCTCGGCGTCGGTGTCGCACATCAGGCTGATCTTGCGCTTGAGGCCCTCGCTGATCGGCCGGTCGGAGCGGCAGACGATCGCGTCGGGCTGGATGCCGATGCTGCGCAGCGCGGCCACCGAGTGCTGGGTGGGCTTGGTCTTGAGCTCACCGGAGGGCGCGATGTAGGGGATCAGCGAGATGTGCAGGAAGAAGCAGTTGTCCCGGCCGATCTCGTGGCGCACCTGGCGGGCGGCCTCCAGGAACGGCAGCGACTCGATGTCGCCGACCGTGCCGCCGATCTCGGTGATGACCACGTCGACGCGCTCGGCGGAGTCGGCGCCGGCCAGGATGCGGGCCTTGATCTCGTTGGTGATGTGCGGGATGACCTGCACGGTGTCGCCGAGGTACTCACCGCGCCGCTCGCGGGCGATCACGTCGGAGTAGACCTGGCCGGTGGTCACGTTGGCCCGGCCGGTGAGGTCGGTGTCGAGGAACCGCTCGTAGTGGCCGATGTCCAGGTCGGTCTCGGCGCCGTCCTCGGTCACGAAGACCTCGCCGTGCTGGAACGGGTTCATCGTGCCCGGGTCCACGTTCAGGTACGGGTCCAGCTTCTGCATGGTGACCCGCAGTCCCCTGCTGGAGAGCAGCGCCCCCAGCGAGCTCGCGGTCAGCCCCTTGCCCAGGGACGACACGACGCCGCCGGTGACGAAGACGAACTTCGTCGGCTGCGAGTTGGGGAGAGCGCGGTTGCTGTGTTCTTCCAGTCGACCCACGGACGCCCACGCTAACACGGCCGGCGCCGTCGTCCTCAGCGCCGGGCGAGCAGCTCCCGGTAGACGGCGACCAGCCCCGCCGCGGTGGCCGTCTCGTCGGGCCAGCCCGCGGCCTGGCGCTGTCCGGCGGCGGCCAGCGCGGCCCGCCGTCCGGGGTCGGCGAGCAGCCCGCCCAGCGCACCGGCCAGCGCCGTCGCGTCGCCGGCCGGCACCAGCACCGCGGCGTCCCCGACCAGCTCGGGGATGCCGCCCACGGCGGTCGCCACGAGCGGGACGCCGGCCCGCAGCGCCTCCTGGGCGGTGAGCGACCGGGCCTCCCACACCGAGGGCAGGACGACGACGTCGGCGGCGGCGAGCAGGTCGGCGACGTCGGTGCGGCGTCCCAGCAGGGTCACCGGCAGCGCTCCGGCGGTGACCCGGGCGGCGAGCGCGTCGTGCAGCGGCCCGTCGCCGGCGACGGCCACCAGCGGGTCGCCGTCCACGCCGCGGACCAGGGCGTCCAGCAGCACGTCGTAGCCCTTCTGCGGGTGCAGCCGGCCCACGGCGAGCACCAGCGGCCGGTCGCCGGCCAGGCCGAGCTCCGCCCGCACCTCGCCCCGCGAGCGGCCCGGCGGCGGCAGCGGCGGCGCCGACACCGGGGCCACCCGGACGTCGCGGGCGCCCAGCCGGCGGGCGTTGGCGGCGAGGTCGGCCGAGGCGGCCAGGACGACGTCGGCCGCGCGGACCGTGGCCCGCTCGGCGGCGTCGAGGACCCGGCGCCGCAGCCCGCCCCCGGGTGGCGCGGCGTTGTGCAGCGTCAGCACGAGCGGACGGCGACCGGCGAGCGCGGCGACTCCCCCGGCGCGCAGCCCGTGGGCGTGCACCAGGTCGCTGCCCGCGGTGGCCCGCCGCAGCGCCCGCACCGCGCGCAGGTCGGCGGCCGGCGCCAGCCCGGCGGAGATCCCGACCTCGGCGAACCCCGCGCCGGTGGCGGTGAAGCCGAACAGCTCCTCGGTGGCGCGCGGGCCGCACACCCGCACGTCCGCACCCGCGGCGGCCAGCGTGGGCAGCACCGACCGCAGGTGGGTGCCGACGCCGCCGGTGCTGGTGGCCAGCACCTCGGTCACCGTCGCGCCGGTCAGCTCAGCCACGGGTCTCCCCCTCCGGTGCGCGCAGGCCGCGCAGTGCTGCGGCCAGCGGCCGGCGGGCGGTGGCCAGCAGCACCGCGCCCGCGACGGCCAGGACGACTCCCCCACTGACGACCCCGGTGCCGACCGCGGCTCCGACCCCGCCCCCGGGCACCGGATCGGCCCCCAGGGCGGCGGCGGTCAGCAGGCCGGCGGCGGCGGCGAGCACCGCGGCTCCCACGGCGGGCAGCCCGGTGCGCAGCACGCCGGTGAGCGCGCCCGGCCCGGCGACCCGGACGACGACGGCCAGCAGCGCGGCCCCGGCCACGGTCACCCCGATGCTGTGCCCGGCGCCCAGGGCCAGTGCGCGGTCCGCGGCCGGCAGCAGGCCGGCGAGCACGAGCTGGGCGACCGCGGCGACCAGCCAGCCGGCCGTGACGCAGACCGCCGGGGCCCGCCACAGCCCGCGGGCGTAGAGCGCCCGGGACAGCAGCGCCACCAGCGCGTAGCCCACCAGCCCGGGGGCGAAGGCGACGACGGCGTCCCGCAGCGCCGGCGCGGCGGCCGCGTCGGCGGCCGAGGCGAGGAACACCCGGGCGACCGGCCCGGCGACCGCGACCAGCCCGGCCGCGGCGACCGCGGCGCTGACCACGGTGAGCACCGTGGCCGGGGCCAGCGCCCGCCGGTACCCGGCCTCGTCGCCGGCCGCGGCCCGCTCGCTGAGCGCCGGGTAGACCGAGGTGGCCAGCGGGACCGCCAGCGCCGCCCACGGCAGCAGGAACAGCGTCATCGCGGCCACCACGACCACCTGCGTGCCGTCGGGGGCACCGGCGTTGGCCAGCCGGATCATCACCACGGTGACCAGCTGCTGCCCGGCCAGGGTGACCACCCCGGCCAGCGCCAGCCGGCGCACCCTGGGCGCCACGCCCACCGGGAACCGCAGCGCCGGGCGCAGGCCCAGCCGCAGTCCGCGCAGCGGGCCGAGCAGCGACAGGCTCAGCGCGACCACGCCCAGCGTCGTCCCGACGCCCAGCACCAGCTCGGCGGCGGTGCCGAGCCCGGCGACGTCCCGGCCGCCGCCGATCGCGGCGAACAGCAGGTAGGCGCCGGCGACGACGACCGAGGACAGCAGCGGGGCCAGCGCCGGTCCGGCGAAGCGGCGGTGGGCCTGCAGGACGCCGGTGAGCACGATCCCGATGCCGTAGAGCACGACCTGCGGGGCGAAGACCAGCAGCAGCCGGGCCGCCAGGTCGACCTGCGCGGCGTCGCCGGTGCCCAGCAGCCCGCTCGCGATCGGCCGGGCCAGCAACGCCACGGCGGCCGCGAGCGGGACGAGCAGCAGCAGCGTCCAGCCCAGCAGCGCCGAGGCGGTGCGCCGCACCTGCTCCCGGTCGCCGGCGGCGATCCCGCCGGCCAGCATCGGCACCACCAGGCCGGCCAGCGCACCGCCGGCGACGACCTCGAAGACGACGTTGGGGACGGTGTTGGCGGCCAGGTAGGTGTCGCCGGTGCTGCCGGCGCCGACGGTGTTGGTGAACACCACGGTGCGGCCGAAGCCGGCCAGCCGGGCCAGCACGGTGAGCACCGAGATCAGCAGTGCCGCGCCGGCCGCCCCCTGCAGCAGGGCCCGCCGGGGAGAGGTGGTCACGCGGGGCGGCGGCCGAGCTGGTCGAGCTCGCGCAGGACGGGGGTCGCCTCGATGACCCGGGTGAAGCTGACCCGCTCGCTGGCCAGGGTGAGCGCGGTGACGACCGTGAGCAGGCCGGCCCGGCTCGCCCGCCCGGGCAGGGCCGCCAGCCGCAGCCCGAGCAGTGCGCCCAGCGCGTTGGCCCCGCAGTCGCCGAGCATGACCCGCTCGCCGAGGTCGGCCGGCAGCACCCCGGCGGTGGCGCCCAGCGGTCCCGCGGCCAGCCCGCCGGCGGGCCCGCCGAGGGTGGCGCCGGCCAGCAGGACGGCGGCCTTGCCGGCCCGGCCCGGGCGCAGGTCCAGCAGGTTGACCAGGTTCGCCGTCCCGGCGACCAGCCCGACGGTGAGGACGGCGTCGGCAGCGCTGCCGCGCCGGGTGAGGACCGCGGCCACCGAGGCCGCCGCACCGATCCCGACGACCTTGACCACGCCCGCGGAGACCCGGCCGGCGCGCAGCGCGGCCAGGTGGCCGGCCAGCCCCTTGTCCCGGACCTGCTCCGGGCGGGCGCCGGCCAGGTCGTCGTAGCCGCCCACGAGCCCGGCGACCGTGCCGACCACGGCGGCGGCCGCCCGCTGCCCGGGTGGGCCGCCGAGCACCGCGCTGCCGGTGGCCGCGGCGGCCAGCACCGGGCCCCCGAGCAGGGTCACCGGCCGGCCCGCGAAGTTGGTGCGCTGCCAGCGCGCGGCCGGGACCCGGCCGGCCACCGCCAGCCCGGCCCGGGCGGCCAGCAGCCCGGCCGCGGCAGCGCGCAGGCGACGGGAGCCGGTCACGACGCCGGCGGGACGGGCTGGGTGTCCTCGCCGGTCCCGTAGGCACCCGTGGTGCCCCGGCTCTCGGCGGCCAGCGCCAGCACGGTGCTGATCCGCCCCGCCGGCACGCCCACGTTGTCGACGGTGGAGACCACCGCGGTGACGGAGCTGTCCGCGCGCAGCGCCGCGATCAGGCCGCCGTCCTCGGTGGCGGTCTGGTCACCGGCGGCGACGGCGCCGGAGCCGCGCCGGTCCAGGGCGGTGACCAGCTCGGTGAGGGCGGTGGTGCGGGGCAGCGCGGTCTCGTCGGTGAGCACCCCGGCGGTGAGCAGCACGGCGTAGTCGGCCGGGCTGACCGAGGAGGTGTCCCGGCTGAGCACGCCGAGCTCCTCGAGCCCGGCCAGCACCGAGGAGGTGGCCGCCGGCGGGACCGGACCGGCGGTGCCGGCGTCGGCCGGGGGCACCATCAGCACCTCGGCCAGCAGGGCGGCGGTGAGGACCGCCGGGTCGGTGCCCGCGGCCGGGGCCAGGCCGGCCGGCCGGGCGGGGCCGGTGACGTAGGCCTCCACGGCGGCGTCGTTGGCCGGGTCGCCG
This sequence comes from Modestobacter sp. SSW1-42, assembly GCF_046635825.1. NCBI lineage: Bacteria > Bacillati > Actinomycetota > Actinomycetes > Geodermatophilales > Geodermatophilaceae > Modestobacter > Modestobacter sp. SSW1-42. The sequence goes on along the minus strand of NZ_JBISCA010000003.1, from coordinate 13,807 downwards.
TAGCCCGGGGTGAGCCGGATGGTGCCGGTGACGGTGGCGCCCGCGCTGCCCAGCAGGGCGGTCAGCCCCTCCAGCACGTCGGGGGCGACGTCGTCGGAGCCGACCACCAGCACGACGCTGCGCTCGGCCAGGGTGCCCTCGACCAGCGCCGGGCCGACCGCCTCGTCGAAGCTGCCGACGTCGTCCAGCTCGGCCTGCAGCTCCCGGTTCTGGTCCTCCAGCGCCCGCTTGTCCGTCTGGAGCGCGCTGACCTGGCCCTGCAGGTTCGTCAGCACCGGCCCGTTGAGCTGGGTGGTGCCGATGACGATCCCGAGCGCCACGGCCAGGAAGACCGCGATCAGCGAGACCAGGTGGTAGCGGAAGTCGATCACGTGAAGAGGTTCTCCAGCCAGAACACGAAGCTGTCCCATTGGTCGATCAGCAGGTCGAAGTAGACCCGGCCGGCGGTGGACACGGCGAGGGCGGCGGTGATCGACAGCAGCGCGGCCACCACCAGGAACACCAGCGCGAGGGTGGAGATACGGCTGCGGTAGAGCCGGCTCACGCCCTTGGCGTCGACGAGCTTGCCGCCCAGCCGCAGCCGGGTGAGGAACGTCGAGGCCATCCCGCCGCGGCCCTTGTCCAGGAACTCCACCAGCGTGGCGTGCGTGCCGACCGCGACGATGAGCGAGGCGCCCTTGTCGTCGGCCAGCAGCATGGCGATGTCCTCGCTGGTGGCCGCGGCCGGGAAGGTGATGGCCGGGACGCCGAGGTCGGTGACCCGCTGCAGCCCCGGCGCCCGCCCGTCGGGGTAGGCGTGCACGACCACCTCGGCCCCGCAGCGCAGCACCGCGTCGCTCACCGAGTCCATGTCGCCGATGATCATGTCCGGCTGGTAGCCGGCCTCCTTGAGCGCGTCGGCCCCGCCGTCGACACCGATGAGCACCGGCCGGTAGTCACGGATGTAGGGCCGCAGCGCCTGCAGGTCCTCGCGGTAGTCGTAGCCGCGCACGACCACCAGCACGTGCCGGCCGTCGATCCGGGTGGTGACGTCGGGCACCCCCACGCCGTCCAGGAGCAGCGCGCGCTCGCGCTTCATGTACTCCATGGTGTTGGCCGCGAAGGCCTCCAGCTGCGCCGATAGCCCGGCGCGCGCCTCGACCATCGCCTCGGCGACCCGCTCGGGGGTCTGCTCGACGCCCTGGGCCACCAGCGCGTCGCCGGCGAACACCTGGTCGCCCTCGACCCGCAGCCGGGTCCCCTCCTTGACGCGGGTGAAGACCTCCTTGCCCACGCCGTCGATCAGCGGGATGCCCGCGTCGACCAGGACGCCGGGGCCCAGGTTCGGGTAGCGACCGGAGGTGCTGGGCGCGGCGTTGACGACGGCGGCGACCTGGCAGGTGACCAGGGCGTCGGCGGCCACCCGGTCGACGTCGACGTGGTCGATGACCGCGATGTCGCCGGGGCGCAGGCGCTTGGTGAGGTTCTTCGTCCGTCGGTCCAGGCGCGCCGGACCGGTCACGCCCGGCGCCGGGTCGGGCACTCGTCCGCGCCGCAGGGTGCCGATGCGCATGTCGGGATGCTCCCACGGGCGCCGCGGAGCATGATTCCGGCGCGCATCCAGCAACGGATCGACCACACACGGTGACGACACCGGCAGGACCGCGACACGCCCGTGATCTGGGTCCGCGCGGCGTCCGCGGGACCGGACCGTCCCGTCACTAGCGTGACTCGTGTGACTGCAGGGGCTTCCGCGCGCCGGAGTACAGCGACTGTCGAGTTCGAGGGCCCTGCCGAGGCACCGGACGGCGCGGCGCCGCCCGCCCCGGCGCCCACGGAGGCCACCGGGACCGCCGCGGCGGTGGTCGAGCTGCGCTCCCGCCCGCCGGTCCCCGACCCCGCGGGCGTCGCAGAGCAGGCCGTCGAGCCGAACACCACGGCCCCGCAGCCGGACGACGTCGCTGCCCCGACCGACCCGGCCGACGTGGGCGTGGACGTCGACCCCGCGTCCGCCGACGCCCTGCCCTCGGACGCCGCGCCCGCCGACGCCCCAGGACCCGGACGCCGGGCCCGACGCCGGGAGCGGCGCGGCCCGAACCTGCGCGAGCAGCGCCGTCAGCGCACCCGCGAGGCCATCGTCGACGCGGCGGCCGAGCTGTTCGTCGAGCGCGGCTTCGACGCGGTCAGCGTCAGCGAGATCGCCCAGCGCGCCGGGGTTGTGGAGAAGACGGTCTTCAACCACTTCCCGGTCAAGGAGGGGCTGGTCTTCGAGACCGACCCGCCGATGCGCGCCGCGCTGCTCGACGCCGTCCGCCGCCGCCCGGCCGGGGAGTCCGTCGCCGCGGCCGCCGGTGGCTTCGTCGTCGCCGCGGTGAGCCAGCTGGGCTCCCCCGCCGCTGCCGAGGGCATGGCCGAGATGACCCGGGTCATCCGCGGCAGCCGCACCCTGCAGGGGCGGGAGCGGGAGATCATCGGCGCGCTGACCGACGCGCTGGCCGAGCAGATCACCCTGGAGACGAGGGCGGCCCCGGGCGAGCTCGAGCCGTGGCTGGCGGCCAACGCGGTACTGGGGCTGTACTCCTCGCTGCTGGAGCTGGCCCGCGACCGGGTGCTCGCCGGGGCGTCCGGGCCGGCGCTGGTGTCCGAGCTGCGCACCCGTGGCCAGCGCGGGCTCGCGCTGCTGCAGTTCGGCCTCGCCGGCTACGCCAAGCGCCGCTAGCGGGAGACCCCTCGCCGCTCGCCTCGCGAACTCGGCGTGTGGGCCGGGCGAGGGGTCGGCCGACGCCCCCCCCCCCGCAGCACCACGACCGGCGGGCTCGCCGGACCTGCGGCCAAGCCGCTCCGCTGGGTCGAACCGCGTGCCTATGAGGTTCGGCCCGGCCGTCCCCGGCTCGACCCCGGCTCGACCCGGCCGGCACCGGGTCCCCGGGGGGCGGGCTACGGGCGCTCGGCGGCGACGGCGAGCAGCTCGCGGGCGTGCGCCTGCCCGGTGTCGCTGTCGGCCAGGCCGGAGAGCATCCGGGCCAGCTCGCGCACCCGGTCCTCCCCGCGCACGGCCCGGATGTCGGTGGCGGTCACGCCCTGCGCGGTGTCCGGGGACTTGTCGACCACCAGGTGGGTGTCGGCGAAGGCGGCGACCTGCGCCAGGTGGGTGACCACCACGACCTGGTGCTCGGCGGCCAGCCGGGCCAGCCGCCGGCCGATCTCCCCGGCCGCGGAGCCACCGACCCCGGCGTCCACCTCGTCGAAGACCATGACCGGCACCGGGTCGGCGCCGGCGAAGACCACCTCGATGGCCAGCATCACCCGGGAGAGCTCACCGCCGGAGGCGCCCTTGTGCACCGGGCGGGTCGGCGCGCCGGGGTGCGGCGACATCAGCAGCACCACCTCGTCGACCCCCTCGGGGCCGGGGTGCTCGGGGTCGCTGTCGATCTGGAAGGACACCTGCGCGTTCTTCATCGCGAGCCCGGCGAGCTCGGCGCCTACCTCGGCGGCGAACCCGGCGGCCGCGGCCTGCCGGCCGGCGGTGACCTGTACCGACAGGGCGTCGAGCTCGGCCCGGGCGGCGTCCCGCTGGACCTGCAGGGCCTCGAGCGCCTCGTCGGAGACGTCGAGCTGCGAGAGCCGGGACTCCGCGTCCGCCGCCCACGCCAGCACCCCGGCCAGCCCCTCGCCGGGGTCGGCGTACTTGCGCACCAGCGCGGTGATCGCCGCCCGGCGGTCGAGCACCTCGGCCAGCCGCGCGGGGTCGGCGTCCAGGTCGGCCACGTACCCGGCGAGCTGGACGGCGACGTCGCTGACCACGGCGACGGCGTCGGCGAGGTCGCGGGCCAGCAGGACCAGCGCCGGGTCGTCGGAGCCGGCCAGCGCCCGCTCGGCGACGGCGAGCGCGGTGGACGCGTCGGCCTCGGCGTCCCCGCCACCCAGGTCACCGGTGACGTCGCCGACCAGCGCGAAGCGGGCCGCGTCGGCGGCCGACCGCAGCGCGTCGGCGTCGCCGAGCCGGCGGGCCTGGGCGTCCAGCGCGTCGTCCTCGCCCTCCTCGGGCGCCACCGCGGCGATCTCCTCCAGGCCGTGCCGCAGGACGTCGGCGGTCTGGGCCAGCTCCCGGGCCTGGCTGCGGCGGTGGTCGAGGTCCTCGGCCAGCGCCCGCCACGCGGCGTACGCGGTGCGGTGCTGCTCGAGCAGGGCCAGGTGGGCGGCTCCGGCGTAGCGGTCGAGTGCGCGGCGCTGCTCGGCCGGCCGGGTCAGCCGTAGCTGGTCGGTCTGCCCGTGCACGGCCACCAGCTGCTCGGCCAGCTCGGACACCACGCCGACCGGGACGCTGCGCCCGCCCAGGTGGGCGCGCGACCTGCCCTCGGCGCTGAACGTGCGGGCCAGGATGAGGCTGCCGTCCTCGTCGGGCTCGGCACCGGCCTCGGCCGCGCGCGCCCACACCGGCGAGTCGCTGGGCAGCACCAACCGCCCCTCGACCCCGGCCCGCACCCCGGCGCGGACCCGGCCCTGGTCGGCGCGTCCACCGAAGAGCAGGGTCAGGCCGGTGACCACCATGGTCTTGCCGGCGCCGGTCTCCCCGGTGACCACGGTCAGGCCCGGGCCCAGCTCCAGGGTGACGTCGTCGATCGAGCCGAGCCCGTGCAGGTGCAGCTCGGACAGGGCCCCGTTGCGGGGCGCACGGTCGGTGAGTGGGGCGGCCGGGGCCGGCGCCGTCCGGGCCGGGGTCCGCTCAGGCCGTGCGGTGCGGGTGGCCACCGTCTGCCTCCTGGGTCGGGGCATCGCCGTCGGCAGGGGTGCCGGCGGTGGCGATGCCGCGGGTGAGCACGTTGTGGGTGAAGACCGGGGCCTCGTGGCCGGGGCCGTGCGAGCGGGCGTCGCGGAAGCCGCGCACCGGCAGCCCGAACTTGGCCACCAGCTTGTCGCTGAAGGTGGTCGGGTTGACCCGGGCGATGCGCACGGGACGGGCGGACCGGCGGACCTCGACCCGGCCGCCGTCGGGCACGTCGACGACGCGGCGGCTGTCGGCCGACACCCGGGCCCGGTTGCCGTCGGCCGGGACGGCGACGGTGAGCACCGAGGACGGCGAGGCGACCAGCGGCCGGGCGAAGAGGGCGTGGGCGTTGGTGGGCACCACGAGCAGGGCGTCGACGTCGGGCCACACGACCGGACCGCCGGCGGAGAACGCGTAGGCGGTGGAGCCGGTGGGGGTGGCGCAGAGGATGCCGTCGCAGCCGAAGCTGGTCAGCGGGCGGCCGTCGACCTCCAGGACGACGTCGAGCACCCGGGTGCGCTCGACCTTCTCGATCGAGACCTCGTTCATCGCCCAGGTGTCGCCGACCTGCCGGCCGTCGGCGTCGAACACGGCGGCGTCGAGGGTGAGTCGCTCCTCCACCTGGTACTCGCGGCGCTCGACGGCGCCGATCATCTCGTCGACGCCGTCGGGCTCGGTCTCGGCGAGGAAGCCGACCCGGCCCAGGTTGACCCCGGTGATGGCGGCATCGCTGCCGTGGGCCATCTCCGCGGCGCGCAGGAAGGTGCCGTCACCGCCGAGGACCAGCACCAGCTCGACGTCCTGGGCCGCGCCGGGCCCGAACGGGCAGACCTCCGCACCGGCGACGTCCAGGTCCTCGGCCTCGTCCTCCAGCAGCCGGACGACGATGCCCGCCCGGGTCAGCCGGGCCGCGGCGGACCGGGCGAGGTCGACGATGTCGGCCCGTCCGGTGTGCACGGCCAGCAGGACGCGGCGGGTGGTCTGACCGGCCGGAGCGACGGTGCTCTGGGTCACGGTGGTCCTTCCTGAACTGCTCGGTCGATGTCGGCCTGCTCCGGTGGCGGTGCGTCGCGGCGCAGCCAGAGGAAGAACTCCACGTTGCCGGCGGGGCCCGGCAGCGGGCTGGCCACGACACCGGCGGTGCCCCAGCCGAGGTCGGCGGCGGCGCGCGCCACGGTCAGCACCGCGTCGGCCCGGTGCCCGAGGTCGCGGACGACGCCGCCGGCGCCGATCCGCTCGCGCCCCACCTCGAACTGGGGCTTGACCATGGGCAGGAGGTCGGCGTCCGGGCGCGCGCAGCCGGTGAGGGCGGGCAGCACCAACCGCAGCGAGATGAAGGACAGGTCGGCGACCACCAGGTCGACCGGCCCGCCGATGGCGTCGGGGGTCAGCTCGCGGACGTTGGTGCGCTCGTGCACCGCGACCCGCTCGTCGGTGCGCAGCGACCAGGCGAGCTCGCCGTAGCCGACGTCGACGGCGACGACCTCACCGGCGCCGCGGCTGAGCAGCACCTCGGTGAACCCGCCGGTGGACGCGCCGGCGTCCAGCGCCCGCCGGCCCTCGACCGCGACCGGGAAGGCCTCCAGGGCGCCGAGCAGCTTGTGCGCACCCCGGGACACCCAGCTGGGCTGGTCGGGGTCGGTCCGGACGACGACGGGGGCGCCGGCCTCCACGCCGGTGGCGGGCTTGGTCGCGGCCTGCCCGCCCACGGTGACCCGGCCCTCGGCGATCAGGGTGACGGCGTGCTCGCGGGAGCGGGCCAGTCCGCGGCGGACGAGTTCGGCGTCGAGCCGACTGCGGCGGGCCATCAGAGCTGGTCGATGGTGGCCAGCTCGCGCTGCAGCCGGTCGTGCTCGGCCTCGAACACCGCGACGTGCTCGGACACCGGCCGCTGCGCCAGCCCGGCGAACGCCGAGGCGCCGGCCGACACGGCGGGAGCACCCGGGACGGCGGGAGCACCCGGGACCGCGGCCGGGCGCGCGGCGGTGGGCACCGGGGCTGTGGGCACCGGGGTCTGGGGCACCGGGGCCTGGGGCACCGAGGCCTGGGGCACCGAGGCCTGGGGCACCGAGGCCTGGGGCACCGAGGCCTGGGGCACCGAGGCCTGGGGCACCGAGGCCTGGGGCACCGAGGCCTGGGGCACCGAGGCTTGGGGCACTGCGGCGACCGGGCCGGGGACCGGGCGGCGCTGGTCGGGCTGGCTCACGCGGTCCTCCTCTGCTCGTCGTTGCGCAGACGGCCCACCGCGGTCGGGCGGGCACGGCCGCCGGGGGCGGCGCGCCCCGAGGTTACCGGCCGGGACCGACGGGCGGCGGTGGGCGACCGGGACGGTGGACACAACTCCCCGCCGACCTCCCGACCTCCGCGGTGTGCAGGCGGCGCCGGTAGCGTCCCGCCCCGGACCATGCGGCCGGACTCCCGGCCGTGGCGGCACCGCCGGACCCTCCGGCCGGGCCGACCCGGTCCCCTGCTCGAGGAGGAACACCGCACGTGGCCACGCTGGAGCAGTGCATGACCGCCCTGGACGGCTTCGTCGGGAAGCTGGCCGCAGCCGAGGGCGCCCGCGACCTCGACCGCACGGTGTCCTGCCGGCTGACCGACCTCGGCCAGGTGGTGGCCGGCCGGCTCGCCCTGGGGTCGGTGCACGACATGACCGCGGTGCCGGACTCCCCCGCGGTGCCCAAGGCCGACATCCGGCTGACCATGAGCAGCGACGACCTGCTCGCGCTGACCTCCGGTGAGCTGGCCTTCGCCCCCGCCTGGGCCACCGGCCGGGTGAAGCTCGAGGCCGGTCTGCGCGACATGCTGCGGCTGCGCTCGCTGCTCTGACCCGCCCGGCCGCCGGCCGACCCGACGAGCCCGGCCGAGGGCCGGACCCGCCCGGCCGGTCAGTCGGCGCCCAGCCGCCAGCCGCGCAGCGCCTCGGCGGCCGCGGCGTCCCCGCTGCGCACCGTGGCCGGCTCCCCCGCGTCTGGATGCAGCGCCCAGTGCGCGACGGCCAGGGCCCGCAGACCGTCCAGACCGTCGGCCGGTCCGCCGTCCGCCCCGCTGCCGCGCAGGGTCAGGACCCCGTCGGCCTCGGTGGCCAGCCATCCGCGGCAGCTCCAGCCGCCCTCGACCGGGGTGACCGCGGGGTGATCGGTGAGCAGCCCGGCGGCGTCGGGGGCGAGCAGGTCGGGCCGGTGGACGGGTCCGGCGGCCAGCAGGTCGGCGGGCGTGGCGACACCGGTGAGCACCAGCAGGCTGTCGGCGCCGGCGCGCCGCGCCCCCTCGATGTCGGTGTCGAGCCGGTCGCCGACGACCAGCGGCCGGGCGGCACGGGTGCGCCGGACGCACTCGGCGTGCATCGCCGGGTCGGGTTTGCCGGTGACCAGCGGCTGCTGACCGGTGACCGCGCTGACCACACCGACCAGCGCACCGTTGCCCGGCAGCACCCCGCGCGGCGACGGGATGGTCGCGTCGGTGTTGGTCGCCACGTGTCGTGCCCCGCCCCGGACGGCAACGACCGCCTCGGCCAGCTGCGCCCAGCTCACCGCCGGCCCGTACCCCTGGACGACGGCGGCCGGGGACTCCTCGGCGCGCTCGACGACGGTCAGCCCGGCGGCGGTCAGTGCCGCAGTGACCCCGGGCCCCCCGACCGCCAGCACCCGCCCGCCCGGGCCGACGAGGTCGGCCACCACGGACGCCGCCGCCTGGGAGCTGGTGATGACGTCGGCGGGCTGCGCCGGGACACCGAGCTCGGTGAGGTGGGTGGCGACCTGCTCGGGCGTGCGCGCGGCGTTGTTGGTGACGAACCCCAGCCGCATGCCGGTGGTGCGGGCGTCGGCGAGCGCCGCGGGCACACCGGGCACGGCGGCCGGGCCGACGTAGACGACGCCGTCGAGGTCGAGCAACGCCACGTCGTGGGTGGTGGCGGGCGGCGCGGCGCTGCCGGCCGCGAGCGGCGGCCGGTCGCCGGTCACCGCCGGACCCCCGGGGTGACGGTGGACGGGTGGGTGCAGGTCATGGGAGCTCCTCCGCCAGGCCGCGGCGGGCCCGGACCCCGCGCAGCGCGCGGGCGTAGTGGTCGAGGTCGGGGCGCATGGCCACGGCCAGGGCGAGGTGCTCGGCGGCCAGTTCCAGCTCGCCGGCCCGGCTGGCGGCCAGGCCGAGCCCGAACTGGGCGTAGTCGTCGGTGGGGTTGGCGGCGATGAGGTGGGTGAAGCTGTCGATGGCGTCGCGGTAGCGGCCGGCGTCGTACTGTGCCCGGGCCAGCGCCTCGCGCGCACTCCGGGAGGTGGGCTCGGCGGTGACGGCCCGCTCGAGCAGGGTGGCGGCCGCGGCCGGATTGCGGTCGCCCAGCAGCTGCAGACCCCGCTGGTACCACTCGTAGACCCCGCCGTCGGGCTGTCCTGGGTCGACCAACGCCGCTCCTCCCTGGCGCGCCGGCGGCGGGTGCCGCCGCGGCCGACGCCGCCGCGGGGCGGGTGCCGACGCGCTCCTACGATCGAGTACGTGCCCTCGACGTCGGCGGATGCCCCGCCTCCTGACGAAGCGGGCCTCGACGTCCGGCCGTTCCGTGCCCTGCTGTACCGCGACCACGCTGCCGGACACCTGGCGCGGGTGAGCTCGCCGGCCTACGACCTGGTGACCGCGGCGGGCCGCGAGCGTCTGGCCGCGGCCGATCCGCACAACATCGTCCGCCTGATCCTGCCGCACGTCGACCCGGCCGGAGCCCCCGAGGGCACCCGCGCCGGCCGGGACCGCGCCTCGGCCACGGTCGCGGCCCGGACCCTGGGCGCGTGGCTGGACGCGGGGGTGCTCGTGCGCGACGAGGCCCCGGCGCTCTGGCGGTACGAGATGAGCGCACCGGGCAGCGCGCCGACGACGGGGTGGCTGGGGGCGGTCACCGTGCCGCCGGCGGGCTCGACGGCGGTGCTCCCGCACGAGGACACGTTCGCCCCCGCCGTCGCCGGGCGCACGGCCCTGCTGGCCGCCACGCACACCGACCTGGAGCCCATCGTGCTGGCGCACGACCCGGATGCCGAGGTCGCCGCGCTGACCCGCGAGGTCGCGGCCGGGACCCCGCCGACCCTCGAGGTCGCCGATCTCGACGGCGTCGTGCACCGGCTGTGGCGGGTGACCGACCCCGCGGTGCTCGACCGGCTGCCGAGGGCGCTGGCCGCCACCCGGGCCGTGATCGCCGACGGGCACCACCGTTTCGCCGCAGCCCGCGACCACCAGCAGGCCGTCGGGGGGCACGGCAGCGTGCTGGCGCTGCTCACCCCGATGGGCGCCGGCGGTCTGCGGCTGCAGGCGATCCACCGGGTCGTGCCCGACCTGGGCCTCGACGCCGCCCTGGCCGCGGCTGCGGCGGGCTTCCAGGTGCGGGACCTCTCCCCCGCCGACGGCGACCTCCGGCGGGGGGTCGACGGCTGGGCCGCGCAGCCCGGCGGGCCCGCGTTCCTGGTCACCGACGGGGTGCGCGTCGCCGAACTGTCGTCCCCGTCGCCGGAGATGCTCGCCGCCGTGCCCGCGGAGGCGCCGGCGGCCTGGCGCGGCCTCGACGTCGTCCTGGCCCACGCCGCGGTGCTGTCCCGGCTGTGGCGCCTGCCCGACGACCCGGCCTCGGTGCTCATCGCTCACGACGTCGCCGAGGCGCTGCGGTCGGCCCAGGAGCGCGCCGGTGTGGCGCTGCTGCTGCGCTCGCCGTCGCCGTCGGACGTCGCGGCGGTCGCCCGGGCCGGTGCCCGCATGCCCCGCAAGTCGACGCTGTTCGTGCCCAAGCCCCGCACGGGCCTGGTGCTGCGACCGCACGAGGACTGACCGGTCAGGCGGGCTGCGACGACGTCCGCTGACCGGCGCGGCTGACCTTGCGGCCGCGGCGGCAGTTGACCTCGTAGGCCACGGCGGTGCCGGTGGGGGTGCGCCAGAACCGGCGTTGCAGCGAGCCCTCGACCTCGACGACGTCCTCGGCGGTCCAGGCCGCGGCGTACCGCTGGAGCGCCGGCAGGTAGCTGACGCAGGTGATGACATCGGTCTTGGGCCCGCGCGGGCGCGGGCTGTCCCGGCGCACCACGAGCTTGAAGAGCAGCAGGGTGTCCCCGCTGGGCATCGGGCGGAGCTCCGGGGGCGCGCTCAGCCGTCCGCGGAGGACGACGTCGTTGCGGTCGATGACGGTCAGGCTCATGGGACGAGCCTCGCCGCCGGCCACCCCCACCGGCCAGCGCCGTCCGCGGTCTGTGGACGGCGCCGGCCGGTGTGGACGGAGCGGGTCAGTCCGTCGGGGGGTGCTGCTCCGTCGCCTGCTGGAAGAGCCGGCTGTGGTCCCGCTCCACGGGCGGCGGGGGCACCTCGCCCAGCAGCTCGGCGACCTCGGCCTCGATGTCGTCATCGGCGACGTCGTCGAGCGCGTCCTCGTCGACGTCGTCCTCGTCCTCGTCCTCGTCGAAGACCGTGGCCGGGGCACCGGTGGGCTCCTCGACCGAGGACCCGTCGGCGTCGGCCCCCACCAGTGCCTCGCCCTCGGTGTCGTCCTCGTCGTCGAACTCGTCGTCGGAGGCGAGCGCGTCGTCCTCCAGCTCGTCGTCGTCCTCGATGAAGTACTCGGAGACGCCGGTGAGGTCATCGGGGTCGGCGGCAGCGATGGCGCCGTACCACTCCATGGCCAGCTCCTCCTCACCGCGCGCGGCGAGCAGGTCGGCGTAGGCGGTGGCGAGCCGGAGCTGGCCCAGGCCGGGGCGGCCGAGACCGGCCGGGGTGGGCCGGCCACCGAGCGCAGCCTCGAGGATGAGCGCGGCGGCGGGCAGCTCACCCAGGTCCTGCCGCGCACCGGCCTCGACCAGCTGCAGCTCGACGAGCTCCTCGTCGTCCGGCTGCCCGTCGAAGGCCTCCGCCACGAGCCGCAGCGCGTTCTCCGGGCGGCCGAGCGCGCGCTCGCAGTCGGCGAGGACCGCCCGGTAGCTCTGGTCGCCGCTCATCCGCGCGTAGGCGCGCAGCTCGCGGGCCGCCTCGGCGAAGTCACCGGCGAGGTAGGCGGCGACGCCCACGGCCTCGCGGACCGGGCCGATGCGGGAGGCACGATCGCGCGCAGCCCGGGCGTGCTGCAGGGCGAGCTCGGGCTCGTCGTCGACCAGGCCGCCCGCTGCGGCGAGGTGCTTGGCCACCACCTCGGCGTTGCGGGCGTCCAGCCCACGCAGCGCCGAGCGCACCGCAGGGTCCAGCTCACGGGGGTCGGCCCACTCCGGGATCGGCGGACCGGAGGGGCGGCTGCCACCCTGCTCGTCCCCGGCGTCCGAGCGGCGCTCGGGACGGCGGTCCTGCCACGCCGGCAGGTCACCCGAGGAACGCCCACCCGAGGACGGGCGGTCCCCACCCGGACGGCGCTCCTGCGCTGCGGGCCGGTCCCCACCCGGACGACGGTCCTGCCAGGCCGGTCGGTCCCCACCGGCCGGTCGGTCGCCACCGGGGCGACGGTCCTGCCACGCCGGCCCTTCACCCGAGGGACGCCCACCCGAGGACGGACGGTCCCCACCGGGACGGCGGTCCTGCCACGCCGGCCGGTCACCTGACGGGCGGCCACCGGCAGGCCGGTCCCCACCAGGACGACGGTCCTGCCACGCGGGACGGTCCCCCGAGGGGCGCCCTCCGCCGGAACGGTCCTGACCGGGGCGGCTGTCCTGCCCCGGACGACGGTCCTGCCACGACGGGCGGTCACCCTGCGGACGGCCACCTCGCGGTGCGCGGTCTTGCCACGACGGGCGGTCACCCTGCGGACGGCCACCACCGGTCGGACGGTCTCCACCCGGGCGGCGGTCCTGCCACGACGGGCGGTCACCCTGCGGACGGCCACCAGCAGCAGGCCGGCCACCGCCCTGCGGTCGGTCGCCACGGGGCGCGCGGTCCTGCCACGAGGGGCGGTCACCGGAGGGGCGGCCACCGCTCGTGGGGCGGTCGCCACCGGGACGACGGTCCTGCCACGACGGGCGGTCACCGGAGGGGCGGCCACCGCTCGTGGGGCGGTCGCCACCGGGACGACGGTCCTGCCACGACGGGCGGTCACCGGAGGGGCGGCCGCCACCAGTGCGGTCACCGTTCGGCCGCCCGGCGCCGCCACGGTCGCCGGACGGACGCCCGCCACCCGAGGGCCGGCCGCCACCGCTGGGACGGTCCCCACCGGGGCGCCGGTCCTGCCACGAGGGGCGGTCACCGGAGGGGCGGCCACCGCGAGCCGGCCCGTCGGCCCGGGGACCGCGCGCCTGCGCATCACCGCGGGGGGCGCCGTCAGCCTGGGGACGACCCCGCTGCGGCCGTCCACCGGAAGGACGGGCACCCCACTCACCGCCGGCTGCACCGCCCCGAGCGCGATAGGCATCGTCACGTGACGATCCCGAGGAGCCACCAGCGCCTGCGCCGTACCCGGTCGGTCGGCTGCCTCGGTGACCGGCCGGACGTGCGGGCCGGCCGGCGCCGCCTTGACGCGGTGCGCCACCGCCGCCGCCGTTGTCGCCTCGGCCTCGATCGGAGCCTGCCGGCCCCCGTCGCGGAGAAGTCATGGTGTCTGCGTACCTCACTGATGAACGGCGCACGCCCAGCGGGGGCACCTGAACGGCATCGCAACCAGCTCCTCACCGCGCTGCGGGGAGCCTGGCCTGTCGACGAGAGCGGACAAACGCACGAAACGGGAGCCGGAGCAATGAGCTCCGACCCCCGTTTCGTTGAGTTGTGTCCGGCGGCGTCCTACTCTCCCACCCCGTCCCCGGGGCAGTACCATCGGCGCTGAAAGGCTTAGCTTCCGGGTTCGGAATGAGACCGGGCGTTTCCCTTTCGCCATGACCGCCGTAACGCTGTGAACTTGTCGGGCCCACCCCGCGCACTCACCACCCACGCAAGCGTGGGGGTGGACGTGGGGTGGGTTCCGTACGTTCAGAACCACACAGTGGACGCGAGACATCTCAAAAGGCTGGGTGTTGTGATGGTCAAGCCCTCGGCCTATTAGTACCGGTCAGCTCCACGACTTGCGCCGCTTCCACCTCCGGCCTATCAACCCGCTGGTCTGGGCGGGGGCCTTACCCGGTTGAC